>CAWATS010000001.1:0-7776 GCA_963785005.1 uncultured Actinomycetota bacterium
GGCAGGTCGGCGCTGAGCACCGGGATGCCGGCCGCGTCCATGATGACGAAGCGCGCCGTGTCGCGCCGGGGCACGGCCGCCTGCAGGTTGCAGCGCACGGTCCCGGCACCGGTCCCGAGGAACTCCCCGGCCGGCCGGGTGGTGCCGTCGGCGCCGATCACGACGGCCCGGAACGTCTGCCCGTCGGTGAAGCCGGTGCCCTCGATCCGCACCTCGACCCCCCAGGCGTGCGGGACGACCCCGGCCCTGCTGATCTCGAGGCCGGGCAGGCCGCTGACCACCTCGATCGGTTCGAACGGACCGGGCGGCGCGGCCTGCACGGCGGGCTGCGCCCGCGGGAACAGCGCGCCACCGAGGGCGGTGCCCGCGGTCACGAGGAGCACTGCCGCGGCGGCCGCGAGCACCCGCCGGCGCCGGGTCGAGCGCCGCTGCCGGCGGTCGCGCAGGACGCTTTCGGACGCGACCGCGGCGCGGATCCGCTCGCCCAGCTCCGGCGGCGGGGACGCGAGCGTGGACAGGCGCTCCGGATCGACCGTGCGCAGGTCGTCGACCACCGGCGCCAGGGCGGCCAGCTCGGCCCTGCACTCGGCGCAGCCGTCCAGATGGGCCTGGACGGAGGTGGCCTCGGCAGGCGGGAGCTGACGAAGGGCATGGCTGCCCAGCAGTTCACGGAGCAGCCGGTGCCGCTGCTCGTCGGCGGGTGCGTCGGTCACGCCGTCACCCCCATCTCCTCCATCGCCGCCCGGAGGGCCCTGAGCCCGTAGAAGATCCTGCTGCGCAGCGTGCCCACCGGCACGCCGAGGTCGGCGGCCACCTCGGCGGGGGGCCGGCCCTTGAGGTGGGTCTCGACGATGGCCGTGCGGTGCTGCGACGTCAGCCGGCGCAGCGCCTCCTCGACGACCCAGGATCTCACCAGCGCGTCGGTGGGGTCCGCCAGCACGGCGCCGCGCGCCTGGGCGGTCGGCGGGTCGACGAGGGTGGCCTGCCACGGCCGGGCGGCGGCGGCCCGCAGCTGGTCCACCATCACGTTGCGGGCGATCGCGAACAGCCAGACCCGGAGCCCGGACAGCGCCGGGTCGTAGCGGTCGGCGTACCGCCAGGCGCGCAGGAAGGCCTCCTGCACGACGTCCTGCGCCGCTCCCGGGTCGCCCAGGCCGCGCAGGGCGAAGCGGTAGATCTCCGCGCCGTGCGCGGTGTACGCCGCGGCGATGCCGCGCTCGTCGCCCAGTCCGGGCGCCGGGGCCTGCCGCCCGGGGTCCGCGAGCCGCCTGCGGACCCGCGAAGCCTGCTTCTCCACCACACCGTGCGTACGGCGCCGGCGGTCCGCCAGTTCTGCGCCGAGCCACAGTGCCGTGTCCGCGTCCCGGCGGTCAGCGGTCTCAGAAGTCGATCCGCATGATCACTCGCCGGACGGGGGGCGGCTGCGGATCGGCCTTGGGTGGCCGTCATGACGGCTGCGGCGGGTCCTCTCCGACCAGACCGTCGATGGCCTCGCGGAGGAGGTCGGCGTGGCCGACGTGCCGGGCGTACTCGTCGTGCAGGTCGACCAGCAGCCGCCGGAGGTTGGGCGACTCGCCGGTGCTCGGAGGTGAACTTCGACGGCTGGTCGAGCCCGCCGTCGGCGACCTTCGCCGCCCGCGGCGCGGGACCGCTCGACCGCGTCGCGCCAGAGCGCGTAGAGCTCCTCGGGCGAGTCGTCGGCCGCCGAGCGCCACTCCCACTCGCGGGTCGGCGTCCAGTCGACCGCGTCCCACGGCGCGGCCGATCGGCTTGCCGGTCAGGAACTCGGCGATCGTGTCGCGTCCTCGACGAGGGCGAGGTGCTTGAGCAGGCCGCCGAGGGTCATCGTCGACGGCGGGTGCGGCCGGTCAGGCGCGGCCGCGTCCAGACCGCCGCTCTTCCAGGCGAACTGCGCCCGCGACCGATCGAGGGCGAAGAGCAGCATCTCGACCTCGCCGGCCGTCATCGATGGCTCGTGCGATGGTGGTGTCCAGGACGGTGTCGTCGGTCATGCGCGGCATGCTAGGTTCCGTTCCGGACGTTCTACTTCCGGATCGGGCGAGAGTGCGTGAAGCCCGACGCGAGCCCGACGGCACGGGCGCTGCTGGCCCTCGAACTGATCCAGGGCAGCCCGGGCATCACCGCGGACCGGCTCGCCGACAAGCTCGGCGTCTCGGAGCGGGCCGCCCGGCGGTACGTCGGCATCCTGCGCGAGGCCGGCATCCCGATCGAGTCGGTCCGCGGGCCGTACGGCGGCTACCGCGTCGGCCGCGGCCTGCGGCTGCCGCCGCTGATGTTCAGCGCCGCCGAGGCCCTCGGCCTGGTCATGGCCGTGCTCGACGGCCACCACGACGCGAGCGATCCCGACCGACCCGGTCGGCAGCGCGCTCGGCAAGATCGTGCGGGCACTGCCGGAGCCGGTGGCCGCCCAGGCCGAGGCGGTCCGCCGGACCACGGCGCCCGCCCCCGACCGCGCCGCCGCCCGGCCCGACCCCGGGACCACGACCGCCCTCGTGCAGGCCTGCTCGGACCACCGACGGGTGCGGCTCGGCTACCGCTCCGAGGCCGGGTCGGAGTGGGTCATCGAGGTCGACCCGTGGGCGGTCGTCGTGCGCCACGGCCGGTGGTACCTGCTGTGCCGGTCGCACACCGCGCGACGCCCGGCGGGCGTACCGGATCGACCGGGTCCGCGGCGGTGCGAGGTGCTCGACGACACGTTCAGCCCGCCCGCCGACCTCGACCCGGTCGCCATGCTCGAGGAGCATCTCGCCGTCGGCTGGGAGTACGAGGTCGAGGTCGTCATCGACGCGCCCGTCGAGACCGTGGTGCGCTGCGCTGTCCCGCGCGCCTGGGACGGCTCGAACCGCTCGACGCCGGGACCAGCCGGCTGGTCGGCAGCACCAGCAACCCGGGTGGTACGCCGAGCAGCTCGCGGCGATCCCGGCGCCGTACCGGATCGTGCGGTGCCCCGAGCTCCAGGAGGCCGCGCGCGTCCTCGGGCAGCGGCTGCTGGCGGCGGGTCAGAGCCCCCGCCCCCACTGAATGCAGGCGAGCCGGGCGACGTACCCACCTGCAAGGCGGCGCCTCACGGGGGGGTGCCGACACCCGGCACTGGAGGCCTGGACATGCGCACTGCACTGAAGACGACGCTCGCCGCCGCGGCGGTGGGTGCCCTCGCTCTCGGGCTCGGCCCGTCCCTCGCCTACGGCGACCGCGGCAGCCCCGCCGCCGGCGGCTACGGCACCGGCAGGGCCAACGTCGTGGGCACCAGCCTGACGGTCATCGGCCTGACCAGGGACGGCCAGCGCCTGACCCGGTTCGACACGGCGTTCCCGGCGTACACCCGCGGCCGCACGACGGTGAAGCGGCTGCAGACCGACGTCCGGCTGAATCGGCATCGACTACCGCGTGCAGGACGCCGGCCTGTACGGCGTCGGCGACGCCGGCGGCGTCTACCAGCTCGACCCGTTCACCGGGAACGCCTCGCTGGTGGTCCGGCTGACGATGGCCCCGCTGGGCAGCACCTTCGGCGTGGACTTCAACCCGGCCGCCAACGCCCTGCGGGTGATCAGCGACCTCGGCCAGAACCTGCGCCAGCCCTTCACCCTGGTCAACGGCGCCTTCCCGGCGACCGCCATGGACGGGACGCTGGCCTACCTGACCGGCACGACCGCGACCGGGCTGAACGGCGCCGGCTACACCAACAACGACGCCGACGCCGACACCGCCACCACGCTGTACGACATCGACACCACCCTCGACCAGGTGTCGATCCAGTCGCCCGCCAACGCCGGCACGCTGGCCCCCACCGGCAAGCTCGGCGTCGACTTCGACGGGGACACCGGCTTCGACATCTACTCGACCGTCCGCAACGGCTCCACGGTCGACGTCACGGCCTTCGCCGTGAACAAGGGCCGGCTGTACAAGATCACCCTGGTCAGCGGCAAGGCCCGCTCGCGCGGCCTCGTCGGCAACGGCGACGTCGCCGACATCGCGATCCCGCTCGGCCAGCGCTAGCCGACCGGTCGACGGCCCGGTCACCCGTGCGGTGACCGGGCCGCCGCCCGCCCGCCCGAGCCGCTGCATCCCGGCGGGCCGCGGTGCCTCCGTGGGATGGGGGATCATGGCGCCGTGGGAGGCGGGATGGACGGGCCGGCGCTGCTGGCCGTCGGCGACTCCCGCCTGACCGAGGCGGTGCTCGCCGCCGGGCGGGTCCTGGTGGACGTCGGGTGCGGCGACGGCCGGCACACGGTGCGCTGGGCCGAGCGCGAGCCGGAGGCGCTGGTCGTCGGGCTGGACGCGGAGACCACCCGGCTGGACCGCGCGCTGAGCACCGCCCGGCGCCAGCGGCTGCACCGGGTGCTGTTCGTCACCGCCGCCGCGGCGGACCCGCCGCCGGCGCTGCTCGGGCGGGCCGACGAGATCGCGGTGATCATGCCGTGGGGCTCGCTGCTGGACGGGGTGCTCGGCGGCGACGTGCGGGTGCTCGGCGGCGTCCTGGCGCTCGGGTCGCCCGGCGCGGTCCTCGACGCGGTCGTCAACGTCCGGCCCTGGGACGCACCGTCCTCAGTGGACCGCAAGCTGGCGGCGACGCCGGAGCCGACGGCCGGCCACCTGCAGGCGCTGGCCGCGCGGTACGCCGGGCTCGGCTGGCGGCTCGACCCACCGGCCTGGCTGGGCGACCGGGAGGCCCGCGCCCTCGGGTCGAGCTGGGCGTCCCGGGTCGTCTCCGCCCGGGCCAGCCGCCTGCTCCGGCTGCACGCCACGGCCGGTCCGGCGTGAGCGGCGAGCCGTCGGTGCGGATCACCGCCGCGGGGCACCCGGCGGTGACCGGGCGGCACGGCAAGACGCTGGAGCTGACCGCCGGAGCGGACATCACGGCGCGCGCCACCTGCGTGCTGGGCGTCGCCGCCGGACCGCTGCCGGGCGACCTGCCGCGGCTGCGGGGCCGGGTGCGGCTCGAGCTCACCGCCGGCGGCGAGACCTCGACCGTCGAGGGCCAGGTGAACCCGCACTACGCCGCCGCCGAGCGGCTCGTCGTCCGCCGCAGCGACGCGCTGGACCGGGACACCTTCCTGGTCAACGCGTCCGCGGCGGCCGCAGACCTGGCCCCTGGCCTGCTCGCGGCGCTGCAGGACCCGGCCACCCGGCTGCAGGTCACCGCGACCGAGCTCGGCGAGCCCGACCCGGTCCTGCTCGTCCTGCGCGCCGACCCCGGCCCGGTGCCGCCGTGGGTCGCGACGCTGGTAGCGCAGGCGGACACGGTCCTCGACCTGACCGGGCCGGGGTCGCCCGCACCGCCGGTCCAGCTGCCGGGCCGGCGGCACCGCCGGGTGCCGGCGGACCTGGCCGGCGCGCGCACCGTCGTGGTGGTGGTCCGCGACCTCGCCGAGCCGGCGCTGCCGACCGTCCGGCCCGGTGCTCGGGTCGTCGGGTGGCCGCCCATGCCCGGCGCCGACCTGGTGCTCGCCGGCGGCGTCCGGGCCCACCCGCTGCTGCACGCCGGCCCGCTCCCGGCGACCGCCGCCGCGGCCGGCACGCTGGCGATCCTGGCCGGCGCCCTGCCCGCGCCGGTGGCGGTGTCCGTCGACCCGGCCGGCGCCGATCCGGCCGCGCTCGCGCGGGTGCGGGAGCGGCTGCCGGCCCACACCCTCCTGCTGCCCGACCCGGCTGTCGGCTGGGGCGTGCGGGCCGTGGCGGTGCCACCCGGGGACCAGCTCGACCCGGCGCTGCTGCGCGGGCTGCGGCACGCTCCGACCCTCGCGCTCGTCCCCCCGGCCGGGCGGGAGCCGCCGCTCGCCGTCGACCCGGCGGCGCTGGCCGGCAGGCTCCGCGCCGCCGGGCTGTCCGGCCGGTCGACCGCCGAGCTGCTCACCGCCCTGGGCGTGCCGCGCCGGGACGCCTACCGGCTGGCCACCGGGCTCGGCTGACGGGCGTTGTCGGGCCGCCCGGGCCGGGCCCGGCCGGGCGTACCCGGCCGGACCTCATCCCGGAGCGGTCCTACTTGACGCAGCCCGGCAGCCGGAACGCCCCGATCCGGGTCTGCCACCCCGCCGGCGACGTCACCGCGTAGTACTCGTTGACGTACCAGAAGGTGCAGTCGTCGACCGGGTCGACGTTCATGGAGCTGTAGTCGCCCCACCGCGCGGTCCCGGTCTGCGAACCGGTGCCGTTGATCAGGACGGCCTCGCCCTGCGGCAGCTGGTTCGCGGGATCGCCGGCCAGCCGGCCGGTGTAGCGGATCCCGGGGTAGACGGTGGCGCTCGAGACGCTGTAGCCCAGCGCCGCGTTGCCCTTGCGGTCCTGGGCGATGCTGCCCATCCACCGGTTCACGCCGTCGTTCGGCGCGTACGTCGCCTGCTGCCAGATGACCGGCTGGTCACCCGGGCGCCGGATCTCGTACCAGCGCATGCCGGCGATGCCCGGCCGCGCCTCGACCGACTGGCTGGTGACCAGGGCCTCGTACTTGCCGAAGTTGCGGTACGCCAGCCGCCAGGTCGGCCGCTGCCGGTAGGACAGGATGTCGATCTTCCGGGTGGTGTCCGGCTGGGCGATGCACTCCCGGGTGCCCGGCGGGTCGCACGGGAAGTCGGAGTCGAACTCGGCCACCGGCACCTGCGCGGACTGGAAGAACGACGCCACCGGCGTCGGACCCCACGAGACGAAGTACTGCCAGACGTTGATCGCGTCGAAGGGCGCGCCGTACGGGCCCTCGTCGTCCTGGGTGCCGACGAAGTAGTTCGGGCTGCCGGCCGGCGGGCGCCGGTTGCCGTCCAGGTCCGACGGGAGCAGGCCGTCGCCCGGCAGGTACGGCGTGGCGCCGGGAGCGAGCAGGAACTTCACCGCCCGCGCCGCCGGGTTGCCGCGGATCATCTTGCTGCGCTCCAGCGCGTACGCCCCGACGCCCGCGAACGAGTCGTCCGGCGCGAACTCGCGGGTGGACAGGAAGTACGCGTTCGGCCAGACGCCGTACTTCGGGTAGTCGGGGAAGTTCTCGCCCGAGGAGAAGGCGTACCGGTAGTACGAGCCGGTCGGGTCGGACGTCGTCGAGATCGCGACGCAGTTGTAGTAGGTCGGGCCCGCGGTGGTGAACTGGGTGAGGATCCACCGGTCGGCCAGCTGGTCGTGCAGCACGACCGGGTCACCGGACAGGTCGGTGCAGTCCGGCACCTCGAAGCCCTCCCACAGGGCGCCGAGCGGGAGCGGGCCGAGCAGCCGGGTGCCGGTCTTGGAGTAGACGGCGAAGACGAGGTTGATCATCTCGACGTAGTGGTTGGGGCCGACGTCGCCGATCGGGTCCGGTGGCGCCACCAGGAACGGGTTGTCGGTGTTCGCCAGCCCCTCGAAGGTGACCGACGGCGCGGCGATCTGCGCCGACACGCCGGCCCGGCGCGCGGTCGCCTGCACCGCGGCGTCGCCGGCGTGCTTGCGGCCGGCGCCGAGCGGACCGCGCTCCGGCAGCTCGCGGGCGGACCCGGTGACCCGCCCGGCGGATGCGGCCGGGCTGAGCGCCCGCAGCGGGCGGGAGGTGTCGAAGCCGGCCGCGGGCAGCACCTGCGGCGCGCCGGCCGACGCGGCGGGCGCGGCCGGCGCCTGCGCGCTGGCCGGCGACACGGCCGCGACCGGGACGGCGAGCGCGGCGGCGAGCAGGATGGGTACGAGGAGTCGACGACGGTGTCTGACGGGCACGGGGGCTCCCTTCCTCGGCAGCACCCGAAGCTCTACTCGCCCGCCGCTGGGCCCGGCCAGCCGCCGGACGAGGGATCCGCCGCCGCA
>CAWATS010000002.1:0-75830 GCA_963785005.1 uncultured Actinomycetota bacterium
GCCCGGGTAGCGCGGCCGTCGCGGCGCCGCGGGTGCCGGTCGCTCAGCCGGCGGTGGTCACCGTCTTGATCGTGATCGGCAGCTTCGGCTTGCCGCCGCCGGCCTGGTTGCTGCCGTCGTTGCCGCCCGCCGCCACCTTGGTGACCACGTCGAGGCCCTCGCTGATCGAGCCGATCACCGAGTAGGACTTGCCGAGCGTCTTGCTGCTGTCCTTGTAGATGATGAAGAACTGGCTGCCGGTGCTGCCCGGCGAGCCGGAGTTCGCCATCGCCACCACACCGGGGCCGTAGCTGGCCTTGGCGACGTTCTCCTCCTTGAACGCGTACGTCGGGCCGCCGCCGGTCGTCCCGCTCGGGTCGCCGCACTGCAGCACGAAGATGCCCTCGTCGACCACCCGCGGGCAGGGGCTGTTGTCGAAGAACTTCTTGCCGGTCAGGAAGAGGAAGCTCTGCACCGCGCACGGCGCCTTGGCCCGGTCCAGGACCAGCGTCATCGACCCGCGGTCGGTGTTGATCGTGACCGGGACCGTGCCGGTGGCCGGCGTCTTCGCCGGGTCCGGCGGCAGCCCGACGTCCTTCGCGTTCTGGTTCGCCAGCGACTGGGCGGTCTCGGTGTACGCGCACGGGCCGGAGGTCTTCTTCGGCTCCCGGGCCGGGGTCGGTGCCGAGGCGCTCGGCGTCGGGGCGGCCGCCGGCGTGTCGGTCTCGTCGCCGCCGAGCTGCGTCACCAGCAGGAAGACCGCACCCAGCACGAGCACCACGCCGAACGCCGCCGCCGTCACCAGGTTGCGGCGGCGCCGCTTGACCGCGGCCTCCTGCCGGCGCTGGAGCTGGCGCTCGAGGCGCCGGCGGGCCGTCTCACGGCGCTGTTTCGTGGTGGGCACGGCACTCCTTGGCGGCGACGAGCGGGCGTGAGCCGGCAGTGTAGGACGCCGGCTCCAACGAGTGCCGGACGGCGGCGGGTTCCGGGTCGCGGGGAGTCGGAACCTGGTCGAGACCTACCCGTAGGCTGGAACGCGTGCTCGTCACCGGGTTCCCGGCCGGCCCGCCCGGCACCAACTGCTGGGTCGTCGCGCCCGCGGCGGGCGAGCGGTGCGTGGTCGTCGACCCCGGTGTCGGCGCCGCCGGCCCGCTGGACGACCTGCTCGCCGAGCACCGGCTGCACCCGGTGGCCGTGCTGCTGACCCATGGCCACCTCGACCACACCTTCTCGGTGGTCCCGGTCTGCGCCGCCCGCGACGTCCCCGCGTACGTGCATCCCGCCGACCGGCCGCAGCTCGCGGACCCGTGGTCCGGGCTGGGCCTGCCGCGGGGGACCCCGCTGTTCGGGCTGTCGGCGCTGCCCGCCGCCGAGCCAGCCGACGTCCGCCCGCTCGCCGACGGCGACACCCTGGAGCTGGCCGGACTGCGGCTGGGCGTCCGGCACGCGCCCGGCCACACCGAGGGCTCGGTCGTCTTCTCGCTGGACGCGCCGGGCGAGCCGGTGCTGTTCTCCGGGGACCTGCTGTTCGCCGGCTCGATCGGCCGGGTCGACCTGCCCGGCGGGTCCGAGGCGGCGATGCTCGACTCGCTCGCCCGGGTGGTGCTCCCGCTCGACGACGCGACCGTCGTGCACCCCGGGCACGGGCCGTCCACCAGCATCGGCCGGGAACGGGCGACCAACCCGTTCCTGCACCTCGTCGCCCGGCCGCCGTCGACCCGGAAGGAGTCGCTGACGTGATCCGGACGCGGGAGGCGGGGACGCTGCGCGCGGCCGACGCCGGACAGGCCGTCACGCTCGCCGGTTGGGTGGCCCGGCGCCGCGACCACGGCGGCGTCATCTTCGTCGACCTGCGCGACGCCTCCGGGCGGGCGCAGGTGGTCTTCCGGGAGGGCGAGATGGCCGCCGCCGCGCACCAGCTGCGCGCGGAGTACTGCGTGGCGGTGACCGGCACGGTCGGCCGCCGCCCGGAGGGCAACGAGAACCCGGACCTGCCGACCGGCGAGGTCGAGGTGACCGCGACCGGTCTCGAGGTGCTCAGCGAGTCGGCGCCGCTGCCGTTCCCGGTCGACGACGGGCGCCAGGCCGACGTGGGCGAGGAGGCGCGGCTGAAGTGGCGCTACCTGGACCTGCGCCGGTCCGGCCCGGCCGCGGCGCTGCGGCTGCGCTCGGAGGCCAACCGGATCGCCCGGGAGGTGCTGGCCGAGCGCCGGTTCGTCGAGATCGAGACGCCGGACCTGACCCGGTCCACGCCCGAGGGCGCCCGCGACTTCCTGGTGCCGGTCCGGCTGCAGCCCGGGCACTGGTACGCGCTGCCCCAGTCGCCGCAGCTGTTCAAGCAGCTGCTCATGGTCGCCGGGATGGAGCGCTATTACCAGATCGCCCGCTGCTTCCGGGACGAGGACCTGCGCGCCGACCGGCAGCCCGAGTTCACCCAGCTCGACCTCGAGATGTCCTTCGCCGACGCCGGCGACGTCATGGAGCTGACCGAGGAGGTGCTGGCCCGGATCTGGTCGCGGCTGGCCGGCTTCGAGCTGCCGCGGCCGCTGCCGCGGATGGCCTACGCCGAGGCGATGGCACGCTTCGGTTCCGACCGACCGGACCTCCGCTTCGGGGTGGAGCTGGTGGAGCTGACCGGCTACTTCGCCGGCACCGGGTTCCGGGTCTTCCAGGCCCCGTACGTGGGGGCGGTCGTCATGCCCGGCGGGGCGGCCCAGTCGCGGCGGGAGTTCGACGGCTGGCAGGAGTGGGCGCGCTCGCGTGGCGCGCCCGGCCTGGCGTACGTCTCGCTCGACGCCCAGACCGGCCAGCCGCGCGGCCCGGTGGTGAAGAACCTCTCGGCCGAGCACGTGGCCGGCTTGGCCGAGGCGGTCGGCGCGGCAGCCGGCGACGCGGTCTTCTTCGCCGCGGGGGAGCCGACCGGCGCCCGCGAGCTGCTCGGCGCCGCCCGGCTGGAGATCGGCCGCCGGTGCGGGCTGATCGACTCCTCGGCGTGGGCGTTCCTCTGGGTCGTCGACTTCCCGATGTTCGAGCCGGTGCGGGACGACGGCGGCCGGCAGACCGGGTGGACGGCGGTGCACCACCCGTTCACGGCGCCCGCGGCCGGCTGGGAAGACCGTTTCGCCGACGACCCGCAGCACGCGCTCGCCGAGGCCTACGACGTCGTCGTGAACGGGGTGGAGCTCGGCGGCGGCTCGGTCCGGATCCACCGCGCCGACCTGCAGCAGCGGGTCTTCGAGCTGATCGGGCTGACCAAGGCCGAGGCGGAGACGAAGTTCGGCTTCCTGCTCGAGGCCTTCCAGTACGGCCCGCCGCCGCACGGCGGGGTGGCGCTCGGCTGGGACCGGCTGTGCGCGCTGCTGGCCGGCGCGGACTCGATCCGCGAGGTGATCGCCTTCCCGAAGACCGCCTCCGGCGGCGACCCGCTGACCGGCGCCCCGACCCCGGTGGGCCGCGAGCAGCTGGCGGAGGCCGGCGTCCTCGCGGTCGCCGGCCGCGACGGGGCGCCCGGACCGGCCGGCACCGCGGGCCCGGCCGGACCGGCGAGCTGACGGGGCGAGCGTGCTGCACCTGCGGCTGGTCGTCCCGCCGGACTGCCTGGACCGGGTGCTGGTCGTGCTGAGTCCGGAGCATGGGGTGACCAACGTCGCGGTGCTGCCCGGCGCGGCCCGGGAGCCGGCCGGTGACCTGGTGCTCTGCGACGTCGCGCGGGAGAGCGCGCACGCGGTGCTCAAGGAGCTCAAGGCGATCGGCCTGGCCGAGCGCGGCTCGATCGCCGCCGAGCAGGTCGACCTGGCGATCTCCACCGGGGCCGACCGGGCGGAGCGGCTGGCTCCCGGTGCGCCGTCCGACGCACTGGTCTGGGAGGAGGTGCAGGCCCGCACCAGCGAGGAGTCCGAGCTGTCCTGGACGTTCCTGACGTTCATGGTGGTCGCGACGCTGATCGCCGGGATCGGGGTGCTGCTCGACCAGACCGTGCTGATCATCGGCGCGATGGTGGTCGGGCCGGAGTTCGGCGCGGTGGCGGGCCTGTGCGTCGCGCTGGTCCGGCGCCGGCCGGCGCTCGCGCTGCGCTCGGCCCGGGCGTTGCTGGTCGGCTTCCCGGTGGCGATCGCGGTGACGGTCCTGGCCACCCTGCTGGGCCGGGCGGCGGGGCTGGTCGAGCCGGACATGCTCGACTCGGCGCACCCGCTGACGTCGTTCATCTCCCAGCCGGACGCGTTCTCCTTCGTGGTGGCGTTCCTGGCCGGGGTGGTCGGGACGCTGTCGCTGACGTCGGCGAAGTCGGGCGCGCTGATCGGGGTGCTGATCTCGGTGACGACCATCCCCGCCGCCGGCTACATCGCGGTGGCGCTCGCCCTCGGCGAGCCCGCCGGCGGGGCGGCGCTGCAGCTCGTCATCAACCTGGCCGCCCTGGTGGTGGCCGGCGTGCTCACCCTGTTGGCGCAGAGCGCGCTGTGGAGCCGGGTCGGCGCCCGCCGGCGGGCCGCGCCGGCCGCCCGCTGACCCGCCCGACCCGGTCGTCCCGGGGCGGACCCGGCTATCGTCGGGACGGTGGAGGAGAACGAGGCACGCAAGGTCGTCGACACGCTGCGCCAGCGTGGCGTCGACGCCCGGATGGAGAAGGCCGGGGTCTACCAGTTCGGGGTGCTGGTCGCGCTGCCGGACGGCCGGCAGGCGGTATGGGACTCCGACGGCACCGCCGGGCTCGAGGCGCAGGTGATGCGCGACGGGATGCTGGTCGGCTTCGTGCCGGAGATCGAGGGCTCGGCGGACTTCGACCTCGACCAGACCGTCGACGTGATCGTCCGGACCGACTACGACCGGCCCGTCGCCCGGCAGCGTGCCGAGGCGCCACCACCGGCGGCCCCGCTGCCCCGCCAGGGCGGCGTGTTCCGCCGGTTCTTCGGCGGCTTCCGGGAGCGCTGAGCGACCCGGACCCGTCGCCGGACCCGTCGCCCGCATCGGCCGGCGGTCGCCGCGCGAGCGCCCGCCGCCATCCGACCGGTGCGGCCGCAGACCCGGCCCGGGTGCCCGTCCGGGCCGGGAGAGCGCCTGCCGGGTGCGAACGGCACGACAACGGCGTCTTGTCCGGGTGGCCGGCGGGAGCGCATGATCACAGGTGCGTCGTGTGACACGGGGGATCTGTCGCTGCCAGGAGGCACGCAATGACGGAGTCCATCGCCCCCACCACCCGCACCCACCCGCTCGGCGTATCCAGGCCGGACCTCGCCCTCGACGACCTGCCGGCTCCGGAGGAGGTCTTCGGCGTCCGCCGGCTGGGCGCCAAGGAACTGTTCATGTACGCGGTCGGGCCGAGCCTGATCGCCCTCGGCATCTCCATCGGCAGCGGCGAGTGGCTGCTCGGGCCGCAGGCGGTCGGGCAGTTCGGCTTCGTCGGCATCGGCTGGGTCATCCTCATCTCCGCCCTGCTGCAGACCGCGTACAACGTCGAGTGCTCCCGGTACGTGATCGCCACCGGCGAGGTGCCCGTCGTCGGCTGGGGGCGGGTCCCGCCCGGCTTCCTGCTGTGGGTCCCGGTCGGGGTCTTCCTGGTGCTCTTCGCGTTCATCGCCGGCGGCTGGGCGGCGGCGGCGGGCCAGGGCGTCTACGCGCTGGTGCACGGCGAGGCGCCGCGCGCCGGCATGGAGGAGCCGCGGCTCTACGCGATCGCGCTGCTCGTCGTCGTCTTCCTCATCACCGCGGCGGCGAAGAAGATCAGCCGGTCGCTCGAGCTGGCGAACTGGGTGATGGTCAGCGCGATCCTGATCGGGCTGATCCTCATCGACCTGTTCATCGTGCCGTTCCGGCTGTGGTGGGAGGGCATCCGCGGTTTCGTCACGCCGGCCCTGCCACCGGAGGGGATCACCGCCACCCAGCTCGGCGGCCTGGCCGGCTTCACCGCGCTGGCCTCCGGCCTGAACTGGTACGTGATGGGCCACTACCGGGACAAGGGCTACGGCATGGGCTACCGCGCCGGTCACATCTCCGGGCTGCGCGGCGAGCAGGGCAAGCTGCGGGATGTCGGAGTGACCTTCCCCGACGACGAGAAGAACGCCGCGCTCTGGAAGCGGTGGTTCAAGCTGCTCGCGGTCGACCAGTGGGGCGTCTTCTTCGTCGGCGCGATGCTCGGCATGCTGCTGCCGACCATCCTGATGGCCCGGGCGGTCGAGCTGTCCGGCGAGAAGCCCACCCAGGCCAACGTGCCGACTTTCGTGGCGAGCGCCCTCGACGAGGAGTACGGGCAGGGCTTGTTCGTGACTCGCCTTGGTCCTCGGCGTGCTGATCCTCTTCAGCACCCAGCTGGGCATCTTCGAGGCGATGGTCCGGGTCACCACGGACGCCGCGCACGCCAACAGCCCGCGGCTGCGCGCGCTGATCGAGGGCGACCCGCGGCGCTTCTACTTCCCGTTCATGCTCGCGCTGCTGGTGATCATCAGCATCATCCTGCACTTCGCGCTGCCGGTCAGCCTGGTGCAGTGGTCGGCGAACATGTCCAACCTGGGCGCGCTGATCTTCCCGTTCATGCTCATGTACCTGAACGCGAAGCTGCCCAAGGCGGCGCGACCGCGGCCGATCAGCTACGTCCTGCTCATCCTCACCGTCCTGTTCTTCGGGTTCTTCTTCGTCAACTTCATCGCCGACTTCGTGGGCGACCCGCTGGTCACGTTCTGAGCGCCGCCACCGGCAGCCCGCGCAGCGACGCGTCGAGGACCTCGACGGTGTGCGCGAGTGCGATCTCGCGGGCCCCGGTCCGGCGCAGTGCGGAGGCCACCTGCATGAGGCAGCCCGGGTTGGCGGTGACGAGCAGCTCGGCGCCGGTGGCGAGCACGTTGGCCGCCTTCCGGTCGCCGAGCTCGGCGGCCGGCTGCGGGTGCAGCAGGTTGTAGACGCCGGCCGAGCCGCAGCAGATGTCAGCCTCGGCGATCTCGCGCAGCGTCAGGCCGGGGATCCCGGTCAGCAACGCCCGGGGCTGGGCCCGCACGCCCTGGGCGTTGGCCAGGTGGCAGGCGTCGTGGTAGGCGACCGTCACCGGCAGCGGGTGCCGGGGTGCGACCGGGCCGAGCTCGGCGAGGATCTCGGTGACGTCCCGGACGGAGGCGGCGAAGGCGGCCGCCCGCTCGGCGTAGCCGGGGTCGTCGGCGAGCAGCTCCGCGTACTGCTTCATCGACGAGCCGCAGCCGGCGGCGTTGACGACGACCCGGTCCACACCGGCCCGCGCGAAGTCGTCGACCAGCCGGCGGGCGAACGCCTGCGCCTCAGCCTCGCGTCCGTTGTGGACGCTCAGCGCGCCGCAGCAGCCCTGCCGGCGGGGGATGACGACGTCGCAGCCCTCCAGCGCCAGCACCCGGGCGGTGGCGGCGTTCACCCCCGGGAAGAAGGCGCCCTGTACGCAGCCGGTGAGCATGCCGACCGTCGCCCGCCGGGTGCGCCCGGGCCGTGACCCGCTCCGGCAGCGGCCGCGCCCTGCCGACCGGCGGGGCGATGTCCTGCATGACCGCCAGCGTCGGTGCCAGCCGGGCGAGCAGGCCGCTGCGCCGGACCAGCTCCAGCAGCCCGGTCCGCTGGTACGCCGCCAGCGGCCCGCGCAGCAGCCGCAGCCGGCGCGGGTACGGGAACACCGCGAAGATCGCCTCGCGCAGCAGCCGGTCCTTGGCGGGCCGCTGGTAGCGCCGCTCGACCTGCGCCCGGGTGGCCTCGATCAGCCGGTCGTACTGGACGCCGGACGGGCAGGCGGGCACGCAGGCCATGCAGCCGAGGCAGGCGTCGAAGTGCCGGACCATCGAGTCGGTCATCGGCTCGCCGGACAGGCCCTGGTCCATCAGGTAGATCCGGCCGCGGGGGGAGTCCATCTCCTCGCCCCACAGGGTGTACGTGGGGCAGGCCGGCAGGCAGAAGCCGCAGTGCACGCAGTCCGCGACCAGCTCCTGCCGCGGCGGCCGGTGCTCGTCGAACGCGGGCATGCCCAGCGGCACCGGGGTGACCTCCGGCCCCCCGTCGCCGCGGGCTCCCCGGGTCGCCCCGACCCGCTCGCCGCCCTGTGGGCTCCCGGGCTCGCTCATCGTCCGCTCCTCGGCCGGCTCATCAGATGCCTCCCACGAAGCGGCCGGGTGCGAGCCGGGCGTCCGGGTCGAACTGGTCCTTGACCCGGTGCATCAGCGCCAGCCCGGCCACCGGGCCCCAGCCGTCGACCACCGCCCGGACCGGCGCCGGCGCGGCGAGCACGACGACGCTGCCGGACCACGCCGGCGCCGCACCGCGCAGCGTGGACACGAAGGACGCGACCGCGGCCGGGTCGTCGCCGGGCAGGCCGAGGTACAGCACGCCGGCGCCGGCGGAGCCCCGGACCGCGACCGGGAGGCCGGCCTGCGCCGCGGTCAGCGCCACGCCGTCCAGCAGCCGGCCGAGGCCGGCGAGCTCGGTGGTCACCTTCATCAGCACCCCGCCGGCGGCCGCCGGCCCGTCGTCCCCGGGCAGCCGTCCCCACCAGGCCGGCCGCCCGGTCACCTCGGCGCCCGGGCCGAGCGTGCCGAGCGCCTGCGCGGTCCGGCCGTCGACGCCAGCCTCGGTGCCCTCGATCAGCAGCGTCACCGTGGCCGGCCCGTCCGCCGGCCGGTCCACCTCGATCGCCGTCGGGACGAACTGGGCGTGCAGGGCACGCTGCACGGCGGCGTGCAGGCCGGCCGGGTCGGGCGCGCCCACCGTCACGTACGCCGCGGCCGGCGCGACCGGATGCAGCCGGAAGGCGGCCTCGGTGACCAGGCCGAGCGTCCCGTACGACCCGCACGCCAGCTTGGCGACGTCGTAACCGGCGACGTTCTTGACCACCTTGCCGCCGGATCTCGTCACCACCCCGTCCGCGCGGACCAGGGTGGCGCCGAGGATCAGGTCCCGGACGCCGCCCTGCAGCAGCCGGCGCGGCCCGGACAGGCCGGTCGCGACCGTGCCTCCGACGGTCCCCCCGGGCATCACCTCGTCCACGGCGAGCCGCTGGCCGGTGGTCGCGAGCCGGGCCGCCAGGGTGGCGAGCCGGACGCCCGCCTGGACGACGACGACCAGGTCCCCGGCCGCGTGCTCGACCACCCGGTCCAGCCGGCCGGTGTCCAGCAGCAGGTCGAGCCGGCGCGGGGGAGCGCCCCAGCCGAGCTTGGTGCCGGCGCCGCGGGCGACGACGGCCAGGCCCTGCCCGGCGGCGACGCGGAGCACCTCCGCCGCCTCCTCGGTGGAGCCGGGCGCCGCCACCCAGCGGGCCGGCACCCCGTCGACCGCGTCGCCGTCGCCGGCCGCCGCCGCGTTCCCGCCGGTCGCCTCGACCAGCGCCGCCAGCACCGCCGCGCCGCTCACCGCCGCCCCGCCGCCCCGTCCCGCCGATCTTGACGTCGGACTCGGCGACACGCCGTGGAGGGAGTCCGCACACGACCTCACGATCGGCGCGGGGACATGGCGCATCAGAACTGCTCGGCGAGGCCGGCGTCGACGAGCGGGTGTGCGCCGCGGTGGCGTCCGGGGACCTCCCCGCACAGCCGCGGCGTGGGGAAGATCTTGCCCGGGTTGGACAGCCCGGCCGGGTCGAACGCGCACCGGACCAGCTGCATCGTGTCCAGGTCGGCGTCGCTGAACATCCGCGGCATGTACCTGGCCTTGTCCGAGCCGACCCCGTGCTCGCCGGTGATCGACCCGCCGTGGGCGATGCACAGGTCCAGGATCCGGCCGGAGACCTCCTCCGCCGCCTCGCCCTCGCCAGGCACCGAGTCGTCGAAGAGCACCAGCGGGTGCAGGTTGCCGTCCCCGGCGTGGAAGACGTTCGCCACCCGGACCCCCGACTCCCGCGACAGCGCGTCGATCGCCCGCAGCACCTCGGGCAGCGCGGTGCGCGGGATCACCCCGTCCTGGACGATGTAGTCCGGGCTGATCCGGCCGACCGCGGCGAAGGCCGACTTGCGGCCGCGCCAGAACAGCGCCCGCTCGGCGTCGTCGGCGGCCAGCCGGATCTCGAACGCGCCGGCCTGCCGGCAGTGCCGCTCGACATCCCCGAACTGCGCCTGCACCTCGGCGGCCGGCCCGTCCAGCTCGACCACCAGCACCGCGCCCGCGCCGTCCGGGTATCCACAGTGGACGGCCGCCTCGGCCGCCTCGATCGCCAGCGCGTCCATCATCTCGATCGCCGCCGGGATCACGCCGGCACCGATGATCGCCGAGACCGCCTGCCCGGCCTCGTCGGTGCCGGGGAAGCCGGCGAGCAGGGTCCGGACCGTCTCCGGCGCGCGCATCAGCCGCACGGTGACGCGGGTCGCGATGCCCAGGGTGCCCTCCGAGCCGACCACCGGGCCGAGCAGGTCGTAGCCGGGCGGGTCCGCCGCCTTCCCGCCGAGCTCGACCACGTCGCCGTCCGGGGTCACCAGCTCGATGCCGAGCACGTGGTTGGTGGTGAAGCCGTACTTCAGGCAGTGCGCGCCGCCGGAGTTCTCCGCGACGTTGCCGCCGATCGAGCAGACCTGCTGGCTGGACGGGTCCGGCGCGTAGTAGTAGCCGTGCGGGGCGGCGGCCTTGGTCACCTGCAGGTTGATCACGCCCGGCTCGACGACGGCGCGCTGCCCGTCCCGGTCGATCTGAAGGATGCGGCGCATCCGCGAGGTCACCACCAGCACCCCGTCGGCATGCGGCAGCGCGCCGCCGGACAGGCCGGTGCCGGAGCCCCGCGCGACGAACGGCACGCCCGCCGCGGCGCAGGCCCGCACGACGGCCGCGACCTCGCCGGTGGTCTCCGGCAGCACCACCAGCGCCGGCGTCACCTTGTAGTGGGCGAGCCCGTCGCACTCGTACGTGCGCAGCTCCTGCCGGTCGTCGATCACCTTGCGTGGGCCCAGCTCGGAGCGCAGCCGCGCGGCGAGCCCGTCCAGACCGGGCATGGCTTGGCTCCTAGGGCATCCGTTCGTACGCGGGCAGGGTGAGGAACTCGGCGAACTCCTCGGACAGCGCCATCTCGCTGAACAGCGCCCGCGCGTCGTCCCAGCGGCCGTCGGCGGTCCGTACCCGGGCCAGCTCCTCGTCGATGACGCGCTCGACCAGCTCCCGGGTGACCGTGTCGCCGTTGGACAGTCGCACGTCGTTGTGCAGCCACTGCCAGACCTGGGAGCGGGCGATCTCCGCCGTGGCCGCGTCCTCCATCAGGTTGTCGATCGCCACCGCGCCGGTGCCCTGCAGCCAGGCCTGCAGGTACTGCAGGCCGACGCTGACGTCGTTGCGCAGCCCCTGCTCGGTCACCTCGCCCGGCGTCGAGGCGACGTCCAGCAGCTGCTCCGCGGTCACGTGCACGTCGTCGCGGAGCCGGTCGAGCTGGTTGGGCCGGTCGCCGAGGACCGAGTCGAAGACCTCCCGGCAGACCGGCACCAGGTCCGGGTGCGCCACCCAGGAGCCGTCGAAGCCGTCGCCGGCCTCCCGCGTCTTGTCCTCGCGCACCTTCGCCAGCGCCCGCTCGGTGACCTCCGGGTCGCGCCGGTTGGGGATGAACGCGGCCATCCCGCCGATCGCGTGCGCGCCGCGGCGGTGGCAGGTGGACACCAGCAGCTCGGTGTACGCCCGCATGAACGGTGCCGTCATCGTCACCGAGTTGCGGTCCGGCAGCAGGAACTCGCGGCCCCGGGTGCGGAACTTCTTGATCACCGAGAAGAGGTAGTCCCAGCGGCCGGCGTTCAGGCCGGCGGAGTGCTCGCGCAGCTCGTAGAGGATCTCCTCCATCTCGAACGCGGCCGGGTAGGTCTCGATGAGCACCGTCGCCCGGATGGTGCCGCGGGGGATGCCGAGCTCGTCCTGCGCGGCGACGAAGACGTCGTTCCACAGCCGCGCCTCGAGGTGGGACTCCATCTTCGGCAGGTAGAAGTACGGCCCGCGGCCGGCGTCGGTCAGCGCCTGCCCGTTGTGCGCGAGGTGCAGCCCGAAGTCGACCAGGCTGCCGGACATCGGCTCGCCGCCGACCAGGAGGTGCTTCTCCGGCAGGTGCCAGCCGCGCGGCCGGACCACGATGGTCGCCGGCGCGTCGCCGAGCGCGTACGCCTTGCCCTCGGCCGAGGTGAAGTCGATCCGGCGGGCGAGCGCGTCGCCGAGGTTGAGCTGGCCGGAGATCACGTTGTGCCAGAGCGGGGTGTTGGCGTCCTCGAAGTCGGCCAGCCACACCTTGGCGCCGGAGTTCAGCGCGTTGATCGTCATCTTCCGGTCGGTCGGCCCGGTGATCTCGACCCGGCGGTCGAGGAGGCCGGCCGCGGGTTCGGCGACCCGCCAGGACGGGTCCTCCCGGACGTCCTTGGTCTCCGGCAGGAAGCCGAGGGTGCCGCCGGCGGCCAGCTCCGCGTAGCGCCGGTCGCGGGCGGCCAGCAGCTCCCGCCGCCGCCCGTCGAACTCCCGGTGCAGCCTCGCCAGCAGTCCCAGCGCGGCCGGGGTGAGCACCTCGTCGACGCGGTCCTCGACCGGGGCGGCGATCTCGACGCCCGTGGCGGATCCGTCCTTCTGGGTCATGCGACCTCCGCCGGCAGCGCGTCGGGTCCGTTCCGGCGACGTTAGGCACCGCGTCCGGGTCAGGTCAACGGCCGCGCCGTGCGGCCGCCCGGCCCGCGGGTCAGCGGGCGGCGTCGAGCCGAGCCATCTCGTCCGCGGTGAGCTCCAGGCCGGCCGCGCCGGCCGAGTCGGTGATCGTCTCCGGCCGGGTGGAGCCCGGGATCGGGATCACCGTCGGCGCCTTGGCCAGCAGCCACGCCAGGCAGACCTGCTGCGGGCTGACGCCGCGCGCCCCGGCGACCTCCCGGAACGGCCCGGCCAGCCCGCCGGCCCTGCCGATCCCGCCGAGCGGGCTCCACGGCAGGAAGGCCAGGCCCAGCTCGGCGGACAGCCGCAGCTCGCCCTCGCTGGAGCGGAAGCTCGGGGAGAACTGGTTCTGCACGCTGACCAGCGCGTCGCCGAGGATCCGCCGGGCGGTCCGGAGCTGCTCGGCGGACGCGTTGCTGATGCCGACCATCCGCACCTTGCCGGCCTCGTACAGCTCGCGCATCGCGCCCATGGTCTGCTCGTAGGGAACCTCGGGATCCGGGCGGTGGTGCTGGTAGAGGCCGATGGTGTCCACGCCGAGCGCCTTGCGGCTCGCGTCACAGGCCCGGCGGAGGTGCTCGGGGGAGCCGTCGAGCGGCCAGGCCGCGCCGGACTCACCGGGCAGGTGGCCGCCCTTGGTCGCGACGAGCACGTGATCGCTGCGGCCGCCGTACGAGGCCAGTGCCTTGGCGACCAGCCGCTCCCCGTGGCCGACCTCCGACGGGCCGGCGGCGTAGGCGTCGGCGGTGTCGATCAGGGTCACGCCGGCGTCCAGGGCGGCGTGGATCGTCCGGACGCTGCGCTCCTCGTCCGGCCGGCCCACCAGCGACATCGGCATCTCCCCGAGCCCGATCGCACCGACCTCGACGGTGCCGACGGTTGCGTTGCCGATGGTGCGGGTCTGCACGCGGATCGTCCTCCCGGAACGTCGTGGTTTCTGGTACGCCAACTCGCCGGTGACCCCCTACCCTCAGCACGCCGCGGGTACGCGGCCCGGGCAGGGACGGGAGAGCATGCGCGACGAGCCGGGCTTCCGAGAGTTCACATCGGCACGATCGGGGGCGCTGCGCCGGCAGGCGCTGCTGCTGACCGGTGAGCCCGGGCGGGCCGCGGAGCTCGCCGAGCGGGCGCTCGCCGACACCGCCCGGCGGTGGGACCGGCTGGCCGGACCGGAGGCGGCCGACGAGCACGCCCGGACCGTCCTGGCCCGCGCCGCCGTCCGCCGCAGCCCCCGCCGCTCCGCCACCCCGAGCACCCCGCCGGCGCCGGGCGGGCCGGTCCCGGCCGCGCCGGCACCGGGGACGCGAGCGGGCGAGGCGGGGAGCACCGGCCGGCCCGCGGGCGGTCCGAGCGCGGCGACCCGCGGCGCCCTGGCGGCCGCGGCGCCGGCGAGCCGGGCCGGAGCGGCGACGCGGGAGGCGCCGGCGGGCGCCGGGCGACCGGTCGGCGGCGGTACGGGCGCGACAACCCGCGAGGTCCCGGCGGCCGCGGGGCCGGCGGACGAGACGGTGCCGGGGGGAGAGACCGGCGACGGGGAGGCGGTGTGGCGTGCGCTCGCCAGCCTGCCGCCGCGGCGCCGGGCCGTGCTGGTGCTGCGCTACGACGAGGGGTTGGACGACACCGCGGTCGCCGCCCGGCTCGGCGTGCCGCCCGCCTCGGTCGCGGCCGACGGCGAAGCAGGGCTGGGCGCCCTGCGCAGCATCCTGCGCCGCCGCGGCCGCCCGGAGGACCTGCTGCCCGCGGCGCTCGCCGACCCGGCCCGCGACCTGCCCGTGCCGGCCGGGCCGGCGGGGGCCGACCGGCCGGGTGGACCGGCGCGACCGCGCCGGCGCCGCGGCCCGCTGCTGGCCTGGGCCGCCGGGGCCGCGGTGGTGGCCGTCGGCGCCGCGGTCCTCGTCCCGGTGCTTCGGTCCGACTCCGCTGCGGTGCCCGCCAGCAGCTCCGCCAGCCCCGCGCTGCTCGGCTGGCCGGCCCGCGGATCGCTCGCCGGCGACGAGGACCTGCTGCGCTCCGCCCTGCGCAGCTGGCTCGACGGCGTGCCGGCGGCGCAGCGGCCCACCGAGACGTCCGTGCTCTACGCCGGCCGTCCGGACGGCAGCCGGGTCGTGCTCCTGCAGGGCACCGGCTCGACCGGTCTCGGCTGGGTCGCGCTGCTCGGCGGCGGCGCGGACGACGCGACCCCGCTCGAGCTGCTCCGGTCCGAGCCGCTCGGCCGGGCGGCCGCCGTACTCGCCCTGTGGGGCGGCGAGCGGCGGGTCCGGCTGCTCGGCCCCCCCGACCCCGACGGCGGCCTGCTCGTCGCCGACCCCGGTGGCCTGCGCACCGACCCGCTGCGCCGGCTCGCCGTGACGGCGGACGGCGTCAGCGAGCCGGTCTCCCTCGCCGGCGGCCCGCTGCCGGTGGTCGCGGTCCGCGGCGGCCCCGAGCCCGGGATCGTCGGCAGCGGCCGGGTGACCGAGGGCCGGCTGACCGCGCCCGGCGGCGAGGTGGAGATCGGCACCAGCCCGCTGCCCGGCGGCGGCTCCGCGGACGTGCAGCCGGCCTGGTACGACGACGGCCGGCAGCTGGCCCGGCGGCTCGGCGGTGCGGTGACGGTGGCACCGGTCGGCCCGGCGCTCGCCACCTCGCTCGGCGTCCGGGGCACGCTACGCCGGGCGGAGGTGCGGGCGTACGAGGTGCACCGCGGCGGGGTCAGCTGGTTCGGCACCGTGGTGCGCGTCGGCGGGACGCCGGTCTGTGTCGACGTGGCCGCGCTCGGTGCCGTCGGCGCGCCGACCCGGCTGCCGGTCACGGCCCGCCGGTGCCTGCCGGCCGGCGCCCGGGACGGGGTCGTCTACGTGGTCGCGGACGCGCCGGCCGCCAGCGTCCGGGTCCAGCTGCAGCCGCGCCGCGGCCAGCGCCAGCGTGCCTTCGCGGTCACCCCGGCCACCGCCGGGGCGGGGCTGCCCGGGGGCGGCTTCGTGGCGTTCGTCCGGGTCGACACGATGCCGACCGGCGCCGGCCGGGTGGAGGCGCTGGACGGCGCCCGCCGGCCGGTCGGCCGCGTCGCGCTGGCGCCGTACGCCGGCCCCCGCCGCTGACCCCCGCCTCGGCCGCCCGTGCGATCGAGTGACGACTTCGGCGGTCGAGTGACGACCTCTAGGTCCCCACTCGGGACCGGAAGCCGTCACCGAAGGTCGGAACCCGTCACTCGGCGAGCAGCAGCGGCGACCCGGCCCGGGCGGGACGGGCGGGACGGGAATCGTCGGTCCCCGGGCGTACCGTCGCCGGGTGACCCTGTTCGATGCGGCGGCCGAGCAGGCGGCCGCCGCCACCGCACCGCTGGCGGTCCGGATGCGGCCGCGCACCCTGGACGAGGTGGTCGGCCAGCGGCACCTGCTCGGCCCCGGCACGCCGCTGCGCCGCCTGGTCGAGGGCGACGCCCCGATGTCGCTGATCCTGTGGGGACCGCCCGGCACCGGCAAGACCACGATCGCGCACGTCGTCTCGCACGCGACCCGCCGCCGCTTCGTCCCGCTGTCCGCGCTCAACGCCGGCGTCAAGGAGGTGCGCGCCGTCATCGAGGAGGCCAGGCGCGACCTGGGCATGTCCGGCCGGCAGACCGTGCTGTTCATCGACGAGGTGCACCGCTTCTCCAAGACCCAGCAGGACTCGCTGCTCGGCGCGGTGGAAAACCGGCTGGTCACCCTCGTCGCGGCGACCACGGAGAACCCGTTCTTCTCGATCGTCTCGCCGCTGCTGTCCCGCTCCCTGCTGCTCACCCTCGAGCCGCTGGCGGAGCCGGACGTGCGGACGCTGGTCCGCCGCGCCCTCGCCGACGAGCGCGGGCTCGGCGGGGCGCTCGCGCTCGACGACGACGCGTTCGAGCACCTGCTGCGCATCGCCGACGGCGACGCGCGCCGGGCGCTGACCGCGCTGGAGGCCGGCGCCGGCGCGGCGCAGGCCCGCGGCGCCGACCGGATCGACCTGGCCACGCTGGAGGCGGCGGTCGACCGGGCCGCGGTGCGCTACGACCGCGACGGCGACCAGCACTACGACGTGACCAGCGGCTTCATCAAGTCGGTGCGCGGGTCGGACGTGGACGCGGCGCTGCACTACCTGGCCCGGATGATCGAGGCCGGCGAGGACGCGCGGTTCATCGCCCGGCGGATCATGATCCTGGCCAGCGAGGACATCGGCGAGGCCGACCCGAGCTCGCTGCCGATCGCGGTGGCGGCCGCGCAGGCGACCCAGCTGGTCGGCCTGCCGGAGGCGGCGATCATCCTGGCCCAGGCGGTGATCCACCTGGCGATGGCGCCGAAGTCCAACGCGGTGATCGCGGCGCTCGGCGCGGCGCAGGCGGACGTGCGGGCCGGGCTCGCCGGCCCGGTGCCGGCGCACCTGCGCGACGCGCACTATGCCGGTGCCAAGCGGTTGGAGCACGGCCGCGGCTACCGCTACGCCCACGACTTCCCCGGCGGGGTGGTGCGCCAGCAGTACGCGCCGGACCCGGTCGTCGGCCGGGACTACTACGCCCCGACCGACCACGGCGCCGAGCGGGATGCCGCCGAGCGGGTCGCCCGGCTGCGCTCGATCCTGCGCGGCACCCCGCTCCCGGACCGGGGCGGCCGCCGGACCGCGAGCGAGTCGGCGACCGATGGCGCCGCGCCCGGGGACGAGGCCGCCGGCGGGGAGGCCGGCGTGGAGGCCGGTGGGGAGGCCGGCGGGGAGGCCGGCGTGGCCGCCACCGACGGGTGGCGGCCTCGGTGCGACCCGGCGGTGCCCTCGGACGAGGACCGGGCGTTCCTCGGCGACCCGGCTGCGGACGGGACCGATCCGCACCGGGGGCCCGGCGGGTCGGATGGGGACGCAGCGTTGGGTCTGACATCGCGGGTGAGCGGGCCAGGACATGATGAGCGAACGCTGAGCCGACCGGGTGAATAGCGGTCGGGCTGTGCTCCGATCGGGCCACGAAAGCGTGGGAGTGCTGGCGCCCGCCCCGTTCGTCCGCTAAGTAGTCAGGTCACGGCGTCGGTGCGGTCTCCGTACCCGCCGGTCGCCGCTCGCCCGAGCGGCGGTGGGACCTTCACACCCTCGCGGTCGGGTCGGGCCCGGCAGTGATGGTGTGCGGTCACCGGTCACGTAGGGAAGGACGACCGTTGGCACCTCCACTTCTCCGGCGGCGCAACCAGGCGCTCGCCGTGCTCGGCTCCGCCGGGCTGATCGTCGGTCTCGCCACCGCGATCCCGGCGACGGCCGCGCCGACCGCCGCACCCACGGCGAGCTATGTCGTGCAGCTCGTCGAGGCTCCCGCCGCCGCCTACACCGGCGGGGTCGCGGGATACGCCCGGACCAAGCCGGCCGCCGGTGCCAAGATCGACGCCAACGCCCCGGCTGTCCGCCGCTACCGCGGCTACCTCAAGTCCCGGCAGGACGGCGTGCTGCGGCAGGCCCGCGCCGCCGCCAAGATCCACGAGTACTCGATCACCTTCAACGGCTTCGCGGCCGAGCTGACCGCGGCGGACGCGGCCAAGCTCGCCCGCACGCCCGGCGTCAAGGCCGTCCGCAAGGACCAGAAGCGCAAGGCGGACACCACCCGCACGCCCGAGTTCCTCGGCCTGACCAAGCCCGGCGGGCTGTGGGACCAGCTCGGCGGGCCCGGCCGGCGCGGAGCCGGCTCCGGCGTGGTCGTCGGCGTGATCGACACCGGGCTGTGGCCCGAGTCTCCGTCGCTCGCCCCGCTGCGGCGTCCGGGGGCGGTGCCGCAGTTCGACGGTGTCTGCCAGACCGGCGAGGCCTGGACCCCTGAGGACTGCACGAACAAGATCGTCGGCGCGCGCTACTACGCCGAGGGCTTCGCCGCCGGCAGCGGCGACCCCAACGTCGTCTTCCCGTACGAGTACCTGTCCCCGCGGGACGCGGACGGTCACGGCACCCACACCTCGACGACGGCGGCCGGCAACTACGGCGTCCCGGTCGTCGTGGAGGGCACCGACTTCGGCCGGGCCAGCGGCATGGCGCCCAACGCCCGGGTGGCGGGCTACAAGGTCTGCTGGGGCCGGGCGGAGCCGGAGGCGGGCTGCGCCGACTCCGACAGCGTGCAGGCGATCGAGGACGCGACCGCCGACGGCGTGGACGTCATCAACTACTCGATCTCCGGCAGCCTGGACAGCTTCATCGACTCGGTCGAGCTCGCGTTCTTCGGCGCTGCCGAGGCGGGCGTCTTCGTCGCCACCTCCGCGGGCAACAGCGGGCCCGGCGAGAGCACTGTCGCCCACAACAGCCCGTGGCTGACCACGGTCGCGGCCAGCACCCACGACCGCACCGCGGTCAAGTCGGTCACCCTCGGCAACGGCACCACGTACACCGGCGTCGGCCTCGGCCCGGCGGTGCCGAGCTCGCCGCTGATCCTGTCCACCGCGGCCGGCGCGGCCGGCGTCCCCGCGAACGACGTGCGGCTGTGCTTCCTGAACTCGCTCGACCCGGCGAAGGTGGCCGGGAAGATCGTGGTCTGCGACCGCGGCGTCAACCCCCGGGTGGAGAAGAGCCAGGAGGTCGAGCGCGCCGGCGGGGTGGGCATGGTGCTCACCAACACCTCGCCGAACTCGCTCAACGCCGACATCCACTTCGTGCCGACGGTGCACGTCGACGAGGTCGCCGGTGCCGCGATCAAGGCCTACGTGGCCGCCACCGCGGCGCCGACCGCGTCCCTGTCGGCCGGTGTGTTCCAGTTCGGCGTCAAGGCGCCGCAGGTCGCCGCCTTCTCCTCCCGCGGACCGGCGCTGGCCGGCGGGGGCGACCTGCTCAAGCCGGACATCACCGCGCCGGGCGTCGACATCCTGGCCGGCGTGTCGCCGGACGGCCACTACGGCCGGCTGTACGACTTCATCTCCGGCACCTCGATGTCCAGCCCGCACATCGCCGGCATCGCGGCGCTGCTCATCCAGAAGCACCCGACCTGGTCGCCGATGGCGATCAAGTCGGCGCTGATGACCACCGCGTCACAGCGCGACAACAAGGGCCAGCCGATCACCGACGACGCCGGCGCCGTCGCCGACGCGCTGGACTACGGCTCGGGCCACGTGACCCCGAACCTGGCCGGGGACCCGGGTCTGGTCTACGACAGCGGTGCCGGCGACTGGGTCCGCTTCCTCTGCGGGGTCGGCGAGCTCGCCCCCACCGCGAGCGCGTGCGTGCTGTTCGGCAGCGCGGACCCGAGCAACCTGAACACGCCGAACATCGCGATCGGCTCGCTGGCCGGCACCCAGACGGTCACCCGCACGGTGACCAACGTCGGCCGCCGCTCGGCGACCTACGTGGCCTTCGTGCAGGAGCCGGCCGGCGTCGACGTCACCGTGACGCCGTCGCGGCTCCGGCTCCAGCCGGGCGGCAAGGCGAGCTTCCGGGTCTCCTTCGCCCGTACCAGCGCGGCCTTCGGCGAGTACGCGCTGGGCTCGCTGACCTGGAGCGACGGCCGGCACCGGGTGCGCAGCCAGATCGCGGTGAACCCGGTCCCGGTGGCCGCGCCGGCCGAGGTGAGCGGCACCGGCACCTCGGGCTCCACCGAGATCGACGTCGTCCCGGGGTTCACCGGCACGCTGACGACCTCGGCGGCCGGCCTGATCCCCTCCCAGGTGGAGACGACGTCGCTGTCCACCGCGGGGCCGGAGTTCGATCCGGCCGCGCCGGCGGCCAGCAGCCGGACGGCCAAGTACACCGTCACGATCCCGGCGGGCACCCTGCTCGCCCGGCACTCCACCTTCGACGCCGACGTGCCGGCGGGCACGGACGTCGACCTCTGGCTCTACGCGGCCGGCACCGCCGACCTGGTGGCGAACAGCGGCGGGCCCACCGCGGAGGAGGAGATCAACATCCCGGACCCGCCGGCGGGCACGTACGACCTGTACGTGGACCTGTTCGCGGCGACCTCGGCCACGGTCGACGTGCCGGCGCACATCTGGACGCTGGCGAACGTGGCGGCCGGGAACCTGACCGTGACGCCGGCGAGCCAGCCGGTGCAGGTCGGACAGCCGGTGACCGTCACGGCCGCCTGGTCCGGCCTCACCGCCGGGCAGCGCTACCTCGGCGAGGTCCGGTACGGCGAGGACGGCACGGAGGTCGGCGGGACGGTGCTGCGCGTGGACGCGTGAGCGTCGATGAGCACGGCACGCGTGAGCTGATCGCCTCGCGGCACCCGAGGTGCCCCACCGGGTCCGTCCCGGTGGGGCACCTCGCCGTCCGGACCGGTAGGGTGCGGCGGTCCGCGAGCCGCAAGCGAAGGAGAGTGGCGCGTGTCCGGTGGGGAGATCGCCGCGCTGGTCGCCGCCGCGGCGTTCGTGTTGCTCGTGCTGCTGCTGGCCGTGCCGATCCTCAAGCTCGGCCGCACCCTCGACGAGGCCACGCTGGCCATCCGCAAGGCGCACGAGGGCGCGCAGCCGCTGCTGGCCGGTGCGGCCACGACCGTCGAGGGGGTCAACCGCGAGCTGGAGCGGGTCGAGGGCATCACCCAGAACGCGCAGGCGATGACCAGCAACGCGGCCGCGCTGTCGTCCGTGTTCGCCACCACGCTCGGTGGACCGGCGATCAAGGTCGCCGCGTTCTCCTACGGGATCCAGCGGGCCGCGCAGAACCGGCGCCGGGCCGAGGCCGACCGCACCGCCAGGGACGCCGTGAAGGCCGATCGGCGGGCCCGCCGGGCCGCCCGGCGGGCGGGACTCTGACCGACCGGCGGCCGGTCGCGCCGGCGGCGGCCCGGGACCGGGCCGCAAAGCCCTCGCGGCGGCGGGCACCATGGACGTGACCGGACACGAGCGACGGCGATCGCGGTAGGGGAGGCGACAGGAGTGAAGCGGCTGTTCTGGCTGGCGCTGGGAGTCACGGTGGGCGCCCTCGCGGTGCGCAGGATCTCGCGCGTCGCCGAGTCCTTCACCCCCAAGGGCGTGGCCGGCTCGGTGCGGGGGCTGGCCGACGCGGTGCGCGACCTGGTCGACGAGGTCCGGGAGGGCGCGTCGGCCCGCGAGGCGGAGCTGCTCGAGGGCAGCGGCATCGACGGGAAGCTCGGTGCGAGACCCGAGGACTTCCGGTGAGGTCGGCGGAGATCAAGGAGCGCTTCCTGCGCTACTTCGAGCGCAACGGGCACACCGTCGTGCCCAGCGCCAGCCTGATCCTGGACGACCCGACGCTGCTGTTCGTCAACGCCGGCATGGTCCCGTTCAAGCCGTACCTGCAGGGCGACGTGCCGCCGCCCTGGCCGCGGGCGACCAGCGTGCAGAAGTGCGTGCGCACGCTGGACATCGAGGAGGTCGGCAAGACCACCCGGCACGGCACGTTCTTCCAGATGGCCGGCAACTTCTCGCTCGGCGACTACTTCAAGGAAGGCGCGATCACGGCCGCCTGGGAGCTGCTCACCACCGGCCAGGACGACGGCGGCTACGGCTTCGACCCCGAGCGGCTGTGGGCGACGGTCTACCTCGACGACGACGAGGCGCACGACATCTGGCAGCGGGTGATCGGGCTGCCGGCCGAGCGGATCCAGCGCCGCGGGAAGGCGGACAACTTCTGGTCGATGGGCGTGCCCGGCCCGTGCGGGCCCGACTCGGAGATCTACTTCGACCGCGGGCCCGAGTACGGCCCGGACGGCGGCCCGGTCGTCGACGAGGAGCGCTTCCTCGAGATCTGGAACCTCGTGTTCATGCAGTACGAGCGGGGGCCGGGGGACGGCAAGGAGGACTACCCGATCCTCGGCGAGCTCCCGGCGAAGAACATCGACACCGGCATGGGCGTCGAGCGGATGGCCTTCCTGCTGCAGGGCAGGGACAACCTGTACGAGATCGACGAGGTCTTCCCGATCCTGCAGCGGGCGGCCGGGCTGACCGACCGCCGCTACGGCGCCGAGCAGGACGCCGACGTCCGGCTCCGGGTGGTCGCCGATCACGTCCGGTCCGCGCTGATGATCCTCGCGGACGGCGTCACCCCCGCGAACGAGGGCCGTGGCTACGTGCTGCGCCGGCTGCTGCGCCGGGTGATCCGCTCGGTCCGGCTGCTCGGCCACGACGGCCGGTCGCTGCCCGAGCTGCTGCCGGTCGCCCGCGACTGCATGGCGCCGTCCTACCCGGAGGTGGCGACCGACTTCGAGCGCATCGCGACCTACGCGTACGCCGAGGAGGAGGCGTTCGCGCAGACGCTGCGCGCCGGCACCGCGATCCTGGACACCGCGGTCCGCGAGACCAGGGCGGCCGGTGGCGGCACGCTGCCCGGCGAGCGGGCGTTCCAGCTGCACGACACGTACGGCTTCCCGATCGACCTGACCCTGGAGATGGCCGCGGAGCAGGGCCTGTCGGTCGACGAGGACGGCTTCCGGCGGCTGATGGCCGAGCAGCGGCAGCGCGCGAAGGCCGACGCCGCCACCCGCAAGACCGCGGGTGCCGACGTCTCGGCGTACCGGGCGCTGCGCGAGCGGGGGGCGACCGAGTTCGTCGCGCACCGGACCCTGGAGGCGGACGCGACCGTCGTCGGGCTCGTCCGCGACGGCGAGCCGGTGCCGGCGGCGTCCGAGGGGGAGATCGTCGAGGTGGTGCTCGACATCACCCCGTTCTACGCGGAGTCCGGTGGCCAGGACAGCGACGCCGGCCGGATCGTCGGGGACGGCGTCGAGCTCGAGGTCACCGACGTCCAGCGGCCGGTGAAGGGTCTGATCGCGCACACCGCCCGGGTCGTGCGTGGCGAGCTCACGCCGGGCGCGCCGGTGCGCGCGGAGGTCGACCACGAGTGGCGGCTCGGTGCCTGCCAGGCGCACTCCGGCACCCACGTGCTGCACGCCGCGCTGCGGCAGGTGCTGGGTCCGACCGCGCTGCAGTCCGGCTCCTACAACAAGCCCGGCTACCTGCGGCTGGACTTCTCCTGGCCGCAGGCGCTCGCGCCGGCGACCCGCACCGAGGTCGAGCAGGTCGCGAACCTCGCGATCCGCCGGGACCTGCCGGTGCAGGCCTTCTACACCACGCTGCCGGAGGCGCGCCGGCTCGGCGCGCTCGCGCTGTTCGGGGAGACGTACGACGAGCAGGTCAGGGTCGTCGAGATCGGTGGTGCGTGGTCGCGGGAGCTGTGCGGTGGCACCCACGTCCGGCACTGCTCCCAGGTCGGCCCGATGGCGATCACCAGCGAGGCGTCGGTCGGCGCCGGGATGCGCCGGGTGGAGGCGCTCGTCGGGCTGGACTTCTTCGGCTTCCTGCACCGGGAGCGGGCCCTGGTGGAGGGCCTGACCCAGGCGCTGCGGGTGCCGGCGGACCAGGTGCCGGAGCGGGTGCAGTCGCTGGTGGACCGGCTGCGGACCGCCGAGAAGGAGCTCGAGCGGCTCCGGGCGGAGTCGGTGCTGGCCGGTGCGGGTGCGCTGGCGGCCGCGGCGCGGGACGTCGGCGGCGTCGCGGTGGTCACCGCCGAGGTGCCCGGCGCCCTGGGCGGTGGCGAGCTGCGCACGCTGGCGACGGACGTCCGCGGCCGGCTCGACCCGGGCCGCGGCGGCGTGGTGGCGCTGGTGTCCCAGGCGGACGGGAAGGTCGCCTTCGTGGTGGCCACCAACGAGGCGGCGCGGGTGCGCGGCATCGCGGCCGGCGACGTCGTCCAGGCGATGGCGGCGCCGGTGGGCGGCCGCGGCGGTGGCAAGGACGATCTGGCCCAGGGCGGTGGCACCGACCCGGACCGGATCCCGGAGGCGCTGCTGCTGGTGGAGCACGTGGTCCGGCAGCGGGCGAGCGGCTCCGCGTGAGCGACGCCGACCGGCCGGCCTGGGTCGAGGGGGTGCGCATCGGCGTGGACGTCGGCACGGTGCGGGTCGGGGTGGCCGCCAGCGATCCCGGCGGGGTCCTCGCCTCGCCGCTGGCGACGCTGGCCCGCGACCCTCGGGGCGCGGCCGACCTGGCCCGGCTGGCCCGGCTGGTCGAGGAGCGCGGGGCCGTCGAGGTGATCGTCGGGCTGCCGAGGTCGCTGTCCGGCCGGCACGGCCCGGCGGCCCGGGCGGCCGAGGAGTACGCCGCGGCGCTGTCGGAGCGTGTCGATCCGATTCCGGTCCGTTTGTCGGACGAAAGACTGACAACCGTCGCGGCCACCCGCCGGCTCGCCGAGGCAGGCACCCGGGGACGTAAGGGACGTTCGGTCGTTGACCGTTCGGCCGCCGTCCTCATACTGCAGGGGTGGCTGGACGGCGCCCGGAGGGCGCGGTGACCTACGGGGCTCAGCAGGACGTCGGGTTGTTCGGCCAGCCGCAGTACGAGCGGCCCAGCCGGTCGGACCGCCGCCGGGAGGAGTCGCACCGCCGGCGCCGGCGCCGCCGCCGGCTGCTCGTCCCGCTGATCGCCCTGCTGGTGCTCGGCGGCCTGGCGGCCGGCGCCCTCTTCGGCGGCCGGGCGCTGCTCGGCGGCATCGGCTCCACCCCCGACTTCACCGGCCAGGGCAGCGGCTCGGTGCTGATCCGGGTGCAGCCCGGCGACACCGCGACCGACATCGCCGCCACCCTGGTCGGGCAGGGCGTGGTCAAGAGCGAGAAGGCGTTCCGGAACGCGGCGAAGAGCGACCCGCGCTCGGTCGGCATCCAGCCGGGGACGTACAAGCTGCGCAAGCAGATGAGCGGCACGGCCGCGCTGCTGCTCATCCTGGACCCCTCGGCGCGGGTGCTGGCGCGGGTGACGGTGCCGGAGGGACTGACCGTCGCGGCCACGCTGAAGCTCGTCGCGGCCAAGACCAAGCTGCCGCTCGCCGAGCTGCAGGCGGCCGCGAAGGACACCCGGGCGCTCGGCCTGCCGAGCTACGCGAAGGGCCGGCTGGAGGGCTTCCTGTTCCCGGAGACGTACGACCTGGAGCCCGGCACCACCGCGGCCGACCTGCTGACCTCGATGGTCGCCATGTACAAGGAGCGGGTCGACGCCAGCGGGCTGTCCGCCCGGTCCGCGGACGTCGGGCTCGACCCGTACAAGCTGCTCGTCGTCGCGTCGCTGGTCGAGAAGGAGACCGGGCGGCTGGACGAGCGTCCGAAGGTCGCCCGGGTCGTCTACAACCGGCTCGACCAGGACTACTTCCTGGGCGTGGACGCCGCGGTCCTGTACGGGCTCGGCCGGACCGGGGGCGCGCTGTCGGCCGCCGACCTGGCGAAGCCGACGCCGTACAACAACCGGCTGCGCAAGGGCCTGCCGCCGACACCGATCTCGAACCCGGGGCTGGCGTCGGTCAAGGGCTCGGTGGCGCCGGCGGCCGGGCCCTGGCTCTACTACGTGCTGGACGCCGACCGCAGCGGCCGGCACCTGTTCACCGACGACCGGGACGAGTTCAACGCCGCCAAGGCGAAGTGCGTGGCCGCCGGCCTCTGCTGACCCCGCCTCTCCCGCCGATCTTGACGTTACGGACGCCGTCCACGGCGTGTCGGAGTCCGTAACGTCAAGATCGGCGCGGAGGCGGCGCGGAGGGCTGCGCGGAGGGCGGCGCGGGGTCCCGGGAGCGGGCGGGGTCGGGGCGCGGTGTGGACGGGGCGGCCGGGTGGGCACGCGGGCCGGGTAGGGTGACCGCCCGTGTCGCCGGTGGTCGGGCTCGGGTGCGCCGTGCTCGGCCTGCTGGTCGGGCCGTTCCTGGCCGGCCTGACGGTGCGGGTGCCGGCCGGCGAGCCGGCCTTCGTCCCGGGCGCCTGGCGCGGGGTCCCCGCCGGTCCGGCCCGGACCGGGGTGGTGACCGGGCTCGCGGTCGTCGTGCTCGGCGCGGTGGGGGCGGCGCTCGGCGCCGGGCCCGAGCTGCCCGCGTACCTCTGGCTCGGCGCGATCGGCGTCACGCTCGCGGTCGTCGACGTCGACTGCTTCCGGCTGCCGGACCGGCTGACGCTGCCGTCGTACCCGGTGGGGGTCGTGCTGCTCGGCGCCGCCTCGGCGGTCACCGGCGACTGGGCGGCGCTCGGCCGCGGGTTGCTGGCGGCGGCCGCGGTCGGCGGCGCGGCGCTGCTGCTCGCCCTGCTGGCGCCGGGCGGCGGCCTCGGCCTCGGCGACGTCAAGCTGCTCGGCCTGCTCGGCCTCTACCTCGGCTGGCTCGGCTGGGGGGTGCTGCTGGTCGGCGTCGCGCTCGGCTTCGGGATCGGCGCGGTGGCGGCGGTGGTGCTGCTGGCACTGCGGCGGGCCGGGCTGAAGGACCAGCTGGCCTTCGGCCAGTGGCTGATCGCCGGTGCCGTCGTCGCCGTGGTGGCCGGCCGCCAGCTCGCCGACGCGTACCTGTCGGTCGGGGTGTCCGGCTAGGGCGTCCGCGGTGCGTGGGAGCATGGTCGCCGTGCTGCGCTGGCTGACCGCGGGGGAGTCGCACGGCGCGGCGCTGCTCGCGGTGCTGGAGGGACTGCCGGCCGGCGTCGGGATCAGCACCGACGAGGTCGCCGGACAGCTCGCCCGCCGGCGGGCCGGCTACGGCCGGGGCGCCCGGATGTCGTTCGAGCGGGACGACGTGGAGCTGCTCGGCGGCGTCCGGCACGGGCGCACGCTCGGCGGCCCGGTCGCCGTCCGGATCGGCAACACCGAGTGGCCGAAGTGGGAGCGGGTGATGAGCCCGGACCCGGTGCCGGCCGCGGAGCTGGCCGGGCTGGCCCGCAACGCGCCGCTGACCCGGCCCCGGCCCGGGCACGCCGACCTGGCCGGGATGCAGAAGTACGGTTTCGACGACGCCCGGCCGGTGCTGGAGCGGGCGAGCGCGCGGGAGACCGCGGCCCGGGTCGCGCTCGGCGCGGTGGCCCGCGCCTTCCTGGAGCAGGCGCTGGGGGTGGCGGTGCTCTCGCACGTCGTCGGTATCGGGGCGGTGTCCACACCGGACGGTGTGCTGCCCGGGCCGGACGACGCGGCCGCGGTGGACGCCTCGCCGGTGCGCTGCTTCGACCCGACGACCTCGGCGGCCATGGTCGCGGAGATCGACGCGGCCCGGCAGGACGGCGACACCCTCGGCGGTGTCGTCGAGGTGGTGGCGCACGGCCTGCCGCCCGGCCTGGGCAGCCACGTGCACGGCGACCGGCGGCTCGACTCCCGGCTCGCGGCCGCGCTGATGGGCATCCAGGCGATCAAGGGCGTCGAGCTGGGGGACGGCTTCGCGCTGGCCCGCCGCCGCGGCTCGGCGGCGCACGACGAGATCGAGGGCGGCCCGGCCGGCCTGCGCCGGCGTACCGGCCGCTCCGGCGGCACGGAGGGCGGCATGAGCACCGGCGAGCCGCTGCGGGTCCGGGCCGCGATGAAGCCGATCTCGACCGTGCCCCGCGCGCTGGCCACGGTGGACGTCGCCACCGGCGAGCCGGCGGTCGCGATCAACCAGCGCTCGGACGTGTGCGCGGTCCCGGCCGCGGGTGTGGTGGCGGAGGCTATGGTCGCGCTGGTGCTCGCGGACGCGGCGCTGGAGAAGTTCGGCGGGGACTCGGTGGCCGAGACGGCGCGCAACGTCCGCGGCTACCTCGACAGCCTCGTGGTCAAGTGAGGGTCGTCAAGTGAGAGCGGTGCCGTGATGCCCCTGCTCGTGCTCGTCGGACCGCCGGCGGCCGGCAAGACGACCGTGGGCACCCGGCTCGCCGCGCGGCTCGGCGTGAGCTACCGGGACACCGACTCCGACATCGTGGCCAGGGACGGGCGGGCGGTCGCCGACATCTTCGTCACCGACGGCGAGCCGGCCTTCCGCGCGCTGGAGCGGACCGCGGTGGCGGAGGCCCTGGCCGGCCACGACGGCGTGCTCGGGCTCGGCGGCGGGTCGGTCCTGGCCGGCGAGACCCGGCGGCTGCTCGCGGGGCACCGGGTGGTGTTCCTGTCCGTCGGCGTCCCGGCCGCGATCCGCCGGATCGGGATGAACCGGGACCGGCCGCTGCTGCTCGGCAACCCGCGGGCGCAGCTGCGGGCGTTGCTGGACGAGCGGCTCCCGCTCTACCGGGAGGTGGCGACGGCGGTGGTGGAGACCGACGAGCTGACGCCGGACGAGGTGGTCGCCGCGGTGCTGGCCGCTGTCGACCTGGTCGGCGATGCACGCTGAGCCGCGTGCCGGTGCCGGTGCGGGTGCCGGTGGGGGGTGGCGCCGGCGCGCCGGGCGGCTACGACGTCGTGGTCGGCACCGGGCTGGACTCGGAGCTGGCGCCGCTGCTGGCCGGTGCCGAGCGCGTCGCGCTGATCCACCCGCCGACGCTGCGGGCGCGGGCCGCCGGGATCGGCGAGCGGCTGCGGTCGGGCGGGCTGGCCGTGCTGCCGCTGGAGGTCCCGGACGGCGAGGCGGCCAAGACCCTCGCGGTCGCCGGCGACTGCTGGGACGCCCTCGCCGCCGCCGGCTTCACCCGGACCGACGCCGTGGTCGGGCTCGGCGGCGGCGCGACCACGGACCTGGCCGGCTGGGTGGCCGCGGCCTGGCTGCGCGGCGTGCGGGTCGTGCACCTGCCCACCACGCTGCTCGGCATGGTGGACGCCGCGATCGGCGGCAAGGCGGCGGTCGACGTCGCCGCCGGCAAGAACCTGGTCGGCGCCTTCCACCCGCCCGCCGGCGTGCTGTGCGACCTGGCGGCGCTGGCCACCCTGCCGCCCGTCGACTACCGCGCCGGGCTGGCCGAGGTGGTCAAGTGCGGCTTCATCGCCGACCCGGTGATCCTCGACCTGCTCGAGCGCGACGGCGTGGCCGCCCCGGCCGCGGCGCTGGTGGAGCGGGCGGTGCGGGTCAAGGCGGCGGTGGTGTCCCGGGACCTGCGGGAGACGGGCGAGCGCGCGTACCTGAACTACGGGCACACGCTGGCGCACGCCATCGAGAAGCGGGAGCGCTACCGGGTGCGGCACGGCGAGGCGGTGTCGATCGGGCTGGTCTACGCCGCCGCGCTCGGCCGGGCGGCCGGGCGACTGGACGCCCCGACCGCCGACCGGCACCGGGCGCTGCTGGACGCGCTCGGCCTGCCCACCGGCTACGACCGGGACGGCTGGCCGGAGCTGGCCGAGGCGATGCGACTGGACAAGAAGGCCCGCGGGTCGGTGCTGCGCGTCGTCGTGCTCGACGGGCTGGCCCGCCCGGCCATCCTCGCCGACCCGGCACCGCAGCTGCTCGAGGCCGCCTGGGCCGAGGTGGGCACGGCGTGAGCGCGGACACCGCCGAGGTGCTGGTCCTGAACGGGCCGAACCTGGGCCGGCTCGGCACCCGGGAGCCGCATGTCTACGGCGAGCAGACGTACGCCGACCTGGTCGCCCGGTGCGAGGCCGCGGCCGCCGCGTGCGGGCTGGCGGTGGACGTCCGGCAGACCGAGGACGAGGGCACCATGCTGCGCTGGCTGCACGAGGCCGCCGACGCGGGCGCCGCCGTCGTGCTGAACGCCGGCGCCTGGACGCACTACTCGGTGGCCGTCCGGGACGCCTGCTCGATGCTCACCGGGCCGCTGGTCGAGGTGCACATCTCGAACGTCCACCGCCGGGAGGAGTTCCGGCACCGGTCGCTGATCTCCGCGGTCGCGGTCGGCTCCATCGTCGGGCTCGGCGTCGAGGGTTACGCGCTCGCCCTGCGCTGGATCGCGACGCAGCCCCCCGCCGCCCCGGCCCCGTGATCTTGCCTTGTCCGCGCCGAGACCGGACACCTGTCCACCGTTGCGGCCAACCGCAAGATCACGCGGTACGGGCGGGCGGGGGAGGCGGCGGGGTAGCGTCGACCGGGTGAGCACTCCCGCATCCCGCCGCGACCGGCTGCGCGCGGCGGTCCGGTCCGCCGGCCTGGACGCCGCGCTGGTCACCCGGCTCGTCAACGTCCGCTACCTGACCGGCTTCACCGGCTCGAACGGCTCGCTGCTGCTGCCGGCCGACGCCGACCACCCCGACGTGCTCGCGACCGACGGCCGCTACACCGTCCAGGCCGGCGCGCAGGCCCCCGACGTCGAGCTGCTGATCGAGCGGGGCACCGCGCCCGCGCTCGCCGGCCGCGCCGCCGCCGACGGGCACCGCCGGCTCGGCTTCGAGTCGCACGACGTCACCGTGGACCTGCACCGGGTCCTCGCCGACCGCGCGGCCGGCGCCGAGCTGGTCAGCCTGCGGGAGGCCGTCGAGGCGCTGCGGGCGGTCAAGGACGACGCCGAGGTCGCGCTGCTGCGCCAGGCGTGCGCGATCGCCGACCAGGCGCTGGCCGACCTGCTCGCCGCCGGGGGGCTGCGCGCCGGCCGCACCGAGCGCGAGGTCGGCCGCGAGCTCGACTCCCGGATGCTCGACCTCGGCGCGGACGCCCCGTCGTTCGAGACGATCGTGGCGGCCGGACCGGACTCGGCGATCCCGCACCACCGGCCGACCGACCGGGTGCTGCGGCGCGGCGACCTGGTCAAGCTCGACTTCGGCGCCACGTACGGCGGCTACCACTCGGACATGACCCGCACCGCTGGTGCTGGGCGAGCCGGCCGGCTGGCAGCGCGAGCTGTACGAGCTGGTCCGCGCCGCGCAGGCGGCCGGCCGGGCGGCCCTCGCCCCGGGCGCCGACGTGCGCGAGGTGGACGCGGCCGCGCGGGACCTGATCACGGCGGCCGGCCGCGGGGACGCCTTCGCGCACGGGCTCGGCCACGGCGTGGGGCTGGAGGTCCACGAGGCTCCGGCGGTCAGCCCGCTGGGCGCGGGTAGACTGGCCGACCGGATGGCCGTCACCGTGGAGCCGGGGGTCTACCTGCCCGGTCGCGGCGGCGTCCGGATCGAGGACACGCTGGTCGTGCGCGACGGCGCCGACCCCGACCTGCTGACCACCACCACCAAGGACCTCGTCGTCCTGTGACCGTGCGGAGACCCCGACCCCAGTGGCCACCACCAACGACCTGAAGAACGGCCTGGTGCTCGACCTCGACGGCCAGCTCTGGTCCGTCGTGCAGTTCCAGCACGTCAAGCCCGGCAAGGGCGGCGCGTTCGTGCGCACCACGCTGAAGAGCGTGCGGTCCGGCAAGGTCGTCGACCGCACCTTCAACGCCGGCACGAAGGTCGACACGGCGACGGTCGACAAGCGTGCGATGACCTACCTCTACCGCGAGGGCGACGAGTTCGTGTTCATGGACTCGGACACGTACGAGCAGGTGCCGGTGCCGGTCGGGACGGTCGGGGACGGCGCCGGCTACCTGCTGGAGAACACCGGCGTGGTGGTCGCGGTGCACGAGGGCGTCCCGCTGTACGTGGAGCTGCCGACCAGCGTCGAGCTGGTCGTCTCGCAGACCGACCCGGGCCTGCAGGGCGACCGGTCCACCGGCGGCACCAAGCCGGCGACGCTGGAGACCGGCGCGACCGTCCAGGTGCCGCTGTTCGTCACCACCGGCGAGAAGGTCAAGGTGGACACCCGCGACGGGCGCTATCTCGGCCGGGCCTGATGGCCGCGCGCAGCAAGGCGCGCAAGCGCGCGGTGGACCTGCTCTACGAGTCCGACCTGCGCGGCAGCGACCCGCTGACGACGCTGGCTGAGCGGCTGGCGCAGGCGGGGCCGCCGGTCCCGGCCTACGCCGTGGAGCTGGTCGAGGGGGTGACCGGCCACCGGGCCCGGATCGACGAGGTGCTCGACGAGCACGCCGAGGGCTGGTCGGTGCAGCGGATGCCGCCGGTGGACCGCGCGGTGCTGCGGCTCGCCCTCTACGAGCTGCTCTGGCGGGACGACGTGCCGGCCGCGGTGGTGATCGACGAGGCGGTCGAGCTGGCGAAGTCGCTGTCCACGGACGAGTCGCCGCGCTTCGTCAACGGCGTCCTCGGTCGCGTCCTCCGCGAGCAGACTGCGGCCTCCGGCCCGCCCGCCCCCTGACCCCGGGGTCTGCGCCCAGTCCGCGTGACCTGACCCGGGCTCCGCCCAAGATCCCGCCGCGCCCAGCCGTGTCCGGGACGCGGTTCGCTATGCCAAGCCGCCGGGGTCCCCGCCCCCGGCGGGGCTCGTTGGGTGAGCCCGGTGATCAACGGCACCAGCTCGCGGACGCGCCCGCCCGGGGGTCCGGGGGCCGCGCCCCGGTTAAGTACGGTCGGCGGAGCGGCGGTCCAGCGCCGGGTCGATGCTGCGCGCGTCCGGCGCCAGCACCCCCCACTCGATCAGCCGCTCGGTCAGCTCCCCCTCGGACAGGTCATAGATGATCGACAGCGACCGGAGGTCCTCCCCGCGGATGGAGAGCACCTTGTTGTTGTAGTCGCCGCGCTGGCTCTGGATCGCCTGGGCGTACCGGGCGAGCGGACCGACCTGGTCCGGCGGCAGCTGGAAGAGCCGCTCGAGGTTGAGCACGATCTTCTGCGCCGGGGTGGCCGACGAGGCCGCGCGCCCCTCCGGCAGCAGCTCGCTGACGGGCACCCCGTAGAAGTCGGCGAGCTCGGCGAGCTTCTGCACGGTCACCGCCCGGTCGCCGCGCTCGTACGAGCCGACGACGACGGCCTTCCACCGGCCCTTCGACTTCTTCTCCACGCCGTGCAGCGAGAGACCCTGCTGCGTGCGGATCGCACGCAGCCGGGCGCCGAGGGCTCTGGCGTAGTCGCTCGTCATTCCGTTGCGCTCCATCTCCGGTGCGACACCGAGTAAAGGCATCCGACTGGCCCCCGCGCTTTCCGACTACGTAGCGTGACGGTAACCAGTGTCACGCTCCGAGGTCAAGCTGACCTAGGGAAGATCGTTCCCAGTTGTCACCCGGAGTGGCGCGTCTGACGCACGGCCACGCCTGGAAATCACCCGTTCGAGTGACCACATTCCCGGAGGCGATTGCACCCGGTGGCCGACACGCCGATCCTACGTCCGCGCCACCGCCGGCGGGATGGTCTCGGCCCGCTGCTACCGTGGCCGCGTCCGACATCCTTTAACGACCCGTCCCGTGAGGCGGGGAAGGAGGTCCCGTGTCGCGCGCGCTCTTCGACGCCGCCGACGTGGCCCGCGTCGTCGACCGGATCGCCCACCAGCTGCTGGAGAAGACCGACGGCGCCCGCGACACCGTGATCGTGGGCATCCCGACCCGCGGCGCCCCGCTGGCCCGCCGGCTGGCCGACCGGATCCGCGCCTTCGAGGGAGTCCACGTGCCGGTCGGCGTCCTCGACGTGACCCTGCACCGGGACGACCTGCGGCTGCGCGGGGTGCGGGCGCTGGCCGAGACCGAGGAGCCGCCGGGCGGGGTGGACGGCAGGCTCGTCGTCCTGGTCGACGACGTCCTCTACTCGGGCCGGACCGTCCGGGCCGCCCTCGACGCGCTGCGCGACCTCGGCCGGCCCCGTGCGGTCCAGCTCGCCGTGCTGGTCGACCGCGGCCACCGGGAGCTGCCGATCCGCGCCGACTACGTCGGCAAGAACGTGCCGACCTCGCAGGAGGAGACGGTCCGGGTGCTGCTGAGCGAGGTGGACGGGCGGGACGCGGTGCTGCTCGAGCCCGCCGCGGCGCCGGCCGCGGCACCCGGGCGCGCGCGGGCGAAGGGGCGGACGCCGTGAAGCACCTGCTGTCCGCCGGGGACCTCTCCCGCGACGAGGCACTGTCCGTGCTCGACACCGCCGAGCGGATGGAGTCCGCGCTCGCCGGCCGCGAGGTGAAGAAGCTGCCCACGCTGCGCGGCCGGACCGTGGTCAACCTCTTCTTCGAGGACTCGACCCGCACCCGCACCTCGTTCGAGCTGGCGGCCAAGCGGCTGTCCGCCGACGTGGTCACGTTCTCCGCGAAGGGCTCGAGCGTCTCGAAGGGCGAGTCGCTGAAGGACACCGCGCTGACGCTGGAGGCGATGGGCTCGGACGCGGTGGTGGTCCGGCACTCGTCCTCCGGCGCGCCGCACCGGCTGGCCGGCTGGGTGCGGGGCAGCGTCGTCAACGCCGGCGACGGCACGCACGAGCACCCCACCCAGGCGCTGCTCGACGCGTACACGATGCGCCGTCGGCTGGGCCGGCTGGCGGGCCTGCGGGTCACGGTGGTCGGGGACGTCCTGCACAGCCGGGTGGCCCGCTCGAACGTGCTGCTGCTGGCCACCCTCGGCGCCGAGGTGACGCTGGTCGCGCCGCCGACGCTGCTGCCCGTCGGGGTCGAGGCCTGGCCGGCGGCGGTCTCCTACGACCTGGACGCCGGCCTGCCGAAGGCGGACGTGGTGATGATGCTGCGGGTGCAGCGGGAGCGGATGGGCGAGTCCTACTTCCCGTCCGCCCGCGAGTACAGCCGGCGTTACGGGCTGGACCGCACCCGGCTGGCGCTGCTGCCGGACGACGCGATCGTCATGCACCCGGGCCCGATGAACCGCGGCATGGAGATCGCCGCCGAGGTCGCCGACGACCCGCGCCGCTCGACCATCGTGGAGCAGGTCTCGAACGGGGTGAGCGTCCGGATGGCCGTGCTCTACCTGCTGCTCGGCGGGGGGCCGGCATGAGCGGCCCGGCGCCGTGGCTGATCGCCGGGGTGCGCCCGTACGGGGAGGCGCCGGTGGACCTGCTCGTCCGCGACGGCGTCGTGGCCGAGGTGGGGGCCGGGCTCGGCGCGCCGGCCGGCGCCCGGCGGCTCGACGCCGGCGGCCTGGTCGCGCTGCCCGGCCTGGTGGACCTGCACACCCACCTGCGCGAGCCGGGCCGCGAGGACGCCGAGACGGTCGAGACCGGCTCCCGGGCCGCGGCGCTCGGCGGCTACACGGCCGTGCACGCGATGGCGAACACCGATCCGGTCGCGGACACCGCCGGCGTGGTCGAGCAGGTGTGGCGGCTGGGCCGGGAGGCCGGCCTGGTCGACGTGCGCCCGGTCGGCGCGGTCACCGCCGGGCTCGGCGGCGAGCGGCTGGCCGAGCTCGGCGCGATGGCCGACTCCGCCGCCCGGGTCCGGGTCTTCTCCGACGACGGGAAACCGGTCGCTGATGCTGCCCTCATGAGGAGGGCGCTGGAGTACGTCAAGGCGTTCGGCGGCGTCGTCGCCCAGCACGCGGAGGAGCCGCGGCTCACCGCCGGCGCCCAGATGAACGAGGGGGTCGTCGCCGCCCGGCTCGGGCTCGCCGGCTGGCCGGCCGCCGCCGAGGAGGCGATGATCGCCCGGGACGTGCTGCTCGCCGGGCACGTCGGCTCGCGGCTGCACGTCTGTCACGTGTCCACCGCCGGCTCGGTGGCGATCCTGCGCTGGGCCAAGGCCCGGGGCACCCGCGTCACCGCCGAGGTGACCCCGCACCACCTGCTGCTCACCGACGCGCTGGCCGCGACGTACGACCCGGTCTACAAGGTCAACCCGCCGCTGCGGACGGCCGAGGACGTCGCGGCGCTGCGGGCGGGGCTGGCGGACGGCACGATCGACGCGGTCGCCACCGACCACGCGCCGCACGCGCTGGAGGACAAGGAGACCGAGTGGGCCGCGGCGCGGCCCGGGATGCTCGGGCTGGAGACGGCGCTGTCGGTGGCGGTGCTGAGCATGCTCGAGTCCGGGCTGCTGGACTGGCGGGGGCTCGCGGAGCGGATGTCGGCGGCGCCGGCACGGATCGGCGGGCTGCGCCGGCACGGCGGCGGGATCGCCGCGGGCGAGCCGGCGTCGCTGGTGCTGCTCGACCCGGCGGCCCGGTGGACGGTCGATCCGGCCGGGTCCGCCAGCCGCAGCCGCAACTGCCCGTACGCCGGCCGCGAGCTGCCCGCCCGGGTGGTCGCGACCTTCCTGCACGGCGAGCCGACGGTGCTCGACGGGAAGGCGACCCGGTGACCGGGCTGCGCTGCTGGTGCTGGAGGACGGGCGGACGTTCCGCGGCGAGGCGTACGGGGCGGTCGGCGAGACGGTGGGGGAGGCGGTCTTCGCCACCGGGATGACCGGCTACCAGGAGACGCTCACCGACCCGTCGTACCACCGCCAGGTGGTGGTGATGACGGCCCCGCACATCGGCAACACCGGCGTCAACGACGAGGACCCGGAGTCCGACCGGATCCATGTCGCCGGCTACGTGGTGCGCGACCCGGCCCGGCGGCCGTCGTCCTGGCGGGCCCGCCGCCCGCTCGAGGACGAGCTGGCCGCGGCCGGGGTGGTCGGGGTGTCCGGTGTGGACACCCGCGCGCTGACCCGGCACCTGCGCGAGCGCGGCGCGATGCGGGTCGGGCTGTCCGCTGTGGAGTCCGATCCCGAGGCACTGTTGTCGCGGGTGCGCGCGGCGCCGGGCATGGTCGGCGCGGACCTGGCGCACGAGGTGTCCACCCGGCAGCCGTACGTGGTGCCGGCGATCGGGCCGAGGCACCGGGTGGTGGTCGCGCTGGACCTCGGCATCAAGCGGATGACGCCGCACCGGATGGCCGAGCGCGGCATCGAGACGCACGTGCTGCCGGCGTGGTCGACGGCCGACGAGGTGCTCGCCCGGGACCCGGACGGGGTGTTCGTCTCCAACGGGCCGGGCGATCCCGCGGCGACCGACGGGCCGGTGGCGGTGGTCCGCGGGGTGCTGGCCGCGGGGGTGCCGCTGTTCGGCATCTGCTTCGGCAACCAGATCCTCGGCCGGGCGCTCGGCTTCGGGACGTACAAGCTGCGCTACGGCCACCGCGGGATCAACCAGCCGGTGCGGGACACCGCGACCGGCCGGGTGGAGATCACCGCGCACAACCACGGCTTCGCCGTCGACGCCCCGGCGGAGTCCACCGGCGAGTTCGGCCGGGTCGTGGTGTCCCACCTGAACCTCAACGACGGGGTGGTCGAGGGCCTGCGCTGCCTGGACCGACCGGCATTCGGCGTGCAGTACCACCCGGAGGCGGCGGCCGGTCCGCACGACGCCGGCCACCTCTTCGACCGGTTCCTCGCGAGCATGGGTGGCGCCCGGTGACGCGCCGATCCTGGCCAGGTCACCCTCGTGGGACCGGCCGAGGGGTTGGGTCATCCAGGATCGGCGGGGGGCAGGGTGCCTAGGCGCTCGGACGTCCGGCACGTGCTGGTGATCGGCTCCGGGCCGATCGTCATCGGGCAGGCCTGCGAGTTCGACTACTCCGGCACCCAGGCCTGCCGGGTGCTCAAGGCCGAGGGGCTGCGGATCAGCCTGGTCAACTCGAACCCGGCGACCATCATGACGGACCCCGAGTTCGCCGACGCCACCTACGTCGAGCCGCTGACGCCGGAGTTCGTCGCGAAGGTGATCGCCCGGGAGCGACCGGACTCGCTGCTGGCCACGCTGGGCGGGCAGACCGCGCTGAACATCGCCGTCGAGCTGGCGGAGACCGGCGTGCTGGACCGGTACGGGGTGCGGCTGATCGGCGCGGACGTGGCGGCGATCCGGCGCGGCGAGGACCGGGAGCAGTTCAAGCAGATCGTCCGCGCCGTCGGCGGCGACGTGCCCCGGTCGGTGGCCTGCCACTCGGTGGCCGAGGTGCTGGCGGCGGCCGGCGAGCTCGGCTACCCGGTGGTGCTGCGGCCGTCGTTCACGATGGGCGGCGCCGGCTCCGGGGTGGCCCGCGACCACGGCCGGCTGCGCCGGCTGGCCGCCGCCGGGCTCGCGGCCAGCCCGGTCGGCGAGGTGCTCGTCGAGCAGAGCGTGCACGGCTGGAAGGAGTTCGAGCTGGAGCTGATGCGCGACCGCGCCGACAACGTGGTCGTGGTCTGCTCGATCGAGAACGTCGACCCGATGGGCGTGCACACCGGCGACTCGGTCACCGTCGCCCCGGCGATGACGCTGACCGACCGGGAGTACCAGCGGATGCGCGACCTGGCGATCGCGGTGCTGCGCGAGGTCGGCGTCGACACCGGCGGCTGCAACATCCAGTTCGCGGTGCACCCGCGGACCGGCCGGATGGTCGTCATCGAGATGAACCCGCGGGTGTCGCGGTCGTCCGCGCTGGCGTCCAAGGCGACCGGCTTCCCGATCGCGAAGATCGCCGCCAAGCTCGCGATCGGGTACACCCTGGACGAGATCCCGAACGACGTGACCGGCCAGACGCCGGCCTCGTTCGAGCCGGCGCTGGACTACGTCGTGGTCAAGGTGCCGCGGTTCGCCTTCGAGAAGTTCCCGGGGGCGGACCGGGAGCTGACCACGCACATGAAGAGCGTGGGCGAGGCGATGGCGATCGGCCGGAACTTCCCGGAGGCGCTGGGCAAGGCGCTGCGCTCGATGGAGACGACCGCGGCCGGCTTCTGGGCGGCGCCGGAGCCGGACTCGTCCAAACAGGACCTGCTGCGGGCGCTGCGGACACCCACCGACGGCCGGCTCTACACCGTCGAGCGGGCGCTGCGGGCCGGTGCGACGGTGGCCGAGGTCTGCGCGGCGAGCGGCATCGACCCGTGGTTCGTCGAGCAGGTCGCGCTCGTCGGCGAGGTGGCCGCGGAGGTCAGGGACGCGCCGACGCTGACCGCCCGGCTGCTGCGCAGGGCGAAGCGGTACGGCCTGTCCGACCGGCAGGTCGCCGCGCTGCGCCCGGAGCTGGCCGGCGAGGCCGGGGTCCGCGCGCTGCGCCGCCGCGCCGGCATCCGGCCGGTCTTCAAGACCGTCGACACCTGCGCGGCCGAGTTCGCCGCGGCGACCCCGTACCACTACTCCAGCTACGACGAGGAGACCGAGGTCACGCCGCAGCCGGACCGGCCCAAGGTGCTCATCCTCGGCAGCGGGCCGAACCGGATCGGGCAGGGCATCGAGTTCGACTACTCCTGCGTGCACGCCGCGATGGCGCTGCGGGCCGCCCCCGACAACGGCGGCGCCGGCTACGAGACCGTCATGGTCAACTGCAACCCGGAGACCGTGTCCACCGACTACGACACCGCCGACCGGCTCTACTTCGAGCCGCTCACCCTCGAGGACGTCCTGGAGGTGGTGCACGCCGAGCAGGAGTCCGGCACCGTCGCCGGCGTGATCTGCACGCTCGGCGGGCAGACCCCGCTCGGGCTGGCGCAGCGGCTGAAGGACGCGGGGGTGCCGATCCTCGGCACCCAGCCGGAGGCGATCCACCTCGCCGAGGACCGCGGCTCGTTCGGCCGGCTGCTGGCCGAGGCCGGGCTGCCGGCGCCGAAGCACGGCACGGCGTCCTCGTTCGCCGAGGCGCGCGAGGTGGCGACCGCGGTCGGCTACCCCGTCCTGGTGCGGCCCTCCTACGTGCTCGGCGGGCGCGGGATGGAGATCGTCTACGACGAGGCGTCGCTGGAGTCCTACCTCGCCAAGCACCTCGCCGGTGCGGGGGAGGGCACCAGCGCGGAGCACCCGGTGCTGGTGGACAGCTTCCTCGACGACGCGGTCGAGATCGACGTGGACGCCCTCTTCGACGGCGAGGAGCTCTACCTCGGCGGGGTGATGGAACACATCGAGGAGGCCGGCATCCACTCCGGCGACTCCGCCTGCGCGCTGCCGCCGATCACGCTCGGCTCGTCCGACGTGGCCGCGGTGCGCCGCTCCACCGCCGAGCTGGCCCGCCGGATCGGCGTGCGCGGCCTGCTCAACGTCCAGTACGCGTTGAAGGACGGCGTCCTCTACGTGCTGGAGGCCAACCCGCGCGCGTCCCGTACGGTCCCGTTCGTGTCCAAGGCCACCGCGGTGCCGCTGGCCAAGGCGGCCGCCCGGATCGCGCTCGGCGCGCCGGTCGCCCGGCTGCGCGCCGAGGGGCTGCTGCCGGCCGCCGGCGACGGCGGCGAGCTGCCGGCGGACGCGCCGATCGCGGTCAAGGAGGCGGTGCTGCCGTTCCACCGCTTCCGCGCCGAGGACGGGTCCGGAGTGGACACCGTGCTCGGGCCGGAGATGCGCTCGACCGGCGAGGTGATGGGCCTCGACACGGCCTTCGGGACCGCGTTCGCCAAGTCGCAGGCGGCCGCGTACGGGTCGCTGCCGACCGGCGGGCGGGCGTTCGTCAGCATCGCCAACCGGGACAAGCGGGCGGCGATCCTGTCGGTCATGCGGCTGGCCGACCTCGGCTTCGAGGTGCTGGCGACCGAGGGCACCGCGCTGGCGCTGCGCCGGCACGGGGTCGCCGTCGAGGTGGTCCCCAAGCACCGGCAGGGACCCGACGACTGCGTGGAGCGCATCCTGCGCGGCGACGTGGCGCTGGTCTTCAACACGCCGTGGGGGAGCCCGGGCAACTCCGGGCCGCGGCTGGACGGGTACGAGATCCGGACCGCCGCGGTCTCCGTCGGCATCCCGTGCATGACGACGGTGCAGGGCATGACCGCCTGCGTGCTGGGGATCGAGGCGCTGCGCCGGGGCGAGGTCGGGGTGCGCTCGCTGCAGGAGCTGCACACCCAGCTCAGGGGGGAGTCGTCGTGAGCGCGAGTGCTCGCAGCGCGGACCGAGCCGTCCAGGTGACCGGGGAGGTGCTGAGCCGGCGCCGGGTGGGCGCCTACCACCTGCTCGAGGTGGCGGCCGGCGGGATCGCCGAGCGGGCGCGCCCGGGCCAGTTCGTCGCCGTGTCGGTGGGCGGGCCGGCCAGCTCGATGCTGCTGCCCCGCTCGTTCGCGCTGTACCGGGCCACCCCGACGGCGGCGTACTCGGGGACGGTCCAGTTCGTGGTCGGCGTGCAGGGGCGGGGCACCGAGTGGCTGGCCGGGGTCCGGCCGGGCGACCCGCTGGGCCTGGTCGGTCCACTCGGGACGCCGTTCCGGCTGCCCGGCGCCCCGGTCGGCTGCCTGCTGGTCGGCGGCGGCTACGGCTCGGCGCCCCTGTTCGGCCTCGCCGACGCGCTGCGCGGCCGGGAGTGCCGGGTCGACTTCCTGCTCGGGGCGTCCACCCACGAGCGGGTCTTCGGCGAGCTGGAGGCCAAGCGGGCGGCGGGTGCGGTGACCGTGACCACCGACGACGGCTCGGCCGGCTTCCGCGGGATGGTGGTCGACGTGCTGCCCGACGAGCTGGAGCGCACCGGGGCGCTGGTCGTCTACGCGTGCGGCCCGATGCCGATGCTGCGCGCCGTCAGCGCCGTCGCGGCCTCGTACGGGCTGGCCTGCCAGGTCGCCGTCGAGGAGTCGATGGCGTGCGGGATCGGGGTGTGCATGACCTGCGTGCTGCCGGTGGTCGGCGAGGACGGCATCACCCGGATGACGCGGTCGTGTGTGGACGGACCGGTGTTCCCGGCGGAACGGGTCCGCTGGGACGACGTCGGAACGGTCCCGCCCGACGCGCTCGGCGCGGTCCTCGCCGACGGCGCGGGAGCGCGGCCGTGACGGCGCCGCGGGCGGTGGACCTGTCGACCACGCTGGGGGCGGTCACGCTGCCGAACCCGGTGCTGACCGCGTCCGGCTGCGCCGCCGCCGGCCGGGAGCTGGAGCCCTTCTCCCCGGTGGCGTCGCTCGGCGCGGTGGTGACCAAGTCGGTGACGCTGGCGCCGCGGGCCGGCCGGCCCACCCCGCGGATGGCCGAGACGCCGAGCGGGATGCTGAACTCGATCGGCCTGCAGAACCCCGGCATCGACGCGTTCCTCGCCTACGACCTGCCCTGGCTGGCCGAGCGGGGCGCCCGCGCCGTGGTCAGCGTCGCCGGCGGCAGCGTCGCCGACTACGCCGAGCTGGCGCGGCGGCTGCGGCACGCCCCGGCGCTGGTCGCGGTGGAGGTCAACATCTCCTGCCCGAACGTCGCCGAGCGCGGCCAGGTCTTCGCCTGCGACCCGGAGGCGGCCGCGCAGGTGGTGGAGGCGGTCCGGGCCGAGCTGCCGGCCGGGATCCCGGTGCTGGCCAAGCTGTCCCCGGACGTGACCGACATCGTGGCGATCGCCCGGTCCTGCGTCCGCGCCGGCGCCGACGGGCTGACCCTCGTCAACACGCTGCTCGGCATGGTGATCGACCCGGACACGCTGCGCCCGGCGCTGGCCGGCGGGACCGGCGGGCTGTCCGGGCCGGCCATCCGGCCGGTCGCCGTGCGCTGCGTCTGGCAGGTGCACGCGGCGCTGCCCGACGTGCCGCTGCTCGGCGCGGGCGGCATCGCCAGCGGCCTGGACGCGCTGCAGTTCGTGCTCGCCGGGGCGTCCGCGGTGTCCGTCGGGACCGCCGTGTTCGGCGACCCGTCCGCGCCGGCGCGGGTGCTGGCCGAGCTGCGCACCGCGCTGGCCGAGCGTGGCTTCGCCCGGCTGTCGGAGGCGGTCGGCTACGCGCACCGGGCGAAGGTCGGCGACGAGCACCGGCCCGTCCGCACGCCGGCCGCCGCGCCCCGCCCGGCGTGGCGGCTCGGCGAGGACGACCTGTGAACGAGCGCGCGGGCGGGCCGGTCCCGTTCGGGGCCCGGCTGGGGGCGGCGGTGGCGGCGCGCGGGCCACTGTGCGTGGGGGTCGACCCGCACCCGGCGCTGCTGCGGGACTGGGGGCTGGGACAGGACGCGGCCGGGCTGGAGCGCTTCGCGCTCACGGTCGTGCAGGCGCTGGCCGACCGGGTCGCGGTGCTCAAGCCGCAGTCGGCGTTCTTCGAGCGCTTCGGCAGCCGCGGGACCGCCGTGCTGGAGCGGGTGCTCGCCGAGATCCGGGCGGCCGGCGCGCTCGCGCTGCTGGACGTCAAGCGCGGCGACATCGGCTCCACCGTCGCCGCGTACGCCGCGGCGTACCTGGACCCGGCCTCGCCGGTCGCCGCCGACGCGGTCACCGCGAGCCCGTACCTCGGCTTCGGCTCGCTGCGACCCTTGCTGGGCGCCGCGTACGCGCACGGCGCCGGCGTGTTCGTGCTGGCGCTCACCTCCAACCCGGAGGGCGCGTCGGTGCAGCGCGCCACCGGGCCGGACGGGCGGACCGTCGCGCAGCGCGTCCTGGACGACGTCGCCGAGATGAACGCGGCCGAGCTGGCGGTGACCGGTGGCCGGCTGGGCTCGGTGGGCGCGGTCGTCGGGGCCACCCTGGCCGGGCACGGTCACCGGCTGGACCACCTGCGCGGCCCGGTGCTCGCGCCGGGCCTCGGCGCGCAGGGCGCGACCGCGGCCGACCTGCCGCGGGTCTTCGGCGCGGCGCTGCCGGACGTGGTGCCGTCGGTCTCCCGGGAGGTGCTCGCCGCCGGCCCCGACGTCGCCGCCCTGCGCGCGGCCGCCGCCCGGATCGCCGCCGACGTCGCCGCGGTCCGCCGGCCGGCCCCGGCCGGCCACCCACCGCCCGGCTGATCTTGCGGTTGCCCGCTCGCGAAACGGACATCCGTCCCACTGGTCGCCGGCAGCCGCAAGATCACCGGGAGCGCGGAGCGTGCCCGGATCGGGCGGTTCGGCACTCGAATCGCCCGCTGACGTTGCCCCTGGGGGGCGCCGCTCGCTAAGTTGCCGCTCATCGTCCGTCCCTGCCGAGGAGAACCCAGGTGCCCCTGCCGCCCCTCACCCCGGAGCAGCGTGCCGCCGCGCTGGAGAAAGCCGCCGCGGCCCGCAAGGCCCGGGCGGAAGTGAAGGAGCGCCTCAAGCGCAACGGGGCCTCCATCACCGACGTGCTCAGCGCCAGCGAGTCCGACGACATCATCGGAAAGATGCGGGTCTCGGCGGTGCTGGAGTCCATGCCCGGCGTCGGCAAGGCCCGCGCCGCCAAGATCATGGAGCGGCTGGAGATCTCACCGACCAGGCGGGTGCGGGGTCTGGGTGCCAAGCAGCGCGTCGCCCTCGAACGCGAGTTCGGCGGCGGCGGCGAGGCGTCCTGAGGCCCTACGCTCTCCCCGTGGAGCTCGTCCCCGACCTCGACGAGCCCGCCGAGGCGCGGCTCACCGTCCTGTCCGGCCCGTCCGGGGTGGGTAAGGACGCCGTCCTGGCCGCCGTCCGCCGGCGTCACCCGGAGGTGTGGGTGTCGACGTCGGTCACCACCCGGCCGCCACGGCCGGCGGAGACCGACGGCATCGAGTACCACTTCGTCGACCGGCACCGCTTCGCCGACATGATCGAGTCCGGACAGCTGCTGGAGCACGCGGAGTACGCCGGCAACCTCTACGGCACGCCACGCGAGCCGGTGGTCCGCCGGCTCAGCGAGCGCCGGCCGGCCTTCCTGGTGATCGAGCTGCAGGGGATGCGGCAGGTGCGCAAGCTGATGCCGGACGCGCAGTTCGTGTTCCTGGCGCCGCCGTCGTTCGCCGAGCTGGAGCGCCGGCTGACCGGCCGCGGCACGGAGTCCGGCGAGGTCCGCCGGCAGCGGCTGGACCAGGCGCGGATCGAGCTGGCCAGCGAGGCGGAGTTCGACGTGACCGTGGTGAACGACTCGGTCGAGCGCTCGGCGGACGAGTTGGTAACGTTGATAGCGCACCCCGTTCCCCGGCGCAGGAAGTAGTGACGCTTTGTCCGGCACCGCCGCAGTCCCCGAGGGCATCACCAACCCCCCCATCGACGAGCTCCTCGAGCGCACCAGCTCGAAGTACGCGCTGGTGATCTACGCGGCGAAGCGCGCCCGGCAGATCAACGCCTACTACAGCCAGCTCGGCGAGGGCCTGCTGGAGTACGTCGGCCCGCTGGTCGACACCCAGCCGCAGGAGAAGCCGCTGTCCATCGCGCTGCGCGAGATCAACGGCGGGCTGCTGACGCACGAGGCGGTGGCGGAGTAGGTACCGCGCGCTAGGTCCGGGCGTCGGCAGCCCTAGGCTGGGCCGGTGAGCGGGACAGCCGACCGGCCGCGGGTCGTTCTCGGGGTCGCCGGGGGGATCGCGGCGTACAAGGCCGCGGAGCTGCTGCGCGAGCTGACCGAGTCCGGTCACGACGTCCGCGTCGTGCCCACCGAGGGCGCGCTGCGGTTCGTGGGTGCGGCGACCTGGGCGGCGCTGTCCGGGCACCCGGTCCACTCGGACGTGTGGACCGGTGCGGAGGAGGTCCCGCACGTCCGGATCGGCCGGGAGGCCGAGCTCGTCGTCGTCGCCCCCGCCACCGCCGACCTGCTGGCCCGGGCCGCGCACGGGCTGGCCGACGACCTGCTCAGCAACGTCCTGCTCACCGCCCGCTGCCCGGTCCTGCTCGCGCCGGCGATGCACACCGAGATGTGGGAGCACCCGGCCACCCGGGCCAACGTCGCGACGCTCCGCTCCCGGGGGACGACCGTCCTCGACCCGGCGGTCGGCCGGCTCACCGGCGCCGAGGTCGGCCGCGGGCGGCTGCCCGGGCCGGCCGAGCTGGCCGACCTCGCCCGGCTGCTGCTCGCCCGCCCGGACGCCCTGCGGCGCGACCTGGCCGGCCGGCGGGTGCTGGTCACCGCCGGCGGCACCCGCGAGGCGCTGGACCCGGTGCGCTTCCTCGGCAACCGGTCCAGCGGCCGGCAGGGCTACGCGCTGGCGCTGGTGGCCGCCGCCCGCGGCGCCGACGTCACCGTGGTCGCCGCCAACGTGGCCCTGCCGGACCCGGCCGGGGTCCGGGTCGTGCGGGTCAGCTCCGCCGCCGAGCTCCGCGACGCCACCCTGGGCGCCGCCGCGGACGCGGACGCCGTCGTGATGGCCGCCGCCGTCGCCGACTTCCGCCCGGCGGCGACCGCCCCGACCAAGATCAAGAAGGACGCCGGCCAGCCGCCGGTGGTCCGGCTGGAGCGGACCCGGGACGTGCTCTCCGAGCTGGTCGCCGCCCGCCGGCCGGGTCAGCTGGTGGTCGGCTTCGCCGCCGAGACCGGCGACGACGCGGGGGACTGGCTCGCGCACGGCCGCAAGAAGCTCGCCCGCAAGGGCAGCGACCTGCTGGTGGTCAACCCGGTCGGCGACGGGCGGGCCTTCGGGACGCCGGACAACACGGCGGTGGTGCTGTCCGCGGACGGCGGCGAGGTCGAGGTGCCGCCCGGTCCCAAGGCCGTGCTGGCGGCCGCCGTGTGGGACCAGGTCGCGTCCCGGCTCGGCTGAGCCGGCGGCGTGGTCGGGCGGCCGCTCCCGCGCCGGTAGACTCCCCGGAACGCTACTGCCGACTGCAACGAGGAGTGCTGTGACCCGGCGCCTGTTCACCTCCGAGTCCGTCACGGAGGGTCACCCCGACAAGATCGCCGACGCGATCAGCGACTCGATCCTCGACGCCCTGCTGCGCGAGGACAAGCGGAGCCGGGTGGCGGTGGAGACGCTGATCACGACCGGACAGGTCCACGTCGCCGGCGAGGTCACCACGGACGGGTACGCGGACATCCCGACGATCGTCCGGGACAAGATCCTCGAGATCGGCTACGACTCGTCGAAGAAGGGCTTCGACGGCCAGTCCTGCGGCGTGAGCGTGTCGATCGGCTCCCAGTCGCCGGACATCGCCCAGGGCGTGGACTCCTCGCACGAGATCCGCGAGGAGGGCGAGGTCGACGAGGTGGCCAAGCAGGGCGCCGGCGACCAGGGCCTGATGTTCGGCTTCGCCTGCGACGAGACCCCGGAGCTGATGCCGCTGCCGATCGCGCTGGCGCACCGGCTGGCCCGCCGGCTGACCGCGGTCCGCAAGGACGGCACGGTGCCCTACCTGCGGCCGGACGGCAAGACGCAGGTGACGATCGAGTACGCCGACGGGCGGCCGGTCCGGCTGGACACGGTCGTGGTGTCCACCCAGCACGCGTCCGACATCGACCTGAAGACGCTGCTCGAGCCGGACATCGCCGAGCACGTCGTGGACCCGGAGCTCGCCGCCCTCGACATCGAGACCGCCGGCTACCGGCTGCTGGTGAACCCGACCGGGCGGTTCGAGATCGGCGGGCCGATGGGGGACGCCGGGCTGACCGGACGGAAGATCATCGTCGACTCCTACGGCGGGTACGCGCGGCACGGCGGCGGCGCCTTCTCCGGCAAGGACCCGTCCAAGGTGGACCGCAGCGCGGCGTACGCGATGCGCTGGGTGGCGAAGAACGTGGTGGCGGCCGGGCTCGCGTCCCGCTGCGAGGTCCAGGTGGCGTACGCGATCGGCAAGGCGGAGCCGGTCGGCCTGTTCGTCGAGACCTTCGGCACCGGCGCGGCGCCGGACGACCGGATCCAGGAGGCGGTGACGGAGGTGTTCGACCTGCGGCCGGCCGCGATCATCCGCGACCTCGACCTGCTCCGCCCGATCTACGCGCAGACGGCGGCGTACGGACACTTCGGCCGGGAGCTGCCGGACTTCACCTGGGAGCGGACCGACCGCGCGGACGAGCTGAAGAAGCGCGTCCTCGGCGGGTAGGCGCACCACCGGCCGCCGGCCGCTCGCGGCGCTACGGCGGGTCCTCCCGCGGCTGCGTGACCGCCATCGCGAAGCGCAGGTCGGCGCGGCCCTCGTTGGCGTAGCGGTGCGGACGGTCGGCTCGGAAGACGGCCGCCCCGCCGGTCGGCACCAGCACCCGCTCGCCGTCCACGTCGAGGGTGAGCTCGCCGTCGAGCACCCAGACGATCTCGCGGGTGCCGGTCGGGTGCGCCTCGCCGTCGTAGCCGTCGCCGGGGCGCATCCGCCAGTCCCACAGCTCCAGCTGCTGCGGGTCGTCGGCGCCGACGAGCAGCGTGCCGACGCTGCCGGGCGCGCCGCGCCAGAGCGGGACGGTCTGCTCCGGCGGCACCACCCGGACCCTCGGCGCGTCGGCCACCTCGACCAGCCGGACCAGCGCGACGCCGAAGGCGTCGGCGATCCGGCAGAGGGTGGCGATGCTCGGGTTGCCGCGGGCCTGCTCGACCGCGATGAGCACGCCCTTGGACACTCCGGAGCGGGCGGCCAGCGTGTCCAGGCTCCAGCCCCGGCCGCTGCGCAGGCTCCGCAGGTTGCGGGCGACCGCGGTCGTCACCGCGGCGGGGTCCGTCACTACTGGTGCCTCCCGGTTGTCACCGGCGTCGCCTGCGGCGTGCCGCGACGGCTCGCTCCGGAACGCTACGTCTCTGCTCCACCTCGCGGAGCAGAGACGTACGAGAGCCTGGCAGCTAAGCCGCCTCGGGCGTACGCGTCCTGCGCCACCTCGCGGACGTGACCCAGGCCCGAGCCGGTCGCCCGGAACGCTACGTCTCTGCTCCACCTCGCGGAGCAGCGACGTAGCGTTCCGGGCGGCCCACTCGGCCGGTCCGGTCGACTCCTGCTCCACCTCGCGGAGCAGAGACGTAGCGTTCCGGGCGGCCCACTCGGCCGGTCCGGTCGATTCCTGCTCCGCCTCGCGGAGCAGAGACGCAGCCACCCGGGCGGCACGGCTCGTCGGACCGGTCTGGTAGACCCGAGCGGTGACCGCGTCCGGCTCGACCACGTCGGCCCCGCGCCCGGCGCGGCGGCCGGAGGCCCGGCAGCCGGCCGGGCGCGACCCGGTCGCGCGGGTCGTCGTCGACGTCCCGCTGGCCCACCTCGACCGGCCGTTCGACTACCTGGTGCCGGCCACGCTCGCCGACAGCGTCGTGCCGGGCTCCCGGGTGCGGGTCCGCTTCGCCGGCCAGCTCGTCGACGCCGTCGTGCTCGACCGCGTCGCGGCCACCGACCACGAGGGCCGCCTGGCCTACGTCGAGCGTGCCGTCTCCGCGGAGCCGGTGCTGTCCGCCGAGGTGGCCCGGCTCGCCCGCGCCGTCGCCGACCGGTGGGCGGGCTCGCTCACCGACGTGCTCCGGCTCGCGCTGCCGCCCCGGCACGCGCGGGTCGAGGCCGAGGCGCCCCGGCCGGTCGCCGCAGAGCCGGGAGCCGACGGCGTCACCCGTGCGCCGGACCCCAGCCGGCCGTCACCCGGTCCCGGCCGGTCGGGCACGCCGGGCGGCGGCTCGAATTCCGGAGCGGGCCGCACCCCGGCCGGGCCGGACGCCCGGGCGGCCGGAGCCGGCTGGGCCGCGTACCCCGCCGGCCCGCCGTTCCTGCACGCCCTGGGTGCGGGCCGCGCGGCCCGGGCGGTCTGGTCCGCGCTGCCCGGCGAGGACTGGCCGGCCCGGCTCGCGGAGGCCGCCGCCGCCGCGCTCGGCGCCGGCCGCGGGTCGCTGCTCGTGCTGCCCGACCGCACCGACCTCGACCGGGTGGACGCCGCCCTGGCCGCCGCGCTCGGCCCCGGGCAGCACGTCGCGCTGGCGGCCGACCTGGGCCCGGCCGAGCGCTACCGGCGCTGGCTCGCCGTCCGCCGCGGCACCGTCCGGGTCGCCGCGGGCACCCGCGCCGCCGCCTTCGCGCCGGTCGCAGACCTCGGGCTGGTGGCGATCTGGGACGACGGCGACGACCTGCACGCCGAGCCGAGGGCGCCGTACCCGCACGCCCGCGACCTGCTGGTCCTGCGCGCCCACCTGGCCGGCACGGCGGCGCTGCTCGGCGGCCACGCCCGGACGGCGGAGGCCCAGCAGCTGATCCGCACCGGCTGGGCCCGGGAGGTCACCGCGGACCGGGCGGCCGTCCGCCGGGCGGCGCCGCGGGTGGCCGCGGCGGGCGACGACGCCGAGCTGGCCCGCGACCCCGGCGCCCGCAGCGCCCGACTGCCCACGCTGGCCTGGCGCACCGCCCGGGACACGCTCGCGGCCGGTGCGCCGGTGCTCGTCCAGGTGCCGAGGCGGGGGTACGCGCCGGCGCTGGCCTGCGCACGCTGCCGGACCCCGGCCCGCTGCGCGACCTGCTCCGGCCCGCTCGGCACCGGCCGCGGCGGCGCCGTGCCCGCCTGCCGCTGGTGCGGCCGCCCCGCGGCGGGTTGGACCTGCCCCGTCTGTGCCGGCACCCGGCTGCGCGCGGTCGTCGTCGGTGCCGCCCGGACGGCCGAGGAGCTCGGCCGGGCGTTCCCCGGCGTGCCGGTCCGCTCGTCCGGCGGCGAGTCGGTGCTGACGACGGTGCCGGCCGAGCCGGCGCTCGTGGTGGCCACGCCGGGCGCGGAGCCGCGCGCGGCCGCGGGCTACGGGGCGGCGCTGCTGCTGGACGGCTGGGCCCTGCTCACCAGGCCGGACCTGCGCGCGGCCGAGGAGACGCTGCGGCGGTGGGCCAACGCCACCGCCCTCGTCCGACCGGCCGGCGCCGGCGGCCGGGTCGTCGTCGGCGCCGACGCCGGGCTGTCCGTCGTGCAGGCGCTGGTGCGCTGGGACCCGGGCGGCTTCGCCGACCGCGAGCTGTCCGAGCGGACCGAGCTGGGCTTCCCGCCGGCGGTCCGCTTCGCGAGCCTCACCGGCACGCCGGACGCGGTGGCGGGTCTCGTCGCGGCCGCCCACCTCCCGGCCGCCGTCGAGCGCCTCGGCCCGGTCCCGGCCGGCGACGGCACCGAGCGGCTGCTGCTGCGGGTGCCCCGCCGGGACGGGGCCGAGCTGGCCGGCGCGCTGCACGGCGCGGCCGCCGTGCTGTCCGCCCGCAAGGCTCCCGATCGGCCCCGGATCCAGCTCGACCCGCTCGAGCTCTTCTAGGCCGCCGGCGGGAGTGTTCGAGCCTCTTCGAACGTTGAGTTGTGTATGAAGGGCGACAGGGTGGAGGTCGTCATCGACGCCGGTGGCGACACGAAGACGTACGAGGTCACGGCGACGCGCGCGGGCCGGCGGGTGGACATCCGCACCGGTCGCGGCGTGGTCGAGGTGACCGAGGTGACCCGCGGCGGGACCCCGGTCCGCACCGCGCGGTTCATGGCCAGCCGGGTGCTCGCCCTGGTCGAGCACCCCGGCGAAGCGCAAGCTGCCGGACGACGGTGACGCGGGCGTGGTGCGCATCGCCTGACAACTACACTCTGGGGCTGTCCCCGTCCCGCCGCGCGACCCCAGGAGCACCCCGGTGGCCGTCCAGCCGATCCGACTGTTCGGCGATCCGGTGCTGCGCACCCCCGCGGATCCGGTGCTCGACTTCGACCGGGAGCTGCGGACGCTGGTCGCCGACCTGTTCGAGACCATGCTCGACGCCCCCGGCACCGGCCTGGCCGCGCCGCAGATCGGCGTCGGGCTGCGCGTGTTCACCTATCATCTCGACGCCGACGAGCACGGTCACCTGGTCAACCCCGAGCTGAGCTTCCCGGACGAGGAGGAGCAGCTCGGCCCGGAGGGCTGCCTGTCCATCCCCGAGCTGACCTGGGAGTGCCGCCGGCACCGGCACGTCGTCGCCAGGGGCTGGAGCATGTACGGGGAGCCGGTGACACTGGCCGGCTCCGGCCTGCTCGCCCGGTGCGTGCAGCACGAGACCGACCACCTCGACGGGGTGCTGTTCGTCGACCGGCTCGACCCGGAGACCCGGCGCGAGGCGATGGCGCAGATCCGCGCCGCGGAGTGGACCGGCGCCGCGCCGGTGGTCCGGGTCAGCCCGCACCCGACCCTCGGGCGGGCGCTCTGAAGCTCGTCTTCGCCGGCACCCCGGCCGCCGCGCTGCCGTCGCTGCGCGCCCTGCTCGGCTCCCGGCACGAGCTCGTCGCGGTCGTCACCCGGCCCGAGGCCCCGGCCGGCCGCGGCCGGCACGCTCGCCGGTCGCCGGTCGAGCGGCTGGCCGCGGACTCCGGCCTCGAGGTGCTGACGCCGCGCCGGCCGCGGGATCCCGACTTCCTCGACCGGCTTGCCGGGTTGGCGCCGGACTGCTGCCCGGTGGTGGCGTACGGGGCGCTGGTGCCGCGGGTCGCGCTGGACGTGCCCCGCGCCGGCTGGGTCAACCTGCACTTCTCGCTGCTGCCCGCGTGGCGTGGCGCGGCGCCGGTCCAGGCCGCCGTCCTGCACGGCGACGAGGTCACCGGCGCCACCACCTTCCGGCTCGAGGAGGGCCTCGACACCGGGCCGGTCTTCGGCGTGGTCACCGAGCCGATCCGGCCGCGCGACACGACGGGCGACCTGCTGCAGCGGCTGTCCGTCTCCGGCGCCGCGCTGCTGGTCGCGACCCTCGACGGGATCGAGGACGGCACCCTGGTCGCGCGCCCGCAGCCGGCCGAGGGGGTGTCCGCGGCGCCGAAGCTGACCGTCGAGGACGTCCGGGTCGACTGGGCCGCGCCGGCGCCGCGGGTCGACCGGCTGGTCCGGGCGGCCACGCCGGCACCGGGCGCGTGGACGACGTACGGCGGCGACCGGCTCAAGCTCGGCCCGGTGCTGCCGGTCCCGGACGGGCCGCCGCTCGCACCGGGCGAGCTCGCCGTCGAGCGGCGGCGGGTGCTGGCCGGCACCGGCACCACGCCGGTCGCGCTGGGCGAGGTGCACGCCACCGGCAAGCGGCCGATGCCGGCCGCGGACTGGGCCCGCGGCGCGCGCCCCGCACCCGGCGAACGCCTCGGCGACCTCGCTCCCACGGCCGGCCGGCCGGCGCGGCTCGGGTCGCCCGGCCCGGGCCGGGCGCCCGGACCGTCCGAGCGGGCTGCCGACCCGGCAGGGTCCGGATGACCGGGCGGCCGGCACCGGCCCGGCGGGGACGACCTGGCAGCCGTGGCCCACGCCCGAGCCGGCCGGCCCCCCGGCGGGGCGCCGACCCCGCCCGGCGGGCCGCCTACGACCTGCTCCGCGCCGTCGACGAGCGCGCGGCGTACGCGAACCTCACGTTGCCCGGCCTGCTCCGCGAGCGCGGGCTCACCGGCCGGGACGCCGCGTTCGCCACCGAGCTCGGCTACGGCACGCTGCGGGCGACCGGGACCCTGGACGCGATCCTCGCCCGGTGCGCCGACCGTCCGCTGGACGCCGTCGACCCGCAGGCCCGCGCCGCCCTGCGGCTGGGGGCGTACCAGCTGCTGCGCACCCGGGTCCCGCCGCACGCCGCCGTCTCGGCGACCGTCGACCTGGCTCCGCGCCGCGCCGCCGGCTTCGTCAACGCGGTGCTGCGCCGGGTCGCCCGGCAGGACTGGGAGGCCTGGGTGACCGCGGTCGCGCCGCCGGCCGATGCGGATCCGCTCGGGCACCTCGCGGTGCGCCACGCGCACCCGGAGTGGGTCGTCGCCGCCTTCCACGCCGCACTCGGCGGGGACCTGACCGAGACGGCGGTCGCGCTGGCCGCGGACGACGCCCGCCCGCAGACACACCTCGTCGCCCGACCGGGGCGGCTGGACCGCGAGCGGCTGGTCGAGGACTCCGGCGGCGAGCCCGGGCCGTGGTCGCCGTACGCGGTGCGGCTGCCCGGCGGCGGTGACCCGGGCGCGCTGGCCGCGGTCCGGGACGGCCGCGCCGGCGTGCAGGACGAGGGCAGCCAGCTGTGCGCGCTCGCGCTGGCCGCCGCCCCGCTGGACGGCGCCGACCGCGGCTGGCTGGACCTGTGCGCCGGCCCCGGCGGGAAGGCGGCCCTGCTCGGCTGCCCTCGCCGCGACCGGCCGACCCGGCCGCGCGCCGACGACGCGGCCGCGGCTCGGCCGGGCGGCGCTGCGCCGGCCCGGCCGGCGCGGGCACGGCGGGCGTGCGGGTGCTGGCGGTCGAGCTGGCCGCGCACCGGGCTCGGCTCGTCGCCGGCGCGACCGCCGGCCTGCCGGTCACCGTGATCCGCGCCGACGGCACCGCGCCGCCGGTCCGGCCCGGCTCCGTCGACCGGGTCCTCCTCGACGCGCCGTGCACCGGCCTCGGCGCGCTGCGCCGCCGCCCCGAGGCCCGCTGGCGCCGTCGGGAGTCGGACCTCACCGAGCTCACCCGGCTGCAGCGCGCCCTGCTCCGCTCCGCCCTGGCGACGGTCCGCCCCGGCGGCGTCGTCGGCTACGTCGTCTGCTCCCCGCACCCGGCCGAGACCCGGGACGTGCTGGCCGACGTCCTCGCCGACGGCACCGCCGAGCAGCTCGACGCGCGCCCGCTGTTCGCCGGGGTCCCCGACCTCGGTGCGGGACCGTACGTCCAGCTCTGGCCACACCGGCACGGCACCGACGCCATGTTCTGCGCGCTGCTGCGCCGGCGTCAGGAGGGCTGGGACGCCCTGCACCGGCCGGGCCGCCGCTCCGGTAGCCGCCCTCGCAACGGCCCGGCGGCCGCGCCAGCGCCGGTAGGGTGCGTGCCGTGCCGCCGCCCACCCCGATGATCGCGCCGAGCCTGCTCTCGGCCGACTTCGCCCGGCTCGCGGACGCCGCCGCGGCGGTGCACGGCGCCGACTGGCTGCACGTCGACGTGATGGACAACCACTTCGTGCCCAACCTCACGATCGGGCTGCCGGTGGTGGAGGCGCTGCGCGCCGCCACCGATCTCCCGCTGGACTGCCACCTGATGATCGACGACCCGGACCGGTGGGCGCCGGGGTACGCCGAGGCGGGTGCCCGCAACGTCACCGTGCACGCCGAGGCCGCCCGCGACCCGGTCCAGCTCGGCCGCACGCTGCGCGCCGCCGGCTCCCTCGCCGGGCTCGCGCTCAAGCCGCGGACCCCGCTGGAGCCGTACCTGGACCTGCTGGCCGGGTACGACACGCTGCTGGTGATGACGGTGGAGCCCGGCTTCGGCGGCCAGGAGTTCCGCGCCGAGGTGCTGCCCAAGGTGCGCGAGGCGCGCCGCCGGGTGCAGGCCGGCCACCTGCGGCTCTTCGTCGAGGTCGACGGCGGGGTGAACGCGGACACGATCGTGGCCGCCGCCGAGGCGGGCGCCGACGTCTTCGTCGCCGGCTCCGCCGTCTACTCCGCCGACGACCCGGCGGACGCGGTGGTCCGGCTGCGCGAGCGCGCCCGCCAGGGCCAGCGGTAGCGGCGGGTCCGGATCCACTCCGCGGCCCCCTCGTCGCCCCGCTCGGCCACCTGCTGGACCAGGTCGACGAACTCGTTGTCGTACCCGGTGAAGCGCAGCAACGGGATGACGAACCCGCTGCTGGGCGCGAGCTGCTTGAGGTTGTCCGCGACCGACTCGAGTGCGTAGTCGCGGTTGATCAGCTTCCGCCGGGCGAACTGGTACTCGGCGAAGATGATGTTGACGTAGCTGAAGAGCACGTAGTGGTCGGCGGAGCGGATCTCCCCGGCAGCGATCCGGCCGGCGAGCAGGCTGCGCCACCGGGACGCGCGCTCCTCGTCGAGCAGCATCTGGTTGAACGACTGCCACATCTGCACCGACCTGCTCAGCCACTCCATCTGCCGGATCGAGCGGGCCTCGAGGAAGACCAGCAGCGCGATCACGGCGGTGGTGGCGGTGGCGACGACGTTGGCGATCTCCCAGGAGCCGGGCACGGCGGCACCCTAGTGCCCGCGATGTGGCACGGTAGGGGCGCCGCTGTCCCCGCCGTCCGGAGCCCGCATCGTGTTGTCGCTCGTCCTGCCGAAGGGGTCGCTGGAGAAGGCGACCCTCGAGCTGTTCGACTCCGCCGACCTGGCCGTCCGGCGCGGCTCGGACCGCGACTACCACGCCGCGATCGACCACCCCGGCATCGACCGGGTCCGCTTCCTGCGCCCGCAGGAGATCCCCCAGTACGTCGAGCAGGGCCTGTTCGACCTCGGGATCACCGGCCGGGACTGGATCACCGAGACCGACGCCGACGTCGTCTCCCTCGGTGAGCTGCAGTACAGCAAGGCGACCTCCGACCCGGTCCGGGTGGTGCTCGCCGTCCCGCGGGAGGCGCCGTGGCAGGGGCCGGCCGACCTTCCCGAGGGGGTCCGGATCTCCACCGAGTTCCCCGCGCTGACCCGGCGCTACCTGGAGCGGCACGGGGTCAAGGCGGTCGTGGTGCCGTCGTACGGGGCGACCGAGGCGAAGGTGCCGGACATCGTCGACGCCGTGGTCGACCTGACCGAGACCGGCTCGTCGCTGCGCAAGAACGGGCTGCGCATCCTGGACACGCTGCTGACCAGCTACACCGAGCTGGTCGCCAACCGGGCCGCGTACGCCGACGAGGCCAGGCGGGCGGCGATGGAGGACGTCGCGCTGCTGCTCCGCGGCGCGATCACCGCCCGCGGCCACGTGCTGGTCAAGCTCAACGTCCCGGCGGCGCGGCTGGCCGACGTGCTCGCGGTGCTGCCGGCGCTCAGCTCGCCGAACGTCACCGAGCTGGCGTCCGGCGACATGCGCGGGGTCGAGTCGGTGGTGCCCAAGCGCGGGGTGAACACGCTGATCCCGGCACTGCGCGTGGCCGGCGCCCGGGACATCCTCGAGCTGCCCATCTCGAAGATCGTCGAGTGAGCGCGGCCGCGACGCGCGGAGCGCCGGTCCGCGCGGGCGCCGGCCCCCCGACGCCGGTCGCGCTGGCCACCGGCCTCGCCGCCGGCGGCCTGCTGGCCGCGCAGGCCCGAGTCAACGGCACGCTGGGGGAGTACCTCGGCTCGCCGCTGGCGGCGGCGCTGGTCTCGTTCTCGGTCGGGCTGGTCGCCGTCGCCGGGCTGGTCGCCGCGCTGCCGCGCACCCGGCGGGCGGTGCGGCCCGCGGTCGCGGCGCCGCTGCCGTGGTGGACCTACCTGGGCGGGCTCGGCGGCGCGACGATGGTCGCGGTGGCCGCCGCGGCGGCGCCGGTGATCGGGGTGGCGACGTTCACCGTCGGCTTCGTGGCCGGCCAGGCGGTCGGCGGCCTCGTGGTGGACCGCAGCCGGCTGGGGCCGGGTGACCCGCGGCCGCTGTCGGCGCGGCGGGTGACCGGTGCGGCGCTCGCGGTCGCCGCGGTCGCGGTGGTCCGGCTGGGTCACGACGCCGGCGGCCCGGCGGCCGGCACGGCGCTGTGGCTGCTGCTGGCGTCGGCGGCCACCGGCGTGCTGGCCGCCGTGCAGCAGGCGCTCAACGGCCGGGTGCAGCGGGCGACCGGAGAACCGCTGCTGACCACGCTGGTGAACTTCGCCGTCGGCACCACCGGGCTGGTCGTCGTCACCGCGGTCGTGCTGGGGGCTGCCGGCGTGCCGGGATCGCCGCCGGCGCAGCCGCTGCTGTACGCCGGGGGGCTGCTCGGCGATCGGCGTGATCGCGACGGCCGCGTGGACGGTGCACCGGCTCGGGGTGCTGCGGCTGGGCCTGATCACCGTGGCCGGGCAGCTCGCCGGCGGGGTGCTGATCGACGTGGTCAGCCCGGCCCGGACCGGCGGCGTGGACATCGCCACCGTCGCCGGCGTGCTGCTCACCCTGCTGGGGGTGGCGCTGTCCGGGCAGACCCGGCCGTCGCGCTCCGCGGGCGGCGCGGGCACGATGGGCACGTGAGCTCGCCCGTCGGCCGGCCAGCCGATCCGGACCGGCCCGCCACGGTCGGCGGCGTGGTCCGGGCGCGTCCGGTACGGCTGCGGCGGGTGGCCATCGCGGTCGCCGCCGCCGTGGTGCTCACCTTCGTCGTGATCGCCGTGCTGCTCGGCAACACCCGCAGCGAGGGTGTCGTCTTCGGCATCGGCGACCAGGTCGCGATGGTGGTGCTCGGCGTGCTGGTCGCCGCCGGGGTGCTGCTGCTCGCCCGGCCGTCGGTGGTCGCCGACACCCGCGGCCTGCGGGTACGCAACATCGTCACCTCCCACGACGTGCCGTGGGAGGTCGTCCGCGAGGTCGCGTTCCGGGACGGGTCCCCGTGGGCCGTCCTCGAGCTCGCCGACGACGACCAGCTCGCGCTGCTCGCCGTGCAGGCCGCCGACGGCGACCGCTCGGTCGCCGCGGTCCGCGGCCTGCGCGCCCTGCAGGCCCGGCACGCCGCGGGCGACCGGGAAGACCCGCCGGCCGGCGGGCGTTCGGCTGGGGTATCCTGACAGGTGACGACCAGCCTCCACTCGCGTGGAGGCGCGCAAGCGGAGCCCCGCTCCCACCCGAGCCGCCGATCGTGGGCTGCCGGGTCCGGTCCCGCCGAGGCGATCTGTCTGCCGCGGCGACACGGCGCCGCCGCGCGGCGGCGCCGGGCCGGTCGAGTCCGGGCCCCGTGAGCGCCGTCCCCGCAGACAGCTCACCGAGGAGGCCCCATCAGCACCGAGCCCCGCATCAACGACCGGATCCGCGTCCCCGAAGTGCGGCTCGTCGGTCCCGAGGGCGAGCAGGTCGGCATCGTGCGCATCGAGGATGCGCTCCGCCTGGCGCAGGAGTCCGAGCTCGACCTCGTCGAGGTCGCTCCGATGGCCAGGCCGCCGGTCGCCAAGCTCATGGACTACGGCAAGTTCAAGTACGAGAGCGCGCAGAAGGCGCGTGAGGCCAGGCGCAACCAGGCCCTCACCGTCATCAAGGAGATGAAGCTCCGGCCGAAGATCGACCCGCACGACTACGCCACCAAGCGCGGTCACGTCGAGCGGTTCCTCCGCGCGGGCGACAAGGTCAAGGTCACCATCATGTTCCGCGGCCGGGAGCAGTCCCGGCCGGAGCTCGGCTTCCGGCTGCTGCAGCGGCTCGCCGACGACATCGCCGAGCTCGGCTTCGTCGAGTCCTCGCCGAAGCAGGACGGCCGCAACATGGTGATGGTCGTCGCCCCGCACAAGAACGCCAAGGTGGTGCGAGCCTCCCGTGAGGTCTCGCCCACCCCCGAGACGGCCGGCTGACCCCAGCGGTCCGCCGACCCCGACGCGCCAGCGTCCCTGGCAAGGAGAGTTGCGGCACCATGCCGAAGCACAAGACCCACAGCGGCACCTCGAAGCGCGTCCGGGTGTCCGGCGGCGGCAAGCTGCTCCGCCAGCACACCCATCGGCGCCACCAGCTCGAGCACAAGCCGAGCACCCGGACCCGCCGGCTCGACGGCCTGACCGACGTCTCGCCGGCGGACGTCAAGCGCGTCCGCCGGCTGCTCGGCCGCTGAGCGCGCGCTGAGCGACGCCGAGCCCCCCGACCGACCCGACCCCGCCGCCCCGGTCCCCGGCGCGGCGCCGGCAGACGAGGACAGACACCAGTGGCACGCGTGAAGCGGGCGATCAACGCCCAGAAGAAGCGCCGTTCGACGCTGGAGGCGGCCAGCGGCTATCGCGGGCAGCGCTCCCGGCTCTACCGGAAGGCGAAGGAGCAGCTGCTCCACTCCTCCAACTACGCCTTCCGCGACCGGCGCGCCCGCAAGGGCGACTTCCGGCAGCTGTGGATCACCCGGATCAACGCCGCGGCCAGGGCCAACGGCATGACGTACAACCGGTTCGTCCAGGGCCTGCGGCTGGCCGGGCTCGAGGTGGACCGCAAGGTGCTGGCCGACCTCGCCGTGACCGACCCGGTCGCATTCACCGCCCTGGTCGGCGCCGCCAGGGCGGCCCTGCCGGCCGCCACCGAGGCCGGCGGCACCGCCGCCTGAGCGCACCGCGCGTGCATCTCGCCGTCCCCGTCCGCGCGACCGCCCCCGGTGCGGACCTGTGGGGTGTCGCCGTCCGCGGCCGACCCGCCGGCCCGCCGCCGTGACGGCCGGCGGGCCGCTGTCCGAGCGGACGCCGCGGGTCGCCGCCGCCCGACGGCTGACCCGGCGCGCCGGGCGCGACGCCGCCGGCGAGTTCCTGGCCGAGGGACCGCAGGCGGTCCGCGAGGCGCTCGCCGCCGCGCTGGCCGGCGCCGTACCGGCGCCGCGCGAGCTGTTCGCGACCGCGGCCGCGCTCGCCCGCCACCGCGACCTGGCGGATCTCGCCCGGTCCGCCGGCGTGCCGGTGTCCGAGCTGAGCCCGCGTGCCGCCGAGGTGCTGTCGGAGACCACCACCCCGCAGGGCCTCGTCGCGGTCTGCCCCGTCCTCGACGTGCCGGTGGAGGTGGCGCTGGGCGGGCGGCCCGCGCTGGTCGCGGTCCTGGCGGACGTCCGCGACCCGGGCAACGCCGGCACCGTCCTGCGCAGCGCCGACGCCGCCGGAGCGGACGCCGTGGTGTTCGCCGGGGCGAGCGTCGACCCGTACAACGGCAAGGCCGTCCGGGCCAGCGCGGGCAGCCTCTTCCACCTCCCGGTGGTCCGCGGCGCGGGAGTGCCGGCCGCGCTGGCCGCCGCCCGGGACGCCGGTCTCGCCGTGCTCGCGGCCGACGGCGCCGGCGAGACGGACCTCGACACGCTGGCCGACGAAGGGGTGCTCGGTGCCGCCACCGCCTGGCTGTTCGGCAACGAGGCATGGGGCCTGCCGGCCGGCGCCGGCGCGCTCGCCGACCGCCGGGTGCGGATCCCGATCCACGACCGCGCGGAGAGCCTGAACCTCGCCGCCGCGGCCGCGGTGTGCCTGTTCGCCTCGGCCCGCGCACAGCGCCGTACCGCCGGGTCACGACGCTGAACCGGCCGGGTCGCCGGCTGCTGCTGCCCGCCGGCGCCGCGCCGTACCAGCCGCCGACCGGGCACTGACGCCGGGACCGGCCGGGCGTACGGCCAAACCGCCTCGGCCCGGCCGCGTCCCGATCCCTACACTGCACGGCGTGTCCGCACCCAGCAGCGACCCGGGTACGGTCGCCGCGCTGGCGACCGACGCGCTCGACTCGGCCGTGCGCGAGGCGGAGAAGGCCTTCGCCGAGGCCGGCGAGCTCGACGCGCTGTCCCGGGTCCGGCCGGCGCACCTGGGCGACCGCTCGCCGCTGCGGCTGGCCCGGCGGCGGATCGGGTCGCTGCCGCCCGCCGAGCGCTCGGCCGCCGGCCGCCGGCTGAACGAGGCGCTCGGCACCGCCCAGGCCGCGTACGACGCGCGGCTGGCGGCGCTGGGCGCCGAGCGGGACGCCCGGGTGCTGGCCGAGGACGCCGTCGACGTCACGCTGCCGTGGGACCGGCGGCCGCGTGGCGCCCGGCATCCGCTGACCACGCTGCAGGAGCGCATCGCCGACGTCTTCGTCGCCATGGGCTACGAGGTCGCGGAGGGTCCGGAGGTGGAGGCCGGCTGGTTCAACTTCGACGCGCTGAACTTCGGCCGCGACCACCCGGCGCGCACGACGACCGACACGTTCTACCTGGCGGCCGAGGACCCGTCCGGCGCCGAGTCGGGCCTGCTCCTGCGCACCCACACCTCCCCGGTCCAGGTCCGGGTCCTGCTCGAGCGGGAGCCGCCGATCTACGTCATCGCACCCGGCAAGACCTTCCGCACCGACGAGCTGGACGCCACCCACACCCCGGTCTTCCACCAGGTGGAGGGCCTGGCGGTGGACGAGGGCATCACGATGGCGCACCTGCGGGGCACCCTCGACCACTTCGCCGCCGCCATGTTCGGGCCCGGGCTGCGGACCCGCTTCCGGCCGCACTTCTTCCCCTTCACCGAGCCGTCCGCCGAGTTCGACCTGGAGTGCTGGGTCTGCCGCGGCGCGTCGGTGGACGACCCGGCCCGGCCCTGCCGGACCTGCAAGTCCGAGGGGTGGGTGGAGTGGGGCGGCTGCGGGATGGTCAACCCGCGGGTGCTGATCGCCTGCGGCGTCGACCCCGACCGCTACCGCGGCTTCGCCTTCGGCATGGGGATCGAGCGGACGCTGATGGCGCGGCACGACGCCGAGGACATGCGGGACATGGTCGAGGGGGACGTCCGCTTCTCGCTCCCGTTCGGGATGGAGGTCTGACGGGTGCGGCTGCCGCTGTCCTGGTTGCGGGAGTACGTCGAGCTCCCGGCCGCGCTCGCCCCGCGGGAGGTCGCCGCCGCCCTGGTCCGGCTCGGGGTGGAGGTCGAGGCGGTCGAGCCGGTCGGGGACGACCTGACCGGCCCGCTCGTCGTCGGGCGGGTGCTGGCGTACGAGGAGCTCACCGCCAGCAACGGCAGGACCGTGCGGTGGTGCCAGGTCGACGTCGGCGAGGACTCGCCGCGGGGGATCGTCTGCGGCGCGTTGAACTTCACCGAGGGCGACGCTGTCGTGGTCGCGCTGCCCGGCGCGGTGCTGCCGGGCGGCGTCGCGATCGGCGCCCGCAAGACCTACGGGTACGTCTCCGACGGCATGATCTGCTCCGCCCGCGAGCTCGGGCTCGGCGACGACCACGCCGGCATCCTGGTGCTGGCGGCCGACGCGCCGGTCGGCGCGGACGCGATCGCGCACCTCGAGCTGCGTGACACGGTGCTGGAGCTGGAGGTCAGCACCGACCGCGGCTACGAGCTGTCCGTACGCGGCATCGCGCGGGAGCTCTCGCACGCGTTCGACGCTCCGTTCCGGGACCCGGCCGGCGCCGTGCGGGTGCCCGACCCGGACGAGGCGGGCTGGCCGGTGCGCATCGACGACCTGGCGGGGTGCGACCGCTTCTCCGCCCGGACGGTGACGTCGCTCGACCCGGCCGCGCCGTCACCGCTGTGGCTGCGGCGCCGGCTGCTGCTGGCGGGCATCCGCTCGATCTCGCTGGCCGTCGACGTCACCAACTACGTGATGGTCGAGACCGGCCAGCCGATGCATGCCTTCGACCGGGCGAGGCTCTCCGGCGCGCTGGTGGTCCGGCGGGCCGCGGCGGGGGAGCGGCTGCGGACGCTCGACGGCGTCGAGCGGGCGCTCGACCCCGACGACCTGCTGGTGACCGACGAGTCCGGTCCGCTCGCGCTGGCCGGGATCATGGGCGGCGCGAGCACCGAGATCGGCGCCGGGACCACCGACGTCGTGCTCGAGGCGGCGCACTGGGACCCGCCGACGATCTCCCGCGGGGTGCGCCGGCACAAGCTGCCGAGCGAGGCGGCGAAGCGCTTCGAGCGCGCCGTCGACCCCGAGGTGGCCGGTGCCGCCCTGGAGCGCGCCTGCCGGTTGCTGGCCCGGCACGGCGGCGCGGACACGTCGAGCGGCTTCACCGTCGCCGGGCCGGGTCCGGACCACGCCGCGATCATCCTGCCGGTCGACGAGCCCGCGGCGGTCGCCGGGATGCCGATCGCAGCGGCCGCGGTGATGCACCGGCTGGAGCAGGTCGGCTGCACGGTCGCCGGCTCGGACGGGGTGTTCGGGGTGATCCCCCCGTCCTGGCGCCCCGACCTCGTCGACCCGGCGGACCTGGTCGAGGAGGTCGTGCGGCTGGAGGGCTACGACAAGCTGCCCTCCAGGCTGCCGACCCCCCCGCCGGGCCGGGGGCTCACCGAGGCCCAGCGGGCCCGCCGCTCGGTCGGCCGGGCACTCGCCGAGCAGGGCTACGTCGAGGTGCTGTCGTCGCCGTTCGTCGCCCCGGCGGTGCACGACGCCTTCGGCCTGGACGCGGACGACCCGCGCCGGCACGCCCTGCGCCTGCAGAACCCGCTCTCGGACGCCGAGCCGGAGCTGCGCACCTCGGTGCTGCCCGGGCTGCTGCGCACGCTGCGCCGCAACGTCGGCCGGGGCAACCGGGACGTGGCGCTCTACGAGTCCGGGCTGGTCTACCTGCCGCGGGAGGGCGCGCCGGCGCTGCCGCGGCTCGGCGTCGACCGCCGGCCGACCGCCGCCGAGCTGGGCCGGCTGGCGGCCGGGCTCCCGGACCAGCCGAGCCACCTGGCCGTCGCCCTCGCCGGCGCCCGGGACCCGGCCGGGTGGTGGGGTCCCGCGCGCCCCGCCGGCTGGGCCGACGCGGTCGAGGCGGCGCGGGTCGTGGCGGCGACCCTGCGGGTGCCGCTCGACGCCCGGTCGGCCCGGCAGGCTCCCTGGCACCCCGGCCGGTGCGCGTCGCTGCGGCACGGCGACCGCGTCGTCGGCTACGCCGGCGAGCTGCATCCGCGGGTGGTCGCCGCGCTGGAGCTGCCGGAGCGCACCTGCGCGATGGAGCTCGACCTCGACGCCCTCGGCCTCGGTGGCACGGTGCTGGCGCCGGCGCTGTCCAGCTATCCGCCGGCGCTGCTCGACGTCGCGCTCGTGGTCCCGGCCGGGGCGCCGGCGGCCGCCGTCACCGCGGCGCTGCGCGCCGGGGCCGGGTCACTGCTCGAGTCGCTGCGCCTGTTCGACGTCTACGCCGACCCGCAGCGGCTCGGGCCGGACCGGCGGTCACTGGCGTACGCGCTGCGCTTCCGGGCGCCGGACCGGACGCTGACCGTGGCGGAGGTCGCTGCCGCCCGGGACGCGGCGGTGGCCGAGGCCGCCCGCCGGACCGGCGCCGTGCTGCGGACCTGACCCGCTCACCGGTCGCCGCCGAGGTGCCGGAGCGCCTCGCGCCGGGACAGCGGGCTGAGCTGGTGCGCCGAGACGAACCGGCGCACCCAGTCCGGGTCGGTCCGGGCGTGCTGCCGCAGCGCCCAGCCGATGCCCTTGCGGAGGAAGAAGTCGGGGTCCGCGGCGTTCGCCTCGACCGCCGCGGTGAGCAGCGCGGTGTCGGTCCGGCTGCCGGAGCCGATCTGGCAGATCACCGCGGTCCGGCGCCGCCACCGGTCCGGATCGCTCGCCCACGCCCGCACCACCGGCGTCACCGCGGCCGGGTGGGCCCGCAGCAGCGGTCCGACCAGCCGGGTCGCCGTCTCGTCGACCAGGTCCCACCAGGCGCCGGTCACGACCAGCTCGTCGAGCAGGGCCAGCGACGCTCCCGGGTCGCCGAGCAGGTGCGGCTGGTACGGCCGGTGGCGGGCGACGGCGAGCGCCGCGTACCGCTCCTCGCGGTAGCCGGCCTCCCGCCACAGCGCCAGCACGGTGGCCCGCCAGCCGCCGGCGTCGGGCAGCGGGTGCGCGGCCAGCAGCGGCCGCAGCAGTGCCGTCCGGACGGGCATCGGCACGCCGAGCATCGGCAGCGCCGACTTCATGTACGCGCGCATGGGCCCGGCCCGCTCCGGGTCCGCCGCTGCGGCCAGCGCCCGCCGGATCGCCGCGACCAGCTCGAGGTCCGGGTCCGTACCCTCTCCCACGTTCGGCTCCACCACCCCCGACAGGCGCTCATGATGTCGTACCGGCAGCCCCGCTACCGCGGCGAGGGCGGCACCTGACCTTTCGCATACTCATGCGAGATGCGGTATCTTCTTGCGCATGGGTACGACGGTCGCGGTCGCGGGAGCGAGTGGCTATGCCGGCGGCGAGCTGCTGCGGCTGCTGGCCGGCCACCCGGATCTCGACGTCGGACCGCTGACGGCGCACGCCAGCGCGGGGGAGCGGCTCGGCGACGTCCACCCGCAGCTGGTGACGCTGGCAGACCGGGTGCTCGGGCCGACGGCACCCGACGCGCTCGCGGCGGCCGACCTGGTCGTGCTCGCGCTGCCGCACGGCGCGTCCGGTCGGCTCGCCGCACAGCTGCCGGCCGGCCTGCCGGTGGTGGACCTGGGCGCCGACCACCGGCTCGCCGACGCCGCGGCCTGGGCGTCGGCGTACGGCGGGCCGCACGCCGGCACCTGGACCTACGGACTGCCCGAGCTGCCCGGCCAGCGGGACGCGATCGCGGCCAGTCGCCGGGTCGCGGTCACCGGGTGCTACGCGGTCGCGATCACCCTCGCGCTGGCGCCGCTGGTGGCCGCCGGTCTGGCGGAGCGCGACGACGTGGTCGCGGTGGCGGCCTCCGGCACGTCGGGCGCCGGCCGCGGCGGCGCCGACCACCTGCTGGGCAGCGAGGTGATGGGCGACCTCTCGCCATACCGGGTAGGCCGGCACCAGCACGTGTCCGAGATCCTGCAGGCGACCGGCGCCCGCTCGCTGTCGTTCACGCCGGTGCTCGCCCCGATGCCCCGCGGCATCCTCGCCACGGTGACGGCCCGCCCGACCCGCGGCGGGATCGGCACGGCCGCCGTGCGCGAGGCACTGTCGGTGGCGTACGGCGGCGAGCCGTTCGTGCACGTGCTGCCCGACGGCCGCTGGCCGCACACCGCCGCCACCCTGGGCAGCAACAGTGCCCACCTGCAGGCGACCGTCGACGCGAGCTCGGGACGGCTCGTCGTCTGCGCCGCGATCGACAACCTGGGCAAGGGCGCCGCCGGCCAGGCGGTGCAGTGCGCCAACCTGGTGCTCGGCCTGCCCGAGACCGCCGGGCTGACGGCGGATGGGGTGGCGCCGTGAGCGGGCGCGAGGAGCGGGGATGAGCGTCACCTGCGCCAAGGGCTTCCGGGCGGCCGGTGTCGCCGCCGGGATCGCATCCGGCGGCCGCCTCGACCTCGCCCTCGTCGTCAACGACGGGCCGCTCGACGCCGCGGCCGGGGTGCTGACCGGCAACCGGGTCAAGGCCGCGCCGGTGCTGTGGACGCAGCAGGTGCTGGCCACCGGGCGGCTCACCGCCGTCGTGCTCAACTCCGGCGGCGCCAACGCCTGCACCGGCGCCGCGGGCTTCGCCGACACGCACGCCACGGCGGAAGCCGTCGCCGGCGCCCTCGGCGTCGGCGCGGTCGACGTGGCGGTCTGCTCGACCGGCCTGATCGGCGAGCGGCTGCCGATGGCGGCCGTGCTGCCCGGCGTCGAGAAGGCGGCCGCGGCGCTGGCCGGCACCGGCGGCGACGCCGCCGCCCGGGCGATCATGACCACCGACACGGTGCCCAAGACGGCGACGGCCGGCGGTCCCGGCTGGACGGTCGGGGGCATGGCCAAGGGCGCCGGCATGCTCGCACCGGGCCTGGCCACGATGCTGTGCGTGCTGACCACCGACGCCGAGGTCGACGCCGCCGGCTGCGACGCGGCGCTGCGGGCCGCGACCGCCCGCACCTTCGACCGGGTCGACTCCGACGGCTGCATGTCCACCAACGACACGGTCCTGCTGCTGGCGAGCGGTGCCTCCGGCCGCGTCCCGGCGCCGGCCGGGTTCGCCGCCGCGGTCGAGGCCGTCTGCGCCGAGCTCTGCCGCCAGCTGCTGGCGGACGCGGAGGGCGCGACCAAGGACGTGGCGGTCGAGGTGGTGGGCGCCGCCACCGAGTCCGACGCGCTGGAGGTCGGCCGCGCGATCGCCCGCAGCAACCTGCTCAAGTGCGCCTTCTTCGGCAACGACCCCAACTGGGGGCGGGTGCTGGCGGCGGTCGGCACCACCCGCGCGGCGTACGAGCCGGACGCTCTCGACGTGGCGATCAACGGCGTGCCGGTCTGCCGCGGCGGCGCGGCGGGCGAGCCCCGCGACCGGGTCGACCTGTCCGGACGTGCCGTGCACGTCCTCGTCGACCTGCACGCCGGCGCCGCGGCGGCGACGGTCTGGACCAACGACCTGTCGCTGGCGTACGTCCACGAGAACTCGGCCTACTCGTCGTGACCGGCACCGCGATCCCGACCCGCGACCGGCTGGCCGCGCTCACCAAGGCGGCCACCCTCGTGGAGGCACTGCCGTGGCTGGAGCGCTTCCACGGCACCGTCGTGGTCGTCAAGTACGGCGGCCACGCCATGGCCGACCCCGCCCTGCAGCGCGCCTTCGCCGAGGACGTGGTCTTCCTGCGCTACGCCGGGCTGCGGCCGGTGGTCGTGCACGGCGGCGGGCCGCAGATCACCGCCCACCTCGACCGGCTCGGCATCGCCACCGAGTTCCGCGGCGGGCTGCGGGTGACCACCCCGGAGGCGATGCAGGTCGTCCGGATGGTCCTGGTCGGCCAGGTGAACGGTGACGTCGTCCGGCTGGTCAACGACCACGGCCCGTTCGCGGTCGGGCTGTCCGGGGAGGACGGCGGCCTGCTCACCGCGCGGCGCCGGACCACCGTCGTCGGCGGCGAGGAGGTCGACCTGGGGCTGGTCGGCGATGTCACCGCGGTGGACCCGGGCACCGTGCACGCCCTGCTCGCCGACGGCCGGATCCCGGTGGTGGCGACGGTCGCGCGCGGGCCGGACGGCGCCACCTACAACGTCAACGCCGACAGTGCGGCGGCGGCGATCGCGGTCGCGCTCGGCGCGCAGAAGCTCGTCGTCCTGACCGACGTCGAGGGGCTGTACGCGTCGTGGCCCACGCACGGCGCCGCCGGGGACGTGGTCAGCGAGATCGGCGCCGGCGACCTCGAGCTGCTGCTGCCCGGCCTGTCGGCCGGCATGGCGCCGAAGATGGAGGCCTGCCTGCGGGCGGTCCGGGGCGGCGTGCCGCAGGCGCACGTGCTGGACGGGCGGGTCCCGCACGCCATCCTGCTGGAGGTCTTCACCGACTCCGGGATCGGCACGATGGTGCTGCCCGACCCGGTCCCCGGACGGGCGCCGTGACCGCCGCGGCGGCACTGGCCGCCCGGTGGGACGCGGTGATGATGCCCAACTACGGCACCCCGCCGGTCGCGCTCGCCCGCGGCGAGGGCTGCCGGGTCTGGGATCTCGACGGCCGGGAGTACCTCGACCTCATCGCCGGCATCGCCGTCTCGGCGCTCGGCCACGCGCACCCGGCGCTCGTCGGCGCGGTCTCCCGGCAGGTCGCGACGCTGGCACACACCAGCAACCTGGCCCAGCACGAGCCGGGGGTCCGGCTGGCCGAGCGACTGGTGGCGCTGCTCGGCGGCGACGGCCGGGTGTTCTTCGGCAACGACGGCGCCGAGGCCATCGAGGCGGCGTTCAAGCTCGCCCGCCGGCACGGCCGGGCGCTCGACCCGGCGGGCGGGCGGCTCGAGCTGGTCGCCGCGGAGGGCGGCTTCCACGGCCGGACGCTCGGCGCGCTCGCGCTGACCGGGACACCGGCCAAGCGCGAGCCGTTCGCGCCGCTGCCCGGCCCGGTGACCTTCGTGCCGTTCGGCGACGCCGCCGCGCTGGACGCCGCCGTCGGCGAGCGGACCGCCGCGGTCTTCCTGGAGCCGGCGCTGGGTGAGGGCGGGGTCGTCCCCGCGCCGCCGGGCTACCTGCGTGCCGCCCGGGCGGCCTGCGACCGTGCCGGCGCGCTGCTGGTCGTGGACGAGGTGCAGAGCGGGATCGGCCGGACCGGCGCCTGGTTCGCCCACCAGGCCGAGGGGATCCGGCCGGACGTCGTCACGCTCGCCAAGGGACTCGGCGGCGGCCTGCCGATCGGCGCCTGCGTGGGGCTGGGCGCGGCCGGCCGGCTGTTCGCCAAGGGCGACCACGGCAGCACCTTCGGCGGCAACCCGGTCTCCTGCGCCGCGGCGCTCGCCGTGCTGGACACCATCGAGCGGGAGGGCCTGCTCGCCTCGGTCCGCGAGGTCGGCGCCCGGCTCGCGACCGGCCTGGCCGCGATCGACTCCGCGCTGGTGCGCGGGGTGCGCGGCGCCGGGCTGTGGCTCGCCCTGGTCCTCACCAGGCCCGTCGCCGCGGAGGTCGAGGCCGCGGCCCGGCGGGCCGGGTTCCTGGTGAACGCGGTGCAGCCGGACGCGGTCCGCCTCGCGCCGCCGCTGGTGCTCTCGGCGGAGCAGGCGGACCTCGCGGTTGCCGGCCTGCGCGCGGCGCTCGGCGAGGTGGAGCGGGCGGCTACGGTCGGGGCCGCCAGCGCCGCCGGCGCCCACCCTGACGAAGGGGTCCGCTGATGCCTCGCCACTTCCTGCGCGACGACGACCTCGGCCCGGCCGAGCAGCTCGAGGTGCTCGAGCTGGCCGACCGGGTCAAGGCCGACCGGTACGCGTTCAGCCCGCTCGCCGGCCCCCGCGCGGTCGCGGTGCTGTTCGACAAGCCGTCCACCCGCACCCGGGTCTCGTTCAGCGTCGGGATCGCCGAGCTCGGCGGTTACCCGCTGGTGATGGAGGCCGTGGGCAGCCAGCTCGGCCGCGGCGAGCCGATCGAGGACACCACCCGGGTGCTGGACCGGCAGGTGGCCGCGATCGTGTGGCGCACGTTCGGCCAGCAGCGGGTGCAGGCGGCCGCGTCGGTCAGCCGGGTCCCGGTGGTCAACGCGCTGACCGACTCGTTCCACCCCTGCCAGGTGCTCGCCGACCTGCAGACCGTCCGCGAGCGGCTCGGCCGGCTCGCCGGTGTGACGCTGGCGTACGTCGGCGACGGCGCGAACAACATGGCCCACTCGCTGCTGCTCGGCGGCACCACCGCCGGCCTGCACGTCCGGGTCGGCACGCCGCCGGGCTTCGACCCGGATCCCGCCGTCGTGGAGCGCGCCGCCCGGATCGGCGCGCAGACCGGCGGCTCGGCCCGGGTCGTCCACGAGCCGAAGGAGGCGTTCGACGGCGCCGACGTGGTGGTGACCGACACGTGGGTGTCCATGGGCCAGGAGGACGAGGCGCCGGACCGGGCCCTGCCCTTCGTCCCGTTCGCGATCACGCCGGAGGCGATGCGGCTCGCCGCGCCGGATGCGGTCGTCCTGCACTGCCTGCCGGCCTACCGGGGCAAGGAGATCGCCGCGGAGGTGCTCGACGGCCCGCAGAGCGCGGTCTGGGACGAGGCGGAAAACCGCCTGCACGCCCAGAAGGCGCTGCTGACCTGGCTGCTGGAGCGGTCATGACGGCGCGGGTGCGACGTTGACCCGGCGGAGGCCCGAGCCGCCGCAGGCCAGCCGGGCGGCGCGGCACGCCCGGATCGTGGAGCTGGTGGGCCGCCAGCCCGTCGCCTCGCAGATGGAGCTCGCCGCGCTGCTGGCGATCGAGGGGCTGGCCGTCACCCAGGGCACGCTCTCCCGCGACCTGGAGGAGCTCGGCGCGGTCAAGGTGCGGGCGGCGGACGGCGGTCCGCCGGCGTACGTGGTGCCCGAGGACGGCGGCCCGCTGCCGGTGCGGCCGACCGCGGGCACGACGCCGCCCAGGCTGTCCCGCCTGCTCGCCGAGCTGCTCGTCTCGGCGGAGGGGAGCGGCAACCTGGCGGTGTTGCGGACGCCGCCCGGCGCCGCCCACTTCCTCGCCTCGGCGATCGACCGGGCCGGCCTCGCCGACGTGCTCGGGACCATCGCCGGCGATGACACCGTGCTGGTGGTCGCCGGGGCCGCGGACGGCGGCGGGGCGGTCGCGGAGCGGCTGCGTGACCTCTCCCACCGCAGGAGCGAGGCCGGGGCCCCGCCGACCGGTGATCGGACCCAGGCCGGGGAGGGCCTGCGGGCCTGGCCGCGTGGTCGTGCCGAGCCGGCCCAGGGGGCGGGCGAGCCGCCGGACGCGGCTGCCGCGACCGGCCCGGCCCTGGCCCGGTCCCGACGCCGACGACCCGCCGCGGCGCGCCGCTGGCGCGCGCCGGCCCGAGCAGACCGCATCCCACCGCACGAGACCGAGGAGCTCCCGTGACCGAGCGTGTCGTCCTGGCCTACTCCGGCGGCCTGGACACCTCCGTGGCGATCGGCTGGATCGCCGAGCGGACCGGTGCCGAGGTGGTCGCCGTGGCCGCCGACGTCGGCCAGGGCGGCGAGGACCTGGACGTGGTCCGCAAGCGTGCGCTCGCCTGCGGCGCCGTCGAGTCCGAGGTGCTCGACCTGCGCGACGAGTTCGCCGGCCGCTTCTGCCTGCCCGCGCTGCGCGCCGGCGCGCTCTACATGGACCGCTACCCGCTGGTCTCCGCGCTGTCCCGGCCGGTGATCGTGGAGGCTCTCGTCGCCGCGGCGGCGCGGCACGGCGCCGGCGTGGTTGCGCACGGCTGCACCGGCAAGGGCAACGACCAGGTCCGTTTCGAGGTCGGGGTCGGCGCGCTGGCGCCGGACCTGCGGGTGCTCGCGCCGGTCCGGGACGCCGGCATGACCCGGGACAAGGCGATCGCCTTCGCCGAGCAGAAGGGCCTGCCGCTGGACGTCTCCAGCCGCTCGCCGTACTCGATCGACCAGAACCTGTGGGGCCGCGCGGTGGAGACCGGCTTCCTCGAGGACCCGTGGAACGCGCCGGTCGAGGAGCTCTACTCCTACTCCGCCGACCCGACGGTGCCCCGGGCGCCGGACGAGGTCGTGGTCCGCTTCGACGGCGGCGTGCCGACGGCCCTCGACGGCCGCCCGGTCAGCGTCCGCGGGGCCATCGAGGAGCTCAACCGGCGGGCCGGCGCGCAGGGCGTCGGCCGGCTCGACATGGTCGAGGACCGGCTCGTGGGCATCAAGAGCCGGGAGGTGTACGAGGCTCCCGGGGCGCTCGCGCTGCTGGCCGCGCACCGCGAGCTGGAGGACCTGACCGTCGAGCGGGAGCTGCGCCGGTTCAAGCGGGGCGTCGGGCAGCGCTGGGCCGAGCTGGTGTACGACGGGCTGTGGTTCTCCCCGCTCAGGCGCGCCCTGGACGCGTTCGTCGAGGAGTCCCAGCGGCAGGTCACCGGTGAGGTGCGGCTGCGCCTGCACGGCGGCCGGGCGGTCGCGACCGGGCGGCGCAGCGAGACCACGCTCTACGACTACGCGCTGGCCACGTACGACTCCGGCGACGCCTTCGACCAGTCGCTGGCCCGCGGCTTCGTGCAGCTGTGGGGGCTGCCGAGCCGCATCGCCGCCCGCCGCGACCAGGCTGCCGGCGCCGCCAGCGCCGCGAATGCCGGCAGCGCCACCGGCGCCGTCCCGCCGGCTGGCAGCGCAGACGTGCCGTGACCGGCGACCCCCGGATCGCCGGGGCACGTCCGGTGGAACACTCACCGGCATGACGGGCCCGGCCGACCGCAGCGCCGGGACCACCCGGCTGTGGGGCGGTCGGTTCACCGGCGGCCCCGCCGAGGCGCTCGCCCGGCTGTCGGTGTCCGTGCACTTCGACTGGCGGCTCGCGCCGTACGACCTGGCCGCCTCCCGGGCGCACGCCCGCGTCCTGCACCGCGCCGGCCTGCTCGACGGCGGTGAGCTCGCTCGGCTGCTCGCCGCCCTGGACGACCTCGACGACGCCGTCCGCAGCGGCGAGTTCCGCCCGACGGCCGACGACGAGGACGTGCACACGGCGCTGGAGCGCGGCCTGCTCGAGCGGCTGGGCACCCTCGGCGGCAAGCTGCGCGCCGGCCGCAGCCGCAACGACCAGGTGGCCACCGACCTCAGGCTCTACCTGCGGGAGGCCGCGCGGCAGGTGGCGGGTGCCGTCGCCGACCTGGAGGCCGCGCTGGCCCGCCGCGCCGAGGAGCACCGCGGCACCCCGATGCCCGGCATGACCCACCTGCAGCACGCCCAGCCGGTGCTGCTCGCCCACCACCTGCTCGCGCACGTGCACGCGCTGGCCCGCGACGTCGACCGGCTGCGCGACTGGGACGTCCGGGCCGCGGTCAGCCCCCTCGGCGCCGGGGCGCTGGCCGGCTCGTCGCTGCCGCTCGACCCGCTCGCGACCGCCGCGGAGCTCGGCTTCTCCACCGCCGCGGCGAACTCGATCGATGCCGTCTCCGACCGCGACTTCGTCGCCGAGTTCCTGTTCGTCGCCGCCCTGCTCGGGGTGCACCTGTCCCGCCTCGGCGAGGAGATCTGCCTGTGGGCGACCAGCGAGTTCCGCTGGATCCGCCTCGATGACGCGTACTCCACCGGCTCGTCGATCATGCCGCAGAAGAAGAACCCCGACATCGCCGAGCTGGCCCGCGGCAAGGCCGGCAGGCTGGTCGGCGCGCTGACCGGCCTGCTCACCACGCTCAAGGGCCTCCCGCTGGCGTACGACCGCGACCTGCAGGAGGACAAGGAGCCGGCCTTCGACGCCGCCGACCAGCTGCTGCTGGTGCTGCCGGCGCTGACCGGACTGGTCGCCACGATGACCGTCGATGCCGATCGGCTCGCGGCCGCCGCCCCGGAGGGTCACGCGCTGGCCACCGACGTGGCCGAGTGGCTGGTCCGCCGGGGCGTCCCGTTCCGGGAGGCGCACGAAATCGCCGGCGACCTCGTCCGGCTGTGCGAGCAGCACGGAAAGGAGCTGACCGAGCTCGACGACGGCGAGCTGGCCTCGGTCGACCCGCGGCTCACGCCCGAGGTCCGGGCGGTGCTTGACGTCCCGGGTGCGCTGCGGTCCAGGTCGTCGTACGGCGGCACCGCGCCGGAGCGGGTCGCCGAGCAGCTCGCCGCGGTGGTCGGCGCGGTGCGCGAGCACGCGGCGTGGGCGGCGGTGCCGGTGCTCCCGGCGCGGGAGCGGGGCGAGTGGGGCGAGCGGGGGCAGCGCCGCTGACCAGCCCGCCGCTCGACCGGGGACTGCTCGCCCGCCCGGTCCTCGACGTCGCCCGCGACCTGCTCGGTGCGGTGCTCGAAGTGGACGGTCCACTGCGGACCGTCGCGGTGCGGCTGTCCGAAGTGGAGGCGTACGCCGGCCCCGCGGACCCGGCATCGCATGCCTTCCGCGGTCGCACCCGGCGCAACGCGGTGATGTTCGGGCCGCCCGGTCACCTCTACGTGTACTTCGTCTACGGCATGCACTGGTGCTGCAACGTCGTCTGCGGGCCGGGCGGCGAGGCGAGCGCGGTGCTGTTGCGTGCCGGCGCGGTGGTGTCGGGCGTGGACGCCGCCCGCGCCCGCCGGCCGGGCGCCCGCTCGGACGCGGAGCTGGCCCGCGGTCCGGCCCGGCTCGCCGCCGCGCTCGGCATCGACCGCACCGCCGCCGGTGTCGACCTGCTCGACCCGGCGTCGCCGGTTCGGCTCACCGGCGGCGACCCGGTGCCGGACGAGGCGGTCCGGCGCGGCCCGAGGGTCGGTGTCGCCGCGGCCGGCGACGTCCCGTGGCGGTTCTGGGTCGCCGGCGACCCGACCGTGAGCCCGTACCGTCGCGGCACCCGCAGCCGCGCCGGGGCCGGCCGGCCACCCCCGGCGCGCTGACCGCCGCGGCCGGCACGGCAGACTCGGGACCGTGACCGAGACCACGGCCGCCCGACCCGCGGTCGCCCCGGACGACCTGCCGCCCCGGCTGCGGGCGGCGCACGACCGGCTGCGCCACGGCGCCGCCGAGGTGCTGCCGGCCACCGGGCTCGCGGAGCGGCTGCTCGCCGCGGACCGGGAGGGCCGCCCGCTGCGGGTCAAGCTGGGCATCGACCCGTCCGGGGCGAGCCTGACCCTCGGGCACGCGGTGGTGCTGCGCAAGCTCCGGCAGTTCCAGGACCTCGGCCACACCGCCGTGCTCATCGTCGGCGGCTTCACCGGCCGGGTCGGCGACCCGTCCGGGCGGACCAACACCCGCTCCGCGCTGAGCGCCGAGCAGACCGCGGAGAACTCGCGGCACTACTTCGACCAGCTCATGCGGGTGCTGGACCCGGACCGGGTCGAGGTGCGGGACAACGCGGAGTGGCTCGACCCGCTGAGCATGTCCGAGATCATGTCCTACGCCCGCGAGGTGACGGTCGCCCGACTGCTCGAGCGCGACGACTTCGCCCGCCGCCACCGCGAGCACCTGCCCATCACGCTGGTCGAGTTCTTCTACCCGCTGCTGCAGGGCATCGACTCGGTCGCCGTCCGCTCCGACGTCGAGCTCGGCGGCACCGACCAGACGTTCAACAACCTGATGGGCCGCGACCTGCAGCGGGCCCACGGCCAGCCGCCGCAGGCGGTGCTCACCGTCCCGCTGCTGGTCGGGCTCGACGGCGTCGAGAAGATGGGCAAGTCGCTGGACAACTGGGTCGGCATCGAGGAGCCGGCGGACACCCAGTTCGGCAAGCTGATGTCCATCCCGGACGGGGCGGTGGGGCAGTACGCCCGGCTCACCACCGACCTCCCGCCCGCGGAGGCGGAGGAGCTGGAGCGCGCCGCCGCCGCGGGCGGGCCGCCGGCCGGCCGGGCCAAGCGCCGGCTGGCGCGCGAGGTGGTGGCGCTCTACCACGGGCGGGCGGCGGCCGATGCCGCGGAGGCCCGCTTCGACACCGTCTTCCGCCAGGGCGAGGTGCCCGACGACGTGCCGGAGCGGCCGCTGCCGCCGGGTGACCCGGTGCACCTGCCCGCCCTGCTGGTCGAGCTCGGGTTCGCGCCGTCGACGACCGCCGCCCGCCGGCTCGTCGACGACGGCGCCGTCCGGGTCGACGGCGAGCGGCTGGCCGCACGGGACTACGACCAGCCCCGGGACCGGCTGGCGGGTCACGTGCTGGCTGCCGGCAGGCGCCGGCTGGTCCGGCTCGTCGGCTGACGGCGAGCCGGCGGAACACCGTCCGGCGGCCCGCCGTTGCACCCGGTGGCGGCACCCGACGGAGGTCGGCGCGCCGCCCGCAGGTGGTGGGAGCACGGCTCCGGCCGGCGGATTTGACTCCGCACCGGACCGCCTCCTACCGTGTGCGACGCCCCGAACGCCGGTGGGTCCTCCACCGGGCCGGAAGGGCCTCCTTCCTCCGGAACGCGGTGCTTTCTCCGCGCCCGGGATGGGCGGGAGTGGGCGGTGCGGGTCAGACCCTCGGGTTTGACACCGCGAAGCCGGCCGCGTAACGTTTTGTAAGTTGCCCCCGAGACGAGCCGAGAGGCTGTTGACGGT
>CAWATS010000003.1:0-75860 GCA_963785005.1 uncultured Actinomycetota bacterium
CGACGGCCTCGCGTGCGTGTTCGTCGGCGGCCCGCCGGCCGTGGTCGCCGCGGTCGGGCGCCGCCGCCGGCTGGCCGACGCGCAGCGGGAGTTGATGGCACGGCTCCACGACGGCCTCGCCGACCTCACGGCGGCGCCGCCGGCCGGACCGGCGCGGTTCTTTGCCAGGGATGCCGGCGCGGCTGCGTCGGGCGCACGGTCCCGGGTGGGCGCTCGTCGGGGACGCCGGCTGGTGGAAGGACCCACTGTCCACCCACGGGATCACCGACGCACTGCTCGACGCCGAACTGCTCGCCGCGGCGGTCGTCGCCGGATCGGCATCGGAGCGCTCCACGGCATCGCCCTGGCCGGCTATCAGGCTCAGCGGGACCGCAGGGCTCTGAGCATGCACCCGATCGTCGACCGCCTCGCTTCTCACGGAGTGGGACCCCGTCGAGGTGCGCCAGCTGTTGCGGGGACTCTCCTCGGCGATGGCGGACGAGGTCGAGGCGATCCTCGGCTTCGACCCGGCACTGGCGCGCACCGCCTAGGACGGCCGATCGGGCGGGCCGGCGCGGGCTACATTTCGCGGGTGGAGGAGCGATGCGCGTCGAGATCGATCTGCTGGGCGGCTTCGCCGTGCGGGTCGACGGGCGAGCTGTCCCCGCCGAGCAGTGGCGCCGCCGGCAAGCGGCGGCGTTGGTTAAGCTCCTCGCGCTAGCCCCGCGCCGGACGCTGCATCGGGAGCAGGTCATCGACGCGCTGTGGCCCGATTCCGGGATCGAAGAGGCGGCGCCCCGGCTGCATAAGGCCGCGTACTACGCCCGGCGTGCGCTGGCCGATCCGCGGGCCCTCGTCGTCGCCGGGGACACCGTATCCCTGTTCCCGGACGCCGATGTCGCTGTGGACGCCGAGAGGTACGAACGTTCCGCCCGGCAGGCCCTCGGCGCCGCCGAGGGCGCCCGGGACGCCGACGCAGCGGCCGCGATGGAATCCGTGGCGGACCTGTGGGCCGGGGACCTGCTGCCCGAGGACCCGTACGAAGCGTGGCTGGAGGGCCCACGGGACCGTTTGCGTCAGCTGCACCAGGAGGTGCTGCGGCGCGCCGGCCGGTGGGGGGAGCTCGCCCGGGTCGATCCGGCCGACGAGGAGGCCAGCCTGGCGCTGGCGAGGCGGCTCGCCGACAGCGGCGACCGGCGCGGCGCTCTGCGGCAGTTGGAGCGGTTGGAGCGCGCGCTGCGCGGCGAGCTCGGCGTCGGGCCCGGGCCGGCCGTCGCCGCGCTCCGCACCGAACTGCTCGGTCTCGACGCTCCCCAGCCCGAGAGCCACCGGTCGCCAGTCCGAGCACCGCTCGGCCGCGATTCCGAGCTCAGCCGCATCGACTGGCTGATCGGCACGGCGAGCGCAGGCCAGGGCCGAACCCTCTTCGTGTCCGGTCCCCCGGGCATCGGCAAGACCGCGGTGCTGCGGTGGCTCGACCACCGTGCCGAGGACCGCGGCCTGCGCGTCGGCGTCGGAACGGCCGCCGCTATCGAGGGCGCCTGGCCCTACGCGCCGGTCCTGGAAGCGGTCGCCGACCTCTGCCGACGCCACCCCGCGCTGCTGGACGGCCTGGCCGACGAGTACCGGGTCGAGATCGAGGGGGCGCTGCGCGGCACATCCGCGGAGTGGACCGGCGAGAGCAGTCACCAGCGGCTGTTCGTCAGCACCGCTGAGCTGCTGCGGCTCGCAGCCGGCGGCGGCGGTGCCGTGCTCATCGTCGACGACGCCCACGACGCCGACGAGGCCAGTCTGCGGTTGCTGCACTACCTGTCGCGCGCTGCAGTCGGCGAGCGGATCGTCATCGTGGTCGCGCACCGGCCCTGGCCGCTAAGGCCGGCGATGGAGGGGATGCGCCGCAGCCTGATCGGCCGCGGCACGTCGGTGCCGCTCGACCTCGGGCCCCTGGCCGACGAGAACATCGAGCGGCTGGCGGGTCGGATCATCGGGGACGACGCGGTGCTGCTCGAGCGGGTCGTGAAGCTTGCGGGCGGCAACCCGTTCGCGGCCCTCGAGCTGGCGCGCTCCGGCGAGGCTGCGGATGAGCGCACCGGCCCGATGGGCACCCTGGTGCTCCGCGGCCTCCGCGAGCAGACGATCGCCGCGCTCACCAAGGTGGCCGTGCTGGGTTCGGTCTTCGACACCGACGAGTACGTGGCGCTGTCCGGCGTCGGCGAGGAGCGGGCGTACGCGCTGCTCGACGAGGCGCTCGCTGCAGGCGCGGTGGAGCGGACCGGCGCCGGCTATCGTTTCCGGCACTCGCTCGTGCGAGACGCCCTGCTCGACGGGTGCCGCCTCCGCACCGACTGCTCCCCCTGCACCGCCGGGCCGCCGAGGGGCTGCGCGTCCTGGGGGCGTCCCCCGCCCGGATCGGCCACCAGCTGTTGCAGGCCGGCGATGTCCGCGCCGCCGCGCCGTTCCTGCTCGAGGCCGCCCGCACTGAGGCGGCCATCGGGGCATACCGCGACGCGCTCGTGCTGATCGATGCAGTGCGCCAGGACGTCCCTGGGCCGGAACGTGCGCCGCTGCTGGCCCTGCGTGCGGACATGCTCATGGCGACCGGGGACGCCGGGGCCATCCTCGCGTACCGGGAGGCGCTGGCTGCCACCGCCGACCCGGCCGAGCGGCGGCTGCTGTTGCCGCGGCTGGCCCGCGCCGCCACGTTCGCCGGCGACTACGCGACCGCCGGCGAGGCGCTCGACGGGTTGGAGCCCGACGGGTCGGCAGGCGACGCAGCATTGTTGCTCCAGCGCGGGATCCTGGCCCACCACACCGGTGATCTCGGCGCGGCTGAGGCCGCCGCCGACGAGGCGCGCCGTCGCCTAGGGGTGGCCGACCCGGGCGACTGGCGGCTGTACGACCTGATCTCCCTCCAGGGCCTCATCGCGCACCTGCGCGGGCGGTGGTTCTCGCGGCTGGCTGTGGAGCTGCGCGCCGGCGCCGGGCGGCCGGACCTGGCGCGGTCGATATTCGACAGCCACCTGTGCGTGGCGGAATTCCTGTTGTACGGGCCCACACCGTACGAGGAGGTGCTTGCCCTCGCGGCTACCCTTCGCGAGTCCGCGCGGCGGTCCGGTGTGCTGCGCGCCGTCGCGTTCGCCACCGCGCTGCATGGCGAAGCCGCCCTCTCTCGGGCGACCTCGACCTCGCGGAGTCAGAGCTCACCGAGGCCGCCCAGCTGCACCACGACATCGGTTCCACCGCCGGGGAGGCCCACAGCCTGCAGCGGCTCGCCGAGGTCCACCTCGCCCGCGGCGACCGCGCCGAGGCCACCCGGCTGCTGCGACGCGCGCTCCCACTGGCCCGGTGGTCGGCGATCGCGTTGCACCTCCTGCAGCGCGTGTACGGGACCATGATCCGCGCCGCGCCGGACGTCGAGAGCGCCCGCGCCGTCGTGGACCAGGCCACTGCCGCCCTCGGCCACGAAGACTCCTGCACTTTCTGCAACATCATGCTCGCTGTGCCCGCCGCCGCAGCCTGCGCCGACGCCGGCGACCTCGGCGACGCCCGCCAACACCTCGCCGCCGCCGAGCGGTCCGCCGCGCTGTGGAGAGGCACCGCATGGCAGGCGGCTATCGCCGAAGCCCGGGCCCACCTACACCGGGCCGAAGGCCACCGCGACGCCGCGCGACGTGCGCTGCTCGAAGCCGCCGAGCTCTTCGCCGCCGCCGGCCAGCCCCTCGACGCCGACCGCTGTCTGGCCTGACGACGCGCGCTCGCAACTCCGCACCGTCGACTACCCCGCTCCTCTAGCTTTGCGATGAACGCTCATCGGCACGGTCGTGTGACGGGCGGATGTCGGGCTGAGCCGCCAGGAGGCGCCACAACCGGACCGGAGCCGAGATGCGCTTCCCCTGGATGTCGAGCACCTGCTGTTACAAGGTCTGGGTGAACGACGCGATCTCGGCATCCAGCGGCGTTGACGCACAAGTCACGGCTCACGCCACGGGTGACTGGTCCAGCCAGAAGATCCCGGGGCTGGCCTCCGTGTGGTCGGTGAGCAGGAAGACCACTGAACGGACGAGCCGCTCCTCGGCGAGGCGCGCGTCCCGCGCGCAGTGCAGGCATGGTCGCGCGGTGGCGCGCACTGCGGCATGTCATCAGTGCGTTGACCAGAGTCGTCGTTGAGGATGTCGGAGTGGACTCACAGGCCGGCTGGTGGCGCTGCCTGGCGTTGGCCTGGGAAGGCTTTTGTGCCGGGACGACGCCAGTGGGCGCGGTCGTTTCTCGCTCCGCAGGGGTCGATCGCAGCCGAGGGCCGAGGCCGACGGTTCGAACCACCCGCGGGCGACGGCCAGCTCGCCCACAGCCGCATCGCGCACGCCGAGATCAACGCCCTCGCGGTGCTTCCACCGACCGGCAGCTACGAGGACCACCGGTTGCTCACGACGCTCGAGCCGTGCTGCATGTGCCTCGGCGCGGCGGTCCAGACCCGAATCACCTCGGTGCACCTCGGTGCACTTCGCCGCTCCCGACCCCTATGCCGGCGGCTCCCACCTGCGCTTCGACACGCCGCAGGCGCGGCGAAGGCCGTTGACCCTGCACGGGCCACTGCACGACGAGCGGGGCTGGTTCGCCGAACTGCTGCACCTGGTGTGGCTGCTCGACCAGCCAGCCGCCCCCGCCGTGCTCGAGCCCCACCGTGCGACCCGCCCGGAGGCCTACGCCGCCGCCGTTCGCCTTCGACTCGAGTTGACCGAACTCCGTAACTCTCGCGGGCCCCTGGCCGCGGCCATAGGAACGACTACCAGCTAAGGCACCAACGACCCACTCGCTGATGTGAGTGTGTCCGGCGCGCCACGACGGTCCGCCCCGCAAGCTCATCAGCCATCCCGTCACCGGGCAGGTGACACCGACGGACCTATGGGTACCCGAGGATGCGCGGGCAGGCGCCTTCCGGTCGCCAGACAGGCCGGCAGGCACTCGTCGACATCGCGCAGGAGCCCGGACGGCAGCGTTGCACCTCCGTCTTAGACCGGTCCGGTCCTGACGCGGTTCCGGAAGAAGTCCCACATGATCTCGCTCGCGCTAATCTCCTGCGTGACGACTCCGAGCGCCGGCGGGAACGCGGCCGGGTCGGCTCCGGGCCAGGTGTGCCCGCCGCCCGCGACCACGTAGAGCTGGGTATCGGCGTGCTGATGACAGGCGGCGTAGGAGACCACGGATACATGTTCGGTCAGCGGTCTGGTGAGCGGTCCCCGCCTGCAGCGGTTGAGTTCCGCCCACCGTTCCAACGCGGCGGGAACCGAGTAGCCCCAGTAGGCGGCTCCTCCGCCGGCGAACGGGTTGACCGGATCCGCGGTGCCGGCGAAGGCGAGCACCGGCACGCGAGCCGCCGGTGCGCAGGTAGCCGGGTTCGGCACGTAGCCGTCTGCAGTCGCGAGAGGCGCGCCGGCCCGGAGCCCCGCCACCAGGGCGATCGCGGCGAAACTCTCGGGATGGTCGCAGGCGAACTGGGAGATCATCCGGCCGCCGCCGGAATAGCCGGCGCCGTAGATCCGCCGGGCGTCGACACATCCGGTGCCAACCAGGGTGTCGATGAGGTCGCTGAGGAAGGCCTCGTCGTCCGGCGCGCCCGGCACAGTGGTGACGTAGGGCACGTTCCACGCGTAACCGCTCCCCACCGGCAGTGCACCCTGCGGGGCCACAACCATGAAGCCATATCTGTCGGCGGTGGTCTCCAGCCCTGACCGCAACAGCTCCTCCGCTGGAGAACTGGCGCTGCCATGCAGATCGAACACCGCCGGCAAGGCCTTGTTGGTCCGAGCGCGCGGGGGAAGATAGACGATTGCCGTTCGCTGCAGCCCGCCCGATGTGATCGTCAGGGTCGTCCGCCCGGCCAGCAGCGTGCAGGACGAGGCGTCCACAGCCACCGAAGGCACTGCCTGCGCCGCCGCGGCCGGCGCGACGACACCGCCGGCGAGCAGGGCGGCGGCCCCGACTGCGACGATGATGGAACTCAAGATTGCCGACTGAAATGCCGCTTTCGCCTTCGACGAGAGGTAGCTGTCCATCGGCTTCTCCCTTCGGCGATCATCGCCTCAGTAGGTCCAGACGCCGACGGCATGATGACGCAGCTTCAGGAGTCACAACAAGGCCGAACAACGGATGACGTCGGAACTCGAGCGGCCCAGCGCCAGATCCGGTACAGCCGCTGCGCGGCAGAGTCCCTAGAGCCGCTCAGCGGCACAGGCGCGCGTCCCGCGCAGCGCGGCTAGAGTCGGAAAGCCGCTCCGCGGCAAGCTCGGATGTGCCGCTCCCGGGACGAGTGCGTCTGTGATGCCGCTACGGATTTAAGAACAGTCGCTTGAAGCGCAGGGCGCGCCATGGTCGGCGGCCCCAGGTGAGCAGCTGGCCTTTGGCGATCGGTCCCCACTGGGAGGTGCGGCCATAGAACACGAGGAGGAACGCCACCGGCTCGGCGAGGATGTGGCAGTCGACCGGCGTGTTTCGGGGCTCCTCCAGCGACGCGCGCCCGTCGGCGAAGCGGATGACGACGCGGGGTCCCCCTCGGATGCGCAGGTCGTAGCCGCCGGTGTGGCCGCGCGCGGTCGCCGGCTTGGCATAGCTGGGTAGCAGGCGCAGCGCACCACCGAGCGCAAGGCGCGCATCGTCCGCGGCAATCGGCCACGACCGCCTCGTGGCCTTGGCAATGTCGTATCCGTGCACCAGTACCTCGCCCAGATCGATGCTGGTGACCCCGGCGAGGTCGAGCGCCATCCCACCCTGGAAGTACTGGCTCGGCATGTGGTGATCAGCAGGAAGCTCCGCGCTGGCCGCCAGGAAGTCGCTCACCGCGGTGACGAGCAGGGACGCCAGGGTCTGCGGGTCGCGCTCGGCCTCGGCGGTCACTGCCCTGCGCGATCTGTAGAGGATCGGCGGGTGGGGCATAGGTCAGGCGTCGAGGTCGAGGAGGACGCGGCGTCGGTTGTCGGTGTCCACGCGTTCGTGCGCGGCGGCGATCTGCGGGAGGGACAGCGGGTCGCCGATGGCGATGTTGAGAGCGCCGGCGGCTGCGGCGTCGGTGAGGTCGGCGGCGGCTTGGTGCTTGGCTTCGGATGGGAAGTCATCGCTTCCGAGCAGTCGGATGGTGACGTTGTCGAACAGCATCGGCCAGAAGGGGAATGCGGGCCGGTCGTCGCGGGTGGCGTAGGCGGCGATGACGGTGCCGACCTTGGTGATGGCGGCGTCGAGGTCGGCGTTGTCGGAGAAGGCGACCTCGACGATGCGGTCGACGCCACCCGCGGCCAGCTCCCGGATCTGAGCGGCCGCGTGTGCGGTGTCGAGCGCGATGACGTGGTGCGCGGCCAGTAGGTCGTGGTTCGGGAGGTCGCTGCGGCGTCGGACGGTGCCGATGACGGTGGCGCCGCCCCATCGGGCGAGCTGTCCGGCGACCGCGCCGACCGCGCCGAGCACGCCGTGGACGAGGATGGTCGCGCCGTCGACGGGACCGTCGCCGAAGACGGCGCGGTGCGCGGTGATGCCGGGAATCCCTAGGCAGGCGCCGAGCTCGTCGGGCAGGTTGTCGGGGAGGCCGACGGCGAGGTGGTCGGGGACGGTGACGTACTGGGCGGCGGTGCCGAAGGGGCGGTAGGACTGGGCGCCGTACACCCATACGCGCTGTCCGATGCGGTCCGGCTTCACGCCGTCGCCGACGCGGTCGATGACGCCGGCGGCGTCGCTGTGTGGGACGACTCGCGGGTAGGGCATCGTGGAGCCGAGCCAGCCGCGGCGCTTCTTCGTGTCCCCGGGGTTGACGCCGGAGTAGCGGACGCTGACGCGGAGCTCGCCGGGCGGCGGCACCGGGTCGGGTAGCTGGCCGACCTCCAGCACCTCCTCGGCCGGGCCCTGCGTGTCGTACCAGGCTGCGCGCACGCGCTCATCCAACAGCAGCGGTGACGCCGGCACGCCAATGGGGATGCACAACCGCTCATCGGCTGCGAGCTTGCTCTGCACGTAGTTCAGAGGCGTTCCGGACCATAGGCAGGGGCCAACGGGGCGGAGGGCCGCCGCCTCCGGGCCTCAAGCTCCATTCCGGGCGACCCGGACACGGCCGCTCGCGGAGCCGCCAGCGCGAGACTCGACCCACCTGCGATTGGGCAACGGGGTGTGGGTGACGACCGTGAAACACTCGATCCGCCGGCGGCCGAGGAAGATCGTTCTGCAAGCGGATAACTACCCGCACAGCGCTCGGCGGCGACCTGCGGATGCGCTGGTCAGCACAGCGTTCGGGCGGTGATGGCTTCTAAGCACTTGGTCGCAGGTTCGAGTCCTGCCGGGCGCACATACCCCTTCTGACCTGCGATCTTAGGTCACAAAGGCCCAGATTGGGCTTGCTGTGCCAGAGATCGACCTGCACGTCCGTCGCCGGCGAGCAGCAGCGTCTCCGCCGTGGGCAGGCGCTGCGGGCGGAGCTCGGCTACCGGCCGGACGAGCGGGTCTGTCTGGTGACGGTGGGCGGCTCCGCAGTAGGGCTCGTCCTACGGGGATGTCGAACGGTGCGGCGACGAGGCCGCCCCCGAGCTCGGTGCGGAGCTCGACGGCATCGTCGACGGACCGCCCGTCGGCGGATCCGGGGTCGGCGGGTCGACGAGGCGAGCGAGGGCCGCGCTGGTCGGGTTGCGAAGGAAGTCCCGCAACGGCACGTCGGCGCCGAGCTCATCGTGGATCAGGCCGACCAGCCGGATCGCCCGCAGGGAGTCGCCGCCGGCGGCGAAGAAGTCCTCGTCGGCACCGACGTCGTCGCGGCCGAGGACCTCGGCGACCAGCTCGCGCACCCGGCCGCCCGCGGTTCCAGCGGCGGCCTGGTTCGTCCCGCCGGCTGCGGGCCGGGCGACCGCCTCCAGGGCCCGCCGGTCCAGCTTGCCGTTGCGGGTGATCGGTACCTGGTCCAGCACCGCCCACAGCGAGGGCACCATGTAGCCGGGCAGCCGTCCGGCCAAGAAATTCTGCAACTCGCCGAGGTCCGGCGCCACCCCGGCCGGCACGCAACCGGCGAGCAGCCGCTTGTCCGCGCTCCCGCTGCCGGTGACGACCACGACCGCGTCCTGCACGGAAGGGTGAGCGCACAGCGCTGCCCTGATCTCGCCGAGCTCCACCCGGTAGCCCCGCAGCTTCACCTGCTCATCCCGCCGGCCGAGGAACTGCAGCCGGCCGCGGGTGTCCAGTCGGACCAGGTCCCCCGTGCGGTAGAGCCGCTCGGCCACGTCCGGGGACGGGCTGCCGAAGGCCCGCGCCGTCTCTGCCTCGTCGCCGAGATAGCCGGCGGCCAGACCGTCGCCGGCGGCGAAGAGGTCGCCGACCGCGCCCGGCGGGAGCAGCCGCCACCGGTTGTCGAGGACATACACCCTGGTGTTGGGGACGGGCCTGCCGATCGGCAGCGGGTCCTCCACCTCGGCCGCGGTGCGCACGGTGTGCGTGGTGGTGAAGGTCGTGTTCTCGGTTGGCCCGTAGCCGTTGGTCACCACGAGCCCGGGATGTCGGGCGAGCAGCCCGGCGACATGCGCCGGCGACACCACGTCACCGCCGGTGAGCAGCTGCCGCAGGTGGGCGAAGGATCCCGGCGCGAACTCGGCCACCAGCCGGAAGAGCCCGGAGGTGAGCCAAGCGACGGTCACTCTCCGCCGGACCAGGAAGTCGCCCAGCTCGCCGGGTGATGGCAGGCCGGCGGGATGGATCTCCAGAGCAGCCCCCGTGAGCAGCGACCCCCAGACCTCCAGTGTGGAGGCGTCGAAGGCGAGGGGCGACAGGCGCAGCACCCGCTCGTCCGGGCCGAGCCGGACGTAGTCGACCCCGTGGACCAGCCGGACGATGCCGCGGTGCGGGACGCAGACGCCCTTCGGCACCCCGGTCGAGCCCGAGGTGAAGGCCACGTACGCCACCCGCTCCGGGTCGGCGGGTCCGGCGGGCTCCATCCCTGGCCGGCCGTTCCAGGACCCGTGCCACGTCTCGACCAGTGGCACGGCCCCGAAACGGCCGGGCTCCGCCGCCGGGTCCTCCAGCGCCGCGGCAGGCTGCACCCGGTCGACGATCTGGTCGCGCACGGCGGCGGGCAGGTTGGCGTCCACGCCCACGTAGCGGCCGCCCGCCCACAGCACGCCGAGCAGCCCGACCGCCTCGGCGACGGAACGGTCCAGTCCCACCAGGACCGAGTCGCCCGGGCGGACGCCGGCATCGGCCAGCAGGCGGGCCTGTACCGACGCCGCCTCGGCCAGCTCGGCGTAGCTGAGCCGGGTGTTCCCCTCCCGTACGGCGACCGCGCCCGGCCGCTCGGCCACCCGCAGGCGGAAGAGCTCCTCCACCGACGTGGCCGGGTACGGGCGGGCGGTGTCGTTGAGCCGCTCCAGCAGCGACCGCCGCGGTCCGGCGATGCACCGGACGTCCTCCAGCCGGCGGTCCGGGTCGGAGGCGAGCCCGTCGACGGCGGCGGCGTAGTCGGCCAGGAACGCCTCCGCCTCCGCCGCGGTCCACACCGCGGTCGCGTACTCCAGGTCGCCGGCGAACGCGGGGTCGCGGTCGCGGATCAGCAGCGTCAGGTCGAACTGCGAGCCGCCCCCGTGGCCCTCTTCGACCCGCACGTCCAGGTCGGCGGTGCGCAACCGACGGGGCACGAGCTGGTCGTGCATGCCGAAGGACACCTGCACCAGCGGGTGCCGGTCGATGCCGCCGCCGGCGCCGACACGGGACACGATCTCGTCGAACGGCAGCGCCCCGTGCCGCACGCCGTCGGTCACCGAGCGGTGCACCCCGCGCAGGTAGTCGGCGACCGACCGGCCGTCGTCGACGTCCACCCGGACCGGCAGCAGGTTGCCGGCCACCGCGACGAGCTCCTCCAGCTCGGCTGACGAGCGGCCGGCGAGCAGCACGCCGACCAGCAGCCGGTCGGCACCGGTGTATCGGCGCAGCGCGAGCGCGAAGGCGCCGAGGAGGAAGGCGAAGGGCGTGATGCCGAGCTCGCGGGCGCGCCGGACCACCGCCGCGGTGGCCACCGGCCCGGCATCGAAGGGATGCCGCGCGCCGGCCGGGTCCTGCACCTGCGGGCGCTGCCGGTCAGCGGGCAGGTCCAGCAGCGTCGGGACCCCGTCCAGCCGGCGTTCCCAGAAGTCGCCCAGCCGGTCCCACTCGCCGGTCTCCCGCAGCCGGCGCTGGGCTCGCAGCAGGCCCTCCATCCGGGCCGGCGGGCCGAGGTCGGGCTCCCCGCCGGCGGCGTAGGCCGCATACCGGTCGAGGATCTCGCGCAGCACCAGACCGATCGCCCAGCCGTCGAGCAGCATGTGATGCACGACCATGACCAGTGCGGCCCGGTCGGCTGCCGAGCGGACGAGCAGGAACCGCAGTGCGGGGGCGGAGGCCGGGTCCAGCGGCCGCCGGCCGTGCTCGGCCGCGATCGCCCGGACCGCCGTGGCGAAGCCCGCGTCGTCCCCGTCGTGGCGCACCGTCGCGAAGTCCGGCCGGTCGACCTCGACGACGCGGCGGACCAGGCCGCCGTCCTCCTCCGGGAAGACCGTGCGCAGCCCCTCGTGCCGGGCGACCGTCCCGGCCACCGCCCGCTCCAGCAGGTCTTCCCGCAACCGGCCGGTCAGGAACGCGGTGAATACGAGGTTGTACGGCGCGCCGCCGATCAGCCGCTCGGCCGCCCACATCCCCTGCTGGATCGCCGACGCCGTTCCGTTCGCCGCGGAATCGTCCTCGTCGGCGCCCGGTGCGACCGACCGCTCCGCGGGAGTGGCTGCGGCCAGCACCTCGACGAGCGGCTGGCCGCCCATCAACGTCTCGACCGGGACGACCACGTCGTGCCGGTCGAGCGCCACGGCCGCGAGGTGCATCGCCCGCAGCGAGTCGCCGCCGAGGCCGATGAAGCTGTGCTCGGCGAATGCCTCGCCGCCGCCGGGCGGTGACTCGCCCCAGAGCACCGCGGCAGCCGTCTCGACCAATCCACGAGGCACGCTGTCGGACCGCCGCGAACCGACCGGCAGGGTCACGAGCGGACGTTAACACGGTGACAGTGGTGCGGTTTATCTTCCGAGGCCGCTGGGGGAGGATCGGGACTAGCGGCGAGGAACGGAGGTCGGGGTGATCTCAAGGCAGGACGCCCGTCACCCCGCCAGCCCCGCCCAGCGGGGCCTGTGGCTGATCGACCGGACCGCCGATCCGCAGGCGCGTCCGGCCTATCTGGTCCCCACGGTGCTGGAGTTCACCGGTCCGGTCGACCGGCCGACGCTCCGGGACGCGGTCGCCGCCGTGCTTGCCCGCCATCCGGCGCTGCGGTCCCGATTCGAGCTGGACCCCGACCGCAGCCGGGTCGTCTACCGCACAGACGGTCCGCCGCCTCCGGTCACCGTGCTCGAGCCACCCGACGTCGACGCGCACCTCGCCGTCTCCTGCTGGATGCCGTTCGACCTCGCGGTGGACGCGCCGGCCCGGGCGGAGGTGCTAGCGGCCGGCGAGCGCACCGTGCTGCTGATCTGCGCCCACCATCTGGTCCTGGACGGCTGGTCCCGGCAGGTCCTCCTGGACCAGGTCGGCGACGCCTACCGGGCGGCGGTGGACGGGCGCGACGCCGAGCTGCCGGAGCCGGTGCATCCCGCGACGCAGGCCGGTGACACCGGTCCGGACGAGAGTCGGACCGCACAGGCCGTGCAGCGCTTGCGCGGTGCGCCGGTAGACGTGCAGCTGCGGCCCGACCGGCCGCGCCCGGAGGTGGCTACGACCCGCGGCGCGACCTGCGCCGGCTCGTTCGGCCCGGCGCTGACCGCGAAGCTGCTCGACCGCGGCACGGAGCAGGGGTGCACCCCGTTCATGCTGGTGGCCGCGCTGCTCGCGGCGACCCTCGCCGAGCGCGGCGACCAGCGCGACTTCCTCTTCGCGTTTCCCTGGCTGGGCCGGGACACCGAGGCCAGCCGGCACGGGGTGGGGATGTACGTCAACACACTGCTGCTGCGCGCCGACCTGACCGGCGGCCCGAGCTGGGCCGAGTTCCTCGGCCGGGTCCGGGACGCCTGCCTGGCCGCGTACGGGGACGCGGACGTGCCCTTCGACGCGATCGCCGCCCGGCTGCACCCGGACCGCGACCTGAGCCGGCCGCCGGTCACCCCGGTGATGGTGAACGCGCTCGGCCCGCTGGCACTGCCCGACCTCGGCCCCGGCGTCGCCGCCCGGCAGCTGCCGCTGCCGGACTACCGGGTCCGCTACGAGCTGGAGCTCGACGTGACGCCCGCCGGCGACGACATGCTGCTCGCCCTCGACTACGCGGTGGACCTCTTCGACCGTGGAAGCGTCGAGGCGCTCCTGGAGACCCTGCGGCGTAAGGCCGGCGAGCTGGTCGCCGACCCGGCGGCGCCGGTGCTCGACGAAGCCGCCGACCACGGGCCCTCCTCGCCCCAGACCCCGCCGTCCGGCAGCGTGGCCGCGGCCGGCGCCGACGCCGACGACGACGACGCGCTGGTCGACGAGGTGCGGCAGGCGTGGCGAGAGGTGCTCGACAAGGAGACGGTGCCGCTGGAGCAGAACTTCTTCGAAGCCGGCGGCAACTCACTGCTGCTGGTCGTCCTGCTGGACCGGCTCAACGCACTGACCGACCGCGAGCTGGTCTCGGCGGACCTGTTCAAGTCCCCTACCGTCGCCAGTCAGGCACGGCTGCTCGGCGAGCCGCCCGACGGCGTCCGCCCCGGGACCGGCGGGGGTCGCGGCCAACTGCTCGAGCGTGGCCGGCGGGCCCGCGGAGGCGGTCGACCGGCCGCGGGCGCCGGCGCTCCGGGGCCGCCGTGAACCCGGACAGCGCCGTCGCCGTCGTGGGCATCGGCTGCCGGTTCCCGGACGCCTGGTCGCCGGCGGACTTCTGGCGCAACCTCGACGACGGCGTGGTCTCCTGCCGCCCGCTGCCGGAGGACCGGCTGCGGGCCGCCGGCGTGCCGGACGAGCTGCTCGACGCGGACGACTACGTCACCGTCGCGGCCACCCTGCCGGCCGTGGACGAGTTCGCCGGCGAGTTCTTCGGCTACCCGCCCGGCGAGGCCGAGCTGATCGACCCGCAGCAGCGGATCTTCCTGGAGGCCTGCTGGGAGGCGCTGGAGTCCGCCGGCCACCCGGCCCGGGACGGCCACCGGCAGGTCGCGGTCTTCGCCGGCGCCAGCTTCAGCACGTACGCGACCCTGCTCTACCTGGCCCGGGCGCGGACCGCCGGCGCCGCGGCGCTCAACGACGTGGACCTCTACCTCGGCGGCGTCACCGACTTCCTCGCGTCCCGGGTCGCCTACCGGCTCGGCCTGCACGGCCCGTCCGTGGCCGTGCAGACGGCCTGCTCGTCGTCGCTGACGGCCGTGCACTACGCGACGCTCAGCCTGCTCGCCGGCGAGTGCGACATCGCGCTCGCCGGCGGCACCGGACTGGAGACGCTCGACTCCGGCTACCGCTACCAGCCGGGCGGGCTGCTGTCCGAGGACGGCTACTGCCGCGCCTTCGACCGCCGCTCGACCGGGACGGCCCGCGGTGCCGGAGTCGGCGCAGTGGCGCTGCGCCGGCTGTCCGACGCGCTGGCCGACGGCGACCCGGTGCTCGCGGTGGTCTGTGGCAGCGCGGCCGGCAACGACGGGGCGGACCGGCCCGGCTTCACCGCGCCGAGCCCGGCCGGGGTCGCCTCGGTGGTGTCGGCCGCGCTGGGCGTCGCGGAGGTGTCCGGCGACGCGGTGCGCTACGTCGAGGCGCACGGCTCCGGCACCCCACTCGGCGACCAGGTCGAGCTGGCCGGCCTGACCGACGGACTGCGGGCGACCACCGACCGGACCGGCTTCTGCGGGCTCGGCTCGGTGAAGGTCAACATCGGGCATGCCGAGTCGGCCGCCGGGATCGCCGGACTGATCAAGGCGGTGCACGTCGTCCGCACCGGCCGGGTGCCCCCGCACCCGCTCTTCGAGCGGCCGCGCGAGGAAGGACTGCTCGCGGACAGCCCGTTCCGGGTGCCGACCGAGCCGGAGACCTGCCCGGACGAGGACCGGTACGTGCTGGTCAACTCGATGGGGCTGGGCGGTACCAACGCCGCGGTCGTGCTGGCTCCGCCGCCCGAGGCCCACCCGGCCGCCGGCGCCGGCCCGCGAGACCGTGCGCCTGCAGCTGTCCGCCCGCACCCGCCGCGAGCTCGACGACGCCTGCCGCCGGCTCGCGGACGAGCTGGACGGCGGCGACCTCGCGGTCGCCGACGTCGCGCACACGCTGCGGGTCGGCCGCAACGACTTCGCCGAGCGGCGGGTGGTGACCGGCCCGCCGGACCGGCTGGCCGCCGGCCTCCGGCTTCCTCGCCCGCCGGCGGCGGCGACGGCCAGGGTGCCCGACCAGCGGCGGGCGCTGGTGGTCCGCGGCGGGGACGGGCCCGCGGTCGCCGACGCGCTGTCCCGGCTGTCGGCGGCCCTCGGGCCAGGGGTCGAGGTCGTCGACGAGGCGCCGGAGTCGCCGCCGGCGGACCGCTTCGTGATGGTGGTCGGCACGGGCGAGGTCGGGCGGGACGGGCAGCTGCTGCCGGTCGGCCCTGACACCGGCCCGGAGCAACTGGCGGATGCCGTCGAGGCGGCACTGGCCGCCGCCTGGCTGAACGGCGTCCCGGTGGACTGGGCGGCGGCGGCCGGCGACTCCGGGCGCCGGCTGCCGCTGCCGACGTATCCGTTCCGGCGGCGGCGCTACTGGGCGCTGGACGACAGCCTGCCCGCCGGCGCGGCCGCGGCTCCCTCCCCCGCCGCGGCGGCCGCCGGCGCGCCGGACGGCCCCGCCGGCGGCCGATCCGGCTCCGGTCCCGGCGGACGGTCCGGTCCCGGCGGACGGTCCGGTCCCGGCCGGCGCGAACGGCGACGGGCTGGAGGCCGAGCTGTGCGAGGTGTGGCGCGGGCTGTTCGGAGTGGAGTCCGTCGGTCCGGACGACGAGTTCGGCGACCTCGGTGGCACCTCGCTGCTGTCCGTCCGGATGGCGCTGGAGATCCAGCAGCGGCACGGCGTGCTGCTCAACCTGCACCGGGTCGGGGGCAGCCGGGCCACGGTGCGGCGGATCGCCCAGGTGATCCGGACCCGCGCCGGCTCGGCCCGGGAGCCCGACGGAGGCCGCGGGTGCGGCCGCGCTGGTGGACGCCGACGTCGAGCTGGACCTGGGACCGGCACCGGCTGGAGCCGGCCCCCGGGACGGCGACGTGCTGCTGACCGGCGCCAGCGGCTTCCTCGGTGCCTTCCTGCTCGCCGAGCTGCTGCGCGCCACCACCGGCCGGGTCTACTGCCTGGTCCGCGCGGCGGACCAGAGCGAGGGCCGGCGCCGGCTCGCGGCCGCGGCCGCGCGTTTCGAGCTGCCGGTGCCCGACCCGGACCGCGTGCGGGTCGTGCCCGGCGGCCTCGACGACGTCGAGCGGGCCTGCGCCGGATATGCGGGCGGGAAGCTGGCCGACCGGGTCGGACATGTCGTGCACGCGGCGGCGCGCGTCGTCTTCACCGAGCCGTACGAGGCGCTCCGCGCCGACAACGTGCTGGGCACCGCCGGCCTGCTGCGGTGGATGCGGGCCAGCGGAGTGGCCGACCTCTCGCTGGTGTCCAGCCTGGCCGCGTGCGGCCAGGCGGTCGGCGCGGCCGGCTTCCAGGAGACCCGGCAGCAGCCGCTCGACCCGGAGGAGGGCGGCTACGGGGTCACCAAGTGGGTGGTCGAGCGGCTGGCCGAGCGGGCCGAGGCCGACGGCATGCGGGTACGGGTCTTCCGGCCGGGTTTCATCGTCGGCGCGACCGACACCGGCGCCTGCAACGGCAAGGACGTGCTGTGGCGGATCCTTGCCGGTGGCCTCGCGGTCGGCGCGCACCCGCTGGACGACCGGCCGGTGCAGCTCGCCCCGGTCGACGTGGTGGCACGGGCGGTCGTCGGGCTCGGGGCCGAGCCGGGGTCGGTCGGCCGGGTCTACCACCTGGTCGACTCCAGCGGGCTGTCCCTGCGCGGGCTCTTCGAGCTGCTGGCCGCCGACGGCCTCGCCACCACCGGGCTGCCGGTCGAGCAGTGGCAGCGCAAGGTCGCCGCGGCAGCACTGTCCACTGAGGATCCGATGCTGTCCGGCATCGCCCTCTACGAGCTGGACCGCAGGCGGCGCGACGAGGCGGTGGCCACGGCAACCGGCTGGCGGGACTGGCTGGACCGCCAGCGGCTGCGCCCCGAGGTGGACGGCGCCGCGCTCGGCCGGAGCATCCGCTTCCTCGCCCGCCAGCCGGACTACCGGAGTGCCCTGACCCGCACGCTCACCGCCGTCGAGGCCCGGGAGGTCGTATGAGCGACGATCCGACTCCGCACCGGCTCGCCGTCGTGGGGGCCGGCGTGATGGGAATCGGCATCGCGACGCTTGCGGTCGGCCGCGGGCTTCCCGTGCTGCTCGTCGACGTCGACGCGGACCGGCTGGCCGCCGCGCCGGACCTGGTGCGGCAGCGGTCGCTGGAGGCCCACCTGCTCGGCGGGCTCGGCACCGACGGTCCGCCCGGGGCGCTGACGACCAGCCCGACGGTCGCCGACGTCGCCGGCGCGACCGCGGTGGTCGAGTCGGTGACCGAGATTCCCGAGCTGAAGCTGCGGGTGCTGGCCGAGGTGTCCGCCGCGGTCCGCCCCGGCACCCTGCTGACCTCGAACACCTCGGCGATCCCGATCGGCGAGCTGGCTGGCGCACTGGCCCGGCCGGAGGAGCTGGTCGGCACCCACTTCATGAACCCGCCGTACCTGATCCGCACCGTGGAGGTGGTCCGCGGCCCGGCGACCGGCGACGCGGCGCTCAAGGGCGTGCTCGGCCTGCTGGAGTCGCTGGACTGCCGGGCGCTCGTGGTCGGTGACGGGCCGGGCTTCGTGTCCAACCGGATCCTGATGCTGATGATCAACAACGCCGCCCGACTGGTGGACGAGGGCCGGGCCGGCGCGGCCGAGGTGGACGCGGTCTTCACCGGCTGCCTCGGGCACCGCACTGGCCCGCTCGCGACCGCCGACCTGATCGGGCTGGACAACGTCGTGGACACCCTGCGGGTGCTCCAGGAGCGCACCGGCGACGACGGCTACCGGCCCGCCGCCGGGCTGACGTCCAGAGTGGACAGTGGGGACCTCGGCCGGAAGAGCGGCCGCGGCTTCTTCGACCACGGGAGGAACCGGCCGTGACGGACACCGCCGACCCGCCCCGCCCCGCCGGCGCCGGCGACGACCCGGTGGAGCTGAGCCTGCAGCGCTTCCTGGCGGAGCGCACCCAGGCCGAGTGGACGCCGGAGCAGGACATCTTCGCCGAGGGCGGGGTGTCGTCCCTGTTCGCGCTGCAGCTCGTGCTCTACCTGGAGGAGGAGTTCGGCGTCGCGGTCGGCCGTGACGAGCTGAACCTGGACAACTTCCGGACCGTCCGGGCAATGGCCCGAGCTGGTGCACCGGCTCGGGCCGGACGGGACGCCGGGGTGAGCGACCAGCTCGCCGCCGCCTGCGACCTCGTCAGCGCCGAGGTCGGCGACCATGCGGGCGACTGGGACCGACAGGGACGGCTGCCGGAGTACGTGATCCGCCGGCTCGGCGGGGCAGGCCTGCTGTGCGGCCAGGTGTCCGCCGAGCACGGCGGGATGGGCCTGACGGCCGTGGCGAACGGTGAGCTGACCGCGCACACCGGCAGCCTGTGCAGCTCGCTGCGCAGCGTGTTGACGTCACACGGCATGGCGGCCTGGATAGTGCAGCGGTGGGGCGGCGACGAGCAGCGCACGGGGTTCCTGCCCCGGCTGACCGGTGGCGACCTGGCCGGGGTCGCGTTCAGCGAGCCGGGCGCCGGCAGCGACCTGGCGGCGATGCGGACGACGGTCTCGGAGGAGGACGACGGGATCGTCGTGGACGGGGAGAAGAGCTGGGTCACCGCGGCCGAGTACGCGGACCTGCTGGCGGTCTTCGGACTCTCCGGCTCCGGCGTGGCGGTGGCGATGGTGCCGACCGCGACGCCCGGTGTCCGGCTCGAGCCGGTGCCGAACCCGCTCGGCTGCCGCGCCGCCGGGCACGCGAACGTGTGGCTGGACCAGGTGCGACTGCCGGCCGACCATCTGGTCGCCACCGACCTGCCGTTGCCGCTGCTGGTCACCTCGGCCCTGACGTACGGCCGGCTGTCGGTGGCGTGGGGTTGCGTCGGGATCCTGCGCGCCTGCCTTCGGGTGGCGACCCGGCACGCCAAGGCAAGGGAGCAGTTCGGCGTCAAGCTGGCCGACCACCAGCTCGTCGGCCGGCACCTGGCCGACCTCTACGCCACCGAGCAGACCGCCGTCCGGGTCTGCGAGCACGCGAGCCGGTGCTGGGACGACGGCTCGGTCGACATGGTCCCCGCGTCGGTGGTCGCCAAGTATGTCAGCGCCGCCGGGGCGGCCCGCGGATCCTCGGCGGCGGTGCAGGTGCTCGGCTCGACCGGCGCCGAGGACGGCGAAGTGGCCGCCCGGGCGTACCGGGACGCCAAGGTGATGGAGATCATCGAGGGAAGCACCGAGATCTCCCAGCTTCTGCTCGCCGACCACGCGCTGGCGGTGCCGTGGTGACCGGGTCGCCGCAGGCGGTCGGCCTCGGCGCCGTGCACTGCCTGCTGCCGGAGCAGAAGCTGACGGTCGCCGAACTGCCCGAGCTCGCCGACCTGGACCGGGAGGCCGCCGACTTCGCGCTGAGCTGCGGGATCGACACGGTCGGCGCGTTCGACGATCGCAGCGCGGGCGAGCTGGCCGCGCAGGCCGTCCGCGAGCTCGCCGAGCGGGTCGAGATCGAGGCGGACGCGCTGCTGCTCGTCGCGCCGCGGGCACCGGACGTGCTGCTCGGATCGGACGCCGGCCGGGTGCATGCCGACTCCGGTGTGGACGTGACCGTCTCGTTCACCGTGGACGGCCTGGGCTGCACCGGGTCGAGCGCCGCCTGGGGCCTGGGCCGCGACCTGATCCTGGCCGGCACCGCGCCGCGCAGGCGTCCTGATCGCGCACGCCAGCCGCCCGACCGCCGTCGACCGGGTCCGTTTCCCGGTCACCGTGATCGGCGACGGCGCGTTCGCGCTCACCCTGGTGCCGGGCGGCCGACCGGCGCTCCGGGCGCACCGGATGCGGACCGACGGCGCCTTCCACGACCTGTTCGGCGTCGACTACAAGCAGACGCCTTGGTACGAGTGGCGGGAGGAGTGCGCGTCCGCCGACCGCTACCGCTTCGAGCTCGCCCTGCGACAGCCGCCAGGCGCTCGATGGACTGGTCGAGCAGGTGCTGGCCGACGCCGGCGTCGACCCGCGACGACGTCCGCTGCGTGCTGATGCAGAACGTGACCGACGGCGCGTACGAGTTCCACGCCGAGCTGCTCGGCGCTCCCGATCCACCCGGTCTGCCGGGACACCCTGGCCGCCCACGGGCACCTCGGCGCGATGGACGTCGTGCTCAACCTGGACCGGCTGCTCGCGCAGCGGCGAGCTGACCGGCGGCGACCTGGTCCTGGTGCTCAACGCCAGCCCGGTCGCGGCCTGGGCCGCCACCCTGTGGGAGGTCTGAGCCGATGGCCGAGGACACCGTCGACCTGGTCAAGTGCCTGGTCTGGGACCTGGACGAGACGCTGTGGCGAGGCACCCTGCTGGAGGGCGACGACCTCGAGCTCGCGCCCGGCGTGCTGGACGTCATCCGGACCCTGGACGCGCGGGGCGTGCTGCAGTCGGTCGCCAGCCGCAACGACCACGACGACGCGTGGCCCCGGCTGGAGCGGCTCGGCATCGCCGAGTACCTGGTGCTGCCGCGGATCGGCTGGGGACGCAAGTCCGACGCGGTCCGCGCGATCGCGGCCGAGCTGGGCTTCGCCGAGCGGGCGATGGCCTTCGTCGACGACCAGCCGGTCGACCGCGCCGAGGTCGCCTACCACCTGCCCGAGGTGCGCTGCTACGCCGCCGAGGAGGTGCCGACCCTGCCCGCGCGCCCGGAGCTCAGCCCGACGGTGGTCACGGTCGACGCGCAGGCAGCGGCGGGCGATGTACCAGGCCGGCTTCCGCCGGGAGGCGGCCCGGTCGGACTTCTCCGGCCCGGACGACGACTTCCTCCGCTCGCTCGCGCTGAGGATGCGGATCGGCCTGGCGGGCGCGGAGGAGCTGTCCCGGGTCGAGGAGCTGACCCTGCGGACCAGCCAGATGAACGCGACCGGCGTGCACTACTCGACGGCCGACCTGCGCGGGCTGCTGGCCGACCCGAGGCACGCGGTGCTGGTGATGACGATGACCGACCGATTCGGCCCGCACGGCGCGGTCGGGGTGGCACTGGTCGAGCGACACCCGCCGACCGGGCACCCGCCGGCCTGGCACCTGAAGCTGCTCGCCACCTCGTGCCGGGTGGTGTCGTTCGGCGCGGGTTCCGTGCTGCTGCGCTGGTTGACCGATCGGGCCGCCGCGGCCGGCGCGCACCTGGTGGCCGACTTCCGGCCGACCGACCGCAACCGGATCATGGAGGTGGCGTACCGCTTCGCCGGGCTGGCCGAGCGACCGTGCGACTGCCAGGACGCCCTGGCCGGGGCCGCGGACGGGGTGCAGCGGCTGCACCTGGTCCCGCAGCGGCAGGACCCGCCGACCACCATGCTGGTGGTCGGGCCCGACCTCGCGGCGCCCGACCCGGCGACCGCGGCGGAGTCGGACTGGACGCCGCGGTGACCGCGTCCGGCCGGCTCGCGCTGCTCGCCGGCAACCGGCCCTTCGCGACCGTCTGGGCGGCGCGGACGGCCTGGTCGCTGGGCGACTGGACCACGCTGACGGTGCTCGCCCTGTACGTGCTCGAACGGGAGGGTTCGGCCACCGCGGTGGGCGTCGCGATGGGCGCCCGGGTGTTGCCGCAGGCGCTCGGCCCGATCGCCGGCGCGCTGGCCGACCGGGCCGAGCCGCGGCGGCTGTTGCTCGCCTGCACGGCCTGCCGGCTGGTCGCGATGGGCGCCATCCTCGCGCTGCTGCCGCCCTTCGGCGTGCTGGTTGCATTGATCGCGGTCAGCGGCCTGGCGACCACGCTGTTCACGCCGACCAGCAAGAGCGTCGTGCCCAAGGTGGTCGACCGCGACCAGCTCAGCCGGGCCAACGCGCTGTTGTCGCTGTCCCACAACACCGCCTTCGCGCTCGGCCCGGTGGCCGGCGCGTTCCTCTATCAGCTCGCCGGGCCGCGGGCCGGCTTCGTCCCCGACGTGGCGCTGACCGCGGCGCTCGCCGTGCTGCTGCTGATGCTCCCCCCGATCGTCGATGCCGGCGGGGAGGCCGCCGGGCCGCCGGCGGTCCCGGCCCGCGGCCTGCTCGCCGACGCCCGGGAGGGCTTGGCCTACGTGCTGCAGACCCGGGTCACCCGGGCCGTGCTGGTCGGGCTGGTGCTGTGGATCTGCTTCGCGGCCCTGGACAACGTCGCGCTGGTGGTGCTCATCCGGGACGTGCTCGGTGGCTCCCCGACCGCGTACGGCCTGGCCAACAGCGCGTACGGGCTGGCGATGATCCTCGCCCCGGTCCTGCTGGTCGGCTCCCGCTGGTCGCCGCCCGGGACCCGGCTGCTGCTCGTCGGGCTGGCCTGCAGCGGCGTCGGTCTGCTGCTGACCGGGCTGTCCGGCGCGGTCGTGCTGGCCATCCTGGCGTACGCGGTCGCCGGCGCCGGCAACGGCTTCGAGAACGTCGGCCTCGACACCACGATCGGCGAGAACGTCGAGCAGGACAAGCTCGGGCGGGTCTTCGGCGTCGTCTACGCGCCGATCTTCATCGCCGAGGCGCTGGCCTCCTTCGCCACCGGCCCGCTGATCGAGGCGACCTCCGCCCGGGTCGCCTTCGTCATCGCCGGCACCGGCGTCCTGGTCGTGACCGCGGCGCTCGCACTGGCGCTGCGTTCGGTGCTGCGGCGGCCGGGCGCGGAGTCCGCCACGGAGGAGGTGCGATGACCGACCGAACGCTGTGGGAGTGGTTCGCCGGGTCGGTGGAGCGGGCGCCGGACGCGCCCGCGCTCGAGATCGACGGCGGGTCACTGAGCTACCGGCAGCTGCATTCCACCGTGCTGTCGCTCGCCGCGGAGCTGGTCGAGGCGCACGGCGGCGCGCCGTCGCGGGTCGGGCTGCTCGCCGCGCGGGACCTGCTCGCCTTCGCCGGCTACCTGGCCGCGCAGCGGCTCGGCGCGGCGGTGGTCCCGCTCAACCCGGGCTACCCCGCGGAGCGCAACCGGACGATCGTCGAGGCGGCCGGCGTCGACCTGGTGCTCACCGCCGACGCCGACCTCGGCCGCTCCGCCGTGCCGGAGGGCGCCGCGCCGACGGTGCTCGTCCGGACCGGCCTCACTCCGGCGCCGGACCGCGACGCCGACGAGACCGGCCTGCCGCCGTACCGCACCGGTCCGGACCAGCTCGCCCTGATTTCCTTCACCTCCGGCTCGACCGGCCGGCCCAAGGGCGTCCCGGCCCGGCACCGCAACATCTCCCCGTACGTCCGGTACAACATCGCCACCTACGAGGTCGGCCCGGGCAGCCGGGTGTCGCAGACCTTCGAGCTGACGTTCGACTCCTCGCTGTTCGACCTCTTCGTCACGTGGGGGTCCGGTGCAACCCTGGTGGTGCCGACGGGTGCGGAGATGCGGAGCCCGGTCGACTACGCCGCCGGGCGTGCCCTCACCCACTGGTTCTCCGTGCCCTCGGTGGTGTCGATCGCCGCTCAGCTCGACAACCTGCCCGCCGGGCGGATCAGCACGCTGCGACACAGCCTGTTCATCGGCGAGCAGCTGCAGCGCGGGCTGGCCGAGACGTGGCTGCGGGTGGCGCCCGGCACCGCGGTAGAGAACGTATTCGGCCCGACTGAGCTGGTCGTCTCCTGCAGCCGCTACCGGCTTCCGGCCCGAGCTGACGAGTGGCCGGACACGTCCAACGACACCGTGCCGATCGGTCGGGTCTACCCGCACCTGGAGCAGGTCCTCGTGGACGGCGCCGGCCGGGTCAGCGACGTCGAGGGCGAGCTGTGCGTCCGCGGGCCACAGCGCTTCGACGGCTACCTCGAGCCCGGCGACAATGCCGGCCGCTTCCTGCGGGTCGACGGCGACCGGACCGACGTCTACGACGGCACCGGGGAGCTCACCGCGGCGCACTGGTACCGCACCGGCGACCGGGTGCGGGTCGAGCACGGCGAACCGGTACACCTCGGCCGGCTCGACCACCAGGTGAAGATCCGCGGCTACCGGGTGGAGCTCGGTGAGGTGGAGGCGGCGCTGCGCCGGCATCCCGACCTGCGCGACGTCGTGGTGGTCGCCGCCACCATCGGGGGCGAAACCGAGCTGGTCGCCGCTTACACCGGCGTCCCGGTGGAATACCCGCGGCTGGCGCGCTGGCTGCGCGAACGGGTGCCGGCGCATCTGGTGCCGCGCCGGATGGAGCACCTGGACGCCCTGCCCCGCAACCAGAACGGCAAGACCGACCGGGTGCGGCTGGCCGCGATGGCCAGCGACGAGACACCAGAGGAACATCCTCGGACTCGCAACCGCGGCTGAGCGTGTACTCACGGGAGCCACCCCGCTGCTACCCGCGCCCACTCCGGCGGACCCGCGCCCTCCTCGCCGTACCGCGCGTCGCGCTCCGCCGCCGGATCCGTCGCTGGATCAGCCATGCCGACCGACCCTGGTGATGAGTTGTCGCGCCCGCTCCCGTCACACCTACGACGGACACGACGAGACGGAAGGATGATGTGATGAGCGCGGACACGCGACCGGAGCCGGGAGTGAGAGGTCTGGGCGAGAGAGGTCTGCGCGAGGTCGACGAGCCGGCGTTCTCGCGGCTGGCCGAGCGGCACCGGCGGGAGCTGCACGTGCACTGCTACCGGATGCTCGGGTCGTTCGAGGACGCCGAGGACACCGTGCAGGAGACGTTCCTCCGTGCCTGGCGGCGACGGGAGACCTTCGAGGGGCGGTCGACGTTCCGGGCCTGGCTGTACCGGATCGCCACCAACGCCTGCCTGGACCTGCTCGCCAAGCGCCGCCCGGAGCCCGCGACCGGCGGCGAGGTGCTGTGGCTGCAGCCCTACCCGGACCGGCTGCTCGACGAGCTGCCCGCGGACGACGCGGACGAGCCGGAGACCGTCGCCGTCGCGCGGGAGACGATCGAGCTTGCCTACCTGGTCGCAGTCCAGCACCTCGCGCCGCGCCCGCGGGCCGTGCTGATCCTGCGGGACGTGCTCGGCTGGCCGGCGAAGGACGTCGCGGAGCTCCTCGGGGACTCCGTCAACTCCGTGAACAGCGCGCTGCAGCGGGCCCGCGCAGGGATGCGGGAGCACCTGGCCACCGAGCGGCAGGACTGGACCGGCAGCGAGGAGGACGCCGGGACGCGCGAGCTGGTGCGCCGCTATACCGACGCCAGCGTGGCCAAGGACATCAACGGGCTCGCCGCACTGCTGCGGGACGACGTCCGCTGCTCCATGCCGCCCACGCCGGGCCTGTACGTCGGCCGCGACGCGGTGGTGAACGACTGGGTCGAGAGCGGCTTCGAAGGCATGGAGCGCATGCGCGCCGTCCTCACCTTTGTGAACCGGCAGCCCGCCGTCGCCTTCTACCTCTGGCGGAAGCGGGAGAGCGCGTACCTGCCGCTGACCATCGACGTCCTGCGCGTCACCGACGGGGCGATCACCGAGATCGTCACGTTCCACGACGACCAGTTTCCGCGGCTCGGGCTGCCGGAGCGCCTGCCGGCGGACGGCACCGAGTAGTCCCGGTGTGGACCCTCGCGCCGCGCGGTGGCGCGCGTGTCGCGGTCGTCACGGCGGAGCGGTACGCCAGTTGCCGAATGATGGAGGAACGACATGAACAGCAGGAATGACACCGGGGTCGTCGCAGGCCCGGCATCGGGACAGATCAGCCACACCCACCGCCTCCGCGGGCTCGCCGTCACCGGCTTCCTTGCCACGCTCGCAGCGATGGTGGCCACCACCCTCGCCGCTGCGCTTGCCCGGGCCGTTGGCGTCGACTTCGAGGTCCCCGACGGTGGCGAGACGATCCCGTTGGCCGGGTTCGCCGTGGTGACCGGCTTCTTCTCGGTCGTGGGCATCGGCATTGCCGCCGCTCTTCTTCGATGGAGCGCTCGCCCCGCCGAGCGATTCGTGTGGACGGCAGTGTCGCTGCTCGCGATCTCGTTGGTCCCGCCGCTTCTCTCCGGGGCCAACACCGCCACCACCACCTCCCTCCTCGGGCTACACCTGGTCGCGGCGGCGGTGATGATTCCCACCCTGGCGCGGAGCCTCCGCACCCGGACCGACTGACGATCGGCCAGGCAACATGCCCCCGAGTCGTGCCTGACGGCACTGCGAGCTGTCAGTTGTCGGGAGTGGACTCGGTGCGTCACTGCGCACTAGTGCGCGCAAATCTGAACGATCCTGGACTATCCTGGGCCAGTGTCTTCTGTAGCCGACATGCCCCGAGCCCCGCAGAACCACCGGACCGTGGACCGCGTCACCCAGATCCTCGAAGAGGTGACGTACCGGCCCGGTATCACCTTCGCGGAGGTGGCCCGCGCCCTCGATGCGCCGAAGAGTTCGGTCCACGGCTTCGTCCGCGGCCTCTTGGCGAAGGGGTGGCTGTACGAGAGCGACAAGTGCTTCTACCTCGGGCCGGCGATCTACGGCCTGACCCTCGCCAGTGGCCAGATGCAGGCGGGCTCGGTGACGCAGGACGACCTCGACAAGTTGCACGAGCTCACGGGTCTCAGCGTCTTCCTGGGCGTCCAGGCAGGCGACCACTTGATCTACGTGGGCGTGGGCGGGGCCGATGAGCAGTCGCGCTACACGGCACGCACCCGCCTGCGCCGGGATCTGCTCGACGCCGCCGGCGGCAAGGCGCTCCTGGCCGAGAGGTCGGACGCCGTGCGGGACGGATACCTGCGCCGCCGAGGTCCCGAAAAGGCCGAAAAGGTGTCCCAGTTCCTCGCCGAATTCCGGGACATCAAACAGACCGGGGTCGCCACCAACTACGCGTACAGCGGCATACAGCTCGCCCTGGCCACGGTCGTCCGGAACCAGTTCGGCGAGGCGGTCTCCGCGATCACCCTGGTCGGCCCTGCCGCCGACGCGAAGCCGCGGGAAGCGGAATTGCGAAAGACGCTCCTCCAGTACGTGAACGGTCTTGCCCCGCGCGTCCACCGGGAGTCCGCCGCCCCCTGACGGCGTGGCGGCGGGCGATATACGCGACGGCAATCGAACCCAGCAACAGGGCCATGAACAGCCGGATGATCTGGCAGGTGAGTACCAAGCCCACGTTCTCTCCGGAGTCGACGGCGACCGCCGTCACGGCAGGCAGTCCGCCTGGCGTCGTGGCGAGATAGGCGCTGAGCATGCTGACACCCGTCGCTCGGGCCAGTGCCACTCCCACGAGGGCGCACCCCACTGAGTGCAGTGGCGGTGAGCGCAAGCAGCACGGCTACGGCGAGCCAGAAACGTGGCGCGCCTTTGGGCAGGACTCGGCGCAGAAAGCCGTTCATGGCCTGCCGGAGTCGAGTACGCCAAGTGGCCCACGTCGATGACCTCACGCCACTAGCGGCAACCAGCGCAAGCAGCCACGCGAACGTCTCGCTACTCGGGTGCACCGATGACACTTGACCGGGCCCGGCCTCCAAAACTAACCTCATCGTTAATACGGATTATCGTTCGTATCTGCGATCTGGCAATGGTGAGTGTCGTCACCCTTCGGCGACCGGCCGAACGTCTGAACAGCCAGCCGCTCCGAGAGGCAGCGCTCCATGACCGTGCCGTCTGACACGCGAGACCTTGTCACCGACGCTGTAGGAGGGGGTGAGCCGACCTCCGTCCCTGACCGGTTGGGGCTGCTGGACGGCCTGGTCGCCGCCCTGCTCCAAGGCGCTTCCCTCGGCCGCGCCGGCGTCGGGCTGGGCGCCGAGCTCGGGCGCATCGGTCTGGGCCGCTCCCAGATCACACCGCAGAAGAATGACTGGCGCTTCAGGGACCCCACCTGGAGCCAGAACCCTGCGTACCGTGCGCTGGCGCAGTCTTACCTCGCCACATGCGGCGCCGTCGACCAGCTGCTGAACGAGATGCAGGAGCGTGACTCCGGCCCTCGTGTGGACCGTGCGCGCTTCGCCCTGGGGATTCTCACCAGCGCCCTCGCTCCCACCAACACCTTGTTGGGCAACCCGGCGGCGCTGAAGAAGACGCTCGAAACCGGTGGCGCGAACCTGCGGAGCGGACTCACAAATTTCCTGCACGATGTGCGCACGAACGGCGGCATGCCCTCCATGGCCAAGGCGGGTGCGCTGACGGTCGGTGAGGACCTCGCGATAACACCGGGTTCGGTCGTGCACAAGGACGAGTACGCCGAATTGCTGCAGTACGCCCCGACGACGAAGACGGTCCGGCAACGACCCATGCTGATCGTACCGCCGCCGATCGGCCGCTATTACTTTCTGGATCTCCAGCCGGGTCGCAGTTTCGTCGAGTACGCCGTGGGCCGCGGTCTTCAGACGTTCATGTTGTCCTGGCGTAACCCCAGCCCCAAAGAGTCCGCCTGGGACATCGACACTTATGCCGGGCGGATCCTGTCCGCGGTCGATGCGGTGAGGAAGATCACGGGCTCCGACGACGTCAATGTGATCTCGTTCTGCGCCGGTGGCATCCTCAGCACGATGGTGCTGAACCACCTGGCACAGACGGGTGGTGGTCGCATCCACTCGGCGTCGTTCGCCGTGACATTGCTGGACTGGGGGGTACCCGCACCCATAGGAGCCTTCTCGTCCCGCAGGTTGCTCTCCCTGGCACGATGGAACTCCAGGCGAGCCGGTGTCATCAGTGCCCGACAAATGGGCAGTACGTTCACGTGGATGCGACCTAATGAGCTGGTGTGGAACTACTGGGTCAACAACTACTTGATGGGTGAGGATCCGCCGGTTTTCGACATCCTGTCCTGGAACGCCGACGGGACAAACCTGCCCGCGACATTGCACCAGCAGTTCCTCGACATCTTCGAGCGGAACCCGTTGCCTGAACCAGGCGCGATGGAGGCGCTGGGGACGCCCGTCGACCTACAGACAATCAAGGTTCCCAACTACGTCATGGGTGCCATCAACGACCACCTGACGCCGTGGCATGGCACGTACCGCACGGGCCAGCTGCTGGAGGGTGAGAGTACGTTCACGCTGAGCAGCGCCGGCCACATCGCGAGCCAGGTAAATCCGCCGGGCAATCCCAAGGCCAGCTATTTCACCGGTCCTGTCGACCCTGACGACGGTCCAGAAGCATGGCTGGAAGGAGCACAAAGGCACAGCGGCTCCTGGTGGGAGCACTGGGCCGAGTGGGCCATCGAGCGCTCCGGCGAGGAGGTTCCCGCGCCGAAACGGCTGGGTTCCCGCGGCCATCCACCGCAGGCGCCGGCGCCTGGCTCTTACGTCCGGCAACGGAGCTGACAAGCCAGCCAGCCGCTCAGACGGCCCCGGTCGATACCGTTGCGGCGTGAAGGCCGCGGTGCACACCAGGTACGGCCCGCCGGAGGTCGTGCGGGTCGTGGACGTGCCGACGCCGAGGCCGAAGGACGAGGAGGTGCTGGTCAAGGTCCACGCGACCACGGTCAACCGCACCGACTGCGGCTTCCGGGCCGCGAAGCCCTGGCTGGTCCGGCCGTTCAGCGGGCTGGTGCGGCCGCGGGTGACGATCCTGGGAAACGAGTTCGCCGGCGAGGTCGCAGCGGTAGGCCGCGCCGTCACCTCCTTCGCCGTGGGTGACCGGGTGTTCGGCTACGACGACACCGCCTGGGGTGCGCACGCGGAGTACCTGACAATCCGCCAGGACGCCACCCTGGCCCGGATCCCCGCGAACCTCGACTACGCCCAGTCCGCCCCGGCGACCGAAGGATTCCACTACGCGCTGGCGGGCATCGCCAAGGCGGGCGTCCGCACCGGCCAGTGGGTGCTCGTCAACGGCGCCACCGGCGCCATCGGGTCCGCGGCGGTCCAGCTGCTGGCGAGCCGCGGCGCGCACGTGACCGGCGTCTGCGGCACCGCCCACGTCGACCTGGTCCGCCAGCTGGGCGCCGACCGGGTCATCGACCGCAGCAGCGAGGACTTCACCCGGGATGACCAGGCCTATGACGTGGTCTTCGACGCGGTCGGGAAGAGCTCCTTCGCCCGATGCCGGCGCCTGCTCCGACCGCACGGGGTGTACCTGTCCAGCGAGCTGGGCCCGCGCGGCCAGAACCCGTTCCTGGCCCTGCTCACCCCGCTGCTGCCGGGCCGATCGGTCCTGTTCGCCTACCCCCGCCACGACCAGGCGATGGCGAACCGTCTCCGCGACCTCCTGGAGTCGGGACAGTTCCGACCGGTCATCGACCGCAGCTACCCGCTCGCCGACATCGTCGAGGCCTACCGGTACGTCGAGACCGGCCAGAAGGTCGGAAGCGTGGTGATCACCATCGACCACACCGCCTGACGCCCCGCCGACAGGCACCCTTTGGACGAGTAGGTGGCATGAGAGCGGTTGTCTATGACAGGTACGGCCCGCCCGAGTCGCTGCGGGTCGATGACCTACCGGTGCCGACGCCGAGCAGGAACCAGGTGCTCCTTCGCGTTCTCGCGACGTCGATCAACCTGTCGGACTGGGAGTGCCTGCGCGGTTCGCCGCTGTATGCGCGGCTCGGCGGTCTGCGGGCGCCGGCGCGCCGGACGCTCGGCTCGGATGTCGCCGGCCGCGTCGAGGCCGTCGGCTCGGATGTCACCCGCTTCCGAGCGGGCGACGAGGTCTACGGCGACAATCTCCAGCTGAAAGGCGGCTTCGCCGAGTACGCGGTCGCGCCCGAGTCGGCGCTGGCCGCCAAGCCACCGGAGCTCACGTTCGCCGAGGCCTCGACCATCCCGCAGGCGGGGGCGATCGCGCTGCAAGGAACCGCCGGCCTTGCGCCGGGGCAGCGGATGCTGATCAACGGAGCCGGCGGCGGCTCGGGCTCGTTCGCGGTCCAGCTGGCCAAACGCGCCGGCGCGCACGTGACCGGCGTCGACAACGCCGGCAAGCTCGACTTCATGCGATCGCTGGGCGCCGACGCACGTGATCGACTACCGCAGCGAGGACTTCACCCGCACCGACGAGCCGTACGACCTCGTCCTCGATCTCGTCGCGCAACGCTCGGCGCTCGCCTGCCGCCGGGCACTGGCTCCCGGCGGCCGGTACTGGTGCGTGGGAGGGTCCGTGCCGACCCTGCTGGGGATCGCGACCCTCGGCGCGATCATCGGACGGCTCAACCGGCGCCGCCTGGCGGTGCTCGTGGTCCGCCTGGGACCAACGCACTTCAGCCCGCTGACCGACCTCTGCGTCGCCGACGAGATCGGCATCCACATCGACCGCACCTTCAGGCTCGAGGAGGTACCCGAAGCGCTGCGGCACGTCGGCGAGGGATCCGCCCGTGGCAAGGTCGTCGTGGTCACCGACTGAGCGCGGGCCGTGGCCCGTCCTCGGTGCTCAGCGGTGGTTCGCGTTGAGCCGGCGGAGAGCCGGACATGTGGACGGTCAGCGGACGGTGCGGGCGGCGGCGACGATCACTGCGGTGACGGCGCCGGGGCGGGAGATGAGCGAGACGTGCGAGGCGGTGATCTCGACGGTCCGCGAGCCGGCCCGCTGCGCCATGAAGCGCTGCCGGTCGGGCGGGATGACCGTGTCGCGGGTGCCGATGAGGTACCAGGACGGGATCGTCTTCCACGCTGCCGCGGTGGCCGTCTCGGCGAAGCCGCCGGCCGCCGCCGGCCGCTGGGTGGCGTAGAGCACCGCGGAGGTCCGCCTCGGCAGGTCGGAGGCGAACTCCTCCTGGAAGAGGGTCTTCTTCAGGTACAGGTCGACGTCGCCGGGTCCGCTGCCGAAGGGTACGAAGTCGAAGACCGTGGCGGGGTCGCCGGCCAGGACGGAGTCCGGCCCGGCGAGCTGCAGGATCGACTCGCCGACCTCGGGCGCGAACGCGTCGACGTAGACGAGGGCCTTCACGTTCGGGCTGGCGGCGGCGCCGTTGCTGATCACGGCCCCGCCGTAGGAGTGGGCAGCCAGCACGACCGGGCCGGGGATCGTCGAGAGGAAGCCGGTCAGGACCGCGGAGTCGTTCGCGAGGCCGCGCAGCGGGTTGTAGACGGCGCGGACCGGGTAGCCGGCCCGCTGGAGCCGCTCGATGACGCCGGTCCAGCTCGAGCTGTCCGCCCAGGATCCGTGCACGAGCACGACGGTCGGCTTGGCTCCGTGGGACCCGCCTCCGGACCTGACGGCGTCCGCGGAGGATGAGGGCGCGGACCGGGCCTGGGGTTGGGCGACCGCGATCGGCGCCGCGGCAACCAGCCCCAGCATCGAGGCGAGGCCGGCGAGCAGGGCGACGATCGGCGTCACGCGCCGTCGGAGGGTCGGAGCGCTCACGGGCGCACCTCCTGGAAGCGGCCGACCCTTGTTCTAGAGCCGGCGGGGCGGGGTCGCGCTGGTCCGGTCTCGACCGTAGACCCGCTGTCCAGGGCGGCTGATGCGGACCGTTACCTCGTCATCTCGGACACGGCGATGCGGGCCGCGGAGGGGCAGCCCTTGGTGAACCCGTAGAAGGGGCCGAAGTCGCGGGTGGCGGCGAAGCCGGTCAGGTAGAGCCCCGGCAGGGAGGTCTCGAAGCCCTCGCTGAGGTCCGGGTAGCCCTCGGTCACCGACACCTGATCCAGGACGCCGGCCAGGTAGGGAACCCGAGCGAGATCGGCCCGGTAGCCCGAGGCGAACACCACCTTGTCCGCGCTCACCGCGGCGCCGTTCGACAGGGTCAGCGTGACGTCCTCGTCGCCGACCGCCACGCGGGTCACCTCCGTGCCCGGGTGACTGGTCACGACCTCCGGCGCGATCCGCGGGACCAGCCAGGGTTCCAGGGTGAGGCGGCCCACCCGCCAGAAGTTCCTGGTGATCTCGCGTTGCTGGATGTCGGAGAGATGTCGCCACCATCCCCGCTGCGCGAGCGTCTGCTCGACGTAGGCGTCGACGAAGGCCCAGCTGACCTTCGCGAACTCCGGCGTGGCGTGCCGATGCACCACGTCCACGTGCTCGGCGCCGTGGTCGCACAGCAGCGCCGCCCACTCGTACGCGCTCTGCCGCCCACCGATGATCGCCACCCGAGCACCGGCGAGGTCGTCGAAGGACACGATGTCACTGGTGTGTCCCCGGCGCTGCGCCGGCACCTCGGCGTACCAGGCCGGAAGGTTGACGAAGTACCGGACGCCCGGCGCTGCCAGCACCTTCTCGGCCGTGATCGCCGTCCCGTCGTCAAGCGTCGCGACGAACCCGTCCCCCCGACTCGTCAGCCCTGCGACCAGGCGCTCGTCGACCTCCAACCCCTTGCACCGGCCGAACCAGTCGGTGTAGTCGAGGAAGACCGCCCGCGGGATCGGGTCGAAGTCCTCGCGCCGCAGATCCCGATCCTCGAAGTACGCCTCGAACGTGTGCTCGCCGCTGCCGTCGAGGTGCCAGTCGGTCCCCGACCGCAGATACATGTCCGCCGGCATCTGCTCCCGCCAGAACGCCATCGGACGACCGACGACACGCGTGTCGATGCCACGGTCACGGGCGAGAGCCGCTACCGAGTAGGCATAGGGCCCCGCGCCGACGACCAGCAGGTCCGTCCGAGTCGCCATGGCCCCCCCGAGGCGAAGTATCACCCGAACGCTACCGCCGATCCTCCCACCCACGGTTCCCGGGAGCCGAGTGGCGCGTGGCCCGGCTGGTCCGGTCGTCAGCGGTCGGGTCGGGGTCGCTGGTCGGGGACCGGGCGGGTCGGGGCGTGCCAGGCGCTGCCGTCGGTGCGGGCGGCGAGCCGGAGCATGGTCGCCCCGACCGTGGCGACCAGCACGGTGGCCAGCGCGATGGCGGCGGTGACGGAGACGTGCAGGACCAGCGCGCCGCCGGCGACGGCCCCGGTCAGCAGCGCCGTGACGGTCGCCGCGCGGACGCGGACGTTCGGTCCGGTGCCACCGGCGATCCGGGAGTCCGCGGCCAGCCCGGTCAGGGTCATGGTCAGCGCGATGGTCGGCACGTCGGGCACGGCGAGCCTCCGGGCGGTGGAGACCTGCACCCCCATCGCGGAGGCCAGCAGCACGATCAACCCGTAGCGGGCCTCTGCCGGCGACGCCGCCGCGGAGAGGGCGAGCGCGGCAACCATCGGCACCACGGCGACAGCCGCGGCCGCACCGAGGTGCCGCCCGCGGTGCCGGCCCAGCCGGGCCGCCAGCCGACCGCCGGTCACCGCCCCGACCAGGAAGCTACCCAGCGCCGTCAGCGACGCGGAGATCGACAGCGTCTCCTCGCCGGCCAGGGCGAAGCCGAGAAAGATCACGTTGCCGGTCATGGTGGCGACGAAGACCCGGCCCAGGGCGAGGATGCTGATCGCGTCCACGACCCCGGAGCACACGGTCAGCGTGATGAGCGCCGCCGTGAGCATCCGGTGCATCTCCCCGGAACGCCACGGAAGCCGGTGCACACGCCGAGTATCCGGACCATCGGCCGGCGGCGGGTGCCGTTCGGACGACGCGCTTCAGGAGATGGCCCGCTCGTGCGGCCTCACCGCTGGGATCTCAGCACGGCGACCTCGGGCGACGGGTCGAAGCCGTGCTCGACCAGCCAGCGGATCGCCCGCAGGCTTCGCAACGACCACCACGCGCGGATCACGTCGAGGTCGACGTCGGTGCCGTAGCCGGCGACGACGTCGCCAAGGTGCTCCTCGTGTCCGAGCGTCAAGCTGGCGAGGTCGAACAGGGCATCGCCCTGGCTCGCCTCGGACCAGTCGAGCACGCCGGTGATCTCGTCGACGTCGATGAACACGTGGGCGACCTGCAGGTCGCCGTGCGTGAAGACCGGTGTCCACGGCCGGAGCGCAGCCTCGGCAACCCGGCGGTTGCGCGTGACCACGTCGGTGGGAAGGACGCCGTTCGTGACGAGCCACTCGCATTCGCCGTCGAGGTGCGATGCCAACTCGTCGAGGTTCCGACCGGGCCATGGGGGCAGCGGCGCGTCGTGCAGCATCCGTGCGGCGGCACCCGCCGCGGCCCACGCCGCCGACGACGCGGTCGACGGCTCGCCGAGGCGGCCGAGTGCCGTCCCTGGGAGGGCGGCGAGCGCGAGCACAGGCGGCTTCCGCCACAGGACCTCCGGAGTCGGGATCGGCGCCATGGCCATCGCCTCGACCTCGACGTCGGTGCGCGTCTGATCAGCGTCGATCTTCAGGAACACGTCGCCGACGCGCAGGGTCGCGCAGTCGTGATGGGCGACGACGACCTCGACCTCCCCCACGTCGGCCACTATCGCGGGATGACCACCGACGTCGCCATGGGTTTATCGCGTGCGACTGCGCGGCTGACCTCGGTCCGCCCGCCCGGCAGAAGCCATGAGCTGAGTGCGGTTGGACTACTCGTAGCCGGTGGCAGCGGCGATGATCTCCGAGAACAGGGTCATATGGCGCCCGGGGGGCGGAGTGGCGGAGGCCTCGGGAGAAATTCCGGCGGGCAGCCTGTCGGGTCCGGAGCGGGGCGTTCGTAGGACAGGTGAGGGGCGGCCGGAGGAGGTCGCCGGGACAAGGAGGCATGGGATGACGCGGTATCTGATCTCGTTCGACGACGGCGCGATGGTCTTCCCCGCGGCGGAGCTGCCGGACGTGGCCAAGGCCTCGCTCGAGGTGGTCCGGGAGGCCCGGGACGCCGGCGTGTGGGTCTACGGCGCCGGGCTGGAAAGCCAGCGGGCGAGCATCGTGGGCACCGACGGGACGGTCACCGACGGCCCGTACCCGGAGACCAAGGAGGTCATCGGCGGGTTCTCGGTCGTGGACGTGACCTCCCGCGAGGAAGCGCTGGAGTGGGCGGCCAAGATCGCCGTCGCCTGCCGCTGTGCGCAGGAGGTCCGGGAGCTCCTGCCCGACCCGACCGGCTGATCGAGAGGAGACCCGCCGCGCTGGAGCAGGGCGTCAGACGCGCGGGGAGCGGCCGGCAGCATCCAGGGGCCAGCACGACCACGACACCGGCGTGCGCATCATCACGACGCGAAGGCGAACTTCCAGGTCGACGACCACGCCAACCCGTCGCTCCTGGTGCGCCCGGACGGACGGCTGATGGTCTTCTGGTCCGCGCACTTCGGCACCGCCACGTTCTACCGGCGCAGCCTGCGGCCGGAGGACATCACGGCGTGGGAGCCCGAGCGGACGGTGCCGACCAACAGCCCCGGTGGATTCGGCTACACCTATCCCAATCCGGTGCAGCTGTCCGCCGAGGGCAATCGGATCTGGCTCTTCTGGCGCGGCGGCAACTTCAACCCGACCTTCTCCAGTTCGAGCGACGAGGTGACCTGGGCGCCGGCGCGGACGCTGGTGAGCGTGCCCGAGCCGCGCCCGTACATGAAAGTCGCCGGCAACGGTGTGGACACGATCCACTTCGCTTTCACGCAGGGCCATCCCCGCGAAACGGTGAACAACATCTACTACGCGCGGGACCGCGCCGGCAGCCTCTACCGGGCGAACGGGACGCTCATCGAGCCGCTGTCGGCGGCGCCGATCACTCCCGCCCAGGCCGACCTCGTCTACAGCGCGGCCGGCCACGGCGGGGTGCGGGCCTGGGTCCACGACGTCGCCTACGACGCCGCCGGACGGCCGATCATCACCTTCGCGACGTTCCCCACCAACGGCGACGACCGCTACCACTACGCCCGATGGGACGGCACCCGCTGGGTCGACCGGGAGATCGCCCGCGCCGGAGGCTCGATGAGCGTGGACACCAACGAGCCGAACTACTCCGGCGGCATCACCCTCGACCACGACGACCCGAACCTGGTCTACCTGGCCCGGCAGGTCGGCGGCGTCTTCGAGGTCGAGCTGTGGCGCACCGCCGACGGTGGCGCGACCTGGACACCTCGACCGGTCACCGGCAGCTCGGCCCGCGGCAACTACCGGCCGATCTCGCCGCGCGGGCAGACCGGCGCCGACCTCGGCGTGATCTGGATGCGGGGCGGCTACCTGAACTTCACCCGGTTCGAGACGGCCATCGACGCCGAGACGCTCAGCCGCGACGTCTACGACCCGTCGGTGGTCGCGGAGGACGTCGGCCGGCTGCAGGTGCTCGCCGGCGACGGCACCGGCGGGCTGCTCGGCAAGTCCTTCACCGGCGCCTGGAGCGGATGGAGGACGTCGGCCGCGGACCGGCCAACCACATCATGGGCCCGCCCGCCGTCACCTCGTCCCGGCCGGACCGCCTGGACGTGGTCGCCGTCGAAGCCTCGACCGGACACCTGCTGCACAAGACCCGGATCGCGGGCGTGTGGAGCGACTGGACCGACCGCGGCGCCGGACCCGGCGGCCACCCCGTCGGCACCCCGGCGATCACCTCGCCCGGTCCGGGCCGGCTCGAGATCGTCGCCCGCGACCTCGTCACCAACGACCTGCTGCGCTGGGCATTCTTCGGCGCCTGGAACGGACCTCTGCGCGTGGCAACCACCCCGGGTGGGGCTTACACGCCCAGCATCGAGTCCTGGGCCCTCGGCCGGCTCGACGTCTTCGCCGTCACCAGCACCGGACGGCTCGCCCACCTCTACAACGCGGGCGCCGGATGGAGCCGCTGGGAGAGCCTCGGCGCCGGCCCCGGCGGCCAGCTCTACGGCCGCGCCAGCGCCGTCACCTCCTGGGCAGCACGCCGGCTCGATGTCTTCGCCCCCAGCGCGGACGGGAGCGCGCTGCTGCACCGGTGGTTCGACGGCACCGGCTGGCGCGGACCCGAGACACTCGCGGCCGGCACCGGCCCGGACCGGATACCGCTGCGCGGCATCGCTGCCGCCGCCTGGGCGCCCGGCCGGATCGATCTCTTCAGCACCGACGCCCGCACCCACGGCCTCACCCACACCTGGTACGACGCGCACTGGTACGGACCGGAACGCCTCGACTTCAGCGGCCCCGCCCAGGCCGTCCTGGCCGACCCCGACCCGCGCACCAGACCCATCCCCGTCGACGCCCGCGTGTTCGAGCACCCCGGCGACTGAACCCACCCCCGACGCGCCGGGACGGTCGGCCGCACCCGCCACCGCGGCACGGGCGGTGCTCAGGTCGGCGACCACTCCTCGTCGAGGATGGCGTAGCCGACCGTGTCCAGCCACCGGCCGGATCGGTGCAGTGACTCGCGGACCGCGTGCAGTTCGCGGCGCATGCCGACGCGCTCCATGAGGCGCCAGGACGGTGTCGTCGTCGAGGAAGCAGTTCGCGGTGACCCGGCGCACGCCGAGGTCCTGGAAGCAGTAGCGGAGGAGCTCACGCACGGCTTCGGTGGCGTAGCCGTGGCCGGTGTGGGCGGGATCGAGGACCCAGCCGAGCTCTGCCTGCGCGTCGCGGGCCTGGTCGGCGACAGCGAGCTGGGCCCAGGCGTCCTCGCGGCGGAGCATGAGGTCGCCGATGATCGGGGCCGCGGCGTCGTGGCCGAGGGTGACGATGACGGTGGTCGCGAGACGGGCCGGCTCCGAGAACAGCTCGCGGTAGCCGTCGAGGTCGGCGGGGCAGCCGGTGAGCCACTCGTTGACGGACTCGAGCCGGCGGAACCTCCAGGTCGCGTCGGCGTCGTCGGCGGTGGCGGGACGGAGGGTGAGGCGCTCGGTGTGCAGCGGGCGCTCGAGCACCGACCGGCGCGATCGGCGACCGGTGCATCCGTGGTGCGGAGCTCGGAGATGACGGCGCCGATGTCGCGCAGGCCGGCGAGCACCCCGTGGAGCTGCGCCTGGTCGGCGACCTGGACGGTGACCGTGGTGGCGCCGTCGTCGTCGCGGGTCATGTCGAGCCCGCCGAGCCAGGCCGACCAGTGGTCGTCGAGGTGGCCCTCGACGCGGATCGCGTACGTCGTCGGGGCGGTGTTCATGAGAGCGCTCCAGCTTCCGGGTGCTCATCGGGTCGCCGGCTCCGCGACCCACGCCGTCGCCGGCGCGTCGACGGTCTCGGCCTGCCGGCGCTGGTCGCGCCACAGCGAGACGCCGAGGCCGATCAGCGCGATGCCGGTGGGCACCGCGAACGGGCGGTTGAAGGACTCCGGCAGCACGGACAGCGCGAGGGCGGAGGTGGTGCCGAAGGCGAGCAGCACGGAGGCCCAGCGGGCCAGTACGCCGGCGCGGAACAGCGCGATGCCGAACAGCAGACCACCGAGCGAGTAGCCGATGCCGGAGACGAGGAACAGCTCCTGCATGTGGCCGATGTCGCCGCTCGGGCTGCCACCGACGGCCGCGTCGAGGACGTCCTGGACGTAGCCCGGGTTCGAGGGCGCCACCGTCGGGAGGACGTAGGCGACGATGCACTGGACGGCGAACAGCGCGAGGTAGCCGACGGTCAGCAGCGAGAAGCCGGCGAGCCCGAGGACGCCGAACCGGCGGCGGTGGCGGAGGAACATGCCGGTGAAGCCGACCAGCGCCAGGACGGTCATCAGGACCTTCGCGGTCTCCCGGACCGCCATCTCGGTGGTGACGAGGTGCGCGACGTCGGCCGGCGGGTGGTTGATCTGGACGCCGATGAAGATGGCGCCGGCGGCTGCGGCGCAGAGGCCGGCGGTCGCGGTGAGGCGGTTGGCGGTGAGGTTCATGCCGGGCTCCTTGGTGTTCCGTGCCGGACGGGGTGTCCGGCGATGTCCGGGAACCTAGGAATCGACGTGGTGAGGCCACATCACCAAGTGATGTGATTCGGGGTGGTGATTCGGCCGCGGCGACGCTCAGAGGAGGCCGAGCTCCGCGGCTCGACGTACCGCGGCGCGGCGGGTGTTCACGTCGAGCTTGGTGAAGATGTGCTTGGTGTGCGTGCGCAGCGTGTTCACCGAGACGAAGAGCTGTCGCGCGATCTCCGGCCCGCTGAGCTCGGTCGCCAGCAGGCGCAGCACCTCGCGCTCGCGCTCGCTGAGTCCCTCCTCGGAGGCGCGTCGGGCGGGCGCGGGTGCCGACGGCCTCTGCGCGGCGGCCAGCAGGTGCTCGGCGTGCGTCCGTACGTCGTGCGCCGCGGCGCGGGCGACCTGCCCGAGCAGCTCCGCCATCGGCTGTCCCTCGTCGAGGAAGAGCCGGCAGTAGCCGGCCGGCACCCCGTCGGTGAGGGCGGCAGCGAGGTCGGCCGCCGCCGAGTCCGCGTCGCCGTTCGCGTGGTGGGCGAGCGCCCGCACCAGGCGAGCCTCGACCAGGCTGCCGTCGCGGCCCGCCGCCTGCGCGACGTCCAGCACGCGGTCGAGCAGGGAGAGCGCCTCGCGCGCGTCACCCTCGGCGACGAGCAGCCGGGCGAGGGTGAGCTGGTCGTACTCGGCCAGGTAGGTCGGCGGATCCGTCGGCGCGACGCCGCGCTCGCGCGCCCACGCGCGCGCGTCGTCGAGGCGGCCCTGGACGATCCGCACCCGCGCCCTGGTCGCGGCGATCGGCCGCACGTCCGGGAAGTAGCCGGGCAGGAACAGCGGCTCGGCCTGGTCGAGCATCGCGACGGCGCCGTCGAGGTCGCCCTTGCGCCTGCAGCAGTGCGGCCGTCGCGGTGTACCAGCGGTGCCGGTTCTCCAGCAGCGACGCCCGGTCGCCGAGCTCGCGGGCGGCCTCGAGGTGCTGCGCGGCCGCATCGAGGTCGCCCTGCTCGCGCAGGACGTCCGCGAGGCCGACGTGGAGGTCGCCGGTGGTGGAGAGCACCGGGCCGGGGTGGCTCTCGGCCGCGGCCAGCGCGCGTTCGTAGAGCCGGCGTGCCTCGACCGGACGTCCGCGCGCCAGCCACATGTTCGCCAGCACGACGGTCGCGCCCAGCTCGTCCGCGACCATGCCGGCCGCGCGCAGGCTGGCGACCGCCTCGGTGAACGTGTCCACCGCGGTGCCGAGGTCGCCGGCGGCCCAGGCCGCCAGGCCGACGAAGCCGGCGGCGGCGCCGCGCGGGAAGTGGTCCTCCGGCCCGGCCAGCGCGAGTGCCCGGCGTGCGTGCGAGACCGTGCCGTCGACGTCGCCCCGGGCCTGGGCGACCGAGGCGCGGTAGACCGCGACCATGGCCGGGAGGGAGCGGACCTCGCCCTCCCGGTCCCTGGCCGCCTCGGCCAGCGAGGCCGCCGCGGGGATGGTCGATGGCGGCGTCGTGTCGAGACCGGCCTCGGCGGCGTCGAGCCACGCCTCCACCCCGTCGAAGTCGCCCTCGGAGAGGCGGCTCCACCCCAGGAAGATGGCGAGCAGCGGCCGGCGACGTACGACGTCGTCGGGCAGCGCGACCAGCCAGTCGCGAAGGGTGCGGTCCTGGCGTCGTCGGCGCAGGTCGGCCACGGCTGAGCTCGACGAGGTCGGCGGTGTGCTCGTGGTCGCCGCTCGCGATCGCGTGCCGTACGGCATCGCCCAGCAGCCCGTTCTCGGCGAGCCATCGGCTGGCCGCGGCGTGCAGCTCGGCGACCCGGTCGGCATGCCGGGCAGCCAGACGGGCACGCAATGCGTCGGCGAAGAGGTGGTGGTAGCGGTACCACCGGCGCTCGTCGTCGAGCGGGACGACGAACAGGTTCTCGCGCTCGAGGGTCTCGAGCATCGGCTGACCGTCGGACCGACCGGTCAGGGCGTCGCAGAGACCGCCGGCCAGCTGGTCGAGCACGGAGGTGTCGAGCAGGAACGCGCGGACCTCGTCCGGCTGCCGGTCCAGGACCTCCTCGACGAGGTAGTCGAGGACGAACCGATGGCTTCCGGAGAAGGCCTCGACGAACCCGGCGACGTCTCCGGAGCCGTCGGCCGCGCCGGCATGGGTCCGGGCCGACAGCGCGGCCAGCTGCAGCCCGGCCGCCCACCCCTCGGTGCGCGCCTCGAGCGCGGCCACGAGTGCGGGATCGAGCTGCAGCTCCATCACCTCGTTGAGGAACGCCTCCGCTTCGTCGGTGGTGAACCTGAGGTCGGCGGCCCGCACCTCCACGAGCTCGCCACGCGCACGCAGACGGGACAGCGGGAGCGGCGGGTCCGCCCGAGTGGTCATCGCCAGCGTGACCTGCGGAGGCAGGTTGTCCAGGAGGAAGGTCACCGCCTCGTGGACGGCGGCCCCGTCGATGACGTGGTAGTCGTCGAGCGCCACCACCGTGGGACCGGCGAGCACGTCGAGATCGTTGATCAGGCTGACCAGGACGGCGTCGGTCGGCGTGGTGGCGCCGGCCTCCAGCAGGGCGAGCGCGTCGACCCCAGCTTCGGGTTCGACGGTCTGGATCGCCGCCACGAGGTGGGTCAGGAACAGCCGGAGGTCGGCGTCGCCCGGGTCGAGCGCCAGCCAGGCCACCCTGCGCTGCGAGCTCTCGGCCGCCGCCAGCCACTGCGCCAGCAGCGTGGTCTTGCCGAACCCGGCCGGTGCTGCGACCAGGACCAGTCGCGGCCCTTCGCCTCCGTCCGCGCGCAGTCGATCGGTGAGGCGGGCCCGCTGCACCAGCCGGCGACGCGGCCGGGGCGGGCGCAGCTTGGTGCCCAGCACAGGCATCGGTCAGCGTAGGCGCGCGGCGCGCACGCACCCCGGACTCCCCGGGCTCCGGCTCGCCGGTGCTGGCCGGCGGCCCCGCAGTGCGGCCACCGTCGGATCGCGTCTCAGCTGGTCCAGGGCCCGCATGCGGCTGGGTCCGATGCTCCCGATCGGCATCTCCAGCGACGTGGCGATGTTGGCGTACGCGCCCCCCGGATGGCCGCCGTCGTCGAGCAGCGCCTGCAGCAACCTTCGGTTCCGATCGGGCAACCGGGCCACGGCGGCGCGGACGACGGCCGACTCCTCCCGGGCGACGACCGCGTCGGCCGTGCTGTCGAGGTCGCCGTCGGCCGCGGAACTGGGAAGCGCAGACAGGTCCGAACTGTCGGCAGGCACCGTCCGACCGTTGCGCCGCAGCGTCACCAGGCACTCGCGGCGGCAGGTGGTGACCAGCCAGCTGCTCACGCTCGCCGGCTCCCGCAGCCGGCCGAGATTCTGCACGCACCGCTGCCAGGTCGTCTGCACCGCGTCCGCCCTGTCCTCCTGGCTGAGGCGGTATCGACCGGCCGTCGCCCACAACAACGGCGTGTACCTCCGCACCAGCGCGCTCCAGGCTTCGCAGTCGCCCCGCCGCGCACCCCCCACGAGCTCCGCCTCAACCGGACGTACGGGCGTCGCCTGCTCCAGAGCACCGGTCATGTGGCCAGAGTCCAGCGCATGGTTGCAGGGAGATTGCACTGAGGACTGCAGGGACCGTTCGAGGAGACCAGCCTCAGTCGGCGCTCTTGTGGTAGTGGCGGTGTCGGTGGTGGCTGCGCCGGTGCTCGTGGCCGTGGTCGCAGCCGCACGGCGCGTCGTCGTCCTCCCCCTCGGGCTCGTCGTGGTCGTCGTCGTGGTCGTGGTCGTGGTCGTCGTGGTCGTCGTGGTCGTCGGCGTCCCCGTGCTCACCGTCCTTGTCCTCGCACCGCTCGCTGCCGCACAGCCGCTCGTACTCCAGCAGGACCTCCTCGACCGTCTTGGTCCGCAGGTCCTCGCAGCACTGCTGGCGGGCCGCCTTCTGGCAGTCCTTGACGGCCTTGCACCCGGTGAGCGCCGAGACCGCGTCGCTCGCCTTGGTCCAGCAGGTCAGGGCCCGGCAGAGGCAGTCCAGGTACGCCTGCGTGTCGTCGAAGCCGTTCCAGATCCACTTCGAGCTGAGGTGGAGCTGGGCGACCAGGGCCGCCACGTAGAGCCGCTTGAGGTCGACCGTCGCCGCGTCGCCGGCCAGCCCGGTGTTGATGGCGTCGACCTCGGCCTTCGCCGCGGCCACCCGCTCGGTGAGCTTCGCCGGCTCGCCCACGAGCGTGTCGAAGCAGTCCTTCTCCCGCTGCAGCCGTTCCTGGTACTCGGCGATCCGGCTGACCAGCTCGTCGTAGTCGTCAGGACAGGTCTTGTCGAACTCGCACGGGCCGGTGGAGCAGCACCCGCCGCCGTACCCGCACTTCTCGAGCCGCCGGCAGATGTGCCGGAAGGCCCGGTCCAGGCACTCGGTGACCTCGTCCTGGGTGATCTGGCACCGGATCCGCTCGATCAGCTGCTTCACCTGGTGCCGCAGGTCCTGGACCTGCACCGCGGCGGCGGCCCGGGCCGTCCGGTAGTCGCCGCGGGCCTTGGCGTAGTCCTCCCTGGCCTTCTGCAGTGCCGGCTGGGTCTCCTCGTTGTACTTCGCCTGGGCCGCGATCCCCTCGGCCTGGCACTTCAGGTCGTCGATGAGGTCGGGGTCGCAGTAGGGGTCGTCCGGCGGCTCGTGGCAGCCACAGTCGTCGGAATGGTCGTGGTGGTGACGGCCGTCGTCGTGACCGGCGTCGCTCTCGGTGGACATCGGCGCTCCCTTCGCGTCGCACTGGCGGGGAGTGTGGGCCGGCCGCTGTCACCGCACCGTTGCTCGGGCGCGACGGTCCGTGACGCCCGGCTTCGAGGCCCGGCGACCCGGCCGGCAACGGTGGGGTGACGCGGACCGCCCACGATCGCCGTCATGGCGGGACACCGGGCGCTGGCCGCCGCCGGCCGCAGCATCGTGGATCTGCTCAACCGGCGGATCGGCGAGCGCCTGCCCGCGCCGCCCCGGCCCACCGCCGTCCTGGCCGGCACCACCGACTTCGACGCGGTGAACAGCAGCCCGACCGCGGTGATCCGGCACCCGGCGATCTCGGTGTACTGCTACAGGGTCAGCGTCGACGTGGAGACCCGCCCCGGCCTGGTCGGCCGTCGCCGCCGCGGACGGCGTCCCGCGCATCCCGCTGCGGATGCACCTGATGATCTCCGCCTGGGACACCGTGGTGGAGAGCGAGCTGGAGTGGCTCGGGCTGGCCGCCCAGATCCTCGAGAGCGAGACCGTGCTGACCGGACCGCTGCTGCACTCCACCGGCGACTGGGCGCCCGGTGACACGCTGCAGGTGGTCACCGACGACGTCGCGCTGGAGTCGATGAGCGAGGCCTTCCAGGCGCTGACCACCGACTACCGGCTCTGCCTGCTCTACCTGGCCCGGGTGATCTGCATCGAGGGACCCCGGTCCGCCACGGCGGAGCCGGTCGCCACCGTGGCCGCCCGCAGCGAGGTGCACTCCCCCGACGAGCTGCTCACCCGGGCCCGGTGGCCATGAGCGTCATCGACACCGCCGTCGGCCCCGCCGCGGTCCTGCACCGGCTGGCGCTCGGGGTGGAGTGCCTCGACGCCGTCACCGAGCGCCGGGTGCGCACCGAGGTGGCGGTCGGGCGCGAGGTCGACCGCCGCCTGCTCCCCCGCGACCACGACCCGGAGTGGCCCTGCATCCGGCTGGAGCCCAAGGGGATCGGCCGGTCGCAGATCCGCTTCGAGCAGACGACGCCGACCGCCGTCCGGCTCCGGCTGGTCGACCCGGTGCGGCGGTTCGCGCCCCGCCGACTCGACCTTCCACTGTGGACGCTGCCGGAGATCCTGGCCGCGGAGGCCACCCCGCGCGACGTCGCGGGCCGGTCGCGGCTGCTGCGGCCCTGGCTGTGGCCGGCCTCCGGCGCCGTGCTGCCGCGCGGGACGACCGTGATCCGCGGAGCCGTCCGGTCCGCCGGCGCTCCGGTGCGCTGGGCCCGGCTGACGGCGGTCCGCCCGGCGGACGGCGCGATCGGGCACGGCCACGCCGACGAGCGCGGCGAGTTCGTCGTCGTGATCGCCGACACTGGGATCGCTGCCTCCGCCGGCCCCGAGCACCCTCGCCGTCGACCTCGTGGTGACCGCGCCGGACCCCGCCACCGCCGCCGCCGTCGACCCCGAGGACCGGTACGCCGACCTCGTGGTCGAAGCCCTGACCCGCCCGTCCGACCCGCCGCTGCCCGGCGAGCTCGACAACGCCGTGCTCCGCGGGACGGCGACCCCCACGGGACACGTGCCCAACACCGCCGCGGTCCCGACGCTGACCGTCCCGGTCGGTGAGCCGCTGACCCTGACCACAGCGATCCCGTTCGCCGCCTGAGGGAACCGAGGAGAAGTGAGCCCATGCCTGAGTACCTGACTCCGGGCGTCTACCTGGAGGAGACCAGCTTCCGGTCCCGCTCCATCGAGGGCGTGCCGACCAGCACGTTCGGCATGGCCGGGCTGACCCGCTACGGCCCGGTGCCGTTCCAGCTCCCCGCGCCCCGGGTGACCATGGTCGACAAGCCGCTGCTGGTCACCAGCTTCACCGAGTTCGAGCGGGCCTTCGGCGGCCTGGAGGACGTCGGCATCGGCGAGGACCCGCGCAACTACCTCGCGTACGCGGCGCGGGCGTTCTTCGACAACGGCGGACGCCGGCTGTACGTGAGCCGCGTGTTCCCGTTCGCCACGGTCACGGACAACGCCGGCAACACCTCCATCGACGTCGACGCCAACTTCGCCAAGCTGGACCTGACGGGCACGCCGGCGCTGGCCAGCTGGCGCGCGCGCTGGCCGGGGGCGGCGGGCTCGGCGATCAGCGTGCAGGTGGGCTTCCGGCGCAGCAAGAACGTCCTCGTCGGGCAACCAGCTCCGCGGGCTGTCACCGGGCGCCGCCGTCGAGATCTTCGACGACCCGGCCGCGCTGCCGACGGAGACCGTGCCGCCGACGCCCCCCGTGCTGGCGAACGTCCGGGTCGTCGTGGCCGGCCCGGGCGGCACGCAGCGGCTGCGCAAGGACGACGGCAGCACCGAGCCGCTGCCGGTCGGCAAGGCCCTGTGTCACCTCACGCTCGACGTCACGGTGGCCATGGGCGACATCCGCCTGGACACCTACCCCGGGCTCGAGCTGGACGCCCTGCACCCCCGCGGCGATCAGCCGGGTGCTGCAGGCCGAGCAGCCGACCGACCCGCTCAGCCTGGTCTGGCTCGACCTGGCCCGGCCCGACACCAACGGCGCGGCCACGCCGGCGGCGACGCCGTCGGAGCTGCTCGACGCCCTCGTCGCGCTGACCGACCTCACCTTCCTCACCGGCGGCGGCGAGGGGGCGGCGCTCTCGCCCGAGCACCTGAAGGGCGAGCAGTCCGACCCGGACGACGCCGACAAGGCGGCCACCGGCCTGGCCGCGCTCGGCGAGATCGACGACATCGCGATCGTGGCCATGCCCGACGCCGTCCGGTTCGGCACCGACGCCGGAGCGCAAGACCGCGGCCGACCACCTGATCGCGCACTGCGAGCGAGCTGCGCTACCGGATCGCGGATCGTCGACCCGCCGCAGGACAGCTCGATCTCCGAGGTGCGGGAGTTCCGCTCGCAGTTCGACACCAAGTACGCCGCGCTCTACTACCCGTGGGTGCGAGATCCTCGACCCGACGGCCAGCGCCGACCCCGGCGCCGCCGCCGCCGCTGCTGCAGCTGCCGCCGTCCGGGTTCGTCGCCGGCATCTACGCCCGCAGCGACATCGAGCGCGGCGTGCACAAGGCGCCGGCCAACGAGGTCGTCCTCGGCATCACCCGGTTCGTGCACGAACGTCACCTTCGACCGGCAGTCGGTGCTCAACCCGGAGGGCATCAACGCGCTGCGCTTCTTCGAGGGCCGCAGCAACCGGGTCTGGGGCGCCCGCACGATGAGCTCCGACCCGGAGTGGAAGTACGTCAACGTCCGGCGGCTGTTCATCTACCTCGAGCACTCGATCGACAAGAGCACCCAGTGGGCGGTCTTCGAGCCGAACAACGAGCGGCTCTGGGCCATCGATCCGCCAGACGATCGAGGACTTCCTGCTGGTCACCTGGCGCACCGGCGCGCTGATGGGCGACCAAGCCCGAGGAGGCGTACTTCGTCCGCTGCGACCGCACCACGATGACGCAGAACGACCTCGACAACGGCCGGCTGATCTGCCTGATCGGCGTCGCGCCGACCTACCCGGCCGAGTTCGTCATCTTCCGCATCGGCCAGTGGACGGCCGACGCGCGGCAGAGCTGACCGACACCGACCGACCAGGAGGTGACACCATGGCACTCCGCGACAACCCGTACGGCGCCTTCAACTTCATGGTCAAGCTCGGCGACGCACGGCGGCGAGGACCAGATCGTCGGCGGCTTCTCCGACGTCAGCGGGCTCGGCAACGAGGTCAAGTACTCCGAGTACCGCAACGGCAACGACACGGAGAACCACGTCCGCAAGGTCGCCAACACCAACACCACCGACGACGTCACGCTCAAGCGCGGGCGTGATCGGCGACCTGCGCCTGTTCACCTGGCTCAAGGCGACCCGGCGAGGGCGACCTACGACCCGCGCACGGTGACGATCACGCTGCTCGACGAGGCGCGCGACGACCGGTGTGCCAGTGGATGCTGCAGCAGCGCCCAGCCCAAGAAGTGGGTCGGGCCCGACGCTGGCGGCCAAGGGCGGCGGCGAGGTCGCGATGGAGGAGCTGCAGCTGGTCGCCGAGCGGATCGACTTCGAGTCGGACTGATCGCGGTGACCGCCGGCCTCGCCGCTCGGCGCCCCGGGGATCTACCCGTCGGCCGTCCCGCCGCCGCCCGCCGGGCCGCAGCCGATCCGCCTGGACGTCGCCGGGTTCGTCGGCGTCGCCTGGCGCGGCCCGGTGCAGACGAGCCGGTGGCGGTCACCAGCTGGTCGGAGTTCGTCGAGGTCTTCGGCGGTGACCGACGCCGGCTCCGACGCCGATGCCGACGCCGGTCCCGGGCCGCGGACCTGTCCGGGTCACCTGCCGCGCGCGGTCCGGGCCTTCTTCGACCAGGGCGGGCGGACGCGCGTGGGTGTGCCGGGTGGCGCCGGTGACGCCGGACGAGCGGCGCCACCGCGCGGTTCGAGCTGCCCGGCCGCGACGCCGCGCCTGGTGGCGGCCGCCGAGGGCAGCTGGGGCGGCCGGCTCCAGGTGACCCTGACCTACCAGAGCGGGCCACCGTTGCCGCGGCCCCGCGGCAGCGCCCCGCCGGCTCCGGCCGGGGACGGCGAGATCGTGCTCGCCGACGTCCCCGCGCTGCCGGCCGGCTCGCTGCTCGTGGTCGGCCCCTCGCCGGCGCACCCCACCGGGACCCTGCACTGGGTGGTGGCGCAGGCGCTGCGACCGGCCGCCCCCGGCGGCCGGATGCGGGTGCTCACCGTCGACCCGCCGGTGCCCGCCGCCGCCCGCGGGCCGGACGGCGACGTCGACGCCCGGGTGGTCACGGCCACCCTGGCCGTGGTCGACCGCGACCCGGCGCACCGGCGCGCCGAGCAGGTCACCGGGCTCGGGCTGCACCCCGACCATCCGCGCTACCCGGCGCGGCCGCTGCCGCCGGACCACCCGCGCCATCCGGACCGGTTGCTGGCCGCGGAGTCCCGGCTCGTCCGTACGGCCGACGGCTGGCTGGGCCCGGTCCCGCCGGCCGACGGCACCCTGCCTCCCGTGCCGGCCGAACCGGCGCACGGCGGCCGGGACCGCTTCGGCGAGATCGACGTCCGGAGCTTCTTCGACCCCGACTCGCCGGACGGCGACCCGCTGGACGAGCGGGACGACCACCGCGGCGTGGACCGGATCGGCCGGGTCGGCGGAGCTCGGGCTGCTGTGCGTGCCGGACCTGACCTGGTCCGGCCGGCGCCGCCGGTCCCGGCCCACCTGGACCCGCAGCAGCGACCGAGGCGCTGGCCGAGATCGTCCGCCGCCAGCAGGCGGTGGTCGCGGTGGCCGAGCTCGCGCGCGGCGCTTCGTCGTCGCTGCTCGACGCGCCGTCCCGGCTGGCCGTGGCCGACCTCGGCCCGCTGGCGGGCCGGCTTCGACACCAGCTACGCGGCGGCCTACCACCCCTGGCTCGGGCGTGCCCGGTCGACGGAGCCGGACCGGCGCGCGCAGCCGGTCCCGCCGTCGGCGTTCGCCGCCGGGATCATCGCCGGCCGGGAGCGCCGGCTGGGGCTGCCCTGGGGTCCGGCCAACGAGCTCGCGGCCGGCGCGGTGACCGCCGACGACGCGGTCACCGGACGCGGTGCACGACGAGCTGCACCGGCTGGGCGTCAACGTCTTCCGGGCCGAGCGGGACGGGTTCCGGCTGACCTCCGCCCGCACCCTCAGCCGGGACGCCCGCTACCGCCAGCTCAGCGTGCGCCGGCTGATGACGATGATCATGCTGGCCGCTGGAGCGGCAGGCGCAGTGGCTGGTCTTCGAGCCGAACACCGCCGGACCTGCGCGCCACGCCTGACCCACACCGCTCACCGAGTTCCTGCGCGACCTGTACCGGCCGGGGCGCCTTCGCCGGGCGACACCGAGGAGGAGCTCGTTCTTCGTCCGCTGCGACGACCGGCTGAACCCGCCGGAGTCGGTGGCCCTGGGCCGGCTGATCGCCGAGATCGGGGTCGCGCCGTCGAGCCCGCTGGAGTATCTCGTGCTGCGGATCAGCCAGGACGTCGACGGCGACCGGCGCGGTGACCGCGGTGCGGCGCCGACGACCACGGCGGCGGCGCCGTGAGCGAGACCGCCGAGCTCGTCCAGACCTTCCGGTTCGCGGTGCACGCTCACCGCGCAGCGCCGGGACGCTCGACCCGCGACGCCGTCCACGCCTGGGCAACGGCTACTTCGCCGAGTGCACCGGGCTGGAGCTGGAGGCCGACGTCAAGGAGTACCTCGAGGGCGGCCGCAACGACGGCGTCGTCCGGCGGGTCGGCCGGGTCAAGCTGTCGCCGATCGTGCTCAAGCGCGGCATGTTCGTGCCCGCCGAGGGCGCAGCCCGCCGACTCCGGCGCTCTGGGACTGGATCACCGCGATGGTCACCGGGACGCTGCCGATCCCCCGCTACGACGGCCTGGTCCAGGTGTTCGACGCCGGACAAGACGCGCGAGGTCGCCCGCTGGGCGTTCGACCGCGGCCTGCCGAGCAAGGTGACCGGACCGTCGCTGAACGCCAAGACCGGCGAGATCGCGATCGAGGAGCTGCACATCGTCCACGAGGGGCTGCGGCTGGGCCGGCCCGGGTCGGAGGGGACCGACATGACCGAGCAGCGTCCGGCCAAGGCGATGCTCTACCGGCTGACGGAGACCAAGGCCGGCACCGCCGAGAAGCCCCCGACGGTCGACGGCCGACGGCGACGCCGATCCCGGTGCAGTTCAACCCGACGTCGCTGAAGATCGACGCGCAACAACGACGACCAGCGGCGGCGCGACCACCCAGGCCCAGCGGCGCCAGCAGCCCGAACGAGGGTCACGCCACGCTGACCTTCGACCTCGAGTTCGACACCGCCGAGGGCGGGCCGGACGGCCAGCCGCTCGACGTCCGGACGCGGACCCAGCGACGTCCGGCAGTTCGCCGAGCCGCCGCCGGACAAGCCGAAGCAGGCCGCCGCCGCGGCTGCGGTTCGTCTGGGGCACGCTTCATCTTCGACGGGATCGTCACCCAGCTCACCGAGGAGATCGACTACTTCTCCGCCGGACGGGATGGCCGCTGCGGGCCAAGGTCAGCGTCACGATCACCGAGCAGGACCTGCGCTTCGAGGCGAACGCCGCCGGCGCCGGGCGCCCGCGACCGACACGGCGGCGACGGCGCCGGGCGGCGGCGAGCGACCGGCCCCGGCAGCGGCCCGACCCCGACCCCGGACACCGCGCCTCGCGCCCAGGACGGCGAGAGCGTGCAGCAGGCGCTGAGCCGGGCTCGGCGCTCGACCCGGCGGCCTGGCGCTCGGCGATGGCCGGCCTGGACAGCCCGCTCGGGCTCGCGGCCGGGCGTCCAGGTCCAGCTCGACGCGTCGGTCAGCGCCGGCGCCGGGCTCGGGGTGTCGGCCGGGTTCAGCGCCGGGCTGGCCGCCGGGGCGTCGGTCGGCCTGTCGGCGGCGGCCTCGGCCGGGCTGGCGGCCGGGGTCACCGCCGGGGTGTCGGCCGGGGCCGGCCTGTCGGTCGGTGCCGGCGCGTCCGCCGGCGCCGGCCTGTCGATCGGTGCCGGGGTGTCCGCCGGCGCCGGGGCGTCCGCCGGCGCCGGCGTGCCGGCCGGTGGCGCGGTGGGGGCGGCGGCGCAGGCGTCCGCCGGGTTCGCGCTGTCGGCCGTCGGTGGCGGTCGACGCGGCGGTCGCAGGGCGTGCTCGAGGCCCAGGCCGAGGCCGGGGTCGCCGCGGCGCGCGGGTCGTTCGCGGTGCCGGGATCGGCCTCCGCGTCGGCGTCCGCATCGGCGTCCGCATCGGCCTCCGCGTCGGCGGATGTCCGGGCCACGGCCCGGGTGGACGCGCGGGCGGTGACCTACGGCCTGGGCGTCCCGCTCGAAGCCGCCGGCGACGCTGCGGTGACGGCGCCGGCGCGAGTCTGGTCGCAACGGCCCGGAGCGACCGGACGAGGTGATCGGCATGACGGTGCACGTCGGCGAGATGCACACCGACATCCGCCCGGCCGAGGCCACGCCCGACGCCGCCGGCACCGGCGACGCGCAGTCCGGCAGCGGCCGTACCGTCGACGAGGTCTGGCGACGAGTCCCGCGGCCGCCTGACGCTGGATCCGGGCCCGCACGGCGGCGACGGCTTCGACGACTGAGCCGGCGATGACCGAGCCGACTACGCGCCTGCCGCGCCGGTCTTCACCGTCGACGGCGAGCTGGTGCGCGAGCCTGGCCCGCGACTGCGTCCGGCTCGAGATCGAGCGAGGGCGTCGAGGGGCTGCGGACGCTGCAGGCTGCACTTCTTCGCGACCGGCGCCGGCGCCACCGGCCCGCCGGACCGGATGCTCTACCTCGACGGCGGCGACGTCGACTTCGGCAAGCAGCTCAGCGTCAGCGCTCGGGCCGGAGGGCGGCCAGCGGCACGGTCTTCGACGGCACCATCTCGGCGATCGAGGCGGTCTTCGCCGACGGCGAGCCGCCGCGGGTCGTGGTGCTTCGCCGAGGACGCCCTGATGCGGCTGCGGATGACCCGGCGGATGCGCACCTACACCGACGTCACCGACGCCGACATCGCCGCCGCAGATCGCCGACGAGCACGGGCTGCAGGCCGACGTCGACGTCGACGGCCCGCGCTACGACGTCGTCCAGCAGCTCAACCAGAGCGACCTGGCGTTCCTGCGCGAGCGGGCCCGGCTGGTGCAGGCCGAGCTGTGGTGCGACCGGGCGGACCCTGCACTTCGGCCTCGCGGCCGCGCCGCGCCGGGCACCGAGCTGACCCTGGTGCAGGGCAACGACCTGCTGTCGGTGCGGCTGCTGCGCCGACCTCGCCCACCAGCGCAGCGAGGTCGTCGTGACCGGGTACGACGCGCCGCCGCAGCGACGTGATCGACGAGCGGGCCGGGCCGGACGCGATCGAGGCCGAGGTCACCGGCGGGCGGACCGGGCCGCGGCTGGTCGCAGCGGGCGCTCGGGCGCGAGCGCCAGCCTCCGGGTCCGCGAGGCCGCGCTCACCGGCGACGAGGCGCGGGCCTGGGCCGAGGCCGAGATGCTGCGCCGGGCCCGGCGCTTCGTCACCGTGACCGGCACCACCCGCGGCACGCCGGACCTGGTCGTCGGCAGCCGGCTGACGCCTGCGAGCAGGTCGGCGCGCCGTTCGAGGGCGACGGCTACTACGTCACCCGGGTCCGCCACACCTTCGACCTACGTCCGCGGGCTTCCGCACCCGCTTCGAGGCCGAGCGGGCGACCGTGAACGAGGTGGCCTGATGGCGCTGCCCGACCCCCGCCGACGGCTCGGCGCCCGGCTACTTCGGCGTCTACCCGGCCATCGTCACCGACCTCGTCGACCCCGAGTCGGCTGGGCCGGGTCGAGGTCCGCTTCCCGTGGCTCGGCACCGACGGCGACCGCGACGTGCGCGCCTGGGCGACGCTGTGCACGCCGTACGCCGACGACGACGCAGGGCCTGGAGATCCTGCCCGAGGTCGGACAGCCAGGTGGTGGTCGCGTTCGAGGCCGGCAACCTGCGCCGCCCGTACATCGTCGGGGCGCGCCTGGAACGGCCAGGCGGCGCTGCCGCACGACGCCCGAGCGGCCAACAACATCCGGCTGCTGCGCTCGCGGGCGGACAGCCGGCTCGAGTTCGACGACACCGCCGGCGGCGCCGAAGGTGACGCTGCGCACCACGCAGTCGGGCCACGAGGTGGTGCTCGACGACGGCGCGCAGCGAGGTCACCGTCCAGCACGCCACCGGGCTGCGTCGGTCACGGCTGACCGCCACGTCGCGTGGAGATCACCGCGCAACGTCGACGTGTCGACGTCACCGCCGCCGATGGTCAACGTCACCGCGCCGATCTCGACCTTCAGCGGGATCGTGAAGTGCCAGACGCTGATCGCCGACGTCGTCGTCATCTCGCCCGCGTACACCCCGGGCGTGGGGAACATCTGGTGACCGCGGCTTCGCGCTGCGGGCGCCGTGGTACGTGCGCGAGCGCGGACGAGCTCGACCTGCGCGACCCGCGCGGCGCTGCGCCCGGCGATCCAGATGTACGACGCCACCGACTTCGTCCGACCGGATCGTCGCCGACCCGCGGGACTCGCTCGCCTTCGACGACGACGACCGGTGGTCGCTACCCGGTGCCGGTCGACGCCGATCCGGGCAACGGGCCGCGCAGCGGTTCGCGACCCACCGGCTGCGTCCGCACCGGCATGCGCAAGCTCTACCAGCCCAGCCACGACCGCTTCTACGCCGTCGTCGTCGAGGTCTTCTGCGACCAGCCGGGCCTGCCCCGGGCCGGCGTCGCACGACGAGCTCGAGGTCGGCTTCGTCGTGCGCCGCCAGCTCACCTCGGTCACCGGCGCCCGCGGCGCCCAGCCGGCGGGTGGCCCGCGCCCTGATGAAGGAGCTGGCCCAGCAGCAGAAGCTGGCCCTGGACGAGAGCGTCACCGGCCTTCGCGACGTGCGGGACCTCTGGTGGGCCGACCAGGCCCGGCGCCGCCGCTTCGCCGAGGACCACGCCGAGCAGCTCGGGCAGCTGCAGGTCGACACGGAGGAGCAGGGCTGGTTCACCGGACCGGACGGCACCGCGCGGGTGGCGGCCGGTGGACGACGTCGACGCCGACCTGCAGCGAGGAGACGTTCCCGATGTGGCGGCTGCCGGCCCGGCCGGACGACTGTGCCGCCGCCCGGACACGGTCGACCTGGTTCGGGCTCGTCCCGACGTACTCGAGCGACCACTCGGTGGGCGAGAAGGCAGACGCGGCCGAAGCTCGACGACCGGGCGATCTACGAGATCCGCTGCTTCGTCCGGCTGAAGCCGGCCCGCGGGAAGGAGCACTGCCCGCCGCGGATCTGGTGGAGCGAGGCCGCGTCCGAGCCGTTCCGGATCGCCGACCCGATCGATCCCGAGGGCACCAGCAAGCGGCTGACCTCGATCACCCTGCCCGACCTGCGCCGGCTGGCGGCCCGGGCCGGCCGGCCGATGGGCCCGGGCGGGGTCGCCATCACCACGCCACCGAGGTCCCAGCTCGTCTTCAACCCGTTCGACCCGACCGAAGGGGGCGATCGGCAACGGCGGCAGCATCTGCACGTTCGCCATCGAGCTGTTCTTCCTGGTCGCCTTCTTCCTCTTCCTGATGTTCCTGCCGATCGTCGTGTTCCTGTTCCAGCTGTGGTTCCTGCTCGCGCTGCGGTTCTGCATCCCGCCGAGCCTGGGGCTCAGCATCACCGCGGACTTCTTCGCCCAGGGCAAGGTGCTGGCCGACTTCGAGGCCGACGTCGACGTGAACGCCGACCTGTCCGGCCTGGTCCCGCCGCTCACCCCGGCGCAGGCGATCGACCAGATCTTCGGCACCGACAGCACCACACCGGGAGTCGATCCGGGGGCCTGGCTGACCGAGTTGCTCGACGCGCAGGACGACGCCGGGAACTCGGTCTTCGCCGAGGATGCCGACCTCATGCACGCCGTGGTCACCGGCACCGACCCCGACACCGCCGTCGAGCCGGCACCCCAAGCCCTGGACTCCCTCCCCGACGACCCCCTGTGTCCCAGGAGCAATTGACCGTCAGAGGTTCTCCTCTTCCTTGAACCGGCGCAGCATCGACTCGGCGTACGGCGAACCAGGATTGAGGTGCTTGTGCTCCTCAGCCCCGTGGTTGGCCTCGAGCCACTTCATGAACCGGCGCCGCAGCTCGGGCTCCGGCGACAGGTTCCTCTTCAGCCAGTCGCTGTCCTCGAGCTCAGCCTTGATGTACGTGTCGCTGATCTTCGTCGACCGCGGCTGCTGGTTGCGCGGGTCCTCGCCGTACTCCTTCTCGTACGGGTCGAGGTCGTCGTCGAACTGGACCCCCTCCGGCAGGTGTTTGCTCACCAGCTCCGCACCCAGGTCGGGATCGGAGTTCGCCACCAGGCTCTCCAGCCGCCGTCCCTGCACCCGCACCTCGACGTCGAAGTCGTCGGGGGTGAACTCGCCACGACGGGCTTCGAGATCGCGCAGCCCACCGAGGAAGTCGTCGAAGGACGCGCGGTCCGGGTGGTCGACCGGGATGTCCGCCAGCAGCGCCTCGAGCTTGTCGATCAGCGCCCCGCAGTTGTCGGAGCAGAACCAGATCCGACCGTTGCGCACGCTGACCTTGTGCGGCTCGCCACCGATCGAGACGTCGGCGGCCGCGCCGGTCCTGGTCGTGGGCTCCCGTGTCGCCGGCGGCGGCTCACCGCGCAGTCGTTCCTGCATCTGCCGGCGGCCGGACTGGAACTCCTCGACCTTCCGGCCGAGGCCGGACTTCTGCAGGCCGCTGAGCCAGGCGCCGAGGGCGGGGTAGCGGCGGCTCAGGCCCTTGACGGCCACCCGGGCGAACTGTGCGCCGAAGGCGGCGAGGAGCACCAGCGCGGCCATGATGCCGAGGCTCAGCAGCACCTGGGCGATCGTCGCGTACGCGCCCTCGTCCTGCTGGCGGCGCCGGTCGGTCTCGGCCTCCGACGGCGTGCGCCGGGTCCGGGCGTCCTCGGCCGCCGCCCGGTCGTTCTCGTCCAGCCGGGCTCCGGCGGAGACGACCTGCAGGAGCATGTGGACGGCGTTCGCGACGAGGATGCCCAGACCGATCTCCTCGGACAGGGCCCAGCCGGCGCCGGCTCCGGCCGCGGCTCCGCCGCCGCCGCCGACGGCCGCCCCCGGGGCGGCGCCGACGCCGCCGGCCGCCGCACCTCCGGCGCCGCCGACGCCGCCGCCGCCGAGCGCGCCGACCACCGCGCCACCGGCCACCAGGGCGATGCCGACGTACACCGCGTACCGGTTGATCCAGCCGAGCAGCCAGCCGTAGACGGCGGTGAACGCCTCCAGGGTGTCGATCTCGCCGCTCTCGTAACGCTCCTGGATGCAGGCCAGGTCCGCCATCTCCGCGCCGACGTCGAAGGGGTGGACGAACTCGTTCCAGGCGGCGATGAACGGCGCCGTCCAGTTCGACAGCAGCTCGCCGAGCACGTCGCCGAAGGCCAGCGTGATCCCGACCGCGTGCCGGCCGCCCCGCAGCGAGTCGAAGGCCGCGTCGGCCATCCACTCCCGCGCCTTCTCCGGGACTCCGACGAGGTGCTCGTCGACGTAGCCCTGCACCTCGGTCATCAGGCGGACCGGGTCGGAGACCAGCTCCCAGATCTCCCGCACGTGCGGGAGGACCGCGCGGACGAGCTCGCGGGTCTGCGGCGGCACCATCACGGGCATCGGCAGCGCGCTCAGCGCCACCCGGGCCAGCGGGTGCTCGAGGATGGACAGCGCGAAGTCGATGGTGCTCGCCGCGCCGGCCCAGGCCGCGTCCGACGCCGCCCGGGCCTCGGGCGTCGCCGCCGCGGGTGGCGCCGGCGAGGCCGGCGCTGTCGTCCCGGCCCGCGCGGCGCGGAGCCGGCCGGCGTCGTCGCAGGCCGAGCGCTGGAGCGCCGCGGTCGGGGCCGCCGCGGTCACGCCGGCGTGCGCGCAGCCACCCGAGCACCCGCCGTCCGGCTGGTCGGCGCCGGTCGACCGGGCGACCTGCTCGCCTACCCGCCGCGCCTCCCGCTCCGCGGTGTCGTCGGGATCGATGTCGAAGCCGGCCAGGGTGGTCCCGTCGACCGCCGACCGCTGCTGGACCACGTGGGCCAGCTCGTGGGCCAGCAGACCCCGCCCCTCGGCCGTCGCCGGGCGGAACCCGCCCGCGCCGAAGACGACGTGCCGGCCGACGGTGAAGGCGCGGGCGCCGACCGCCTGCGCGGAGGCTTCGGCCCCGGTCCGGTGTGGATGCGTACGTCGCCGAAGTCGAGGCCCAGCTGGCCGCGCATCGTCGAGCGGGTCGCCGGGTCCAGCGGCGTCCCGCCGGACTGCACCTCCCGGTCGACGGCCGCCGTACGCCTGGGCGCCTGCGCCTGCCCTCGGGCTGCCGGCATCTCCGCGTCCTCCTGACGCCCTGGTGGCGGATGGGCTCGGTCCACAGTGGCGTGGCCGCGTCACGCCGCTGTCACGGCGGATCCCGGACCGACCGGACAGCCGCGTCGCACCGGGACCGGACCCGTCACTGCACCGCCGGTAACGCGAGGGTGACGGACAGCGGCGAACCATGACGGCATGACCCGGCCCGCCACGCCGCTCGGCATCGCCGACCAGTGGCTCGGGCGCGGGCTGCGCTTCCCCGTCCGGCCCGACCCGCTCACCGGCGCGCTGCCCCAGGTGACCGGGATGGAGCTGATCCGCCAGTCGATCGAGCAGATCCTCGACACCGAGCCCGGCGAGCGGATCATGCTGCCGGAGTTCGGCTGCGGGCTGCGCCGCTACCTGATGGAGCCGAACACCCTCACCACCCGGACGGCGATCGCCGAGGACATCGAGGGCGCGCTGAGCCGGTGGGAGCCGCGGATCCAGCTCACCGAGGTCTCGGTGACCCCCGGCGAGGACCCGGCGCTGGTCTGGATCGAGATCTCCTACGAGCGGCTGTCCGACCTGCGGCCGGACAACCTGGTCTACCCCTTCTACCTCCGGGCCTGAGCGATGGCGCTGATCAGCCCGATCCTCGACGACCGCACCTACGAGCAGCTGCGGGAGCGAGCTGGTCCGCCGGATCCCGGTCTACACGCCGGAGTGGACCGACCACAACGAGAGCGACCCCGGGATCGCGCTGCTGGAGCTGTTCGCCTACCTCGGCGAGTCGCTGCTCTTCCGGTTCAACCAGATCCCCGAGACCACCAAGATCGCGTTCCTGCGCCTGCTCGGGGTCCGGCCGCGCCCGGCCGTGCCGGCGACCGCGTTGCTGGCCGCGAGCACCGAGCTCCCGGCCGGCGTGCCGATCCCGGCCGGCACGGAGGTGCGCGCCGGCTCGGTCGTCTTCGAGACCGCCGGCGCCACCAGGTGTGGCCGCTGGACGTGGTCGCGGTCGGCAAGACCCCGGCGCCGCCGGCCGCCGCCGGCGACCGGGCCGAGGCCGACCGGCGCGCCGACGCCCTGGCCCGGGCCGGGCTCTCCGACCTCGACCCCGCCGCGTTCTACGCGGACCACCGCCGGTCCCCGCCGACCCCCTCGCCGCCGACGCCGTGCCGCTCGACGTCGACCGCACCGTCGACCACAGCGCTGTGGATCGCCGTGCTGCGCCGGAAGGCCACCGACCCGACGCTGCTCGGCGACCGCACCCTGTTCCTCGGGGTCGCCTTCGACGAGGCGGTCGAGCGGCCGTTCACGCTGGAGGCCCTGGACGCGGCCGGCGCCGACCGGTTCGGCTCGCCGGACCTCACCGCGGACCCGCCGCCGATGCTCTGGCGGCTCTGGAACGGCGTCGGCGCGGGCCTCACCCCGCTCGACGTCGGGGACGACACGACCCGCGGCCTGGTCACCACCGGCGTCGTCGAGGTGCTGCTGCCCGCAGCGCCTGCCCGCGCTCGACCCCACCGTGGCCTCCCCCGGCGACACCGACAACCCACCGCCGCTGGACGACGCCGACCAGGCCGGCGGGTGATCGCCTGGCTCCAGGTCAGCCGGCCGCGGACCGACCACCTCAACGACGCGATCCCGCCCGTGCGCTGGGTCGGCGTCAACGCCGTCCGGGCCGAGCAGGCCCGCACCGCCACGCCGGAGCTGCTCGGCACCGGGACCGGCGACGCCGACCAGGCCTACCCGCTCACCCAGCACCCGGTGCTCGCCGGCACCATCCGGCTCCAGGTCGAGGAGGGCGGCGGCTGGCAGGACTGGACCGAGGTCGACACGTACGTCGCGAGCGGCGCCGACGACCGGCACTACACCGTCGACCACGACGCCGGCGTGGTCCGCTTCGGCAGGGTCGAAGGTGCCGCAGATCGGCGAGCGGATCCGGGTGCGGTCGCTACCGGTACGGCGGCGGCGCGGCCGGCAACGTGGCCGCCGGGGCGCTGACCGCGATCTCCGGCCGGCGGGGTGAAGGTCACCAACCCGCTGCCGGCCGCGGGCGGCGCGGACGCGGCGGCGCTGACCGAGGCGCTCGACGCCATCCCCGCCGAGGTGCACCGGCGCGACCGGGCCGTGATCGCCGAGGACTTCAGCGAGCTGGCCCTGCGAGGTGACCGGCGTCGCGCGGGCCGAGACCCTGCCGCTGCTGCACCCGGACACGCCCGCGGTGCCGGCGGCCGGCGTGGTCAGCGTCGTCGTCTTCCCGGCCGAGGACCTGCACCGCCCCGGCGCGCCGCTGCCCGGACCGCGGCCTGCTGCGCCGGGTCGCCCGCTACCTCGACGCGCGCCGGCTGGTCACCACCGAGCTGTACGTCATCCCGCCGACGTACCGTCCGGTCGCCGGTCTCGGTCGGGCTCGCGGTCCGCGACGGCTACCAGGTCGACGCGGTCCGCCGCTGGGTCGAGCCGATCCTGCGCCAGTACCTCGCGCCGCTGCCGCCGTGCGGCCCGGACGGCGACGGGCTGGCCGCTCGGGCCGGGCGGTGCGCGCGCCGAGCTGGAGGCCGTCGCGGTCCAGGTCGAGGGCGTCGAGTACGTGACCGGCTCGGCCCTCGGCGTCCCCGACGGCAGCGGCGGCCATCACCGCGGCCGACGTGGTCGAGCTGGAGCGCTGGCAGGTGCCGGAGCTGGTCGGCGCTCACCGTGGTCTCCGGGACGCCGCTGCCGCCCGGCGAGGCGTACCAGCCGCCCCACCCGGACGGCACGCCCGGTGCCGCTGCCGCCGGAGGTGTGCTGATGGCGGCGACCGCCGCCCCGGGCGCACGTCTCCTGGCTGGTCCACCCCGACCAGTGGGCCCGCTGCGCGCACGACGACACCGCCCTGCTGCCGGACGGCGGGGTCGAGCTGACCTGGTCGACGACGCCGAGCCCGACCGGCCGGGGCCCGCGCTCCGCCGAGGCACGGGCTCGCCTGGCCTTCGACCGCCTGGTGCCGCGCCTACCGCAGCCGCCCCGCCCGCGGCCGGGTCGACGTGCTGCCGCCGGGCACGGGCGGCCGGCGCGGCGGGGCTCGGCACCGGGGCGCGGCGGGGTGCTGTCGCCGCCCGACCGGCCTCGCCGTCGACCGGCAGCAGCGGCTCTACGTCGCCGAGACCGGCGCCGGCCGTCCGGTCGTCGACCTGCGCGCCGGCGGCTGCTGCGCCGGGTCGCCGTCCCGCGGCGGCCGCCCGGTCGACGTGGCCGCCGACTGCGGGCGGGCGCTGGTCCTGGTCCGCGGCCGCCGGCGGTGGCCGGCTGGTCGTGCTCGACGGGCGGCGCGGCGCCCGCGCCGGTCCCGAGCTGGTCCGCCCGCGCTACCCGAGCCGGGCCACGGCGCGGCGGCTGACCTCGGCCCGCGGCGCCGGGACCGCGCCCGGCCCGCTGGTGCTCTGGCGCGCGCCCGACGGGCGGCGCCGCGGTCGGCCCGGCCGGACGGCACCGTGCTGCTCGAGGTGGACGGCGCCACCGACCTCGACCTCGGCGCCGACGGCCGGCTGGTCGTCGGCGCCGGGCCGGGCGCGCGCCGATCCGGGACTTCCAGCTCGACGGGGACCGGCTGCTGGAGCTGGAACCGCTCGGGCCCCCGGCTACGACGGCGGCGCGATCGCGATCGCCCCCGACGGCCGGGTCGCGTTCACCACCGCGCGCCGGGTACGCCTGGACCGCCGGCTCCGCCGCCCGCCGGCCACCGCAGGGGCGGGTCGTCACCTACCGGCTGGACGCCGGGCGTACCGGACCCGGTGGGGCCGGGTGTTCCTCGACGCCTGCCTGCCCGCCGGCACCGCGGTGGCGCTGCGCTTCGTCACCACCGACGACGACGACGTGCTCGACCCGATCCCGGCGACGCCGCCCGCGCGCGGCGCCCGGCGACGTCCCGGCCCCCGAGGCCACCCCGCCGCTGCCGCCGGCCCACCTGCTCGGAGCAGGCCCGGACGGGCGCCGCCGCACCGGCCGTACCGCCGCCCGACCGGCCGGAGGCGCCCTGGCCGCCGCCCCGCCAGGACCGGCTCCAGACCTACGAGGCGCCGGTGCACGGCCCGCCCGGCCGCTACCTGTGGATCGAGCTGACGCTGGCCGGCACCGACCGGGTGCTCGCCGACGGTCCGGGCGCTGCGGGTCGAGCGGCCCGGCCACCGGCTGCTGGCCGCCCTGCCGCGGGCCTGGTCGCGGGACGAGGACGACGCCGCGTTCCTGCAGCGCTTCCTCGCCCCGGCCGAGGGCCTGCTGCACGAGCTGGACCAGCGCGCCGCCGAGCGGGCGGTGCTGGTCGAACCCGCGGAGCACGCCGCCGGAGGCGCTGGCCTGGCTGGCGTCGTTCGCGGCGCTGGTGCTCGACCGGCGCTGGTCCGAGGCGGCCCGGCGCACGCTGGTCGCCGAGGCGTACCCGCTGTTCCGGCGCCGGGGGACGCTCGAGTGCCTGCGCCGGCTGATCGAGATCTACCTCGGCGTGCCGCCGGCGATCATCGAGAACTGGCGGCTGCGCGGCCTCGCCGGCGCGGTCCTCGGCACGCACGCCGCTGGCCGCGCCGGCCGAGGTGGTCGGCGGCGCCGGCTCGCAGACCTCCACGCTGGGCCGCTTCGCGGTCGGCGGCCGGGACGCCCGCGCCGCCCGGGGCAGCATCGCGGTCGGGACCGGGACCCGGATCAGCACCGGGTACGACGCCACGGCGCACCGGTTCACCGTGCTGGTGCCGGGACGCCTCACCGACGAGCAGCGCGAGGTGCTCACCGACATCCTCGGCGACCACCGGCCGGCGCACACCCTGGTCGAGCTCTGCGAGCTCGGCGAGGGCATGCGGATCGGTCGGAGCCTGCGCCTCGACCTCACCGCGTACGTCGGCCCGCCGTCGGGCCCGGGGACGGTCGTCGTCGGCCGGGTGGGCGTCGGCGTGGACGGCGTGCTGGGCTCGGCCGCCCCCGGCAGCCGGCTCGGCGGCCGCAGCCGGGTGGGCGAGGTGAGGGTCGGATGACCGACCTCCTCGTCGACCGCCTGCACGCCCGCGCCGCCGTCGCCTCGGCCGCGGACGAGGCCCGGGTGCACGCCCTGCTCACCGTCCTGACCGGTCGCCGGCTGGACGAGGCCCTGGCCGTCGGTCGCCCTGCCCGACGGCCACTGGTGCCTGCGGCGCCTGGCCGTGTCGCTCCCGCTCGACCCGCCGGCCGACGACGGCGCGCTGGCCCGGCGCTGGGCCCGGACCGTGACCGACACCCTGCTCGCCGCCCTGTCCGGCGCCGGGCCGGACGTCGCGTACTACCCCCGGCGGACCGACGCGGTGCTCGACCTGGTCGCCGCGCTGGCGGTGGGCGATCCGGGCCGGCAGTGGGCCTGGCGCGCGGTCGGCGTGCTCACCGACACCGACCCCGACCCGGCCGGGGAGCCCGCCGAGGCCGTGCTGGCCGTGCTCGGCCGGCGATCCCGCCGGGGCCGTCCACACGCTGAGCGCGGCGGCGGCCCGGGTCGGGCTGCCGGCCGTGCACCGGCTGCTCGGCCCCGACGGGTGGCGGCGGGCCGCCGCGCTGGTGCTGACCGCCTCCGGCTCCTCCCCCGACCGGTGGCTGACCGGGGACAGCCCGGCGATGGAGCGCGCGGCGGCCGCCCGGGCGATCGTCGCCGGCATCCTGGCCCGGTCCCCGTTCGTCGCCGCCTGGCGGCGCAGCCGGCTGCGGCCGACCACCGGCACCGCCCGCGCCTGGGCCGTGCTGGCCGCGGCCGAGGCCGAGCCCGCGCTGCTCCGCCGGCCCGACGCCGCCGTCGGTGCTGAGCCTGCTGCCGGCCGCGGTGGACCCGGCGACGGCGCCGGCCCGCGGACGACGCGACCGCGGGTCCGGCGCCGCTCGCCGCCGGCCTGCCGGCGGTGTCGACCGACGCGACGCGGCCGTACGCGCCGGGGCCGGCCGACCTCGGCCGGTGGAGCCGGGTCGCGGCCGGAGGGACCCGGGCGGCGGCGCGCCCGTCCGGACCGACCCGGGCCGGGTCGAGGACGCCGATGGCCCGGCGACCGGGCCGGTCACCGACCGGCTCCGCCGGCCCGGGCCGACCGGCCGGCGGCGGACAGCCGGCCCGCGGGCACGGCGCGCCCCGCCCCCGAGCCGGAGCCCGCGCCGACCGCCGTACCGACCGCGTGGGGCGGCCTGGCCTACCTGCTCGCCACCGCGGACGCCGCCGGGATCCCGGACGCCCTGTTCGCCGACCCCGAGCTCGGCACCCGGCCGGCGCCGTGGCTCCTGTTCCACCTCGCCCGGCTGCTCGTCGGCGAGTCCGCGGACAGCCTGGACGGACCCGGCCGTCCGGGCCGTCGCCGGACTCCGGTCCGGCGACGAGCCCCCGGCACCGCCGCCCGGCCCCCGGCAGCGCGCCGCGCTCGACCGGCACGCCGACCGGTGGGCGCGGGTCACCGCCGAGCGGATCGGACGCCGGCCGAGGACGCGGCCGCGGGCCCTGGTCGCGCGGATCGCGGCCCGCGCCGGCGCGGTCGAGTCCGTGCCGGGCTGGATCGAGATCCGGCTGCGCCTGGACGACGTCGACGTCGCGGTCCGCCGCGCCGGCCTGGACCTCGACCCCGGCTTGGTGCCCTGGCTGGGCGCCGTGGTGGTGATCCGCTATGAGTGACCGCGCCGGACCCCTGCTGCCGGCGGCGCCGGAGACGGCCCGCAGCCGGCGCGCTGACCGCCCGGGTCGCGGGAGTCGCGCACCTGCTGGCCGACGTGGTCGAGCGGCTGGACAGCACGCGACCCGGCCGCCGGTCGCCACCGTCGAGTTCCTGCGCGGCTGGGCCGCGCAGGCCCGCCGCGGCGGCACCGCCCGGCCCGCCGGTGACCGGCGGTCCGGCCGCCGCTGGACTCGCTGGCCGCGGTGCTGGGGCTGGCCGACGCCGAGCGGCGACCTGCTGCTGCTGGCCGGGCTGCCCGAGGAGCACGAGGGCCTGGCCGGCACCTTCCGGTCGCTGCACCCGCTCGGCGAGCCCCGGCCGACGGTCGGCCTGGCCGCCCTGCTGCTGGCCGAGACCGGCGTCGACCGCGCCGAGGCTGCGCCGCCTGCTCGGCGAGGGACCGGCGGTCCGGTACGGCGTGCTGCGGGTCAGCGGGACGGCCGGGCTGTTCGAGCGGTCGCTGACCCTGGCCGATCGGCTGTGGGAGGCGCTGCACGGCGTCGACGCCGGGCCGCCCGGACTGCGCCCGGCTCGACCTCGGACCGACCCCTGCCGGACTCGACGGCTGGCTGGCCGACGACCTCGTCGCGCCGGGCCGGCCGGGTGGTCCGGGACCGGGTCCCGGCGACCGTGGTGATCACCGCCGGCCGACGAGCGTGGTCGCGGCCAGCCGGTGCGCCGCCCTGCTCGGTCCGCGTCGGAGCGCCGGCCGTTCGCCGTCCGCGCCGATCGCCGGCGACCCGGGCCGGCGACGCTCCGCAGGCGCTGGTCCACGCCGCCGCCCGCGACGCCGTCCCGGTGCTCGTCCTCGCCGCGGAACCGCCGGCCGGCGGCGGCGAGATTCGCCCTGGCGCGCGGCCTCGGTGACCTCCCGGGCCCGGTGGTGGTCTGCGCCGCACCCGGCTCGGTGCGGCTGGACGGGCGCCGGCCGGTGCTCGCGCTGCCCGCGGCCCCGGTGGCCGCCGACCGGCGCCGGCTGGCCTGGCGCGCGATGCTGCCCGACCTGGACGACGCCACGGCGCCGGCGCTCGCCGCCCGGCACCCGCTCGACCCGGCCTGGATCGCCACCGTCGCCGGCGACGTCCAGGTCGCCCAGCAGCAGCCCACCGCCGTCCACCGCCCTGGCCGCCCTGCGGCGGCGGACCGGCGCCGCCCTCCCGCCCGGCGTCGAGCTGGTCAGCCCGGCCGTGCCCTGGGACCGCCTGGTGCTGCCCGAGGAGGCGGGCCCCAGCTGCGCGACGCCGTCGCCCGGCTCGACCACCAGGGCATGGTGCTCGACGACTGGGGATGCGGCCGGACGGCGCGCGCCCGACCGCGGCGTCCGGCTGCTGCTCACCGGGCCGCCCGGCACCGGCAAGTCGCTGGCCGCCGAGGTGGTGGCCACCGCCGCGGGGACCGACCTGCTGCTGGTCGACGTGTCGCAGATCGTGTCGAAGTGGCTGGGCGAGACCGAGAAGAACCTCGCCGCCGATCTTCGACGGCGGCCGAGCGCACCCAGGCGGTGCTGCTGCTCGACGAGGCGGACGCGCTGTTCGGCAGCCGCACCGAGATCTCCGACGCCCACGACCGGTACGCCAACCTGGAGACCGCCTACCTGCTGCAGCGGCTGGACCGCTTCGACGGCCTGGTCGTCCTGACCACCAACCTGCGGCACAACATCGACGCGGCGTTCCTGCGCCGGATGGACTTCGTCGTCGAGTTCCGCTGCCCGACGAGCCGGCCGCGGCGCGAGCTGTGGGCGCTGCACCTGCCCGCCGGCCACGTCGCCGGCGACGTGGACCTCGACGTCCTGGCGCGGCTGTACCCGGTGCCCGGCGGCTGGATCCGCAACGCCGCCATCGCGGCGGCCTTCGCCGCCGCCGCCGGCCGGCGACGGCGTCCACCAGCACCACCTGATCGCCGCCATGCGCCGGGAGTACGCCAAGGCTGCGCTGCCCTTCCCCGGCGAGCCACCGAGGAGACGAGATGAGCACTGATCACGACTGCTCGTGCGGCGAGCTGCACGGCCGCGGACCTGCCGGTCAACCCGTTCGAGGCGCTGCGGGTCGGCACGGGATGCTGCTCGGCGAGGACGACTTCCGCGCGCTGCATGGGCAACCCGCGCGGCAAGCAGATGCTGCACATCGGCCTGGCTGCACGGCACCGGCGTGGTGTGGGGCTACGGCGTGCGCCGCGGACGGTCTGCTCGGCCTCGCCGTCCGGCCCGGCCTGGCCGTGGACGGCCGCGGCCGCGAGCTCCTGCTGAGCTCGATCGGTCCCGGTCGACCTCAAGGACTGGCTGGCCGAGCACGACCGGCCGGCGACCCAGGACGGCTGCCGGCACCCGCGACGGTGACCGCGTGCCTGGTCGCCGAGTTCGACTGCACCCCGGGCCGCCCGGTGCCCGCCCTGGCCGACCCGTGCGACGTGACCCGCGACGCACGACACCGCGTCCCGGATCCTCGAGGAGGCCCGGGTCGCGCTCGTCCCGGGGACCTGCCCGCCGTGCCACCGGTACCGGCGCTACCACCGGCTGCGGGTCCTGCTCGGCCTCGACGAGCCGGACCGGGAGGACCGGGCCGGGCGCGGAGGGCGCGGCGGCCCGCGAGGACGTCGCGGCCGGCCGCCGCACGAGCGGGTCCGCGCCTTCTGCCGCCACCTGCACTGCCTGGGCGTCGAGGACGCGGCCGACCTGCGGCCGGCCTGCCCGGAGGGCAGCGACGTCCCGACCCTGTTCCCGGTGGCCGAGCAGGACGCCGCCGTCGTCCTCGCCTGCGTCGAGATCGACGTCCGGGACGCCGACGGCTGCACGACGGTCCGGAGGTCCGCCTCGACGACTGCTGCCGCTGCCTCCTGCTGCCGACGCAGGTGATCGCCGAGCTGCTGTGCGGGGTGGCCGCGGATCGTTCGGCCGGCCCGACCGACTACGGCGGCTACCGGCCCGGCGACCACGGCGACCGGGACGAGCCCGGCGAGCCCATGGAGGGCCCGCGGGTGCACGTCGACGACGTGCGGTGGGACGAGGACGAGGGGTGCTACCTGGTGCCGGTGTCCGGCGAGCTGGTGGCCGGTTCGGTCCGGCGGGCGGTCACGGTCACGTCCCTGTCCGCCCGGGGCTGGGTCGAGGAGGACGTCGAGGCGGTCCGGTACGACCCGGACCGCCGGCGGATCGTCGTCCGGATGGCCGCGCGGCCCCAGAACAGCGTCGTCCGGCTCCTGGTGAAGGGCACCGGGCCCACGCCGGTCTACGGCGTCGAGCCGGCGGCCCCGCTGGCCGGGGTGCTCGGCGGACCGCGCGGAGGACGCCACGACGGGCACGACGCCGTCGTCACCGTGATCGACGGACCGGGCAGGTGGGAGGGGTCATGAAGCTGGACACCGTCAACGGCAGCGGATCCGGCGCGGAGACGGCTCTCGATCCCGCGTTGCAGAGCGTCGAGTCCGCCGCCGTCTCCACCGGCCTGCGGCGGCTCCACCCGGCCGACGGGCTGTTCCTGCGTGCCGAGCACCTCGACCAGATCCAGACCTACGCCCGCGAGCTGGCCCAGGTCGGCGCGCTCGCCGGCGGCACCGGCGTCGCCTACGGGTTCGCGCTCGACCTCGACCCGGTCCAGGAGCGGGTCGGCGCCGGCGCCGGGCTGGCGATCGACCCGTCCGGCCAGGCGCTGCGCAGCCGCGGCCGCCTGGAGGTCGACCTGTCCGGGCTCGAGCGCGACGTGGCCGGCCGGATCTGGATCGTGGAGGTCGCCGCCGCGCCGCCGATCCCGAGCGGCAACGAACCGGTGTACGCGGCCGCCTGTGCGAGCCCGTGCGGGCCGGACTCCGCCATCCAGCCCTGGCTGGACGACGCCGTCGAGCTGCGGGTCCGGGCCGAGACGCTGACCGGCGACTGGGTCAACGCCGACGCCCAGCACGTGTTGAGCGCGCTGGTCAGCGCGTACTTCGAGCAGGAACGCCGGCGCGGCCTGCCCTGGCTGACCCCGGCCTCGGCCGGCGCGGCAGTGCCGCGGCTGGACACGCGGCCCTGGGCGAGCGCCGCACCCGCCGCGGCACCGGGACCGGCCGCCGTGCCGCTCGGGCTCCTGGCCCGGATCGGCGGCGCCTGGCACCTGGACGTGTGGGCGGCGCGCCGGGACCGCGTCCTGAGCCCCCCGGCCGCGGCCTGGGCGGGCCGGCTCTCGCTCCGCCCCCAGCCGGTGTTCACGGCCCAGCTGCTCCAGTTCGAGGACCAGCTGGCGGCCGGGGCGCTCGACCCGGACCACCCGCTGACCGCCCGGTTCCGGGAGCTCCCGCCGGCCGGGTACCTGCCCATGCCGGCCGCCCGGGACGTGGAGTCGCTGGGGATCTGGCTGAAGGCGGTCTTCGACGACACGGTGCAGCTGCGGCTGGCCCGGGTCAGCGCGGACGTCGCCGTCAGCGCGGTGAACCTCGCCCAGCACCTGGACCGGATCCCGCTCATCGCCTCGGCGGAGGTGCCGGCCGCGGTCACGATCCTGGTGCCGGACATCCCGGCCGACCTGCCCGCGGTGACGGCGGCGGACTACGGCTGGCTGGCGTTCGTCCGCGAGCCGCGGGTGGGCGGGATCGACCGCGTGGACCGGCAGGCCGAGCCGGTGCCGGCGCAGCCACCGGGCGCCCCGGAGACCGTGCCGGCGCCACCGCCGGCCGCTCCGGCTCAGCCGCCAGCCGCCCCGGAGACCGCGACGGTGGCGGCCCACGTGGTCGAGGCTCCGGTGTCGCGGGCCCGCTACCGGCAACGGGTGGAGACCGCCGCCGCCGAGGCGCCCACCGCCAGGGTCCGGTTCGCCGGCGACGGCTGGGACCTGGCGGCCGACGCGGCCGCCATCCGCCGGCTGCGCAAGGCGGTCGAGGAGGGCGGCCCGTACTCCGCCGTGGACGTGGTGGCGACCACCGCCGAGCCGGCGGGCGAGCCGCTGGCGGCGGCGCGTGCCCGCGCGCTGGCGGCGCGGCTCGGTCCGGACGACACGGAGATCCCGAGCGCGGTCTACTCGACCCGCGGGGATGGCGCCGACGCCGTGTTCATCATGGTCCGACGAGTCCGGTGAGGAGTGACACGGTGCCGCAGCCGTCCGGGCAGACCGGCGTGTGCATTCTGCGAATCGAGTCCGAAGTGGACCGGTTGCTGATCACGATGACCGTCGAGCGCTATCTGCATCGCGGGCTCTCGGCCGCGGGCGGCCCTCGGGTGGTCCACTTCGCCAGCCCGGAGGAGGCAATCGAGGCGGTGGCCGACTTCGTCCGGTCCCACCGTCCGATCGCCCCGCCCCCCGGCCGAACGCGGGGCGACGGGGTGTATCAATCCCGCCCCCCTGAGCGCTCCTAGAAGAGGTCCGGTGACTTCTTCTCGTCCGACTCCTGTGGAAGGGGGCTGCGGTGACAACGGATGACGAGACGACGTACGACATCACGGTGCATCTGTTCGGGGGACCCTACGTCTCCGTCCGCGGCAACCGGTATTCGGTACCGGAAGGAAGCAAGCGGTTGCTGGCCTTCGTGGCCCTGCGCCGCGGGCGCGTCGAGCGCCGGCACGCGGCCGGGGCCCTCTGGCCGATCGGGGACGACTGCCGCGCGGCGGGCAATCTCCGCTCGGCCCTGTGGCGCCTGCGCGGCGCCGGGATCGACGTCCTCCGGTGCGACAAGTGGTCGCTCAACCTGCTCGACGACGTGGCGGTCGACGTCCACGAGCTGAAGGACTGGGCGGACCGGGTGATCTCGGGCCATCCCGCCGGCCGTGACCTCGACCGGGTCCATCTGGAGGTCGACGCCCTCGACCTGCTGCCGGGCTGGTACGACGACTGGACGATCCTCGAACGCGAACGCCTGCGACAGCGGCTGCTCCATGCCCTGGAGGCGCAGAGCCGGATCCTGTCCGCGGACCACCGGCACGCCGACGCGGTGGACGCCGCCCTCGCCGCGATCAGGGCGGAACCGTTGCGGGAGAGCGCCCAACGGACCCTGATCGAGGCCTACCTGGGCGAGGAGAACTGGGTCGAGGCGCAGCGCGCGCTGCACTGTTACCGCCACCTGCTCGACCGCGAACTCGGCGTGTCCCCGTCGACGGAGCTCAGTCACCTCGTGCGCTCAGCCGCGCGAGGGCGGTCCCCCCGACTGCTGGCCATGTCGCGGACCTAAGCGCCTGACGTCATCCCCCCGGTTGCGGCGCCGGTCGGTCGCCGCCGGCCCGCCCCGGATGTCGACCCAGCGGGCGGCCGCCTCGAAGGTGTCCGCCGGGGTGCTGTTGAACGCGATCGCGGCACCGGGAGCGTGTCGCCGCACCAGGTTGATCACCTGCTCGAACAGCTCCAGCTGGTTGCGGACACCGCCGCCGACGGTGACGCACTCCCACGGCCGTCCGCGCAGGGCGTCGGTGACGACCGCCTCCACGTCATCGCTGCCGTCGAGGCCGAACAGGCATGTCTCGACGCCGACGCCATGCTCGGCGAACCGAGCGATGCCCACCTCGATCGCGTCGGCCACCGGCTTGGGATCCCAGGGACCGGGGACCCGGTACGGATCGAACCCGATCACCAGGACGCGAGGTGCCGGAGCCGTTGTGCCCACTGCTGAACCCTACTTCGCGGGCGGCGTCAGGCCGTGCGTCGGGCGAGCAGCGTGGAGTCGTGGATGTCGACCGTCCTGCCGTCGCGGGTCACCGTCCGCGGCCGCTGCTCGGCCACGAGGACCTCGAAGCCGTCGGGGAGGCCGGGTAGCAGGTCCTCGGCGAGGAACATCGCCCGGCGGTGGCTCGCGGCCAGGTGCGTGAACACCTCCGACGGTGCGTGCCCGACGACCAGGAGGTGCCCGCCGGCCGCGACGGCCTGGGCCAGCCGGGTGGCCACCTCGACCATCCCGCCGTCCGGCGGGTGCAGGAAGTGGGTGGTGACCAGGTCGTAGGAACGACCGCCGGCGGCGAAGGTCCGGGCGTCGACCTGCCACCAGTCGACGCGATCGGCCACCCCGGCCTGGGCGGCGTGCCGGGCGGCGCGGGCCAGACCGTTGGCGGAGAAGTCCGCGCCGGTGACCGCCCAGCCCTGGCGGGCCAGCCAGATCACGTCGCCGCCTTCGCCGCAGCCGACGTCCAGCGCGGTGCCCGGGGTCAGCCGCGACACCTCGGCGACCAGCTGCGGGTTGGGATCCCCGCTCCAGACCTTCTCCTCGCCGGAATACCGCTCCTCCCAGCTCGGCGGCTCGAACATGGCCGCCGCTTCGTCCTCGGTGAGCTGATGCTCGTGTCCACCCATCAGACGACGTCCTCGATGTCCATGCCCGCCAGCGTGCCGACCACCGACCGCTACCGCAAACGTCGTTGCCGCTCCGGCAAACCGACGAGTGGCGAGGGGCACCGAGTGGAGTCACAGTCCGAGGACGCGGGCGAGGAGGTCGCGGCGGGATCGGGTCCCGGTCTTGGCGAAGATCGACTTGAGGTGGTCCTGGACCGTGTGCTCGGACAGGCTCATGCGGCGGGCCAGCTCGCGGGTGTCGATTCCGGTGGCGAGGTGGCGCAGCAGCTCGGTCTCCCGGTGGGTCAGCGCGGAGGACGCGGGAGAGCAGCTGCAGCCGCTCCGGCGGCGACGCCGGCTCGATCGTGACGGCGATGGTGCCCTCCAGCCCGGGCTGCGGGTCGGCTATCCGCGCCGCTCGCAGGCTCAGCCACCGCCCGGCGGGGAGGTGCACCCGGGCGAGCGGGGGTTGCGGTCGACCCCGCCCTCGACGGCCAGCAGCTGCGCGGCGACGTTGTACGCGCCGGCCGGGACGGGTGCGGCACCCTGCTCCGGCGGGACGAGTGCCCGCAGGTAGGCGTCGGTCTCGGGAGTCTGCGCCAGCAGCCGCAGGTCCGTCGACAGCAGCAGCACGACCGGTCCGGGCGGGCTCCCGGCGGCGGACGCCGTGAAGGTCGCGGCTTGGGCCCGGCGGAGCGCCGTGGTGACCGCCGGGACGACGTCGGCGAGGAAGTCGGCCTCCGCCGCGGTGAACGCGGAGTCGGCACCGTCGATGCGCCAGAGGTCCAGGAAACCCCAGCAGCCGTACGGATCCCGGAAGACGACCGAGGCCACGTCGGCGACACCGTAGGCGTGCAGCAGCTCGCGCCAGAGCCGGCTGCGGGAGCGGTCGCCGTTCGGTCGCCGCCACCAGCGTGCCCACGCCGCGCGGCGGCAGCCCGGTCCACCGGTTCACCGGCGTCAGGTACTTCAGCCGGATCAGCCGCGGCAGCTCCGGCAGGCGACGGCACGTCCGCCAGCGGCGCCGACCCGACCGAGGTCTCGGGATCGGTCAGCAGCCAGGCGTAGGCGTCGAAGTCGACGGCACGGCGGATCTCGGCCAGCAACTCCAGCCGGAGCGTCCGCGCGTCGCCGCCGGCGGCGCAGAGCCGGGCCACCCGGTCGCGCGCCGCAGCACCGCCGGACCGCCGGGTCACCAGCGCAGCGTACGCAGCATCCCCCAGGTAGTTGGGATGTCCGGCGGCCGGCCGCGATCCCTACCGTCGCCGTCAGGCACACCGGACGTGGAGGACGCCATGCCGACCCTGCACATCGAGCACCCGATCACCGACCTCGACACCTGGCTCGCCGCGTTCGACCGGTTCGCCGACAACCGCGCCGCCGCCGGCGTGACCGACCAGCGCATCTGGCAGCCGGCCGACGACCAGCGCTACGTCGTCGCTCGACCTCGACTTCGACACCGTCGAGCAGGCCGACGTCGTTCCTGCGGTTCCTCCGGACCCGGGTCTGGGCTGCGCCCGGCAACGCCCCGGCGCTCGCCGGCGAGCCCCGAACCGCCATCCTCGAAGCCGTCCCACCCCGGCCCCGGCCGACCTCGGCCGCGGGTCGCCCAGCGGCTAGGTTCGTCGGCATGCCGGAGTCGCGCTTCGACGCGTGGATCGCCGCACACTACGAGACGCTGTGGCCGGAGCTGTTCGAGCCGACGGCACTCGACCCGGTCGTCGAGGTCCTCGCCGACCTGGCGGCCGGCGGTCCGGTGCTGGAGTTCGGCATCGGCACCGGCCGGGTCGCCGTGCCGCTGCACCGGCGCGGCATCCCGGTCCACGGCATCGAGCTCTCCCCGGCGATGGCCGCCCGGCTGCGTACCGGTCCCGACGCGGACGGCATCGAGGTGACCGTCGGCGACTTCGCCACCGCCACCGCGGCCGGTCCGTTCACCCTCGTCTACCTGCTCCGCAACACCATCACCAACCTGACCACCCAGGACGAGCAGGTCCGGGCCTTCGCCAACGCCGCCGCCCACCTGCGCCCCGGCGGCTGCTTCCTCGTCGAGAACTACGTCCCGCAGCTGCGGCGGCTCCCGCCCGGCCAGGACACCCGCGTCTTCGCCGCGACGCCGACCCACCTCGGCTACGAGCACTACGACACCGCCACCCAGATCGCCGTCTCCCACCACCACTGGACCCTCGACGGCCGGCCGGTCGACTTCTCCTCCCCGCACCGCTACGCCTGGCCGTCCGAACTGGACCTGATGGCGCGGCTCGCCGGCCTGACCCTCCGGGTCCGCTGGGCCGACTGGCAGCGCAGCCCCTTCACCGCCGGCAGCGACGACCACATCTCCGTCTGGACCACACCCGCCCCCTGACCGGAACGATCAGGGCGCCGGGAGGCCGGTGTTCATGCGGCCCGGGTTGACCTGGTCGGGCACCGCGCCTACTGTCGACGCGACTTAAGGAGTTGCTTAATTTGCGATCGACGGACGAGCTGAGCCTGGTCTTCGCGGCGCTCGCCGACCCGACCAGGAGGCAGATCCTGACCCGCCTCGGCGACGGCCCGGCGAGCGTGGCCACCCTGCGCGAGCCGCTCCCCATCAGCGCGCCGGCGGTGTCCCAGCACCTTGCGGTGCTGGAGCACGCCGGGCTGATCGAGCGGGCGGCGCACTCGCGGCACCGCACCGTGACCGCCCGGCCCGAGCGCCTGGACGGCGCCGCGGACTGGGTGCGACGGCACCGTCGCGAGTGGAACGAGCGGCTGGACCACCTCGAGCAGCGCATCGCCGTGCTCGACCGCGAGGAGGAGGGATGACCGGCACGGGTCCACAGTTCACCCTGACCCGCGTGGTCGACGCGCCCCGCGCCGTCGTCTGGCGACTGTGGACGGACCCGGCGGAGCTGACGCACTGGCTCCACCCGCGCGGCATGCGTACGCCCCGGGAGTCGATCAGCGTCGACCTGCGGCCGGGCGGGCGGTACGCGTACACGATGGTCCGGGAGGACGGCACCGGCGAGTCCCCGACCGGCGGCGTGTACCTCGACGTGGCCGAACCCGAGCGGCTGGTCTTCACCTGGGGCGATCCCGGCGCCGCCGACGACGCCGGGGTCATCGAGGTCACGCTCACCGAACGCGGCGACCGGACCGAGGTCTCCCTCACCGTCCGCGGCATCGCGGGCCACCCCGGCGACGGCAACGTCCACGACGGCTGGGCCGAGGCCCTCGACATCCTCGCCGAGCACGCCACCCACTGACCGGACCGACCGCATCAGGAGCCACATGGAGTCCGTCACCCCGCACGCCGAGGTCATCCCGCGCCGGGGTCGCGGGACCAGCCCGCCGGACGGCGACAGCCTGCCGATCGCCGACTGGGCGACCGTGCAGGACGCGCTGCGCCCGCCCAAGGGCGTCATCTGGCTCGCGACGAAGGGTCCGGACGGCGATCCGCACGTCCGCCCGGTGTTCGCCGCCTGGACCTTCGCGCCGCCCGGACGACCCGGCTGAACCGCGGGCGGACCCGGGCTACTCGCCGACCAGCCCGTCGACGCGTTCGCGGATGAGGTCGGCGTGGCCGTTGTGGCGGGCGTACTCCTCGATCATGTGGACGAGGATCCACCGCAGGCTGATGGCCTCCCCGGTCCGCGGGCGGCGCGCGGCGATCGTGTCGACACCGTCGGCCGCGGCTCGGATGTCGGTCGGACGCTCGCGAGCGCTCGCCCACAGAGCGTGCAGGTAGTCGGGCGGGTCGTCGTTCGCGGTGCGGAACTCCCAGTCGGGGTCGGCGTCGAAGTCGACGTCGGTGAACGGCGCCATGTGCACGCTGCCGGCGAGGTTGACGCCGAACCACCAGTCCTCGACCAGCGCGAGGTGCTTGACCAGCCCGGCCAGGGTGAGCG
>CAWATS010000004.1:0-160684 GCA_963785005.1 uncultured Actinomycetota bacterium
GAGGTGCTGGCCGCCTACCGCGACCTCACCTGCTCGGCGCCGCGCGAGCTGACCGCCGCGGCAATCGTGCGGCTCGCGCCGCCGGCCCCGTTCGTGCCCCAGGCCTGGCACGGCAAGCCCATCGCCGGGATCCAGGCTGTGCCACAGCGGCGCCAACCCCGAGGCCGACCTGGCCCCGGTTCGCGCGCTCGGGAGCCCGATCGTGGACCTGGTCAGCCCCAAGCCGTATGTGGCCGTGCAGTCGATGCTCAACGCCATGGAGCCCAAGTGGCTGCACCGCTACTGGAAGGCCGAGTTCTTCCCTGGCCTGTCCAGCGAGTTCCTGGACGCCTTCCGGAGCAGTGCGCTGCGGGCGACCTCGCCGCTGTCCCAGTCGGTGATCTTCCACCTCGCCGGCGCGCTCAACGACCACGACGACGACGACGGGGCGGTCGGCAACCGCGACGCCCACTACATCGGCGGGTTCAACGCCACCTGGCCACCCGGCGCTCCCGCCGATCCGCATGTGGCCTGGGCCCGGGATGGGTGGGAGCGGATCCGGCCCTACTCGACCGGCGGGAACTACGTCAACTTCCAGCTCGCCGAGGACGAAAGCACCCGGACCGCCGCCGCGTACGGGAACAACTACCAGCGGCTGCGCCGGGTCAAGGCAGAGTACGACCCCGACAACCTCTTCCGCGTCAACCGCAACATCCCGCCGGCGGTCTGACGGCGGACCGGTCAGTCCTCGTCCCGGCCACCAGCGCCTCGGCGAGCCGGCTGGGAGTGAGCGCGCAGTGGGCGCCGGAGCGGGCGGCCCCTGACCCGCGCGCCTCAGGCCGGCGCCGTGGGGGGACGGCGGACGGCGGCAAGATACGCGTCGATCGCGTCCAGGTTCCTGGTCAGGCAGCGGATCCGTGAGTCCATCTGGGCGCGTTCCCGCTCGAGGGTCGCGATCAGCTCCGGGTCCGGGTCGGTGACGTGGATCGTGCCGGGGTCGTCGAGGCACGGGAGGATCTGCTCGATGATCCTGGTGGGCAGCCCGGCATCGAGCAGCCCGCGGATCTGCACGACCCGGTCGACGAGACGCTCGGCGTAGTCCCGGTAGCCGTTCGCCGCCCGGTCCGGGCTGAGCAGGCCCTGCTCCTCGTAATAGCGCAGCAGGCGCGCGGGCACGCCGGTGCGCTCCGCCAGCTCCCCGATCCGCACTGCGACGCCCCTCTCGACCCGACTTTCCTTCACACCAGTGTCAACCTTCGAGCATGGCGCCATGGGCCTGGGGAGACCGTCCGCGCCGGCCGCCACCCTGGCCGTGCTCTCGGTGGCCCAGTTCCTCGTCGCGCTCGACTACTCGATCATCTACATCGCCCTGCCGAGCATCGCCGGCGACCTGCGGCTCGAACCGGCGCTCGTCCAGTGGGTGGTCAGCGCCTACGCGGTCCTGTTCGCCGGGTTCCTCGTCGTCGGCGGGCGGCTGTCGGACCGGGTCGGAGCCAGCCGCCTCTTCGTCGTCGCCATCGTGATCTTCGGGCTGGCCAGCGCGGCCGGCGGTGCGGCCGGCGACGGGACGGTGCTCCTGGCCGCACGCGGCGCACAGGGGCTCGGCGCGGCTCTGCTGCAACCCGCCATCCTCGGTCTGATCGGGACGACGTTCCCGGCGGGCCCGTCGCGCAACCGGGCGCTGGCGGTCTGGGGCTCGGTCGGCGCGTCGGGGCTCGCCGCGGGCGCCATCCTCGGCGGCCTGCTCACCTCCGCGTCGTGGCGGCTCACCTTCGTCATCAACGTCCCGCTCACGCTGCTGTGCGCGCTGGGCGCGGTCGCGTGGGTCGGCTCGCCCCCGGACCGCACCGCCGCCGGCCGCATCCCGGTGCTCGCCTCGGTGCTCGGCACCGGCGCCGTGCTCACCCTGGTCCTCGGCCTGACCGTGGGCTCCGACCTGGGCTGGAGCTCCACGGCGACCGTCGGCTGCCTCGGTCTCGCCCTGGTCCTGTTCCTCGCCTTCGCCCGCAACGAGAACACCGGGCGCAACGTCCTGATCGAGCCGGTGTTGCGGCGGACGCCCTCGCTGCGCAACGGAGCGGCGGCGACCGCGCTGTACATGGCGAGCGTCGGGTCCGAGTTCTACCTGCTCACCCTTCTGCTGCAGTCGATGAAGGGGTACCCGCCGTTGCGGGCGGGGCTCGCGTTCCTTCCGCTGGCCCTGATGGTGACCGCGGGCAGCACCACGGCGGGCCGCGCCGTGCGGCGGCTCGGCCCGGGCACGGTGCTCCTCGGTGGCTTCGCCGCCGCCACCTCGGGCCTGCTGTGGCTGTCCCTGGCCCTGCGCGGGGACTCGTACGCCGTCGACCTGCTCCCCGGCCTGGTCCTCAGCGGGTTCGGGCACGGCGTCATCTACACCTCGATGTTCATCATCGGCACCCGGGACGTGCCGCCCGCGCACCAGGGGACGGCAGGAGCGTTGCTGACGACGTCCCAGTACCTCTCCGGCGCGCTCACCGTCGCCGTCCTGACGCTGGTGCTCGGCCCGGTGCCGGACCACGCGGCCTTCCGGACCGCCTTCCTGCTCACCACCGCGGCTGCCGCGGCGGGACTCGTCCTCGCCGCGGTCCAGCGGCTCCGCCTCGAGAACCGCCCGAGGGCCGACCGACCGGCCGGCTAGGTGTACTGCCCAGTCAGGTTGGTCAAGCGGGTGATGGGTGGGACGTTGCCGATGGCGGTGTGGGGACGGTGATGGTTGTACTCGTGTAGCCAGCCGGGGAGCGCCTTGCGGCGGGCGGACTCGCTGGGGAAGAAGCGGTGGAAGGCCCAGCCGGCGGCGAGGGTGCGGTGGAAGCGTTCGATCTTGCCGTTGGTTTGGGGTCGGTAGGGGCGGGTCCGTTTCGGGGTGACGCCGAGTTCGGCGCAGGTGGCCGTCCAGAGTCGGCTGCGGTAGCAGGAGCCGTTGTCCGAGAGCACCCGCTGGACACGGATCCCGCGGGCGGCGTACCAGGCGACGGCGCGGCGCAGCACGCGCGACGGCGGTGACGGCGGTCTCGTCGTTGTGTGTCTCGGCGTAGGCGACGCGGGAGTGGTCGTCGATGACGGTGTGCACGAAGGCGGTGCCGATGGCGGGGTTCTTGCCGGGTGAGTGTCGGTGCCGGTTCTGGTTTCCCTGCTTGCGGCCGAGGTAGCGCCACCCACCGCCGTCGGGGACGTTGCCGAGCTTCTTCACGTCCACGTGCAGCAACGCACCGGGGTGGTCGTGTTCGTAGCGGCGGATCGGTTCGCCGGTACGCCGGTCGACGTGCCAGAGCCGGTTGAGCCGGCAGCGGACCAGCACCGCGTGCACGGTCGAGGCGGCCAGCCCGAGCCTGGCGGCGATCGCGACCGGCCCCAGCCGATGCCGCCACCGCAGGTGCACGATCGCCCGCACCACCGGCTGCGGCGTCCGCGACGGCGAGCGGTGCGGACGCGAGGACCGGTCCGCCATCCCGGCCTCGCCGGCCTGCCGGTAGCGCTGCGCCCACCGCGCCGCGGTCGGCCACGACACGTCGTAGCGCTCCGCCGCCCGAGCCACCGGCCAGCCGTCGTCCACGACAAGCCGAGCGAGCCGAAGACGCGCCCGAGGGGTCAGCGCAGCGTTAGCGTGGGACACGAGGACCTCCCGGTCGTGATGCGGATGCCGTCAGCAGCTCCACACCACGCCAGGAGGTCCTCACCACATCAAGATCATTCAGATCGTGTCGTCACACGACCAACGTCCCCGGGCAGTACAGCTAGGTCGTGGGCCGCGCCTCCCGCAGCCGCGCCTTGCTCACCTTGCCGGTGGCCGAGTGCGGCAGCTCGCCGACGAACCTCACCGCCGCCGGCAGCTTGAAGCGGGCCAGCGACCCGGCCGCCCACTCCAGCAGCTCGGCCTCGGTCAGCTCGCCGCCCGGCCGCGGCACCACGTAGGCCAGCACCGTCTCGTCGCCGGTCTGCGGGTCCGGCCGGCCGATCACCGCCGCCTCGACGACCTGCGGGTGGCCGGCCAGCACTCCCTCGACCTCGGCCGGGTAGACGTTGAAGCCACGGACCAGGATCAGCTCCTTGCGCCGGTCGACGAGGTGCAGGTCGCCGTCGTCGTCGGCGTACGCGACGTCGCCGGTCGGCCACCAGCCGTCCGGGTCCGGTCCCTCCGCGCCGTCCGGCCAGTAGCCGGAGAAGAGGTTCGGCCCGCGGACGACGATCTCGCCCGTCTCGTCGTCGGCGACCTCGCCGCGGTCGCCGTCGGCGTCGCGGTCGCGCAGCTCCAGCTCGACGCCGGGGACCGGGCGGCCGACCGAGCCGGGCTTCGCGGTGCCGCCGATCAGCGTCGAGGTCAGCACCGGTGCGGTCTCGGTCAGCCCGTAGCCCTCGTACACCGTCACGCCCACCTCGGCGAGCCGGCGCAGCACCGGCGGCGGCAGCGGCGCGGCGCCGGACAGCGCGAGCCGCACGCTGGCGAAGGCGTCGGCCAGGCCGGGCTGGTCGGCCCACTCGACGTACATCATCGGGACCCCGGGCACGTTGGTGACCCGGTGCCTGGCCATCAGCTCCAGCGAGCCGGCCGGGTCGAAGCGCTCCACCAGCACGCCGGTGGCACCGGCCCACGCCACCATCCCGAAACCCGGGTTCAGCCCGTAGACGTGGAACAGCGGGATGGCGAGCAGCAGCACGTCCGCCGGGGTCACCACGGTGGGGCGGATCTCGCCGCACTGGTCGAGGTTCGCCAGCAGCGCGCGGTGCGACAGCATGGCGCCGCGCGGCCGGCCGCTGGTGCCGCTGGTGTAGACGAGCACCGCCAGGTCCTCGGGCGAGCCGGGGGGCCGCCGGGCCGAGCCATCCGGGGTCGCGCCGGCCAGCACCGACGGCAGCGGGAGCGTCCCGTCCGGTCCGGACGGCGCCGCGACCAGCACGTGCTCGAGCGCGCTCGAGCCGGCGCGCAGGTCGGCGGCCGACGAGATCGCCTGCACCGACGAGGTCACCAGCGCCCGGGCACCCGAGTCGGCGAGCAGGTACGCCAGCTCGGGTCCGGTGTAGCCGGTGTTGGCCGGCACGGCGACCAGCCCGGCCCGCAGCGCCCCGGCGTACAGGACCGGGAAGTCGAGGGTGTTGCCGAGCTGGAGGGCGACCCGGTCGCCCGGCACGAGACCCAGGCCGGCCAGTGCGGCGGCGGCCCGGTCCACCTGCTCGTCCAGCTCGCGCCAGGTCACGCTGGCGGTGTCCGAGACCAGCGCGAGGTGGTCTGGGTCCCGGCGGGCGGCGCGGCCGACCAGGTCGGCGACGGTGCGCACGATGGCGCCGTCATGCTCGTCCATGGCAGCCGAGTCTCGCACAGCCGACCTGTCCCCCGCCCTCTGCGACGCCTGGTTCGATACGCTCTGCCCGGGCAGCAGACCCGGCGAGGAAGGCACCGACGTGGCCCGCCTGAAGCTCCGCTCCCGGGACACCCGGGAGGCGCGTGCCGTGCTCGCGGGCACCGCGTCCGCGGCGGCGGCGGAGGTGGAGGCCGCGCTCGCGGTGCCGCCGGACCCCACCGCGGGCGCGTTCTTCGACGTCGACAACACCGTGATGATGGGCGCGTCGATCTACCACTTCGCCCGTGGTCTGGCCGCGCGCAAGTTCTTCACCGGCCGCGACCTCGCGGACTTCGCCTGGCAGCAGGTCAAGTTCCGGGTCGGCGGCAAGGAGAGCCACGGCGGGATGGCCTCCGCCCGGGAGGCGGGGCTGGCCTTCGTCGCCGGCAAGCGGGTGGACGAGATCGTCGAGCTCTGCGAGGAGATCTACGACGAGCTGATGGCCGAGCGGATCTGGTCGGGCACCCGGGCACTGACCCAGATCCACCTCGACGCCGGGCAGCGGGTCTGGCTGGTCACCGCCACCCCGGTCGAGCTCGCCTCGATCATCGCCCGCCGGCTCGGCTGCACCGGCGCGCTCGGCACCGTCTCGGAGATCGTGGACGGCGCGTACACCGGCCGACTGGTCGGCGAGCCGCTGCACGGCCCGGCGAAGGCCGAGGCGGTGCGCGCGCTGGCCGATCGGGAAGGGCTCGAGCTGGACCGCTGCTCGGCGTACAGCGACTCGATCAACGACCTGCCCATGCTGAGCGCGGTCGGCCGGGCGGTGGCGGTGAACCCGGACTCGGCGCTGAGGATGGAGGCCCGGTCCCGCGGCTGGGAGATCCGCGACTTCCGCACCGGGCGGAAGGCCGCCAAGGTGGGCGTCCCGACCGTCCTGGGGCTGGCCGCCGCCGGCGGCGGGATCGCCGCGGGCCTCGCGTTCCGCCGCCGCCGCACCCGCTGACCGCCGAGTGGCAGCGAGCCGAGTGACGCGAGCGGCGGCCGAGTGACGTCGCCCCGCTCGAGTGATGGCACCTCCGCCGTCACTCGGCCGGCAACCGCCGTCACTCGGCCGGCACCCCGTCACTCGGCCGGCACCCCCGTCACTCGGCCGGCACCCCCGTCACTCGGCCGGCACCCCCGTCACTCGGCCGGCACCCCCGTCACTCGGCGGCCGAACGATGGCCAGTCGCGCGGCTGGGGTCAGCCGACGGGCTCCAGCTCCGGCCGGCGCGGGGCCGGCGGCTCCTGGACGCCCCCCTCGTGGTCGTCGGCACCCTCGATCCGCACCCGCGGCAGGACCCGGTCCAGCCATGCCGGCAGCCACCAGTTCGCCCGGCCGAGGATCTGCATGATCGCCGGCACCAGCAGCATCCGGACCACGGTGGCGTCGATCAGGATCGCCGCCGCCATACCGACACCGATCACCTTGAGGAACACCTGCGGGCTCGGGATGAAGGCGGCGAACACCGCGATCATGATCGCCGCCGCGGCGGTGACCACCCGCGCCGTCGCCGCCAGCCCGCCGGCGACGCTGGCCGAGTTGTCGCCGGTCCGCAGCCAGTGCTCCCGGATCCGGGTCAGCAGGAACACCTCGTAGTCCATGGACAGTCCGAACAGGACGGCGAACATCAGCACCGGGATGAAGGCCGGCAGCGGCGTCTCGGTGTCGATGCCGATCAGCTGCCCGGCCCAGCCGCCCTGCAGCACGAGCGCGACCACGCCGTACGCGGCGCCGAGCGACAGCAGGTTGAGCACCGCGGCCTTGACCGCGACCGTGACACTCCGGAAGACCGTCAACAGCAGCAGGAAGGACAGGCCCACCACGCCGCCGATGAGCAGCGGCAGCCGGGACGCGGTGTCGGCCGTGGAGTCGATCGCCGCGGCGGTGACACCGCCGATGTGCACGCCCGTCCCCGCCACCTCGTCGCGCAGGGTGCGGACCAGCAGCTCGGTCTCCTCCGACTGCGGGCTGGTGGTGGGCACCACGGTCATCACCGCGGTGTCGCCGGCCGGGTTGGACTGCGGCGGGCTGACCGCGGCGACACCCGGGGTCTGCGCGATCCGGTCCCGCAGCGAGCCGAGGACGGACGTGTCGCCCTCGGCGACGAGAACCAGCGGGCCGTTCGCGCCGGTACCGAAGCCCTCGCTGAGCGTGTCGTACGCCTGCCTGGTGCTCGTGCCGGCCCGGTCGTTGCCGGCGTCCGGGAAGCCGTACCGGATGCCGAGGAACGGCAGCGCCAGCACCCCGAGGATCAGCAGTCCCACGGTGAGCGCGGTCCACGGCCGCCGCTGCACCACCCGAGCTCCACCGGGCGCCGAGCCGGGAGGCGTCGGTCGAGGCGGGCCGCAGCCCCGGGATCCGCAGCCGGTCGATCCGGCGCCCGACGAAGCCGAGCAGCGCCGGCAGCAGCGTGACCGCGGCGGCCATCACGACGAGGACCGCGAGGATGGTGACCAGCGCCGAGCCGCGCATCGCGGTCAGGCCCATCGCGAACAGGCCGAGGAGGCTGATCACGACCGTGCTGCCGGCCACCAGGACGGCGCGGCCGGCGGTGTCCGCCGTGGCCATGGTGGCGCCGCGCGGGGACAGCCCGCGGGCCAGGTACTCCCGGTAGCGCGTCACCATCAGCAGCACGTAGTCGACGCCGACGCCGATGCCCATCATCGCGGCCAGCGCGGTGGACCAGTCCGGCACGTCGACGGCGAGCGCCACGAGGCCGACCAGCGACGAGCTGATGCCGAGCCCGACGACGGCGACCAGGATGGGCAGCCCGGCGGCGACCACCGAGCCGAAGACGAGCAGCAGGATCAGGGCGGCGGCGGCGAGGCCGATGCCCTCGGACCCGATCTCGCCCTGCTGCGCGGTCTGCACGACCTGGCCGCCGACCGAGACCTCCAGCCCCGGCCGGGCGGCGTCCTCGGCCAGCGCGATGATCCGCTCCGTGTCCGCGACCGGCATCGCGTCCGGGTTCTCCGCGTCCAGTTGCACGGTGGCGCGGGCGACGGTCCCGTCCGCGGAGACCGAGCCCGGCACCTGGTACGGGCTGGCGGTCCCCCGGACGTGCGGGACGGCGCCGATCCGGTCCAGCAGCCCCTCGACCTCGGTCCGCACCGCCGGCGCGGTGACCGGGCCGGCGGTGGACCGGACCACGACGTCGACCTGCTCGCCCGACATCGCCGGGAAGCGCTCGGTGAGCAGGTCCTGAGCGGCCCGGGAGTCCGACCCGCGGGCGGTGTAGTCGGCCTTGAACTCGCCGGCGAACGCAGCGGACAGCCCGACCGCCGCGGCGACCGCGACCAGCCAGGCCGCGAGGACGAACACGCGCCGCCGGTGCGCGGCGCCGGCCAGCCGGCCGAGGACACCCACCCGCGGATCGGCGACGGTTCCCGAGGTCATCCGAGCCTCCTGTTACGAATCTTCGCGTTGCGACTTGGCATAGCGAAGACGACGGGCCGTAACCTTGTCAAGAGGCTTAGCTGATGGGACGCTGAGAAAACCGGGTAAGACTCCTCTGGAGGTGGTGGCCGGTGCGGACCCGACGCGAGTTGACCCGCGAGGCGACCGTCCGGGAGATCAAGGAGACCGCGCTCGCCCGGATCCGGGTGTGTGGCGCGGCCGACTTCCGGCTGTCCGACGTCGCCCGGGACATGCGGATGTCCGCGCCGGGCCTATACCGCTACTTCGACGGCCGGGACGGGCTGCTCACCGCCCTGGTCACGGACGCGTTCCTGAGCCTCGCGGTCGCGGTCGAGTCGGCCCGCGACAGCGTGCCACCCGGCGACGCCGGCGGCCGCTTCCTCGCGGTCTCCCGGGCCTACCGGACGTGGGCGCTCGGCGCGCGGGAGCAGTTCGCGCTGATCTTCGGCCCGCCGGTGAACGGGTACCAGGCGCCCGAGGAGGGCCCGACGGTGGAGGCGGCGAAGCGGGCCATGGAGGGGCTGCGCAGCATCGTCCGGGAGGCGGACGCGGCGGGCACCCGCCGGCCGCCCTGGCTGACCAAGCTGCCGCCGGTGCTGCTCGAGGCCTTCGCCGACGAGGAGCGGCACGGCCCCGACCCGGCGACCGAGCTGTCGCTCGTGCATACCTGGGCTTCCCTGCACGGCTTCGTGTCGCTGGAGGCGTTCGGCAGCCTGAGCTGGCACGGGCCGGAGGTGAACGAGGCGATGTTCCTCGGCCTGGTGCGGCTGCTGGCGGAGGCGATCGGGCTGCCGGAGCCGGCCGGCGGCTGGCCCGAGGTGTCGCCGGCGTAGGCATGTCCGCCGGCTCGGCAATTCGCGTCAGACCGATCCCGGTCAGTCCGGAGTGCGGCTGACCCCGACGCTGCCGCGAAACGAGGACACCGACCGCTCTCTACTGCGACGGCGGTGCCCAGCCAGCCCTCGACGGCGTCCGGCGACAGCGCCGTCCTGCCACCAGAAACGGCATGTCCAGTCATTTCTGACCATCGGCGCGCTCGGCAGGCCGAGCGGCCGCACTCAGCCTACGATCATCGCGACATTTCGGCGCCTCGAAGGTCGGTGTTCACTCATGGCCACACAGCCGCAGATAGACGTTGTTCCCTCCTATGGTCGGCTGGCCGATCTCGAGGTGAGCGTGGGCACGGAGGTGAAGCCCGGGGCGGTCGAGGCGGTCGCGGTCCTCGTCTCGACCGACGGTCCGGTGCCGGCGGAGCTGGGCCACGAGCGCGATGCGCTGACCGCGTGCGGACTCGAGGGCAGGCCCGGTCAGACCCTGATCCTGCCGGGCCGGGAGGCCGGCGCCCACGTCGCCGTCGGGATCGGCGAGACGGGCACGGTCACGGCCACCGACCTGCGGGACGCTGCCGCCTCGTTCAGCCGCGCGGTCCCGCACCTGACCAAGCTCGCGGTCCGCGTCCCGGCGTTCCCCGACCTGCCGATCGGCGCGGCCGCCCGCGCGGTCGTCGAGGGGGCGGTGCTCGGGCGCTACCACTTCCACATCCGGCACGAGGACGACACCCCCGAGATCGCCGAGCTGACGCTCGTCGTGGCCGCCGACGACGTGGCCGACGCCGAGGCGGGCGCGCGGCACGGCCGGGTGGTCGCCGAAGCCACGTCGCTCGGACGTGACCTCGCCAACTGTCCGGCCGGGTACCTGACCGCGACCCGCATCGGGCAGGTCGCGCAGGAGCTGGGGGCGCGCACCGGTCTGCAGGTGGAGGTGTTCGACAAGGCGGCGCTGGTCGAGCTCGGCTGCGGCGGCCTGCTCGGCGTCAACGCCGGCAGCGTCGAACCGCCGACCATGGTGAAGCTCACCTACCGGCCCGACGGGTCCTCGAGCGGGCACCTCGGCCTCGTCGGCAAGGGGGTCATGTACGACTCCGGCGGCATCGCGCTGAAGCCCGCGGACGCCAGCCACTCCCAGATGAAGAACGACATGACCGGGGCCGGCGTGATCCTCGCGGCGATGTCCGCGCTGAAGGACCTCGGCTGCCCGACCACCGTCACCGGCTGGCTGATGTGCACCGACAACATGCCGTCCGGCTCGGCGACCAGGCTCGGTGACGTTCTCACGATGCGCGACGGCACCCGGGTGGAGGTCCTCAACACCGACGCCGAAGGCCGGCTGGTCATGGCGGACGCGCTCGTGCTCGCCGTCGAGGACGGCGTCGACGCGATCGTCGACATCGCCACGCTCACCGGACAGTGCCTGCGCACCCTGGGCACCGAGATCGCCGGGTGCATCGGCAACGACGACGCGCTCGTCGAGCAGGTCCAGGTGGCCGGCGACGCGGTCGACGAGCCGGTGTGGCGGCTCCCGCTCGCCGCCCGGTACCGCAGGCAGCTCGACTCCGAGATCGCCGACCTGACCAACATGGGCGGGCCCAACGCCGGCTCCATCACCGCGGCGCTGTTCCTGGCCGAGTTCGTCGGCGACGACGCCGTGGGCGCACATCGACATCGCCGGCACGGCCCAGGCCGACGCCGCGCGGACGTGGCGGAACAAGGGCGCGACCGGGTTCGGGACGCCGCTGCTCATCGAGCTCGCCGCCGGCTTCGCGACGACAGGACGCTGATCACGATGCCTACCCCCCAAGGCCCCGACGAGGGCACGCCGGACCTCCCCGACGACGCCGGCGCGACGACGCCGTCGACCGACACGCGCAGGACGGCCAGCTCGAGCCCGCCGACGTCGAGGCACCGAAGAAGGGCCTGCTCGACCGGATCGAGCGGCTGGGCAACAAGGTGCCGCACCCGGCGATCATCTTCGCCGGTCTGTGCGTCCTGGTGATCCTGCTGTCGGCGGTCCTGGCGCTGTTCGACGTCAGCGTCACCTACGAGGTCGCCGAGACGGCCACCCGAGCGCCGATGCGACGGACGAGCATCGAGGGCGGCACGCAGGTGCCCGAGCGGACGTGCCGCCCGCGGAGTACGACGACGAAGACGTCGTGATCAGGCGAGGAGACGACCGCGATCGAGAGCCTGCTCTCGATCGACGGGATCCGCTTCCTGTTCACCTCGTTCGTCTCCAACTTCGCGAGCTTCAGCGTCGTCGCGGTCATCCTGGTGGCGATGCTCGGGGTCGGCGTGGCCGAGGAGTCCGGGCTGATGGCGCGCGCTGATCCGCAAGCTGGTCAAGGTGGCACCGGCGTGGGCGATCACCTGGATCATCGTCTTCGTCGGGATGCTGTCCAGCGTCGCCTCCGACGCCGGCTATCTGATCCTGATCCCGCTGGCGGCGGCTGCGTTCCTCAGCGTCGGGCCGACATCCGCTGGCCGGTCTCGCGGCCGCCTACGCCGGGGTGAGCGCCGGCTTCGCGGTCAACGTTCTCATCACGCCCAGCGACGGCATCCTCACCGAGGTGACCAACGAGGCCATCGCGCTGGTCAACCCGGACCTGTCCATCGGGATCACCGCCAACCTGTGGTTCAACATCGCCTCGACGTTGTTCGTGACCGTCGTCATCGTGTTCGTGTCGTCCGGCTGATCGAACGACGGCTGGGCGCGTACGACCCCGCAGAGGCCGACCTGCCCGAGCGAGGGCTTCGGCGATCCCGGTGGCGCGGGCACCGCCACCGAGGTGGCGGTCGACACAGCGGTCGAGGCGCGCGGGCTGCGCGATGCCGGCTTCGCGGTGCTCGGCTGCATCGCGGTCGGTGCTGCTGCTGTCGACTGCCGCCCGGTGCGCCGCTGCGCAACCCGGAGACCGGGTCGCTCGTCAACGACGCACCGCTCATGGAGAGCCTGATCGTGATCATCACGATCATCTTCCTGGCGGCCGGGATCGGCTACGGCCGCGGCGCCAAGACCATCACGCAGCAGCGTCGACGTCATCAACGCCATCACCAAGACCTGGGCGTCGCTGGCCGGCCTGCTGTTCATGCTCTTCCTGATCGCGCAGTTCATCGCGTACTTCAACTACTCCAACATGCCGACCGTGCGCTCGGTCACCATGGCCGACCTGCTCGAGCGCGCCGACATCGGCGCCGTCTGGCTGCTGATCGGGTTCATCCTGGTGATCGCGCTGCTCGACATCATCATCCCGGGGCTGCTGCCCAAGTGGGCGATCTTCGCGCCGGTGTTCATCCCGCTGTTCATCCGCCTCGACGTCGCCCCGCAGACCCTGCTCGCCGCCTACCGCGTCGGTGACTCACCGATGAACGTCATCACGCCACTCATGGTCTACCTGCCCTTCATCGTGCTGGTGGCCCAGCGCTACAAGACGTACGGCGGGCCTGGGCACGATCATCGCGCTGATGATCCCGTACTCGGTCATCGTGCTGGTCACCTGGGTGATCTTCTTCGCCGTCTGGTTCCTGCTCGGCCTCCCGATGGGACCCGGCTACCCGGCCGAGCTGTGACGGGAAACGAGCGGGCGGCTGGGCGGCTCCTCGGCGCCGCGCCGCTGTCGAAGGGAGCATCATGAACAGGGCCGTGCTGAACTCGTTGACCGAGGCGGAGTACCTGCTCGTCGCCGAGACCGAGCGTGCCGCCATGGCCGAGTTGGACGAGGATGCTCTGCTCGAGCTGCACGCCCGAGTCCGGCGAGCGAGGAGCAAGTACGTCAAGCTCTACCGCCGGGAAGCCGGCCCGCGGGTGGCCGAGCTCGGCGGACGCGGGTTCGCCAGCCCCAAGAACCAGCGCAACCGGGACAAGGCCGAGGTCTTCGAGCTGGCTCTCGCCAGGGTGAGCAGGCGGGTGGGTGTCGTCGCCGGGCATGCCGCCGACGACCTGCGTTCCGAGCGTCTCGAGGCTGCCCGGTCCGGAGGCTCGGGACCCGCCTCGGGCCACGGCTCGGCCCCGAGCGCGAAGCAGAGCAGGCGCGCCGGCCGCCGGCCACCGGCCACCAAGACGACGGGTGGAACGAAGAAGGACGCGTCGTCGCGGGCGGCGGGCGCACGCCGGCAGGCGAAGCGCGACAGCCGTTGACCGACGCTCGGTCGTCCCGGGATTGCGTGGCCGCCGCATCCATCCGGTTCAGGTCGGCGCCACGCGGCGGTGGGGCTGGGAGACGAACAGGTTGAGCCCCAGGCGCTCCGACAGGAAGTGCGCCGCGAGCTGCCCCCGCACGCTGTTGCCGGCGGGGTCCAGCGGCGGAGCGTACGTCCCGAGGCCACCCTTGCCCGGGGCGGCGGTGACGATGCCGCCGCCGATGCCGCTCTTGGCGGGCAGTCCGATCGTGTAGAGCCAGTCGCCCGTCGTCTCGTAGAGGCCCGCGGTCGCCATGACCGCGAGCGTGCAGCGGCAGGTCTCCTCGTCGATCACCCGCTCTCCGGTCACCGGGTTCACCCCGCCGTCGGCCAGCGTGGCGCCCATGACGGCGAGGTCCCGAGCGGAGACGCTCAGGCAGCTCTGCCTCGTGTACAGGTCGACGACGGCGGACGGGTCGCCGTGGAGCCGGTCGTAGCTCTGCAACAGGCGGGCCATGCTCTGGTTGCGGTGGTTGGTGGCCGACGCGGACGCGTACACCTCGTGGTCGAGGGAGAGTGGGCGTCCGGCGAACCGGGACAGGCCGTCGGAGATGTACCGCCACTGCCGGTCGACCGTCTCGCCGGGAACCAGGCCGGTCGTCGCGATCGCACCCGGGTTCACCATCGGGTTGGTGCGGCCGTCGGGACCCTGCTCGATGGCCGCCAGCGAGTTGAACGCCAGGCCGGTCGCGTTGACGCCGACCCTGCGGCGAGTCTCCGCGGGACCGAGGTCGGCACAGACCAGCGCGAAGACGAACGGCTTCGCGACACTCATGATGGTGAACTCGGCGGCGGCGTCGCCGGCGGCATGGACCCGACCGTCGGTCTGCACGACGCAGAGGCCGAAGAGGTGAGCGGGCACCTCGCCGAGCGCCGGGTACACCGTCGAGTTCGCCCCGGCCGAGTTCGACCGGTAGCGCGCGTACGCCTCCGACACGAGTGCCTGCACCCGCTCCGCGGCGGGAAGGTGCCCGGTCGAGACGAACCAGTCCACCCCGCTGGCGTCCCCGCTGGCGGACATGCGCGCGATGCTAGTGGGCGGGCCGGGGACCGCGAGACCGACTACTCTCCCGCGCATCGACGACATCGCGATCACGTTCTGCGTGCTGGGCGCCGTCGTGGTGCTCTTCCTGTGGAACCGCCTCCCGGTCGAGGTGGTCGCCGTCGGCGCCGGCCTGACGCTCTACGCCACCGGCGTCCTCGACCTCGACCAGGTCCTCGCCGGCTTCGGCGATCCCACCGTGTTGTTCATCGCCGCGCTGTTCGTGGTCAGCGAAGGGCTCGACGCCGGCGGGGTGACCGCCTGGGCCGGGCAGCAGCTCATCGCCCACGTCGGCCGCAGCAGGGTCCGGCTGCTCGTGCTCACCATGCTGCTGGTCGCCGCGCTGACCGCGCTGATCAGCGTGAACGGCGCGGTCGCCGCGCTGCTGCCGGTCGCGGTGGTGGTCGCGGTGCGGCTCGGCGAGCCGCCGTCCCAGCTGCTCATGCCGCTGGTCTTCGGCGCGCACGCCGGCTCGATGCTGACGCTGACCGGGACGCCGGTGAACGTCATCGTCTCGGATGCCGCGGCGGACGCCGGCCAGCCGGTCTTCGGCTACCTCGAGTTCGCCCTGGTGGGCGTCCCGCTCGTGCTGGGCACCATCGGCGATCGCGGTGCTGCTCGGCCCGCGGCTGCTGCCCCGAGCTGATCCGGCGGCAGGCCGTGCCACTGGGGACCGGCGCGCGGCGGGCGGTCGCGGTGCTCGCCGGCATGGTGCTGCTGCTGGCGACCGGGGTGGTCCCGCCGGTCGTCGCCGGGCTGCTCGCGGCCGGCGCGATGATCGTGCTGCGGGTGCTCCCGGTGCGGCGGGCCTACCACGGCATCGCGTGGACCGCCGTCGTGCTGATCGCGGGGATGATCCCGGTCTCCACCGCGATGCAGGAGACCGGCGCGGCCGAGAAGCTGGCCGACGTGCTCGTCCGGGTCGTCGGCGACGCCGGTCCGTACCCGCTGCTGATCGGGCTGTTCGTGATCACCGCCGCGCTGGGGCAGCTCGTCAGCAACACGGCCACCGCGCTCATCGTCGCGCCGATCGCCCTGTCGGCGGCGGCCGAGCTGGACGTCTCGGCCCGCCCGCTGCTGATGACCGTCGCGGTCGCGGCGGCGGCGGCGTTCCTCACCCCGGTCGCCACCCCGGTCAACATGATGGTGCTGGCCCCCGGCGGGTACCGGTTCGGCGACTACTGGCGGCTCGGGCTTCCGCTGATGGCGCTCTTCTTCGTGGTGGCGGTGTTCCTCGTCCCGGTGTTCTGGTCGTTCTGAGCCGCTACTGGGACCGGCGCCAGGTGTCGGATTGGTATCGGGACGGGTGCCACCGGAGCGGGTGCTGGCGGTCGACCGTCCGACCCCCGATACTCGGCGCCGCCAGCGGCGTACCTCCGGTTCCGCCGGCTACCGGCTCTGACGAAAGGGCAGCGAGATGGCGGACATCGATCTTGTACGGCGGCGGACGGGCGTGGACGTCCTGCTCGGCATCCTGCTCATCGTCGCCGGGCTGATCGTCCTCGCGAACGTCGTGATCGCGACGGTCGTCTCCGTCAGGTTCCTGGGCTGGGTCGCGCTGATCGTCGGGATCATCGAGTTCATCGGCGCGTTCTGGCGCATCCGCGCCGGACACTTCTGGTCGACGGCGCTCGGCGGCGCCCTGCTCGCCGTGCTCGGACTGCTGATCCTGCGCAACACCGCCGCCGCGGCGTTGACCCTCACCCTCGTCGCCGGCGCGCTCTTCTTCGCCAGCGGCATCGCGCGGGTGGCCGCCTCGTTCAGCGTGCCCGAGCAGCGCTGGGGCCTGCTCCTCGGCGGCGCGGTCTCGATCGTGCTCGGGCTGATCGTGCTGTTCAACCTCTTCGACGCCACCCTCGCCCTGCTGGGCGTGCTCATCGGCGTCCAGGCGCTGGCCGAGGGGATCGTGCTGATCCTGGTCGGTCGCTGGCGTGTCGTCGAGACCCCGGGACGCGCGACCGCGGGGTGAGGCGAGCTGCAGGACGGCGGCCGCCGCGGTGTGGCTAGCGGAAGACCGCGCGGCGCTGCAGCAGCAGCCGGTAGAGCGTCTGCTGGATCGTCTCCCGCACCTGGTCGGTGAGGTTGAACACGAGCATCGGGTCGTCCGCGGCGGCCGCCGGCCGAGCGACGCGGTCTCGATCGGCTCGCCGAACTCGATCAGCCACTTCGACGGCAGCGGCACGAGCCCCAGCGGGCCGAGCAGCGGGAACGTCGGCGTGATCGGGAAGTACGGCAGCCCGAGCAGCCGGGCCAGCGTCTTGGCGTTGCCGAGCATCGGGTAGATCTCCTCGGCCCCGACGATCGAGCACGGGATGATCGGCACGCCGGTGCGCAGCGCCGCCGACGACGAAGCCGCCGCGGCCGAAGCGCTGCAGCTTGTAGCGGTCGGCGAACGGCTTGCCGATGCCCTTGAAGCCCTCCGGCCAGACGCCCACCAGCTCGCCGCGCCGCGAGCAGCCGCTCGGCGTCCGGGTTGCAGGCCAGCGTGTGCCCGGCCTTGCGGGCCAGCGGCCCGAGACCGGGCGTGCCGAAGACCAGGTCGGCGCCGAGCATCCGCAGGTGCCGGTGCGCCGGGTGGTGGTCGAGCAGGGCGAGCGCGGTCATCACCGAGTCGACCGGCGACGGTGCCGGAGTGGTTGCCGACCACGAGCGCGCCGCCGGTCGGCCGGGATGTTGCTCGCAGGCCGGACGCCTCCACCCGGAACCACTTCTCGTACAGCGGGCGGAACGGCGGGGCGAGCACGTGCTCGGTGAGGTCGCGGTCGAAGCCGAACTCGTCCACCTCGTAGTCGCCGGTGATCCGCCGGCGCAGGAACGCCAGCCCGCCGGCGATCCGCCGCTCCCACTCGGGGCGCTCGGCGGCGACGTCTCCCGGCTCGACCGGGTCGCCCGGCTCCGCCGGGTCCGCGGTCGCGTGCCCGGCCGGCTCGGGTCCGGCGGCGGTCGCCACCCGCGGTCCGGCCGGCTGGGACGCGCGGCCGGGACGTCCGCGCGGCGGCTCGTCGCCGTGCAGCGGGATCACCCGGGCGTCACCCACGACCGGCCCCCGCCGCGCCGGGCGACCGTGTCCAGCGCACTCGAGCACCCGCTGCTCGACCCGCTCGACCGTGGCCGGCTGCGAGAACCGGCCGCAGCCGGCGGCCGCGCACGAAGTCGTCGAACGCCGCCGCCGTCGTGTAGCGCGGCACGTACCCGAACTCCGCGCCGCAGCCGGGTGGTGTCGACGACCCGGCCGAACTCCAGGAACCGCACCTGCTCCGGCGAGAAGTCGACCAGCCCGGTGCGCCGCACCGCGCGGCCGACCAGCTGCACCGCCGGTGCCGCGCACCGGCACCGGCCAGCCGCCCGGCCCGGCGGATCAGCTGGGACAGCAGCAGCACGCCGCTGCCGCCGACGTTGACCGTGCCGGCGTACCCGGTTGCGGTGGCCAGCCGGAGCACCTCCAGCGCGTCGTCCTCGTGCAGCAGCTGCACGCGCGGGTCGAAGCCGAGGATCGTCGGCACCACCGGCAGCCGCGAGGTAGCGCACCAGCGGGCTGTCGATCCGCGGGACCGATGAAGTTGGTGAAGCGAAGCACGCCGACGGCGACGTCCGGGCGGCGCCGGGCGAAGCCGCGGACGTAGCCCTCGACCTCGACGGCGTCCTTGGCGTACCCGGACCGGGGCAGCGCCTTCGGCTCGGTCTCCTCGGTGAACAGCGCCGGGTCGCGGGAGGACGAGCCGTAGACCGCGGTCGTCGACTTCACCACGAGCCGCCGCACCGACGCCGACTTCTGGCAGGCGGCGAGCAGCTGCATGGTGCCGATGACGTTCATCTCCTTCATCGACGCCCGGCCGCCGGCGCCGCGCGGCGTCGCGGTGATGTTGAGGTGCACGACGGTGTCCACCTCGGCGGCGGCGATGACCTTCGCGATCAGCGGGTTGCGGATGTCGGCGCGGACGAACTCGGTCCGCCCGAGCGGTCCCGGCCAGCTCCCGCGGCGGCGGCACGGTGTCGACGCCGATGACCCGCTCGAGGGTCGGGTCGGCGACCAGCGGGCCGGCCAGCCGGCCGCCGAGCTGCCGGCTGACCCCGGTCACGAGGACGACCCAGGTGCCACCCGGCGTGCACCCCCTCGCGCTCGGCTCCCGCACAGAGCGTACTCGCCGCCTGCGGGGCAACGGCCCCGGAACGGTCAGCTGGGCCGGCCGTCCACGACGGACACCTTCGCCGCCGCCGAGCCGAGCAGCCGGTGCACCCGGCCGAGCACGATCGGGTCGCCGGAGGCGGCGCGCAGCACCCGGTCGGCGCGACCGCCGTTGACCGCGATCGTGATCGCCCGGAACGAGTCCTCGCAGACCACCGTCCGCCCCGCCGGCACCTCGCCGAAGGTGAGCGTGAACGGCACCTCGAGCGCCCGCCCGCCGCAGCGCAGCTCGACCAGGTCGCCGAGCTGGATGCCGGCCGCCTCCAGGTCGGAGCGCCGGACGTTGAGCGCGAGGTTGCCGAAGTGGTCGACCATCCGCATCGCGCCGTGCACGTGGTCTCCGTGCACGCTCGGCACCACCCGCTCCGCCTGCACCAGCGAGCCGACCGGGTCGACCGGCGGGCCGATCTCGGCCAGCGGCACGCCGCGGGCCAGGTGCGCGGCGACCGGCGCGAAGACGTCCCGGCCGCGGAAGCTGCGCGCCGGGTTGGGTGCCCACAGCTCCGCGGTTGGCCAGCTCGCACGCCTCGACCGCGCCGCCGGCGACCTCCCAGGCCAGCGAGCCGAGGCCGTTGTCGGGGCAGACGAGGACGGAGCCGTCCGCGCAGCGGACCGCGACACCCCGCGGGCTGGTCGCCTTGAACGGGTCGACCAGGGCGAGGTGCACGCCGACCGGCAGGTACGGCACACGCCTCGGCCAGCATGGTGGCGCCGATCCCGACGTCCTGCGGCTTGACCTGGTGGCAGACGTCGATGATCCGCACGTGCGGCGCGATCCGGGCGATGACGCCCTTGCAGACCCCGACGAGGTGGTCGTCGAGGCCGTAGTCGGAGAGGAAGGTGACCCAGGCCGACGACGCTGTCGGCGGGAGTCATCGGTCCGGCCTACTTCTTGTTGCGCCGCTGCACGCGCGTGCGCTTCAGCAGCTTGCGGTGCTTCTTCTTCGCCATGCGCTTGCGGCGCTTCTTGATGACCGAACCCATGGCACAGCAGCCTACGTGACGCCGGCAGGACGGACTCGCCGGCCGGCCCCGGCTCAGCCGGCGGCGAAGAAGGCGTCGCGCAGGTAGTCGTGGACGGCCTTCTCCGGCACCCGGAACGACCGGCCGACCCGGACCGCGGGCAGCTCGCCGGAGTGCACCAGCCGGTAGACGGTCATCTTCGACACGCGCATCAGCTCGGCCACCTCGGCGACGGTGAGGAACCTGACCTGCGCCAGCGGCGCGTCGGGCGGCTGCGAAGACGACATGTGTCACCAGACCTCGGCACGTGTCGCGGCCACCGGCTTCCCCTCCGGCGACGACGGACACGCACGTGCTGCGATGAGAGTAGCGGTACGGGAGTGACTGCTGCGATCTCCGTGCTGCCGGTGGCACGCCGCTCACTCCGAACGCAGCGCGACCACCGGGTCCAGCCGGCCGGCCCGCCGGGCCGGCGCCACCCCGAAGAACACGCCGACCGCCACCGACACACCGAACGCGAGCAGGATCGACCACCAGGCCACCACCGCGGGCAGCGGCGAGACCTGGTCGACCAGCAGCGCCGCGCCGACGCCGAGGCCGATGCCGAGCACGCCGCCGATCGTCGTCAGCAGCACCGCCTCGATCAGGAACTGCACCAGCACGTCCCGCTGCCGGGCCCCGACCGCCTTGCGCAGCCCGATCTCGCGGGTCCGCTCCCGGACGCTGACCAGCATGATGTTGGTGATGCCGACGCCGCCGACGAGCAGGCTGATGCTGGCGATCGCGGCCAGCACCAGGGTGAGCAGGCCGAGGATCCGGCCGACCACGCCGAGGATCTGCTCCTGGGTCACCGCGGAGAACTTCTCGCCCGGGTAGCGGTCGCCGAGCGAGGCCACGATCCGCTCGCCGAGCGCGTCGATCTCGTCCAGGTCCGGCGCCTTGATCGCGAGCGCGTCCACCCGCTCGGTGCCGAACAGCCGCTGCGCCGCGGTGATCGGGATGTAGACGGTCAGGTCCGGGTCGGCGCCGGCCAGCGACGACGAGCCGGTCCGCTGCAGCACGCCCACCACCCGGAAGCGCACCCCGGCGATGGACACCTGGCGGCCGACCGCGTCCCGGTCGCCGAACAGGGCGCGGGCCGCGTTGGCGCCCAGCACCACCACCCGCCGGCGGGTGTCCACATCGGACCGGCGCAGGAACTCGCCGCGCGCCACCGGGCGGGCGAAGACGTCCGGCACGGTCTCGGTGACGCCCTGCACGGTGCCGAACAGCTCGTCGTTGCCCGACCGCAGCGTCTCGCCGCTGGCCAGCGTTGCCGCCACCCGCTGCCGGTCACCCACCAGCCGGCCGATCGTCGTCCACATCGGACAGCGTCAGCCGGGACTGGCGGTCGGCGCGCTGCCGAACGAGATCTCCCCCGGCACCACCAGCAGCAGGTTGCTGCCCAGACCCTGCACCTGCGCCTCGACGTACTGCTTGGCGCCGGTGCCGATCGCGACCAGCAGGACCACGGCGGAGACGCCGATCACGACGCCCAGCATGGTCAGTGCGCTGCGCAGCCGGTTCGCCCGCAGCGCGGTCACCGCCACCCGCCACGCCTCGCCGAGCCTCACTGTGCCCGCTCCTCGGATGTGCTCAATGCCGCTCCCCGGGCTCGCTCATGAGTCCACTGTGGACTCGATCAGGCCGTCGAGCATCCTGACCTGGCGGCGGGCGCGGCCGGCCAGCTCGCGGTCGTGGGTGACCACGACCAGCGCCACGCCGCGCTCGGCGTTCAGCTCCTCCAGCAGGCCGCATCACGCCGGCGCCGGTGCGGGTGTCGAGGTTGCCGGTCGGCTCGTCGGCGAGGATCACCTGCGGGTCGCCGACGAGAGCCCGGGCGATCGCCACCCGCTGCTGCTCCCCGCCGGAGAGCCGGCTCGGCGTGTGGGTCAGCCGGTGCGTCATCCCGACCGCGTCCAGCGCGCGCTCGGCCCGCCGCCGGCGCTCGGCCCGCCGGACCCCGCGGTAGACCAGCGGCATCGCCACGTTGTCGACCGCCGACGTCCGCGGCAGCAGCTGGAAGGCCTGGAAGACGAAGCCGATCGTCTCGTTGCGGGCGCGCGCCAGCTCGTCCTGGCTCAGCGAGGTGACGTCCCGGCCGCCCACCCGCAGCGCGCCGGTGGACGGTCGGTCCAGCGCGCCGAGCAGGTGCATCAGCGTCGACTTGCCGGAGCCGGACGGGCCGACGACGGCGACGTAGTCACCCGCGGCCACCGACAGCGAGACGCCGCGCAGGGCCTCCACCGAGACGCCCTCCAGCCGGTACGTGCGGGTGACCTCGACGGCCTCCAGCGCCGGCACCGGCACCGGTCCTGGCGCCGGCGGGTCAGCCGCCGTCACCGGTCTTCGCGCCGGCGGCTCGGCCGGGACGTCACGGCAGCTCCAGCCCGTCCCGTACCCGGTCCGCGCCGCGGACCACGACCCGCTCCCCCGCCAGCAGCCCCTTGCTCACCTCGACCACGTCCTCGCCCTGGGTGCCGAGCGTCACCACCCGGCGCCGGGCCACCCGGCCGTCCTGCACCCACACCGCGTCCCGGTTGCCGTCCCGGACCACCGCGGAGGCCGGCACCGAGACCGCGTCCCGCGCGGTCCGGACCTGCAGGTCGGCGACCGCGCTCATCCCCGGCCGGGGGCGCGGGGCCGGGTCGCCGTCGGCCAGCGTGCCGGCCGCCGAGCGTCAGCCGGACCAGGTAGCTCACGCCGCCCCGCGCGGAGGTGGTCGGGGACAGGTCCACCGCGGCCACCGCGGCCGCGTACGAGGCGCCGGGGACGGCGTCCAGCTCGGCCCGCGCCCGGACACCCGGCCGCACCAGGAACACGTCGGTCTCGTCCACCTCGGCTACCAGAGCGAGCACGGCGGTGTCGACGACGGTGGCCAGCGGCATCCCGGCGGTCACCGGCATCCCGTCGGTCACCGGCCCGACCGTCCGGATCGCCGGGTCGCTGCCGGTCGGGGTGCCGCCGCCGAGCGCCGCGGAGGCCTGCTCGCGGACCCCGGCCGGCAGCTGGCCGAGCGCGGAGTCGAGCGAGCCCTGCTGGTCGGCCGCGGTGGAGCCGGCCGCGGCGGACCCGCCGAGCTGCACGGTGCCGGCGATGGGGGTGCGCACGTCGAGCGCCTCGACCGCCTTCTCGGCCGCGTCGACGGCGACCTGCGCCTGCGCCCGCTGCGCCGCGGTGAGCGAGGCCAGCGCGGCGGACAGGTCGCCGATGCCGGAGTTGATCGCCGCGATCGCCGCGCGGGCCTGGGCGGCGGCCAGCGCGTACTGGCGCTCGGCCGCGGCGACCTGCCGCAGTGCGGCCGCCCGCAGCCGCGGGTCGGGGATCTGGCCGGCGGCCCGGCGGGCGCCGTCGAAGGCGCCGCCGGCGGCGGTGTCGGCCTGGGTCTGCGCGGCGCCGACGGAGACGTACGAGGGCTGCCCGGGAACGGACGACTCGACCTGGGCGAGCTGCGCCTGCGCCTGGCTCAGCCGGGCGGTCGTCTCCGGCGAGGAGATCCGGACGACCAGCACGCCGGCGCCGACCCGCTCCCCGTCCCGGACGAACACCCGCGCGACCTCGCCGGTGGCCGGCGAGGTGAGCGTCGTCGTCGCCCGCGCCTCGACCGTCGCTGGCGCCTCCACCACCTCGGTCACCGTGGACCGGCCGACCGCGGCGACCTCCACCCCGCCCGAGTCGTCCCCGGTGCATCCGGTCAGCACGACCGCTGCCACCGCGACGGCAGCGACGGCGCCCCTGCGCGGCAGCCTCACCGGCTCATCCTAGGAGCGGGCGCCGCGGGCGGCCCGGTGGTCTCTCAGCCCCCGCTCAGCGGCGGCCGTCGCGGCCACGCCGCGTCGTCCGCGGCGACGTCGGCGTCCGGGGTCGGCTGGGCGGACCCACCGTTCGCCGCCAGTGAACCGACCGCCCTCAGTCGGATGGGGCGTCCCGGTGCCCGCTCACGGGGCGGTCGCCAGGAAAGAGATCCCTCAGGGCGCGGTGGACGGCGTCCGGAGCGGGGTCGGCGGTGGCGATCGCCTGCTCGACGGTGCGGAGGGCCGCGCCCGTACCGGCGCCGAGGACAGGCCGGGTCGGCGCCATCGCCAGCAGGTCGTGCGCCAGCAGCAGCTCGATGGCCAGGAGGTCCTCGAGCAGGCCGAGCGCGGTGTCCGTCTTGCGCACGCTGAGCGGTGCGCCGGTGCCGTGGTCCTCGACACCGAGGTCCAGCGGCGGCGTGTCGAGGGTCGCGGGCGCCGCGAGCTGCTTCAGCTCGGGGAACAGGGCCGCCGCCGGGTAGCGCAGCTGCAGGCCGTACGCCGCCGCCGGCGGCGGGCCATCCGCCAGCGCTTGGAAGCAGCCGTCCCAGAGGTGGGCCATCCGGCGCTCGCTCAGCTGCCCGACCTGGGCGAGGGCGATCCGCAGCGCGTCGTAGGCGATCGCCAGCACCATCGGGTGGAAGTTGCCGTTGCTGACCAGCGTCTGGTCGGGCACGGACACCAGCGGGTTGTCGGCGGCGGCGTTCAGCTCCGCCACCACCGCGCACCGGGCGGCCGTGACGTACTCCCGCAGTGCCCCGTGGACCTGCGGCACGACCCGGAAGGACAGCGCGTCCTGGACCGACCGGGCGCCGTCCGGTTCGAGCAGCCCGCTCCCTGCCAGCAGCGCGCGGAGGTGGTCCGCGGCCGCGACCTGCCCGGGGATCGGCTTGGCCAGTCCCACGGCGGGCTGGACGACCGACGTGTTGGCTCCCGTCGCCTCCATCGACAGCGCCGCGGCGACGTCCGCTGCCGCCGCCGCCCGCGCGGCCCGGTCGACGACCAGTGCCGCCTGGCCGACGGACACTCCGTTGGCCGAGATCAGCGCCAGCCCGTCCTTGCCGCCGAGCACCAGCGGCGCGATCCTCGCGCGGCGCAGTGCCTCGCCGCCGGGGAGGATCTCGCCGCCGTACTCGGCGCGGCCGATCCCGATCGCGACCTGCGCGATCCCGGCCATCTGCGCGATGTCGGCCGCCCCGACCGAGGCGATCTGGGGCACGAGCGGGTGGACGCCGGCGTTGAGCATTGCCGCCAGCACCTCCGCGACCGCGACCCCGGCGCCCGATCCCCCGCGGGCGATCCCGTTCAGCCGTACGGCGAGGGCGGCCCGGACGACCGGAGCCGGCAGCGGCGGGCCGATCCCCCCGCTGTGCGACAGGACGAGGAAGTGCTGCTCGCCGCGGATCTGCTCCTCGGTCAGCCTGGTGTCCTTGCCGTGCCCGACCTGGGTCGTCAGGCCGTAGACGGCGTCCCCGGCGGCCAGGGCCCGGTCGACCACCGCCCGGCCGGCCGCGATCCTGGCGCGTGTCCCGTCGTCGAGCTCAACCCGCGCGCCGTCGACGACGGCCAGCAGGTCCTCGATCGCCAGCGGTGCCTCGGTGATCGTCACGGTGGTCATCGGGTCACTCCCGGGTCGGCGCAGAGGGTGCGGACGGCGACGTCGACGAGGCGCGCAGCGACGGCATCGGGGGCGAGACCGCGGCCGGTGGCGAGCTGGTCGTAGGTCCCCCAGCTGGTCAGGACCCAGAGGACGTCCACCGCCTGGTCCTGGTCGAGCCCGGGCCGCAGCGTGCCCTGCTCGGCCAGCCGCCGGACCAGGTCGCGCAGCCCGCGCAGGCGCAACGCGTCGAGCTCGGCCGCCACCGCGGCGGCATCGGCGTCGACGGCGGCCAGGGCGGTTATCCCCAGCGCCACCCCGTGGCCGCTCCCGATCATCCGGGCGCCCTCCTCGAGGTTCCGGGTCACGGCGACCAGCGCGTCGGGGTGGCGGTACGCCTCCCGCATCCGGTCCCAGCCGCCGCGCGCGTTCGTGTCGTCGACCACCGCGCGCAGCAGCCCCTGGCGAGACCCGAACATCGCGTAGATCGTCGACCGGACGACCCGGGCCCGCTCGGCCACCTCGGACAGGTTGAAGCCGCGTACCGGCGCCGCGGTCAGCACCGCACGCGCGGCGTCGAGGATCCGCTGCCGGGTCGCGGTGGACGACTCGGCGCGGAGCCGCTGCGTGTAGGGGCGCTTGGCGGGAGTCTCGGTCATCTTGACGGCAGCCTATTCCATCAGACACTCTGTCGTCCAGAAGTTAGGATGTATCGCGAAAGTGAGGGCGGCATGGCCGACATGGCACTGGGGGCGCGGGACAGGTGGGCACGAGAGGAGCTGCTCGCCTACCAGCGAGGGCGGCTACGGGCACTGCTGGCGCACGCCGTGGCCCGGTCGCCCTACTACCGGGATGCGCTGGGCGCCGATGCGGCCGATCGGCCACTCGCGGACCTGCCGACCCTGTCGAAGGCGACCCTCATGGCGCACTTCGACTCGATCGTCTGCGACCCGCGGCTGCGGCTTGCCCAGCTGGAGGCGCACCTCGCCGGCAGGGACCCGTCGCGGTCGTTTCTCGGCGCCTACCGGGTGGCGACGACCTCCGGAACCAGCGGGATGCGGGCACTCGTAGCCTTCACGCACCAGGAGGCCGGCACCTGGCGGGCGGCGAGCGCACGCGCCGCGGCGCGTGCCGGCATTCGGCTCGGCCCGCGCCTGGCGGCGATCGGCAGTCCCAGCCCGGTCCACCTGACCCGGCAGGTCCTCGGCACTCCCGGGTCGGCGCGGCCGCTCTCCGCCGCCACCCCGATCCCCGACCTGGTCGCCGCGCTGAACGCCCAGCAGCCGGAGTCGCTGATCGGCGCCGCCGGCCTGTGGGGTCTGCTCGCCGACGAGCAGCTCGCCGGCCGCCTGCACATCGCCCCCCGGGCGGCGGCCTTCGGCTCCGCGGCGCTCACGCCCGACCTGCGCCGGCGCGTCCGGGCCGCCTGGGGCATCGAACCGGTCAGCATCTACGCCGCCACCGAGGCGCCGATCATCGCCTCCAGCACCCCGACCCATCCCGAGCTCGAGCTCGCCGAGGACGTCGTGGTCGTGGAGGTCGTGGACGAGCACGACCGGCCCGTCCGGCCCGGGGTGCCCGGCGCCAAGGTGCTGGTGACCAACCTGGTCGGCCTGGCCCAGCCGCTGATCCGCTACGAGCTGACCGACGCGGTGACCGAGTCCGGACGTCCCAACCCGGCGGGTCGCCCATGGCGCTGCATCGCCTCGGTGGACGGGCGTACCGCCGACATCCTGCACCTGCCCGGCCGCGATGGCGCGACCGTGCCTGTCCACCCGTCCGTCCTGGAGTCGGCGGTCGCACCCTTCCCGGACGTGAGCCAGTACGCGTTCGTCCACGACGCGCGTGGCCTGCACACCCAGGTGGTGCTCGCCCCGGGGGCGTCGGCCGACGTGTCCGACCGGCTGCGGCGGGCGATCGTGGCCGCTGTCGGGTCGACCGGCGCCGTCCCCCCGCCCGTCGACGTGGAGCCGGTGCCGTCCCTGCACCGCCAGCCCGGTGGAAAGCTCCGCCTCGTCCGGTCCGCCTGACCAGACCTCCGTGCCACCCGGGCGGGTCGCGGGCCCGGAACTACTCGTGCAGGCGGCCGAGCTCCCGGCTGCGGTCGCGGGCGGCCTCGATCGCGGCGAGCAGAGCGGCCCGGACGCCGTGCTTCTCCAGCTCGCGGATCGCGTTGATCGTGGTGCCGGCCGGGGAGGTCACCGCCTCGCGGAGCCTGACCGGGTGCTCGCCGGAGTCGCGGAGCATGACCGCGGCGCCGAGCGCGGTCTGGACGAGCAGGTCGGCGGCCACCGCCCGCGGCAGCCCGAGCAGGATGCCCGCGTCGGTCATCGCCTCGACGAGGAAGAAGAAGTACGCCGGGCCGCTGCCGGACAGCGCGGTGACCGCGTCCTGCTGCGACTCCGGCACCCGCACCACCTTGCCCACCGGGCGCAGCAGCTCCTCGGCCAGCGCCAGGTGCCGCTCCTGCGCGTGCGAGCCGGCGGACAGCGCGCTCATCGCCTCGTCCACCAGCACCGGGGTGTTCGTCATGACGCGGACCACCGGGGTGCCGGGGGCGAGCCGCTTCTCGTAGTACGCGGTCGGGATGCCCGCGGCGACCGAGACGACCAGCGTCCCGTCGCCGACGTGCGGCGCGAGGTCGTCGACCAGCCCGTCGATGTCCTGCGGCTTCACGGTGACCAGCAGGACGTCGGCGGCCGCTGCCGCCTCGGCCAGGGACACCGCGCGCACGCCGTACCGCTCCTCCAGCAGCTTCGCCCGCTCCGCCCGGCGCACCACGACGACGAGGTCGTCCGCCGGCCGGCCGGCTCGCAGCATCCCGGACAGCAGCGCCTCGCCGAGCTTGCCGGCCCCGAGCACCGCCAGTTTGGTCATGAGCCGGCACCTCGCGTGAGGACACCACTGGACCGGAGCGCGAGGTGCCGGCGGGCTGGCATGGTCACGACCGGCTCGCCAGCGCGCGCAGGAAGAAGGCCACGTTCGCCGGCCGCTCCGCCAGCCGACGCATCAGGTAGCCGTACCACTCCACGCCGTACGGCACGTAGACCCGGACGGTGTGCCCGGCCGCGGCGAGCCGGCGCTGCTCGTCCGGGCGCACGCCGTACAGCAGCTGGAACTCGTACGAGTCCGGCTTGCGCCCGCAGTGCCGGGCCCGCTCGCCGGCGATCGCGATCAGCCGCGGGTCGTGGGTGGCCACCATCGGGTAGCCGTCGCCGGCCATCAGCACGTTCAGGCAGCGGACGTAGGACAGGTCGACGTCGGCCTTGTCCGGGTAGGCGGCCGACTCCGGCTCGTCGTACGCCCCCTTGCACAGCCGGACCCGCGACCCCGGGCCGACCAGGTCCCGGCAGTCGGCCTCGGACCGGCGCAGCTGCGACTGCAGGACCGCCCCGGTGGCCGGGAAGTCGCGGCGCAGCTCCAGCAGCACCCGCAGCGTGGAGTCGGTGGTGGTGTGGTCCTCCATGTCGAGCGTCACCACGGTGCCCGCGCGCTCGGCCGCCGCGCAGATCAGGTGCGCGTGCTCCAGCGCGATCTGCTCGCCGCCGCCGGGCAGCGCCTGCCCCACCGCGGACAGCTTCAGGCTGACCTCGGCGGCCGGCGTCAGGCCCTCGGCGGCCAGCCGGTCCAGCACGGTCAGGTACGCCTTCGCGGCGCCGGCCGCCTGCTCGGGGTCGAGCGTGTCCTCGCCGAGGTGGTCGAGGCTGACGGTCAGGCCCTCGGCGACGAGCCGCCGGGTGGCATCGACGGCATCCTCCGTACCGTCGCCGGGGACGAAGCGCTTCACCACGCTCCGGCTGATCGGGGCGGTGGCGACGAGCCGCTTGATCCGGGCGTTTCGCGACGCTGCGAGGATGACCGAGCGCATGCCCGCAGCCTACTTAGACCGGCTGGGAGACCGAGACGAGGTGCAGCCGGGTGAAGGCGAGCGCCTCCGCCAGGTCCGCCTCCCGCTCCGCCCGGTCGGTCGCCCGGCGGGTGTTCACCTCGACGATCACCGAGCCGGCGAAGCTGCGGTCGGCCAGCCGCTCCAGCAGCTCGCCGCACGGCTGGGTGCCGCGGCCGGGCACCAGGTGCTCGTCCTTGGCCGCCCCGCTGCCGTCCGCGACGTGCACGTGCGCGAGCCGGGCGCCCATCGTCTCCATCAGCTGCACCGGGTCGGTGTGCGAGACCGCGGTGTGGGACAGGTCCAGCGTGTACGCGCGGTGCGGCTCGGTCGTCGGGTCCCAGTCCGGCGCGTACGCGGAGACCTCGCGGCCGCGGACCCGCAGCGGGAACATGTTCTCCACCGCGAAGCGGACGTGCGTCTCGTCGGCGAGCCGGTCGATGCCCTCGCGGAAGCGGCGGGCGTAGTCGCGCTGCCAGCGGAACGGCGGGTGCACGACGACGGTGCCGGCCTCCAGCAGCTCGGCGGCGGCCCGCGCCCGCTGCAGCTTCACCCACGGGTCGGTGCCCCAGACCCGCTGGGTGATCACCAGGCACGGCGCGTGCACGGCCAGGATCGGCACGCCGTGGTAGTCCGAGAGCCGCCGCAGCGCCTCCGCGTCCTGGCTGACCGGATCGGTCCACACCATGACCTCGACGCCGTCGTACCCGAGCCGGGACGCGATCTCGAACGCGGCGGCCGTGCTCTCCGGGTAGACCGACGCGGACGACAGGCCCACCCGGGTGGTCGGGACGGTCACCGGTCCGCTCGTCACCCGTCCAGGGTAGTGATCGTTTCGGGCCGGGCCGCACGGGCGCCGGCGGGACGCCCCGGCCGCGCCGAGCGGCCTCGCTCAGCCGAGGCCCTGCAGGGTGAACGCGGCGGGCAGCACGGCGAGCACGGTGCCGACCCCGACGGTGACCACCGCGGTGAGCAGGTCGAGCTCGTGGCCGGACCGGCGGCGCAGGGCGCGGGCGACGACCAGCATCAGGATCATCGCCGCGCCGACCGCCGGCGCGGCGTAGAACGGCCAGGTCGACCAGAGCCGGAAGAAGCCCAGCCAGACGCCGAGGCCGACGGCGGCGCCGGTCAGCGTCTGGACGATGAAGATGCCCCACTGCAGGACCAGGCTCGGCTCGTCGTAGCGGTCGTCGGCCGGCTCCTCGGCCACCCGGAACGCGCTGCGCGCACGCCGGGCGCCCGTGTCGGTGACCTCGTCCGGGTCGGGCGCGGGGGCCTCGACCGGGTCGATCCTCGGCATCAGTGCGGTCGCACCGGCGGTGTCCGGGTGGGCGCGCCGCCGCCCGCTCGGCGGCTGCTCGCTGCCGTCGTCCGACCGGAGGAGGTCGGCGCGGGTCGCGCCGGCGCGACGCCGTCCCCGTCCACCGCCGGCGTCGGCCGGGCCCACGCCCGTCGGGCCGGCATCGGCATCCGGCGGCGCCAGCCGCTCCAGCCCGGAACCCGTGTCCGAGGGAGCGAGCCGTCCCAGCCCGGAGCCCGAGTCGGACGGAGCGAGCCGCCCCAAGCCGGAGCCCGTGTCGTACCCGGCGAGCCGCCCCAGCCCCGAGCCCGAGTCCGACGGAGCGAGCCGCCCCAAGCCGGAGCCCGTGTCGTACCCGGCGAGCCGCCCCAGCCCCGAGCCCGAGTCCGACGGCCCGAGCCGCCCCAAGCCGGAGCCCGTGTCGTACCCGGCGAGCCGCCCCAGCCCCGAACCCGAGTCCGACGGCCCGAGCCGCCCCAAGCCGGAGCCCGTGTCGTACGCCCGGCGACCCGCCGACCGCCCGGTCCCGAGCCCGGGTCGGATCGGCCGCGACCGTTCGCGGTGGACGGGGGCGGTGGCACGAGATCCGCACCGGTCGTGTCGGAGCGCCGGCGACCTCCACCGCGCGGCTCCGGTAGCGGAGGCGAGACCGAGCGCAGCGCCGGCCGGCCCGCCTCGGCCCCGGGCCCGCCGAGCGGGAAAGCCACGGCGCCGGTCGCGGGACCCGTCGGCGGCCCGTCGCCGGTCGACCACCGGTCCGGCGGGGGCGCGGGCGGGGGCGACGGATAGGACGGCGCCCCGTACCCGGGCGCCTGCGCCGCGGCGACCTCGCTCTCGTCGGGCCGCGACTGCCGCGAATGTCGTCCCATCACGCACTCCCCAGCCAGTCCAGTCGACGGAGAATGACACCCTCTCGGAGGGCCCAAGGGCAAATCTCGACCACGTCGAGCCCCAGCGCACGCATCGCCGCCTCCGCCACCAGTGCCCCGGCGAGCAGCTGATGAGCCCGCGCCGGGCTCACCCCTTCCAGCTGCGCGAGGTCCGTCGCGGGTATCCGCGAGATGAAGCCGATCACCTGCCGCAGCCCGGTCGCGGTGAGCTCCCGCCGGGCCCGCGGCCCGGCGGTGGACGGGGCCGCGCCGGCCAGCCGGGCCAGCGACCGGAACGTCTTCGAGGTCGCCGCGACCCGGTCCGGAGCGCCGAGCGCCCGCACCCGCCCGGCCACCGGTCCGAGTGTCGTGTCCAGCTCCTCCCGCAGCGCGACCACCGCCGCCCGGTCCGGCGGATCCCCCCGCAGCCGCTCCCGGGTCAGCCGACCGGCGCCGAGCGGGGCCGACTCGGCCAGCTCGGGCTCCTCGTCGAGCCCGCTGGCGATCTCGAGCGACCCGCCGCCGATGTCCAGGACCAGCAGCCGGCCGGCGCTCCAGCCCAGCCACCGGCGTACCGCGAAGAAGGTCAGTCGGGCCTCGTCCGGACCGGTCAGCACCTGCAGGTCGACCCCGGTCTCCTCCCGCACCCGCTCCAGCACCTTGGACCCGTTGCGCGCGTCCCGCAGCGCCGACGTCACGAAGGCGAGCATCTCGTCGCAGCCGAGCTCGCGTGCCGACCGCCGGGCCTCCGCGACCGCCTGCACCAGTGCGTCCGAGCCGCGCCGGGACAGCTTGCCGGCCTCGTCCATGTGCTCGAACAGCCGCAGCATCGTCTTGCCGGAGCGGGCTGGCGTCGGCTGGCCGCCGCGGTGCGCGTCCACGACCAGCAGGTGCACGGTGTTGGATCCGACGTCCAGCACCCCCAGCCGCACGCCACGCACTGTAGGGCGTCGCGGCCCTGGTGGCGGACCGCGTCCATGCCCGCGCGCTCCGCTGGCCGCCAGCGACACGGCATCGGCGCTGCCGTACCGTGGCCGGGTGACCGTGGCGCTGCCGCGCGAGGTGCGACTGGACTTCGCGCGCGAGTGGGTGGAGTTCGTCGACCCGGCCGACGCGGAGCACGTGGTGCGCGCCGACCTGACCTGGCTCTGCTCCCGCTGGAGCTGCATCTTCGCCCGCGGCTGCCACGGGATCCTGGCGGACCGGCCGGACGACGGCTGCTGCAGTCACGGCGCGTTCCTCTCCGACACCGCGGACGAGAAGCGGGTGTCCCGGGCGGCGCGGGAGCTGACGCCCGCGGACTGGCAGTTCCACAAGGTGGGGACGAAGCGCGGCATCACCGTGCGGGACAGCGTCGGCGACGACGACCGGAGGCGGCGCACCCGGACCGTCGACGGGGCGTGCGTCTTCCTCAACCGGCCCGGGCTTCGCCGGCGGTGCGGGCTGCGCGCTGCACGCGCTGGCGTTGCGGACCGGGCGCCACCCGCTGGAGACCAAACCGGACGTGTGCTGGCAGCTGCCGGTGCGCCGGGAGCAGGACTGGGTGGACCGGCCGGACGGGAGCCGGGTGCTGGTCTCCACGGTGACCGAGTTCGACCGCCGGTCGTGGGGCGAGGGAGGGCACGACCTGCACTGGTGGTGCACGTCGTCGCCGGAGGCGCACGGGGCCGGCGAGCCGCTCTACCGCTCGTACGGGCCGGAGCTGACCGCGCTGCTCGGCGAGCCGGCGTACGCGGAGCTGGCCAGGCTGTGCACCGCCCGCCTCGCCGCCGGTCTCATCGCCCCGCACCCCGCCGACCCCACCTGACGCTCACCTTTGCGCGTGTCCATCGTGCCGACACGCCGCAGCCCGGGCATTCTCGGGCGAGCCAGCGCGCAGAGGTGATCAACGCTGCCGGTGGAAGGCGCGGCGGACGCGGGCGACGGTGGCGTCGGGCTGGCGGGTGACCTGCGCCCAGGTGACCCGGCGCACGACGTAGCCGAGCTCCTCGATCCGCTCCTGGCGGAGCTTCTCCTGCCACAGGTCGCGCCGGCTCGCCGTACTTCAGGCGACCGTCGGCCTCCACGACCGTCGCCGACTCGCGGCCAGAGGAAGTCGACCCGGGCGTGCCAGCCGTCCCGCCGGTCGGCGACGACGCCCTGCAGGCATCGGCGGCGGCAGGCCGTGCCGGACGAACAGCGTCCCGGCACACGGTCTCCAGCGCGGACTCGGACCGCCCGTCGGCGAAGTCGGACCACCCGGGCGGCTCGGCGGATGCCCGGCCAGGCGGCAGCAGCTCGACGCAGGACCTCGCCGAGCTCGCGCCGGCCGGACGAGCCCGAGGTGGAGCGCGCCGTCGGCGGCCACCAGCGCGGCGCAGTAGGGCAGCCGCCGGGCCAGGTCGACGACCGTCCGCGCCGCCGAGGTGACCGCCAGCGGACCGACCGCGGCGGAGGTGGCCGGCAGGCAGCGCCGCCACGTGGACCCGCAGGCCGGACAGCCGCCGGCTCGACCCGCCGGCGCGGGTCACGACGAGCGTCCCGGGCTCGGCGAGCAGCGGGATCCCGAGCAGCTGCGCGGCGGTCTCGTGACTGACCACCACGTCGGCCGCCGACGGCCAGCACCGGCGGCGGCCGCCGCGAGCCGGACCGCCCGGTCGGTGCGGCCGGACCGGGCACGTAGACCCCGCGCCGGAGCGACCACCCACGACCCGTCGCCGCAGCCGCCGGTCCGACCTGGGCGCCGGTCAGAGCCTCCGGCGACGGCCTCCGCCCGGGTGACCACATCCGACCCCACGCAACCGTGCCGCACCCGCCCCGTCCCCCGCTCCCGCCATCCACAGCCGGCCTCACCCTTTGCGCGGCGAGCTCGTACAGAAGTCCCGCCCGTACGGCGTGTCGGAACGAGGACCCGCGCAAAGGCGGCGGGGTCAGGTCTCGAACTTGTAGCCGAGGCCGCGGACGGTGACGAGGTGGCGGGGGTTGGCCGGGTCGGGCTCGATCTTGGCGCGCAGCCGCTTGACGTGGACGTCCAGGGTCTTGGTGTCGCCGACGTAGTCGGCGCCCCAGACCCGGTCGATCAGCTGGCCGCGGGTCAGCACCCGGCCGGCGTTGCGCAGCAGCAGCTCCAGCAGGTCGAACTCCTTCAGCGGCATCGGCACGGTCCCGCCGTTGACGGTCACGACGTGCCGCTCGACGTCCATCCGCACCGGGCCGGCCTCCAGCGCGGCCGGCGCCTGGTCCTCCGGCTCGCCGCGCCGGCGCAGCACCGCCCGGATCCGGGCCACCAGCTCGCGGGACGAGAAGGGCTTGGTCACGTAGTCGTCCGCGCCGAGCTCCAGCCCGACCACCTTGTCGATCTCGCTGTCCCGGGCGGTCAGCATGATCACCGGCACGTTCGAGCGCTGCCGCAGCGTCCGGCACACCTCGGTGCCGGACAGCCCGGGCAGCATCAGGTCGAGCAGCACCAGGTCGGCGCCGGACCGGTCGAACTCGGTGAGCGCGTCCGGCCCGGTGGCGGCCACCGCCACCTCGAAGCCCTCCCGGCGCAGCATGTACGACAGCGCATCGGAGAACGACTCCTCGTCCTCCACCACGAGCACGCGGGTCACGCGGTCCCTCTCTTGTCGTCGAGGCGGACCCTGGTCCGCGGGAGCTCCGGCCGCGCCTCCGCCGGGGCGGGCGGGTCGGGGTCGGCCGAGCGCCGGGTCGGCTCGTCGCCGCCGGCAGCCGCAGGGTGAAGGTGGAGCCGGAGCCCTCCACGCTCCAGACCGAGACCCCGCCGCCGTGGTTGGTGGCGACGTGCTTGACGATGGCCAGCCCGAGCCCGGTGCCGCCGGTCGCCCGCGACCGCGCCGGGTCGGACCGGTAGAAGCGCTCGAAGACCCGCTCCAGGTCCGCCTCGGCGATGCCGATGCCCTGGTCGCTGACGGAGATCTCCACCTGGCCGTCGCGGCGGCGGGTGCCGACCGCCACCCGGGTGCCGGCCGGGCTGTAGGCCACCGCGTTGTCGACCAGGTTGACCAGCGCGGTGACCAGCTGGGACTCGCTGCCGCGGACGGTCAGCCGGCGCTCGCCGCCGGCCACCACCGTGATGCCGGCGGACTCGGCGGCCAGCCGGGTCCGGTCCACCGCCTCGGCCACCACGTCGTCCACCGTCGACGACCGCCGGCGCCGGCAGCGGCTCGGCGCCCTGCAGCCGGGACAGCTCGATCAGCTCGGCGACCAGCCGGCCGAGCCGGGTGCCCTCGTGCTGCATCCGGCCGGCGAACCGGCGGATCGCCTCCGGGTCGTCGGCCGCGTCCTGCACCGCCTCGGCGAGCAGGGTCAGCGCGCCGACCGGCGTCTTCAGCTCGTGCGAGACGTTCGCGACGAAGTCGCGGCGGACCGCGTCCAGCCGACGGCTGCTCGGTCACGTCGTCGAGCAGCAGCGCCACGTACCCGGTCTCCATCAGCGGCGCGACCTGCACGCTCACCGCGATCGGCTCCCGGCCGAGCCGGCCGCGCGGCGTGTCGACCACCGCCTGCCGCGGCTCGCCGTCGCGCCGTGCCGCGCGGGCCAGCCGGCGCAGCTCGTCCACCACGACCCGGCCGCCGCGGACGACGCCCATCTGCCGGGCGGCCGGGTTGGCCAGCACCACCTCGTCGGCCGGGTCGAGCACCACCGCGGCGGAGCCCATCACCTCGAGCACCCGGCGGGACAGCGCCGGCTGCGGAACCACGCCGCGCCGCCGGCTCGGCGCCGGGCGGCACGCCGGCACCCGCCGGTCGCCCCGGCCGCGGCACCGCGAGCGCGACAGCCACGCCGACCGCCAGCCCGACGAGCAGCGCGGCGGCCACCGCCACGACGTCCACACGGCCGATCGTACGGTCGTGCCGCCGATCCGGCCGGCCAGCGCGGGCGACCGCGGGCGCGCCCGCGGAGGAGTTCACCGCTCGTACCGTCGCCGTTCACCGCGACACCGGGCCCCGTGGCCTGCCGGACTAGGCTCGTCCCGGCGGCCGGCAGAGAAGGGTACGAACGGATGCGCGAGACGTTCCACGGCGAGCTCGACCAGATCGGTCGCACGCTGGTCGAGATGACCGGCGCGGTGGGCGTGGCGATGCAGGACGCCACCGCCGCGCTGCTGGACGCCGACCTGACGGTCGCCGAGCGGGTCATCTCCGCCGACGCGGACGTCGACCAGCTGCGCGACGAGCTGGAGCAGCGCGCCTTCGACCTGCTCGCCCGGCAGCAGCCGGTCGCGGTCGACCTGCGCACGATCATCACCAGCCTCAAGGCGGTCGCCGACCTGGAGCGGATGGGCGACCTGGCGCTGCACGTGGCCAAGGTCGCCCGGATGCGCTACCCGTCCTGCGCGGTGCCGGACGAGGTTCGCGGCACCATCAAGGAGATGGGTGACGTCGCCCAGAACATCGTCGGCAAGACCAAGCGGGTGCTGGAGGGGCAGGACCTCGAGCTGGCCGAGCAGCTCGAACGCGAGGACGACGCGATGGACCTGCTGCACCGGCGGCTGTTCACGCAGCTGCTCTCCGACGACTGGGAGCACGGCATCGAGCCCGCGATCGACATCACGCTGATCGGCCGCTACTACGAGCGGTACGCCGACCACGCCGTCTCCGTCGCCCGGCAGACGATCTACCTGGTCACCGGCGAGCCGGCGCCGCTGCCGACCGCGATCCAGACCGGCGCCACCGAGACGGCGCTCGGCGTGTAGGTCTCGTTGATCAGCCGCCGCGACTCGGCCGCGATCGTGTCGAAGACGAGCGACGACTTGCCCGAGCCGGACACGCCGGTGACGACGGTGAGCTTGCGCTTGGGGATGTCGACCGAGACGTCGCGCAGGTTGTTCTCGCGGGCGCCGCGGACCTCGATGCTGCCGTACGGGTCCGGCACTACTTGCCTTGGTTCTTGACGGCCTCGATGGCGGCGGCAGCGGCGGCCGGGTCGAGGTAGTCGCCGCCGGGCTCGACCGGGCGCAGCGAGTCGTCGGCCAGCTCGTAGCGCAGCGGGATGCCGGTCGGGATGTTCAGCCCGACCACCTCCCGGTCGCCGAGCCCGTCCAGGTGCTTGACCAGCGCGCGCAGCGAGTTGCCGTGCGCGGCGACCAGCACCAGGCGGCCGAGGCGCAGGTCCGGCACCAGCGCGTCGTACCAGTACGGCAGCATCCGGTGCACCACGTCGGCCAGGCACTCCGTCCGCGGCACGATGTCGAGCAGGCTCGCGTACCGCGGGTCGCCGACCTGCGACCACCGGTCGTCGTCGGGCAGCGGCGGCGGCGGCTCGTCGTACGACCGGCGCCACCGCAGGAACTGCTCCGCCCCGAACTCGGCCCGCACCGCCGCCTTGTCCTTGCCCTGCAGCGCGCCGTAGTGCCGCTCGTTCAGCCGCCACGACCGGCACACCGGGATCCAGGAGCGGTCCGCGGCGTCCAGCGCCAGGTCGGCCGTCCGGATGGCGCGGCGCTGCACCGAGGTGTGCACGACGTCCGGCAGCAGCCCGGCGTCGCGTAGCAGCTCGCCACCGCGCCGCGCCTCGGCGATCCCCTTCTCGGTGAGCCCGACGTCGACCCACCCGGTGAACAGGTTCTTCGCGTTCCACTCGCTCTCGCCGTGCCGGAGCAGCACGAGGGTGCGGGTCATGGTCGCAAGCCTAGGGCCGGGCGGTGAGGTCGACGAGGGCGGTGAGGGTCCGCCAGTTGCGGGCGGTGCCCTCCACGCCGAGCCGCTTCAGCGGGCGCTCGGCGGGGCTTCGCTGGCTGCTCCGGGCGTACGCGACGACCACCTCGCCGCCCCGGGCGGCGAGCTGGTCCGGGGAGACGTCGGCGGCGAGCAGCTCGCGGACCTTCGCCGCCGGCGGTTCGGCGACGAGGTGCACGTACGGAGACCAGGTGCGGCCGGCTCTCCGCCGCTTCCGGGAACGGGTTCCAGGCGAGGATGCCAGCCAGCTGCCTGCCGGTCCGCATCACCACCGGGGTGTCCACCCCGAAACGCTCGGCCACCACCTCGCGCACGGCCGCGCCGACCGCTTCGGCCGAGGACAGCGTCGAGCCGACGACGACGTTGCCGCTCTGCAGGTACGTCCGGACATCGGCGAAGCCGGCCGCCTCCAGCGCCTCCCGCAGCGCCGGCATGGACACCTTGTTGACAGCGCCGAGGTTGACCGCGCGCAGCAGCGCCACCCAGGTCCGCACGGTGCCGCAGCCTATCCTCCGCCGATCTTGTCCGGGTCGGCGAAGCGGGCGAAGGCCTGCAGGTTGGCCAGCGACTCGCCGCGCTTGACCCGCCAGGCCCACTCCCGCCGGATGGACGAGCCGAAGCCGATCCGCAGCATCGCGTCGAAGTTCTCGTCCGCGTACGTCAGCACCGCGCCCAGCAGCTGGTCGATCTCCTCCGGCGTGACCGCGGCCAGCGGGAGCCGGCCGACCAGGTAGACGTCGCCGTCCCTGTCCAGCGCGAAGGCCACGCCGTACATCCGCGCGTTGCGCTGCAGCAGGAAGTCGTAGAGGCGCTCCCGGTCCTCGTCCGCGTGCCGCATCACGAACGCCTCGACCAGCAGCGAGTGGTCGCCGACGACGAGCCAGCACGGGGTGGCGAGCCGGTGGGTGCCCGGCAGCGAGACCAGGTACGACCCCTCGCCGGTGCGGCGGTGCTCCAGCTCGCGCTCGTCGAGCGTCCGGCGGATCACCTCGTCGAGCGCGGCGCGGCTCATGCCCGCTCCTCGGCCGGGCCGGCAGGCGCAAGCGCCGGCCGGCCAGCCCTCCTCGCTCCCCGCTCGCGCTGCGAGCCCTCGCCGCTCATGCCCGCTCCTCGCGCTCGCTCATGCGCCACCAACCGCCTGGGCCAGCTCGGGCGTGACCAGCGCGCCCCGGTAGGCCGCGAGCAGGCCCTCGGCCGTGCGCTGCCAGGAGAAGGCCTCCGCGTGCGCGCGGGCACCGCGGGACAGCTCGGCCCGGTACGCCGGGGCGTCGAGGAGCCGGGACAGCGCGGCGGCGAAGTCGGCCGGGTCGTGCCCGTCCACCAGCAGCGCCGGACACGCCGTCCGCGACCGCGGTCCGCAGGCCGCCGACCGCGGCGGCCACGACCGGGGTGCCGCACGCCTGGGACTCCAGCGCCACCAGGCCGAAGGACTCGCTGTGGCTGGGGACGACGGTCACGTCGGCGGCGCGGTAGAAGTCCGCGAGCCGCTCCGGCGGCGCCGGGGGCTCGAAGCGGACCAGGTCGGCGATGCCCAGCGAGGCGGCCAGCTTCTGCAGGGACTCGGGCCGGTCGAGCCCGCTCCCGCTCGGCCCGCCGACGACCATGACCTGGAGCCGCCGGCGGAGCTCCGGAGAACGCTCCAGCAGCCGCGGGACCGCCTGCAGCAGCAGGTCGGGCGCCTTGAGCGGCTGGATGCGCCCGACGAACAGCAGCACCACGGCATCGGGCGGCACCCCCAGCCGGGTCCGCGCCGCGGACGCGTCGGCCAGCCGGAACAGCTCCAGGTCCACCCCCGGCGGCACCGTCACGACCTGGTCGGGGTGCGCGCCGTAGAGCAGCGCCAGCTGGCTGGCCTCGTCCGCGGTCGAGGCGACCAGCCGGTCGGCCTCGGCGACCACCCGGTCCTCGCCGAGCAGCCGGGCCAGCGGCTCGGGCGCGTCCCCGTCGGCGAGGCAGGCGTTCTTGACCTTGGCCAGGGTGTGCGCGGAGTGCACCAGCGGCACCCCCCAGCGGGCGCTGGCGACCCGTCCGACCTGGCCGGACAGCCAGTAGTGCGAGTGCACCAGGTCGTACCAGCCCGGCTCGCGCTGCGCCTCGGCCCGCAGCACCTCCAGGGTGAACGGGCACAGCTGCGCGGGCAGGTCGGTCTTGTCCAGGCCCTCGTACGGGCCGGCGACGACGTGCCGGACCAGGACGCCGGGCGCCACCTCGACGACCGGCGGCAGCGCGCTGGAGGTGGCGCGGGTGAAGACGTCGACGGCGACGCCCATCTCGGCCAGCCGGCGGGACACCTCGAGGACGTAGACGTTCATCCCGCCGGCGTCGCCGGTGCCCGGCTGGTCCAGCGGCGACGTGTGCACGGACACGGTCGCCAGCCGCCGGGGACGTGAGCGCGGGAACGGCAGGACGGCTCGACCCCCGGCGCTCACCGGCACGGCCACCTCCAGCTCTCGACCCCGAGCAGGGCCACCAGAAGTGGCCAACAGCGGACCTGCCCGAAACCTGCCCGGCCGAACCCGACGGGCCCGCCGGCGGTCCGCCGGGAACTGTCGGTGGCCCGGGTTAGCGTCCCGCCATGGCGAGCGCGGTGCTGACCTGGCGGGCCGACCCCGCCGCCGGCGAGGAGCGGTTCGAGCAGGCCCGGGTCGAGACGGATCCGGGCGGGCTGCGCGCCCGCGGGACCGTCCTGGTCGGCTCGGGAGAGCTGGTCGGCCCCGACGGGCCGTACCGGGTGGATTACGAGCTGGACACCGTCGAGGACTTCGCGACCCACCGGCTGGTCGTGCGGGTCGAGGGCGCCGGCTGGCGGCGCGAGCTGTGGCTGCGCCGGAGCGCGGGCGGCGACTGGAGCTGCCGGCGGCTCTCCGAGCCGGACGACCACCGCCCGGGCATCGACGACCCGGCGACGCTGGCCGGCGCGCTCGACTGCGACCTGCTCTCCTCCGCGTTGTTCAACATGATGCCGGTGGCCCGGACCGGGCTGCACCGGCAGCCGGGCCGGCAGGAGTTCCTGATGGCCTGGGTGTCGATCCCGGACCTGATCGTCACCGCCTCCCACCAGACGTACGGGCACGTCCGACCCGGGGTGGTCTCGTTCGCCTCCGAGGGCGGCTTCACCGCGGAGATCGAGATGGACGACGAGGCGTACGCGACGCGCTACCCGCTGGTGGCGCTGCGGGTGTGACCCCGCGCCGTCACAGCCGGACCCCGACCAGGCGGGGCTCCGGCCGGAGGGTCACCGAGAAGCGGTCGCGGACCCCGTCGCGCAGCTGGCGTGCCAGCGCGACGAGCTCGGCGGTGCTGCCGCCGCCGCGGTGGGTCAGCGCGAGGGTGTGCTTGCCGGACACGCGCACCGCGCCCCCGCCGTAGCCCTTGCCGAAGCCGGCCCGCTCGATCAGCCAGGCGGCGGACAGCTTCCGCCCGGCGTCCGCCGGCCAGGACGGGTACGCCGCGCCCGGGCCGAGCCGGGCCTCGAAGTCGGCGAGCGCGGCCGGACCGAGCACCGGGTTGGTGAAGAACGAGCCGACGCTGCGGGTGTCCGGGTCGGCCGGGTCGAGCACCATGCCCTTGGCCCGGCGCAGCGAGAGCACGGCGTCGCGCACCTCGCCCAGCGGCGCGACCCCGCCGACCTCGACGCCGAGCGCCCGGGCCAGCTCCGCGTACCGGACCGGGCCGGACTTGTCCGTCGCCCGCAGCACGAACGAGACCCGCAGCACCACGTACCGGTCGGTGTGCTTGAAGACGCTGTCCCGGTAGCCGAAGCGGCACTCGGCCGGGGTCAGCTCGATCACCCGGCGGGCCTCGCGGTCGTACGCGGCCACGCCCGTGACCGTCTCGGCGACCTCCTGGCCGTACGCGCCGACGTTCTGCACCGGGGTGGCGCCGGTCAGCCCCGGGATGCCGGCCAGGCACTCGAGACCTGCCCAGCCCTCGGCCACGGTCGCCGCAACCAGGTCGTCCCACGGCTCGCCGGCGTCGACCACGAGGGCGCGCTCGTCGCCGTCGGCCGCCACCTGCACGCCGCGGGTGCGCAGCAGGACGACCAGGCCCGGCCAGCCGTCGTCGGCGAGCACCAGGTTGGAGCCGCCGCCGAGCAGCAGCACCGGCTCGCCGGCCGCGTCCGCCGCGGCCACCGCCGCGCCGACGTCCTCGGCGCGGGCCGGCTCGACCAGCCGGTCCGCCGGCCCGCCGAGACCGAGGGTGGTCAGCGGCGCGAGCGGCACGCGGGCGCGGGACTCCACCCGGCCACCCTATTCGGGCGCGCGGTAGCGGACCTCGGTGCGCCAGTCCGCCCGGTCCTCGGTGTGCAGCTGCCAGTAGACCTCGGCGATCCGGTCCGGGTCGTAGAAGCCGCCCGAGCCGATGAGGCCCTGCACGGTCACGGTGGCGACGTGCACGCCGTCCGGCGCCAGCTCCTGCGCGAGCGACAGGGCGAGCGAGCGGACGCCGGCCTTCTGCACGGCCAGCCCGGCGTTCGCGGCCGACCCGACGAAGGCGAGCCCGCCACCGGTGACCAGCACGGTGCCGCGGCCGGCCCGCCGCATCGCCGGGACCAGCTCCTGCGCGGCGACCAGCAGCGCGCCGACCCCGCCGGCCAGCCCGCTGCTGAAGTCCTCGTACGCGATCGTGGTCGGGCGGCCCGGTACCGGCACCGACAGGTGGTGGACCAGCACGGTCGGGTCACCGAGCGCGGAGCGGACGGAGTCCAGCGCCGAGCGCAGCTGGGCCGGGTCCCCCGCGTCGGCCACGAACGCGGCGGCCGAGGCCCCCTCGCCGGCGTCCGCCCGCAGCTGGTCGACCATCCCGGCCAGCCGCTGCGGGTTGCGGGCGAGCAGCGCCACCGCCGCGCCCTCCCGCGCGAAGCGGCGGGCCACCGCGAGACCGAGCCCCGGTCCCGCCCCGACGATGACCACGGTCTCAGCCACCCGGGCACCGTACGGGACCGGAGCCGCGCCGGCCGCACCGTCGCGGCGGATCCGACGGGCACCACCTAGGCTGTCGAGGTGAGGTCGCCGCGGCTGGCCGCCGGGCGCGCCCGCGCGCTCGGGCTGCCGACACGCGGCACCACCGCGCCGAACCGGCTGCGCCGGGTGGACCGCTGGATCACCGGCACCCAGTCCGGGCGGCTGAAGGACGCGGTGGACCCGCTGGTCGTCGATCTCGGCTACGGCGCCAGCCCGGTGACGACGGTGGAGCTGGCCGAGCGGCTCGCCGACGTCCGCCGGGACGTGCGGGTGCTGGGGCTGGAGATCGACCCGGACCGGGTGGCGGCCGCCCGCCCGCACGCCGACCCGCCGCGGCTCGACTTCGCCCGCGGCGGCTTCGAGCTGGCCGGGCGCCGGCCGGTGCTGGTCCGCGCGCTCAACGTGCTCCGGCAGTACGACGAGGCCGGCGCGGCCGAGGCCTGGGCGCAGCTGCGCGAGCCGGCTCGGGCCCGGCGGGCTGCTCGTCGAGGGCACCTGCGACGAGGCCGGCCGGCGCGCCTGCTGGGTGGCGCTGGACGCGAGCGGCCCGCTGACGATCACCTTCGCCGCCCGGGTGGCGGGCCTCGAGCAGCCGAGCGACCTGGCCGAGCGGCTGCCCAAGGCGCTGATCCACCGCAACGTGCCGGGCGAGCCGGTGCACGCGTTCCTCACCGCCTTCAACCGGGCCTGGGTGATCGGCGCGCCGTACGCGGCCTTCGGGCCCCGCCAGCGCTGGCTGGCGGCGGTCGAGCGGCTGGCGGCGGACGGCTGGCCGGTGATCGGCGGCCGGTCCCGCTGGCGGCTCGGCGAGATCACTCTCCGCTGGTCAGCGGTTGCTCCGCGAGACGAGTCCCGACCCGATCGGGGGAACCATGGCGGCTCTCGATGACGGGCACGTGGCACCGGTGCAACGATGCCCGCCGTGGTCGCCGAGACGCACGGGGTGAGCGACCCCTCCTCCGACCCTGCCGGCGCGGCCGCGGCGCGCGCCCGGCGGGACTGGTGGGTGGCCGCGCTGCGGCGGGAGGGCGCCGAGTTCGCCGCCGCCGCGCGGGCGGCCGACCTGGACGACGACGTGCCGAGCTGTCCCGGCTGGACGGTCCGCCGGCTGGTCTCGCACCTGTCCCGGGTGCACCGCAGCGCGATGAACGGGGTCCAGGACGGCACCGTCGAGGCGCCGGCGCTGGCCGCCCGGCCGCCGGACGACGCGCGCCTGCTCGCCTGGTACGGCGACGGGCTGGACCGGCTGCTCGGCACGTTCGCCGACGCGGAGCCGCACCTGCCGGACTTCTGGCCCCGGCGGATGGCCCACGAGACGACGATGCACCGCTTCGACGCCCAGCTCGCGGCGCACGCCAACGCCGGCGGCTTCGACCCGGCCCTGGCCGCGGACGGCGTCGGCGAGGTGGTGGAGAGCATGCTCTCGCTGCGCGTGGCCGAGGAGCCGCTCGCGTCCGCGCGCGGCGACGTGCTGATCGACTGCACCGACACCGGCGACAGCTGGCTGGTCCGGCTGGAGCCGGGCCGGGTCCGGGCGGAGCGGCCGGAGCGCCGGCCGCGGCGCACCGACGCGGGGATCGCCGGCCCCGCCGCCGATCTCTACCTGGTGCTGTGGGGCCGGCTCCCACTCGACCCGGCGGAGCCGGGCCGCACCCGGCGCGGCCGGGTGGAGGTGACCGGCGACCGGGCGCTGGCCGCCCTCGTCCGCACCGGCTGAGGCGCCGCCGGTCACCCTCACGGTGACGACTTCACCCGGACGGTGACGTGCTACTAGCCCGTCACCGTCCCCCGCAGGTCGTCACCGTGCACCCGAGGTCGTCACCGTCCCGAGGTCGTCACCGCCCAGGTCGTCACCGTCCCCCGCAGGTCGTCACCGTGCACCCGAGGTCGTCACCCTCGGCCCAAGTCGTCACCGTCCATCGTCGGACGTCGGCTCGCGGTAGACCGGGTCCAGGTGGGCGGGTCAGGAGCGGCGGCCGAGGTCGGTGGCGGCGCGGCGGAAGGCGTCGAGGGCGTCCGGGCCGAAGAGCACGAACCGCGCCTCGTCGACCTCGGTGTCCGCGGCCGACACCGCGGTCAACGCCTGCCGGGCGCCGTCGTCCAGCGGCCAGCCGTAGATCCCGGTCGAGATCGCCGGGAATGCCACGGACCGGGCGCCCAGCTCGGCGGCGACCCGCAGCGACTCGACGTAGCAGGACCGCAACAGGCCGGACCGGTCCTCGCTGGCCGTCCACACGGGACCGACCGTGTGCACCACCCAGCGCGCCGGCAGCTCGCCCGCGCCGGTGGCGACCGCCTGCCCGACCGGCAGCCCGTCCGGGTAGCGGGTGCGGCGCAGCTCCCGGCACTCGGCGAGGATCGCCGGGCCGCCGCGGCGGTGGATGGCGCCGTCCACCCCGCCGCCACCGAGCAGCGAGCGGTTGGCCGCGTTGACGATCGCGTCCACCCGTTGGGTGGTGATGTCCCCCTGCACGAGCGTGATCTCCACGCCGGCCTACCTACCCGGATCGCGCCCTCCGCTCGCCCGGGTTCGGACCGGACCGCCCGCGGTCCCGGCCGGCCGAATCTCCACAGTGGACGTCCTCCTACCGCCAGGTGAACGTCGCAACACGGGCGTGCCTCCGAGCGCCCGGGAGACTACGGTTCGCAGTGTGGACCCCGTGCTCGGCACCGACCGGCTGATCGCGCGCCCGTGGACCCTGGACGAGGCGGACCTGGCGGCGGCCTACGACATCTACTCGCGGCCCGAGGTCGCCCGCTGGATCGGCGCACCGGTGGAGCCCGCCGAGATCAGGCTGCGGATCGAGCACTGGGCGCAACCCACGACCGACCCGACGTACGGGGTGTGGGCGATCGAGGAGCGGTCCGAGCCGGGGCGGCCGGTCGGCAGCGTGCTGCTGCGCCCGCTCCCGACGGACGACGAGGACGTCGAGGTCGCCTGGCACCTGCACCCCCGGGTGTGGGGACGTGGCTACGCGACCGAGATCGGCCGGGCCGCGGCCGGCCGCGCCTTCGAGACCGGGATCGAGGAGGTCTTCGCGATCGTCCGCCCGGGCAACCAGCGCTCCAGCGCGGTCGCCCGGCGGCTGGGCATGGAGTACGTCGGGCGCACCGACAAGTACTACGGGCTGCACGCCGAGCTCTACCGGCTGCGCCCCGGCGACCTGGTCAGCCCGGTCGAGCTGCGCCGGCTCGCGGCCAACGGCTGAACGGCGCGCCGGGGGCTACCAGCGGGGCCCGCCCTGGATCTCCCGGACCGCCGGGCGCACGTCCACCAGGTAGACGATCGACGCGACCGTGGCGACGATGCCGAACAGCTGGAACGGCAGCGTCGGGAGCCCGATCAGCAGGGCGACGATGGTGATCGCCAGCCACACCGGCTTGGTGAGCTTGCCGGCGGCGACGAAGGCCTGGGTCGGCCGGACCACGCAGTCGATGACCGCCCAGATCTGCAGCACGAGGACGGCGAGGTCGATGAGCGAGATCAGGGCGTTGGAGGCACCGAACACGCGTCCAGCCTATCGCTCCGCCGCTCCCGGCGACCGGTCGGCGGCGTGGGCAGCGCTCGGCTGTCGTCGCGGGCGCGCTGTGGCTGGTGTGGGTCGGTCGTACCGCCCCGGCGGCTGGCCCGGACGACACGCGCCGGCTGACCGGGCGGCGGCGGTCCGGACGTGCCGGAGCCCCCCGGGCGGGAGGTCCGGGGGGCTCCGGTGGTGCCGGTGGTGCCGGTGGACTCAGCCCTTGGCGGCGGTGCGCTTCGCCGGGGCCTTGCGGGCCGCGGGCGTGCGGGTGGTGATCCGGCCGGGCCGCGTCACCTTCTGCTCGGACTTCTGCACGGTCTTCTCGGCGTCGGACAGCAGGTCCTCGGTCCGGTCGAACGCGCTGCGGACCTCCGGGCTGCGGCGCAGCCGCCGGACCACGAGCTCGCCGCGGTGCGCGAGCGACTCGTAGGTCTCGCGGGCCTGGGTCAGGTACGCCTCGTAGACCTCGCGGGCCTGGGTGGTGGCGGTGCCGACGACCTCGCGGGCCTGGGTGGTGGCGATGCCGACGGCGTCGCGGGCCTGGGTGGTGGCGATGCCGACGGCGTCGCGGGCCTGGGTGGTGGCGGTGCCGACGGCGTCGCGCAGCTGCGCGGCGTCGACCTGGCCGGCGCCGGACTGAAGCCGGCGCAGCCGCCCCTGGGCCTCGGTCGGCAGCTCCTTGAACTGCTCCCGGAGCTGGTCGAAGGCGAGGTCGGTGGCGCCGACCGCCGCGTACCAGGGCTTGCGGGCCTCGTCGAGCGCGAGCTTGCCCTGCTCCAGGGCGGTCTCGCCGTACTTGCGCACGTCGGTGCTGATGGGCATGACAGATCTCCTCGTGTGGTGCGGTGGTGCCGGCGGTCGGCCGGCGGGTCAGGACGCGGTGTGGGCCGGCTCGGTCTCGCTCTCGGCGGGTGCCGCGGTCGGCTCGGCGCCGTCGCCGGCGGCGCCCCCGGCGGGCACGCGCGCGGCGTTCTCCCGGCGGAACGACTCGTAGATCTCGATCAGGACCTGCTTCTGCCGCTCGGTCAGCCCGGCGTCGCCGAGGACCGTGGCGGTGACGGTGTCGCCGCCGACGCGCTCGTCGAGGATGCCGGCCTGGACGTAGAGCTGCTCGGCCGAGATGCGCAGCGCCTTGGCGATCTGCTGCAGGATCTCCGCCGACGGCTTGCGCAGGCCGCGCTCGATCTGGGACAGGTACGGATTGCTGACGCCGGCGGCCTTGGCCAGCTGCCGGAGGGAGACCTGCGCGGCGTTGCGCTGCTCGCGGATGTAGTCGCCGACGTCCCGCAACACCACCGCGAACCCTCCCTCGAGAACCTCGTCCTCCCGGTCGCAGCCGACTCTATGCGGACCCGCTAGCTGTTGCAAGCGCTCTTGCTAGCAGGCCGCCGTGACCTCGCTCACGCCCGGCCGCCGGCTCAGCGCAGGAGAAGGCGATGCGGCGGGACGACTCGACGCCGCCACCGGATGCCGAGCCGGCGCGGCCGGTGAGCAGCAGCCGCCGGCCGGTCGGTCCGTCGCCGGGGTGGCCGTACGTACCTCACCGGGTGGGCGTCGCGATCACCCGATGGCGCCCTCCCGGAGCCGCACCGTCCCCACCGGCCGACCGCCGCCCGGCACCGGCGACTCGGCGAGCCCGTCGAGGCCCGGCGTATCCAGGCCGAGCCGCCGCAGCGCCGCCACCAGCACCGGCATCCGGGCCCGGTCGGCTCCGTCGGCGATCTTCACGGCGGCCGCCGCGCCGGAGGGCAACGCCGCCGCGTACACCCCCTCCGCGCCATCCTTGGCCAGCACGCCGGGCGCCTCGGCCATCAGCCGGGTCACGTCCCGGCCGGTGCCGCCGACCAGCTCGGGGTGGGCGCGCATCGCGTCCGCGACCCGTCGCTCCGGCGTCTCCGGCCGGGAGGTGACCAACCGGGCGAAGGCCCGGGCGAGCCCGGTGAGGGTGATCCCGAACAGCGGCGCACCGCACCCGTCGACGGCCGTCGCCGACACCGGCTCACCGGCGAGGTCCTCGACCGCCGCCCGCAGCGCGACCTGCAGCGGGTGGTCGGGCTCCACGTACCCGGTCACCGGCCAGCCGTTCACCGCGCAGGTCAGCACCATCGCCGTGTGCTTGCCGGAGCAGTTCATGAAGGCCCGCGCCGGGCCGCCGCCGGCCGCCAGCACCGCCCGGGCCGCCTCCTCGCCGAGCGGCAGCGAGGGCGGGCAGCTGAGGGCGCTCTCCGGCAGCGAGCTGCGGTTGAGCAGGTCGCGGACGCGGCGCACGTGCGCGGTCTCGCCGGAGTGCGAGCTGGCCGCCACCGCGAGGTCGGGCGGGGGCAGGTCGAGCCCGGCGCGCATCATGCCGACCAGCTGGAGCGGCTTGTTCGCCGAGCGCGGCAGGTGCGGCAGGTCCGGCTCCCCCACCTTGAGCACCACCGCGCCGTCCGGGTCGAGCGCGACCACGGACCCGCGGTGCACGCACTCGACCAGGCCGGATCGCAGCACCTCGACCAGCTCCACCCCGCCGGACCCGCCCGCCTGGCCGCGCGGCGGCGGCCCGGTGGTCATGTCGCCCGCACCGGGCGGCGGTCGCGGATGCCCAGCACCGCGCGGACGTCGGCCACCGCGGCCGGTGGCCGCTGCGCGATCCGGGCGAGCCCGGCCGCCCGCGCCACCAGCTGGGCGTTGTCCCGGACCGGCTCGCCCGGCCCGTACGTCAGCGTGTCCTCCATGCCGACCCGCAGGTGCCCGCCCGCGGACAGCGACGCGAGCATGACCGGCAGCGTGCTGCGGCCGACGCCGGTCGCCGAGAAGGTCGCGCCGGCCGGGAGCATCCCGACGGCGGCGGTCAGCGCCTGCACGGTGCCCGGCATCCCGCCCGGCACGCCCATCACCAGGTCGCAGTGCACGTGCTCCCCGTACGGCGGGCCGTGCTTGTCGAGCAGCCGGTGCAGCGCGGCCAGGTGACCGAGGTCGAAGATCTCGTACTCCGGGACGATCTCCCGCTCCCGCATCCGCCGGTGCAGCTCGACGACGAACTCCCACCGGTTGAGGAAGACGTCGGTGCCGAAGTTGACCGTGCCCATCGTGCAGCTCGCGGCGTCCGGCTCGGCGTCCAGCACCGCCAGCCGGTCGGCCTCCGGGTCGGTGACCGCGCCGCCGGAGGACAGCTGCACGACCAGGTCGGTGGACTCGCGCAGCGCGGTGACCGTGTCCCGCAGCCGGCCGGGGTCCAGCGTCGGCCGGGCGTCGTCGTCGCGGACGTGCACGTGCACCACGGCGGCGCCGATCTCCGCACAGGCCCGCGCGGTGCGCACCAGCTCGTCCAGCGTGACGGGCAGCGCCGGCGCGTCCGCCTTGGCCGTCTCCGCCCCGGTCGGCGCCACCGTGATCATCGTGCTCGCGCTCATGCCCGCGATCGTGGCACGTCCGCCGGCCCGGCCGCGCCACCCGTCCACAGCCAACGCATCCGTACCCAGCTGGAGCCGGCGGCGTATCAGAGCTCGACCGGCCGACCCTCCCGCGCGCTCAGCAGCAGCGCCTCGATCGTGGCGGCGTTGTCGAGCGACTCGGCCCGGGTCACCTGCGGCAGGTCGGGAGCCGCGTCCGGACCGGCCGCGACCAGGCGGGCGAAGCCCTCGGCCTCCGCGGTGTACTGGTTCACCGGGTCGAAGCGGACCTCGGCCGGCTCCCCGCCGCGCGCGCCGCGGGTGACGAGCAGCACGGCCGGCCGGTCCGGCGGCGGGGTGAAGGCCAGCGGCACGTCGACCACGCCCTCGGTGCCGACCACCTGGACGAGATGGTGGTGGCCGCTGGCCAGGCTGCAGGAGACCTGGGAGACGGCGCCGCCCTGCTCCAGCGAGCCGGCGAGCGTCTCGTCGACACCGGTCGGTGCCCACCGGGCGACGGCGCTGACCCGGGACGGCCGGCCGGCGAGCATCCGGGCGGCGTTGACCGGGTAGCAGCCGACGTCCATCAGCGCGCCGCCGGCCAGCTCGGCGGACAGCCGCACGTTGGCCGTGTCGGTGACGGTGAAGCCGAACGACGAGCGGAGCAGCCGGACCTCGCCCACGTCACCGCGGGCCACCAGCTCCGCCAGCGCGAGGGTGCGCGGGTGGAAGCGGTACATGAACCCCTCCAGCAACCGGACCCCGTGCGCCGCGGCGGTCTGGAACATCGCCTCGGCCTCGGCGGCGGTCCGGCCGAGCGGCTTCTCGCAGAGCACGTGCTTGCCGGCGCGGGCGGCGGCGCCCGACCAGTGCGCGTGCAGCGAGTTGGGCAGCGCTACGTAGACCGCCTCCACCTCGGCGTCGGCCAGCAGCTGCTCGTACGACCCGTACGCCCGCGGCGCCCCGAACTCGTCGGCGACGGAGCGCGCCCGCCCGGCGTCCCGGCTCCCGACCGCCAGCGCGGTCTCGGTCGCCGACCCGGCCAGCCCGGTCAGGAAGGCCCGCGCGATCCGCCCCGGCCCCAGGATCCCCCACTTCACCCGGTCAGCCCGGCGAGGTGTCGAGGGCGGCGGGGATGCCGGCCGCGTCCAGGACGGTGCCGTCGGCGACCGAGCGCTTGACCACGGCGAGGGCGACGGGGCCCAGCTCGTGATGGTGGACGGCGGTGCCGAGGAAGCCGACGGTGCGGCCGTCCAGGACCAGCGCGGTGCCGGCCGGCGGCAGCTCGTCGCTCTCGCCGGACAGGTGGACCAGCACCAGCCGGCGCGGCGGCCGGCCCAGGTTCTGCACCCGGGCGACCGTCTCCTGCCCCCGGTAGCAGCCCTTGTCCAGGTGCACCGCGGTGCCGATCCAGCCCACCTCGTGCGGGATGGTCCGGTGGTCCGTCTCGGCGCCCAGCCGCGGCCGCCGCGCCTCCACCCGCAGCGCCTCGTACGCCCAGGTCCCGGCCGGGGTGCCGCCGGCGGCGGTGAGCCGCTCGGCGACCGGCGCGAGCGTGGGCCGCGGAACCAGCAGGTCGGCGGCGTCCGCGCCGGGCCAGGGCATCCGGCGCACGAAACCCCCGCCGTCCAGCGGCACCACCCCGTAGGGCCGGTCCGGGACCGGGAGGCCGGCGCCGGCGAGCACCGCTGGCGTCCGCGGCCCGACCAGGGACAGCACGGCCAGCTCGGCGGTGGCGTCCCGCGGCTCGACCCGGAGCAGGAAGCGCATCGAGTCCAGGTACGCCAGCAGGTCACCGGCGGTGCCCGGCTCGACGTCGAGCCAGCTCGTCCCGCCGGTCTCGGCGAGGACGAAGTGGTGCTCGACGTGCCCGTGCGGCGACAGCACCAGCCCCTCGGCGCCGGCTCCGTCGGCGAGTCCGGACAGGTGCTGGGAGGTGATGGAGTGCAGCCAGGACAGCCGGTCGGCGCCGGGAACGGCGAGGACCCCGCGGTGGCCGCGGTCCACCCAGCCGGCCGAGGTCGCCAGCGCCCGCTGCTCGCGAGCCGGGTCACCGCGGTGCAGCGCGACGCCGGCGTCCCGGCCCTCGGCGGGCACGGCGCCGGGCAGGTCGAGCAGCGGCGAGGCGAGCGGGGGCGCGGAGGTCACGCTTGAAGTATCGCCTGACCGGGACCGGTGATTCCCACGGCCGACCTCGCCGTACGCTGCCTCGGGTGAGCGACCGTCTCGTCGGCGTGCTCGGTTCCGGCCGTATCGAGCCCACCGCCGCACTGCTGCGCGCCGACGACCTCGGCGTGCTGCGCGGCGACGGCTGCTTCGAGTCGATCCGGGTCCGGCCGAGCGGGGAGCCGGTCGACCTGGCCGGGCACCTGGCCCGGCTGGCCTCCTCCGCCGCCGCGCTGGAGCTGCCGGAGACCGACCCGGCCCGGTGGCGGGAGCTGGCCGGCGAGCTGCTCGCCGGCTGGGACCGACCCGGCGAGGCGGTGCTGCGGCTGGTGCTGACCCGGGGCGTGGAGGCAGGCGGGCCGCCGACCGCGTTCGCGGTGCTCGCCCCGGTCTCCGCCGAACAGCTCCGGCAGCGGCGGGACGGCGTGCGCGCGGTCACTCTGAGCCGCGGTCTCGCCGCCGACGCGACGATCGAGGCGCCCTGGCTGCTCGGCGGCGTCAAGGCGATCTCGTACGCGGTCAACATGGCGGCCCTGCGGCACGCGCGGGCGGCCGGCGCCGACGACGTCGTGTTCGTGTCCGCGGACGGGCAGCTGCTGGAGGCGCCGACCGCGGCCGTCGTCTGGCTGACCGGCGGCGTGCTGGCCACGCCGCCGGCTGCCCCGCTCGGCATCCTCGACAGCATCACCGTGCGCGGCCTGTTCGCCGGCGCCGGCGCGCACGGCTTCGGGACCGAGATCCGCCGGGGCACCCCGGACGACCTGCACGCCGCCGACGGCGTGTGGCTGGTCTCCAGCATCCGGCTCGCCGCGGCGGTCACCGAGCTGGACGGCAAGCCGCTGCGGGTCGACCCCGACGCGACGACCCGGGTGCTGGCCGCGGCCGGGATCTGAGCCGACAGCGAAAGGCTTTGCGGCACCTGGGCGGTCCACGTAATCTCGCCGGTACACGAGGAGGGAGGTGGTCCAGAGTTGCATAGTTCTCGGACACGTGAGGTGGCCGTCAGCTAGCCGCCCCTCAGTTGAGGACCCTGTGTGGCTCGCCACCGGTCCGCCCGACGGGGCGGCGGCGAATTCCAGACAGCCACCGGGCCCCCGAGCCGCCGGCAGGTCCAGCCGGTGCGTTCCCGCACACGGAACGCAGTGCTCGGGGGCTTCCTCATGCCCGGGCCCCATGGTTGCCCCGGCGGGGACCCGCGGGGCTCAGCGGGACCGGCCGACCTTCGCGACGGCCCGGTCGACCACCGTGCGGGCCAGCTGCGCATCCTCGGCGCCCGCACCGGCCGCGGCGACCGCCACGATCGTGTCGCCGAGCCGCACCGCGACCAGCTCCACCGGCCGGGCCTCCTCGAGCCCGGAGCTCACCCGCACCGCCGCCGAGCCGTCGCCGTACCGGGGCAGCGGCACGGCCGAGACCCGGTACGCGGTGCCGTCCGGCCCGGTGAACGACGCGCACTCCCGCGCCGCCCGCCCGAAGGAGGCCAGCGCCGAGGCCGCGCTGCCCGGCCGGGTGGTGATCGTCTCGTTCACGTACGCGGGGGTGAGCGCGTGGCTGAAGGAGACCGCGGCGCTGGCGGCGGCGCCGGCGGCGAGGTAGACCCCGTCGATGCCGGCGCAACCGAGTGCCGCGGCGTCGGCGCCGCCCTCCTGCGGGTGGAAGCCGAGCGGCAGGTCGGTGCCCACGAGCAGCGCGCGCTGCGCCTGCTCCTGGGTCAGGCCGCGGGCCGCGTCCACCTCCAGGACCGGCTTCGACGCCGGCGCCGCGGCCGGCGTGCCGGCGCAGGCCGCCGCGGTCGAGCCGAGCATCGCTACCAACCCGGCGCCCGCCGCCAGCAGCCGCGCTCGACGGCCGCGCGGTCCGGTCACGGCGACGTTCCTACCAGCCCGACCGGCCCGGCGGCGAACCGCCACCACGCGTGATCTTGCACTTCCCCGCAACTCCCGGGACAGGAGTCCGATTTGCGAGCGGTCAAGTGCAAGATCACGCGGGCGGACGCGCTCGAGCCGGGCGGAGAGGTGCGGCTGCAGCTGCTGGCCGACCGCGGCCATGTCCACCGCGTAGAGCAGGGCGCCGTCCACGATGCCGTACAGCCGGTGGTTGCCGGTGACCTCCTTCGCCGTCGCGGTGCGCGCGACCACGTCGGTGCTGAGCTCCCAGCGGGTCGCCCCGGTCGCCCGGCCGACGTACACCTCGACGACGCCGGTCGGGTGCGCGAGCAGCACCTCGAGGTCCCCGTCGCCGGCGCCCGGACGCCACCAGCCGACCTCCCGCGCGGCGGGCCGCACCACCCGGCCGTCGGCGTCGAGGATCCAGGCGCGCGCCTCGTACCGCAGGACGGGCCGGCCGTCGTGCGCGAAGACGACCTGCTGCCCGTACTCGAAGTCGGAGATCGTCGGGTAGCCGCCCTTGCCGGTGCCGCGCCAGCTGCCGACCAGCGGGAGCAGCGGCAGCAGCGCGGGGTGCAGCTCCGGGCCTTCCCGCAGGTCGGCGCTCTCGTCCGGGATCGGCAGGTCGGCCCACCGCACGCTCATGCCCGCTCCTCGGCCGCCCCGGCAGGCGCGAGCGCCGGCCGAGCCGCCCTTCTCGCTCCCCGCGCGGGCTGCGAGCCCTCGCGCTCACTCATGCGCGCAACCGTAGGGTGTGCGCATGGCGGGCAGGTCGCTGGTGGTCAAGGTCACGGCCGGGGCGGACGCACCGGAGCGGTGCAGCCAGGCCTTCACGGTGGCCGCGACCGCCGTGGCCGCCGGGGTGCCGACGTCGCTGTGGCTGACCGGCGAGTCCGCGTGGTTCGCGCTGCCCGGGCGGGCGGAGACCTTCGAGCTGGCGGAGGCGGCGCCGCTGGCCGACCTGCTCGCCGCGGTGCTCACCGCCGGCCAGGTCACCCTGTGCACCCAGTGCGCGGCCCGGCGCCGGATCGCACCCGGGGACCTGCTGCCCGGTGTCCGGATCGCCGGCGCGCAGACCTTCGTCGAGGAGGCGCTCGCCGACGGCGCGCAGGCGCTGGTCTACTGAGCCGTCCCTACTCCTTCGGCCAGCTCCGGTACGCCTGGAACGCCGGGTCGTCCTCGCGGTAGCCGCCGAGCCCGCCCTGGGTCACCGGCACCACGCCCTCGTCCTGGGTGAAGCCGGAGTAGCAGGCACTGCCCACCGTGCCGCTGTCGCGCAGCCCCACCGCCGCGGTGCCCATCGCGTCGACGTAGGACCCGTCGTCCGGGAAGGCGCCGCGGGTCAGCTGCCACTCCGACACCCAGATCGGCGTTTGGCCGAACAGCGTCGCCGCCCGCCGCACCCAGGCCTGCTGCCCCGCCGCGGTCGGCTGGTCCGGGTGGAACCCGGCGTAGTCGACCCGGTCCAGGTAGCCGGCGGCCACGTACGCCTTGGTCACCGCGAGCGTCCACCCGCCGGCCGGGCGCAGCTCGCGCACCTGCTGCCAGGGCGTGAAGGCGCCGCCGAGCACCTTCCGGCCGGCGCCGTGGAAGACCTCGTCGGCCGCCCGCAGCGGCCCGTCGACGTACCGTTGCGCCTGCTGGGCGAAGGTGAGCGTGGTGCTGAAGGCGTCCGCGTTCGCCGCCCGCTCGGTCACCGGGCCGAGCACCTCCACCACGTCCACGGACCCGGCACCCGGCCGGTCCAGCAACCACTCGAACAGCGCCTTGGCCCGCCCGTACGACGGCATCGCGCCGCCCTCGCTGGAGACCTGCAGCACCACCCGGAAGCCCTGGTCCTGCAGCCGGGGCGCCTGCTCCAGCGCCCCGTCGTACCGCTCCTCGCCGGTGTTGGCCTGCGGCCTGGCCCAGTCCCGGACGTCCATCCGCAGCCGCACGGTGTTCACGCCGAGCGCCCCGAGCTTCGGGATGGCGCGGTCCACGTCCACCTGCGGCCCGACGACCATCCCGTAGAAGGCGTCGCCGCCGGCGACGTCCCGGTCGGGGGCGACACACCTGGTCAGCGGTGGCGGCGGCCAGCGCGGCGACGAACAGGAACAGCGCGGCCCTGAAGGTCGCCAGGATCGGGCCCGGCAGCCTGGAGTTGTCCGCCACCGACCCGCACCTCCGCCCGCGCCCGTCCCGCCGGTGCCGAGTCTGTCACCGGCGGGACGGCCGCGGGCTCCGCTAGCCGATCGCCACGCGCGTCTCGGTGAAGCCGGCCCCGGCGTCCAGGGCCTGCTCGCCGCTCGCGCCCGGCGCCAGCGCGCGGACCGTCCACCGGCCCGGCGAGGCGAAGAACCGGAACACCCCGGTGGCGCTCGACACCACCTCGGCGGTGAACTCGCCCGAGGCGTCGAGCAGCCGGACGTACGCCGCCGCCACCGGCTCGCCGGCGCGGACGACCCGACCCTGGATCACCGTCGCGGTGGCCGGGTCGACGCTCGCGGGCAGGGTGCGGTCGAGGGTCTCCTCCTGCGCGGGTGCGCCGCACACCGCCGGTCAGCCCTTCTCGACCGGCACGCCGACCAGCGAGCCGTACTCGGTCCAGGAGCCGTCGTAGTTCTTCACGTGCGGCTCGCCCAGCAGCTCGTGCAGGACGAACCAGGTGTGGCTCGACCGCTCGCCGATCCGGCAGTACGCGATCGTGTCCTTGGACCCGTCGATGCCGGCGTCCGCGTAGAGCCGGCGCAGCTCGTCGTCGGACCTGAAGGTGCCGTCCTCGTTCGCCGCCTTCGACCACGGCACGTTGATCGCGGTCGGGATGTGGCCGGCCCGCTGGGCCGACTCCTGCGGCAGGTGCGCCGGCGCGAACAGCCGCCCGGCGAACTCGTCCGGCGACCGCACGTCGACCAGGTTCTGCTGGCCGATCGCGGCGACGACCTCGTCCCGGAAGGCCCGGATCGAGGTGTCCTGCTCGCCCGCCGCGTACCGCGCCGGTGCCCGCTCGGTGGCGTCCTCGGTCAGCGGTCGGGAGTCGAGCTCCCACTTCTTCCGGCCGCCGTCGAGCAGCTTCACGTCGCGGTGGCCGTAGAGCTTGAAGTACCAGTACGCGTACGCGGCGAACCAGTTGTTGTTGCCGCCGTAGAGCACGACGGTGTCGTCGTTCGACACGCCCTTCGCCGACAGCAGCGCCTCGAACTGCTGCTTGTCGACGAAGTCGCGGCGGACCGGGTCCTGCAGGTCCGTCTTCCAGTCCAGCTTCACGGCGCCGGCGATGTGGCCCTTGTCGTACGCGCTGGTGTCCTCGTCGACCTCGACGAAGACGGTGCCGGGGGTGCCGAGACGCTGCTCGGCCCAGTCGGCGGTGACGAGCACGTCCTCGCGGCTCATGCGGGGACCCTCCCTTGGGGTATGGATCAGCACCCGGCTCGAACGGCCGGGACGGACGGGGTGATGGGGGTGTGACGGGGGGCGCGAGCGGTCAGCGCACCGGACACAGGCAGCTGCCCACGCGGCACAGGTCGACCGCGCGGCGTTGGGTGAGCAGGGTGCCCATACCGGCGACACTACCCGACCGGTGCGGCCGCCCGGGCGGCTCAGCGACGCAGCACCGCGGCGTCCGACTCGGCGGTCACCTGCAGCGCCTCGTCGCCGGTGCGCACGCCGGTGATCCGCAGCTCCAGCGGCAGGTCGCGCGGCGAGACCCGGAACGACAGCAGCCGGGCGGCCAGGTCCAGCGCCGGCTGCGGCAGCCGGACGCCGGCGACCTGCGCCTGCTCGGCGACGATGTCGATGTCGTTGTCGGCGACCTCGACCCGGCCGACGGCGGTCGCGTCCACCTGCCGGCCGAGCACCTCGACCGTGCCGCTGACCCGCAGCGCGTCGCCGTCCCGGACGATCCGCAGGCCGGAGATGCCGCTGGCCCGGGCGAGGTCGTCGTAGTCGATGGTCAGGTCGCCGGTGATCCGGTCCACCGGCACCTCGTCGACCTGCCGGCGCAGCACGTCGCCGAGCGGCGCCCGGACGCCGAGCAGCCGGGCGTCCACCCCGATGTTCTGCAGCTGGCCGGAGTCGACGTCCGGCAGCACGACCCGGACCTCCTCGTAGCGGCCACCCACCGCCTGGGTGAGGAACGGGATGCCGCGGACGCTCACCTCCGGCGTCTGCTGCAGGGCCAGCTCGGTCTCGATCTGGTTCGCCAGCGCCCGCTGGGCCAGCAGGACGCCCACCCGGTCGGCGACGACGACCAGCCCGACCAGGACGGCCAGCGCGATCAGCAGGCGGCGCACGGTGTCCTCACGGTGTCCTCTCCATCGGGCCCGGGACCCGGGTCACCCTGCCACAGACAGCGCCACCAGGTAGCCGACGGGGGCGGCGAAGGCGAGCGGCAGGCCGACGCCCAGGTAGCCGAGACGCGAGGCCGCCGGCCGCGGGGGCGCGGCCCGACGGTGCCGGCGACGTAGCCGACGCCGATCGCGAGCAGGGTGGCGAGGGCCGCGACCACCGCGCCGAGCAGCGCGCCCCCGGACGGGGAGAGCTGGCGGGCGCCGGCGGCCACGGCGGCACCGGCGGCCGCGCCGGCCACGGTGCCGGCCAGGACGGCGAGCAGGCCGTACGGGACGTCGTGGGCGAGCCGGGGTGCCGGCAGCACGGCGTCCAGCAGGCGGGCGACCACCAGCCCGGCGCCGGCGGCGGCGACCACGGCGGCGACCAGTCGCGGCCCGTCCACGGCGCGGGCGAGCGCTACGCAGCGAGGAGAGCCCGACGACGGCGGCGACGAGCAGGGCGATGCCGGACATCGACTCGGTCACCCGGACCCGGACGACCCCGCGGGAGAGCTGGTGCAGCAGCATCGCCGGGAACGCGAGCGCGAGCACGCCGAGCAGCACGGCCAGGGTGGTCCGGTCGCGGACCACCAGCGCGGCGTCGGCGGCGACCGCGGCGGCCAGGCCGATGAGCGAGCCGCCGATCCGGCCGGGCAGCGCGGTGCCGAGCACCCAGGCCGGGACGAGCAGTGCCTGCGTGACGCCGATCCCGACCACCACGCCGGCCCGCCCGTACCGGGTCGCGACCACCAGCCCGAGCGTCACCAGCACCGCGACCAGCGCGGTCACCAGGTGCGCCCGGCGCGCCGCCGCGCCGCCGGCCGGTGCGGACGCCTCGCCACCGCCCCAGCCGCCCGCCCCGGGACCACCGACGCTGCCGGGACCGACGCCGGACCACCGGCCGCCGGGACCACCGACGCCGGCACCGGGCCGAGATCCGGGGCCCGACCGCCGGGAGCCACCGCCGGCGGGGAGGCCGCGGGATGCTCGCGCCCGCGGCGACCCCGGGGCGCGGCGTGACGGCTCACGGGCGCATCGTGCCAGCCGCGGCCGCTGCCGACACCCAGCTGGCGATCCGGTCGACCAGCGCGGGCGTGACCGCACCCTCCGCGTGCCCGAAGCCGGGCACCTCCCACAGCTGGGCGCCGGGGCCGGCCGCCGCCGCCAGCGCCCGGCCGTGCTCCACCCCGAAGAACGGGTCCCGGTCGCCGTGCACGACCAGCAGCGGCGTCGGTGCGATGCGCCCGGCCACCTCGACCGGCGACTCGGGCACCTCGACCCAGCGCAGCCCGATCCTGGTCCGCAGCACCGCCGTGGACACCAGCCGGCCGGACCGGCTCTCCAGCAGCCAGTGCACCCGCCGCATCGCCCGGGTGTCCCGGACGTACCAGCGGGACGGCCCGCTGACGCTGACCGCGGCGTCCACCCGCTGCGCCGGCACGGTCCCGGCCGCGGTGGCCGCTCCGGCGGCGTGCCGCACCACCACCGCCCCGCCCATCGAGAAGCCGACCGTCGCCACCCGCCGGTAGCCCAGCCGGCGCGCCAGCGCGACCACCGCGTCCACGTCGAGCACCTCGAGGTCGCCCACCGACGAGCGGCCGCCGGACCGGCCGTGCCCGCGGAAGTCCACCGCCAGCACGCCGCCGCGGCGCGCCAGCCGGGCGGCGATCCGGCGTCCCGCCGGCTTCCGGATCGACGCCGTGAAGCCGTGGCAGAGCACGAACCCGAGACCGCGGCCGTGATCTCGCTCACTCGCGGGCGGAACGTGCAGCCCGGACAGCACGACGCCGTCCGCCGTCCGGACCTGGATCGATTCCACGTGGGTTATCCTCTGTCCCGAGCCGACGCCGCCTCCACCTGCCCACCACCTCCCCCGGAGGCGTCCGTGGACCTTCTGCTGATGACCGCAGCATCCCAGCCGACCGCCGAGGTCATGCCCGCGCTGGGCCTGCTGGCCCACTCCGTGCGCGTGGTCACCCCCGAAGTCAGCGTGCTGCTGGACACCCCGCCCGGCGACGTCGTGCTGGTCGACGCCCGGCACACCCTCGCCGAGGCCCGCGGCCTCTGCCGGCTGCTGCAGACGACCGGGGTGCCGGTGCCGGTGCTCGCCGTGCTGACCGAGGGCGGCCTGGCCGCCGTCGCCGCCGACTGGGGCGTCGACGACGTGCTGCTCGACACCGCCGGGCCGGCCGAGGTGGAGGCGCGGCTGCGGCTGTCGGTGACCCGCCGGGCGGCCGCCGGCGCGCCCGGCGAGGGCGGCGTGATCCGGGCCGGCGACCTGGCGATCGACGAGACGACGTACACCTGCCGGCTGCGCGGGCGCCCGCTCGACCTGACGTACAAGGAGTTCGAGCTGCTCAAGTTCCTCACCCAGCACCCGGGCCGGGTCTTCTCCCGGGCCCAGCTGCTGCAGGAGGTCTGGGGCTACGACTACTACGGCGGCACCCGGACCGTGGACGTGCACGTCCGGCGGCTGCGGGCGAAGCTCGGCGCCGAGCACGAGCAGCTGATCGGCACCGTGCGCAACGTCGGCTACAAGTTCGTCCGGCAGCCCCCGACGCCGGCGGTGGGTGCGGAGGCGGGCACCCCGGTGGGTACCGTCGGGGGATGATCAGCGGCCCGGCCCCGGGAGTCGTCGAGGAACGGTCCCCGGGTCCGGCCGACGTCGGCGACGTGCTGGCCCTGGTCGCCGCCGTGACCGACACCGACGGCGTGACCCCGGTGTCCGAGCCGGTGCTGCTCGACCTGGAGCACGGCCACGACCCGCGCGCCCGGCACCTGCTGGCCCGGCGGGACGGCACCCTGGCCGGCTACGCCTACCTGGACGACACCGACCGGGTGGACGGCCCGAGCGCCGAGCTCGCCGTGCACCCGGCGTACCGCCGGCAGGGCGTGGCGACCGCCCTGCTGGACGCGCTGGAGGCGGCCAGCCCGGACGGCCGGCTGCGGCTGTGGGCACACGGCAGGCACGCCGGCGCGGTCGCGCTCGCGCACTCCCGGGGATACGTCGAGGAGCGGGTGCTCTGGCAGCTGCGCCGGTCACTGCTCTCGCACCTCCCGGATGCGCCGCTGCCGGCCGGCATCCGGCTGCGCCCGTTCGTGCCGGGGCGGGACGAGCCGGCCTGGGTCGAGGTCAACAACCGCGCCTTCGCCGATCACCCGGACCAGGGCGGCTGGACCGTCGACGACCTCGCGCTCCGCGAGGCCGAGCCGTGGTTCGACCCGGCCGGCTTCCTGCTCGCCGAGCGGGAGCCGGGCAGCGGGCGGGCCGGCGGGGCGGGCGGCGGGCGGGCAGGTGGCGTGGCCGGCTCGCTCGCCGGCTTCCACTGGACCAAGGTCCATCCGGGACCGCCGCCGGTCGGCGAGGTCTACGTCCTGGGCGTCGACCCGTCCGCCCGCGGCCTGCGGCTGGGCCCGGCGCTGACCGTCGCGGGCCTGCGGTACCTGCGCGGGCGCGGCCTGTCCCAGGTGCTGCTGTACGTGGACGAGTCCAACCCGCGGGCGGTCCGGCTGTACGAGGGGCTCGGCTTCACCAGGTGGGACGTGGACGTCCAGTTCCGCCGCGCCCGCTGACCCCGTCCCCGGGGGATCGGCGCACCCCGTGGGGATCGCCCGGTCGGTGGCTTGGCGGACGCCCCCGGGCTTGGCAGGGTGGACCTGTCCGGGCCTGGGTGGTTGGAGGGCGCGATGCGCGAGTACGAGCAGCGGGCAACGACCGTGCGTCGGATGGCTGGCCTGCTCAGCGCCGGTCTGGTCGCGGCCACCCTGGTCGGCGCGGGCCCGGCGGCGCCCGCGCAGGCCCACCCGGGCCCGCCCGCCAAGCAGCCGGTCGCGGAGGGCTACGGCGGTGCGGTCTCGACCGTGGACGCCGACGCCACCCGCGCCGGGATAGAGGTGCTGCGCCACGGCGGCAACGCGGTCGACGCCGCGGTCGCGGCGGCGGCCACCCTCGGCGTGACCGAGCCCTACTCGGCCGGCATCGGCGGCGGCGGCTTCTTCGTCTTCTACGACGCGGCCACCGGCCGGGTGCGCACCCTCGACGGCCGGGAGACCGCGCCGGCGGCGATGGGGCCGACGGCGTTCGTCGACCCGGCGACCGGCCTGGCGATCCCGTTCGCCGAGGCGGTCACCAGCGGGCTGTCCGTCGGCGTCCCGGGCACCCCGGCGACCTGGGACCGGGCGCTGCGGGAGTGGGGCACGATCAGCCTCGGCCGGGCGCTGCGGCCGGCGATCGAGGTGGCCCGGCGCGGGTTCGTCGTCGACACCACCTTCCAGCAGCAGACCGCGGCCAACGCGGCCCGGTTCGCCCACTTCGGCCCCACCGCGGAGCTCTTCCTGCCCGGCGGGCAGCCACCGGCGGTGGGCAGCGTGTTCCGCAACCCGGACCTGGCCGGGACCTACCGGCTGCTCGGCCGGCACGGCGTCGGCTCCTTCTACCGCGGCCCGCTCGCCGGGGAGATCGTCGAGACCGCGCAGCGGCCGCCGGTCGTCCCCGGCGACCCGTACGTCGCCCGCCCCGGCCTGGTCGAGACGTCGGACCTGGCGGCGTACCGGGTGATCCCGCGCCGGCCGACCCGCGTCCGCTACCAGGGCCTGGAGGTCTACGGGATGGCGCCGCCGTCGTCCGGCGGCACGACCGTCGGCGAGGCGCTCAACATCCTGTCCGCGCTCCGGCCGAGGCCGGCCGACGACGTGCAGGCGCTGCACTACTACCTCGAGTCCACCCGGTTCGCCTACGCCGACCGCAACCGGTACGTCGGCGACCCGGACCAGGTCGCGGTCCCGACCCGCGAGCTGCTGTCCCGCGGCTTCGCCGCCGAGCGGGCCTGCCTGATCGACCCGCTGCGGGCGGCCGTCAGCCCGGTCCCGCCGGGCAGCCCGGACGGCGACTACGCCGGCTGCCCGGCCCCGGCCGGCGCCGGCCGCGCGACGCCGTACGAGGGGCGCGACACCACCCACCTGACCACCGCCGACCGGTGGGGCAACGTGGTGGCGTACACGCTGACCATCGAGTCGACCGGCGGCAGCGGCATCGTGGTGCCCGGCCGCGGCTTCCTGCTCAACAACGAGCTGACCGACTTCAACTTCACGCCCACCCAGGGCACGGCGCCCGACCCGAACCTGCCCGGCCCGGGCAAGCGGCCGCGCAGCTCGATGGCGCCCACCATCGTGCTCGACGGCGGCCGGCCGCTGCTCGCCGTCGGGTCGCCGGGCGGCGCGACGATCATCACCACCGTGCTGCAGGTGCTCTACGGCCGGCTCGACCTCGGGCTCACGCTGCCCGAGGCGATCGCCGCCGGCCGGGCCAGCCAGCGCAACAACGGGGCGCCGGCCGACGCGGAGCCGGCGTTCCTGGCCAGCTACGGCGCCGCCCTGGCCGCGTACGGGCAGCTCTTCGCACCGAACCCGGAGATCGGTGCGGCGACCGGGATCGAGTTCCTCGGCCGGGGTCGGCTGCTCGCCGCGGCCGAGCCGACCCGCCGCGGCGGCGGCAGCGCGATGGTGGTGTGGCCGGCCCGCTGACCCGTTCACCCGTCCGTCACCGCGCCGAGACCGCCGCGCCTGGTTGCGCTGGCAACCTGTTCAGGCTGCGTTCACCGGCGCTGGCCCGCCGCGCAACCTCCCGTCCCTACCGTGCGCATGTCACCCGGCATCGAGCCGGGCCCCGAACTCCCCGGAGGGACGCACGTGAAGCTCCAGCGGCCCGGCCTGATCGCCGGTCTCGTCGCGGGCGCGCTCGCGCTCAGCGCCTGCGGCTCCGACAACGAAGGCGACACCGGCGGCGGTGGCAGCACGGCCAGCGGGAGCGCCGCCGGCATCACCTGCGCCGACGGCCAGCTGAGCGCGGCCGGCTCCAGCGCGCAGAAGGGCGCGTACACCGCCTGGATCGACGCGTACCAGAACGCCTGCTCCGGCGCGGCGATCAACTACGACGCGCAGGGCTCCGGCAACGGCCGGACCCAGTTCATCCAGAAGCAGGTGCCGCTGGCCGGCTCCGACTCCGCGCTGAAGGAGGAGCAGAAGACCCAGGCCGACACCCGCTGCGCGCCGGGCAAGGCGGTCGACCTGCCGACGGTGCTCACCCCGATCGCGATCGCCTACAACCTGCAGGGCGTCGGACAAGCTCACGCTGACCCCGGCTCTGATCGGCCAGATCTTCGACAACAAGATCACCACCTGGAACGACCCGGCCATCGCCAAGGCCAACCCGGGAGTGACCCTGCCGAGCAAGACGATCACCCCGATCCACCGCTCGTCGGACTCGGGCACCACCGAGAACCTGACCAAGTTCCTGTCGGCCCAGGACAAGACCGCCTGGCCGTACGAGCCGGACCAGGCGTGGCCGGCCAAGGGCGGCCAGGGCGCGGCCAACTCCGGCGCGATGGTGCAGTCCATCAAGGGCTCGGACGGTGCCGTCGGCTACGTCGACAATCCCGACGCGGTGAAGAACGACCTCAACGCGGCGGCCATCGACACCGGCAGCGGCGCGGTCGAGCTGACCGCCGAAGCGGTCGGCAAGGCGATCTCCGCGGCGGAGCTGAAGGAGGACGGCGGCGGTGTCGTGTTCAGCATCGACTACGGGCTGAAGGAGGCGGGGGCGTACCCGGCGATCCTGGCCACGTACCAGATCACCTGCACCCAAGGCCTGCCGGCCGAGCAGGCGAAGCTGGTCAAGGGCTTCCTGTCCTACCAGATCAGCGACGCCGGCCAGCAGGAGCTGGACAAGATCGGGTACGTGCCGTTGCCGCCCGAGCTGCGCGGCAAGGTCAAGTCGGCGATCGACGGCCTGAGCGCCGCCTGAGCCGGTAGGAACGCGCGTTGCGGGTGCGCCTCGCCGCCGGTCGGCGGCGGGGCGCCCCTGCGAGAGGAGCGCAGATGAGCGAGCGCGAGGGCCCGCAACGCGAGCGGGGAGCCGGCGGGCCGGCGCGACCGGCGCCGGCGCCCACCCGACCGGCCAGGAGCGGGCACCGGGCGAGCGCGAGGGCCCGCAACGCGAGCGGGGAGCCGGCGGGCCGGCGCGACCGGCGCCGGCGCCCACCCGACCGGCCCAGGAGCGGGCACCGGGCGAGCGCGAGGATCCGCGACGCGAGCCGGCACAGTGAGCGAGCAGCCGACCCTCGGCGGGGCGACGACCCCCTCGCTGACGACGCCGGAGGCGTCGGACATCAGCGGCGCGTCGATCCGGCCGGGCGACCGGGTGTTCCGCGGCCTGACCCTCGCCGCCGGCGCGACGGTGCTGGTGCTGATGGCGGCGATCGCGGTCTTCCTGGTCTACCGGTCGGTCCCCGCCCTGCGGGCGAACACCGCCAACTTCCTGACCTTCCAGCAGTGGTTCCCGGACCAGTCGCCCTCGGTCTTCGGAATCGGCGCGCTGCTCTACTTCACCGCTCGTCACGTCGATCCTGGCCATGCTGATGGCGGTGCCGGTGGCGATCGGGGTCGCGCTCTACATCACCTTCTACGCGCCCCGCCGGGCGAGCTACGGCACTCGGCTACTTCGTCGACCTGCTCGCGGCCGTCCCGTCGATCGTCTACGGACTGTGGGGATTCGCCTTCCTCGCGCGGAACATGACCGGCCTCACCGAGTGGCTGGACCGCTGGTTCGGCTGGACCGTCATCTTCCGCTACCGCCCGGACAACGAGCCCAGCAACCTCTCGCCCTTCACCGCCGGCGTCGTGCTCGCCATCATGATCCTGCCGATCATCTCCTCGATCTCGCGGGAGGTCTTCCGGCAGGTGCCGCGCGACCAGGTGGAGGCCGCACTGGCGCTCGGTGCGACCCGCTGGGAGATGATCCGCACCTCGGTCCTCCCGTTCGGCCAGGCCGGAGTGGTCTCGGCCTCGATCCTCGGCCTCGGCCGGGCGCTGGGCGAGACCCTCGCGGTCACCCTGATCCTGGCCAGCGTGTACGACATCAACCTGCACCTCACCGAGAGCGGTGGCGTCACCTTCGCCTCGAACATCGCGCTGAAGTACGGCGAGGCGGGGGAGATCGGCACCGGCGCGCTGATCGCATCGGGCCTGTGCCTGTTCCTGATCACGCTGGCCGTGAACTTCGCCGCCGGCCTGATCATCCGCCGGCAGCGGGAGGCCTGAGCCATGACCACCGTGCAGCGCCCCGCACCACCCTCCCCTCCGTTGGGCGACACCCTTGCCGGCCAGAAGCTGGCCCTGTACGCGCTGCCGGCGCTGGCCGTCGCCACCGTGGCCGTCACGCTGCTGCTCTTCGCGTTCACCGGCTTCGCCGGCAGAGCCGGATTCCTGGTGGTCGCCTCGCTGCTCTACGTCCTCGGCCAGACGGTGCTCAGCTTTCGCGTCGAGGGCCGACGGCAGGCCGTCGACCGGCTGTGCACCACGCTGGTCTACGTCGCCTTCTTGCTCGCCGCACTGCCGCTGGTGCTGATCATCGCGTACACGGTGAAGGAGGGCTTCGCCGTCCTGAGCAGCGACTTCCTGACTCAGCTCGATGTTCCGGGTCAACCCGGAGGGCCCGGGCGGGGGCGTCTACCACGCGATCGTCGGCACGTTGATGAGCTCGCTGCTGGCGACCCTGATCGCCGCGCCGCTCGGCATCCTGGCCGCGATCTACCTGGTGGAGTACGGCGGGCGGCGCCCGTTCGCGCGGGCGATCAGCTTCTTCGTCGACGTCATGACCGGTGTGCCGTCGATCGTGGCCGGCCTGTTCATCTTCGCGTTCTTGATCCTCGCGCTCGGCTTCCAGAAGTCCGGCTTCGCCGGCGCGCTGGCGTTGTTCATCCTGATGCTGCCGATCGTCATCCGGTCCACCGAGGAGATGCTCAAGCTGGTGCCGAACGACCTGCGTGAGGCCTCGTACGCTTTGGGTGTGCCCAAGTGGCGGACGATCCTGCGGGTGGTGCTGCCGACCGCGCATGGCCGGCATCGTCACCGGCGTCATGCTCGGCGTGGCCCGGATCGCCGGGCGAGACCGCGCCGCTGCTGCTGCTGGTCGGCCTCAACCAGCGGATCGAGTTCAACCCGTTCGCCGGCCGGTCCGAGCAGGTCCCGATGGCGACGTTGCCGACCTTCATCTTCGACCAGTTCCAGGTCGCGGTCGGCAACACCGAGGCCCCGGCGTTCCAGCGGGCGTGGGGTGCCGCGCTGGTGCTCATCATCATCGTCGGCCTGCTCAGCGCGCTGGCCCGACTGATCGCCCGGTTCGCCCGGGTCCGCGGATAGGAGACCCGATGGCCAAGAGCATCGACGTGTCGGGCGTCGACATCTTCTACGGCAGCTTCAAGGCCGTCGAGGACGTGTCGATGACGATCGAGCCGCGCAGCGTGACGGCGTTCATCGGGCCGTCCGGCTGCGGCAAGTCGACCGTGCTTCGCACGCTGAACCGGATGCACGAGGTGATCCCCGGCGCCCGGGTCGAGGGCAAGGTGCTGCTCGACGGCGAGGACATCTACGGCTCCGCGGTCGACCCGGTGAACGTGCGCCGGACGATCGGGATGGTCTTCCAGAAGCCCAACCCGTTCCCGACCATGTCCATCTACGACAACGTGGTGGCCGGGCTCAAGCTGGCCGGCCGGCAGCGCAAGTCGCTGATGGACGAGGTGGTCGAGCGGTCGCTGCGCGGCGCCAACCTGTGGGAGGAGGTCAAGGACCGCCTCCCCAAGCCCGGCGCCGGACTGTCCGGCGGGCAGCAGCAGCGGCTGTGCATCGCCCGGGCCATCGCGGTCGAGCCGCAGGTGCTGCTGATGGACGAGCCGTGCTCGGCGCTGGACCCGATCTCAACGCTCGCGATCGAGGACCTGATCAGCGAGCTCAAGGAGCAGTACACGATCGTCATCGTGACCCACAACATGCAGCAGGCCGCCCGGGTCAGCGACCGTACCGGCTTCTTCAACCTCAACGGGGTCGGCCAGCCGGGCCGGTTGATCGAGATGGACGACACGCCGAAGATCTTCTCCAACCCGAGCAACAAGCGGACCGAGGACTACATCACCGGCCGCTTCGGCTGAACCTTGCACCGCTTGACCCTCCGTCGGTGAGTTTCGGGCCGGCGCGGGCGGCGGGTCGCTCACCGACGCGCGGTCGAGCGGGGGAAGGGGTCAGGTGCAGCGGGCGTCGGCGGCGGTGATCGCCGGGGCGGCCGGCTTGGTCGGGGTCTTCTTCGGCGCGGCCGCGGTCTTCGCGGTGGCCGGGTCGCCGACCTCGACCGTGACGACGCCGGTGTAGTTCGCGCCGACCACCAGGTCGAGCGTCGTCCCCGGGTCGGTCGTCGGCTGGAGCACCGCCCCCGGCACCGCGGCGCCCACCGTCCGGGCGGCGGCCGCCTGCGCCGGCGCGTACCGGACCGTCGTGGTCGCGGTCGGGTCCGCGTTCGTCGGCTCCAGCGTCCGGAAGCCGGCGCTCTGCAGCTCGCCGCCGACCTTGCGGGCCAGGCCGTCCAGGCCGACGCCGTTGAGCACCCGGACCGTCACGTCCTCGGGGGCGACGGTGAGGACTGATGGCGTCGGCGGGCCGCTCGGCTTCGGCGCGCCCTTCGGCGGTGCCGGCTTGTCGTTGATGATCGAGTCCCACAGCTTGCGGCCGGCGACGTCGTCGAGCAGCACCTTGCTGCCGCCGCGGCCGGGCGGCGGCGCCGGGAAGCCCGGCGGGTTGTACGCGGCGTTCGCGATCGGCGCGGTGAGGAAGCCGACCCGCTTCGGGTCGAGGTCGCGCAGCTGGTCGGCCAGCGCCTTGAGGTCGCCGAACGAGGTGGTCCGGTCCAGGGTGAGCGACTTCGTCGCCGCGTTCAGGAAGCGGGTCAGCGCCACCGGGTTGACCAGCAGCCGGGTGCTGGTCGCCTTGCGGACCATGGCGCCGAGGAAGCGCTGCTGCCGCTGGATCCGGCCGAGGTCGGAGCCGTCGCCGATGCCGTACCGGGCCCGGACGTAGGCCAGCGCCTGCTCGCCGCGCAGCGTGCTGGTGCCGGCGTCCAGCCGCAGGCCGCTCTCGCTGTCGCGCAGCGGGTTGGTGCTGCAGATCGGCACGCCGCCGACCGCGTCCACCATCGTCTTGAACCCGGTGAAGTCGACCTGGACGTAGTGGTTGATCTTGATGCCGGTGAGCCGCTGCACCGCCAGCACGGTGCAGGCCGGGCCACCGGTCGCGAACGCCTCGTTGAACTGGCCGTCCCGCTCCGCGACCGTGCTGCCGTCCTTCTTCCGGCAGGCCGGCAGCCGTACCCAGGAGTCGCGCGGGAAGCTGACCAGGACGGCCTTCTCCCGGTTGGGGGAGAGGTGGGCGAGGATCGTGGTGTCCGAGCGCTCGCCGCTGACCTGGCCGGGGCTTCCCTCGTAGCGCCCGTTCGCGCCGGACCGGGTGTCGGAGCCGATGATCAGGTAGTTCTCCGCGTCGAGCTGCTTGGCGGCGTCCCGGATGGCCTTGTCGTCCGGGGACAGCGCGTCGATGCGCCGGATGTTGCCGGACAGCTTGTGGTACTGGTACAGCCCGAAACCGCCGCCGGCGACGACGAGGACGCCGACGAGGGCACCGACCCAGCCGAGGACGCGCAGCCAGCGCGCCCGGCCGGCGGACTGCCGGTGCCGGCCACGGGACGGCCCGGGCGGCGCCGGGTAGTCGTCGCCGGCCCACGGGTCCGGCTGGTAGCGGCCGCCGAGGTCCCGGTCGAGGTCGGGCCCGAGGCGTGCCCAGGCGTGCCCGAGGTCGTGCCGAGGCCGCGTCCGAGGCCGTGGGTGAGCAGGTCGTGGCCGTCCGCGGCCGGGCGCTCCAGCACGGCCGCGCCGGTGCGGCCGGTGCCGGAGCCGAGCCAGCCGGCGTACGCGCCGGCGGCCGGGCCCGCTGGGCCGGCGGCGGGGGCGGGGCCGGCGAGCAAGGCCTGGTTCAGGGCCGCGGACGGGGTCGGCGGGCCCTCCCGAGCGGCAGCCCACGGGCAGGCTGTCCACCCGGCGGACGGGTCGGCGGGCCCTCCCGAGCGGCAGCCCACGGGGCGGCTGCCACCCGGCGACGGATCGGCGGGCCCTCCCGAGCGGCAGCCCACGGGGGCGGGCTGTCCACCCTGGCGGACGGACTCGGCGGACCCTCCCGAGCGGCAGCCCACGCGCGGCAGGCTGTCCACCCCGGCGGACGGATCGGCGGGCCCTCCCGAGCGGCGCCCACGGGCGGCTGTCCGCCCCGGCGACGGACCGACGGGCCGTTCGCACCGGCAACCGAGGGGGATGGGCCGTTCGGCTGCGCGGCCCAGCGCGGCGGACCGTCCGCATCGGCGACCCGGGGCGGCGGGCCGTTCGGCGGCGCAGCCCGCCAGCCTCCGCCGTACCCGCTCCCGGGCCCCGGGTGACCCGCCGGGGGACGGGCCTGGTACGGCCGGTCGGCCCAGCCGGAGTCACCGCCGGACGGCGCGGACCGGGAGCGCGCGGCGGCGTCCGGTTGCCGCGGCGGCGGGCGGCCGGGCTCCGGCGCCGCCGGCCGCCCGACCCGGAACGGCCCGTCCTGGGCCGATCCCCAGCGGGCCAGCACGGCGTCGAGGTCCTGGTCCAGCCCGGGACCGGCGTCCGGACGGCGTCCGGCTCTCCCCCCGTCGTGGCGCACGTCAGTCACGACGTGAAGGCTCCCTGGCTCGGCGGTCGTCGGGTCCGGGCTCGTTCAACCGGGTCGCGGGGTCGGCCCGGTAGCAAACGGTGCCGATCGTACGGACCCGTGCCGCCCATAGGCCAACCCTGCCGGACAGATCCCCCGTACGGAGTAACGGTCGGTAGTCGGAGGGGCGGTTCGAGCCGGTCCCGCCGCCAGCCGGGTCGCCGGGCTGACCGGTGGCAAGCCGTGGCCGGCTCATAGATCCGCGTAGTCAGCGGCCGGACATTCTGCTCCTTTCACGCACACTCTGTTGCCGTCTGTCACATCATCGCCCCACTGCGTTACCTGGTGTCGAAGGGTTTGACAATCACCTGGCCGGGCGGTCACCCTCCGGGCTGCCGGCACCTCAGCCCCGCTCCGACCAGCGCGGGGACGACGGGAAGCGCACCGACAGCGATGGGACGACACCGCCAGCGTGCTGCACTGTGGCAGCTCAGTCGTGAGCCGCTGCTGCTCGCCGCGCTGGTCCTCGCGGTGCTGGCCGCCGGTGTCGTCGCCGTGCGGCTGGTCTCGTCGACGCCGTCGTCCGCACAGGCGGCCTGCACCGGTCCGACCACCACGCTGAAGGTCGGTGTCGACCCCTCCGCGCTGCCGTGGCTGACCCCGCTGGCCCAGGCCTACAGCCAGGCGAACCGGACCGTGGACGGCCGGTGCGTGCGCGCCACGGTCCGCCGGCTGACCCTCGGCGAGGCCCAGCAGGCACTGCAGCCGGTGCCGTTCCCCGGGCTCGGCGGCCCGCCGGACGTCTGGGTGCCGGAGTCGATGACGGCGGTGAACCTGGTACGCGCCCGGCCGCAGAACGCCCGCGTCCTCGGCGTCCCGGCGACGCCGATCGCCACCTCGCCGATCGTGCTGGCCGCGCCGGCGGAGGCGCTGCGCGCGCTCGCCGCCCTGCTGCCGGCCGGCCGCAACCCGCAGCTCGCCGACCTGCTGGCGCTCGCCCGGAACCCGGCCGGCTGGGGGCAGCCCGGCATCGGCCGGCCGGACTGGGGCCGGGTCCGCTTCGCCACCCTGGACCCGGGCAGCACCACGCTCGGCGCCAGCCTGCTCGTCGCCACCGCCGGCGCCCTGACCGGTACGCCGGCCCGCCAGGTGCGCGCGGCGACCTTCGGCCGGGTCGAGGCCAAGCAGGGCCTGCTCGGCTTCGTCCGGACGCTGTCCGGGGTGCGGGCCGACTCCGCCGCGCTGTTCGCCCCGGTGGAGCGGGCGACCACCGCCGCGGAGGTGCTCAGCCGCGTCGGCGTCGTCGCCGCGTACGAGAAGGACGTCTGGCGCTACAACAGCGACTCGCCCGCCGTGGTGCTGCAGGCCGCGTACCCGCTCGGCGGCCAGCTCGCGGCCGACTACCCGTTCGTGGTGCCGAGCGGAACCTGGGTGGACGCGGCCGACCGCAAGGCGGCGGCGGACTTCCGCGGCTGGCTGCTGTCGCCGGAGGTGCAGGCCCGCCTCGGCGCCGCGGGCGTGCGCCGGGCCGACGGCTCCGCCGGGCCGGAGCTCGCCGCCAGCGAGAGCGGGCTCACCGTCGCCCCGCTGGCGCCGCAGCCGCTCGCCGCCGCGGACGGCCCGGTGGCGGCCCGGTCGGCCTGGCGGCTGGTCACCCAGCGGGTGTCGATCCTCGCGCTCTTCGACGTCTCCGGGTCGATGGCGGAACCGGTGCCGGGGACGCGCCAGTCCAGGCTGGACATCGCCAAGGCCGCCGCGCAGACCTCGCTCGGCTTCTTCGACGCGCAGGACGCCATCGGGCTGTGGGAGTTCTCCCGGGCGCTGGACGGCGACCGGGACTACCGGGTGCTGGTGCCGCTGGGCCTGGCCGGCGCCCCGGTCAACGGTTACCCGGACCACCGGGTCGCGTCGGTGGCCGCGTACCGGACGATGGCGCCGCGGACGGCGACCGGCCTGTACGACAGCGTGCTCGCCGCGTACCAGCACACCCTCGCCAACTACCGCAAGGGCTACATCAACACCCTCGTCGTGCTCACCGACGGCCAGAACGAGGACGCGGGCAGCATCTCGCTCGAGGCGCTGCTCGCGGAGCTCAAGCGGCAGTACGACCCGGCCAAGCCGGTGTACATCGTCACGCTGGCCTACGGCGACGAAGCCGACCCGGCGGTGCTCGGGCAGATCGCGAAGGTGACCGACGGGCTGCGGTTCACCTCGGTCGACCCGCGCAACATCGGGCAGGTCTTCCTCACCGCGGTCGCCGCGCTGACCGGCTGATCCGACCCGGGGGCGGCCCCCGGACCCCCGGGCGAGCGCTCCCGCTGGCTGGTGTCGTTGATCACCGGGCTCATCCACCGAGCCCCGCCGGGGGCGGGGACCCCGGCGGCCTGGCACAGCGAACCGCATCTCGGACACCGTGGTCACGGCTGATCCGACCCGGGGGGCGGCCCCCGGACCCCCGGGCGAGCGCTGCCGCTGGCTGGTGTCGTTGATCACCGGGCTCTTCCAACGAGCCCCGCCGGGGGCGGGGACCCCGGCGGCCTGGCACAGCGAACCGCATCTCGGACACCGTGGTCACCCCGGCACTCAGGTCAGAGGGACCCCGGGCCCGGCCGGACAGGGCCGGCGGAGCCCGCCAGGATGGCGGCATGGCCGTCTCCGTCGTCCGGGTCGAGTTCCCCGAGCTGTTCGTCGGGCCGCCGGACGCGCCGGACCAGGTGGTCCGGGTCACCGTGAGCGGGCCGCCCGGGCCGGTCCGGGTGTCCGTCCAAGCGGCGCGGACGGAGGCCCGGCCGCCCGTCGTGGCTCAGCTCCCGGCAGCCGGGAGTGCCGACGCGATGGGAACCGTCACGGTGGAGGTGCCGGTGGCGTTGCCGGGCGGCACGCCGGTGGGGGCGGAGGTACCGGCCTCGGTCACCGTCGCGGGCGCGGCGGCCGGGGAGGTGGCCCGGGCCGATGTGCTGGTGCCGGCGGCCGAGCCGGGCTGGACGGTCCACCTCGTCTCGCACTTCCACTACGACCCGGTCTGGTGGACCACCCAGGCCGCGTACACGGCGAGCTGGGACGAGCTGCCCGGACCGGGCGGCCGGATGGCCTTCCAGCTCGCCGGCTTCGACCTGATGCGCGCGCACCTGGAGACCGCGCGGGCGGACCCGGACTACCGCTTCGTGCTGGCCGAGACCGACTACCTCAAGCCGTGGTGGGACACCGTGCCGGCGGAGCGGGCGTTCCTGCGCCGGCTGCTGGCCGAGGGCCGGTGCGAGCTCGTCGGCGGGGCGTACAACGAGCCGAACACCAACCTCACCTCGGTCGAGTCGACGATCCGCAACCTCGCGTACGGGATCGGGCTGCAGCGCGACGTGCTCGGCGGGTCACCGGAGACGGCCTGGCAGCTGGACGCCTTCGGGCACGACCCGCAGTTCCCCGGGCTGTGCGCCGGTGCCGGGCTGACCGCGTCGTCGTGGGCGCGCGGACCGTTCCACCAGTGGGGGCCGATGCAACGGACCCCCGCCGAGCCGCCCGGGGACGCGCGGGTCATGCAGTTCCCGAGCGAGTTCGAGTGGGTGGCGCCGAGCGGCGACCGGGCTGCTGACCGCGTACATGCCGGCGCACTACTCGGCCGGCTGGTGGATGGACTCGGCGCCGACGCTGGCCGAGGCGGAGGAGGCGGTCTACGACCTGTTCCTGGCGCTGAAGCCGGTCGCCGCCACCCGCAACGTGCTGGTCCCGGTCGGCACCGACTACTCCCCGCCGAACAAGTGGGTCACCGCGATCCACCGTGACTGGGCCACCCGCTACACCTGGCCGCGCTTCGCCTGCGCCCTGCCGCGGGACTTCCTCGCCGCGGTCCGGGCCGAGCTGGTCGCGAGTGGACGGACAGCCGTCCCGGTCAGCCGGGACATGAACCCGGTCTACACCGGCAAGGACGTGTCCTACATCGACACCAAGCAGGCGCAGCGGCAGGCGGAGGTCCGGGTCGCCGACGCGGAACGCTTCGCGACCCTGGCGGGCCTGCACGGTGCCCGCTACCCGGCGGCGGCGCTGGACGGCGCGTGGCGGCAGCTGCTCTTCGGCGCGCACCACGACGCGGTGACCGGGACCGAGGGCGACCAGGTCTACCTCGACCTGCTGGCCGGGTGGCGGGACGCCTGGTCGGTCGGCGGTGCCGTCCGGGACGCCGCGGTCGCCCACCTGTTGTCGCGTGTGGACACGTCCGGGACCGGCCTGGCGGTGCCGGTCGTGAACGGGCTGGCCTGGCCGCGCACGGACCTGGTCCGCGTACGGTTGCCCGCCGGCCACTGGTCCCTCCTCGACGACACCGGTTCCGAGGTGCCCTTCGTCACCGAAGGCAGCACGGCTGCCTTCGTGGCGACGGACGTGCCGGCGACCGGGTGGCGGACGTACCGGCTGGTGCCGGCGGCCGGGGAGCCGCCGGGCTGGCGGCCGGTGCCGGGGACGGCGATCGACGGCGGGCGACATCGCGTCGTGGTCGACCCGGCCCGCGGCGGCGCCGTCTCCTCCTGGCTGGACCGCGCGCTCGGCCGCGAGCTGATCCCGGCCGGGCGGGTCGGCAACGAGCTGCTGCTGTACGCCGAGTACCCGCAGCACCCGAGCTTCGGCGAGGGTCCGTGGCACCTGCTGCCCACCGGCCCACCGCGGGCCGGCTCGGCCGACTCGCCGGCGTCGGTCCGGGCCGAGGCCTCCCCCGCCGGCCAGCGGCTGGTCGTGCGTGGCCGGGTCGGTGACGTCCGGTACGAGCAGGTGCTCACCCTCTGGACCGGACTGTCCCGAGTAGACTGTCGCACCCGGCTGGAGCCGGTCGGCGCGGACCGGCTGCTGCGGCTGCGCTGGCCGGTGACCGTCCGGGGTGGACTGCCGGTGAGCGAGGTCGGGGCGGCGGTCGTCGGCCGCGGCTTCGGCATCGTCGACGTCGACTCGGCCGAGCACCCGTGGACGCTGGACAACCCGGCGCACTCGTGGTTCGGGATCGGTTCCACCGCCCGGGTCGTGGCCGGCGGCGTGCCGGTCGCGATCGGCGTCGCCGAGGTGGTCGCGGATGCGGCGCTGGTCGCGTCGCCCGCGATCCGGGACCTGGTGGTCGCGCTGGTCCGGGCCGGCGTCACCTCGACCACCTCGCTCGACACGGGCAGCCGGTACGGCGCGCTCGCGGTCGACTCGAACCTGCCGGACACCCGGGTGGCGGTCGGCGGCCCGGAGCGCAACGGGGTCACCGCGGCGGTGCTGGCGTCCGCGCCCGCGCACGCGGCCGAGCTGCGGCGGCAGCTCGCCGAGACCGGCCGGGCCCGGGTCTGGGTGCCGGCCGAGCGGCCGCTCGCCGAGGTGTGGGTGCCGTCCGCCGACCTGCGGTCCCCGCGCTCGCTGCCGGTGCTCGTCGTCGCCGGCGTCGACGACGAGGCGCTCGGGACGGCGCTCGCCGAGCTGGTCGACGACCTCGCCGACGCGACCGTCCACACCGGACCGGCGCCCGAGCCGGCCGGCGCCGGGCTGGACGACGTGTCGGTGGCCGTGCTGACCCGGGGGCTGCCGGGCTTCGCCGTCGACCGGACCGGCGCGCTGCACCTGTCGCTGGTGCGGTCCTGCACCGGCTGGCCGTCCGGGGTCTGGATCTCCAAGCCGCAGCGCTCGGCGCCGGACGGCACCGGCTTCCAGCTGCAGCACTGGACGCACAGCTTCGACTACGCGCTGGCGGCCGGACCCGGGGACTGGCGCACCGCCGGCTTCGTCCCCGCCGGGCACGGGTTCACGGCGCCGCTGCTCGCGGTCGTGTCCGAGCCGCACCCCGGTGCGCTCCCGCCGGCCGCCTCGCTGCTGTCCGTGGATCCGGCCGGCGCGGCGGTGGTGACCGCGGTCAAGCCGGTCGGCACGCCGCTCGCCTCCGGCCGGACGCCCGTCCCGCCGGGCGACGGGATCGCGGTCCGGCTCTACGAGGCGGCCGGCCGGGCGACGACGGTACGGCTGCGGCTGGGCACGCCGGCCGTGGCGGCGGCGCGGGCCGACCTGCTGGACCGGGAGACCGGGCCGCTGCCGGTGGACCAGGACGGCTCGGTGGCCGTCCCGCTCGGCCCGTGCGAGGTCGCCACGGTCATCCTGCGCCCCGCGCCCCGAGAGCCCGGAGAGGCCGACCTGGTGCCGGGGCCGGCCGGGGTGGTCTCGGCGCGCTACTGGCTTCAGAACGCCGGGCCGGCCCCTGCCGGCAACCTGCCGGTCAGCGTGCACGTGGACCCGACCCGGGCGGACGGCGGCGGGCCGGTCGACCTGCGGGTCACCGTCGCGTCCTGTCTCGCGGACGTGGAGTGGACCGGGGTGGTGCGGACCTCCGCCGGCCCGGGATGGGACGTCGAGCCCGCCGCGTGGCCGCTCGCCCTTCCGCCCGGCGGATGGGCGGAGGCACCGGTGCGGGTGGTGCCGGCCGGGGACGCCGCGGCCGGCGACCACCTCGTCGCGGTGTCGATCGAGGACGGCGGCCGGGTGGTGCGGGACCTGGTGACGGTGTCCGTCCCCGGGCCGGTGCCGGCGGAGCCGGGCGCGCTCGACGTCGAGCTGGACACGCCGTCGGTGACGCTGCGGCCCGGCGGGCGGGCGCGGGTCCGGGTCGCCGTCGGCAACCGCTACCGCAGCGCCGCCGACGCCACCTTGCAACTGCTCGGGCCGGTCGACACCTGGCCGTTCGTTCCGGAGTGGACGGTGCCGGTGCGGGTGGCCGGTGACGAGCGGCTGATCGTGGAGATGGCGGTCGTGGTGCCGCCCGACGCCGAGCCGGGATCGTGGTGGCTGCTGGCCCGGCTGGCCGGTGCCGGACAGGTCGCGTACTCCGACTCGGTACGACTGACGGTCGACCGGTGACTCCCGGGCAGGTCGCGGCCTGGGTCGACGGCGAGCCGGTGCCGGCGGCCGAGGTGGCCGCCGAGGTCGCCCGGCTGCGGTCCGGCCCGCTCGCCGTCCGGCTGCCCCGGGACGGCACGGCGGACGGGCGGCAGCTGCGGCGGTGGGTGGCGCAGCGGGTGGTGCTGCGGCGGCTGCTGGAGCGGGAGGCGGCGGACCGGGGGGTCAGCGGGGAGCACCCGCTCCGGCCGGACGCCGCGGTGCTGGGTGCGGCGGCCGCCGACGTGCTCGCCACCTCGCCGGCCGCGCGGGCGGTCTTCGCCGCCGTCACCTCGGGTGTGGCGGTCGGCGAGGAGGAGCTGCGGGCACACCACCGCACCCACCCAGACCGGTACACCCGGGCGGAGCGTTGGCTCGTCCGCCAGGCCCTGCTCCCCGACGCTCCCGCAAACCCCGCATGCGAGCCCGCCACCGCCCTCGCCGCGACCCGGCCGGTCGAGCTGGACCCCGCAACGCTCCTCCCCGAGCTCCGCGCCGCTCTGCGGGACACCAGCGCCCCGCGGGCGGTGCAAACCGAGCACGGGTGGGTGGTGGCCGCGGTCGACGCCGTGCTGCCGGCCGGCCCGATCCCGTACGCCGAGGTCCGGGCGGAGATCGAGTCCCGGCTGCTCGACCGGGCCCGGCAGGCCGCCTTCGCCCGCTGGCTGGACGCCGCGGCCGCCACCCGAGTCCAGCTCGGCACCGGCTTCGAGCACCCGGCCGACCCGCGCCAGCCGGACGCCACCCACCGGCACTGATCCCGGCCCGGACCCGCGCCGGCTGGCTCCGGCGGCGCCACCCATCGGCGCTCTGAAACTTCTCCGCCGGTTTCTGTTGGCGGCCGGGCGGGTCGCGGCTCCCACCGCTGAGCGCGGGGCGAGGAGCCCCGCCGGAGCCGAGGAGCCCGCCGTGACCGCCACCGACCCGACCCGGCCGACGCCGCCCGCACCGTCCACCCAGCTCCGGCCCGCGGCCGCGCGGGTGATCGCCGTCCGGCGCTCGCGGCGTCGGCGCGCGGCCCGAATCGCGCTGATCCTCGCGCTCGGCACCACCATCTCCGCGACCGCCGTCGCCGGCAGCGCCGCCGCGGCACCGGGTCCCGGGTCGGTCGGTCCGGCCGGGGCGGCCGCACCGGCGGTGCCGCCGGGACCGCCCGACGTCGCTCCGCCGACGCCGGAGGAGGACCCGCCACCGCCCGACGGCCCGGGCCCCGAGGTCGGCCCGACGGACGAGGCGGCGCCCGTCGCCGACCCGGACCCGCCGCAGCCGCCGCCCACCCAGCCGCCGCCCACCCAGCAGCCGACCCCCGGCGCCGAGCCGACCGGCGGGACCGGCAGCGGCAGCGGCACGGCAAGGCACCGGCACCGGCACCGGCAAGCCGGCCGGCGCGACCACCGCGCCGACCATGCCCGCCGCCATCGAGACCGTGTCCGACCCGGTCTTCTATCCCGTCCCGGTCGCCGACCGGAGCGCGGGCGACGGCGCCTCGGCACTGCTCATCAGCGCCCTGTTCGTGCTCGGCATCGTGCTCGCCGGCTCGCTGGCCCTGCTGCTGCTGCCCCGCCGGGACGAGCCCGAGCTCGAGCCCGCGGACCGGTGAGGCGGCCGGCCACGTGGTCGAGCACCAGGCCCGGTCCGGGCCGGCGGGTGGAGGGGGCTCGCCGGCCCGGACCGAGGTGGAGGCCCGCGCCGGGGGGTGCGGGCCTCCACCGCCCTGTCCGGAAATGCCCCGACCGGCGCCGGAGCGCGCTACCGTCCGGCTCGTGGACGACCGCGCGCTGGCCGCGGCGCTGGTCTCCGGCGGCCCGGGTGGGCTGGCCGGCGTGTACGACGCGTACGCCGACAGGCTCTTCGCGTACGCGGTCACCCTCCTGCGCGACCGCGACGCCGCGGCGGACGCCGTGCACGACGCGCTGCTCGTCGCCAGCGAGCGGGCCGGCCAGCTGCGCGACCCGGACCGGCTCCGGCCGTGGCTCTACGCGATCACCCGCAACGAGTGCCTGCGCCAGCTGCGCGACCGGCGACGCGCGGCCCCGCTGGAGGAGGCGGGCGACGTGATCGACGAGACCGCCGACGTCGGCGCCGGCGCCCGGGGCGCCGAGCTGCGCGAGCTGGTCTGGTCCGCGGCCGCCTCGCTCAACCCGGGTGAGCGCGAGGTGCTGGAGCTGTCCGTCCGGCACGGGCTGGCCGGCACCGACCTGGCCGCCGCGCTCGGCACCACCCTGAACGCCGCGCACGCTCTCGACCTCCCGGGCCCGCACCCAGCTGGAGCGGGCGCTCGGCGCGCTGCTGGTCGCCCGGACCGGCCGGTCGGAGTGCGCCGAGCTGGACGCGCTGCTCGCCGGCTGGGACGGCCGGCTCACCCCGCTGCTGCGCAAGCGGCTGGCCCGGCACGTCGAGAAGTGCGAGACCTGCGGCGAGACGCGCCGGCACCGGCTCAACCCGGTCGCGCTGCTGGCCGGTGTCCCGTTCGTGCTCGCACCGCCCGAGCTTCGGGAGCGGATCGTCCGGGACGCCGGCGACCTGCGGCTGGTGGCGCACTCGGACGAGGTGACCGGCCTGTCCGCCGCGCCCGCCGGCGCGGGGCTGGCGGCCGCGCTGGCGGCCCGTGCCGGTCCGTGGCAGTCGGACGGCTTCCCGCGGCCGCTCGCCGCCCGCCGCCGGGCGGCGGTCTGGTGGCCGCCCGCCGCCGCGGCCGCGGTCCTCGTGCTGCTCGTCGTGATCGGCCTGAGCGCGGTGCGGCCGGCCCAGCGACCGGTGGTGGCCGACGTGGCGGCTCCGCCGGGCACCGAGCAGGTCCTCGGCGCTCCGTCCGAGCAGGTCGCCGCCGTCCCGACCACCACCGCCGCGGCCACGGCGACGACCGCGGCCACGACCACACCGGCACCGACCACGACCCCTGGCGTGCTGCCGCCCGCCGACGACACCACGACGGCCCCCACCATGACGACGCCGCCCACCACGACCGCCCCGTCCACCAGGACCACGGCGGTACCGCCGACGAGGCCGCCCACCAGGACCCCGACCCCCCCGCCCACCACGACGCCCGCGCCGGTGCCCACAGTCGCGGTCGACTCCGTCTTCGGCGGTGCCGAGTGTGGGAATCGGGTCTGGAGCGCCCGGCTCATCGCCACAGTCGCTGGAGGGCGGGCCCAGTCGGTGACCGCAACCTGGACGGTGGGTGGGACGCCGACGACCGTGCCGATGACGGCCACCGCGGCCGGCAGCTGGGTCGCGACCGCGGCTGGCCTGACTCCGGGCGTTGACATTCCATGGTCGGCTACCGCGACCATCGGCACCCGGGTCATCTCGGCCACGGCGACTCTCCGGCACAACTGTCCCGCCGGCTGACCGCGCCCTCGCGTTGACGGCGGCCAGCTCCGCCGAGAGGGTGTGCGCATGAGCGACAGCGCGCAGATCGGCGTCACCGGGCTCGCGGTCATGGGCAGCAACCTCGCCCGCAACTTCGCCCGGCACGGCCACACCGTGGCGCTGCACAACCGGACCGACGCCAAGACCACCGCGCTGATCGACGAGTTCGGCGACGAGGGCGCCTTCCTGCCGTCGGCCTCGATGGCGGACTTCGTCGCCTCGCTGGAGCGGCCCCGCCGGGCGATGATCATGGTCAAGGCCGGCGGGCCCACCGACGCGGTGGTCGACCAGCTCGCGTCCCTGATGGAGCCCGGCGACATCGTCATCGACGGCGGCAACGCGCACTTCGCGGACACCCGCCGGCGGGAGGCGGCACTGCGCGAGCGCGGCGTCCACTTCGTCGGCGCCGGCGTCTCCGGCGGCGAGGAGGGCGCGCTGCTCGGCCCGAGCATCATGCCCGGCGGCACCGCGGAGTCGTACCAGAGCCTCGGCCCGCTGCTGGAGTCGATCTCCGCGCACGTGGACGGCACGCCGTGCTGCACGCACGTCGGCCCGGACGGCGCCGGCCACTTCGTCAAGATGGTGCACAACGGCATCGAGTACGCGGACATGCAGCTCATCGCGGAGGCGTACGACCTGCTCCGGCGCGGCCTGGGGATGCCGCCGGCCGAGATCGCCGAGGTCTTCCGGGAGTGGAACTCCGGCGACCTGGAGTCGTTCCTCATCGAGATCACCGCGGACGTGCTCTCGCACACCGACACCGACGGGCGGCCGTTCGTCGACGCGGTGCTCGACCAGGCCGAGCAGAAGGGCACCGGCCGCTGGACCGTGCAGATCGCGCTCGACCTGGGCGTCCCGGTCAGCGGCATCGCCGAGGCGGTCTTCGCCCGCGCGCTGTCCGGCTCGGCCGGGCAGCGGGCCGCGGCCCGGTCGCTGCCGGGACCGGCGGCGGTCGGCACGGTCGACGCGGACGGGTTCGTCGACGACGTGCGGCGCGCGCTCTACGCGTCCAAGGTCGTCGCGTACGCGCAGGGCTTCGACCAGATCACCGCCGGCAGCGCGGAGTACGGCTGGGACATCGACCGCGGGGCGATGGCCACGATCTGGCGTGGCGGCTGCATCATCCGGGCCCGCTTCCTGAACCGGATCAAGGAGGCGTACGACCGGGACGAGGCGCTGCCGTCGCTGCTCGTGGACGACTACTTCTCCGCGGCCGTGGCGGAGGGGCAGGACTCGTGGCGCAACGTGGTCGCCGCCGCCGCCCGGACCGGCGTGCCGACGCCGGGTTTCTCCTCGGCGCTGGCCTACTACGACGGGCTGCGCGCGGAGCGGCTGCCGGCCGCGCTCATCCAGGGGCTCCGCGACCTGTTCGGCGCGCACACGTACCGGCGGGTCGACCGGGACGGCCTGTACCACACCCGCTGGTCGAGCGACCGGCAGGAAGAGCGGGGGGAGTGACGGTCGGCGCCGGGTAGGAACCCTGGGTGACGGTCAAGACGGCGGGAGACCGGCCCCGCGGTGCTCGGTTCTTCCGCCGGCTGGGCGGGCTCCTCCGCGACACCGTGCGGTCGCTGCGCGGGCACGACGTCGCGCTGTACGCGGCCGGCGTCACCTTCTACGCCGGCATCGCGCTGGTGCCGAGCGTGCTGGTGGCGGTCTGGCTGGCCGCGCAGCTGGTCGGGGACGACCGGATCGTCGAGCTGGGCCGGTCGCTGGCCGACGCGCTGCCCGATGCGCTCGACGCACCCCGGGTCGCGCAGGACGACGGTGGCGGCGGGGCTGCGGCTGCCGGTCCTGGTCGCCCTCGCGGTCCTGCTCCCGGCGTCCTTCTACGGGGAGGGCCTGCGCCGCGCGTTCGTCTCGCTGACCGACGCGGACGACACGCTGATCGGCTGGCGCGGCCGGCTGCTGGTGCTCCCGCTCTTCGCCGCCGCGCCGGTGCTGCTGCTCGCGGTGCTGCTGGTGACGCCGACGGTGGCCCGCCTGTTCGGCGAGGGCGGCGCGTCCGTGCTGCTCGGCATCGTGCTGTCCTTCCTGACCGACTGGGTGGTCGTGTCGCTGAGCCTGGCCTGGGTCTACCGCGTCGTCGGGCCGACCCGGCCGGGCTGGCTGGCGACCGCCTGGGGCGCCGCGGCGACCGGGTCGTTCGTCGCCGGCTTCGTCCAGGGCTTCGTGCTCTTCCTCGCCATCCCGGTCGATCTCGGGCTGCCGTTCGGCGGCTTCGCCACCGTCGGGGGCATGGTGGCGATCGGGCTGTGGCTCTACCTGCTGCACGTGCTCGTCCTGGTCGGCTACCGGCTCACCCACCGGATCGACGAGCGCGCCGGGATCCCCTGGGGCCCACTGGTTGACAAGCCTAGCCATTTGGCTAATAATGTTAGCCATGACGACGACGCAGCAACTGGACCGGCCGGGCGGCCGGCTGGCGTACGAGCAGACGGGTGACCCGCGCGGTCCGCTGGTGATCGCCTCGCCCGGCATGGGGGACCTGCGGTCCACCTTCGACGGTTTGGCCGCGCGCCTCGCCGCCGGCGGGGCCCGGGTGGTGACGGTGGACCTGCGCGGTCACGGCGGGTCGAGCGCCGGCTGGGCGGACTACTCGGTCGACGCGGTCGCCGACGACCTGCTCGCGCTCAACCGCCACCTCGGCGGGCGGGCGGTGCTCGTCGGCAACAGCTACAGCGGCAGCGCGGCCGTGGTGGCCGCGGCCCGCGAGCCGGAGGCGTTCGCCGGGCTGGTGCTCGTCGGCGCCTTCGTCCGCGACCACCCGCCGACCGCCGTGCAGCGGCTGCTCCTCGGGCTGCTGCGGCTGCCGTGGCTCGGCCGTCGGCTGTGGACGGTCGCGGCGTGGCCGTCGTTCTTCAAGCGCAAGCCGGCGGACTACGCCGAGCGCCGGGCGGCGCTGCGGCGCAACCTCGCCGAGCCGGGCCGGTACGCGGCGGTCACCGCGATGGCGACCCCGGGCCGGCACCGGGCGACGGAGCCCGAGCTGGCCAGGGTGCACGTTCCGGTGCTGGTGGTGATGGGCGGCGCGGACCCCGACTTCCCCGACCCGGCGGCGGAGGCCCGCTTCACCGCCGACGCGCTGGGCGGCGACGCGACCGTGCTCATGGTCGACGGGGTCGGTCACTACCCGCAGGCCGAGGCGGTCGAGGTCGTCGCCCCGGCGGTGGCGGAGTTCGTCCGGAAGGTCGGGTGAGCCGGGCACCGGGCCGGGCCGGGCTCACCCCGGACCGGGTGGTGGCCGAGGCGGCGGCGCTCGCCGACGAGCAGGGTGCCGGCGCGCTGTCGCTGGCCGGCGTGGCCGGCCGGCTCGGCGTCCGGGTGCCCTCGCTCTACAAGCACGTCGGCGGCCTGGACGACCTGCACCGGCGGATCGCGCTGGCCGGCCTGCGGGACCTGACCGGCGTGCTGGGCGCGGCCACGGTCGGCCGGTCCGGCGGCGACGCGCTGCGCGCCTGCGCGGGGGCCTGGCGGGAGTACGCGCGGGCGCACCCCGGCCGGTACGCGGCGGTCCAGCGGGCGCCCGACCCGGCGGACGCCGAGCTGGCCGCGGCCGGCGAGACGCTGACCCGGCTGGTCCTCGCGGTGCTGCGCGGCTACGGGCTGGACGGCGAGGAGACCGTGCACGCCACCCGGGCCGTCCGCAGCGCCCTGCACGGCTTCGTCAGCCTGGAGGCGGTCGGCGGCTTCGGCCTGCCGCAGGACGTGGACGCCAGCTACGACCGGCTGGTCGACCTCCTGGACGCCGGGATCACCGCCCGCACCCGCTGAACGACCACAGCCAGCTACGACCGGCTCGTCGACCTCCTGGACGCCGGGATCACCGCCCGCACCCGCTGAACGACCACAGCCAGCTACGACCGGCTCGTCGACCTCCTGGACGCCGGGATCACCGCCCGCACCCGCTGAACGACCGCCTGCGGCGCGGGCGCCGGCTCGGCCGCGTCGGCGCTCTGGGCCGGCACCGGCACCGGCTGCGGCAGCGCTCGCGGCAGCGGCGGCACCTCGGCGAGGCGGACGGTGCCGGTCCGGTCCAGCTTGTTCCAGCCGACCATCCGGCCGCGCAGCACCGCCAGCGCGGTGGCATAGAGCAGGTACGTCCGCAGCGGCTCGTAGATCAGCCGGTAGATCGGCACCACCAGCAGGTGCCACCACCGCTCGCGCATCATCACCACCGCCACCGTCGCGACCACGAGGTGGAACGCGGTGAGCAGGCCGAGGTAGAGCAGCACCCGCTGCATGTCACCGGCCAGCACGCTCTGCACCACCAGCCCGTACGCGACCGGCATGAACAGCAGCGGCACCGCGATCGACAGCAGCGCGTACGGCATCACGACCAGGCCGAGCACGCCGTGCCGGGGGCGCAGCAGCATCCGGCGCTGCTTGCAGATCGCCTGCAGCGAGCCGAACGTCCACCGGAAGCGCTGGCGGACCAGCGACCGCGCCGACTGCGGGACCTCGGTGTAGGCGACCGCATCGAGCTCCTGGGTCACCCGCCAGCGGGCCCGCTGCAGGCTGAGCGTCAGGTCGCAGTCCTCGGCCAGCGTCCGCTTGTCGAAGCCGCCCACCTCGAGCACGGCCGCGCGCCGCCAGGCCGCGCACGCACCGGGCACGATCATGATCGCGCCGAGCAGGCTCTGCGCGCTGCGGTCCAGCCCGATCGCGGTCAGGTACTCCAGCGACTGCCAGCGGGTCAGCACCCCGCGCCGGTTGCCGACCTTGACCACGCCGGCCACCGCCCCGACCCGCGGGTCGGCGAAGTGCCGGACCAGGGCGCCCACGGTGTCCGGCAGCATCACCGTGTCCGCGTCGAAGGTGACCACCACGTCCGAGCGCACCTCGGCCAGCGCCCGGTTGAGCGCGGCCGGCTTGCCCCCGTTCGGCTGGCTGACCACCCGGAGCCCGCCCGGCGCCCACTGCCCGCCCTGCCCGCCCTGCCCGGCCCACTCGCGGGCGACCTCGCGCACCACGTCGGCGGTCCCGTCGGTCGAGCCGTCGTCGACCACCAGCACCTCGAAGTTCCGGTACCTGCTGTGCCGCAGCGAGCTCAGCGTCTTCCTGATCACCGCCGCCTCGTTGTACGCCGCGATCACCACCGTGACCGCCGGCCGGTAGCCGGGCAGCCAGCGCCGCCGCTTGCGCCGCCGCTGGGCGACGACCGCGAGCACCACGGTCAGCACCGACACGACCGCCATGGTCCCGGCGCCGAGCACGAACAGGATCTTGACCAGCAGCGCGGGCAGGATGTGCGCGCCGTAGAGGGCCCAGTGGGTGAGCCGGTCGGTCACCGAGACCGGCCTCGGCCCGGCGGCCGCCGCGCCCTGCGGGTGCAGCGACTGCATGGTGACGAACGTGTAGCCCTGCGCCTTCGCCTGCTGGAGCAGCTTCTCGACCAGCTGGATCGTCGGCCGGTGGTCGCCGCCGCCGTCGTGCAGCAGCAGGACGTGCCCCCTGCCGTCCAGCTTCGGCACCGGCACCGCCCGCCCGCCCTGGTACAGGTAGTCGTCGGTGTCGACGTCGAAGCTCGCCGCGAGGTGCCCGGTCTGCTGTGCCAGCAGGATGCCGTACGCGTCCTCGGCGATCGACCTGGTGTCGTTGCCCCCGTACGGGAGCCGGAAGAAGGTGCTGCCGTAGCCGCCGACCGAGCGCATCACCCGGTCCGTGGTCACGATCTCCTCGAGGTTGCGGGTCGAGCCGTGGTCGGAGAACTCGACGTGCTTCATGGTGTGGTTGCCCACCAGGTGACCCTCGCGGACCGTCCGCTCGAAGAGCTCCGGGTGCCGCAGCACGTTGTCGCCGGTGTCGAAGAAGGTGGCCCGGGCGCCGTAGCGGGACAGCAGGTCCAGCAGGGCGGGGGTGTTGCGCGGGTCCGGGCCGTCGTCGAAGGTCAGCGCGAGCTGCTTGTCCGGCAGCTGGCCGAAGCGCTCCACCGCGTACGGGCTGTAGCCGATCTCCTGCATCTCGGTCTGGCTGAGCTCGCGCAGCCGCTCGCCGGTGAACGGCTCGGTCGCGTACGGCCGGCTGCCGTCGAAGTCCACCCGGAAGACGCGCAGCATGACCCCGTCGCCGATGACCGGCAGCCGCTGATGGAGCGAGTCGAGCAGGGAGGTGTCCGCGCGCCGCACGGTCGGGTCGTCGCCGGGGTCCGGCACCAGCGCGCGGGGCAGTACCCACGCCACCGCGGCCGCCGCCACCACGATCGCGAGGATCGTGACGCGCTTGACCAGCCGCCAGCGGGCCCCGGACTCGTCCAGGAACACCGGCAGGTCCCCCACCGGCGCCGCGACCCGCCGCCGCGCCGACCCCCGCCCCCTCGACCGCATCGCGCTCTCCTCCACCGCGTTCCTGCCGCGCCCGCTGCCCGGGCCGGCCGTGATCCCCTCGCCGCTAGCCGGTGCCTCCGCGCCGGGTGACGATCTCCCGCCACGGGCCGTCCGGGACGTCCCCGGCTTCGACGAAGCGCCACGCGACCGTGCCGCGCCCGGCGATGCCGAGCGCGGCCGCGGTCGCCGGCGACAGGTCGATCCCGGCCCGCCGCTCGCGGGGCCGGGCGCCGCCGAAGACGTACTCCACGTCGGCGCTCTCGAACGGGCCGACGTCCTGCCACTGCGCGTAGACCGTCCGGCCCTCGCGCTGGACCCGCACCCACCGGTTCTTCAGGATCGAGCGGCCGGGTCGCGGCGGGTCCGCCGCGTCGTACCAGGGGACCCGGGTGACGTCCGGACGCACCGTGCCCTGGTCGGTGAACTCCCCGTACGGCAGGGCGACGTAGAACGGGTTCTCCTTCGGCCGGAAGGCGGCCGGCCACCTGCCGTCCGCGGTCCGGTCGCCCGGGTCGTCGACGCCGCCGAAGTGCCGCTGCCAGTCGCGGTCCCAGGCACTGGACCGGTTGGGGATCTGGTCGTTGTCGGGACCGGCCTGCTCGCCCACCCAGAATACCGTTGCGGTTACGTTCGATCGCAGAGGGTAGTCGTCTGGACTTCTGCCGCAGGACGCCGCCGACCCGAGCACCACGGTCGCGGCAAGCAGAATCGCCGATTGCGTCGCCACCCCCGCCTTTCGCCAGCTTCCCCTGCACCAAGCCTGGCCCAACCGGGCCGGTCGTCCGTCAGGACCGGCACCCCGAGTTAGCCTCCGTCCGGGCCGAGACATCAGTGAGTCGTTCGGGACGTGGGCCCGGTCGGTTCACCGGCCGGCGGAACAGCCTGCCCCGGTGTGACTTCCGTGCTGGCATGACTGCGGTGGTATGACTGCCTGGTGCCGCCGTTGCCGCCGTTGCGCCATCCGATCCTCGGCGCGCCGATGGCCGGTGGCCCCTCGACACCGGCCCTGGTCGCCGCGGTCTCCGGCGCCGGCGGCATGGGCCTGCTTGCCGCCGGCTACCGGACACCGGATGCGGTGGCCGCTGAGATCCGGTCGGTCCGGGAACGGACGGATGCTCCGTTCGGGGTGAACGTCTTCGCGCCGGGCCCCGCGGCGGTCGACGAGCAGGCGCTGGCTGCGTACGCCCGGCGGCTCGGGCCGGAGGCCGAGCGGTGGGGGGTGGCGCTCGGCGAACCGGTCGGCGGGGACGACGGGTTCGCGGACAAGGTCGCGCTGCTCGTCGCCGAGCGGGTGCCGGTGGTGTCGTTCGCGTTCGGGCTGCCGCCGCCGGACGTGGTGGCCGGCCTGCACACCGCCGGCTCGGCAGTGCTCGTCACCGTGACCACGCCGGGCGAGGCGGTCGCGGCGGCCGAGGCCGGGGCGGATGGCCTGGTCGTGCAGGGCGTGGAGGCGGGCGCGCACCGCGGCGGGCTGGTTGATGACGACGGGGTGGGCGAGTTCGGGCTGCTGCCGCTGCTGCGGCTGGTCGCCCGGGTCACCCCGCTGCCACTGCTCGCGACCGGCGGGATCGCCGACGGCGCCGGGGTGGCGGCGGTGCTCGCCGCCGGCGCGTGGGCCGCCCAGCTGGGCACCGCGTTCCTGCGCTGCCCGGAGGCGGGCACGTCGCCGGTGCACCGGGCGGCGCTGGCGGCCCCCGGCGAGACCGTGCTGACCCGGGTGTTCACCGGTCGGCGCGCCCGCGCGCTGGTGACCCGCTTCGTCACCGAGCACTCCGGCGCGGCGCCGTCCGCGTACCCGCACGTCCACAACCTGACCGCCCCGCTACGGGCGGCGGCCCGGGCGGCCGGCGAGCCGGACGGGGTGAACCTGTGGGCCGGCCAGGCGCACGAGCTGGCCGAGGAGATCCCGGCTGGCGAGCTGGTGGAGCGGCTCGGGGCCGACGCCCGAGCCGCTCTCGCCGCCGCGGCCACCCGCCTCAGCGGCTGACCTGCACGGGTGGCTGGTCCCAGTCGTCGTCGCGCATCCGCAGGATGGCGAGACCGATGGCGGCGAAGGCCACCGTGGTCAGCCCCCAGCCGAGCGCGACGTCCAGGAGCCGGCTCGGGATCAGCACCGCGGAGACGAAGTGCACCGGCTGCGAGACAGCGGTCGCGACCGCGACCCACAGCGGTACCACCCGGGCGCGGCGCAGCGCGATGCCGAGCAGGACCAGGCCGACGATGTGGCCGATCACGAACAGCCCGATGCCGAGCCCGTTCACCGGGTGGTTCTCGATCGCCAGCAGCAGCCGATCCAGGGTCGCCGGGTCGAGGCCGGCCTTGCTGCCGGCGAGGGTGACCGCGTCGGTGCTGCCGAGCGCGCCGATGCCGGCGAACGCGGCGAAGGTGAGCACCGTGCCGACGGTGGCGAGCACCGGGGCGCCGCGGCGGGTCAGGTAGCCGATCGCCAGCACGCCGAGCAGCAGCAGCGGGACCGCGAAGAATCCCAGCCACAGCAGGGCGTCCAGCCGGCCGGGCTGGGCGAGCGAGGTGGCGACGACGGTCGCCCGGTCGTCGCTGGTCCAGTACGGCATGAGGGCACGCATCAGGGTGATGAGCAGCGGCCCGAGCGGCAGCACGACGGCGGCCAGCACCCGCCAGAAGCGGCGGAGGTCACGGGGGCGGGCGGGCTTCGTGGCCGGCCTGGTGGCCGAGCCCACGGCGGTGGTGGTCATCGTCAGCATCCTCTCCACGGAACGGGCGCCTCCGACCATGCCGGCGGTCCACCGCGGCGAGCATCGTGGCGGGTGCGGGAAACGTCCCGGTGGTGGCCCGTACGGCGGTCTCCGTACTGGTACCGAGGCCGCGGCGCCGCCGGCGGACCTACGCTCTGGACGTGCCTCGGCTGCGCGGAGCCCTCGGGCCCGCCGCCGGGTCCTCGGTGGACGCGGACCCGGACGGCGTCCTGCGCCGACGGCGCGCCGGCAGGCACGCCCTGGCCTGGGCCGCCGTCGTCGCGGCCGGCTGGGCGCTGCTGGCCGCGCTCAGCCTGGTGCTGGCACTCCTCGACCGGACCGGGGACGCCGCAGCGGTCGCTGTGATCGGCGTCGCGGCATCCGCGCCGTCGGTGGTGCTCGGCCTGGTGGTCGCCCGGAGGCGTCCGGACAATGCCGTCGGCCCGCTGCTCGCCGCCGTCGGCCTGGTAGTCCTCGGCACTGGCGTCACTGACCTGTACGGGCTGGTGGTCGAGCGCCGGCCCGGGCTGCTGCCGGCGACCGAGGCGTACGCGCCGCTCGCCGAGGGTGCCTGGATGTGGCTGTACGTCCCACTGGCGCTGCTGATGCTCGTCTTCCCGGACGGGCGCTTCCTCTCGCCGCGCTGGCGATGGGTCGCGGTCGCGCTGCTCGGCGTGGTGGTCGCCTTCGGTGTCCTGGTGGCGGGGGCGCCGCGCCCGTACGCGGCGCCGAACGAGGACGCGCCGCACGCCCTCGGCACCCTGCCGGGGTGGGCCTTGCCCGCCGCGCTGGCGCTGCTGCCGGTGTTCCTCGGGCTGCTCGTCGCCTGCGCCGCGTCGATGGCGGTCCGCTACCGGCGCGCCGCGGACGCCGTTCAGCAGGCGCAGCTGAAGTGGCTCGCACTCGCCGCGACGCTGCTCCCGCTGACGCTGCTGGTGTGCTGGCTGTCGATCCTGCTGCTCGGCGACACCGACCTCGTGGTGATCGGGCTGGCCGCGCTGGTGGTCGGCGTGCCGGTCGCCACCACGGTCGCGATGCTCCGGCACGACCTCTACGACGTCGACCGGGTGTTGTCGGGCACGGTCACGTACGCCGTCACCTCGGCCGCCCTGCTCGGCGTCTTCACGGTGGTTTCCGTCCTCGGCGGCCTGGCCCTCGGCGGCCGGTCCGCCACCGTCGCGGCCGTCGCGACCGCCGTAACCGCGGCCGCGCTGGCGCCGCTGCGCTCCCGGATCCAGCTCCGGGTGGACCGGCGGCTCTACCCGGCCCGGGACGCCGCGCTGCGCGCGCTCGCCGACCTGCGCCACCGCACCCACACCGGCGAGGCGCGCCCCGAGGAGCTCGAGGCGACCCTCCGCACCGCCCTGCGCGACCCCGACCTGCAGGTCGGCTACCGCCTCCCCTCCCACCCCGGACTTGTCGACGCAGCCGGTGGCGGGATTGCCGCCGACGAGGCGAGGGCGATCCCGGTGCTCCTCGGCGGCCAGCCGATCGGCGCGCTCGTGTCGATCGCGGCTGTCCCGCGACCTGTTGCGGGTGGTCGCGGAGGCGTCCGGCCTGCTGGTCGAGGTCGTCCGGCTGCGGGTGGAGGCCACCCGGGCGCTCGCCGAGGCCGAGTCCAGCCGCGCCCGGCTGCTGCACGCCGGCTACGACGAGCGGCGCCGGCTGGAGCGGGACCTGCACGACGGCGCGCAGCAGCGGCTGGTCTCACTCGGGATGGCGCTCCGGCTCGCGCAGCGGCACCTCGATGACGGCACGGTGGACGTGGACGGCCTGCTCGACCAGGCGGTCGCCGAGCTCGGCACCGCGGTGGCCGAGCTGCGGACCCTCGCGCACGGGCTGCGACCGTCCACTCTGGACGACGGGCTGGCGCCGGCGCTGTCCGCGCTGACCCGCGGGGTGCCGGTCGCGGTCGACCTGCAGATCGAGGCCGACCACCTCCCCGACGACGTCGCCACAACGGCGTACTACGTGGCCTGCGAGGCGCTGGCCAACAGCGTCAAGCACGCCGGCGCGGCCAGGATCGGCCTGCGGGTCGCCCGGCAGGACGGCGTGGTCGCTGTGCTGGTCAGCGACGACGGGATCGGCGGGGCGGCGGCACGGACCGGGTCCGGGCTGGCCGGGCTCGCCGACCGGGTCGCCGCGGCCGGCGGCCGGCTGTCCGTACGCAGCCCGGCCGGCAGCGGCACCGTGGTCGAGGCGGTGCTGCCGTGCGCATCGTGATCGGCGAGGACTCCGTCCTGTTCCGCGAGGGGCTCGCCCGGCTGCTCGAGGACGCCGGGCACGACGTGGTCGGCCGGGCGGCGGACGCGCCCGAGCTGGTCGAGCTGGTGTCGGCGGCGCGGCCGGACCTGGCCGTGGTGGACGTCCGGATGCCGCCGGACCACACCGACGACGGCGCCCGGGCGGCGCGGGCGATCCGGGCCGGGCACCCAACCCTGGGCATCGTGCTGCTCTCCCAGCACGTCGAGACCCGGCACTCGGTCGAGCTGGTGGCGTCCGGCCGGTTCGGCTACCTGCTGAAGGACCGCGTGCTGGAGGTGGACGACTTCCTGGACACGCTGCGCCGGGTCGCCGCCGGCGGGTCCGCGCTCGACCCCGAGGTGGTGCAGCGACTGATCGGCGCCAACCGGCACGACGCCCCGCTGGCGGCGCTGTCGCCGCGCGAGCAGGAGGTGCTCGCGCTGATGGCGGAGGGCCGGACCAACGTCGGCATCGCCCGCCGGCTCTGGCTGACCGAGCGGACCGTCGAGACGCATGTCAGCAGCATCCTGGCCAAGCTCGGCCTGGCCGGCGGGGACGAGGACCACCGCCGGGTGCTCGCGGTGCTCGCCTACCTGCGGGACCGGTCGCCGGTCACCGGCTCCCTGGGGTGAGCAGGCCGCGCTCGAAGGCCTCGGCGACCGCGGCGGCGCGGTCGTTGACGCCGAGCTTCGCGTACACGTGCAGCAGGTGGGTCTTGACCGTCGCCTCGGAGACGAACAGCTGCCGGGCCGCCTCCCGGTTGGTGGCACCGCGGGCGACCAGCGCCAGCACCTCCTGCTCGCGCTGGCTCAGCGGCTCCCGGGCCGGCCGGCGGACCTGCCCGAGCAGCCGGGTCGCCACCGACGGGGACAGCACCGCCTCGCCGCGGGCCGCGGCCCGGACCGCGCGGAACAGCTCGTCCGCCCGGGCGTCCTTGAGCAGGTAGCCGGTCGCGCCGGCCTCGATCGCGGGCAGCACGTCGGCGTCGGTGTCGTACGTGGTGAGCACCAGGACCCGGGCGGCCGACCCCCGCTCGGCGAGCCGCGCGATCGCCGTCACGCCGTCCACCTCGGGCATCCGCAGGTCCATCAGCACCACGTCCGGCCGCAACGCCTCGACCATGGCGACCGCCTCGCCGCCGGTCGCCGCCTCGCCGACCACCTCGAAGCCGGGCTCGGTGCTGAACATCCCGCGCAGCCCGTCCCGGACCACCGGGTGGTCGTCCGCGATCAGCACCCGCAGTGGCTCACCCACCGGGGCCGCCCGCGGCCACTGCCGGGACGGTCGCCGAGACCGCCGTCCCCTCGCCCGGAGCCGACTCGACCTCGAACCGGCCCGCCACCCGGGCCACCCGCTGCCGCATGACCGTGAGGCCGAAGCCGCCGTCGACCTCCGCAGGGTTGAACCCAGCCCCGTCGTCGCGGACGTCCAGCATCACCACGTCCTCCGTGTACGACAGGGTCACCCCCACCCTGGACGCTCCGGCGTGCTTGGCCACGTTGGCCAGCGACTCCTGCCCGGTCCGCAGCAGCGCGACCTCGATCTCCGGATGCAGCGGCCGGACCGTCCCGGTGGTGGTGACCTCCGAGCGCACCCCCGTCACCTCCGACCAGCGCCTCGCCACGACGCCCAGCGCCTCCGGCAGCCGGGCCGACTCCAGCGGCTCCGGACGGAGCTCCTGCACGGACCGGCGAGCCTCGCTCAGGCTCTCCCGGGCCAGCTGGACCGCCGCCTCCAGGTGCCGTTCCCGGTCGCCGTCGGAGCAGCGGCGCGCCGCCTGCAGCTGGGCGACGATCCCGGTCAGGCCCTGCGCGATCGTGTCGTGGATCTCCCGCGCCATCCGCTGCCGCTCGTCGAGCACCCCCGCCTCCCGGGCCTGGGTCAGCAGCTGGGCCTGCAGGCCGGCGTTCTCGTCCAGGGCGGCGGCCAGCCTGGCGTTCGCCTCGGCCAGCTCGTCGATGGTCCGCTTGCGGGCCGCGTTCTGCTCCTCCGTCAGCGAGCCGAAGTAGCTGAACCCGCTGGCCAGACCGGCGTTGACGGCGACGATCGCGGCCCAGACGGCCACCCCGGCGGGAGTCGCCGGCGGCAGGCCGCCGATCTGCGAGGTGGCGACGACCGCGGCGGTGGCGGCGATGCCGGCGAACCGCCACCGGCCCGGCAGCGCGTCGAAGGCGAACAGGTAGCCCACGAACGCGGCGAAGCCGTACCACGGGCTGCAGACCACCAGCGCCGCGCACAGCAGCACCCAGCCGGCGAAGAACACCGGGCCGGGCACCGGCAGCCAGCCGGCCGGCGGGCGGGTGGCGCGCACCCACAGCGCGGCCAGCGCGGCGATGCCGAGCCCGAGCGCGACCGGCGGCCAGTCCGGGTCCCGGATCAGCACGGTCAGCACGGACCCGACGACCAGCCCGCCGTACGGGAGCACCCGCAGCAGCGACTCCCAGCGCTCCAGCGGGTCCCGGTCGGCGGTCATGCTCACTCCCAGCGGAAGGCGCGGGCCGCCAGGCCACCGGCGACCAGCACGTACGCGGCCATTGTGACCAGGTGCAGCGGCTGTGGGGCGTCCCCGCTCCAGGTGTCACGCACCGCCTCCAGCGCGGCGCCGAGCGGGGACAGGTCGCTGACCCGCTGCAGCACCGGCGGGAACGCCTCGCGCGGGAAGTAGATGCCGGCCAGGAACATGCTCGGGAAGAACAGCAGCATGCCGATCCCGGTCGCCGCCCTGGCGGTCGGGGCGACCGCCGCCACCAGCAGCCCGATCGCGAGCAGGCCCGCGCCGCCGAGCACCACCGAGAGCACGAAGCCGGGCAGGTTTCGGGGCAGGGCGACGCCGAAGGCCGCCATCCCGACGCCGACGACCAGCAGCACGGCGGCCAGGGTGGCGACGCCCGCCACCACGAGCTGGGCGAGCAGCAGGGTCACCGGCCGGACCGGGGTGGCCCGCAGCCGGCGGAGCACGCCGCGCTCGCGGTAGGTGCCCAGCGTCGTCGGCAGGAAGCTCAGCCCGAGCACCGCGAGGACGATCGCCACCCCGATCGAGGCGATGTACTCGGTCCCCGACTGGCCCAGGTACGGCTCGTACTCGCCGAAGCCGGGGATCAGCCCGAAGCCGACCAGCAGCAGCACCGGCAGCGCGAGCACCACGGAGACGGCCATGGGCTCGCGCAGGAAGAGCTTGGCCTCGGTACGGGTCATCGCGACCAGCGGGCTCATGAGAGGTCTCCGTTCTCCCGGCCGGTCAGGGCCAGGTACGCGTCGTCCAGGGTGCGCTGCTCCAGGCGCAGGTCGGCCACCAGCACGTGGTCGCGGGCCAGCGCCGCGGTGACCCGGGTGGCGAACTCGCCGCTGCCGGTGACCAGCACCTGGCTGCCGGACCGCTCGACGGCGGCGACGCCCGGCAGGTGCCGGATCCGGTCGAGGTCGACGCCGTCCACCGGCCGGAAGCGCAGCCGCTGCTCGGCGTCGGTCCGGGCGACCAGCCCGGCCGGGGTGTCGACGGCGACCACCCGGCCGCGGTCGAGGATCGCGACCCGGTCGGCGAGCTGCTCGACCTCGTCCATCAGGTGGCTGACCAGCACGACGGTCACGCCGGCGTCGCGGACCTGGCGGATCAGGTCCCAGGTCGCGCGGCGGGCCTGCGGGTCCAGGCCGGTGGTGATCTCGTCGAAGAAGACCAGCTCCGGGTCGCCGACCAGGGCGAGGGCGAGGAACAGCCGCTGCCGCTGGCCGCCGGACAGGTCGGCGAAGGCGGCGGTCCGCTTGGCGGCCAGCCCCCACCGCTCGATCAGCTCGTCCGGTGACTGCGGGTGCCGGTAGAACGACGCGTACAGGTCCAGCGCCTCGCCGACCCGCAGCCGGTCCGGCAGCTGCGCCTGCTGCAGCTGGACGCCGATCCGCTGCCGCAGCCGCGGGCCGTCCGCCTGCGGGTCCAGGCCGAGGACGCGGACGGTGCCCGCGTCGGGGCGGCGGAGACCCTCGACGATCTCCACCGCGGTGGTCTTGCCGGCGCCGTTCGGGCCGAGCAGGCCGAAGACCTCGCCCGCCTCGACCTCGAACGACACCCCGTCCAGGGCGATCGTGTCGCCGTACCGCTTGCGCAGGTCGCGCACGTCGATGACTGTCATGCCATCGAGCATCGCCGCGGCCGCGCGGCTCTGACTCGCCCGCACGGCCAGAGTCCCACCCGGAAGCGATGGACCCGCGGCATCCACTGAACGGTGGATGCCGGCCGGGCTACCGGGGTCACCGGGTCACCGCGGACCGCCCCGGGTTACCGTGTCGCGCATGCCCGAGCAGAAGAAGGACCCGGCCAGCACGCAGATGTTCCGGGCGTTCGTGGAGCGCGGCGACGAGGCGCCGTCGCGCCGGCGCCTGCTGGCTCTCGTGGTCGTCGTCGCGCTGGTCCTCGGCGCCGCCGCCGGCATCGTGCTCGCGTTCGCCTGAGCGCGCCGCGGCCGCGGGCGGGGTCCCTCAGCCGCCTTCCCAGAGCTTCTTGCTGATCGAGAACGCCGACTCGCCGACCTTCTTGCCGAGCTGCCGGGCGTAGAAGTCGCCCTCGTACCAGTGGATCCCGCCGTAGCGCCGGGACAGCGCGGCCTCCAGCGCCGCCGCCTCGAAGCTGGGCCAGGACAGGGTGACCGGCTGGGCCGGCACTCCGGGGTGGGTCGCGGTCCGCGGCTCGACCCGCCCGGTCCCGGCCGCGACGGTGACGCTGGCGCCGAAGACGTCGCCGTCCCGGCCGAAGACGGCGCCGACGTCCTTGAGCACCGCGGCCCCGGCGTGGCTGAACGTGCTGTGCCCGGAGGTGTACTCCGGGAACGGCGGCGTCGGGAAGTCCAGCGGCTGGTACGGCCGCCAGGTCTCCCCCGGGATCGGCTTGGTGCCCTGGTACGGCCCGGCCCAGGCGCTGATCGTCTGGCCGGCGCGCAGCGCCCGCACGGTGGTCACCGGCCGGGCGAAGTCGTAGCGGTACTTCGGGGACCAGGACGCGATGCTCGAGTCCAGCATGGCCGCGTCCAGGGCGAGGAACATCTTGGCGTCCTGGTCGATGCTCTGCCCGTAGCGGCGGGACAGCCACTGGGCGAAGAGGTTCCAGTGCCCCGGCGGCAGCTCGGAGCGGGGACCGTCCGCCCAGTACTCCGCGATCACCTTCTTGCGGTCGTCGAGGTTCGCGCTCTCGGTGACGATGTCGTCGACCGTGACGGCGGGGTTGCGCTGCGGCGCCGGGATCTGGCCCGCCTGTTCGAGCACCTTCGGGTCGTACGGCGTGACCTTGCTCCAGTGCGGCGTCGCGGCGACCTGCGGCACGCCGTTCGGGTCGCCCAGCGGCACCCGCAGCGGCTGCCAGCGCCACGGGTCGGTGACCGTCTCCGGCGTGTTCACCGGCCGGTAGCCGGAGGTGTCCGCGTAGCCGCCGGCCTGGTTCGCACCGTCGGTGCGCCGGGCGTCGACCACCTTCTGCCCGGCCGCCCGGCCGCCCTTCGCAGCCGTCGTGGTGTCGGCGACGGAGTAGCCCATCGAGGCGAGCCGCTCGTCCAGCGCCGGTCGGCAGGCCGGGAACAGGTCGGAGAGCGCCACGTGCGCGGCGTGGCTGACGGCCTGGCTCTTGTTCGCGGCCGTCCGCTCGGACGACGGGCGGCGGACGAAGCCGGACCGGATCGTCGGGACCGCCTTCCCGTCGTACGCCGCCCACGCGTTGTAGACGGAGGACTGCGCGATGAACAGCGCCCGCGCGACCACGGTCGGCCCAGGCCTGCCGGCGCGGATGCACTGGAGTGCTTCCTCGTTCCACTTCAGCACGGCGTTGTCGTTCGGGCCCGGCGGGAAGCTGTCGAGCGGGTAGATCGGCTGGTCGTCGCCGTCCGCGCCGGCCCGCTCGACCACCGGCAGGAGCGCCGCCGCCAGCACCAGCGGCAACGCGAGCAGGATCTTGGAACGCTTCACAGCGGCAGCTCTCAGACCGGACGACGGAGCTACCCGGCTACTCCGTCCGGGCATGGAGCCTGCCCGACGCGGACCGGCGTGTCGATGCCGCAACTGGTCGTACCTCCGGCTGCCGCTCGGCGCAGGCGGCAGCACCATGGACTGATGTCGGCCTCGACATCCGGGGATGACCTCGTGGCAACAGCGACAGCGCCGGCGCCGCTGTGGCGCAACCGGGACTTCACGCTGCTGTGGACCAGCCAGGTCGCCTCCGCCGTCGGCACCCGGATCACCTCCGTCGCCTACCCGCTGCTGGTCCTCGCGCTCACCGGCTCCCCGGCGCTGGCCGGGCTGGTCGTCTCCGCGCAGACGCTGCCGTTCCTGCTGCTCTACCTGCCGGGCGGCGCCTGGATCGACCGCTGGAACCGGAAGCGGACCATGCTGCTGTGCGAGTTCGGCCGGGCGGTCGCGCTGGGCAGCGTCGCGGTGACCGCCGCCGTCGGCGGGATCGACGCGGTCACCGTCTGGCAGCTGGCGGCGGTGGCGTTCGTCGAGGGCTGCCTGTTCGTGCTGTTCGACCTGGCCGAGGGCGCGGCGCTGCCGCGGCTCGTGCACGCCGACCAGGTGCCGACCGCGGTCGCGTACCACCAGGCCCGCGTCCAGGGCGCCGACCTCGTCGGCCAGCCGCTGGGCGGCGCGCTGTTCGCGGTCGCGCCGGCGCTGCCGTTCGCCATCGACGCGGTGACCTACCTGGTCTCCGGCGGCGCGGTGGCGGCGATCCGGTCCCGGCTGCAGGGCGAGCCGGCGGCGGACCGGGCGCGGCTGCGGACGGAGATCGCGGCGGGCCTGCGGTTCGTCTGGCGGTCCCGCTTCCTGCGCGAGTCGGTCGCGCTCGTCGGCGGGATGAACCTGGTCTTCAATGCGCTCTTCCTGGCGCTGATCGTGCGCGCCCAGGACCTCGGCGCGTCGCCCGCCGTCGTCGGCCTGATGCTCGGGGCGTACGGGGTGGGCGGGCTGCTCGGCGCGCTGGCCGCGCCCTGGGTCCACCGGCGACTGGCCGGCCGGACGATCCTGGTGGGCACGGCCTGGCTGTGGGCCGGGCTGCTCGGCCTGCTGCCGCTGCTGCCGTCGCCGCTGTGGCTGGGCGTCGTGGCCGGCACCGCCTCGCTGTTCGGGCCGGTGTTCAACGTGGTTCTCGCCGCGTACGTCTACCGCGTCACGCCGGAGGGGCTGCTCGGCCGGGTCCGCAGCACCAACAAGCTGGTGGCCTGGGGCGTCATCCCGGCCGGCTCGCTGCTCGGCGGCGTCCTCGCCGGCTCGCTCGGCGCCGGGCCGGCGCTCGCCGTGGTCGCTGCCGGCATGCTCCCGCTCGCGATCGGCACCAGCCTCTCCCCCGGCATGCGCGAGCTCCGCGGCCGCCCGGCTACCGTGGAGCGGTAGCAGCGAAGTCACGATCGTTTCTGAGTAGAGCTGGACAGCGACGTCGGTAACCTCGCGTCGTGTCGTTCGCCGAGCTGGATGCCTGGTTGCGGTCGCGGGCCGCCGACGACATGTTTTCCGGAGTCGTGCTGATCCGCCGCGGCGAGCGGACTCTGTTCTCGGGAGCGTACGGCTGGGCGAGCCGCCGGTGGGCGGTGCCGGTCACGCTGGCTACCCGGTTCGATACCGCTTCGATCACCAAGCTGTTCACTGCGGTGGCGGCGTTGCAGTTGGTGGATGAGAAGCGGCTGGGTCTGGACATGCCGATCGTCGACGTCGTCGACTTGGCCGGTTCGACGATTTCGCCGGCGGTGACGGTGCGGCACCTGCTCACCCACACCTCCGGTATCGCCGACGATGCCGACGAGGAAGCAGGCGAGGATTACGAGGCGTTGTGGGTCGACAAGCCGTGCTATTCGGTGATCCAGACGCGGGACTGGCTGCCTCAGTTCGCCGGCAAGCCGGCTTTGTTCCCGCCGGGGACCGGGTGCCGATACTGCAACGTCGGATACATCCTCGTCGGCCTCGCGATCGAGGCGGTCACCGGCACCAGTTACCGGGACCATGTCCGCGGCGCCGTGTTCACCCGCGCCGGAATGGCCGCGTCGGGATTCTACGACCGTCGGGAGGCGGCACCGGACGTCGCGGAGGGATGGGACCCGGTGCTCGACGCGCGCGGGATCCGCACCGGCTGGAAGCAGAACATCTTCAGCTACCCGCCGATCGGGTCCCCGGACGGCGGCGCGCAGGTCACCGCGAGCGATCTGGTGAGCTTCGCGCAGGCGGTACGCGCCGGGCGGCTGCTCTCGGCCGAGCTCACCGAGCAGTTCCTCACCCCGCAGGTGTTGCACCACCAGCGCGACGACTGGGCCGTCTGGTACGGCTTCGGGCTGGAGTTCGTCATCGACCGGGCCGGCTCGGTGCGGAACACCTACAAGGACGGCGGCAACGCCGGCGCCAGTGGGATCGTCCGGTACTACCCGGCCGACGACCTCGACGTGGTGGTGCTGTCGAACTCCGAGCGCGGGGCGTGGCCGGCCATGGACGAGATCCACCGGCTGATCAGGGCGGACAATCCCAGCGTCGGCGAGTCCGGCGACGGCTTTCGCTGAGCACGCGATCCGCCCGCACCACTCGCGACTCACTGGCTGCGACACTGGGCGAGGTAGGGGGTGCGGCGTGAGGCGGGTCGGACTGGTGGCCGCGATGCTGGCGGCTGCTGTCGCAGGGTGCGCTCCCCCGCCGCCAGAACGCGTCCCAGGCGACCCGGCGCCGGTGTCGATGGCACCGGAGGCGGCACGGTACCCGCGCCGACCCGGCCGCCGGGCAGCCCGACCCCCGCCGGCGTGCCGCTGCTCCCGACCGGCTACGAAGGGTTCGAACTGACCGGCCACGGCGTGACGGCGCGGCTGACGGTGCCGTCTGGCTGGATGCGCAGGCCGATCTCGCCGCGGGACGACGCCGTCGGAACGGACTTCATCGACCCGAGCGAGCTGCAGCTGTTCCGGGTGGAGATCGTCGCGCGGGACGGCAACCGAACCGCTCGGCAGGGCTTCGAGGCGTACGAGCCGATCCGTGGGACCTGCGACCGGCTACAGCCGGCTCGACCTCGTCGCCGTACCGGGCGTCGGGGAGAGCGCGGTGGATTGGAGCTTTACCTTTCGAGGGCCCGACGGTCTGCGGCAGGTGATCGACCGGATGGTCGTGCAGGGGTCCGCGGCGATCGCCGTCTACTACCGCACGACGCAGCGGGACTTCGATCGGCTGGTACCGATCTGGCAGCAGGCGGTCGCGCGGCTCGTCATCGAGCCCGGCTGACGCTGCGCGGCGTCAGGCCGGCGGCCGCACGGTCAAGCTGTCCAGCACCCGGTCCGCCCGGTCGCCGCCGGCCGGCTCCTTGATCTGCACGAAGACGAGGTAGCTGCCGTCCGGCGGGGCGAGCACGGCCTCCACCAGGGCGGCCGCCGAGCCGGCGCACGGCTGGTGCCGCCGCACCGTCGCCGGCAGCCCGGCGATCGTCCGGTCGTCCTCCTGCACATAGGGGCAGCGCGAGCCGGCGGCCTGCACGGCCGGGACGCGCAGGCCGGTCGCCAGTCCGACGAAGACGCCCGGCGAGGACGTGGCGGGGTCCTGCCAGCCGGCGACGTCGCCCGCCACCGCGAGGCCGCTGCCGGACCGGCCGGCCTGCCCGTAGGGGGTCAGGTCCCAGCCGGCGTCCTGCACCTGCCGGCCCCAGGAACTGGGGACGGTGACGCCGACCCGACCCGCCGCGCCGGTGACGGTGACGGTTGCCGCCGCGCGGGACCGGGCCACCACCGCGGCGGCGGAGCCGACGGCGAGCAGGACCAGGACCAGCGCGACCAGCGCCGCGGTCCGGCCCCGGTGGCGCCGGCGCCGCGGCCGGAGCAGGTGGACGGTGTCGTCCGGCCGGACCGGCGCCGGCGCCGGACTCCTGCGGTCGGGCGACGCGCCAGCCACGGTCGGCGGTTCCGGCCGCGGGTCCGCGGGCGGGGACGGCCGCCGGTCGGCCGGAGCCGGCCGGTCAGCGGCCCGGGGTCGGGTGGCCGTCCCGGGTCGGGTGGCCGCCGGGGATCGGGTGGCCGTCGTGACGGGGGGGTGGCGGGACTCCCCGAGCCCGACCGAGGCGGCGTCGAGTGCGTCAGCGAGGGCCCCTGCGGACGGGAACCGATCCTCCGGCCGGCCGGCCGTCGCCCGTCGCACCACCGCGTCGACCGCCGCCGGCACTTGCGGGCGCAGCTCGGCCAGAGGCGGCGGCCTGGTCCCGCCACCGGCCGGCGCCACGCCGGTGAGCATGTGGTGCAGCACCATGCCGACCGAGTAGACGTCGACCCGGCGGTCCAGCCCGGCGCCGGCCAGCTGCTCCGGCGCGACGTACCCGGGCGTACCTACGGTGAGGGTGAACCCGGAGCCGTGCGCGGCGGCCTTCGCCAATCCGAGGTCGGCGACCAGCACCCGCTCGCCGATCCCGTCCCGGCCGGTGCACAGCAGCACGTTCGCCGGGTTGACGTCCCGGTGGATCACGCCGACGGCGTGCAGGGCGGCCAGCCCGCGGGCCACGTCCGCGCCGTACTGCACGGCCGGCGCGATCGGCAGCGGTCCGGCAGCGAGCCGGTCGGCCAGCGTGCCGCGGTCGGCGTAGGTCATCACGAAGTAGGGCCGGCCGTCCTCGAGGTCGCCGAGGTCATGCACCCGGACCACCCGGTCCGAGTCGGCCCGGCGCAGGATGCGCGCCTCCTCCAGGAAGCGCTCCCGGATGTCGAGGTGCTGCGCCCAGTTGTCGGCCAGCACCTTCACGGCCACCGGCGCCTCCAGGAGCTGGTCGTGCGCAAGCCACACGGTGGCGAACGAGCCGCTGCCGATACGCCGGTCGACCCGGTAGCGACCGATCCGAGCGGGCGCGGCGCTCACCTGGCCATTCTGGCGCAGGACCAACCCGGTGCGAGGATCTGTCCGTGATCGATCCGGACACGGACACCGACGAGCTGGCCCGGCGCGCCTCGCTCGGTGACGAGCCGGCCCTGGATGAGCTGCTGCGCAGGATCGAACCGCGCGTGCTGCGGCATTGCTCCCGCTTCCTGCCGTACCGGCAGGACGCCGAAGAGGCATGCCAGGACGTGCTGCTGAAGGTGGCGACGAGGATCAACACCTTCGAGGGCAGATCCACCTTCTCCACCTGGCTCAACGCGGTGACCGCGAACCAGGCCCGGCAGACCTACCGGACACTGCGTCGCCGGTTCGCCGAGCGCAGCACCGACCTGCCGATCGAGCGACCTGACCCACGCACCACCAGCGTCATCGCCGGCTCGCGGCTGGACCTGCTGGACGCGTTGGAACGGCTGGAGGCCGAGCACCCCGAGCTGATCTCGGCATTCGTGCTGCGGGACCTGTCCGACCTGGAGTACGCGGACATCGCCCGGCACCTCGACGTCCCGGTCGGCACCGTGAAGGCGCGCATACACCACGCTCGACGCTACGTACGCGCGTCGCTGAGTGGTGGCGCCCGCTGAGGCCGTCGCCGGACTGGGTGTGTCGGTTCCACTCGTGGCGGCGACGGAGCTGGTGATCTTGGCCGGTGTCGGCGCGGATTCGCACCGCAGCCCCGCCCGGCTCGGCCGGGCGGGGCTGCGGTCTGTCCAAGCCTTCCCCAACGGCTGCGCCCATCTGCCCCTGCCACCGGCGTCCCGGCTGATCGTTCGGCGGCGGCCTTGATGCCGCCCGGGGGTCCATTCCCGGCTGCGCACCTCGTTGCCTTGTCTGATGCCGGGCTGACGCCGAAGGTTGCCGGCCCAGCGGGACAGTTCGGGACTCACCGCTGGGATCAGCGGCGGGCCAGGTGCCATCGACGGGCGGCGACGACCAGTGCGCCGATGCCACCGAGAAGAAGCGCGATGGCGCCGGCCAGCGGCCAGCTCGCAGGGCCGGTGTCGTGCAGGCCGGCCGGTTCGATAGCCGGCGGGAGGGATGCCGGCGCGGTTGCATCGGGTGTCGGTCCGCTGCTGTGGGTCGGCGCGGGCGGGCTGGTCGGCCCGGGGTCGGCCACCTGTCGCGGTCGGAGCAGGAAGTCCCCGTTGAGGCTGCCTTGCGCGTCGGCGTTCCCGGCCGGTCCGGCGGACAGGAAGTACCGGGCGGGGTGCGGCTTCGTCGCCGATGAGTCGGCGAGCCGGATCCGCAGGTGCAGCGTCCGGCTGGCGCCGGCCTCGAGGTCGAACGGCCCGGCGAGCGTGCCGGAGAAGACCGGATCGCAGCCGGGACGGAGGGTGAGGCGGTGCCAGCTGCCGCCGGAACGGCGCTCCAGCTGGACGTCCGCGACCGACAGGTGCCCGGCCCCCTGAGGGCTCGACGCGTCGGTCAGGCCGGTCAAGGACACCGACGCGCGCACGTCGTGGTAGGCGCGGGTGGACGGATTGCGGACCTCGACGTCGAACTCGCGGTATGCGGCCCCGCTGCGGAGCTCGCTCGGGAACGTGCCGCGCACCCGCACGGCCGCACCCGTCACCGTGACGTCGAAGGCCGTCACGCCCACCTGCAGTCCGGCTGTGTCACGCACATGTGCGGTGACCCGCAGCCGCTCCGCCAGCGCATCCGGCCCGATCCCGAGCCGGAAGCCCGTGCTCGTCTGTCCTGGTTGGAAGCTCAGACCGCCCGAGCCGAACCACCGCGCGCCCGGCGTGCCCTCTTCCGCCAGCCTCCGCCACGTCGTTGTGCCGCCGTTGCTTCCCGCCAGCTCCACCGTCAGCGCGGGGAAGCTCGACGGACCGCTCGTCCTGACTTCCAGATCGATGCTCCCGCCGAAGCGGCGACCGCTGTTGTCGACGGTGATGCCGAAGGGCGCCGCGCCGCCGGCGGGCACGCTCAACGACCCCGGCCCGCTCACCTGCACCGGGGAGAGCCCGGCGACGCTGGCGAGCTGGAGTCCCCCGCCGCCGGCCGCGGCCTGGCTCTGCTCCCCGCACGCGAACGCCGGCGTTCCTGGTGTCGCGATCACCAGCCCGGCAGCCGCGACCGCCACGCCGATCAGCGAGCCCGGCAGCCTTCGCACGATTCCGTTCATTTCCGTCCCCCGTCCCTTGCGGTACCGCCAGGCACGGTCGAGCCCGGCACCGGGAGAGATGCCGGTCGGAACGACTCAGTTGCCGGACCGGAGACATTTCCGGGGATTGCCCGATGGTGCACAAACCCTGGCTGGTACACACCCGCGGCGGGAGCTCGTCACCTGTCGGCGCGGACCGCCCAGCGGCCTCACCCCGGGCCCGGTGGGCTGCGCTCGCGGCGCGCGTCACCTGCGCGCCGCGGATCAGGAGCCGACCAGCCCGCCACGCCGGCCTGGTCGGGGAAGATCGACCAAGGCCGGGCACCGCTGCGAAAGCTCGGTCGGCCGACACCAACGCGGTGGCACGGCCGCATGCGGCCGCGCCGGGGCCAGCATCTACGGCGCTGAGCCGGGCGGAGGATACTGCGCCCATGGGCGAGGTCACGATCGTCGAGGTCAGCCCGCGGGACGGCCTGCAGAACGAGAGCGTGGTGCTGAGCACCGACGCGAAGGTGGAGCTGATCACGCAGCTGGTCGAGGCCGGCGCCCGGCGGGTCGAGGCGGTCTCGTTCGCGCACCCGAAGCTGGTCCCGGCGATGGCCGACGCCGAGGCGGTGATGGAGCGGGTGCCGCGGGTCGACGGCGTCTCGTACGCGGGGCTGGTGCTCAACCGGCGCGGGCTGGACCGCGCGCTGAGCACCGGCGTCGACGAGGTCAACGTCGTCGTCTGCGTCAGCGAGACCTTCTCCCAGCGCAACCAGAACATGTCGACGGCCGAGGCGATGCGGCAGGCGGTCGAGGTGGTCGGGGCGGCGAAGACGGCCGGGCTGTTCACCACGCTGACGCTGTCGGTCGCGTTCGGCTGCCCGTTCGAGGGCGAGGTGCCGGCCGACCGGGTCGTCGCGCTGGCCCGGGAGGCGGCGGCCGCCGGCGTGGACGAGCTGTGCCTGGGCGACACCATCGGCGTCGGCGTGCCGAAGCAGGTGCGGGAGCTGACCGCGGGCATCCGGGAGGCGGTCGGCGACACCCCGCCGCTGCGCTACCACTTCCACAACACCCGCAACACCGGCTTCGCCAACGCCTTCGCCGCGGTGCTGGACGGGGTCACCGTGCTGGACTCCAGCGCCGGCGGCATCGGCGGCTGCCCGTTCGCGCCGAAGGCGACCGGCAACATCGCCACCGACGACCTGGTCTACCTGCTGGAGCGGATGGGCCTGGCCACCGGCTTCGACCTCGACCGGCTGCTGCCGACCGCGGCATTCCTGTCCGACCAGCTCGGGCATGAGGTCCCCGCGCTGCTGCCCCGAGCCGGCACCTTCCCGTAGCCACTGGCCCCCGGCCCCCCGGCGGCCGGCGCCCCGGCCTCAGCCGAGGACGTCGCGCAGGGCGGTGCGGAGCCGGGCGAGCCCGGCCGGCAGGCGCTGGGCCGGCACCAGACCGAAGCCGAGGACGAGACCGGCCGGCCGGCTGGTCACGCCGAAGGCCGACAGCCCGGGCACCTCGACCCCGAGCGCCCGGGCCCGCCGGACGACCTGCCGCTCGTCGGCCACCGACCCCGACCGCAGCAGTGCGGTCACGTGCAGGCCGGCGGCCGAGTGGACCGGCACGAGCCAGCGGTCCAGGGGGCCGCCGAGCGCGTCCGCGACCAGCCGGTGCCGCTCGGCGTAGACCGCCCGCATCCGCCGGACGTGCCGGGCCAGCGTGCCCTCGGCGACGAAGCGGGCCAGCGCGCCCTGGGCCGGCAGCGCGGTGTGCCAGTCGGCGGTGAACTTGGCCGCCGCGAGCGCGCCGCGCAGCGACGGCGGCGCGACGCAGAAGCCCAGCCGCAGCGTCGGCAGCATCACCTTCGACAACGAGCCGACGTAGACCACCCGGCCGTCCCGGTCCAGCGTGTGCAGCGGCTCCAGCGGGCGGCCGGCGTACCGGAACTCGCTGTCGTAGTCGTCCTCGAGCACGACCGCGTCCCGCACCCGCGCCCAGGCCAGCAACCGCAGCCGGCGGGCCGGCGACATCCGGACGCCGAGCGGGAACTGGTGCGACGGGCTGACCAGGACCAGCCGGGCGTCGTCCGGCAGGGCGTCCACGACCAGGCCCTCGTCGTCGACCGGGACGCCGACCACCCGGGCGCCGAGCGACTGGAGCAGCAGCCTCGGCGCCGGGTAGCCGGGATCCTCGACCGCCACCCGGTCGCCCGGCTCGAGCAGCACCCGGGCGACCAGGTCGACCGCCTGCTGCAGCCCGTTGGTGACGATCACGTCCTCCGGGCCGGCCTGCACGGCCCGGGTGACGCCGACGTGCCGGGCCAGCGCCGCGCGCAGCTCCGGCATGCCCGCCGGGTCCGCGTACGCCCCCGCGCCCACCGCCGTCGCCCGCAGCTGGTCGCTCGTCAGCCGCCGCCAGGTCTGGTACGGGAACAGCCGCGCGTCCGGCATCCCCGGCCGCAGGTCGTAGTCCGCGCTCACCGCGGACAGGTCCGCGCGGATCCGCAGCTCCTCCCAGACCGGGCGCGGCCGCACCGGCGCGGACACCGGCGGCAGGCAGTGCGGTCCGGCCGGGGGCACCGGCAGCTCCGGCGACACGTACGTCCCCGCGCCGACCCGGCCGGCGACGAAGCCCTCGGCGGACAGCCGGTCGTACGCGGCGCTGACCGTGGTGCGGGAGACGGCGAGCCGGGTCGCCAGCTCCCGGCTGGGCGGCAGCGGCTGCCCGGGCCGCAGCAGGCCGTCGACGATCACGGACCGGACCTGCCGGTAGATCTGGCCGGCCAGGTCCCGCTGGCCGTCGAGGGTCACGTGCAGCTCCACGGTGCCCACCATGCGACGGGCCGATACCGGGCCGGGGTGTGGACGCCGGCCCGGTACCGAGTCGTGACCGCACCGCAATCGGCCTTGCCGAGTTGGCCCGAATCGGCCCTTCCGGCAGGCCGCAGGGCGTCACCCGGCGTCACCCGGCGTCCTAGCCGGGCCAGACCGCCTCGGTGACCTCGCCCCCGACCACCGTCGCGACCAGCCGGGTCGGCCCGGCCGGGCGCTCGTACAGCTCGTACGTGCCGGCGGTCAGCTCCCCGAAGACCGCCGACCGCACGAGCGAGCCGTCCGGCGCCGGCCGGGCCACCACGCCCACATGCACAAGGTGGCTGTGCCCATCGCCGTGAGCATGGCTGTGCTGATGGCTCCGAGCATCGCCGTGCCCATCGCCGTGAGCATGGCTGTGCCGCATCGCCGTGAGCATGGCTGTGCCCATCGCCGGGGCGCTCAGCCTGGCCGTGGTGGTGGCTGGCACTGTGCCCTTGGCTGGCACTGTGCCCTTGGCTGGCACTGTGCCCTTGGCTGGCACTGTGCCGGCGGGGCGAGCCTCGATCTCGACGCCGTCCGGGGTCCGCGCCGGCAGCAGCACCACCAGCGCACCGACGTCCCCGCCGATGTCCAGCAGCACCGCACCCTGGCCGGCGTGCGAGTTGTCCTCCATCTCAGGCCGCCGGCACGCCGGGCTTGGTCTGGTAGCCGCCGGCGGGCGTCCCCAGGTACGGGAACCGGCGTGAGGTACGGCGCGTTGGTGTTGGACGTCCCGTCGGTGACCGCGGCGGCGGCGCCGTCCGGGGTGTAGGTCGGGTCGACCAGCGGGATCGTCAGCCCGGCCACCGCCCGCAGCTCCACCGTCACCACGTCGTCGAAGACGCGGCGGCCGTTCGGGAAGCCGGCGGCGTCGCCGGCGACCAGCCCGAGCGGGTTGGGCGTCCGGGCCGGTGGGACCGCCAGGTTCAGCCGGAGCAGGTCCGCCTGGGTGGCGCCGGTGAAGTTCTGGAAGCCGGGGACGACGCCGGCCGGGATCCCGGTCAGCAGGATCGCCAGCAGGTCCGCCCGCGCCGGGGTGTACCCGGCCAGGTTCGGGAAGACGCCCGGGTAGAGGACCGGCAGCAGCCCGGCCAGCTCCGGCTTGGCGACGTACTTGGCGAACGCGCCGTCCGCCCGCGGCGGCAGCGCGTTCCACCGGTCCTTCTCCGCCATCGGCACGATGACCTCGTTGAACAGCGGGTTGCCCAGCCGGGACACCTGCCGGTACGGGCCGATCCCGACAGTCTTGCCGCGGTCGGCGTCGAAGACCCTGGTGATGCGCCGGCTGGCCGAGGCGTACACGCCGATGACCGAGCCGGGGTCCATCGGGTCGGTCGGCCGCCGCCCGTTCCTGGTCAGGTCCGACATCGGCACCTGGATCGCGATGGTGTGCACGTTGAGGCCCTGGGTGCCGTTGACGCCGACCGCCGCGGCGGACGGGATCAGGTGCAGGTTCTGGAACGGGCGCAGCGTGCCCAGGTCGAAGATGCTGCCGAGGTCGACGAAGAAGCCCTCGGCCCGCTGGCCGGCGAAGACCCTCCGGCCGCCGGGCAGGTCCTGCACGGCCGCGGCGGTGAAGGTGGCGGCGTAGTTCGCCGTGCTGCGCACCCCGACGTTGACCGGCGGCACCCGCAGCCCGCGGCCGAGCGTGCGGTCCGGCCCGTTCCGGTCGACCCGGGTGACCGAGTAGAACTGCGGCCGGTTCCAGTTCGGGCTGTCGATCGAGGTGATCGGCCCGGTGTTGTAGAGGAACGTGTTCCGGTTGCGGATCCTGGTCTCGAACCGGAACTGGTAGCTGATGTCGGCGTACGCGTCGCCCCGGTTGGAGACGTGGATCTCGTACAGCACGTCGTCACCGAACTCGTGGAAGTTCGGCCCGCCGTACGGCAGCTGCAGCGGGATGAAGTTGGCGATCAGCGTGACGGTGTCCGGCCGGTCCGGGCTGACGAACGCGTACACGTCGGTGTTGTCGGCGACCGGGTCCTTCGAGATCTCCGGCGCCTCGCGGTGTGAGGACATCTGCGTCAGCCCTTCTTCGTCGCGGCCACGGTGGCCAGCCGGGCGACCAGGTCAGGGTCCCGGACGATCACCTCTGTCTCGCCTGCCATCACGGCCACCTCGGCGGACTTCACGTCCCGCACGTAGACGGCCAGCGCCCCGGAGGCGCCCTCCGGAAGCTGCGCCGCGGCGGCGGCCTCCGGCGTGTCCCCGGAGGTCGTCACCCCGACGGTGACGGCGGCGGCCGCGACCGCTGCCCCCGCCCCCGCCGTGATCAGGAAACCTCGTCGGCTCGACTCGTTCATGTCTCGTCCCTCCCTGGACGTCCGAGCTTGTCGACCCGCCTTCGTCCACACCGGGCCGATCGGATTCGGGTCCGGGACGGGAGACATGGCGGGTGCCCACCCGCGGTAGACATGGCGGGTGCCCACCGCGTGCTGTTCTTCGACGTCTTCGGGACCCTGGTCGACTGGCGGGCCAGCCTCATCGACAGCGCCGCAGCCACCGGGGTGGCGGCGGACTGGCCGGCCGTGGTGGACGACTGGCGGCGGGAGTACCGGCCGGCGCTGGACCGGGTGCGCGCCGGGCGGACCTGGCGGGACCTGGACGCGGTCCACCGGGAGACGCTGCACGAGGTGTTGCAGCGCCACCACGTCGACCTGCCGGCGCCGGACCGGGAGGCGCTGGTGCAGTCCTGGCGGCTGCTGCGGCCCTGGCCGGACAGCCGGCCGGGGCTCGACCGGCTGCGCGCCCGGTTCACGACCGCCACCCTGTCGAACGGGCACCTGGCGCTGCTGGTCGACCTGCTGCGCTTCGGCGACCTGCGGGTGGACGCGGTGCTGTCCGCCCAGCTGGTGGACAGCTACAAGCCGGAGCCGCGGGTCTACCTGCGCGCGGCGGAGCTGCTGGAGTGCGAGCCGTCGCGGGCCGCGATGGTGGCCGCGCACGCGTCCGACCTGGAGGCGGCCGCCGCGCTCGGCATGCGCCCGGTGCTCGTCCGCCGCCCGTACGAGTGGGGAGAGACCCCGGTCGAGCGGTCACCGGAAGGACTGCCCGGCCTCCTCGTGGTCGACTCCCTCACCGAGCTCGCCGACGTCCTGCGCTGAGTCGGGGGAGCTCGACGGCGACCAGCAGCCGCCGGAGGCTCGCCGCCACCGCTCTGCGGTCGCGGTCGCCGAGCGGCTCGAGGAACCGGCGGTCCGCCGCGAGCACGGCGTCCAGTGCCTTCCTCGCCGCCGCGTCGCCGGTGCGGGTCAGCTGAACCAGGACGGCCCGGCGGTCGGACGGGTCCGGCCGGCGCCGCAGCAGCCCGGCCCGCTCGAGCCGGTCGAGCCGGGAGGTCATGGCGCCCGAGGTGATCAGCGCGGAGGCCGCCAGCACGCGCGGGTTGGTGCCGGCCGGGTCGCCCCGTCGCCGCAGCGTGTTGAGCACGTCGAAGTCGCCGAAGGACAGCCCGAGCGGACCCAGCGCGGCGTCGATGGCCCGTTCCAGGTGCCGGGCCGAGCGGAGCAGGCGACCTGCGACCTGCAGCGGCGACGCGTCCAGACCGGGGTCGCGCTCCGCCCAGGCCTCGATCATCTCGTCGACGTGGTCCCGCTCCACCCGGCCGACCTTAGCTTGGCATCGAACCAGCCGCGGATCGGCTGCGCCGCCGACCGCGTGCCCCGCGCGGTCGAGCCGGCCGGGAGCGCCGAGGCTGCGGAGACTGGACGGCGGAGCGGTCGTGTGGTCACCATGACCGGTCCGAGCCACGGCCCGAGGGGAGAGCGGTGCGGATCCTGCTGATCGGCGCCCCGGGCGCGGGCAAGGGCACCCAGGCGGTCGCGATCGCCGAGCGCTTCGGCATCACCCACATCTCCAGCGGCGACCTGCTGCGCTGGCACGTCACCGAGGGCACGGCGACCGGCCGCTCGGTGCGGGAGTACCTCGCCAGCGGCGACCTGGTCCCGGACGCGATCGTGCTGGACATGCTGCGCAAGCCGGTCCTCGCCGCCAGCGAGTCCGGCGGCTACGTGCTGGACGGCTTCCCGCGGACGGTCGAGCAGGCCGAGGCCGCGTACGCGGCCGCCCGGGGACTCGGGGTCGCGGTCGAGATCGCCGTCCACCTCGATGTGCCGCGCACCGAGCTGATGCGCCGGCTGCTGGCGCGCGGCCGCGGCTCGGACGACACCCCGGAGGTGATCTCGCACCGGCTGGAGGTCTTCGACGCGAAGACCCTGCCCATGCTCGACTACTACGCCCGCCGCGAGGAGCTGGTCTCCGTCAACGGCGCCCGGCCGGTGCAGGAGGTCGCCTGGTCGATCGCGGTGCAGCTGCAGGCGCTGCGCAAGCGCGCCTGATCGCCGCGGCCGGGCCGCGCCGGACGGCCCAGTGCACGCGCGCCTGACCGCCGAGACAGGCGCCGGGCCGGGCGGCCCGCGCACGCGCGCCTGACCGCCGAGACAGGCGCCGCGCTGGACGGCCCGCGCACGCGCGCCTGACCGCCGAGACGGGCGCCGGGCCAGGCGGGCTGCCCACGGACGCGCGCCTGACCGCCGCGGCCTGCGCCGGGTCAGGCCGGCAGGTCCTCCGGGCCGGCCTTCGCTGCCTCGACATCGCCGGCCGCCCCGGCCGCCTCGCGCTCGAAGACGTCGTCCGCCTTCAGGTCGGAGGAGGTCTGGTCGGCCACCTGCCGGGCCATCTCCTCGTCGCTGACGCCGTCGCCGGCCGGCCGGCTCTCGCCCGGTCCGCTCATCGGTGGCCTCCTCGCGGTCGGTCTGCTGCCCGTGGTCCTCTCCCCAAGTCGGGCGCACAAACCCGGACGCTCGGCACAGCGGAGAATGGACCGGGCAAAGGAGGGGAGGAGAGGGTGGTGCGCGGCGCAGCTGACGGCAGCGACGCCGGCGACCTCGGCATCGTGCAGTTCGCCGGACCCGGCTACCGCGGCTGCCGACTCTCCGGGGAGGTCGACTTCACCTCCTCCGGGCCGGTGCAGTCGACCCTGACCTCGATGATCCTGCCCGGCGGAGGCAGCGTGGTCGCCGACCTGAGGGAGGTCACCTTCATCGACTCCAGCGGTCTGGGCGCGCTGGTGCAGGCTCATCGCGCCGCGCTGGAGCGGGAGACCCGGCTGGTGGTCGTCGGGTCCTCGCCGGTGCTCCGGCTGCTGCAGGTCACCGGCCTGGACGCGGTCCTGGAGACGTACGACCGGCTGGACGCCGCGGAGGCGGCGATCGCCGCCTGACCCCGGCACCAGCCACCGGCGTGCCGGAACGGGTCCGCGCGGGCTTGGACACGGCGGCCCGCCCCCGCTGTGCCGGGCCAGGTCCGCGCCGGCCACGAGCCCGGTACCGGGGTAGCGGGTCGGGTCGGCTCCGCCGGGTGACGCGCCGCGACGGTCGGCGTTCGTACGGTCGATGCCATGCTGACACAGACGTTCTCCGCGGACACCTGGCGGCGGATGGCGTACGCCACGGTGTCCGCGCCGGTCGGGCTGGCGGTGCTCGTGCTGAGCCTCGTCGGTTGTCACCGGCGGGCAGCCGGGTGGCAGCGCCGGGTCACCCGGCGGTTGCTGGACGCACCGTCCACACCGGACCCGGTTGACGGTCCACTGCGGACGGTCGGGTACGCGCTGCTGAGTGTCCCGTTCGGACTTGTCGGCCTGTCCCTGGCGCTGATGGTCGGACCGAACACCGTGCGGAACCTGCTGTACGGGGTGTTCACCGACGGCAGCTACGTGACCTCGTGGGGCGGGCCGACACTGGCCGGTGCCTGGGCGGTGCATGCCGCACTCGCGGTCCTGCTGCTGCCCGTCTGGCTCTGGCTGGTCCGCGGCGTGACCGGGGTGCAGCGGGTGCAGGCGGACGCGCTGCTCGGCGACCGGAGGCTGCCGCCGGGGACGGCCGCCGGCTCGGGGCTGCTGCTGCTGGCGGCGGGAGCCCTGCTCGTCGTCTGGATACGGCAGATCTGAGCGGCCTACCGTGACGGTCGTGGGCTCCTCCGGTCGGCAGGTGGTGGTACTGGGCTTCTTCGGTGCCGCCGTGGTCGGCGTGGGCACGCTCGACCTGGCGCAGCACTACGGGCTGCCGGTGGGCGCGGCGCTGGCGCTGAGCCTGCTGCGTGCGGCACCGCTCGCACTGGTCCGTCGCCGGCCGGTCGCCGCCTGGCTCGCCGCGCTGGGCGCGGTCGTCGTCACCGCTCTGCCGGCCGAGCCGGTCAGCCCTTCCGAGCCGTGGCCGTGGGCCGTGTCGAGCCTGCCGGCGTACCTGGCCGTGCTGGGCTTCGTCGGCGCCAGCTCGCCGCGCCGGACGCTCGCCGGGGTCTGGCTCGCCGGCCTCGCCGCCGGGGCGGCGCTGCTCGCCGCCGTGCCCGAGCGCGGCAGCTGGGTGGGTCTGATCGTGCCGGCGGTCCTGTCGGCCGTAGCCCTCGCCGGCGGCGACCTCGTCCGCGGCCGCGCCGAGGCCCGGTCGGGACTGTCGACGGAACGGGCTCGACGCGAGGTGCTGGAGGAACGGGCCCGGATCGCCCGGGAGATGCACGACGTGGTCGCCCACGGCCTGTCCGTCGTGACCGTCCGCGCGGACAGCGCGCCCTACCGGCTGCCCGGCATGCCGGCCGCGACCGCCGCGGAGTTCGCCGCGCTCGCCGACGCCGCGCGGGCGTCGCTGGAGGAGACGCGCCGGCTGCTGACGGTGCTGCGCGGCGACGGCTCCACGGGCGAGTCGCCGCCCGGGCCCCAGCCGGCGCCGAGACCTCAGCCCGGCCTGGCCGACCTGCCCGGGCTGGTGGAGACCAGCCGCGGCGCGGGCGTCCGGGTCACGCTGTCGATGGCCCCGGCCCCGGCTCCCACCCGCCCCGGTCCCGGTCCCGCCCCGGTCCCGGCCCTCGCCCCGGTCCCAGCCCTCCGGCCCGCCCGGTCCCAGCCCCCGCCCCGGTCCCAGCCCCCGCCCCGGTCCCAGCCCGCGGTCCCGGCCCCGGCCCCAGCCCCGGTCCCAGCCCCGGTCGCACCGGCCGTCCAGCTGGCCGCGTACCGCCTCGTCCAGGAGGCGCTGAGCAATGTGATCCGGCACGCGCCGGGTGCCGCCGCCGAGGTGACGGTCGACACCGCCACGGACGGTGGGCTCCGGATCGAGGTCGTCAACACGGCACCAGCGGGGGCGGTCGCACCGCGCGGGCCGTCCGGGCACGGGCTGACCGGGATGCGGGAGCGGGTCGGCCTGCTCGGCGGCACGCTGGCGGTCGGTCCGCTGCCGGGGGGCGGTTGGCAGGTCCGGGCGGTGCTGCCGGCGGCGACGCGGGAGCCGGCATGACCATCCGCGTGGTGGTCGTCGACGACCAGGAGATGGTGCGGGCGGGGTTCGCCGCGCTGCTCGACGGGCACGACGGCGTCGAGGTGGTCGGCCAGGCCGCGGACGGTGCGGCCGCGCTCGAGCTCGTCGCCGGCACCCGTCCGGACGTGGTGCTGATGGACGTCCGGATGCCGGGCATGGATGGCCTGGAGGCGACCCGCCGACTGCTCGCCCGGGACGCCGGGGACGCGCCGCGGGTACTCATGCTCACCACGTTCGACGCGGACGAGTACGTCTTCGCCGCGCTGCGGGCCGGGGCCAGCGGCTTCCTGCTCAAGGGGGCGCGGCCGGCCGAGCTGGTCCAGGCGGTCCGCGTGGTGGCGGCCGGGGACGCGTTGCTGGCGCCGTCGGTGACGCGGCGGCTGGTCGAACACTTCGCCGGGTCCGGGCCGCCACTTGCCCCCGCTGGCGGCACTGCGGAGCTGACGCCTCGGGAACGCGAGGTGCTCGTCCTGGTCGCCCGGGGCCTGTCCAACGCGGAGATCGCCGCCGCCCTGGTGCTGGCCGAGCAGACGGTGAAGACGCACGTCAGCCACGTGCTGACCAAACTAGGGCTGCGGGACCGCGCGCAGGCGGTGGTCTACGCGTACGAGACCGGTGTCGTTGCCGCCGGCCGCGGCTAGGCATCGCCGCTGCCGGCCCGGGCCGAACTGTTTCAGGCCGCGGACACGGGGTCGTCGGGTGGGTCGGTGCGGTAGTGGTGGCCGGTGGGGCTGGTCCAGTGCAGGACACCGGGCCGGGGTTGTTCGACCCGCCAGCCGGTGCGGTGTTTGAGCCGGTGATGATGCCGGCATAGCGCGGCGAGGTTGCCGTCGCTGGTCGGGCCCTGCGGGTAGGGAACCGTGTGGTCGAGGTCGCAGCGGCGGGCGGGCTGTCGGCAGCCGGGGAAGCGGCAGGTCCGGTCCCGGGCGATCACATGCTCGGCGAGCGCCGCCGGTGGTGCGTAGGCACGCCGGCCGACGTCGAGGACAGCGCCGGTGGCGGGGTCGGTGAGGATCCGCCGCCAGGTGCCGTCGACGGCGAGCCGGCGCGCCATCGAAGCCGGGATCGGACCGTACCCGGCCAACTCACCCGGCTCGCCGCCCAGCCCGAGCAGAGTGCCGACCGGCACGGTGACATGCACGTCCGCCCGCAGCCGGGATGACCCGCCGGCGCTCGGTGGAGCCTCATCGACGCCAGCCGGGCACGCGCCGGCCGGGTGGGCAGCCCGCTCAGCTGCCGGCGTTGTCTCGCCGGCCGGAGCGGCCGTGCGAGGGCTGGCGACCGCGGAGGCGGCACCGGACGCCGGGATCCGGCGGCGGGCCCGGTCGAGAGCGTCGACGGCGAGCTGGACGAGCGCGTCGGCGCGGCGGTTGTCCATCGTGCGCCCGTCCATGCCGCGCCCGTTGGAGCTGGGTCCCGGGCGGGCAAGGACGTCTACCGCGCGGCGGATGGCGGCCGCCCCGTCCGCGGGCAGCAACGCCCACAGCTCGGCCATGCCGTCCTCCAGCGGGGTGAGACACATCCGCCGATCCGCGACTGCCCGCCGATGCCGGATCTCGGCGTCGGCGGGATCCACCGCCAACACCGCCCGGGACAGGCTGACCCGCAACTGGCTCGCCGTCTGCCCGCCGGCCCGCGGCAACACCCGCCGCTCGACCGCGGCCGCCGCCTCATCGGACAGCACGGTGGTCGCCTCGACGATCCGCCGCACCTTGAGCGCATCCAGCTCACCTGCGCGCAGAGCCGCCGCGGTGGCCGGCAGCCGCTCGGCCAGCTCGACCGCGACCAGCAGCCGGTTGCCCGCCGCGCAGCGGCTCAGCCGCAACGCGGCCGCCACCTCATCCACCGCGAACTCGCTGACCGCGGGCAAACCCGGATGGCCCGAATCCCCGCCGGCCTGGTCCGCGCCGTCGCGGTCCAACGGCCGCCGCCGCCGGGCCAACTCCGCGATCGCCGCTGACTGACCGGCCGCCACCCACGACGCCAACCGCTCCCACCCACAGATCGCGTCGACCAGCGCCTCATCCTCCAGCCCCGGGGAGTCGGCAGCCGCCAGCTCAGCCGCCAGGACCGCTCCCATCGAGTCGAACATAGGTTCGATTCTACCGGTCCGGCGCCGTCTGCACCCTTTGTCCACAGGGTGAATTTCTGTCCACAGGAGACAGCAGCGGCGAGGCGGTCGGGCAGCCGGCGTTCAGCAACCAGGACCATCCCGAACCGTCGTTAGGGTCGGGTGACATGGAAGGAACCCGCATCGTCCTGATCCGGCACGGTGAGTCGCTGGCCCAGCAGCGGCGCGTCGTCGGCGGGCACACCGGCTGCAAGGGGCTCTCCGACCGCGGCCGCGCTCAGGTCGAGGCGCTGCGGGACCGGCTCGCCCGTACGGGCGAGTTGACGGGCGCGACGGCGCTCTACTCCAGCGTGATGGCCCGGGCGGTGCAGACCGCGGAGATCGTCGCGCCGGCGCTGGACGGGATCGAGGTCAACCGCGACTGCGACTTCTGCGAGAGCCATCCGGGCGAGGGCGACGGCTTGGACGTGGACGAGTACGACCGACGCTGGCCAATGCCGGCGCAGTGGACGCCGGACAGCCGGCGGGATCCGGGCAGCGAGTCGTTCACGGAGATGAGCGACCGGGTCATCCGCCGGCTGAACGCGCTGGTCGAGCAGCACCCTGACGAGACCGTCGTAGTCGCATGCCATGGCGGCGTCGTGATCCACTCGATGTTCCGCTGGCTCGGCGTGGACCCCGCCGGCCAAGCCAGCCGCGCCTGGCTGAACCCGAGAAACTCCTCCCTCACCGAGTGGCGTTTCGGCTCCGGACCCTCCTGGGCGCTGCCGATCGAGCTGGTCCGGTACAACGACCATGCCCACCTAGCCAGCTTTCCGCGGCTACCTCAGGTCTTGTAGACGCTCTTGAGTTTAGCGCTATACCAGTCTCCGCACAGCACGGGCTCATATTTCGGCTCCTTGCCGGCCGGGATGCAGGACGGAAGCACTTCGATCACCGCGTCATAGTCCGGCTGACCAAACCACGGAATCGACACCCGCTCACGCGAGGTGTAGGCAGCCTTCGGATTGACCACACGATGGACTGTCGCCTTCCATCGGTCGTTGGTCCATCGGGCCATCAGGTCGCCGATGTTGATCACCAGGGAGCCAGGCGGAGGATTCAGCGCGAACCAGGTGCCGTCTCCGGCGAGCAGTTGAAGGCCGGGGGTGCCGTCGTGCCACAGGAGAGTCAGAGAGCCCCAATCGCTGTGATCTCCCTTACGGATCTGGCCCGGCGCCGGAGGGATCGACTGCGGCGGGTACCAATTGGCGATCATGGGGCTGATGGGGTTGCGGTGGTGCCGAGCGAACGCATCATCAGGCTCGCCGAGCGCGGTAGCGGCGAGGCGGAGGAGCAGGTCGGCCGGCCGCTCGGCAGCCTCATAGTAGTCGAGCCAGGCGTCCCGCAACTCGGGCACCTCTGCCGGCCACTTGTTGTTGCCCACTGTCATTGCACGGGCCTCCTCCGACATTCCTTCGACAGGAGCGTCTGGCTCCCCCCAAGGACCCGCGGTGTAGACCTCGCACAGTTCGGGCTGACCACCGCCCCCGACGTCGGACCTGTTTACCCATCCGAAGTCACCGGGTCGAGTGGATGCGTACCTCGCCTTGCCGTCCGAAGGCAAATGGAAGAAGCGCAGCAGGGCAGAGTGGAAACGGTCCACGAGCGACTCGTCGATTCCGTGGCCGATCACGATAGCAAATCCGGAGTCACGAAAGGCTTGATCGAGGCGCAAGGCGAGAATAGACTCTTCGCCGGACTCCAGGTCAAGGACGGGCACATAGGCGTCGTCAGTCTTCTTGGGGCCAGTCGCGGTCATCGTGATTCCTCTCGTTAGGTGTTGAGTAGTTGCGACAGATCCAGATGATCAATGAAGTGGCTCAGGCGGAAGACATGCCCGGCCGGGTCGGCCAGCACGGACTGCCAAGCGCCGTAGTCGGTCTCCGCTGGGGCTTTCAGGACGATCGCTCCTAGGGCTTCCAGTCGAGTGGTCTCGACATCGACTTGGTTCACCGAGCCGGGATCGAATGTCAGAAAGGTGTACACGCCGGGCCCTTGTGGTTTGGGCAGGTTCAGAGCCTGGCGTACACACGAACTCGACAAGCCCAGAGTGATCGGTTCGCCGGCATCGAAGGCACGGAAAGTAGCGCTAGCCCACGTCTTCTTCTCCGCGAGCCCGAGACCGTCAGGACCCCAGAATGCAGCCGAGAGATCAAGATCGTCGACCAGGAGATTCACGTATGAGAGAGCGATCACGGGCCCAGGCACCTTGCCTCCTAGTTGGCGTCGGAAGGGAGACCGACCGTGGCGAGGTAGTCGTTCGTCGCCAGGTCCTCTGGCTTGAGCGGCGGAAGTTTGATGCCGCGCGTGATGTAGCCGGGCCGCAGGATGTTTATCAGCCTCTCAACGCGCCCTCTTGGAGCCAGATCGAAGTCTCCTATCCGCCCGTCGCGGCCGCCGAAGACAAGCGCCTCATCTCTCATCACACGATGGCCGTAGTATGCCATCGCCGGCGTGTAGGAATAGACGGCCTTATAGGCTGAGTTCAGCGCCGTTACCACCTTGATCACACGTTCAGGATCCGACATGAAAGCGACATGGGCTCGCTGCATGATCGGCACGAGCCGCTTCAGACATCGATCGAGCGAGGGCCGGTCGTTTTTCCGGATCGTGACCGTCGTTCGCGGATAGTTGGGATAGCCGGCATCAGCGACAAGAGCGCTCTCTATCCTCTTCTTCGTGATCAACTGCAACGTGTAGGGGTCCTTCGTCGCGTATCCGGCTAGGACGGCCTTCCGACCACTACGTAACCAAGGGGCGGGCGAGCCGTCATAGCCCTCCGCGAGTTGGCTCTCGCGGAGAATGCCGGTAGCTGTCAAGTAGAGAGTGCTTGGGTCATCCTTGATCGTCAGCACAGGCACATCGGTCGCGCCCACATCCTGGACCGTGTTGAAGTCGGGGTGCTCGGCCGCATCCCACATCAGGACGAGTGGCTCGAGATCCAACGGCGCAAACACCGCCAGGACTGATCGGCCGCGGGAGGCGGCGATCAACTGCTCGTCGGTTCCCTGATGGCCGAACGTGATGGATCTATCCCGCCACATCAACTCGTCGATCGGCACGAAGTCGACCGCTGGGCCTCCCGCGCGAATCTCGATCTTCACGCCAGTGTCCACCAAGCCTGACTCGCCGGGAGCCACAAGTGGGCCAGTAACTCGCTGACGCGCCACGTCGGTTCGGTGCTTGTCTCCCAACACTTGGTAGTAGGAGTGGGTGATGTCGGGATACCAGGCAGACTGAACGACGATGGTGTTTGGGCAGATGCCTCGGAGATTCGTGCCCGCGTCTGTCACCCGGCCGGCATCCACCTGCGTTCCGGGTGACGACGAGCATGCGGTCGCGACCGACACCAGCGCGGCCGCCACGGCTATGCGTGACGTCAGCCAGCCCGGCGTCCGGCCCTGACCGTTAGCGGACTCCCGGACCGCCGACGCTGCGGCCACCGTCGAGGGCCAACCGGAGGTACAGCTCGCCTCCCGTCGAGGGTGATGGCGAAGAATAGGAGGACTCCTCTCAGACGGATCGTGGAGGTACATTCCGATCGGCCATCGGTGACCGGACGGGCACTCTTCGTCTCATTCGTTACGACCACGCCACCTTGGCATGGTCGTAACGATGTGTCAACGCACGGACGGGTGAAAGGTGGAAGGTGACTGCGGACGTCCGCCAGTGGCACGCTGCGCGCTGGGTCCCGTGGCGGGCACGGCGAGACGAGGCAGGTCACGAATGGCAGGTGGACGACAGGGGATGCCCGGCTTCAGTCGGTCGCGACTCCGCGCGCTGCGGGAGGCAACTGGGATGACTCGGCGTCAGCTCGGGACGGTGGCTGACGTCCACCAGTTGGCGATCCGGCAGTGGGAGACCGGGCACCGGGTTCCGACGGTGGAGACCGTCGGAGCCCTCGCGAGAGCTCTCAAGGTGAGCCCATTGGCCCTTACCGATCGAGCTGACATCAAGACCGATGATTTGACGCTGCGCGATCTTCGGTTGCTCGCCGGGCTTACTCAACAGCAGGCAGCTGGAGCCGCCGGCCTACTGCGTACGACCTATTCCTCGCTGGAACGGGGGGAGACACAGAGTCTGTCTGCAAGCGACGCTGATTCGCTTGCCCATGGTTTCAATGTCTCCGTGCTCGAGATCCAGGCGGCACAAGCCACAACTCGGGCTGGCTATCTCAGCCGCCGGACAGGAAGCGCTTCGGCGATAAGCGGCCTATCCAATCAGAACCGCCACCCAGGCAGGCATCACCCTGCGCGACCGGTCCGGCTCCCCAACGTCATCTCAAGAACCTTAATGGACGGTAGGGAGACGGACCGGATCCTTGAGTCCCATCCTCGGACTGTACCCATCGACGCAGGACCGGATAGAGAAGGGTGACAGGAGTACGCCGAGGGGCGACTGATGGAAGCGGGCCACCCGATCGGCAGGAGAGGATCTTGAAGCTCGGGGTTAGATAGTTGCCGTGTTCAGCGGCTCCGCCACCGACGCACAGGCAGGATTGGGCTCGGGGCTCGCCGGACTAGGTTCATGTCGCCGGTCGGTCGGCTGTGCGGGCCGCGAGACCGGCGAGGTAGCGGGTCACCGCCGGGGCGGGCTTGGGGACTGCTCAGTCGCGGCCGGGCTGCGGGAACTGGGACCGGACGAAGCCGTCCCACCCGCGGTCGGGCAGCAGCTGGCGCAGGGTGATCATCGCCCGAGCCGACGGGGTGACGGTGTAGCGGGCGCGGGGGCGCTCGGCGGTGAGCGCCCGCTCGATCACCTTGGCCACCGCTTCCGGGGGCCCGCTCAGCCGGGCCAGCGGGCCACGCGTGTACCCCCGTTCCGTCACCTCGGCGACCGCCCGGTCGAAGTCGCGGTACGGCCCGTTCGAGCCGGACGGGATCGCCGCCGCCGCGGTCTCGCCGAAGGCGGTCCGGATCAGGCCGGGCTCCACCACGACGACCCGGACGCCGAAGCCGGCGACCTCCACCCGCAGCGCGTCGGACAGCGCCTCCACCGCGTACTTCGACGCGTGGTACGCCCCGCCGCCCGGCAGCGTGAACCGCCCGCCCATCGAGGACAGGTTGACGATGGTGCCGCGGCCGGCCGCCCGCATGCCCGGCAGCACCAGCTGGCACATCCGCAACAGCCCGAAGACGTTCGTCTCGAACTGCGCCCGCACCCGTTCCAGCGGCAGCGTCTCCAGCGCGCCGGACTGGCTGTAGCCGGCGTTGTTGACCAGCGCCGCCAGCGGACCGGACTCCTCCTCAACCCGGGAGACCGCGGCGCGCATCGACTCCTCCGAGCGCACGTCCAGCGCGAGGGTCCGGCAGCCGGCCTGCGCCAGCGGGTCGAGCGTCTCGGGCCGGCGGGCGGTCGCGTACACCTGCCAGCCAGCACGGACCAGGTGCAGCGCGGTCGCCCGGCCGATGCCGGAGGAGCAGCCGGTGACGAGCACGGTCCGGGTCACGGGGCCAGCAGTACCACGAAGGGCGCGGCGCCGGCATCTCCGACCGTCACCACGGCAGCGGCCGGCCGTCCCGGAAGAAGCCGCCGGTCGGGCCGTCGTCCGGCAGCGTGGCGGCCCAGACGATGCCGGCGGCGCCGTCGGAGACCGGCCGGCCGCCAGGGCCGCCCATGTCGGTTGCCACCCAGCCGGGACAGACCGCGTTCACCAGGATCCGGTCCCGGCGCAGCTCACCGGCCAGCAGCCGGGTCAGCGCGTTCAGCGCCGCCTTCGACACCGCGTACGCCGGGGTGCCGCCGGTCATCCCGCCGATCGAGCCGGCCTCGCTGCTGACGTTCACGATCCGCCCGTGCGGGCTGCGGCGCAGCAGCGGCAGCAGCGCCTGGGCGGTCGCCCAGGCCCCGAGGACGTTGGTCTCCATCGCCCGGCGCACGGTCCCGAGGTCGGCGGTCACGGCGCGGGCGCCGGTGTCGTAGAGGATGGCCGCGTTGTTGACGAGGACGTCCGCCCGGCCGAGCGTGTCCGTCAGCCACCGGGCCATCCGCTCGATGCTGGCGGGGTCGGCGACGTCGAGCGGGCACGGGAGGACCCGGCCGACGCCCGGGTCGATCGCCGCCGCCGCCCGCTCCCCGCTGCCGGGGTCGCGCGAGCCGAGCACCACGGTGTGCCCGCGCGCGGCCAGCTGGGCGACCACTTCCCGCCCGATCCCCCGGTTGGCTCCCGTCACGACCGCGACCGCGCACACGCCGCTGATCCTGCCGCGCCCCCGGCGCCGAACGGCGCGCGCCCCGCCGCCAGCCGTACGGCGGCGAGTGGCCAGCGGCGAGCGCCCCCGCCAGCGACCAGCAGCCAGCGACCAACAGCCAGCAGCCAGCAGCCAGCAGCCAGCGAGCCAGCGGCCGCCGGCAGCCAGCGGCGAGCGGCCCCCGCCACCGGCGGGCACGCGGGCCGGACCCGCCGGACGCCGACGTGCTAGCCCAACCGTGCCCGCCGGCGCAGCCACCCGACGAGGACGTAGACCAGGACACCCCGGGACGGCGAGGATGCGCTCGGCGACGCTGCTCATCCCGCGCTCCCCACCGCGCCAGTCTTCCCCAGCTGGCCGGCTGGGGCCCTACCGTCGGGGCTGGCGGTGGACGGCGACGCCGGCCACGACGAGCGCGACGCCGGCGATCTCGAGCGCGGTCGGGATCTGGGTGAGGACGAGGGCGCCGATGACGGTGGCGGTCGCCGGCAGCAGGGACACCATCAGGGCGTACGTCGCGCGCCGCAGGCGTGCCATCGCGAGCTGGTCGCAGACGTACGGGATGACCGAGGAGGCCACGCCCACGCCGACGCCCGCGGCCAGCGCGACCGGGTCACCGAGGGCGGGAGCGGCGTCCCACGCCCCGATCGGCAGTGCCACCGCCGCGGCGATGAGCATGGCCAGCGCGAGCCCGTCGATGCCGGTGACCGCCCGGCTGCGCGCCACCCGGTGTCCCAGCACGATGTAGCGGGCGAACAGGACCGCGTTGACCGCGGCGAAGCCGAGCCCCAGCGGCTCGGCGACCAGTCGTACGTCGGTGAGCAGGTAGACCCCGGCCACCGCCAGCAGCAGGGCCGAGACGTTGCGCCGGGTCCGGGCGGCGACGGCGGCCAGCACGATGACGGGCAGGAACTCGATCGCGGCCACGGTGCCGAGCGGCAGCCGGTCGATGGCCAGGTAGAAGCAGCTGTTCATGACCGCCAGCACCGCGCCCCAGCCGAGCAGGAGCCGCCGGGTGGGTCCGTCGAGGCGGTGCCAGACCCGCCAGGGCCGCCGCCACGCCGCGAAGATCACTGCGGCCGAGGCGATCCGCAGCCACGCCACCCCGAGCACGTCGACCCGGGCGAACAGCAGCACCGCGAACGCCGGGCCGAGGTAGTGGAAGACCGCGCTCAGCACGAAGTAGGCGTGCGGCGGCACCCGGCCGGCGGTGCCACGGACCTCGTGGGAACCGGGAGCGGACGCCTCCCGGTCCGTCTTCATGCGTCTATCGTTGAAGGTCGAGATGGGGAGCGCCAGTACCGATCGAAGGTGATGAGGCCGTCATGCCTACGCCGAGGACAGCAAGACCGCGGTACGGGCTTCCGAACGGAGCATCGCTGCTCGACGAGGTGAACCGGCGGCTGCTCGCCGCCCTCGCCGCGGACGCCCGGCTGAGCGCCTCCGAGCTCGCCCGCCGGGTCGGGATGTCCGCCCCCGCCGTCCGCGAGCGGGTCGCCCGCCTCGAGGAGGCGGGGGTGATCCGCGGCTACCGCCTCGACGTCGACCCGGCCGCGATCGGGCTACCGGTGGCGGCCTGGGTGCGCATCCGCCCGGGACCGGGCCAGCTCCCCCGTGTCGCCGAGCTCGCCCTGCGGGTTCCCGAGGTCAGCGAGTGCCACCGCGTCTCCGGGGAGGACTGCTTCCTGCTCAAGGTGCACGTGCCGTCCATCGAGGCCCTGGAGAGCGTCCTGGACCAGTTCCTGCTGCACGGCCAGACGACGAGCTCGTTCATCGTCTCCACCCCGGTGCCGCCCCGGCCGCCGGCCCCGAGCTAGCCGCGACCCGCTTGCGTGCCGGCACCCCGGCTCATCCGTCCGTGGCCGCCGGCGACCGGTGACCGCCGCTGTCGTCCGACGACCCGGTCAGGCCCGCCGCCCGGGAGAGCAGGTAGCGCTGCTCGGGGATGCTCGTGGTCAGCCGGGCGGCGGCCCGGTAGTGCCGCACGGCCGCGTCCCGGTCACCGGCCAGCTGGTGCAGGTGCCCGCGGACCGCGTCGAGGCGGTGGTTGCGTACGAGCCGCTCGTCGCCGTCGAGCGGCTCGAGCAGGGCGAGCCCGGCCGCCGGGCCGTGTGCCATCGCGACCGCGACGGCCCGGTTGAGGGTGACCACGGGATTGTCGGTCAGCCGCTCCAGCAGCGTGTAGAGCGCGACGATCTGCGGCCAGTCGGTGTCCTCGGCGCGCCCGGCCTCGTCGTGCACGGCGGCGACCGCGGCCTGCAGCTGGTACGGACCGGGACGGCTCCGGGACATCGCGTCGGTGACCAGCCGGACCCCCTCGGACACCAGCGCCCGGTCCCACCGGCCGCGGTCCTGCTCGGCGAGCGGGACGACCTCCCCGCCGGTCCCGGTGCGGGCCGCCCGCCGGGCGTCGGTGAGCAGCATGAGGGCGAGCAGGCCGGCCACCTCCCCGTCGTCGGGCAGCAGCCGGCGGAGCATCCGGGCCAGCCGGATCGCCTCCGCCGCCAGGTCCGGGCGCTGCAGGTCAGCGCCGGTGGTGCTGGTGTACCCCTCGTTGAAGACCAGGTACAGCACGTGCAGGACGACGGCCAGCCGGTCGGCCCGGTCCGGTTGCGAGGGCAGCCGGAACGGCAGCCGGGAGGCCTTGATCCGCTGCTTCGCCCTGCTGATCCGCTGCGCCATCGTCGCCTCGGGGACCAGGAAGGCGCGGGCGATCTCGAGGGTGGTCAGCCCCCCGACGGCCCGCAGGGTGAGCGCGAGCTGGGACGGCGGCGTGAGCGCGGGATGGCAGCACAGGAAGAGCAGGACCAGGGTGTCGTCCTGGTCGCGGTCGGGGCCCGCGTCCGGTCCGGCGGCGAGGTGGTGGTCCAGCGGTTCCTGCTGGGCGGCCGTGGCCTCCCGGCGCCGGCGCGCCTGGTCGCCGCGGAGCTGGTCGATCAGCCGGCGGGACGCCACCCGGATCAGCCAGCTGCGCGGCTCGTCGGGGACTCCCTCGTCCCGCCACCGGACCGCGGCCACCAGCATCGCCTCCTGCACCGCGTCCTCGCACGCGTCGAAGTGGCCGTACCGCCGTACCAGCGCGCCGAGGACCTGCGGCGCCAGCTCGCGCAGCAGGTCCTCGGCACGGGTCTCGACGGGGAGCACGGCTCAGCTACCCGCTCCCGGGTCCTCCCCGATCGGCCGGACCTCGACGGTGTCCCCGACCGCCGCCACGATGCGGGCGGCGATCGCCATGGCCCGGTCGTGGCCGGCGCACTCGACGATCGAGAAGCTCACCAGCACCTCCTTGGCCTCGGCGTACGGGCCGTCGGTGGCGACCGGGACGCCGTCCTGCCGGCGGACCGTCCTGGTGAGCGCCGGGTCGGCCAGCCCCTCGGTCATGACCAGCTCACCCGACCCGGTGAGCTCCTTGCCGAGCTCCTCGTAGAACTCGCACATGGCGAGGAACTCGGGGCTCGAGTAGTCCACCGAGTCCCAGTCCGCCCGGTTGGTGTACGCCAGCAGCATGTACTTCACGGTCCGCTCCTCGCTCCGTCAGCGGTCGACGCGGGTCATGGTGGAGGAGTAGCCCCCGCCGCCCGGGTACTCCCACGCGCCGCTCATGGTCCTGCCATCCTCGTCGAAGGACCCGCGGAAGAACGCGGGCGAGCCGACCTCGCCGGCCCAGATGGTCAGCACATCCCCGTCCAGCTCGTAGACGTAGTCGAGCGTGTTGCCGGTGCTGTCGTAGAACCGGGACCGCACGTCCTGGCTCGGCTCGGCACCGAACGGGCGCTCGTTCCCGATGACCTCCAGGCCGGTGATCCGCTGGCCGTACTGGGTCAGCTCGACCCGCTGGAAGAGGAAGTAGCCGCCCTCCATCCACTCGTACGTCACGGTCCCCTCCGCGCCGCCGCGCACCTCCCAGGTGCCGACCAGCCGCTCGAGGCTGCGCAGGCCCGGGCTCGGCGCGGGCACCGTCTCGCCGGTCGTCGTCTCGTCGGTCGTCGTCTCGTCGGTCGTCGTCTCGTCGGTCATTGTCTGTCTCCTCGTCGTGAGTGGTGGTGGTCTCGAGCGCCAGCTCAGGCGGTCGAGTTGGTCAGGTCGAGCCGGAGCCGGGCGGCGACGGCCGAGACCCAGGTCCAGCCGGCGACCGCCGCGACGGCGAGCGGGAGGCTGAACCAGTCCTGGGTGAGGAAGAGGTCGGGTGCGAGCAGGGCCAGCGCGGTGGCCACGGAGTACGCGGCCCAGCCCCGCCGCCCCTCGGCGCGGAACCGGCGGGCGAAGACCAGGCAGGCGGCGATCAGCGCCAGGAACGCCACCGCCGGCGCGACGTTGTGCAGGGCCCCGTGCCAGCTGGTCGCGCCGGCGCCGTCCGGGGTCCCCACCGGGAAGCCGTCGTACGGGTCGGCGACGAACACGCCCGCCCACACCAGCGCGACCCCGAAGGTGCCCACCAGCCGCGGGCCCCACTTGCCCGCCCGCTGGCCGCGCAGGACCTGCCGCATCCCGACCGCGCAGGCGACGAACAAGGCGCCGGTCAGCAGGAAGTTGGTCACCTGGATCCAGCCCGGGTCGCCGACGCTCAGCAGGCTCATCGGGTGCCGGGTGATGTCGAAGCCGTCCCTGGTGGCCATCTGCAGCGCGGCGGTCACCAGGTAGAGCGGCCCCGCGACCACTCCGGCCGCCAGCAGCGCCGCGCTGCGCTGGCCGCCCTTCGTCGAGCCGCCGGGGGCGGTCGCCAGGATCTGGCTCATGTCGAGGTCCCTTCTCGTCGGTGGGTCTGACGCGGGTACCTCGGATCGGCCGGCCGCTTCTCGACACCGGCTCGCGGATCGGAATGTGATCCGGGTCACATCGCCGGGCGGGCCGGCGGCCGGGGCGGCGGACGGGTCGGCATCGTGACGGATGCGACCAGCCCGACCGCGAGCACGCCGGCGACCGAGGCCCACGCGGCGCCGAAGGAGTAGGAGTCGGCGAGCCAGCCGGCGGCGAGCGGTCCCACGATGGCGCCCAGGTCGGAGGCCATCTGGAAGGCCGCGACCACGCTCCCGCCGCGGCCCTGCACGGTGTCGCCGACCACGGCCGCCGGGGCGACGCCGAGGAACGCGGCGCCGACGCCGAAGACCGCCATCGAGACCAGGTACGCCGGCACGGTCGCCGAGAGCGCCAGCAGCAGCATGCTCCCCGTGGCGAGAGCGCCGCCGAGGACCATCGCCGGCTTCCGCCCGCGCTGGTCGGTGAGCCGCCCCGCCGGCAGGAGCAGACCGGCCTGGGCGACGGACCCGAGGACGAAGCCGACGCCGGTCCAGACCGGCCCCCGGCGCAGCCCCTCGACGACGAACAGCGGGACCAGCGAGCTGCGCACCCCGAACAACGCCCACCCGGTGCCGACGTTCGTGATCAGCGCGGCCCGGTACGCCCGGCTGCGCAGGGCGGTCGGCAGGCTGGTCCGCTGCGGACGCTCGTCGCCGGCCGCACCGGTCGCGGGTGTCGCCCGGGACAGGTAGGCCATCGCCACCGTCCCGGCGACGGCGAGCGTCCCGGCGTAGACGAAGAAGGGGATCCGCACCGACAGCCCGGTGAGCAGCCCACCGAACGCCGGGCCGGCGATCCCGCCGATCAGGAAGCCGCCCTGGAACAGGCCGGTGGCCCGACCACGCTGGTCCGCGTCGACCACGCGGAGCAGCAGGCTCACCGCGGCCACGGTGAACATCGCCGAGCCGATCCCGCCGACGCCACGCAGCACGAGCAGCTGCCAGTAGCTGCCGGACAACCCCGCCAGCGCGCTGCTGACCGCCACGATGCCGATGCCGACGGCGAGCACCCGCCGCTCGCCGAGCCGGTCCACCAGCTGCCCGCCGGCGAACGCGGACACGAACCGCATCAGCGCGAATGCCGAGATCACCGCCCCGGCGGCGGTGCGGCCGACCCCGAACTCGCGGGCGAAGACCGGGATCGCCGGGGCCACGATGCCGAACCCCAGGGCGACCGCGAACGCCACCGCCATCAGCACCCCGACCTCGCGGGGCAGCCCGCGCAGAAAGGGACGCACGGACCGGGAGTCTGTCATTCGGGTCCGACTGCACACTCTCCTGGAGCCATCGCCGACTGACCGCTGCCCGGGCTGGGATCGCCGCAGCGGCGGGTCCGGGTCGGTCCTATCGGAGGCCGGCGCGGGCGGCCAGACTGGACGCCGTCGCGACGGGATGAGAGGACCGAGCCGATGCCCAAGCAGACGCCGTGCCTGTGGTTCGACACCCAGGGCGAGGAGGCCGCCGAGTTCTACACGTCGGTCTTCCCGAACTCCAAGATCACCAAGGTCACCCGCTACGGCTCGGCCGGGCCTCGTGCCGAGGGCTCGGTCATGACCGTCGAGTTCGTGCTGGACGGGCAGGAGTACGTCGCCTTGAACGGCGGGCCGGACTTCACCTTCTCCGAGGCGATCTCGTTCCAGGTCGACTGCGGCTCCCAGGCGGAGGTCGACGAGTACTGGGGCAGGCTGAGCGACGGCGGGCAGGAAGGACCCTGCGGCTGGCTGAAGGACCGCTTCGGGCTGTCGTGGCAGATCGTTCCGATCGTGCTGGGCGAGCTGATCGCCGACCCCGACCCCGGGCGGTCCCAGCGCGCCATGCAGGCGATGCTCCAGATGACGAAGATCGACATCGCGGAGCTGGAGCGGGCCGCCGACCAGGCGTAGCCGTACCTGGTGCGGAGAGCGGATGGACGCGGGCGACGCACTCGACCGGGGCCGCGAGTCGTTCGGTCGGCGGGCCTGGGGGGATGCGTACACCCAGCTGTCCGCCGCGGACCGGGCGGCGTCGCTCGAGCCGGCCGACCTGGAGCGGCTGGCGACCGCCGCGTACCTGCTGGGCAAGGACGCGGAGAGCGGCGAGGTCTGGGCCCGGGCGTATCACGACCAGCTGGACCGGGGCGAGGTCGAGCGGGCCGCCCGATGCGCGTTCTGGCTGGGCTTCGGGCTGCTGTTCGCGGGTGAGACCGCCCTCAGCGGTGGTTGGCTGGCGCGCGCCGAGCGGCTGCTGGACGACGGCCGGCGCGACTGCGTCGAGCAGGGCTACGTGCTGACGCCGGCGGCGTTCCAGAGCCTGGAGCAGGGCGACCACGCGACCGCGCACGACGTCTTCGCCCGGGCCGCGGCGATCGGCGACCGGTTCGGCGACCCGGACCTGGTCACCATCGCCGGGTACGGACGCGGCCAGGCGCTGATCGGACTGGGCGAGACCGCCCGGGGCGTGGCTGTCCTGGACGAGGTCATGGTGGCCGTCACCGCCGGAGAGGTCTCCGCGGTCGTCGCCGGGCTCGTCTACTGCGCCGTGATCGTCACCTGCCAGGAGATCTTCGACCTGCGCCGGGCCCAGGAGTGGACCGCGGCGCTGAGCCGCTGGTGCGGGTCCCAGCCGGACCTGGTGCCCTACCGCGGCCAGTGCCTGGTGCACCGAGCCGAGATCCTGCAGCTGCGCGGCGCCTGGCCGGATGCCACCAACGAGGCGGAGCAGGCCCGCCGGCGGCTGTCCGACCCGCCCGGCCAGCCGGCGATCGGGGCGGCCTGCTATCAGCTTGCCGAGCTGCACCGGCTGCGCGGCGAGTTCGCCGAGGCCGAGGAGAACTACCGCCAGGCCAGCCAGTGGGGCCGGACCCCGCAGCCCGGCCAGGTGCTGCTGCGGCTCGCCCAGGGCCAGCTCGACGCCGCCGCGGCAGCCATCCGGCGCGTCGTCGACGAGGCGGCCGACCGCGCCACCCGCGCGCTGGTGCTCCCGGCGTACGTCCAGGTCATGCTGGCCACCGACGATCTTCCCGCGGCCCGGGCCGGCGCCGACGAGCTGTCGAGGATCGCCGCCGACGCGGACGTCCCGTTCCTGCACGCCGTGTCGACCCACGCGACCGGCGCCGTGCTGCTCGCCGAGGGCGACGCTCGCGCCGCCCTGGCCGCGCTGCGGCGCGCCTGGGCGGCCTGGCGGGAGCTCGACGCGCCGTACGAGGCCGCGCGGGTGCGGGTCCTGGTCGGGCTCGCCTGCCGGGAGCTCGGGGACTCCGACGGCGCGGAGATGGAGCTGGACGCGGCGCGCTGGGTCTTCCAGCAGCTCGGCGCGGTGCCGGACCTCGACCGGGTGGAGGCGCTGTCCCGGACCGGGACAGCCAGGGACGCCGGCGGGCTGACCGTGCGTGAGGTGCAGGTGCTCGGCCTGGTCGCCACCGGCATGACGAACCGGGAGATCGGCACCGCGCTGCTGCTCAGCGAGCACACCGTCCGCCGGCACGTCCAGAACATCTTCGGCAAGCTCGGCGTGCCGTCCCGCGCCGCGGCGACCGCGTACGCCGTCCGGCACGACCTGGTCTGACCCGCCAGTGGTACGAACGGACCACGCCGTGACCGCGCGGATGGTTCCCGCATGCGATGCCGGCGGCGCCGGGCGTTCGTAGCGTCGACGGGGCAGGGGCCGCCGGCGACGGAGGGACGAACGATGGACGACGTCCGAACCACGGAGCGGTGCGAGACGGTGATCATCGGCGGCGGCCAGGCGGGCCTGGCGACCGGCTACCACCTGGCGAGGCGGGACCGACCGTTCGTGATCCTGGACGCCAACCGGCGCGTCGGCGACGCCTGGCGCAACCGCTGGGACTCGCTGCACCTGTTCACCCCGGCCCGCTACAACGGGCTGCCGGGCTGGCGTTTCCCCAGGTCCGCCCGGGGCAACCCCGGCAAGGACGAGGTCGCCGACTACCTGCAGGCGTACGCCGCACGGTTCGCTCTTCCGGTCCGCCTCGGACTCACCGTGGACCGCCTGTCCACCCAGGGCGGCCGGTACGTCGTGACGGCCGGCGCGCACTCGGTCGAGGCCGACCACGTGGTGGTGGCGTCGGGCCCGTACCGCAGCCCGCGGGTCCCCGCCTTCGCCGCCGAGCTCGACCCGGGCATCGTCCGGCTGCACTCCAGCGAGTACCGGAACCCGTCGCAACTGCCGAAGGGTGGCGTGCTCGTCGTGGGCGCCGGCAACTCGGGCGCCGAGATCGCCTACGAGGTGCGCCGAGAGCACCGGACCTGGCTGTCGGGGCCGGACACCGGCCACGTCCCCATCCGTACCGGGAGCCGGCTCGACCGGCTGCTCACTCCGCCGTTCTGGTTCGTGGCAACGCACCTGCTGACGGTGCGGACGCCGATCGGCAGGAAGGCTCGTCCCACGGTCGTCGCCGGCGCGGCGCCGCTGGAGCGGGTCCGGCCGAAGGAGCTCGCCGCCGCCGGGGTCGAGCGGGTGGCCCGGACGGTCGGGGTGCGCGACGGGCTGCCGGTGCTCGAGGACGGGCGCGTCCTGGACGTCTCGACCGTGATCTGGTGCACCGGCTTCCGGCCCGGCCTCGGCTGGATCGACCTCCCGGTCCTCGACGAGGACGGGCGGCCGCGGCACGAGCGCGGCGTCGTCGGCTCCGCGCCCGGCCTGTACTTCGTGGGCCTGCCCTTCCAGTACGGGTTCACCTCGTCGCTGCTCGGCGGGGTCGGGAGGGACGCCGAGTACGTCGCGGAGCACATCGCCTCGCGCCGACCGAGCGGCCAGCCGAGCCCGACCCAACCCGTGGGCTAGCCGGTAACGTCGTTCCCCGGGCACCGCGTCGACGAGGGACGCGCCGACACGGAGGAGCATCCGGAACCATGGACGAGGCAGCCGTCCGCGCGGCGGTGCAGCACTACTTCGACTACAGCGGAGCCGGCGACGAGGACCGGGCGAGCGAGATCTACGCCGAGGACGCCGTCCTGGAGTTCCCGCAGTCGGGCGAGCGGTTCGAGGGGGTGGACAACTTCCGCGAGTGGCGACGGATGTACCCGGCGAAGGTCGAGGTGGAGCTCGTCCGCGTGCGGGGCGGTGGCGACCTGTGGGTCGCGGAGGTGCGGGCTCGCTACGACGGTGGCCCGTGGAACTACGGCCCCGCCATCTACGAGTTCCGCGGCGACAAGGTGTCCCGCGAGACGATCTACGTCGGCGAGGCCTGGGAGGCTCCGGAGTGGCGGGCCCAGTGGCGCGCCGCGCCTCCCCGTGAGCCGGCCGGCCAGCCCGCCAGCGACCCGGCCGCGGACGCCGACGGGGCCTGACGAAGCGACCAGCCCGAGGGCGGGCGCCCTTGATTGACAACTTCCTGTCTTTATGACAACATGTTGTCTATGCCTACAGCACACGTCGCCGTCTACGACACCCTCCCCGACTGGGAGACCGGACACCTGCTGGCCGAGCTGCGCACCGGCCGGTTCACCGGCGTGCGATTCGACATCGTCGCCGTGGCCGGGTCGCTCGAGCCGGTCACCACGATGGGCGGCCTGCGCGTCGTCCCAGACATGCTGGTCGACGACCTCGACCCGGCGACGAGCGAGCTGCTCGTCCTGCCGGGCGGGGAGCTGTGGGACGCCGGTGGCGGCGCGGCCTTCGCGGACGCCGCCGGGCGCTTCCTCGCCGCAGGCGTGCCGGTGGCGGCGATCTGCGGCGCGACCGCCGGGCTCGCCGGCGCCGGGCTGCTCGACGAGCGGCGGCACACCAGCGCGGCCGCCGAGTACCTGGCCGAGACGGGCTACGCGGGCGGCGCGCGCTACGTGGATGCGCGGGCCGTCGCCGACGGCGGGCTGGTGACGGCCGGCCCCGACGCCCCGGTGCAGTTCGCCCGGGCGACCCTCGCCCTCCTCGGCCTGATGCCGGAGGCCGCGCTCGACGCCTACGAGGGCGTCTTCGCCCGCGGCGACGCCGCGTGCTACCCGGCGCTGATGGAGGCCGCCGCAGCGGCGGCCGCATGAGCGGCGCCGCGCTGCGGCGGCAGGACGTGCCGCCGCGAGAGGCGTGGCCCGAGCCGGAGACCGAGACCGCCGCGGGCAGCGCGCTGACCGACCTCATCATCGCCACGTTCCGCCTCAACGGCCGGCTCACGGAGGCCGCTCAGGGGATGGCGGCCGAGGGCGGCATCACCGCCGCGTGGTGGCAGGTGCTCGGCGGTGTGCTCGACGAGCCGCGCACGGTCGCGGACATCGGACGCCGGATGGGGATGACACGGCAGGGCGTCCAGCGGATCGCCGACCTGCTCGTGGACCGCGGCCTGGCCGAGTACCGACCCAACCCCGCCCACCGGCGAGCCAAGCTGCTGGCCTGCACGGAGGCGGGGTACTGGGCCGTGCGCCGGATCTCGCTCGCCCAGCATCCATGGGCCGCCCGCGTCGGCGCCGCCGTGGGCACCGACGAGCTGCGCACGGCGCTGGGGACCATGCAGCGACTGATCGACGTGCTCGAGGCCGACGCCACCGAGTGACCCCCTCGGGCAGCGGCGGGTTCGGTTCGCCGATCAGCCTCACTCGCCGATGGCGGGAGCGATGTAGTCGGACACGAGACTCAGGTACACGGCGGCACTCGCGGCACCGACCGCGTCGGTGCTGGCGACGACGGCGACCAGGCCCAGCTCGGGAACGACCTCGATCAACTGGCCGCCTGACCCCATGGCGGCGTACGCGGGGTGGCCGTCGGCCGTGGTCACCCACCACTGGTATCCGTAGTGCTCAGGCGTGTCTGCCGTGCCGACGTGCGGCCGCGTGGACTCCTCCACCCAGCTGGCCGACACCAGCTGGCGGCCCGCCCACCGACCCTTGTCGAGCCAGAGCCGGCCGAGCTTGTCCATGTCGCGAGCCGTCAGCTTGAGGAAACTGAAGCCGGCGTGGTTGCCCTGGGGATCGATCGGCCAGGCGAAACGAGCGCGGTCGTACTCGGACGCGCTCTCCGGGCGGGCGGCCGGCTCCGCGGCCGGCACGGTGTCGATGCCCAGCGGGGTGAACAGCTTCTCCCGGGCGTAGTCCAGGGTCGAGCGTCCCGTCGCCTGCCTCAGGATCGCGGACAGCAGGTGCGACCCGGCGCTGGAGTAGGCGAAGCTCTGACCGGCAGGCTGTTGAGTTCCCTCGCGGAGGATGGCGGCAACCCAGTCACCGGCCGTCATGAACCGCGGCAGGTCGGGCGCGTCCGGTGACAGGCCGGCGGTCATGGTCAGCACCTGGCGCAAGGTGATCGCCTTGACCTCGGGCGGCATCGCGGCGGCGTACGCCGGTAGCAGCTCGGCCAGCGTCTGCTCGACGCCGCGCAACCGCCGTTCGTCGAGCGCGATACCGATGAGCATGGACATCACGCTCTTGGTCACCGAGAAGACATTTCCGGTTGTCGCCGCGGAGCTGCGGTAGTAGCGCTCGAGCACCGGCCGGCCGTCCACAGAGACCAAGATCGCCCGTATGTGGTCGAACGAGCCCGAGTAGTCGAGGTCGAGAAAGGCCTGGATGCGCTTCTCCAGGTCCGCCGGCACGACCCGGTGGCCCGAAGCCGTGGCGGAGCCGGCGGCCGAGTCGCTCGCCGGCGCCGCCGGCGAACCGCTGCACCCGACTGCCGTGACGAGCACGGCAGCAACGACGCATCGCTCTACCGTGCCGACGCAGTAGTCGAAGAGCCATCCAAACCCTCCTGCCCCGCCGGGAACCTCGGGATGTGGTTCACGGACGGCTGTCATGCCCCGCAACAGGTGTGGCCCAGCGGCCGGCTAGCCCCCGACGATCGCTCCGGGCGGCGGCACCTCGTGCCCCTGGCGCTCGCGGCCGCACCGCAGACACAGCTGGAACACCGCGTCCTTCCCGCCCACTTCCGGATTGCGATGCTGCACCCACCGATGCCGGCCGAGGTGACACAGCAGCCACGATCGAATCGTGGGTCTCATGGCGCTCTCCTGGGTCGGTGCGACGCCGACGTCGGCGAGTGCCGCCCGCAGCCCCCAGGCGCAGGACAGCACCCGCAGCGAATGCTGGATCTGCTGCCGCCGCGGCATGCCGTACAGCTCGGCGATGAACTCCAGCGCGTAGCGGTGCCGGTGCTCGGCCGGCAACACCCGGGCGGCCACCTGCACCGCCCAGCAACACCAGCGATCGGCCGTGGGGGCAGTCATGTCTGCTCCGTCACGGGACGGAACTGCGGCCTCCTCGACGGCCGGTACGCCCTGGCCAGTGCCGCCCGCGCCGACTCCACCCCAGCCGCGGTGAGCTGGTAGTACCGGCGAGCCGGTCGACCCTCGACCCTGGTGTCGATCTGCTCCCAGCGCGACTGCAGCCACCGGACGCCCTCCAGCCGGGCCAGGATCGGATGCACCGTCCCGCTCGGCAGGCCGGCCGCCGCCCCTATCTCCACCCCGTACAGCTCGCGCGTCGGGTCCTCCAGCAACGCCCGCAGCACGAGCTGGGTCGGGATCGTCATCCGCGGCCCGGTGTTGGCCATGCCTGTACTCTACCTAGGCCCTAGATAGAATACAAGCCAGGATCGCGGCCCGTGCGGAAGCACGCCGCGCGTCATCCCAGGCGCCGGACGACATGGTCCACGGGCGGCGCTGGGACTCTGCCAGGATGGGCCCGTGCGCGGCCGGTCGAAGGAACTGTGGTGGGGCACCGCCCTCGAGGCGCCGGACCCGGGGGCGCTCGCCGCCTTCTACTCGGAGCTGCTCGACTGGCCGGTGGTGCACGAGGAGCCCGGCCAGGCCATCGTCAAGCCGCCGCAGGACTCCGTCTACATGGTCTTCCAGCTCGCCGAGGACTACGTGCCGCCGACCTGGCCTCCCGTCGCGGGTGCGCAGCGCGCGATGATGCACTTCGACATCGAGGTGGCTGACCTGGAGGCGGCCGTCGCCGATGCCGTGGCCCTGGGCGCGCGGGTCGCCGAGTTCCAGCCGCAGGACAACGTCCGGGTCCTGCTGGATCCGGCCGGACATCCGTTCTGCCTGTGTCTCGACGACGAGAGCTGACGGGCCGGCGCCCATCCCAGGGCCGTCGCGCCAGCGCGGCCACCTCGCCGCCTACCACGAGTTCGCCGGCCGCGACCACTGGACCTGCGCCGCACCGGGATGGGAGGCCGTCGCCGACCACGCACTCGACTGGGCGGAGAAGCACTCCAGCACCACGCACAGCACCGGAGCCGCGGCTCGCTGAGGAGAACCGACCCCATGCTCGGACACCGGACCTGACGTCACTGGCGGCGCGTCGCGGCCACGGCCGTCAGGCGTGGCGGCGCGCAACCAGGACGGCGTCGTGGATGGTGATGTCGCGTCCGTCGGGGTCGACCGCGGCGCGCGGCCGGGCCTCGGCGGCCACCACCTCCCACGCGTCGGGGTCGAGGCCGGCCGCGACCTGTTCGCCGGTGAACATCATGTCCGGGAAGTGCATCCGGTGTGCCGTGGTCTGCAGGTCGGACGGGTGGTGCCCGACGATGAGCAGGGTGCCGCCGGGGGCGACCGCTGCCGCCAGCCGGGCGAACAGGGTCCGTCGTGCTTCGCCGGGCAGGTGCATGTACTGCGATGACACCAGGTCGTACGCGCCTTCCGCGGGCGGCTGCAGGCGAAGGTCTGCGTGGATCCAGTCGATGCGAGCGACGATCTGCGGGCCGGCGGCCGCGGCGTGCGCGGCGTCCCGCTCCAGCGCGGTGGTGGCGATGTCGACCGCGGTGACCTGCCACCCCCGCTCGGCGAGCCAGATGGCATCGGCGCCCTCGCCGCAGCCGACGTCGAGTGCCCGGCCGGGTGTCAGGCCGGTGGCCTCGGCAACGAGCTGGAGGTTCGGTCGGCCGCTCCAGATCGCCGGCTGGGCGCGGTAGCGCTGCTCCCAGGCATCCTGCTCGAACATGGTCCGCACGCGATGCCGGTAGGCGTCCACCGCGGTCCGGGTGTCCTCGGCGACGAGGTCGGCGTTGATCGCCGCCGCGGCGTTCAGGCCGGCGGCGGCGGCCACGATGACCTGGGCGCGCACGTCGGCGACGTTGCCCGCCACCCACACGCCCGGCACGGCCGTGGCGCCGGTCGCGTCGGCGGGGATCTGGCTACCGATGACGTGCCCGCCCATCTCCACCTCGACCGGCTTCAGCCCGAGCGACTCCAGCACGCCCGCGCGGGCGGTGAACCGGGGTGCGACGACGACCGCGTCGAGCGCGACGGACCGCGCCCGAGGCCAGCCTCACCCCGGTCAGCGTGTCGCCGGCGACCTCCAGCCCCGCGACCGGGCCGTCCACGACGGCGATCCCGCGGGCCGCGAGGCGCTCGGCGGCGTCAGCGTCCGGCGCCGGGGTGCTGTGCAGCAGCAGCAGCACGTGCGGGCTCCACTGCCGCCACAGGTCCGCCTGGTGCACGGCCAGCGGCCCGGTGGCCAGCACGCCGATGCGCCGGTCGCGGACCTCCCAGCCGTGGCAGTACGGGCAGTGGAGCACGTCGCGCCCCCACCGCTCCGCCAGCCCGGGCACGTCGGGTAGCTCGTCGACGAGCCCGGTCGTCACCAGCAGCCGTCGGGCCCGCACGCCGCGGCCGCCGTCCAGCGTCACCGAGAACTCGTCGCCGTCCTGCGCCGCGGCCTCGACCCGCCCGGCCACGATCGTCGCCGCCGTACCGGGTCACCTCGTCGCGCCCGGCGGCCACCAGCTCGGCCGGGGGCGTGCCCTCCCGGGCCAGGTAGTTGTGCACCTGACCGGCCGGGGCGTTGCGCGGATCCCCGGCGTCGACCACCAGCACCGACCGCCGCGCCCGCGACAGCGCCAGGGCCCCGCTGAGCCCGGCCGCTCCGCCACCCACGACCACCACGTCGTACGTCTCGTCCACCGTGCGCGCCTCCTCGTCGTCAGCGCCGACGATGCGGCGTGACCGGGGATTCGGCAAGTAATGTTGCCGATATGGCAAACGACGAAGCTACGACCCTGGCGTCCGCTGGGCCCGCGCCTGCGCGCCCTGCGCCAGCGACGCGGCACGACGCTGACCCAGCTCGCCGAGTTCACCGGCATCTCGGTCAGCACGCTGTCCCGCCTGGAGTCCGGCGACCGCAAGCCGACCCTGGAGCTGCTGCTCCCCCTGGCCAGGGCCCACCAGGTGTCCCTCGACGAGCTGGTCGATGCCCCGGCAACCGGTGACCCGCGCATCCACCCCCGCCCGATCGTCCGCAACGGCGCCACCTTCCTGCCGCTGACCCGCCGGCCCGGCGGCCCGCGGGCGTTCAAGCAGCTCCTGCCGCCGAACACCCGCGCCGGTGAGCTGCAACAGCAGACCCACGAAGGCTACGAGTGGCTGTACGTCCTGTCGGGCCGGGTACGCCTCCTGCTCGGCGAACACGACCTCGTCCTGACCCCAGGCGAGGTCGCCGAGTTCGACACCCGCATCCCGCACTGCGTCACGAACCCGGGCCCGGGTCCCGCGGAGATCCTCAACCTCTTCGGCCCGCAGGGCGAACGCCTCCACGTCCGCGCCCGCCCCGCGAAGCGCTGACACCGGCGTATCCCATGCCTAGGCTTCCGATGACCGCGAGGCGGCCGAACTGGATGGCCCCGCCCGGGGCGTCGAGGGCTTTCAAGGCCTCGGCGTCGTGCCGGCTGGGCACCTCGGCCAGCGGATCCCGGGCGCCCGTCGCCGAGCACCCTCTCAGCCGGTGCCAGGTGCCCGGCGGGGGCGGCAGCCCGAGCAGGTGGAACGGGGTCAGGCCGCCGTAGCCCGAGACGGAGCGCGCGAAGCCGCGCCACATCGAGGTGAGCAATGACCTGGCGATGTCTGCGATGCGTCTCATGTGCACACGGTCACGCACCGCCCGCCGCGGTCGCGTCGGGAGAATTCCCTAGATCGGGCTCAGCCAGACGACGACGCTGTGCCTCGGTGGCCGCCTACAGTTCCGGTGTATGGGAGTGCCGTCGCCGGTGGCTGCCGGCGGTCCCGGTGCCACCACGCTGCTCGGGCGGGACGCGGAGACGGCCGCGCTGCGCGACCTGCTGGATCGCGCTGGATCGGGTACGCCCGCGGCGGCCGTGATTCAGGGCGAGGCGGGTATCGGGAAGACCGCGCTGCTCGACACGCTCGCCGCGGTCGCGGTCGGTGCGGGCTGGCGCTGTCTGACCGTGCGTGGCGTCGAAGCGGAGTCGGTGCTGACGTTCGCCGGGTTGCTCGCGATCGCGCAGCCGCTGCGCGGGTACGCGCAGGCCGTACCGCCGGCGCAGGCCGCCGCCCTCGACGCCGCGTTGGGTAGGCGCGCCGGCGACGGCGGCGACCGGTTCCTCATCGGTGCGGCGACGCTGAGCCTGCTCGCCGAGGCGGCGGTCGATCGGCCGACCCTCGTTGTCGTGGACGACGTCCAGTGGGTGGATCGCGAGTCGGCGGAGGCGCTGCTGTTCGCCGCGCGTCGGCTCGGCCACGACAGGGTCGCCGTCGTGGCTACGTACCGCGTCGGCCTGCCCCCGCCCACGCCGCTGGACGGCCTGGACGTCATCGACGTCGCCGGCCTGCCGGCCACGCTCGCCGGTCAACTGCTCGGGCCAGGATTCGCGGGCAATGTCGTCGAGCGGCTCACCGCGGAGACCGGTGGCAATCCGTTGGCCCTTCGCGAGTGCGGCCGTGCGCTGACCGCGGCCCAGCGCGCCGGCGCAGCGACGCTCCCGGTCGCGCTGCCCGTGCCGGGCCGGCTGCAGGAGGCGTACGCCCGAGAGCTCGGCGCCTTGCCCGCGGACGCCTGGCGGGCCGTGCTGCTCTGCGCGACGAGCGCCGACGAGGCCGCAGCGCCAGTGGTCGAGGTGCTGGCCGGCGCCGGGCTGGAACCCGGGGCGAGCCTGGCCGCGGCGGCCGATGTGGTGACGCTCGATGGCGGCGTCCTGACCTTCCGCCATCCCTTGCTGCGTTCGGCGACACTGCGCCGGGCCACCTCGCAGGAGCGGCGCGAGGCGCACCGCGCGCTCGCCGACGCGGTCCACGATCGGGATGCGAGCGTCTGGCACCGTGCCGAGGCCACCGTCGGCTACGACGAGGACCTGGCGCGCGAGCTGGCCGATCTCGCCGTCCGAGACCGGTCGCGTCGGGGATACGCGGCGGCCGCGGTCGCGGCGGAGCGAGCCGTACGGGTGACTGCCGACCGGACCCAGCGAGTCGCGTGGCTCGCCGGTGCGGCCGACGACGCATACCTCGCCGGCGACGGTGAGCGGGTGCGCCGGCTGGCCGCCGAGGTGTTGGACGCGACCGGCGGCTCCACCGACCCGCGGTTGCGAGAGGCGCGGTCACGGGTGCTGTCCTGTGTGGGCGTGCTCGAGCTGTACGACGGCACATACATGCGCGCCGCCGAGCTGCTCGAGGAGGCGGCCGCCGTGGCCACCGGGCGCCTCTTGCTGCGCACGTTGAGCGACCTGTCGCTCATCTACTACAACACCGACGATCGGGTCCGACTCACCGACGTCGCGCAGCGTGCTGCCGCCGGGGCCGACCCGGCCGACCCCGAGCAGGCGATGCTCGCGGCGTACCTGTCCGGTGCGGCCCACGTCTGGGCCGGCCGGCCCGAGCTGGGCGTGCCGCTCGTGCGGCGCGCCATCGAGCTGCTCGAGTCCGACCCGGACCTGCGCGACGACCCGCGGCACATCACCGTCGCGTTCTTCGTGGCGCTCTGGCTGATGGATCCGAGCGTGGCGTTGCCGTATGCCGATCGGCGTCTAGCCAGGGCGAGGGAGGTCGGAGCGCTCGGCATGCTCGCCGCCGGGCTCACCCTGGCCGCGGGTGGCCTGGCCTGGCTCGGCGACCACGTTCGCGCGTACGCGTTCGCCGGCGAGGCGGTCGAGCTGCTCAGCGCCCTCGGCCGCACGACCGAACCGGGGATCGCGCACGAGATCCTGGCGGTCGAGTCAGCTGGCCGCGGCCTGCATGACGAGGCGGGTCGGATGCTGGAGCGCGCCCGCCAGGTGGTGACGGCGACCGGGATCCAAGGCACACCGCCGCACCTGGCGTTCACGCGTCTGCGCGGTGCCGCGGTCGTCGGAGGCGGTCGCCGTGATCCTCGAGGATCAGAGCACCCGCCTGCTCCGAGGATGCGGCTGGGCAGCGCCCAGCCGCTGACCTCCCAGGAGACCCGCGTTGCGCTGCTCGTCGCGCAGGGCATGACCAGCCGGGAGGTCGCGGCGGCGTTGTTCCTCAGCCCGAAGACCGTCGAGCACCATCTCGGTGCCGTGCTCCGCAAGCGCGGCCTGCGTTCGCGAACCGAGCTTGCCCGCGCGATCGCGGGCCAGCCGCCGCCGGGCGGCTGAGGCCTACGGATAGGAATGGGCGACCGCGTCGGCCGGCTCGGCGAGGCCGAGCGACGACAGCATCGACGCGCTCATCACGAACAGCTCGAGCGGCAGGTCGTCGGGCGCGCGGAGGTTGAGATGGTGACCCCCGTCGGTTTCGGCGATGCCGGAGTTCGGTACGCCGAGCGTGCTCAGGCGCTGCTCCCAGGAGCGCAGACTCTCGATGTCGGGAACGGCGAACGCCAGGTGGTCCAAGCCGATCCGCAGCTCGTCGAACGGACCCGTGACGGCGAGTTCGTGGTCGGAGATCAGCACCGCGAGGTGTGCCCCGCGGTGGACGAAGAAGCGGAAGCGGGGATCCTCGAGGAACGTCTCGAACCCCATGACCTCGGTCCAGAATCGCGCCGCGGCATCCATGTCCGCAACCGACAGTGACACGTGGGAGATGCCGAGCAGTGCGGGGGTCATCAGCACTGGCGCTCGATCTCGTGTTGTCGTCATGCGCACGACGATCCGCTCGAGGTCCGCCGCGTCGCGTCGGGCAAATCCCTGACCCCCGGGGTGCGGTCAGTACGGTCGGGGTCGTGTTCGAGTACGTGCCGCGCCGGGTCGGCGGTGAGGCGGGCCGCTTCGTCGAGTGGGTCTGGTTCGCGCGTGGCCGTATCGCCGGGGCCCGGGAGCGTATCGCTCCCACCGGATCGACCGTCGCGGCCGTCGTCCTCGGCGACCCCATCCGGCAGACCCCGGTCGGCGGGGACACCGCTCTGGTCGCCGACACGGGCTTTCTCATCGGCCCGCACGACCGGCCGATCGTCAACGAGCCCGAGGGCGAGACGTACTGCGTCGGGATCGTCACCACCCCAGTCGGCTGCCGGCCCGCACTCGGGCTGGCGCCAGCCACCCTGCGGGGTCGGGTGGTGGATCTGCTGCAGGCATGGCCGAGGGCCGCCGCGCTGCGGCGCGAGCTGGCGACCTGCCGGACACCGGCAGAGGCCCTCGATGTCCTCGAAGCGACCCTGAGAACGGCAGAACCGTTCGACCGCAACGCGTTCGCGCGGTGCGAGGCCGCGGTGCAGCAGCTCTCGGCGGACCCCACCCGGCCGGTCACCGACATCGCGACCGGGCTTGGGGTGAGCCACGGTCACCTGGACCGGCAGTTCACGGAGCAGGTCGGGCTCAGCCCGCGCACGCTGGCCCGGATCCTGCGGATGCGCCGGCTGCTCGAGGACATCGACGTCCACGGGTCGGTGGGATGGGCGGACAAGGCAGCGGAGCTGGGGTGGTCCGACCAGGCGCACCTGATCCGGGACTTCAAGCGCCACACCGGAGTGACGCCGTCGCAGTACCTCGCCGCCCAGCGCTCGACGTACGACCGCACCGAGGCAGCCACCTCGGCCGGCTTCGTGCCCGAGGCGAGGTGAAGTTCGTCCAATCCACCGGGTCCGCGAGGGACGCAGCATGGGTCTCCGACGACGACCCGGGAGCGCGAGATGACCGAGGTGTTCACCGCTGAGACCACCATCGACCGTCCGGTCGACGCGGTCTGGGCGCGGCTGACCGACTGGGACACTGCGGCCCGGTGGATGTCGGGCGTGGACGCGCTGCGCGCGCACGGCCCCACCGCCACCGGCACGACACTGGTCTTCACCACTCGGGGCAAGGAGCGCACCGGGCAGATCGTCGCCCTGGATCCGGGACGCAGCATCACGCTGAGGTCGATCCAGGGCGGGGTGACCGCAGACTATGTCTACGCGTGTACCGGGCACGGGGACAGCACCAGCGTGAGCCTGGTGGCCGAGTGCCGGATGACCGGTCCCGTGCGGCTGCTCGGCCCGGTCGTCAGGTCAGCGATCCGTCGGGCGGACAGCGGCCAACTCGACGCGTTCGCCACCACGTTCGCACCCGAATGACTCACGCAGTGTCCCTGGAGCGGCGGGAAAGCGTCCCGGTGCTGATCCAATGACTGCCCTGGACTGGGAACAGGCATTGGCTACCGGACACGTTCTAGCCGCGTTCACAGCGCTGGTCGCGGGTGCTGCCGTTCTCCCGCTGCCGAAAGGCACGCACACCCACCGAGTGATCGGAACCGTCTACGTGCTTGCGCTTGTTCTCGTTGATGTGGCGGCGCTGTCGCTGCATCGCGAGAACGCGTTCGGTGTCTTCCATGCGCTGGCGGTCGTCAGCCTGGTCACGATCGCTGTCGGGCTTTCACCCCTGCTCCTCGGCAAGAGATCGCCGGCGGGCATCGCTACCCACGCGTACTGCATGACGTGGTCGTACGCTGGTCTGGTCGCGGCCGGATGCGGCCAACTGGCCGTCGCTGTCGGTCAGGATGCTGCGGCGTGGGTCGTGCCGGTGGCGATCGGCACGGTGTTGTCCATCAGCGGCGTCGTCATCTTCGGGAGAGTGCCGTCAACCCTTGATCGCGTGCTGACTGAACGATGATCCGGAGGACATGGCCGGCTCGGTGGGTGCCCCTTGGAGACGTACCGAAAGGCAAGTCCTTGCTCTGGCCGTGGCGGGTCTCCTTCGATCAGACGGTCGGGTCGGGCAGGAGCTCCCGTACCTCTTGCGCACAGCGGCAGGCGACGGCGATCTTGGCGGCCCACTCGAGCGCCTCCTCGCGTGCGGGCACGTCGACGACCGCGAACCCGCCGAGGACCTCCTTGGTCTCCGGGTACGGGCCGTCGGTGACCGTCCCGTCGGTGGCCACGACGCTCGCCCGCTGGCTTTCCAGTCCGCCGCCGAAGACCCACACGCCGGCGTCCCGGGCCGCCCGGACCACCTCGTTCGCGGCCTTGGCCACGTCGGGCAGATCCTCCTCGGGGAAGGACATCGCGCCATCGTCGAACGAGATCAGGTACTGCGTCATCCCATGACTCCCTTGTCCCGGCGGCCACCTGCGACCGCCTCGCACGTCTTCTACGAACGCCTCGCTCCGGATCCGACACTCTGCCAGAGGAAATTCTCACGAGACCTCGGCCGCACGCTCATGCCCGAGTGGTGAGACCGCTCAGACCAGCTCGCCGCGCTTCCTGCTCAGGTAGGCGCGCTCGGCGGAGTTCTGGGTGGCGGCGATGGCGGCGTCGTACGACTCCTTCGCCTCGGCGGTCCGGCCGAGCCTGCGGAGCAGGTCGGCGCGGGCGACGTGCCATGCGTGGTAGCCCGTGAGCGGCAGCCGGTCGACCAGAGTGAGGGCGACCTTCGGGCCGTCCAGCTCCGCGACCGCGACCGCGCGGTTGAGTGCGACGATCGGCGACGGGTCGAGCCGGGTCAGCTGGTCGTACAGTGCGACCACCTGCGACCAGTCCGTGTCCGACGCGGTGGGGGCGTCGGTGTGGACGGCGTTGATCGCGGCGAGTATCTGATAGCGGCCGGGTCGGTTGATCGCGAGGCACTCGCGGACCAGGTCGTGCCCCTCGGCGATCAGCCCGCGGTCCCAGCCGGCGCGATCCTGCTCGCCGAGCGGGACCAGCTGCCCATTCCGCACGCGGGCCTCACGCCGGGCCTCGGTGAGCAGCAGCAGCCCGAGCAGACCGGCCACCTCCGGCTCCTCGGGGAGCAGCTGGCGGAGGACCCGGGTCAGCCGGATGGCCTCGCCCGTGAGCTCGGCGCGCACCGGGTCGCCGTCGCCGGTGGCGAGGTAGCCCTCGTTGAAGACGAGGAACAGCACCGCCAGCACGCCGCCGAGCCGCTCGGGGAGGTCGGCGGCCTCGGGCACCCGATAGGGCACCTTCGCCGCCGCGATCTTCTTCTTCGCCCGGGTGATCCGCTGCGCCATCGTGGTCTCGGGCACGAGGAACGCCTGCGCGATCTCAGCCACGGTCAGCCCACCGAGGAGGCGGAGCGTCAGCGCGATCCGCGCCTCCGGTGCGAGCGCCGGGTGGCAGCAGGTGAACAGCAGCCGCAATCGGTCGTCCTCGACCGGTCCGGTGGGCTCGTGGGGCGTGTCGTCGTGGTACATGAAGGCCGCCTGGTGCTTCGCGTCGCGCTGCTTCTCGCGGCGGATCCGGTCGATCGCGCGGTTGCCCGCGGTGGTGGTGAGCCAGCCGCCGGGGTTGGGAGGTACGCCGGACTCCGGCCACTTCTCCAACGCGGCCACGAGCGCCTCACCCGCCGCCTCCTCTGCGATGTCGATGTCACCGAAGCGGCGGACGAGCGAGGCGATCAGGCGGCCGTACTCCTCGCGGAAGACCCGCTCGACGGCCGCCGTTCCGCCCTGCATCGATCAGTCGTCGTTCGGGCCGGCTCAGGCGAGGCCGTCGAACGGACGGACCTCGACCTTGCCCCGGCACGCCTTGGACCCCTCGGCCGCGAGCTTGAGCGCCACGTCGAGGTCGGGCGCGTCGATGACCCAGAAACCCCCGATGACCTCCTTGGTCTCGAGGTAGGGGCCGTCGGTCATCACCGGCGTCTCACCCTGGCCGTCGACGACGGTCGCGGTCGATGCCGACTGAAGCCCACCGGCGAAGACCCAGTAGCCATCGGCGTGAAGCTTGTCGTTGAAGGCGCCGGTCGCGGCGAACGCCTCCTCCATCTCCTCCTTGGAGCCGTAGTTGCCGAACTCGTCCGTCTCGGCGGGGCCGTGCACGGTCAACAGGTAGTGCGTCATGCCACTTCTCCTCAGTTCCGGGCGGTCCCGATGACCGCCTTCTACCCCCACCACGAACGGCATCCCGCCGATACGACAACCTGCCACAGCAGGCGTTGCGATCGGGTTCCTCAGCGGCCGATCGCCCGTCGACGCTCTCGCGACCTGTCGGATCCGTACCCGCTCGTTCGTGGAGGGGGCATGAGCGGGTCGCACCGTGCCACTGTCCTTCCCCAGCCCGTACCCACACCGATCAACCGCACCCGAGGAGAACGACATGACCGCTACGTACACCTTCGACGTCTTTTCCAGCCTCGACGGCTACGGCGCCGCCAGCGCCAACTGGACCGGCTACTGGGGTAAGCAGGGCCCCGAGTTGCTCGACCACCGCCTTGCCTTGTACGGCGCGGAGCAGCGGATGGTCTTCGGGGCCAACACGTATCGGGCATTCGCGCGGATGCTGGCCTCGAGCACCGAGGAGTCCGAAGTGCGGGACCCATGGGTCACTCGGATGCGGAGCCTGCCGACAACGGTGGTGTCGACGACGCTGGAAGGACCCCTGAACTGGCCGAACGCGACCGTCGTGAGCGGAGACGCCGTCGACGTCGTCGCCCGGCTCAAGGAGGAGTCCGAGGTGCCGTTGCGCTCGCACGGCAGCCTGTCGTTGAACCGGGCGCTGATGGCCGCCGGCCTGGTCGACCGCGTACAGGTGACGCTCTTCCCTGTCATCACCGGTCAGACCGGGCTGGACCCGATCTTCCAGGGTGCGGCCGACTTCGACCTGGAGCTGGTCGAGCACCGGACGCTCGACGGTCACATCCAGGAGCTCATCTACCGACCCACCCTCCATTGACCCCTTCGCGGAGAAGGTTGGGCTAGGGCCCGGTCGAGTTCGACACTGCGCGAGACGCCGGTGATTCGACCGGCCAGTGCAGGGCAACGGAGCACGGCTGCCTCGGAGGTATCGCGATGATCGAGCAGTCCGTGTTGGGTCTTCACGAGGTCGACGAGACGCAGGTCGCGGTCGTCGGCGGCAAGGGCGCGCACCTGGGCGGGCTGTCGCGGATCGACGGCATCCGCGTGCCGGCCGGCTTTTGCGTGACGACGGACGCCTTCCGACGGATCATGGCGGAAGCGCCGTCGATCGACGATCGGCTCGATCAGCTGTCGCGCCTGGACCCGGACGACCGGGAGGCGATCCGCACGCTCAGCGCGGAGATCCGCCGGACCCTCGAAGAGATCGCCATCCCTGGCGATCTCGCGGCGGCGATCACCCGCGCTCTCGCCCAGCTCGGCGAGCAAGCTGCCTACGCCGTCCGATCCAGCGCGACGGCAGAGGACCTGCCGACGGCCTCCTTCGCCGGCCAGCAGGACACGTACCTGAACGTCGTGGGCCCGGCCGCGATCCTCCAGCACGTCAGCCGGTGCTGGGCCTCGCTCTTCACCGAGCGGGCCGTGACCTACCGCCAGCGCAGCGGCATCGACCACCGTACGGTCCACATGGCCGTGGTCGTGCAGCAGATGGTCTTCCCGCAGGCGGCCGGCATCCTGTTCACGGCCGACCCCGTCACGTCCAACCGGAGGGTCGCCTCCGTGGAGGCCAGCTTCGGCCTCGGTGAGGCCCTGGTCTCCGGCCTGGTGAACGCGGACGTCTACAAGGTGCGCGACGGCGAGGTCGTCGCCAAGGCGGTCGGCACCAAGCAGCTCGCCATCCACGCCTCGCCGGCGGGCGGGACGCAGGAACAGGCGATCGACCCGGAGCTGCAGGACCAGCCGGCGCTGACGGATGCGCAGGTCGTGCGGCTCGCGCAGCTCGGCCGGCGGATCGAAGCGCACTTCGGCCGCCCCCAGGACATCGAATGGTGCCTGGTCGACGACGGCTTCCAGATCGTCCAGAGCCGGCCGATCACCACGCTGTTCCCCATCCCCGAGTCCGGCGACCGGGAGAACCACGTCTACGTCTCCGTCGGTCATCAGCAGATGATGACCGACCCCATGAAGCCCCTCGGGCTGTCCTTCTGGCAGATGACGACCCCCGCGCCCATGGCCGAGGCCGGCGGCCGCCTGTTCGTCGACGTCACCCAGAGGCTGGCCTCGCCGGCGAGCCGCGCCGGCCTCCTGGAGGCCGCTGGGGAGATCCGATCCGCTGATCGGGGACGCGCTGCAGACCATCCTCGAGCGCGACGGCTTCATCCGGCCGCTCCCTGACGAGGGTCCCCCCGGGCCACTGTTCGGCGGCGCGCCAGCTCCGATCGAGACCGATCCGGCCATCGTCACCGAGCTGATCGGGCGCAGCCAGGCATCCATCGCCGCCTCGGAACGCGACATCCGGACGAAGTCCGGAGAGGCGCTGCTCGACTTCATCCAGGCGGACATCCAGGAGCTGAGGCGGATCCTGTTCGATCCGCAGAGCCATCAGGTGTTCATGTCGGCGATGGAGGCCGCGTGGTGGCTCAACGATCAGCTGCAGGCGTGGCTGGGCGAGAAGAACGCGGCTGACACGCTCACGCAGTCCGTTCCCCACAACGTCACGTCGGAGATGGGGCTGGCGCTCCTGGACGTCGCGGACGTGATCCGCCCGCATCCGGACGTGGTGGCGTTTCTGCACCACGTCGAGGACGAGGGTTTCCTGGACGAGCTGGCCAAGCTCTCGGGCGGGCGGGAAGCGCGAGACGCCATCGAGGCGTGGCTCGACAAGTACGGCATGCGCTGCGTCGGCGAGATCGACATCACGCGGCCGCGTTGGAGCGAGCGCCCCTCCACGCTCGTGCCCGTGATCCTCGGCAACATCAAGAACTTCGAGCCGGGCGCCGGCGCGCGGCGCTTCGAGCAAGGGCGGCAGGAGGCATGGGCGAAGGAACAGGACGTGCTGGAGCGCTTGCGGGCCCTGCCGGACGGGGAGCGGAAGGCCGACGAGACCAAGCGGATGATCGACCGGGTGCGGACCTTCATCGGGTACCGGGAGTATCCGAAGTACGGCATGGTCAGCCGCTACTTCGTGTACAAGCAGGCCCTGCTGGAAGAGGCCGAGCGCCTCGTGCAGGCCCACGTGCTTCGTGAGAAGGAAGACATCTTCTACCTCACGTTCCAGGAGCTCCACGACGTCGTGCGCACGAACCACGTGGATGACCAGCTCATCCGCCGGCGCAAGGACGCGTTCAGGTCGTATCAAGCGCTCACGCCGCCCCGGGTGCTCACCTCGGACGGCGAGGTCATCACCGGGGCGTACCGACGCGACGACGTGCCGACCGGTGCCCTGGTCGGCCTACCGGTCTCCGCCGGGATCGTCGAAGGGCGGGCCCGCGTCATCCTGGACATGGCGCAGGCCGATCTCGAACCGGGCGACATCCTGGTCACGGCCTACACGGACCCCAGCTGGACGCCGCTGTTCGTGGCGATCACGGGCCTGGTCACGGAGGTCGGAGGCCTGATGACCCACGGCGCAGTGATCGCACGGGAGTACGGCTTGCCGGCCGTCGTCGGTGTGGTAGATGCCACCCGGCTGATCCCCGATGGGCAGCGGATCCGCGTGCACGGAACCGACGGGTACGTCGAGATTCTGCCTTGACTGATCACACCGAGAAGGCCCATCCGTAGCGTCCGGCCAAACAATGCCAAGCAGTTGATCTTTCTGGGTCAGCCATCTCACCGTGTCGCTGGGCGCGGCGGGACAGCTGGCCCGCGCTCTGCCGAGAACTTCGAAATCATGCAAGCGGGGTGAGGTACTGGTGTACCGACCGGATGCTGACGCTGCCTTCGCCCACGGCGGAGGCGACTCGCTTGACCGAGCCGTGTCGCACGTCGCCGGCGGCGAACACGCCCGGCATGCTGGTCTCGAGCGGGAGCGGTGTCGCTTTCCACCCAGGCTCGGCGGGCCGGCTCGGTGGTAGGTCCTGGCCGGTGAGGATGAACCCCTTGTCATCGCGGTGAAACTCCGCGGGGAGCCAGTCGGTGCGCGGCTGTGCGCCGATGAGGACGAACAAGGCGGCGGCCGGGACGGTGCGGGTCCGCCCCGATGCCGCGTCGTGCAGGACCAGTTCCTCCAGGCATTCGGCGCCGTGGGCGCCGGTGACCGTGGTGTGCCGGTGGACCTCGATGTTCTCGGTGGCTTCGATCGTCTTCACCAGGTAGTCCGACATGCTGGCGGCGAGTCCGCCGCCGCGGACGACCACGGCGACCCGGTCGGCGTACCTCGCCAGATGAATGGCCGCCTGCCCGGCGGAGTTGCCGGCGCCCACCACATACACCTGCTGGCCGGTCATCGCCGGGGCCTCGGTGATGCCGCCGCCGTAGAACACGCCTGCGCCGACCAGCTCCTCGACGCGGGGGATGCCCAGGCGCTGGTAGCTGGCTCCGGTGGCCAGGACAACCGCACGTGCGGTGACCTCCGCGCCGTCGGCAAGCACGACGGTCCGACGGTCTCCGTCCGCCCGCAGGTCGGTCGCGGCCCGCATGACCGAGGTTTCGGCGCCGAAGGACCAGGCCTGGTCGAGGGCTCGGTTGCACAGGTCGGCCCCGCCGATGCCGACGGGAAAGCCCAGATAGTTCCGGATCAGTGAACTGCTGCTGGCCTGCCCGCCGATCGACTCCCGGTCGATGACGATCGTGCGTAGTCCTTCCGAGGCGGCGTAGACGGCGGCCGACAGTCCAGCTGGTCCGGCACCGATCACGACAACGTCGAAGACACCCTCCGTGGTGGCGTGCCGCACGCCGAGAGCGAGCGCCAGCTCCTCGTTGCTGGGATCAGTCAGTACCTGCCCGTCGAAGCGGACCACGACCGGGAACGGACCAGCGGGACGCCGGACCTGGTGCAGTAGTGCCCGGCCTTCGGCGGAGTCTGCGGCATAGAAGGTGAACGGGAGACCGCCGCGCTGGAGCAGGTCCCGGATCTCGGCTGACCGCGGCGCCCAGCGCTGGTCGACCAAGGTCACCACGGTCGGGCGGTCGGGCTGCTGCTGTTGCCAGTCGCGAAGTAGTTCGGTGATCAGGTGGTGGAAGTTCTCGTCGGGCGACCGGCTGGGAGTGGTGGCGCACCGGTCGATCCGCTCCTGAGAGATCAGCCTCAGGATGGGCTTGGACGCCGACCGGTTGCTCCGCGGGATGAGCAGCACTCGCCGGGCGTGCGGATGCAGCTCGTGTGCCCGCTGCAGGAACTCGACGCCGGTCATCTCGGTCATGCCGCTGGCCGCGAACAACGCCAGCACCGGCGCCTCCGGCGTCGCTCGCCGCAGCGCATCCAACCGCTGCAGCGCCGAGACGGGAGACTGTTCGCAGATGATCTCGTAGTCGGTGGCGTACCGACCGGTGAGCTCCCGGCAGATCACGTCCAGGGCGGCAGGCTGGTCGTGCACCGCGAGCAGAGCCGGCGTTGTCACGGAACCTCCTCAGCGCTGCGACCGCGGCGCGCCGGTCGCTCGCCGTCCGGTGGCGGGCACGTACCCACGACGGAAAGGGTTCGGGCCCGACTCTATCCGGCGCCGCCGCGTGTCCTACCCGGCACCGCCACCACGACCCACATGCATCGGCGTGGTCAACGCGCTGGACGACCTCCACCTCTTGTGGGAGCCCGATGCGCTTTGCCCTGTACTCGTCGGCCGACGCGCGCACCGACCGGCGATACCGCCGGTCCAGTCACAGCCACCGACGCACCCGCCGCGTGTAGTCGTCGTACGGCGCACCGAACCGCTCGTGCAGGAACCGCTCCTCCGGGCGGATCGCGCCCCAGAGGACGAGCAGCACCGCGGCCGGGAACAGCGCGAGCCCCCAGAACGTGGGTGCCAGCAACGCCAGCCCGAGGTAGAGCGCGAGCAGGCCGACGTACAACGGGTTGCGGGAGAGCCGGTACGGCCCCTCCTCGATCATCGCGTTCGTCGCCTGCCCCGGCAGCAGCCCGGTCTCGTGCCGGCCGAACAGCCACAGCGACCAGCCGTTCCACCCGACGAACAGCAGCACCAGCGCCCAGCCGAGCGGAACCCGCCACCCGCCGAGATCGAGCCGGGTCACCCCAGAACAGCGTGGCCAGCCAGCCGACGAGCAAGGGCGCGCCGACCGCGACCGGCGGCCAGAGCCGGAACGCGACGACTTCCTCGGGACCGTCCACCATGCCCTCAGTGTCGCGGGTGGTGGCGGCACCGCCGGTCAGCCGGGCCCTCAGCTGGGCTCCGCCCGACAGCTCGCACCACGGATGGCTCCACGATCCGACAGGGCGGAGGAGCCTGCAAGCCGCTGACCTGGGTGGGGCGCCCGGGGATCGAACCCGGAACCCGCGGATTAAAAGTCGCCCGTCCGACGTCGCACAGGGCCTCTACCTGCGACTACAGCCTCGCGCTGAGCCTCCACAGCCTCCTCGTCCCCACCGGTCGACGGCATCTCGCGGCACCGTTCGCGGCACTACTGTCCACTCTGGACGCTCGAGTCCTGCCTGCTTGGACTCCGGGACTCCGCCACCGCGCCAGGCCGCTTCGTTCGCCTAGAGCTGTAGGCCCCGGCGCCCTCGATCCAGGGGCATAGGCGTCGCTGGGTATGAGGACGGCGAGTCGCGTCCCCGGACGTCTCCCCCGTCCCGTCGTCCCAGCTAACGGGCTCGGTCGGGGCGCGGCTCGTCCCCGCCGTCCCGCCCTTCTTGGCCGTCCCGCGGCGTCTCGTTCCCAATTTCGTTCCCAGGTCCTCACGCCCGGCTTGGCGTCCTGGGACCGCCCTTATACGGTTTCCATGCGCGACCGGGCAGCGTCTGAGAGCCTGCTGTCACTGGACGGTGCCTCGGAACGTTCGCTTGGCCTCGACGGGGTGTCCGGCGCTTCCGCTATCCCCGCCTCGGGCAAGATGCTCTCATGGTCGCGGTACGGTCGCGTCCACTGGAGGCACTGCCGCGAGCCCCGGCGGCGCCGCCGTTGCAGGACGTCGTCGCTCGTGCAGACTGTGCCATTGCCTGATCCTGAAGCAAGTGTCATCATTGGGCGGCACGGTCGAGAATGAGGAGGCGCAGGATGGCCGACGTCGAAATCATCTCTCCGAAGCGTATTCACACGCCGCATAAGCTGGAGACCAAAACAGGTGATGGCAAAGATTTGGTGGTCGTCTCGGGCTATGCCGAAGTAGAGGGCACGGACCTCCAGGGAAACGCGGAAGGGACATGGAATCATAAAGACTTGCAGTTCCTAGTGGGCCCACGATGGATCACTGACCTCCCGCGCTACCCTCGCACCGTGCCCGTGGTGTCAATGACGAGCATCATGAATGTAAACGTGGCCACCAACGCCGGCTGGGCCGTCGATGACTGTCGAGTCCACTTCCATGGTGTACAGCCTGGGCCTGGTGGGGTGCGAGTTATGCTGACCTGCCGCGTCGGTGTGAGGGATCGTGACGGATTCATGTTCCGCGTGAACTTCTACGTGACCACCATCGGAGACCTTCACGAAAATCAAGACCAACTTGAGTAAGACAGCCGGGCGGGTTAGGCCAACTCAAGGGAGACGCAGACCAGACTGATTGAGACAGGACAGCAGTGCCATTCTTGTGCGAGATCGACGGCGCCAGATGGACGGCGGAGCCCTGCTCGTTCTCGTTGTCGCTGTCGGTCACGGCGGTGAGAGAGTTTCACCGGCGAGTCTGACTCAGCAGGGTGGCGGGCGCCGCTTATCGGGGAACGCCAGTCCCATGCCCGAGACGTACCTACCGGGATGCGGATCCACGAGCTCATACCAAGGATACTTCCCGGACTTGGCCGTGCACCGGAGAAGGACCGGCGTTCCATCGTCCAGGGAGTCGATCCGTGCTGTCTTGGCCGTCGGTTCGTCGCGTACGTTCAACCCATCGACCACGACGGCCGGGTACTTTTCGTCAGCTTTGGGCCGTTCCACCGCTCGGGTACTCTGGCGTCGGGCCGTTCCCACCGCTCGGACGCGAACTGCGCCCGCCCCAGCGGTCGCCGGTGATCGCGATCGTCGCTGGGACCGCAACGAGCAACACGAGCACGGCGGTCCAGATCACGAGGCCGGTCCGGGACGGGCGATCGGTTGGGTCGGTAGGCTCTTGGATCGGGCCGGTGGGTCGTTCGGACGGCCCCGTGTAGCGCGGTGCTCTCGATCCGTCGCCCAGTCGGAACGCCAGCCAGCAGACCGCGGACAGAGCGCGAACGCCAGGAACGCCACCGCTGCCCGTACCGCCGTGGCGGGGTCGTGATCTCCTCGACGAACTTCGCGAGCAGCACGTGCACCCGCAGCGCGAGGCTGCCGCCCCAGACCAGGGCCCACGCGGGCGCGCTCCACCGTTTGAGCTTGAGACCGTCGAGGAAGGTCAGCGGGACGAGCCCGAACACGAGGGTCTGGGTGCCGAGGACGAATACCGCCGCCAGCGCGGCGTGGACCAGCACGCCGTATCTCGGGGCGGGTGCGGTCGGCGGCCGCGACCGGCGGCCACGCGAGCCAGGCCGCGAGGCTCACCCCCAGCGGGCAGGGCCGACCCGAGTAGCACGCCGCGCCCGGCCACCCGGTTCCGCAGCGGGGAGGGCATCGCGGCGTAGAACGCGAACAGCCCGTACACGTAGCCGGGCTGTAGGTCGGCCCACCGGGTCAGCGCTACGCACGCCCCCGCGAACACCAGCGCCCCCGGCAGGAACCGCAGCGACGCGGTGTCGCGGGCCTTGCCACGGGCGTACAGCTCCGCGGGCACGCAGTAGGCGAGCGTCGTCCGGCCCGGCGACGAGGAAACCCAGCGCCAACGGGGACGCCGCCACCACGACTCACGGTCAGTCCGGTCTCCGGCTCGACGAGGGTCAGTAGCGCGGCGGCCACGACGGTGTAGATCACGAACCCGCCCCACCCGTCGGGTACGAGCCGACGCGGGTCCCCGCGCGCGGCGAACCAGACGCGGATGCGGTCGCGGTTCTCCTCCAAGGTCTTGTTGAACGGCTCCGACGGGAAGCCCATCGCCCAGAAGAGGAAGGTGAACAGGGTCAGGCTCACCAGCAAGGCCGCCGGCCGACCACGGACCTCAGGCAAGCAGCGGCACCGACGCCACGAATTCGGTCCGCGTGAGCCCGCCTGAAGTACTGTCTGGGCCGGGGCCGGGGCCGGGGCCGGGGCCGGGGCCGGGGCCGGGGCCGGGGCCGGGGCCGGGGCCGGGGCCGGGGCCGGGGCCGGGGCCGGGGCCAGGGGCCGGGGCCGGGGCCGGGGCCGGGGCCGGGGCCGGGGCCGGGGCCCGGGCGGGGCCGGGGTCGGGGCCGGGGCCGGGGCGGACACGTCGTTGCGCTGTCGCGCTCACCCCGTCCACGCAGGCCAGCTCCACCGTGACCGGGCCCGGCGGCAGGTCCGGCACAGTGAACGTCGAAGTCAGCTCCCCGGGGCCGCCCCGGTCCGGGCCGCTCGTGAGCTCGACCTCCCTGCCGCCAACACGGACGCTCGCACCGGCCGGGAAGCACTTCTCTGTGTAGTTGCGTCCGGTCGCGGTGACGGTGGCGCCAGGTTTCGCGGCCGTTGGCGTCAGCGCGACGGTAGCTGGCAATGCCGATGCTGGAAGCACCGTAAATCCGGCAGTGGCGGACGTGATCCTGGGACGGTCGGCGTCCTCGTCGAAGCAGGCGACGTCGACCCTGTAGTCCCAGGGGGGCAGGTCCGGGACCTTGAGCGTCGCGCCGAAAGGCAGGCCTACTTGATCAGCCGTACCGGGACCGGCCCACACAATTCCCATCGTGAGGGCCTCGCGTCCGGGCGGTAGGCACTCGGTGTAGAAAGTGCCACCGATCGCGACGGCATCTCCGGGGCGGCCCTCATTCGGCGTCAGCACGACCGTCTGCGCACCCAATGCGGGAACTGGCATCGCAACATACCCGCCGAGCAGGCCGGCCAGCCAGCAGACCATGGCGCCGAGCCGGCCCGCCCATCATTTCCACATGGCAACCCCCGATGCTCCTACGCTTAACCCAGGTTCCTCCATCGCGCACACTTCCGGCTACCGCTCAAGTGCGCTCGGCTGAGTCCATGGCGGCGGGGTGTGTCCGAGAAACGGTGTAACTGGCCTTGAACGCGAGGTTCCGGCAGGCGGTCCGCCGGCGCGGGCACTTCCCGCCGAGCAGGCCGCACTGAAGATCCTCCACCTGACTGTCCGGGAGTGGCGGCCGAACCGCAGCAAACCCCACCGGGAAGATCAACGGCTGGAAGGCCATCCTGAACACCCTGGCGATCACCTACGGCGACCGCCTCAACATCGACTAGCCGGAGCCACCCACACAAAGAACCTGACAGACCCTGGGACCTGTCAAGTTGTCTGTGTAAGTCGATCTATGGGTCGGTCAGTTGAGGTAGGGGCGAGCGGTCGGGGTAGGCCAGGGCGAGGGCGCCGAGGGCTGCTTTCCAGCCTTGGATGACGCGCGCCTTCGACGAGGCTGGCCGGGGGCTTTGCGGTGGTTCGCCGGGTAGGCCGGCTTCCTTGGCGCGGTCGCGGGCGCGTTTGTCCTCGATGTCGCGGATGGCCAGCCAGAGCAGCTTGATCGACGGCGTCGTCGTTGGGGAAGTGGCCCCGGTTCTTGATGATCTTGCGGAGCTGGTAGTTCAGCGACTCGATCGCGTTGGTGGTGTAGATGATCTTGCGGAGCTCGGGTGGGAACGCCAGGAACGGGATGAACCGCTCCCAGGCGTTCTGCCAGGTCGCGACCGCGGCCGGGTAGCGCCGGCCCAGCTCGGAGTCGGCGAACGCGACCAGTTCGGTCTCGGCGGCCTCGACCGTCGGCGCGGTGTAGATCGGGCGCAGCGCGGCGGCGACGGCCTTGCGGTCGCCGTAGGACACGAACCGCATCGACGGCCCGGATCAGGTGCACCACGCAGGTCTGCACGGTGGTCTGCGGCCAGGTCGCCTCGATCGCCTCGGGGAACCCGGTCAGCCCGTCGCAGCACACGATCAGCACGTCGCGGACGCCGCGGTTGCGCAGCTCGGCGCAGACCCCGGCCCAGAACTTCGCGCCCTCGCTGGCCTGCACCCAGATCCCGAGCACGTGCTTGACCCCGTCCAGGTCGACGCCGACGGCGATGTGCGCGGCCCGGTTGCGGACCTGGTGGCCGTCGCGGACCTTCACCACCAGCGCGTCCAGGTAGATGATCGGGTAGATCTCCTCCAGCGGCCGGGACTGCCAGGCCTTGACCTCCTCGAGCACCGCGTCGGTGATCTTGGAGATCGTCTCGTGGGACAGCTCGGTGCCGATCGTGCGGGCCAGGTGGTGCTGGATGTCGCGGACCGTCATCCCGCCGGCATACAGCGAGATGATCATGTCGTCCAGGCCGCCGAGCGCGGCGCGCGCCCTTCGGCACCAGCCGCGGCTCGAACGACCCGCCCGGTCCCGCGGCACGTCCAGCGGCACCGGACCGACCTCGGTCGCCACCGTCTTCGGGGTGCGTGCCGTTGCGCGAGTTCGGCGAACCCCGCCCGGCCGGGTCGCCCTTCTCATAGCCCAGATGCTCGGTCAGCTCGGCCGCCAGCCCCCGCTCCAGCACCGCCTTGACCATCTCCGGCAGGAACCCGCCCTCACCGGTCAGCGTCAACTCCCCAGTCGAGGCCCGCGCCATCACCTCATCGAGCAGTCCCGCCGCCACCAGCTCCCTCATCACCTGCCGGGCCGACGGATCCGCCAGCTCCACCGCCACCGACTGATCTTCCGTCACGGCCACCTGTGTACTCCCTTCGATCTTGTACACAGACCATCAGACAGGCTCCTGCCCGCCGACGCCGCCGCCGCCGTCTACACCCGCCTCGACCGGATCGCCCGCCGCGCGCCCGCCACCGACATACGCGGCATGGACGCCCGCCGCGCCGACGCCCTCGTCATGACCGTCCTCGCCGGCACCACCGGCGCCGCGGCCCTCCCCCCCGCCGACTCGGCCGCCTCGTCCACCGCAGCGACCTCGACCCGCCCGGCCCGGTCGACCGGCCCGGGCGGCGCGCGGTGTGGATCCTGCGGAGCCGTCCACGGCGGCCTCGCCCGGCCCGGTCCCGCGGCTGCGCGCCGACGTGCACGTCACCGTCCCCGCCGCCACCGCCCTCGGGTTGAGCGACCAGCCCGGCGAGCTGACCGGACACGGCCCGATCCCCGCCTCGATGGCCCGCCGCCTCACCGCCGCCGGCACCTGGCGGCGGGTGACGGCGTCGACCCGGCACAGCGGCACCGTCACCGGCATCGGCCGCGCCGCGTACACCCCCTCCGCGGCGCTCGCCGACCTGGTCCGCGCCCGCGACCGCACCTGCCGCTTCCCCGGCTGCCGCCACCCCGCCCGCCGCGCCGACCTCGACCACCTCACCCCCTGGCCGACCGGCCCCACCGTCCGCCGCCAACCTGGTCGCGCTCTGCCCGCCACCACCACCGGCTCAACCCGAACACGTGGAAAGTCGAAGCCACCGACACGCCCGACTGCACTGGACGAGCCGCGCCGCCACCACTACACCACCACCGCCAGCCGGCCGGCGTGGTCCGGTCGCCTTCGGCCGATCGCCGGCTCGTCGCCGCGAATCGGTCAGCCGGATCTCGTTCGCCAGAGGCACCTCGGCCCTCTGCATCCAGCTCGGCAGCGCGGACGTGTGCGTTGGCCGCGGCGCGAGACCGCTGAGACCCTGACGCCATGCGGATCCGGCGGGCCGCCCTCGGCAGCGCGGCCTTCTTCGTCCTCGCCCCCTGCGTAGTGGCCGGTGTCGTGCCGTGGTTGATCAGCGGATGGTCCCTGCCGACGCCGGATTCGGCGCCAGCCGACCGCCCGTGTCGTCGTGGGCGTCACGCTCCTGATCGCCGGCGTCGTCGTACTGGTCCGCGCCTTCGTGCGGTTCGTTCACGAAGGGCTCGGCACGCCGGCGCCGGTCGCTCCGACGGAGCGACTGGTCGTCGGCGGCGACTATCGCTACGTCCGCAACCCGATGTACGTCGCCGTCGTGGCGACCGTGCTCGGGCAGGCGCTGGTCTTCGGCTCGGCGGCCCTGCTGCTGTACGCGCTGGCGGTGTGGCTGGTCATGGCGGCATTCGTCCGCTGGTACGAGGAGCCCGTGCTGAGCCGCCGGTTCGGCGCTCAGTACGAGCGCTACTGCCGGTCCGTACCCGCCTGGTGGCCACGACCCCGCCCGTGGACGGCGTCCGAGGACGACGCCGTCTAGCCTGGGACCGGGCCGCAGCTGGCGTTTGACCCAGGCGGCGGTGATCGCGGCAGCCCGGTCCGAAGCGATCGCGCCGGCCCGGTCCGCGACCGGGAAGGTGGGGGTCTCGGCGATCTGGGCGCAG
>CAWATS010000005.1:0-233845 GCA_963785005.1 uncultured Actinomycetota bacterium
GGCTGCCTGCCCGGCAGCGCCAGTGCCTGGTGCTGCGCTACTACGGCGACCTCTCCGAGCTGCAGATCGCGGAGGCGATGGGGATCAGCACCGGAGCGGTCAAGAGCCACGCCTCGCGCGGCATGGCCGCCCTGCGCGCCGCGCTGGAGGCGACGCCGTGACGGATGACCGGGAGCTGGAGGCGCTGCTGCGGCGGACGCTCGCCGAGCAGGCCGGGCGGGTCGAGCCGGCCGGCGACGGGCTGAGCCGGATCCGGGCCCGGACCCGGCGGCGGCGCGGCCTGTGGTCGCGCTGGTCGGTCCCGGCGCTGGCGCTCGCCGGTGCCGACCGCGGTGATCGTCGGGATCGCCGTGCTGCCCTCGGTGCGGCCGCTGGGCGACGGGCCGTCGCTGCAGCCCGGCGCCGAATCCTCGGCGCCCGCCACCGCACCGACGTCGCCGCCGGCCGCGCAGGCGACGATCCCGGGTGCCGGGGTGGTCGACATGGCCACCGTCTGGCCGTACCCGACCCGGCGCGAGGGCTTCGAGAAGGCGGCCGGCGACATCGCCGCCGGAACGTACGGCGACCTCAGCCGGCCGGAGGACACCGCTGTCGCCTACGTCGAGTCCGTCCTCGGGCCGGGCCAGCGGCTGACCGCGACGTCCGCGGGCCGCCACCTCGCCGGCCTGCGGATGGAGGTCAAGCGCGGCGAGACCTCGGTGAGCCTCGTCTACCTGGTCCGGGTCCGGGTGGGCAACGACGCCCCGTACGTGGTCGTCAACGCGAGCCGCTCCGACCTGGACCCGAGCCTGACGCTGTCCGCGCCGCCGCGGGTCGCCGGGACGGGCGGGGTCGTCGTTCGCGGCACGGTGCGCCGGGACGAGGGCGAGCCAGTCCCCGCGCTGACCGTCGAGCTGCGGCAGCCGGGCCGCGACGAGCCGCTCGCCCGGGAGGCGGGGACCGTCGTCGGCTCGGGGCCGGTGCGCGGCTGGTCGGCCCGGCTGGTGCCGTCGGCGGCGCCGGAGGGGGCCACGGCGGCCGTCGCGGCCTGGACGGTGGACGTCGACGGCAGCGTGCTGGAGTTCGTCGCCGCCCCGACCGCTCGCTGAGCCCGGCCCGCGGGCAGCGTCGTACTCACCAGCGGCCGGTGCGGGCGGACAGCACGGCGAGCGCCGCGGCGCCGGCGGTGGAGGTACGCAGGACGGCCTCGCCGAGGTGGACCGGGAGCGCCCCGGCGGCGGCGAAGGCGGCCAGCTCGGCCTCGTCCAGTCCCCCCTCCGGACCGACCACGAGGGCGAGGTCGCCGTCGGCGGGCAGTGCGGCACCGGTCAGCGCCGTGCCGGCGCCCTCGTCCAGCACCAGCGCCGCGGCCGAGGCGGCGAGCCGGGCGGCCACCTCGCGGGTGCTGTGCGACCCGGCGACCGGCGGCACCCAGGCCCGGCGGGACTGCTTCGCCGCCTCCCGGACCGTCGATCGCCACCGGGCCAGCGCCCGCTCCCCGCGCGCGCCCTCCCACCGGGCGACCGAGCGCGCCGCCGCCCACGGCACCACCTCGTCCACCCCGAGCTCGGTGGCCAGCTGCACGGCCAGCTCGCCCCGGTCACCCTTCGCCAGCGCCTGGACCAGCACGAAGCGCGGCCGCGGCGGGTCCAGCCGGCGCACCCGCCGCACCGCGAGCAGCAGCCCACCCGGCTCCACCGACGCGACCGTGCACTCGGCCAGTCCGCCGGTGCCGTCCGCCAACCGGACCTGCTCGCCCGGCCGCAGCCGCCGTACGGACGCGGCGTGGTGGCCCTCGGCGCCGCCGAGCCGGACCTCGCCGCCGTCGGGAAGCGAGTCGACGAGGAACAGCGGCGGAGTGCTCATGCCCGCTCCTGCGCCCGCTCATCGGCCGTTGAAGGCGTCCCGCACCTTGGAGAACAGGCCGCCGCCGTGCCCGCGGGTGGATGCGGGCAGGTCCTCGCCGCGCAGCCGGGCCAGCTCCCGCAGCAGCCGCTCCTGCTCGTCGTCCAGCCGGGTCGGCGTCCGCACCGCGACGTGGATGTGCAGGTCGCCCCGGCCGACCCCGCGCAGGTGCGGCACGCCCCGGGCGCGCAGCGGGATGACCCGGTCCGGCTGGGTGCCGGGCGGGATGTCGATCTGCTCGTCGCCGTCGAGGGTGGCCAGCGTGAGCGACGTGCCCAGCGCGGCCGCGGTCATCGGCAGCGTCACGTTGCAGTGCAGGTCGTCGCCCTGCCGGGTGAAGATGTCGTGCGGCTGCTCGCGCACCTCGACGTAGAGGTCCCCGGCCGGGCCGCCGCCCGGGCCCACCTCGCCCTGGCCGGAGAGCCGGATCCGCATGCCGTCCTCGACGCCGGCCGGGATCTTCACCGAGACCGTCCGGCGGGCGCGCACCCGGCCGTCGCCGGCGCAGCTCGGGCACGGCTGCGGGATCACGGTGCCGGTGCCGGAGCAGGTCGGGCAGGGCCGGCTGGTCATCACCTGGCCGAGGAACGAGCGCTGGACGCTCTGCACCTCACCCCGGCCGCCGCAGGTGTCGCAGCTGGCCGGGTGGGTGCCCGGCGCGGTGCCGGCGCCGGCGCAGGTGCCGCAGACGACCGCGGTGTCGACGGTCAGGTCCCGGGTGCTGCCGAAGGCGGTCTCCGCGAGCTCGAGATCGAGCCGGATCAGCGCGTCCGCGCCCTGCCGGACCCGGCTGCGCGGTCCGCGCGCGGTGGACGCGCCGAAGAACGCGTCCATGATGTCGCCCAGGCCGCCGAAGCCGCCGAACGGCCCGCCGGCCGGGCCGACCCCGCCGCCGGGTGCCAACGGGTCGCCGCCGAGGTCGACGATCTCGCGCTTCTGCGGGTCGGACAGGACCTCGTACGCGGCGGTGACCTCCTTGAACCGCTCCTGCGCTGCCGGGTCCGGGTTGACGTCGGGGTGCAGGTCGCGGGCCAGCTTCCGGTACGCCCGCTTGATCTGCTCGGTCGAGGCGTCCCGGCGCACCCCGAGCACGCCGTAGTAGTCCGTCGCCACCACACCCCAGCTTCCTGGCACTCGCCCGTCCAGACTGCCAGTCTACGGGTGCCCGCGGGCGCCCTGCCGACTCAGGTGCCGGCGGGGACGGAGACGCCCAGGCCGCCGCGGGTCTGCCCGCCGTAGCGGGCCTTCTCGGCGGCGAGGTCGAGCCGCCCGATGCGCGTCCTGCCGGCCCGCACCTCCTCGGTGATCAGGTCGGCCGGCAGCAGCCAGGACACCTCGAACTCGATGCCGTCCGGGTCCCGGGCGTACAGGGCCTTGGTGGTCGCGTGGTCGGAGGCTCCGACCAGGGCGCCCCGCTCGGCCAGCCGCCGCTGCACCCGCTCGAGCTCGTCCAGGGTGTCGACCTCCCAGGCCAGGTGGTAGAGCCCGACCGTGGTGCGGCCGGCGGGCGAGTCGCCCGCCTCGGCGCCCACTCCGAACAGGCCGAGGTCGTGGTCGTTGGTGCTGGCCTCGGCCTGCAGGAACGCCGCCCCCGGCAGGCCCAGCACGACCCGGAAGCCCAGGACCTCGGCGTAGAAGGCGACGCTGCGCTCGACGTCGCGGACGTAGAGGACGGCGTGGTTGAGTCGCTGGACGGGCACGGCGGTCTCCTGGTTGTTGAAGTCTCAACACAGTGTACCGCGCTTTTCGTTGAGAACTCAAGTACAGTTGCCTGGTGACGCGGTGGCTGGACGAGGCCGAGCAGCGGACCTGGCGGGCCTTCCTCGCCACCTCCGAGTTGCTCTACGGCGCGCTGGACCGGCAGCTGCAGCGCGACGCCGGGATGACGCACGCGTCGTACGTGGTGCTCGCCATGCTCTCCGAGGCACCGGGCCGGTCGCTGCGGATGAGCGAGCTGGCCGTCCGCGCCAACTCCTCCCCGAGCCGGCTCTCGCATGCGGTGGCCCGGCTGGAGGATCGCGGCTGGGTGCGGCGCGAGCGCGACTCGCGGGACGGCCGGGGCACCGTGGCCGTGCTCACCGACGCCGGCTGGGACGTGCTGGTCCGGACCGCTCCCGGTCACGTCGGCGCGGTGCGGGAGCACCTGTTCGACCGGCTGGATCCGGAGCAGGTCGAGCAGCTCGGCGCGATCTGCGCGGCCGTCCTCGACGGCCTGGACCCGGACCGGACGCGCCGGCGGGCGGCCCCGGGCCGCTGACGCCGGACGGTCCCCGGTCAGTTGCTGGTGCCGAGGATCTGCCCGATGTAGCGGGCGACCGCGGCGACCGAGGACATGGTCCCGGCGTAGTCCATCCGGGTCGGGCCGAGCACGCCGAGGCCGCCGAGCACCTGCTCGCCGTGGCCGTAGCCGACCGACACGACCGACGTCGACCGGAGCCCCTCGTACGGGTTCTCCTCGCCGATGCGGACCAGCACCCGGCTCGGGCTCTGCACCTCGCCGATCAGCCGGAGCAGCACGACCTGCTCCTCCAGCGCCTCCAGCACCGGACGGATCGTGCCCGGGAAGTCCAGCGCGCTGCGGGTGAGGTTCGCGGTGCCGCCGAGCACCACCCGTTCCTCCGGCCGCTCGACCAGGGTCTCCAGCAGCACGCTGGTCAGCGTCGTGAGCACCGGCCGCAGCTGCGGGCCGGCCGCCTCCGGCAGCGAGGTCACGATCTCCGGGGCGTCGGCCAGCCGGCGCTCCCGCAGCGTCGAGTTGAGGGTGGCGCGCAGCTGGGCGACCAGGCCGTCGGACACCACCGCGGGCAGCTCGACGACCCGCTGTTCGACCCGGCCGGTGTCGGTGATCAGCACCAGCATCAGTCGGGTCGGGGCGAGGTGGACGACCTCCAGGTGCCGGACCGTGGAGCGGGCGAGCGACGGGTACTGAACCACCGCCACCTGCCGGGTCAGCTGGGCGAGCAGCCGCACGGTCCGGTGCAGGACGTCGTCGAGGTCGACCGCGCCCTCCAGGAAGCTCGCGATCGCCCGCCGCTCGGCCCCGGACAGCGGCTTCATCGAGGCCAGCCGGTCGACGAAGAGCCGGTAGCCCTTGTCGGTCGGCACCCGCCCGGCGCTGGTGTGCGGCTGGGCGATGTAGCCCTCCTCCTCCAGCAGCGCCATGTCGTTGCGGATCGTCGCCGGCGAGACGCCGAGCTGGTGGCGCTCGGCGAGGGCCTTGCTGCCGACCGGCTCCTCGGTCGAGATGTAGTCCTCGACGATGGCGCGCAGCACCTCGAGCTTGCGCTCCTCGAGGGTCACGTCCACCTCCTCGCCGGTCCCGCGCCACCGCCGGGCGTTGGCACTCGGTGCCGTCAAGTGCCAGCGTACCGGCTGCGGCGGCGCGCCTCCGGCGATCGTGTCCCGGTCGTGACCCGCGACCCGAGGATCCCGTTACGCTCTGTCGGTTCAGGCGTACCGGGCTGACCGTGGCGGACGAGGGAGTGACGTGATCTTCAAGGCGGTGCGGGACGGCCGGCCCTACCCGGAGCACGGCCTGTCCACCCGCGACTGGGCAAAGCTGCCGCCCCGCCAGGTCCGGCTCGACGAGCTGATCACCACCAAGCGGGAGCTGGAGCTGGACCGGCTGCTGGACGAGGACTCCACCTTCTACGGCGACCTCTTCCCGCACGCGGTGCAGTGGGAGGGCGACCTCTACCTGGAGGACGGGCTGCACCGGGCGCTGCGGGCGGCGCTGCAGCAGCGCAACAGCCTGCACGTCCGGGTGCTCAGCCTGGACGAGGCGGACAGCGCCGCCGAGGGCTGAGCTTCGCACCGTGCGCACGAGCCCCGATCCCGCCTTCGTCTCGCTGCTGCGCGCCCAGCAGGAGCCGCTGCTGAGCGCCGCCCGGCTGCTGACCGGCGCTGGACCAAGGCCGAGGACTGCTGCAGGCCACGTTCGGCTGGGCGCTCGGGGCGTCGCGGTCCCTGGCCGGGAGCGGCACCGCCCCGGTCCAGGTCCGGCAGCGGCTCGTCGCCCGCTACCTCGCCGACGCCGAACCCGGTCGGATGGCCGTGCCGCTGTCCGGCGCGCATGCCCTTCGGCGCCTCGCTCGAGCAGCTCTCGGCGAAAGACCGGCGATGCTGGTCGCCCGGTACTACCTTGACCTGTCGGCGGCCGAGATCGGGGAGCTCTCGACGTCGACGCCGAGGCCGTCGACGCGGTCACGGTCCGTGTCCTGGCAGGGCTGCGCAGGGCTCGAGGTGGGGGAAGCGGATGATCGACGGCTGGTCGTGGTCCAGGCAAGGGCGGACGCCGAGCTCGGCGACGTTCCGCCCACCGCCGAGGACTGGCTCGGTGACGTGCTCGGCCGGCCCGACAGCCCTGTCCGGCGCCGCCGGTTCGCCGAGGTCGGCGCGGCAGCCGGCGTGGTGGCGTCCTCGTCGCCCTGGTCGGCGCGCCAGTGGGACTCGGCCGGGCGGACCGCTCCCCGGCCGGCTCCCGGGTCTGCCGGCACCGAGCGAGGCCTCGACCGAGGTCACCGATGGCACCCGCCCCACCCCGGCACCCGGCCCGGTGCGGCCGACCGGCCCGGCCGCCGGAAGCCCATCCACGGGTGGCCCGCCGATTCGTCCAACGGGGCTCCCGGGACCCGGATCCCGATGACGAGCCGAGCCTCCGCTCCAGCGTCGACCCCACCGCCGCGGCCGACGCCTCGGCCGAGCGCGACCACGACCAAACCGACGCTGACGACCAACGACCGACACCGACGCCGACGCCGACACCCACCGTCACGCCGACGCCGCCGGTGCCGTAGCTGGCGACGACGAGCCGTGCGAGCGCCGATGGCACCGACCGCCGCCCCTTCGGGTGCCGTAGCGGCCGTGCCCGCGGGCGGCGGGTCAGTCGGCGAGGTCGCGGACCACCGCGTCCGCGAGCAGGCGCCCACGCAGGGTGAGTACGGCCCGTCCGTCCCCGTGCGCCCGCCGGTCCAGCAGTCCGTAGCCGACCGCCTGCTCGGCGGCGTCCCGCCCGCGGGCGGACAGGTCGCGCACCGGCAGTCCCTCCCGCAGTCGCAGGCCGAGCATCGTGTGCTCCAGCCGGCGGGCGCCCCCGTCGAGCACCTCGCGGCCGGCGGCCGGGCTGGCCCCGGCGTGCAGCCGGGCCGCGTACGGCGCCGGGTGCCGCACGTTCCACCACCGCACGCCGCCGACGTGGCTGTGCGCGCCCGGACCCACACCCCACCAGTCGCCGCCGGTCCAGTAGAGCCGGTTGTGCCGGGACCTGGCCGCGGTGCCGCGCGCCCAGTTCGACACCTCGTACCAGCCGAAGCCGGACCGGGCCAGCGTCTCGTCCGCCTGCGCGTACCGGTCGGCGAGCACGTCGTCGTCCGGCTCCGGCAGCTCGCCGCGGGTCACCCGGCGGGCCAGCGCGGTGCCCTCCTCGACGATCAGGGCGTACGCCGAGATGTGGTCCGGCCCGGCCCCCACCGCGGTGTCCAGCGATGCCTGCCAGTCGGCGTCGGTCTCCCCCGGCGCGCCGTAGATCAGGTCCAGGTTGACGTGCCCGAAGCCGGCCAGCCGTGCCTCCCCCACCGCCTGCACGGCGCGACCGGGGGTGTGCGTGCGGTCCAGCACCCGCAGCACGTGCGGGGCCGCCGACTGCATGCCGAAGGAGATCCGGGTGAAGCCGGCCTCGCGCAGCCGGGCCAGGTAGCCCGGCGCCACCGACTCCGGGTTCGCCTCCGTGGTCACCTCGACGCCCGGCGCGAGTCCGAACAGCTCGTCGATCTCCCGCAGCACCGCGGCCAGGTGCCCGGCCGGCAGCAGCGTCGGCGTGCCGCCGCCGAAGAAGACGGTCTCGACGGGCGGCGTACGGTCGCCGAGCACGTGCCGGGCCAGCCGCAGCTCGAGCAGGGCGGTGTCGGCGTACGCGGCCCGGGAGACGCCGGGTCCCAGCTCCTCCGCCGTGTACGTGGTGAAGTCGCAGTAGCCGCAGCGGGTGGCGCAGAACGGGACGTGCACGTAGATCCCGAACGGGCGGCGGCCGAGCTCGCGCAGCGGGTCCGGCGGCAGCGCCCCGTCGGCCGGGGCGGGCTCGCCGTCCGGGAGTCGGGAGGGCACGGCCGACCAGTGTTCCACGCCGCCGGCGGGCACGCCCTACGCTGGCCGCCGTGACCGAGCTGGTGCACGCGGACACCTCGGGCGGGGTCGCCACGCTCACCCTCGACTCCCCGGACAACCGCAACGCGCTCTCGCCCCGGCTGATGGGGGAGCTCGCGGCCGGACTGCGGGCGGCGCTGGCCGACGGGTCCGTCCGGGTGATCGTCGTCTCGCACGCCGGCCGGGTCTTCTGCTCCGGGATGGACCTCAAGGCCACCGCCGCCGCCGGTGCCGCGCAGGACATGCCGGTCTCCGCGTTCCCCGAGCTGCTCACGGCGATCTGGGAGTCGCCCAAGCCGGTGCTGGCGCGGGTCGGCGGCCCGGCCCGGGCCGGCGGGATCGGCCTGGTGGCCGCCTGCGACCTCGCCGTCGCCGCACGGTCGGCGACCTTCGCGTTCACCGAGGTGCGGCTCGGGGTGGTGCCGGCGGTGATCTCGGTGCCGGTGCTGCCCCGGCTGCTGCCCCGGGCCGCGCACGAGCTGTTCCTCACCGGGGAGGTCTTCGACGCCGAACGGGCGGCCGCGGTCGGGCTGGTCAACTCCGCGGTCGCGGACGACCTGCTGGACGCGGAGGTGCGCCGGTACGTCGAGCTGCTCGTGCAGGGTGCGCCGGGCGCGCTGGCGGCGACCAAGGCGCTGCTGCGCCGGCCGCCCGGCGGGTCGATGGCGGCGGACTTCGCCGCGATGGCGGCGCTGTCGGCGGAGCGCTTCGCCAGCGCGGAGGGACGGGAGGGGGTGGCCGCGTTCGCGGCGAAGCGCCGCCCCTCCTGGGTTCCGCCGCGGCCGGACTGATCGCCCGGGTCCGCGATCCGGGCGATCAGCACCGGGGGGTTCCGCTCTCCGGTCGGCGTGCCGCTCAGGGCTGGCCGGGCACCAGCAGCACGGTGAGCGGGCGGGCGGTGCCCGCCGAGGACTCGGCCGCCTCGCCGAGCAGCCGGACCGCGATCGCGTACGCCTCGGGGTCGGCCGCGCGGAGCTCGTCCGGCCCGACCCAGACGAGCGCGTGCGGCCCCGGCGGCAGCCAGGACAGGTCACCGAGCGCGTCCGCGAGCGCGTCCCAGTTGCGACCGGCCCAGGCGGGGAACTCCAGCGCGGCGGCGATCCCGTCGAGCAGGCCGCGCTTGCTGGCCGCCGCCCGCAGCCGGTGCGGCGTCAGACCGCGCGCGCGCAGCTCCTCGTCCGCCGCGGATCCCGCCCTCCGCAGGCCGGGCCGCAGCCGGCGGCCGCGGCGGCTCACCGGTCCGGGTCCACGAGCACGAACGACCCGTAGTGGTCGCCGGTGTAGTAGCGGCTCCCGTCCCGGCCGGCGACGATCCGCCGGGCGCCGCGGTCCGGCTGACCCGGCGTCGGCACCGTGTACTCGCGATACCAGCCGCGCGGGTGCGCCGGGAGCAGCCGCTCGACGTTGCCGAAGACGGCACCGTCCCGCTCGTACGGGAACGGCCCGCCGGTCTCGATCAGGGCCAGCGTCCGGCGTCCCTCGGGCGGCAGCGCCGAGGCCGGCACGCTCGGCAGCCCGCCCGGCCGTGCGGTGGTGCTCGCCGCGGCGCCCGGAGCGGCGGTCCCGGAGTCCGGCTCGGCCCGGACGGCCGAGAGCAGGTAACCGCCGGCCAGCAGCACACCGAGCACCAGCAGCGCGAGCAGCGGCCGGCGCGTGCGGAGCACGCCGCCACCCTACGGCGCCGCTGCCACGACGCCGCTCCGGCGGCGGCGGCGAGGTGGCGGCGAGGTGGCGGCGAGCCCCGTCGCGGCCCGGATCGGCGGCCGGAGCGTGTCCTAGGGTGACCGCGTGCTCGCCGCCTACGCCACCGCGCCGAACCCGTCCGACCCGCTGGCCGCGCTCGAGGTCGGCGAGCGACCTGAGCCGGAGGTGCCGGACGGCTGGACCACGGTGTCGGTACGGGCCGCGTCGATCAACCACCACGACCTGTGGACGCTGCGGGGAGTCGGGCTGGCGCCCGACCGCTACCCGATGATCCTCGGCAACGACGCGTCCGGAGTGGACACCGACGGCCGGGAGGTCGTCGTGCACGGAGTCGTCGCCTCCCCGGACTGGACCGGGGACGAGACCCTGGACCCGAAGCGGACGCTGCTGTCCGAGCTGCACCCCGGCACGTTCGGCGCTCGGGTCGCCGTGCCGGCGCGCAACCTGCTGCCCAAGCCGCCCGAGCTGTCGCATGTGGACGCCGCCTGCCTGGGCACCGCGTGGCTGACCGCGTACCGGATGCTCTTCGTGAAGTCGGGCGTCCGACCGGGCGGCAGCATCCTGGTGCAGGGCGCGAGCGGCGGGGTCGCGACGGCGCTGGTCGCGCTCGGTGCGGCCACCGGCTACCGGGTCTGGGTCACCGGCCGGACCGAGCGCAAGCGCCAGGCGGCGCTGGAGCTGGGGGCGCAGGCGGCCTTCGAGCCGGGTGCTCGGCTGCCCGGGCGGGTCGACGCGGTCATGGAGACCGTCGGCGAGGCGACCTGGGCGCACTCGCTGAAGGCACTGGAACCGGGCGGCACGCTGGTCGTCTGCGGGGCGACCAGCGGCTCGAACCCGCCCGCCGACCTGTCCCGGGTCTTCTTCCGCCAGCTCAGCGTGGTCGGCTCGACGATGGGGACCCGGGCCGAGCTGGCGGCGCTGATCCGGTTGCTGGTCGGCACCGGGCTGCGACCGGCCGTGGACACCACCCTGCCGCTGGCGCGGGCCGCCGACGGGCTGGCGAAGCTGGCCGCCGGCGACACCGCGGGCAAGATCGTTCTCACCGTCGACTGACCGTCCCTGCCCGGGGTGATCTTGCACCTGGCTGCCTGGAAACCGGACAAACGAGCCTTCCCGTCGCTGCCAACAGCAAGATCACGTCCGGGGGCGCGTCAGCCACCGCCCGCGTGGTGGCGGCGGAGCAGGTGCTCCCGGGCGGCCGCGTCCGCCGAGCCGCCCCGCTCGGCGAGCCGGGCGGCCAGCAGCTCCCGGTGCTCGGGCTGCTTGTTGCCGCCGTACTTGAACTTCGCCCGGACGCCGGTCGCGGTGAGCACCAGTCCCCGGATGCCCGGCAGCCGCCGCCGGTAGTGCTCGTGCGCCGGGTCCGGCTCCAGGTAGCCGCCGGCCGGCTCGAAGTGACCCAGCTGCCGGCGCAGGATCTCCGCCACCTCGCCCGGGTCGTCGACGACCAGGGCGTCGCAGGCCAGCTGGACGGTCGCGTAGTAGGACGTCGGGATGCCCAGCTCCGGCGGCGTCCCGGGCGCGGCACCCCACTCGGACGGCACGTACGTGTAGTCGTCGACCACCGTCAGCAGCGCCCGCGGCCGCTCGGCCAGCGCCGACCAGACCGGGTTGGGCCGGGCGAGGTGGAGCCGGACGGTCAGCTCGCCGTCGTACAGGAAGTGGGTCGGCACGACGACCGGCAGCTCGCGCCCGGGGCCGCCCGGAGCGACGAGCTGCCCGAAGTCGTGCCGCCGCAGCCAGCCACGCCACTCGGCGTCGTCGAGCGGGGCGTCCCAAGGGTGGATCAGCATGCCTCCGATCCTGCCATCGCCGCGGCCGCCGGCGGCCGGCTCAGCCCGGCCGCACTCCGGCGGTCAGCTCGAGCGCCGTCACGCGGATCGGGAACGGGCGCGCCGGCGTGAACGGCTCGGCGCCCCGCACCTCCGCGACGGTGTCGTAGTCTCCCTCGTCGTCCAGCTCCAGTGCGGTCAGCGACGGTGTCTCCGGATCCAGCAGCCAGTAGGACGCCACCCGGTGCCGCGCGTAGACCGCGCGCTTGAGGCTGCGGTCGAGCAGGGCGGTGCCGGGCGAGCCGACCTCGACCGCGAGCAGCGGCGGCGCGGTCAGCTCGTCGCGGGTCAGGTCCACGTAGCGGGCGACCAGCAGGTCCGGGCGGAGCTCGGTCTGCCGGCCGAGCCGCACCGGGAACGGGGCGGCGAGCACCCGCAGCCAGGGCGGCGCGGCCACCCGCAACGCCCCGGCCAGCGCCAGCACGGCGTCGGTGTGGCCGAAGCCGGGAGACGGGCTCACGAACACCGCCCCGTCGAACATCTCGGCGATCATCGGTCCTCCTCGGGTCGATCTCGGCCCCGATGCTCGACGGGGGCACCGACAACCCCGGGCCCGCGTCCACAGCCCCGCGCGCCGTCCACAACCTCGCTCGGAGGCCTTGACAGCGGCCCGACCGGGCGGCAGTGGGGCTGGGGCTACCCGCGCTTCTCGTCCGCTGTGGACAGCGCCGCGATGAACGCCTCCTGCGGCACCTCGACCCGGCCGACGACCTTCATCCGGCGCTTGCCTTCCTTCTGCCGCTCCAGCAGCTTGCGCTTGCGGGTGATGTCGCCGCCGTAGCACTTGGCCAGCACGTCCTTGCGCAGGGCGCGGATGTTCTCGCGGGCGATCACCCGCGAGCCGACGGCCGCCTGGACCGGGACCTCGAACTGCTGGCGCGGGATCAGCTCCCGCAGCTTGGACACCATCGAGACGCCGTACGCGTACGACTTGTCCCGGTGCACGATCGCGCTGAAGGCGTCCACCGGCTCGCCCTGCAGCAGGATGTCGACCTTGACCAGCTCGGCGCGCTGCTCGCCGGCGGCCTCGTAGTCCAGCGAGGCGTAGCCGCGGGTGCGGGACTTCAGCGCGTCGAAGAAGTCGAAGATGATCTCGGCGAGCGGCAGCGTGTAGCGCAGCTCGACCCGCGACTCGGACAGGTAGTCCATGCCGCCGAGCTGGCCCCGCCGGGCCTGGCACAGCTCCATGATCGTCCCGATGTACTCGCTCGGCGCGATGACCATCGCCTTGACCACCGGCTCGTACACCTCGGCGATCTTGCCGGCGGGCCAGTCGCTCGGGTTGGTGACGACGAGCTCCGCGCCGTCCTCCAGGACCACCCGGTAGACCACGTTCGGTGCGGTGGAGATCAGCTCCAGGCCGGACTCCCGCTCCAGCCGCTCCCGGACGATCTCCAGGTGCAGCAGGCCCAGGAAGCCGACCCGGAAGCCGAAGCCGAGCGCGCCGGACGACTCCGGCTCGTAGACCAGGGCAGCGTCGTTCAGTCGCAGCTTGTCCAGCGCGTCCCGCAGCAGCGGGTAGTCGGAGCCGTCGAGCGGATAGAGGCCGGAGTAGACCATCGGCTTCGGATCGCGGTAGCCGCCGAGCGCGCCGGTGGCCGGGTGCGCGGCGTCCGTCACCGTGTCGCCCACCCGGGACTGGCGGACGTCCTTGACGCCGGTGATCAGGTAGCCCACCTCGCCGACGCCGAGCCCGTCGGTCGGCTTCGGCTCCGGGGAGATGACACCGACCTCGAGCAGCTCGTGCACCGTCCGGGTGGCCATCATCCGCACCCGCTGCCGGGGGCGGATCGCGCCGTCGATCATCCGGACGTAGGTGACCACGCCGCGGTACGTGTCGTAGACGGAGTCGAAGATCAACGCGCGGGCGGGCGCGTCGGGATCGCCGACCGGCGCCGGAACCTCGCGGACGATCCGGTCCAGCAGCTCGGCGACGCCCTCGCCGGTCTTGGCGCTGACCCGGTGCACGTCGGCCGGCTCGCAGCCGAGGATGTGCGCGATCTCGCCGGCGTACCGGTCCGGCTGGGCGGCCGGCAGGTCGATCTTGTTCAGCACCGGGATGACGTGCAGGTCGTTCTCCAGCGCCAGGTAGAGGTTCGCCAGGGTCTGCGCCTCGATGCCCTGCGCCGCGTCCACCAGCAGCACCGCGCCCTCGCAGGCGGCCAGCGAGCGGGACACCTCGTAGGAGAAGTCGACGTGGCCGGGGGTGTCGATCAGGTCGAGCACATGCCCGTCCCACGGCAGCCGGACGTTCTGTGCCTTGATCGTGATGCCGCGCTCGCGCTCGATGTCCATCCGGTCCAGGTACTGGGCCCGCATGCTGCGCGCGTCGACCACTCCCGTCAGCTGCAACATCCGGTCGGCCAGCGTCGACTTGCCGTGGTCGATGTGGGCGATGACGCAGAAGTTCCGGATCCGGGCCGGATCGGTCGCAGGGCTGGTCACGGGTTCCGTTCGGGTCGTGGGTGGTGGCCCGCCGCGGGGCGTGTCCCATGGTCCCATGCCGCGCCGGCCGGATGCCGGTGCCGCGGGCGGTGGCAGGCGCGGTGCCCATCGGCGGCGGACGGTCGCCGGACGGTCGACGGCGGCGGTTTGGGGCGCTTGCTGGCCGGCTGGTACCCTCCGTTGTCGCGCTCGGAGCCGCCCGTAGGGCTGCCCGCGCGCCCCGAATCCCCGACGACTACCGAGGCTCCCGCGTGGCGAACATCAAGTCCCAGCTCAAGCGCATCAAGACCAACGAGAAGGCGCGGCTGCGCAACAAGTCGGTGAAGTCGTCCCTGAAGACGGCGGTCCGCCGGTTCCGCGAGGCCGCCGACGCCGGCGAGCGCGAGCAGGCGCTGACCGCCCTCGGGGATGCCTCCAGGCAGCTGGACAAGGCCGCGAGCAAGGGCGTCATCCACCCCAACCAGGCGGCGAACAAGAAGTCGGCGATGGCGCAGCGCGCCAACGCCCTCTGACGGCCCCGTCCCCGCTGCGAGCCGGCACCGGTGGGTGCCGGCTCGGTCGCGTCCGCCGGTCAGTCCCGGCCGGCCCGCGCGGTCGCCAGCTCCCGGATCGCCGCCTCCAGCGCGTACGACGGGTCGGCGGCGACCCCCTTCACGCCGGCGTTGAGGTCGGCGACGAGCCGCAGTGCCCTGGTCAGGCCGGGCTCGGTCCAGCCGCGGGACTGGGACTGGGCCCGCTTCACCTTCCACGGCGGCATCCCGAGGGCACCGGCCAGCGCGTACGGGTTGCTTCGGCCGGCCGAGCTGACCCGGGCGATGGACCGGACCCCGTCGGCCAGCGCATCCGCGACGAGCACGTGCGCCACGCCGACGGCCAGCGCCCAACGGAGCGCCTCCAGCGCGCCGGGGACGTCACCGACCACGGCCCGGTCGGCGACCGCGAAGCCGGTCACCTCGGCCCTGCCGCGGTGGTAGCGCGTCACCGCCGCCGCGTCGATCCGGCCGCCGGTGTCGGCGACGAGCTGGGAGCAGGCGGTGGCCAGCTCGCGCAGGTCGTTGCCCACCGCGTCCAGCAGCACGGCGGCCGCCTCGGCGGTGATCGACCCGGCCAGCCGGGTCACCTCCGACCGGACGAACGCCAGCCGCTCCTCGGGACGGGTGAGCTTGGCGCACTCGACCAGCGCGGCGCCGGCATCGCTCATCGCGTCGACGAGCGCCCGCCCGCGCGAGCCGCCCGGGTGCACGACGACGAGCAGGACCTCGTCCGCCGGGTCGGCGACGTAGCTGCGCAGCACCTCGACGACGTCCGCCTTCGCCTCGTGCGCACCGCGGATCACCACCACCCGGCGGCCGCCGAACAGCGACGGGCCGAGCAGGTCGTAGAGGTCGCCGGCAACGAGCCCGGCCGCCACCAGCTCGCGCACGTCGGACTCGGGATCGGCGGCGCGGGCGGCGGCGGCGACCTCGGCCACCGCCCGGGAGACGAGCAACTCCTCCTCGCCCAGCACCAACCGCAGTGGGGGGTCCGTCGAGTCCGGCACCGGGCCATCCTGGCACGCCCTGCCCGCGGCCGGCTGCCGCGTCACGGTGGCTCGCGCGACCTGGCCACGACGGTGAGCTCACCGTCGCGCTCGCAGACCGCGATGTCGCCGTCCCGGTCGGTCCGCAGCGTCCGCGGACCGAGGCGGGCCAGCTCGGTCAGCAGCAGCGGCGACGGGTGCCCGTAGTCGTTGCCGCTGCCGACGGAGATCACCGCGACCGACGCGCCGACCGCACGCAGGAACTCCGGGCTCTGGAATGCGGACCCGTGGTGCGGAACCTTGAGCACGTCTGCGCGCAGGTCGACGCCGGACCGGATCATCGCCTGCTGCGCCTCGATCTCGACGTCCCCGGTCAGCAGCAGCGACCGCCCGCCGGACCGGACCCGCAGCACCACCGACGAGTTGTTCGGATCGGACCGGGTGCCGCGGAAGTCGGCGGCCGGACCGAGGACGTCGACGGCGACCCCCGCCAGCTCGCGCCGCTCCCCGACGGCAGCGGTCCGCACCGCGACGCCGAGTGTCCGGGCGGTCCGCCACACCTGCTGCCATCCGCCGGCAGGCTCGCGGGACGGTCCGACGGCGATCTCGGCGACGGCACGGCCGCGGGCAACTCCGGTCAACCCGCCGACGTGGTCGGCGTGCAGGTGGGTCAGCACCAGCAGCGGGACGGCCCGGACCCCGAGCCGGCGCAGGCAGCCGTCCACAGCCCGGGGATCCGGTCCGCTGTCGACGACCACCGCCGCGCCCCCGCCGGCGCCGACGACCAGCGCGTCTCCCTGACCGACCGCGCACGCCACGAACAGCCAGCCGGGCGGCGGCCAGCCGGGCGCCAGCACGCGCACCGGCACCGCGATCACGACCGCACCCACCGCAGCCGCCAGCGCGACCCGCCGCAGCGCGGGCCGGCGGACGAGGGCGATCACGGCCAGGGTGACGGCGACCAGCACCAGAGCGCCGGTCACGCCGCCGGGCCAGCTCAACGCGGCTCCGGGCACCCGCGCGGCCCGCTCCCCCACCTCGGCGAGCCAGCCGACCGGGACCCCGGCGAGGCGGGCCAGCCACCCGGCGGCGCCGGCGGACACGGGCGAGACGAGCGCGGCGAGCACGCCGAGCACCGTGGCCGGCGCCACCGCCGGCGCGGCGAGCAGGTTCGCCGGCACCGAGACGAGGCTGACCTGGCCGCTCAGCGCGGCAACGACCGGGGCTGTCGTCAGGGTCGCCGCGACCGGCACCGCCAGCGCCTCCGCGACGCCGGGTGGCACCCCACGCGACCGCAGCCGCTCCGCCCACGGCGGTGCGAGCACGAGCAGCCCGAGGGTGGCGAGCACCGACAGGGCGAAGCCGGGGTCCCGGGCGAGCGGTGGCGACAGGACGACCAGGCCGAGCACCGCGGCGCCGAGTGCGGGCAACGCGGACCGGGGCCGGCCGGACGCCAGCGCGAGCAGCGCGATCCCGCCCATCACCGCCGCCCGCAACACACTCGGGGAGGGCCGGGCGAGCACCACGAAGCCCACCAGCGCCGCACCGCCCAGGACCGCCGAGGTGCGCGGGCCCGCCGTCACCGCCCGGAGCAGCAGCAGGACGGCGCCGGTCACGATCACGCAGTTGGTGCCGCTGACCGCCAGCAGGTGGGTCAGGCCGGCGGTGCGGAAGTCCTCCTCGACCGCCGGCCCGAGGCCGCTGGTGTCGCCGAGCACCAGCCCGGGCAGCAGGCCGCGCGGTCCCTCCGGCAGCACGGCCGCGGCCTCCCGGAGGCCGGCCCTGACCCGTCCAGCGGCGGCTTGCGCCAGGGACGCGGGACGCACGTCCCGCGGCGCACCGCGGGCGGAGAGGACCGCGACGGTGAGGTCGTGGCGCAGCGGCGGCGAGAGCGTGCCGTCCGCGGTGAGGCGCTGGCTGGGCAACAGCTCCCGCCACCCCGCGGCCGGTGCGAGAACGAGCACCCGACCGCCGAGCGACCAGCTCCGGCCGACCGCGGCGAGCCGCTCGACCCGCGCAACCACAGCGACCCGCGGCGGCCCCGGGCCCGCACGCAACGGGCGAGGGTCGTCGGCGACCACCAGCTGGACGGACACGCTGGACCGGTCGCCGGCCAGGCCCGTCAACGGCGAGCGCTCCACGACCGCGACCTGCACCGCGGCGGCCACCCCGGCAGCGCCGGCGCAGCCGAGCACGAGCGCGGCGGTCGCTGTCCACGACCGGCGCGCGAGCAGCAGGCCCACCGACACCAGCAGCGCCCCGGTGCCCGCCGCGACTCCGGTCCCGCCGGGCAGGCCGAGGACCGTCAACACGGTCAGCCACGCGGCCAGGGCACCGAGCGGCAGCCGGAGGTCGGCCACCGGACGGACCGGTCGGTCCGGACCGCCCATCAGACCGTCACCCGGTCCTTGAGCTGTGCGAACTTGGACTCACCGATGCCCGTGACCTCCCGCAGCTGCTCGACGGAGGTGAACGGGCCGCTGTCCGAGCGCCAGTCGAGGATCCGCTGCGCCAGCACCGGCCCGACTCCGGGCAGGCTGTCGAGCTGCTCCGGGGTGGCGGTGTTGAGGTTCACCGCGGCCTCGGCTCCCGGCGTGCGGTGGCCGGTCGCGTCGCCTCCGGCCGGACCGGTCGCCGCGCCGGGCACCCCCACCACGACCAGCTCCCCGTCGGCGAGCTTGCGGGCGAGGTTGAGCAGTGCGAGGTCGGCGCCGGGCAGCGGCCCACCGGCCGCGCGCAGCGCATCGATCACCCGCGCGCCGGCTGGAACGGTGACGACCCCGGGGTGCCGGACCCGACCCGTGACGGCCACCACCAGCTCCGGACCGGGTCCGCCGGGCGCCGGACTCCCCGGCGGTCGCGCGGGAGCGACGAGGACCGGCGGCGGCCGAACCGGCTCCGCCAGCGGGCGCGACCGCCAGACCAGCACCGACACCAGCGCTGCCGACAGGACCAGCACCGCCAGCAGAGCCATCGCTCCGTGCCGACCCGGGTCCACCCTCGCGCCGCGCAGCCCCTCGGGGGCCCAGCGCTGCGCCAGCAGCCCCAGCCGACGGGACACGCCGCCGCCGGCTCGCCGACGCCGGTCTATTGTGGACAGACCAGGACCGGTCGGGTCCGCCGCCGAGCCGGCTCGTCCCGGCCGATCCGGCTCGTCCGCCCGGTCGGCAGTGGCTACCGTCGCTGCGCGCGTCGCCGGACCGGGCGACGCGTGCCCGGGGTCGGCTACGTCGGACCGGTCGGCGCCGAGGGGACCGTCGTCGCCGAGCAGAGCGCGCAGCCGCGCGACCGCCGTGTCGCTAGTGGACGGTCTCGGCCGGCCGCGGGTCAGGAAGGGCACGCAGCCGACCGTAGGAAGCCCGCCGCCGGCGCCGGAAGGGGTCGGTCGGAATCTGTGGACGACGGATCTGCTTGTGGACAACCGCGTGCTCGTCGTCGGCCCCGCGGCCTACCGTCCGGGCCATGTCGACCCAGTATCCCGACCGCCGGCCGGTCGAGGCTCCGGCTCAGCCGCCCACGTACGAGACCCAGGTGGTCTGGACGACCGTGTCGCCCAGCTGCACCCGCAACCGCAGCGGGCCGGCGGGCACCGGCTCGAACCGGAAGCGGCCGAGCTCATCGGCGGCCGCGGTGACCGACGGTGCCGTCGCTCGCCTGCAGCTCGACCCGGCCAGCCCGCGGCGGCAACAGCTGGCCGATGAGGACCGGCAGCCCCGGACCGCGCCCGACCTCGACCTCGATGGCGACGTCCTCGCCGCCGACCACCGCGCCGAAACCGAGCATCCGCGGACCCAGCGTGGCCGTCCCGTCGTCCCGCACTCCGGCGAGCACGTCGCGGTCGACCAGGGAGTCGAAGGACAGCTCCGCCAGCTCGGCGTCGACGGTCCGCCAGGTGTACGCGAAGCGCGCCTGCTCGAGCAGTCTCGGGTCGACGGGGTCGACCCGGGCGAGGAGCTCCCGGAGCTCGTCCATGAGGTCGTCGTCGTTCACCCGGATCACCTCCGCTCACCTCGCTCGACCGTGTGCCCGCGCGGCACGGGCAGATCCGGCAGCTGGGACGACCGGGCCCGCGACGGGCCCGGCCGGCGATCGGGCGGCCGCCGACGGCCCGGCTGCCCCGGCGCAGGCTCGACCAGCGCCGTCCGCAGCTTGCCGAGGCAGCGCTGCCGCGACGGCCCGATCGAGCCCACCGGCCGCCCGAGCACCTGACCGATCTCGGCGTAGGACAGCGGCGGCTCCGCCGCGATCAGCCGGAGCAGCCGCTGGCAGTCGGCGGACAGCCGGCCGAGGGCGCCGGCCAGCTCGCGCCGCCGCTCGTCCCGCAGCAGGTCCTCGTCGAGCTCGGCCGCGGCGCGGTCCTGGACGTCCGGCGGCTCGGTGCCGGCGAAGTGTCGCCGCTGCCGGAGCACCCGGTAGCACTCGTGTCGCGCCACGGTCACCACCCACCCACGCAGGGCCTCGGGGGCGCGGAGGCGGTCGAGGTGGTCGACGAGCCGGAGGCAGACCACCTGGTTGACGTCGAGGGTGTCCTCGCGGTCGAGGCCGAGACCGTACGCGACGGCACGGACCCAGCCGGCCACGCTCCGGTAGAGCTCGTCCCAGGCGGCCGCGTCGCCGGCTCGAGCGCCGCCGAGCAGCTCCAGGACCCGCCCCGGTTCCACCGCGACATCGTAAGACCTCTACCACTTCCCGTAGTCGGACACTCACTCGAGGACATCGATGTACTCAGCCGACGTTCACCACGACGCCGAGATCCGGCACCCGGTAGAGGCGCCAGTCCCGGACGAGTCGGTCGGCCGCCTCGGCCGCGGTCACCGACCAGGTCGACGCCGCCGCGGCGATCCCACCGGTCACCTTGGGAGCGGCGAAGGACGTCCCGCTCCACCGGCCGTAGCCGGGGAAGGTGACCGGCAGCGGGCCGGGTGGCGGCGGGTCCGGCGGCAGGTCGGCACCCGGGAGCGTCGCCCGCCGCTCGTCGAAGAAGGTGCTGACGACGTCCATCCCGGGCGCGCACGCGTCGACCCAGGGGCCGTAGTTGGTGAAGACTGCAGGACCCCAACCGTCGAGCGCCCCGACACCGATCACCTCCGGCATCGCCGCCGGCCAGAACGGCCGTGGCGAGCCGTGGTTGCCGGCGGCCGCGACGACGACCGTGCCGCCTGCCGCCAGTGTCCTCAGCCGCCTGCCGAGCACGCGCGGTTCCTGGTCGCGGGCGGCGTAGCCGCCGAGGGAGAGGTTGAGCAGCTGCAGCCTGCCGTTCCCCCGGCCGGCGGCGATGGCCAGCACCTTCCGGAGGCCGGCGAGCAGGTCGGTGGTGGTCCCGAAGCCCCGGGCGTCGAGGACCTTGGCGATGGCGAGGTGGGCGGCCGGGGCGACCCGGCTCGCGATGCCGGCCACGAACGTGCCGTGGCCGCCCTGCTCGGCGAGGAAGCCGGCGCCGGCCGCGTTGGGGACGTCCCGGTCCTGGGTGGCGTCGGCGGTGAAGCGGTCCTTCAGCCACGGGTGGATGACCGGGTCGTAGGCGATGCCGGTGTCGAGGATCCCGATCGTCATGCCGTCCCCGACCAGCTTGCTGTCCAGCCAGTCGGTGGGCGGGGTGGCCGGCTCCACCTCGTCCCATGGTCCGCCCTTGAGAGTCTGGGCGCCGAGGAAGACGTAGTCCGGCTCCACCGTGACGCCGGGCCCGAGCGCGGCCCGCGCGGACTCGATCGTCTCCAGCACGTCGTCGACGTCGAAGGCCACCACGTCCTCGTCGACCGTCCGTTCGTTGCGGCCGCGGCCGCGGAAGAAGCCACGCAGCCGGTCGTCCCGCTCGAGCTCCTCGCGGATGACCAGGACGACGCCGCGCACGAAGTAGAACTCGCCGCCGGGCGCCTCGCCGATCCCGTCCGGCAACGGCTGCCCGCCACGATCGCCACGGGACCGGGCCGGCCTGACGTCGCTCATTCGTCCTCCTCGCGCTCCACTGCCCTGTCCCCCTCGTCAGCAAAGAGGGTCCGGGGCCCGATTCTGATACCGGACCGCCGCCCACCACCGCCGGTAGGATCCCCGATCATGGCCCTGGTCGTGGCCGATCCGCACACGGAGCTCGCGCAGGCGACATCCGCCGTGTCGCTCGCCCAGACAGACCCGACCCGGGCCCTCGCGCTGGCCACCGCGCTGGCCGGCTCCCGATCCGCCGGGGCCGAGGCCCGCGCCGTGGCGGTCCGCGCCGCCGGGCTCGCCCTCGCCGAGCTGCACCGCCCCACCGACGCCCTGGCCGAGCTGCGGCGGTCGGTGCGCCTCACCGTCGCCGCCGGGCTCCCCCAGCGGGAGGGCGAGGCCCGGATGAGCGCGGCCTGGGTGCTGTGCACCATGGGCCGGACCCGCCGGGCGCTGACGGAGGCCGACCACGCCGAGCGGCTGCTGCGCGGCGGCGCGCTGCACCGGCTGCGGGCCCAGCGCGCGGTGATCCTGCACTCGAGCGGCTCGACCGACGCGGCGCTGGTGGAGTACGGGAGGGCGATTCCCGGACTGGTCCGCGCCAAGGACCGGCTATGGGAGGCGATGGCGCGCAACAACCGCGGGGTACTGCACGCGGAGGAAAACCGGCTCACCGCCGCCACCCGCGACCTCGAGCGCGCCGCCGCGCTGTTCGGCGAGCTCGACATGGTCCTGGCGCAGGCCCACATCGAGCACAACCTCGGCTTCCTCGCGGCCCGCGGCGGCGACGCCGTCGCCGCACTGGAGCGATACCGACGGGCCGAGCAGATGCACCGCGCGGCCGGGGTGCCACCGACCCTGGTCATGATCACTCGGGCCGAGCTGTTGCTCGGGCTCGGGATGGCAGCCGAGGCGGTGGACGTTGCGCGGCGGGCGGCGGAGCTGGCGACCACGGGCCGCCGGGCCGTCGACCTCGCCCAGGCGAGGCTGGTGCTGGCCGAGGCCGCACTGGCCGACGCCGACGGCCCGCTGGCGCTCGCCTCCGCCGAGGAGGCGCTGCGGGCGTTCCGCCGGCACGGACGCACGTCCTGGGCGCTGGTCGCGAGGTGGGTGCGGCTGGAGAGCCGGATCGCGACCGCGGCCGCTCCCGGAGCGGCACTGCTGACCGAGAGCCGGCGGCTCGCCGGGCGGCTGGACGCCGCCCGCTGGCAGGCGTTCGCGCTGGAGGCTCGGATCGCCGCGGCCCGGCTGGCGGCCGGCCTGGGCCGGACCGCGGAGGCCCGGGCGGAGCTGGCCCGTGCGGTGCAGATCGGCCACCGGGCGCCGGCGCTGACCCGGGCGCGTGCCCTCTACGCCCGGGCCCTCGCCGACCAGCTCGCCGGCGACCCCGCGGCCGCGCGCCGGGCGCTGCGCCGCGCGACCACCGTGGTCGCCGACTACGCCACCGCCCTCGGCTCCCTCGACCTCAGGGCCGGCGTGGCCGGGCACGTGGCCGACCTGACCGCGCTGGGCGTCCGGCTAGCGCTCGCCGACGGCAACGCGGCCGGGGTCCTGCACTCCTCGGAGCTCGGGCGCGGCCTGACCCTCAGCACCCGGCCGGGCCCGCCACCCGACGACGGCGAGCTGGCCAGGCAACTGTCCGAGCTGCGCAAGGTGCTGGCCGACCTGCGGGAGGCCACCACCGCCGGCGCCGACCTGCGTCCCGTCGTGCGCCGGCAGGCGCGCGCCGAGGAGGCGGTCCGGGCCCTCGGCCGGCTCAGCCGCGGCACCGGCCCGGCCGTCCCCGGTGCGGTCCCGCTGGCGCGCCTGCGGGAGGTGCTCGGCGACCGGACGCTGCTGTCGTACGTCGAGTGCGACGGCATGCTGCACGGGGTGGTGGTGCGGGCGGGACGGGTGACGATGCGGCCGCTGCGGCCGACGGTCGAGCTCGCGGTCGAGATCGCCGCACTGCTGGCCGCGCTGCGCCGGTTGTCCGGCGGGTACGGCGGCACGGGTGCGCTGGCGCAGCGGCGGACCGTGGCGGAGCGGACCGCCGAGCGGCTGCAGGGGATGCTGCTCGACCCGCTCGGCCTCGTCGGCGGTGACACGGCGGTGGTCGTGGTGCCGGCCGGGCCGCTGCACTCGCTGCCCTGGGCGGCGCTGCCGGCCCTGTCCGGCCGGCCGGTCACCGTCACGCCGGCGGCGGGGCTGTGGGCGCAGGCGGAGACGCGGCCGCGGGCGCGGGCCGGCGAGCGGGTGGTGCTCGTGGCCGGGCCGGAGCTCCCCGGCGCCGCGGCCGAGATCGCCGACCTCGCCGCCGCGCTGCCCGGCGCGACCGCGCTCGACGGTCCGGCGGCGACGGTCCAGGCGGCGCTGGCCGCCCTGGACGGGGCAGACGTAGCGCACATCGCCTGCCACGGCGACTTCCGCCCGGAGAACCCGCTGTTCTCCGCGCTCCGGCTCGCGGACGGGCCGGTGACCGGCTACGACCTGCAGCGGCTGCGGCAGCCACCCCGCACGGTGGTGCTCTCCGCCTGCGACGCGGGCCGCACGGCGGTGACCAGGGGCGAGGGCCTGCTCGGGTTGTCGGCGGCGCTGCTGTCGCTCGGGGCGCGGACGCTGGTCGCGCCGCTGGTGCCGGTGCCGGACGAGACCACCCGCAGCTTCGCCGTGGCCTTCCACCGGCGGCTGGCCGCGGGAGAGCCCGCCGACGCGGCGCTGGCCGCAGCCCGGGCGGCGCTGCCGGAGGGAGTCGCGGGCTACGCCACCGCCGCCGCCTTCGTGTGCCTCGGCCACGGCTGACCCGGCACGCCGACCCCCCGGGCCGGCGGCAACGCGCGGGATCCGGCCGCGCCGGCGGGCACGATCGCGACGGCCCGCCCACGCGCCGACGACGAAGCGGTCAGGAGCGGACGACGACCACTCCCAGCACGCCGGGACCGACATGTGCGCCGACGACGGCGCCGATCTCGGACGAGTGCAGCTGTCGCAGCTGCGGCAGCCGGGCGCGCAGCCGCTCGGTGAGCACCGCGGCCCGCCCGGGCGCCGCGAGGTGGTGCACCGCGACGTCCACCGGCCCCGACCCGGCGGCCGCCACCGCGAGCGCCTCCAGCCGGGCCACCCCCTTCGACGCCGTCCGTACCTTCTCCAGCGGCACGATCCGGCCGTCCCGCACGTGCAGGATCGGCTTCACCGACAGCGCCGTGCCGAGCAGCGCCTGGGCGGCGCCGATCCGGCCGCCGCGGCGCAGGTGCTCCAGCGTGTCGACGTAGAACAGCGTCGTGGTCCGTGCCGCCGTCGAGACCGCCGCCGCGTACGCGTCCTCGAGCGACCCGCCGGACCTCGCGGCCTGCGCCGCCGCGAGCACGGCGAAGCCCAGCCCCATCGCCGCGGACCGCGAGTCGACCACCCGCACCGCGTCCGAACCCACCTCCTCGGCGGCCATCCGGGCCGAGTCCCAGGTCCCCGACAGCTCCCGGGACAGGTGCAGCGACACCACGCCCGCCGCCCCGGCGGACAGCGCCGAGCGGTAGACCCCGGCGAACTCCGCCGGCGTCGGCCGCGACGTGCTCACCGGCACCCAGTCGGCCAGCGCGGTCGCGACATCGGCGGGGGTGACCTCGGATCCCTCGGCGCCAGACCGCCCGCCCAGCACCACCTGCAGCGGCACCACCCGCACGCCGAAGTCCTCGGCCACCTCGGCCGGCAGGTAGGCCGTCGAGTCGGTCACCACCACGACGGGCCCACCCATGGCGGCGACAGTATCGGGTCCGGCCGCCGTCACCCGGTGACGATGTTGACCAGCCGGCCGGGCACCACGACCACCCGCCGGACCGGGACGCCGGCCAGCGCGCGGACCACCCGCTCGTCGGCCAGCACCAGCGCCTCGACGCTGGCCCGGTCCGCGTCGGCGGGCACCACCGTCGTCGCCCGCACCCTGCCGTTCAGCTGCACCGCGATCTCGACCGTCTCGGCCACCAGCAGCGCCGGGTCGGCCACCGGGAACGCCTCCCAGGCCAGCGACCCGGCGTGTCCCAGCCGCGCCCACAGCTCCTCGGCGATGTGCGGCGCCAGCGGCGCCAGCATCAGCAGCAGCGGCTCGACGACCTCCCGCGGCGCACCCCCCGACCCGCCCCACCGCGCCGTCAGCGCGTTGTTCAGCTCGGTGATCCGCGCGATCGAGGTGTTGAACCGCAGCGACTCCATGCCGTCCCGGACCGCCGCGATCGTCCGGTGCAGCTGGCGCCGGATCTGCTCGTCCGCCGGCTCGGAGGAGACCCGCAGCTCGCCGGTCTCCTCGTCGATCACGTTGCGCCACACCCGCTGCAGCAGCCGGTAGACGCCGACGACGGCCTTGGTGTCCCACGGCCGGGACTGCTCCAGCGGCCCGGTGAACATCTCGTACAGCCGCAGCGTGTCCGCGCCGTACTCGGCGTACATCTCGTCCGGGGTGACCGAGTTCTTCAGGCTCTTGCCCATCTTGCCGAACTCGCGGGTGACCGGCCGGCCCTGGTGGCGGTAGCCACCGTCGAGTTCGGTGACCGCCGCCGCCGGCACGTAGAAGCCACGCTCATCGGTGTACGCGGCGGCCAGCACGTAGCCCTGGTTGAACAGCCGGGCGAACGGCTCCGCCGCCGAGACGTGCCCCAGGTCGTAGAGCACCTTCTGCCAGAAACGGGAGTACAGCAGGTGCAGCACCGCGTGCTCGACCCCGCCGACGTACAGGTCGACGCCGCCGGTCCGGTGCTGCGCGTCCGGCCCCATCCAGTACCGCTCGACCTCGGGGTCGACCAGCCGCTCGGCGTTGGTCGGGTCCAGGTAGCGGATCTGGTACCAGCAGGACCCGGCCCACTGCGGCATCGTGTTGGTCTCGCGGCGGTATCTCCTCGGCCCGTCGCCCAGGTCCAGCTCGACCTCGACCCAGTCGGGCAGCCGGGACAGCGGCGGCTCGGGGTCCGAGTCGGCCGCGTCCGGACCGTCGTACGTGCGCGGCGAGAAGTCGGTCATGTCCGGCAGCTCGACCGGCAGCATCGACTCCGGCAGCGGCAGCGGCAGCCCGTCGGCGTCGTAGACGATCGGGAACGGCTCCCCCCAGTACCGCTGCCGGCTGAACAGCCAGTCCCGCAGCTTGTAGGTGACCGCCGCCTCGCCCCGGCCCTGGGCCGCCAGCCAGGAGGTGATCCGGGCCTTCGCCTCCTGCGCGCCCAGCCCGTTCAGCGAGACCTCGGCGTTCGCGGAGGCCACCAGGACGCCGTCCCCGGCGTACCCCTCCGGCCACTCGACCGGCGGGGTGTGCCGGCCGATCCCGTGCCGCTCGAACCACTCGTCCGGCGGCGCGACGACCTCGACGACCGGCAGCCGGAACCGCTGCGCGAACTCCAGATCCCGCTGGTCGTGCGCCGGCACCGCCATGATCGCCCCGGTGCCGTAGCCCATCAGCACGTAGTCGGCGACGAAGATCGGCACCTGCCGGCCGTCGACCGGGTTCAGCGCGGAGGAGCCGGTGAAGACCCCGGTCTTGTCCCGGCCCTCGGTCTGCCGCTCCAGCTCGGTCCGCTGCGCGGCGGCCTTGCGGTACCCGGCGACGGCCTCGGCCGGGGTCGCCGCCCCGCCGGTCCACTCCGCGCGGGTGCCGTCCGGCCAGCGGTCCGCGGTCAGCTCGTCCAGCAGCGGGTGCTCCGGCGCCAGCACCACGTAGGTGGCGCCGAACAGCGTGTCCGGCCGGGTGGTGAAGACCTCGATGTCACCCGCGGGCGAGCCGAACCGGGTCCGCGCACCGGTCGACCGGCCGATCCAGTTGCGCTGCATCAGCGCCACCGACTCGGGCCAGTCGACGGTGTCCAGGTCGTCGATCAGCCGGTCCGCGTACGCCGTGATGCGCAGCATCCACTGGGTCAGCGGCCGCCGGTAGACCGGGAAGTTGCCCCGCTCGCTCCGCCCCTCCGGGGTGACCTCCTCGTTCGCCAGCACCGTGCCCAGGCCCGGGCACCAGTTGACGACCGCGTCCGACCGGTACGCCAGCCGGTGCGCGTCGACGACCTGACGACGCTCCACAGTGGACAGCTCGGACCACGGGCGGCCGAACGGGTTGGTGCCCTCGGCCGGCTCCCGGATCCCCGCGTCCAGCTCCGCCTGCAGCTCGGCGACCGGACGCGCGCGGTCGGCTCCCGGGTCGTACCAGGCGCCGAAGATCTGCAGGAAGATCCACTGGGTCCACCGGTAGAACTCGACGTCGGTGGTGGCGACGCCGCGGCGCAGGTCGTGGCCCAGCCCCAGCCGGCGCAGCTGCCGGCGGAAGACCCGGATGTTGGCCTCGGTGGTCGCCCGGGGGTGCTGTCCGGTCTCCACCGCGTACTGCTCGGCGGGCAGGCCGAACGCGTCGAAGCCCATCGTGTGCAGCACGTTGGCGCCGGACATCCGCAGGTAGCGGGCGTACACGTCGGTGCCGATGTAGCCCAGCGGGTGGCCGACGTGCAGCCCCTCGCCGCTCGGGTACGGGAACATGTCCATCACGTAGCGGCGCGGCCGCCCGGCGACCCGGTCGAAACCCTCCGCCAGCGGGCCGGTCGGGTTGGGGGCGTGGAAGGTGCCCGCCCGTTCCCAGCGGTCCTGCCAGGCGGTCTCGATCCGCTCGGCCAGCGCCGCGGTGTACCGGTGCGGCGGGGTGTCCGCCGCCGGCACCTCCGCCGGCCTGTCGACTGCCTCGCTCATGCTCGTCGCTCCTCATCGGGTCCGGACACGAAGAGAGCCCCCGTGGTCCACGAGGGCTCGCCGCACTGACTGGGATCTGTCAGCGCGGCCCGGTAAGGAGCAGGCGGGTGCTCACGGTCCGATCATAGCGCGTACGGACATCGCGGTCCGAACCGCGTCGGCGACGGCGCGGCCGGCGTCGGCGTGGCAGGCCCAGTCCCAGTGCATCCCGTCCGGGTTGCCGCGGCCGGCGGCGAGGTGCGGGCCGACGACTCCGGCGAGGTCGACCATCGGCACCTGCTCGCGCTCGCCCCAGGCCCGGGCGGCCGCCACCGCCGGGGCGTGACCGGAGACGACCCGGCCGTACGACGCGGCGGCGTGCGGTGGCGGCAGGACGCCGAGCACGGGGACGCCCGGGTGGTAGTACCGGATGCCGTGCACGCAACGGCTCAGGTAGGAGTCGGTCAGCCGCTGCGGGAGCGTCCGCCAGGGGGTGAGCCGGGCGCCGACCGGCTGGGCGGCGCGGTAGGCGGCCCGGGCGGCGCGGCGCAGCGCCGGCGGGCGCAGGTACGGGATGCCCTCGCGCAGGTAGGTCGGCAGCACGGCCGGCAGGTAGTCCATGCCGCCGACCGCGAGCAGGACCGCGTCGGCGCGCGGCAGCAGCACCGAGTAGACCAGCGGGTCCCTGGTCAGCGCCCACCAGGCGTCCCGGGCGGTCCAGCCGCGGCGGGCGACCAGGTCCGCGGTGGTGCCGAGCGCGGCCGCCGCGACGTTCGGGAACAGGCCCGGGTGGGTGGACAGCTCGCCGCGCTCCGGCCCGTGGAAGGCCAGCGAGTCCGCCACCACCAGCAGCGTCACGATGCCGTCCGCCGGGCCGGCACTTGTGATCTTGCACTTGCCGGCAACCAGAGTGACTGGTGTCCGTTTTGCGAGCCGACAAGTGCAAGATCACGGGTGCCAGCCGGGCTGCCGGTCGCCCGGCAGCCCGCAGCGCCGGCCCGCGTGCTCACCGGGCAGCGGCCCCGGCGGGCGGCCCGGCGTCCAGGGCCTCGGCGTCGGCGGGCTCCTCGGCGGCCGCGGAGCCGGCCGGCGCCGGCACCCCGGCACCGCCGGGTCCCACGTTGTGCGCCCGCAGCCGCCACCCGTGCTCGTCGAGGCGGAGCTCGCTCCAGTGCCCGTTCGACAGCGGCCCCACCGCCCGCCACACCGGCGCCGGCAGGCCGAGCAGCCGGCCGGTGAGCGCGATCGCGGTCGCGCTGTGGGTCACCAGCACCACGGTCTCCCCGACCGTCGCCTCCAGTGCGGCGACGGCCCGGTCGGCCAGGGCGGTCCGCGGCTCGCTGCCGGCCTGGCAGTCCTCCCGGCCGGCCAGCCAGTGCCCGTACTCCTCCGGGTGCAGCCGGGCCACCTCGTCCCTGCTCAGCCCCTCCCAGCGGCCGAGCGAGCGCTCCCGCAGCCGGGCGTCGAGGCCGACCGGCAGGCCGAGCCGGTCGGCGAGCGGGCGGGCCGTGTCGACGGCCCGGACCAGGTCGGAGGAGACCACCGCGACCGGCGAGAACGCGGCGAGCAGCGCCGCGGCGGCGACCGCCTGCTCGCGCCCGGCGGCGTCCAGCGGCGGGTCGGCCTGACCCTGGAAGCGGTGCTCGACGTTCCACCTGGTCCGCCCGTGCCGCCACAGCAGCACGCGGCGGGCGGTCACGTGCCGGCCCGGTCCGCGCCCGCGGAGACCGAGGCGTCCGCGAACGGGATGGTCGGGCAGTCCTTCCACAGCCGCTCCAGCCCGTAGAAGGCGCGCTCCTCGGCGTGCTGCACGTGCACCACCACGTCGAGGTAGTCGAGCAGCACCCAGCGGCCTTCGCGCTCGCCCTCCCGCCGGACGGGCTTGGCCCCGACCCGGCGCAGCCGCTCCTCGACCGCGTCCACGATCGAGGAGACCTGGCGCTCGTTCGGCGCGGAGGCGATCACGAAGACGTCGGTGATGACGAGCCGCTCGCTCACGTCGAGGAGCACCACGTCGGTGGCGAGCTTGTCGGCGGCGGCCTGCGCGGCGGCGAGGGCGATCTCGCGGGCGCGGTCGGAGGCGGTCACGATGCTGGTGTCTCCCGGGTCTCTACTGGTGCTCCACGGTACAGCCGGTGCTTGGCGATGTACTGCACGACGCCGTCCGGCACCAGGTACCAGACCGGCTGGCCGGCCCGCACCCGCTCCCGGCAGGCGCTGGAGGAGATGGCCATGGCCGGGACGTCCACCACGCTCACCGCGTCCGGTGGCACGTGCGCGTCGGACAGGGTGTACCCGGGCCGGGTGACCCCGATGAAGTGCGCCAGGCTGAAGCACTCCGCGGCGTCCTTCCAGGACAGGATCTGCTCGAGCGCGTCCGCGCCGGTGATGAAGAACAGCTCGGCGTCCGGCTGCTGGCCGGCCATGTCGCGCAGGGTGTCGATGGTGAATGTCGGCCCCGGCCGGTCGATGTCGACCCGGCTGACCCAGAAGCGCGGGTTGGACGCGGTGGCGATCACCGTCATCAGGTAGCGGTGCTCGGCGGGGCTGACCGCCGTGCCCGTCTTCTGCCAGGGCTGCCCACTGGGGACGAAGGCGACCTCGTCCAGCGCGTACCTGCTCTGCACCTCGCTCGCGGCCACCAGGTGACCGTGGTGCACCGGGTCGAAGGTGCCGCCCATGATCCCCAGCCGAGTCCGCCGCACGGCGTGCAGCCTAGGCAGGCAGCAGCCTGGTGACGAAGTCGGCGAGCTGCGCGACCGTCCGGCACTCGACCATCTCGATCACCTCGCCGTACCGGGTCGCGGCCGAGTCGCCGCTGCCCCACTGCCGGCGCGGCTCCGGGTTCAGCCAGTACGCGTGCCGCGACCGGCCCACCAGCGTCTTGAGCACCGCCAGGCCGGGGTCGCGGTAGTTGGTCCGGCCGTCGCCGAGCACCAGCAGCGACGTCTTCGGGCCGACCGCGTCCGGCCAGCGGTCGGTGAAGACCTCGAAGGCGTGCCCGTAGTCGCTGTGCCCGTCGTACCAGACCAGGTCCGCCTCCCGGGACAGCCGGGTCACCGAGTCGGCGAGGTCGACACCCGGCGCGAACAGCCGCGTCACCTCGTCGCAGGTGTCGACGAACGCGAAGGCACGCACCCGGGTGAACTGCTCCCGCAACGCCGCCGTCAGCATCAGGGTGAAGTGCGCGAAGCCGGCCACCGAGCCGCTGACGTCACACAGCACCACCAGCTCCGGCTTGTGCGCCCGCCGCGGCCGGTGGTGGGTGACCAGCGGGACGCCGCCGGAGCCGAGCGAGACCCGGACCGTACGGCGGACGTCGAGCCGGCCCTCCCGGCCGAGCCGCCGCCGCGCCGCCAGCCGGGCGGCGAGCCGCCGGGCCAGCGGGTGCACGGTGCGGCGCATCGCGGCGAGATCGTCGCGCTGGGCGCGGAGGAAGTCGACCTGGTCCACCAGCGGGCGCAGCGCGGTCCGGGCCACCGTCTCCCGGTCCCGCTCCTCGGCCACCCGGCGGCGCACCTCGGCGTCGACGTACGCCTGCAGCGCCGCGATCCGCTCCCGGACGGCCTGCCGGGCGACCTGCTCGGCCAGGCCGCCGCGCTGCTCGCCGGCGAGCAGCGCGTCCAGCAGCGAGGCGACCAGGGTGTCCGCGGACAGGGCGCGCAGGACCCGGTAGGCGAACCAGGACTGCCGGCCCGGCTGGCTCTCGGCCCGCCCGAGCAGCGCCACCGCCCGCCGGGCGAAGCGGCGCAGCGCCTCGTCGTCGCCGGTCAGCAGCAGCCGGCGCAGCTCGCCGCGCAGCTCGTCCGGATCGACGTCGCCGGACGGCCCGGCGGGGTCGGTCCCCGCCTCCGGCTCCCCCACCGCGACCGGCCACCACAGGTCGAAGAGCGTGTCGAACGCCGGCCGGTGCACCGGCCGCTTCACCAGGGTGGCGGCGAGGCCGGCCCGCAGCTGCGGGCGGTCGAGCAGGTCGAGCGCACCCATCACCCGGGTCGCGTCGAGGACCTCGCTCGTCCCGGCCGGGACGCCGGCCGCCCGCAGCGCGGCGACGAAACCCTCGAGGTTGCCGAGCAGCCCGGCGGACCCGCTCACCTCGGCTTCACCCGCTCCGCGGAGCCCGCACGCCAGCTCGCCTCAGCTGAGCTTCAGCTCGGCGGTGGCCCGGGCGGCGTCGCTGGCGTGCTTGAGCACCACGCCCAGGGTGGTCCGGACGGCCTCCGCGTCCAGGGTGTCCAGCCCGAGCGCGACCAGCGTCCGGGCCCAGTCGATCGTCTCCGCGATCGACGGCGCCTTCTTCAGCTCCATCGCCCGCAGCGCCCGTACGGTCCGGACCACCTGCTCGGCGAGCTGCTCGGCCACCTCCGGCACCCGCTCCAGCACGATCGCCCGCTCCCGGGCCGCGTCCGGGTAGTCCAGGTGCAGGTAGAGGCAGCGCCGCTTGAGCGCCTCGGTCAGCTCGCGGGTCGCGTTGGAGGTGAGCACGACGAACGGCCGGCGCTGCGCGACCACGGTGCCGAGCTCCGGGATGGTCACCTGGAAGTCGGACAGCACCTCGAGCAGCAGGCCCTCGACCTCGACGTCGGCCTTGTCGGTCTCGTCGACGAGCAGCACGGTCGGCTCGTCCCGGCGGATCGCGGTCAGCAGCGGCCGGGCGAGCAGGAACTCCTCGGAGAAGATGTGCCCGCGCTCGGCCTCCCAGCCGGACTCGCCGGCGGCGCGGTCCACCTGCAGCCGCAGCAGCTGCTTGCGGTAGTCCCACTCGTAGAGCGCGCGGGCCTCGTCGATGCCCTCGTAGCACTGCAGCCGCACCAGCCCCGAGCCGGTCGCGGCGGCGACCGCCTTCGCCAGCTCGGTCTTGCCGACCCCGGCCGGTCCCTCGACCAGCAGCGGCTTGCCGAGCCGGTCGGCCAGGAACACCGTCGTCGCGGTCGCGTCGTCGGTCAGGTAGCCGACCGCCGCGAGCCGCTCGCCGACCTCGCCCGCCGAGGCGAACAGTGGAGGCTGCACCCACCCATCGTGCCGCATCGCGTCGGCTACCCGGGCGCGTGCCGGTGCCGGGCGGGCCGGGCCGGCGGACGAGGCCGGCGGGACCGGCACCGACACGAAGGGTACGAAGGCAACTTCATTCTGTGATTCCGGTTGCGCTCCGAAACCGCACCATGGGTCTATTGCGAATGCTCTCGGGAACCTGGGTCCGGACGGGAGACTGTCCGCCGGGTAGCTGAGAAGGGGGATCCCGATGGACGTCGGGCTGCGCGGCGCTCCGACGCGGGCGCAGCCGGCTCCGGTCGTGAGCGACGGCGCCGGGTCGGGCCGGCGGACCGCGGCCGTGCTGCTGCTCGCGGTCGCCGCACTCGCGGCGACCGGCTGGGTGATGCTGGCCGGCCTGGCCGCTGCGCCGGCCGTCTCCCCCGGCGAGGCGTCCTTCGCGGTCCGCGCCTTCGCCATCAACCGCTTCGGGTACGGCGCCGCGCAGCTGCCCTGGTACGACGGCGGCCTCGCCGCGCTGCAGGTGGCCGGGTACGAGACGGTCAGCGGCGCGCTGCGCCGCTCGGCCACCGTGGTCGTCGCCGCCCGCGAGGCGATGGTCGTCGCCACCGTGCTCGGCGCCGCCGCGCTCACCCTGGCCGCCCGCCGGCTGCGGCTGACCGGGCCGGCGACGGTGGCCGTGCCGGTCCTGTTCGGACTCGCGCCGGCGGCGGTCCTGCTGCACCGCACCGCCGACCCGGCCAACCTCGCCGTGCTGTGGGCGTGCGTCGCGCTCGCGCTCGCCGGCGGGGAGGCGCGCCGGACCGGCGCCGCCGTCGGCTCGATCTGCTACCTGGCCGCGGCGGCCGTCACCTCCCCGCTCGTGCTGGTCGCCCTGGTGCCGCTGTTCACCGTGCTGCTGTGGTCCGGCGACGTCGGCCGGCTGCGCGGGGTGTGGCGGTGGCTGGTCGCCGCGCTCGGGGTGATCGCCTGGGAGGGCCTGGTGCTGCTGGCCGCCCGCGGCGAGCTGCCCGGCAGCGGCGGCGCGGTGGTGCCGCCGCTGACCGGCCTGGACGTCGGGCTCGTCGTGGCCGCGATCGCGGCGGGGGTCGCCGGGCTCCGGATCCGGTGGCTGCGGGCGCTGTCGCTGGCACTGCTGGCCACCGGCGTCGCCGCGGCCGTCGCCACCGACGCCCGCGGCTCCCTGCTGATCGTCGCCCTGCCGCTGGCGGCGGTCGTGGTCCCGGCCGCCGCCGACGCCGCCTTCGCCGCCGTCGCGGCCCGCTCACGCGCGCGCACGCCCTCGGCTGCTTCCCCCGAGCCGGTCGGCGAGCGGCGCCCGGTCCGGGGGCGGCGGCCGGCCTGGCTGCCCGTCGCGGTGCTCGGCGCGATCACCGCCGTCGCCGTCGCCGCCTGGATCCCCGCCGCCCGCACCCTCGACACCCGACCGGACGGGCCGGACCGGCAGGCGGTCGACGGCGCCCGGGAGTGGGTCCTCGCCAACCTGCCCAGCCGCCCGAAGCTGGCCGTCGACGACGTGCTGTGGGCCTCCCTGGTGGAGGCCGGCTACCCCGCCGACCAGCTCGCCGCCGTCGGCGCCCTCGGCCCGGACCGGCCCCCCTGGCCGGGTGGTTGGGCGGACTGCCGGTACGTGGTGGGCCGCGACCGCACGCTGCTCGCCGAGGGCGTCGGCGAGGCGGTCAGCGGGGCGCGGGCGAACTCCGCCCCGGTGGCGGCGTTCGGCGCCGGCGAGGACCTGGTCGAGGTGCGCCGGGTGACGACCGACGCGGACGCCGGAGCGCAGGCCCTGCGGGACGGCCTCAACCGGGTCGACGCCGGCGTGGCACTGGCCCGCAACCCGCGCCTGGTGCTGCAGCCGGCGGCCGCGGACCTGCTGCGCGGCGGCGCCGTCGACGCCCGGTCGATGGCCGTGCTGGCCGCCATCACCGGCGAGCACTCGCTGTCCGTCGCCGACTTCCCCCCGGTTCCCGGCGAGAACGCCCGGCAGCCCCGCCGGCTGATCGCCGTGACCGCGATCGACGACCGCCCGGTCCGCGCCGGCGCGGCCGTCGTCACGCTGCTCGACCAGTGGCTGCGCGCCCAGCAGCCGCCGTACCGGCCCGCCGGGACGCAGCTGGCCCAGCTCGGCGGCCGGCCCGTGCTGCTGGTCCGGCACGACGCGCTCGGCGGCAGCGGGCTGCTGCCGCCTTGAGCGCCCACAGACCCCCTCAGCAAGGCCCCGCACCATCCGACTCCGCTCTCTCACTGGAGGACCCGTGACCCGATCCCCGAGAAGGACGCCGAGCGCGCTCGGCCGTCTCGGCGTCGCCGGGCTGGCCGGTCTGGCCGTCGCGCTGGCCGGCGGCCTGGCCGCCGGACCCGCCGGCGCGTCCGCCGCGACCCCGAGCTACGTCCGGCTGGCGCACCTGTCGCCGGACACCCCGAACGTGGACGTCTACATGACCTCCTACACCCGGCCGCAGTGGAAGCTGGTGATCAAGGGCGTCGGGTACGGCGCCGTCTCGAAGTACCAGCGGGTGCAGCCGGACCGGTACGCGGTGAGCATGCGGGCGGCCGGTGCGCCGGAGTCCAGCCCGCCGGTGCTGTCCACGAACGTCAACGCCTCGTCCGGCAAGGCGTTCACCGTCGCCGGCGTCGGGCCGTACAAGGACCTCGGCCTGGCCGTGATCGAGGACGACCTCAGCCTGCCGGCGAAGGACCAGGTCCGGGTCCGGGTGCTGCAGGGCTCGGCCCGGGCCAAGACCGTCGCCGTGCAGGCCGTGGACGGCCCCGCGGTGACGACCGGCATCGCCTTCGCCGAGACGACCCCGTACGCGGCCGTGCCCGCGGGCAAGTGGACGCTGCAGGTCGCCTCGACCGACCAGACCGAGCTGAAGGCGACCGCCGCGGTGACCCTGTCCTCCGGCGACGTGTACTCGGTGGTGGTCCTCGACGCCGCGGACGGCGGGCTGACCCTCGCCACCCACACCGACGCCGTCTCCGCCGCGGTCACCCCGACCGGGTCGGTGGAGACCGGCGGCGGCGGCACGGCCGGCGACGGCCTGCCCGGCTGGCTGCCGCTCGGCGCGGGCGGTCTCGGTGCGCTGCTGCTCGCGGCGGCGTACGTCCGGTCCCGGCGCGGCTCGGTCGCTCCCGCGGCGTGACCGGGACCCCGCCGCCGGACGTCGCGCCGGCCGCCGCCCGCCGTCCGGGCGCGGCGGCCGGTCGGCGTCCGCCGGCGGGGGCGCTCACCGCGATCGGGTGCCGGCTGGCCGGTGTGGGCATCGTCCTCGCCCTAGCCGCCTGCGGTGCCGGGGCCGGCGCCAGCTCCCCGGACGGCGCGGAGCCCGGCCTCTCCCCGTCCCCGACCCCGAGCATCGCCCGGAAGAACCCGGCGGCGGACGGGTCCTGGGGGCCGGTGACGGCGCCGCAGTCACCGGTCGCCGCGCCGACCGACCGCGCCGCTGCCGCGGTACGGCCGCTGTCGGTGTCCATCCCGTCGATCGGCGCCAGCTCGTCGCTGATCCCGCTCGAGCTCATCCCGGGCAGCGGCGAGCTCGAGGCGCCGGCGGACTACGACCAGGCCGGCTGGTACGCGGCCGGTCCGACGCCCGGGGAGCCCGGGCCGGCGGTGATCGCCGGGCACGTGGACTCCCGGGCCGGGCCGGCCGTCTTCTTCCGGCTGCGGGAGCTCGAGGCCGGCGACGTCGTCCAGGTCCGCCGCTCGGACGGCGTGCTCGCGCGGTTCTCCGTCACCGGGGTCGAGCGCTACCCGAAGCAGGCGTTCCCGACCCAGCGGGTGCACGGACCGACCCCGGACCGGGCGCTCCGACTGATCACCTGCGGCGGCGCGTTCGACCACGCGAAGCGGTCCTACCGGGACAACGTCGTGGTGTACGCGGTCCGCACCTGACCATCCCGCTCGAGTGACGGCGGTTGCGGCCGAGTGACGGCGCTCCAGGCCGAGTGACGCCGCAAGAGCCGTCACTCGGGCAGTGTGCCGTCACTCAGGCGGAGGTGCCGTCACTCGGGCGGGGGCGGCGTCACTCGGCGGCGGTGGTCGGGACGTGCCGATCCCGGGCGCGGAGGCGCCCCGGCGCCCGTCCGGGCACGCGGGGCTCGCCGCGCGGGCCTACGACCGTCGGCCGCTCGGGGCTGGCCGGGCGGCCGGGCGCGGCTCGGGTGCCTCCTCGACCGGCTCGTCGGGCTCCGGCTCCGGCTCCGCCGCGGCGCTGGACACCCCGCCGGTGAGCGTGCTGAGCATCTCCCGGACGTTGCGGAGCTGGTCGGTGATCGCATCGCGACGCTTGGACAGCGTGGACAGCTCCCGCTCGCTCTCCCGCCGGGTGCGGTCGGCCTGCGCCCGTGCCTCGGCGACCAGCTCGCCGGACTCGCGCTGCGCGGCCTGCAGCATCTCCTGGGAGCGCCGCTCGGCGTCCGCCCGCATCTTCTCCGCCTCGGCCCGCAGCTGGTCGGTGCGGGCGACGGTCTCGGCCAGCTCCCGGTCGGCCGCGTTGGTCCGGGCGATGTGGTCTGCCTCGGCCTTCTGCCGCCGCTTGGCCAGCGCGGTCTCGAAGTCGGCGGCGGCCTGGGCCGCCTTGGCGCGGACGGACTCGAGGTGACCGCTGGCCTCCTCGCGGGTGGCCCCCGCGTGTGCCTCCGCCTCGGCGCGCACCCGCGCGGCCTCCTGGCGGGCGCGGTCGAGCAGCTGCGCGGCCTCCTGCTCGACCTTGCGCCGGTGCCCGGCGGCGTCCTTCTCGGCCGCCTCCCGGATCGCGCCGACCTTCTTCGACGCCTCCGCCCGCTCCCGCTCGATCTCGGCGCGGGTCTCCTCGCGGACCTCGGTGGCCTCCTCCTCGGCGATCCGCAGGATCTTCTCCACCCGGGCGCCGAACCCGCTCAACGGGGGGCCGCCCCGCTGGGGCGGCTGCGCGCCGCGCGGATCGCCGTCGTCCGGCTGCAGGTGCAGCTCCTCGACCCGGGTCTCCAGCGCCTTGACGCGGTCGGCCAGCCGATCCCGCTCGGTCAGCGCGCTGGTGAACTCGGACTCGATGGACGCGAGGTGCGCGTCCACCTGGTCGCGGTCGTACCCGCGCAGGGCGACGTCGAACGGAGCGGTCTGGTGTGGGTCCGGCATGGACGCTTCCCCCTGGGCACGGCAGGCCTGAGTGCGAGACCGGGGGATTGTGGCAGGACTGCCGATCGTCCACCAAGACTCGTTCGGGCCAAGTGCGGACGGATCGCCACCGATCACTCGCTGCTGTCGTTCCCGGTCAGGGAATGCGCAGCAGCACCAGGTCGTCCCGGTGCACCACCTCGCGGCGGTGTTCGGGGGCGAGCTCGCGGCTGGACCGGCCGAGCAGCGGGGGGAGCTCGTCGGCGTCGTAGCCGACCAGGCCGCGAGCCACCGGCGCGCCGTCCGGGCCGACCAGCTCGACCGGGTCGCCGGCACCGAAGTCGCCCTGGACGGCGGTCACCCCGGCGGACAGCAGCGAGGTCCGGCGGCGCACCACGGCCTCGACCGCACCGGCGTCGAGCACCAGCCGGCCGCGCGGGGTGGTGGCGTACCGCAGCCAGAACAGCCGCGAACGGGTGCGCCCCGCGGTGGGCGGGAACGCCGTGCCGACCGGCTGCCCGGCCAGCGCCGGTCCGACCGCCTCGGCGGCCGCCAGCAGCACCGGGACGCCGGCGCCCGCGGCGATCCGGACCGCGTCCAGCTTGCTCGCCATCCCGCCGGTCCCGATCCCGGACGCACCCGTCCGGCCGAACCGGACCCCGTCGAGGTCGGCCTCGCCGGAGACCTCCGGCAGCAGCCGCGCGCCCGGACGGCGCGGGTCGCCGTCGTACAGGCCGTCCACGTCGGACAGCAGGACCAGCGCGTCCGCCCGGACCAGGTGGGTGACCAGGGCGGCCAGCCGGTCGTTGTCGCCGAACCGGATCTCCTCGGTGGCGACGGCGTCGTTCTCGTTCACCACCGGTACGACGCCGAGCTGCAGCAGCCGCTCCAGCGTCCGGTGCGCGTTGCGGTAGTGCGCGCGGCGGACCAGGTCGTCCGCGGTGAGCAGCACCTGCCCGACGGTGAGGCCGGCCCGGGCGAAGGCCGCCGCGTACCGCTCGACCAGCAGCATCTGCCCGACGCTGGCCGCGGCCTGCTGGGTGGCGAGGTCGCGGGGGCGGGCCGGCAGGCCGAGCGGGGCGAGCCCGGCAGCGATGGCGCCGGAGGAGACCAGCACCAGCTGGGTGCCGGCGGCCCGGCGGGCGGCGAGCGCGTCGACCAGCCGGTCGAGCCGGCCGGGATCCAGGCCGCCGGCCGCGGTGGTCAGCGAGGACGAGCCGACCTTCACCACGAGCCGCGCCGCCTCCCGGACGGTGTCCCGGGCGGTCACCGCCGGCCGCCGCGACCCGGGCGGCGGTGCCGCGGTGCCGGCGGCTCGGCGGCGTCCCCGGCCTCCTGCTCGTCCGGATCGCCGGCGTGCCGGCTGCGGTACCCGGCCAGCCGCTCGGCGGCGGAGGTCCGGGAGCTGGTCTCCACCCGTACGTCGGTGCCGCGCGGACCCGGCACCGCACCGGGCAGCACGCTCGCCGCCGCGCCCAGGGTCGGCTGCCAGTCGAAGGTGACCGCGCCGATCGTCACCCCCGACCCCGGCGCCGCACCGGCCGCGACCAGCGCGTCCTCGACGCCGAGCCGGGCCAGCCGGTCGGCGAGGTAGCCGACCGCCTCGTCGTTCGAGAAGTCCGTCTGCCGCACCCACCGCTCCGGCTTCGTGCCGCGCACCACGAACGCGTCCGCGTCGGCCGGGTCACGCTCGACGGTGAAGCCGCCGTCGTCCACCGCCGCCGGCCGCAGCACGATCCGGGTCGGCTCCGGCGCCGGCAGGCTGGCCCGGTGCCGGCGGACCTCCCCGGCCAGTGCGTACGACAGCTCGGTCAGCCCCTCCCGGGTGGCCGCGCTGATCTCGAAGACCGGCCAGTCGCGGGCGGCCAGGTCGGGGCGCACCAGCTCGGCCAGCTCGCGGGCGGCCGGCACGTCCACCTTGTTCAGCGCGACCAGCCGGGGCCGGTCGGCCAGCGAGGTGCTGTGCTGGGCGAGCTCCCGCTCGATCGCCTCGATGTCGGAGACCGGGTCCCGGCCGGGGTCCTCGGTCGCGGTGTCGACGACGTGCACGAGCACCGCGCAGCGCTCGACGTGCCGGAGGAACTCCAGTCCCAGGCCCTTGCCCTGCGCGGCGCCCGGGATGAGCCCGGGCACGTCCGCCACCGTGTAGGTCACCTCGCCCGCTCGTACCACGCCCAGGTTGGGCTGGAGTGTGGTGAACGGGTAGTCGGCGATCTTCGGCCGGGCGGCGGACAGCGCGGCGATCAGCGACGACTTGCCGGCGCTGGGGAATCCGACCAGGCCGACGTCCGCGATGCTCTTCAGCTCCAGGACGAGGTCGCGGATCTCGCCCGGCTCGCCGAGCAGCGCGAAGCCGGGTGCCTTGCGCCGCTTCGAGGCCAGCGCGTGGTTGCCGAGCCCGCCGCGGCCGCCACGGGCCGCCACGAAGCGGGTGCCGGCGCCGGTGAGGTCGGCGAGCACCGTCCCGTCCGCCGCCTGGACGACCGTGCCGCCCGGGACGCGCAGCTCCAGCGAGGCGCCGGCCGCGCCGGCGCGCAGGCCGCCCTGGCCCTGCCTGCCGCCGCGGGCCCGCTGGTGCGGGTGGAAGTGGAAGTCGAGCAGCGTGTGCACCCCCGGGTCGACGACAAGCACGACGTCGCCGCCGTCGCCGCCGTTGCCGCCGTCCGGCCCGCCGAGCGGCTTGAACTTCTCCCGGTGTACGGAGGCGGCGCCGTGCCCGCCGTCGCCGGCGACCGCGTGCAGCACGACGCGGTCCACGAAGGACACCACGTCCCCACCTCCCTCCCGCACACGCGCGAGGGCGGGCCCGAGGTGCTCGGGCCCGCCCTGACGTCGACCTGCTGCCGGGCCGCTCAGCCCTCGGTCGGCTGGATGCTCACGACCTTGCGGCCCCGGCTCTGCCCGAACTTGACGTGCCCGGAGGCCAGCGCGAACAGCGTGTCGTCGCCGCCGCGGCCGACCAGGTCGCCGGGGTGGAACTTGGTCCCGCGCTGCCGGACGAGGATCTCGCCGGCGTTGACCAGCTGGCCGCCGTACCGCTTCACGCCCAGCCGCTGGGCGGCGGAGTCGCGGCCGTTGCGGGAGCTGGACGCGCCCTTCTTGTGCGCCATGACTGTGCCTTCCTCTCCCGCGCTACTTCCCGCTCTCGATGCCGGTCACCCGCAGCTGGGTCAGCGGCTGGCGGTGACCCATCCGGCGGTGGTAGCCGGTCTTGCTCTTGAAGTGGTGGATCCGGATCTTCGGGCCCTTGGTGTGCGCGACCACCTCGCCGGTCACCGCGACCCTGGCCAGCGCGGTGACGTCGGTGGTGACGTCCTCGCCGTCCACGAGCAGCAGCGCCGGCAGCTCGATGCTCGACCCGGGCTCACCGGCGATCTTCTCGACCTCGACGACGTCACCGACCGCCACCTTGTACTGCTTTCCGCCGGTCTTGACGATGGCGTACATCGGACGCTCGGCTCCTCGGGTCTGGCAGGCATCGCGGCACCCAGCCGGCGCACGCAAGGACGGGCCCACCTCGGGCGGGCCATCGGACAGGGTACGGACCGGCCGGCGGGCGGGTCAAACCGCCCGCCGGCGCGCAACCGGGTCCGCTAGTCGGTCGAGTGCACCGGCTGCGGCGGGCCGGCCGGCCGGCTCGCCGCCCGGCGTCGCCGCCGCGGTGCCTGCCCGTTGCCGTCGCCGCCGGCCGGTTCCGCCGCGGCGCCGGTCGAGACCCGCGCCGGTGGCAGCTCCGGCCGGGGCTCCAGCGCCGGCGCCGCGGCGGCCACGACCTCGACATCGGCCTCCGGCTCGAGGTCATGCACCGCGTCCAGCGCCTCGTCGGCGGGCCGGTGGTCCTCGGACGCCACGTCGAGCTCGGCCGCCGTGGGCAGGTCCGGGTCCGCACCGACCGCCTCGCCGGCACCGGCCACCTCGCCGGCACCGGCCACCTCCGGCACGCCCTCCTCGACGGCATCCGGGGCCTCAGCCGCTCCGGCGGCCTCGACCGCACCGGCCGGGGCGAGGGCCGCGGCGGCGTCGTCGACCGGCGCGGACGGCGCGCTGCCGGCGAGCAACGCCGGTGTCGGCGGGATCGTGACGACCTCGGCGGCGGCGCCGCGGCGACCACGCCGGCCGCGGCCGGACGGCGCGGCCTCCGCCTCCGCCGCCGCGGAGCCCCCGCGCCGGCGCGAGTCGTCCACCGGCTCGGTGTGCACGATCAGCCCGCGGCCGCCACAGGTCGGGCACGGCTCCGAGAACGCCTCCAGCAGTCCCTGCCCGACCCGCTTGCGGGTCATCTGCACGAGGCCGAGCGAGGTCACCTCGGCGACCTGGTGCTTCGTCCGGTCCCGCCCGAGGCACTCGGTCAGCCGGCGCAGCACCAGATCCCGGTTGCTCTCCAGCACCATGTCGATGAAGTCGATCACGATGATGCCGCCGATGTCGCGCAGCCGGAGCTGGCGGACGACCTCTTCGGCCGCCTCCAGGTTGTTGCGGGTGACGGTCTGCTCGAGGTTGCCGCCCTGCCCGACGAACTTGCCGGTGTTGACGTCGATGACCGTCATCGCCTCGGTCCGGTCGATCACCAGCGAGCCGCCGGAGGGCAGCCAGACCTTGCGGTCCAGCGCCTTGAGCAGCTGCTCGTCGATGCGGAGGCGGTGGAAGAGGTCGGCGTCGTCGGTCCACCGCCGCAGCCGCGGCACCAGGTCCGGTGCGACGTGCTCGAGGTACGGCTGGATGGTCTCCCAGGCCTCGTCGCCGGAGACGACCAGCTCGGTGAAGTCCTCGTTGAAGACGTCGCGGACGACCCGCAGCTCGAGGTCCGGCTCCGCGTAGAGCAGCGCGGGGGCACTCTTGGTCTGGCCGGCCTTGCCCTGGATGACCTCCCACTGCGCCTGCAGCCGCTGGACGTCGCGGGTCAGCTCGTCCTCGCTCGCGCCCTCGGCCGCGGTGCGGATGATCACCCCGGCGTCCTCGGGCACGATCTTGCGCAGGATGTCCTTGAGCCGGGCCCGCTCGGTGTCCGGCAGCTTGCGGCTGATGCCGGTCATCGACCCGTTCGGGACGTAGACGAGGTACCGGCCGGGGAGGCTGACCTGGCTCGTCAGCCGCGCGCCCTTGTGCCCGATCGGGTCCTTGGTGACCTGCACCACGACGCTGTCGCCGGACCTCAGCGCCTGCTCGATGGAGCGGGCCTTGCCCTCCAGGCCGGCGACGTCCCAGTCGACCTCGCCGGCGTAGAGGACCGCGTTGCGGCCCTTGCCGATGTCGACGAAGGCCGCCTCCATGCTGGGCAGCACGTTCTGCACCCGGCCGAGGTAGACGTTGCCCGCGTACGAGCTGCTGCTCGCCTTGGTGACGTAGTGCTCGACCAGGACGTCGTCCTCGAGCACCGCGATCTGGGTGCGGTCGCCGCGCTGGCGGACCGCCATCACCCGGTCCACCGCCTCGCGGCGGGCCAGGAACTCGGACTCGGTGAGGATCGGCGGGCGGCGCCGGCCGGGGTCCCGGCCTTCGCGGCGGCGCTGGCGCTTGGCCTCCAGCCGGGTGGAGCCGCGGACGCCGCGGACCTCGTCGTCGCCGCCCCGCTCGGCGCGGTCGGCGCGGTCGGCGCGGTCGGCGCGGTCGCCCCGGCGGGTCTCCCGGACGTGTACGACGGTGTCCGGCGGGTCGTCGTCGTGCGAGTCCTCGGAGTCGCCGGCACCGCCACCGCGTCGGCGGCGCCGCCGGCGCCGGCGGGACGAGCGCTCCCCGGCCTCGTCGGTGCTCCCCTCGTCGCCGTCCCCGGCGTCCTCGGCCTCGTCGGCGTCCTCGCCGTCGCCGTCCTCGCCGTCGCCGGTCTCGGCGTCGCCGTTCGCCCGGCTCCGGCCGCGGCCACGGCGGCCGCGCCGGCGCCGGCGGCGCTCGCCGGACTCGTCGGTGTCCTCCGCGTCCTCGTCGGCGGGCTGCTCGTCGGTCGGCGTTCGGTCGGCTCGTCGGCCTGCGCAGCAGCGGCGCGACGGCGACGGCTGCGGGCCGGGGGCTCGTCGCCGGCGGGTCCAGGTGTGTCCGGGCCGGTCCCGGTCGCACCCGGGCCGCTCGCGGTGTCGTCCTGGCCGGCCGGGGTGCGGCGGCGGCGTCGGGGCGGGGGGCCGGCCGGGTCGGCGGCGGGGTCGGCGGGGGCTTGGTCCTGCTCGGCCGGGGCGCGGCGGCGGCGCGCCGCCGGCGGCTCCGCCCGGTCGGTCGGGGTGGGCACCGGCGCCTCGAAGGGTGCCGCGAGCGGCGCGACGAACATCACCGCCGGCGCGGGGGGCGGCGACGTCTCCGGGGCGGTCGCCCGGCGTCGGGTCCGCGCCCGCGTCGGCTCGGCACCCGCGCCGCCGTCGTCTTCGGCGGCGGCAGGCTGGGCGGCGGCCGGACCGGCGGCGGACCGGCCCGCTCCGGCCGATCCGACGGTCGGCTGCTCGGCGGCCGCTGCCGACCGGGACCGGCGGCGGCGCGCCGGCGCCTCCCCGTCCGCGCCGGGGGCGTCGGGCGCGTCGGCAGGCCCGGCCGCGGCGGCGGCCGGCTGCGCTGCGTCGTCCTGGGTGGTGGTGCGCCGGCGGCTGCGACGGGCTGGCGGTTCGGCGACCCCGCCGTCGGCGGTCGCCACCGTCGGCAGGTCGGCTGGCGTCTCGACCTCAGCTGGAGGCGACGCAGCCTTCCGGGCCCGGCGCCGCGGCGCCGGCTCCGCGGTCGGCTGGTCCGCCGGCGCCGCGTCCGCGCCGGCGGCGGCCGTCGTGCGCCGCCGGGTGCGCGTGGGCGGCGTCGCGGTGCTGGCGCCGTCGATGGTGGCCGGGTCGGCCGTGGAACTGTCGGCGCCGCGGGTCTGGTCCCCGTCGGCGCCGGTCGGCTCGGTGTCGAGCATCCGGTTGTCTCCGTTTCGGCCCCCGGGCGCGCACCGGTGACCGGCACGCGACCGCACGGGGGCGGTTTCGGCGGCGACCCACTCAGGGAGGGGCGCGCCGCGCAAGTCTGCGTGGTCCCGCGGGCGGCCTCTTCCCGATCAGCTCGCGGGGGTGGTGCCGACGGACGGCGCCGCCTGCTCGGCCGGGCGGGGCGCACCCGCGACCGTACCGGCCGGGGTGACCGCCGCGCGGTCCGGCGCGAGCGGGTCGGCGAGCCTGCCGCGGTCGTCCAGCCGACCTTGCGCCAGCCGGGTCGCCCTGGGCGGGACGGTCGGCGCGAGGCCGGCGACGGCACGCAGTGCGGCGAGCACGTCGTCGGGTCGGACAGCAGGCGTCGCCTGCCGAACGACCACGTCAAGTATCGCACAGGGCGCCGCGGGGCCGTCGGCCGGCGCGCCGACCAGCAGGCTCACCACCGGCCCGCGGGCGTCCACCGACCGCCGGCCGTCCTTCGTCAGCCGCTCGACCTCGACCGACTCGCGGGCCAGGAAGGCCCCGGCCGCGACCGCCGCGACCGCCGGCTCGACCCCGGGCAGCTCGATCCGCCAGGCGCTGGCGTCCACCCGCTCGGCCAGCCCGCCGGCGCCCGGCGCCGCCTCCACGCACTCCAGGACGTCGAGCCCGGGCGGCAGCGAGCGGTCCAGCTCAGCCCGCAGCAGGTCGGTGTCGACCCGCTCGGCCAGCCCGATCTCCAGGTACTCGGCCTCGCTCGCCACCCCGGTCGGCGCGGCGCCGACGTAGGACACCTTGGGGTGCGGGCTGAACCCCGCCGAGAACGCCACCGGCACCGCCGCCCGCCGCAGCGCCCGCTCGAACGCGCGTGCGAAGTCGCGGTGCGAGGTGAACCGCAGCCGGCCACGCTTCGCGTACCGGACGCGGACCCGCTGCACCACCGGCGGTGGCGGCGGCCCCTCCGGTCGCCGAGCCAGCGGTCAGCCCCTCCGCCGCGGCCCGACCAGCTCGGCCGGCCGCAGCTCCACCGGGAACGGGACGTCGACCACGACCGACTCCCCCGCCCGCACCACCGCGACCTCGCGGTAGACATCTCCGTCCAGCGCGTGCACCACGACGAGCGGGGCGGCCGGCACGTCGAGCTCCACCCGCCAGTACGCCGGGATGCCAAACTCGGCCAGGATCGACGGCTTGACCATCCGGTCCATCCGGCGGGACGACGGCGAGACGACCTCGACCACCAGGAGCAGGTCGGTCGGGGCGAACTTTGGCTTGTCCGCGTATGCGGCGGCAGCGGGCACCACCAGGACGTCGGGCTCGAGGACGCTCGGGCCGAAGTCGATGTCGACCGTCTCCATCACCTCGATGTCGTCGGGCGCCGCGGCGAGCAGGACACGCACCAGCCGTGAGGCGACCAGCTGGTGGCGTGGCGTAGGGCTGGCGGACACGTGCAGGCTCCCGTCGATGATCTCGTAGCGGTGCCCCGAGTCCCGGATCTCCTGCAGGTCCGCCCAGGTCCACGCACGCCATCTCGGCATGCGCAGCGTCACGTCCTCCACCAGCTCGGCGGTCATCGGCACCTCCTCCCGAGACTCATCGTCGCCCATCGTCGTCCGGTCCCGCTCCCGTCGTCCACAGGGCCCGTGTCAGCCGCTGGAGGTGAGAGCCGAGCGGACCGTCGGCAGCGGCAGCAGGGTGCGCGCCGGTCGGGCCGATCTGGATCTCGGTGCCCATCCCGGGGCACACCCCGCAGTCGTAGCAGGGCGTCCACCGGCAGTCGTCGAGCTCCTGCCCGGAGATCGCGTCCTGCCAGTCGGCCCACAGCCACTCCTTGTCCAGCCCGGAGTCGAGGTGGTCCCACGGCAGGACCTCGGTCTCGCCGCGCTCGCGGGTGGTGTACCAGTCCAGCGAGACGCCGTGGCCCGGCAGCACGGCGGCGGCCGCCGAGGCCCACCGCTCGTACGAGAAGTGCTCGCTCCAGCCGTCGAACCGGCCGCCGTCCTCCCACACCCGGCGGATCACCGCCGAGACCCGCCGGTCGCCGCGGGACAGCAGACCCTCCACAATGGACGGCTGCCCGTCGTGGTAGCGGTAGCCGATCGCGCGGCCGAGCGAGCGCTCGGAGTTGATCGCGGCTCGCAGCAGCGTCAGCCGCCGGTCCACCGTCTCGGGATCGCACTGCGCCGCCCACTGGAAGGGCGTGTGCGGCTTCGGCACGAACGCGCCGATCGACACGGTGCACCGGACGTCCTTCGACCCGGCCGCGGCCCGCCCGGCGCGGATCACGTCGTGCGCCATCGACGCGATCTCCAGCACGTCCGCGTCGGTCTCCGTCGGCAGGCCGCACATGAAGTAGAGCTTCACCTGCCGCCAGCCGTTCGCGTACGCCGTCGTGACCGTGCGGATCAGGTCCTCCCGGGAGACCATCTTGTTGATCACCCGGCGCAGCCGCTCCGAGCCGCCCTCCGGTGCGAAGGTGAGCCCGGACCGGCGCCCGTTGCGGGACAGCTCGTTGGCCAGGTCGATGTTGAACGCGTCCACCCGGGTCGAGGGCAGCGACAGCGAGGTGTTGGTGCCCTCGTACCGGTCGGCCAGGCCCTTGGTCACCTCGGCGATCTCGCTGTGGTCGGCGGAGGACAGCGAGAGCAGCCCGACCTCCTGAAAGCCGGTCTTCTCCAGCCCGCGCTCGACCATCTCGCCGATGCCGGTGATCGAGCGCTCCCGCACCGGCCGGGTGATCATGCCGGCCTGGCAGAACCGGCAGCCGCGGGTGCAGCCGCGGAAGATCTCCACCGACATCCGCTCGTGCACCGACTCGGCGAGCGGGACCAGCGGCTGCTTCGGGTACGGCCACTCGTCCAGGTCCATCACCGTGCGCTTCTGGACCCGGAACGGCACGTCCGGCCGGTTGGGCACCACCCGCTGGACCCGGCCGTCCGGCAGGTAGTCGACGTCGTAGAACGCCGGTACGTAGACGCCGCCGGAGCGGGCCAGCCGCAGCAGCAGCTCGTCCCGGCCGCCGGGGCAGCCGGATGCCTTCCACCCGGCCAGCACGTCGGTGATCTCGCCGACCGCCTGCTCTCCGTCGCCGAGCACCGCCGCGTCCAGGAACTCGGCGATCGGCTCCGGGTTGAAGGCGGCGTGCCCGCCGGCGAGCACGATCGGGTGCTCGTCGGTGCGGTCGGCCGCGGCCAGCGGGATGCCGGCCAGGTCGAGCGCGGTGAGCAGGTTCGTGTAGCCGAGCTCGGTGGAGAACGACACGCCCAGCACGTCGAACGCGCCGACCGGCCGGTGCGCGTCGACGGTGAACTGCGGGATGCCGTGCTCGCGCATCAGCGCCTCGAGGTCCGGCAAGACCGCGTACGTCCGCTCGGCGAGCGCGTCCGGCCGCTCGTTGAGCAGCTCGTAGAGGATCATGACGCCCTGGTTGGGCAGGCCGACCTCGTACGCGTCCGGGTACATCAGGCACCAGCGGACGGCGGCGGCGTCCCAGTCCTTCACCGTGCTGTTCAGCTCGCCGCCGACGTACTGGATCGGCTTGCGGACCAGCGGAAGCAGCGGCTCCAACCGCGGGAAGACCGACTCGCTCAGCTGGGTGGCCATCGGTGGCCAGCCTACCCGCGGGTGCGGGCGTGCACGTTGAGCAGCAGCCCGACCGCCATCCAGTTCGCGAACATCGCCGACCCACCGTACGACAGGAACGGCAGCGGGAGGCCGGTGATCGGCATGATGCCGAGGGTCATGCCGATGTTGACGAACACCTGGAAGGCGAACCAGGCGGCCACCCCACCGGCGACCAGCCGGCCGAACAGGTCCGGGGACCGGCCGGCCAGCCGCAGCGCCCGCCACAGCAGCAGGCCGAACAGCAGCACGATGCCGCCGGCGCCGAGCAGGCCGAGCTCCTCCCCGGCCACCGTGAAGACGAAGTCGGTCTGCTGCTCCGGCACGAACTTGCCGTTGGTCTGGGTCCCCTCGAACAGCCCGGTGCCGGTGAGGCCGCCGTTGCCGATCGCGATCAGCGACTGCCGGACGTTGTACGCGGCGCCCAGGGTGTCGACGTCGGAGTTCGTGAAGGCCCTGAAACGCTCCAGCTGGTAGTCCTCGAGCACGCCGAAGCGGACGGCGCCGATCACCACCACCACGCCGAGCAGGATCAGCCCGAGCAGCCACCGGGCGGGGACGTCGGCCAGGGCCAGCACGCCGAGCACCGTGAACACGAAGACCATCGCGGTGCCGAGGTCCGGCTGCAGCATCACGAGCCCGAGCGGCACCGCGGCCAGCGCGAGCACCAGCGGGACGTCCGCCGACCGGCTGGTGTTCTCCTGGGTGCGCCGGTCGGCGAGCAGCACGGCCATGCCCATCACGAGCGCGACCTTGGCGAACTCGCTCGGCTGCACCTGGAAGCCGCCGCCGATCACGATCCACGAGTGCGCGCCGTTGATGGTGGCGCCGACGACCAGCACCGCGACCAGGCCGACGGTGGAGGCGAGGTAGATCAGCGGCGCGTACGCGCGCAGCATCCGGTAGTCGACGACCGCGAACAGGATGCCCAGTGCCAGGCCGATGGCGAGGTTGAGCAGGTGGCGCTCCAGGTACGCGTCCGGATCCGCGCCCGCCTCGAGCAGCCGCGGCCGGGTCGCGGACCAGACGAGCAGCGCGCCGAGCAGCGACAGGACGAGGGCGGCGCCGGCGATCACCCAGTCGACCCGCCACCACAGGCCGTCGCGCCCGCGCGGGCCGACCAGGCCGCGATCCACTGCCGCGGGCCCCAGCGGCAGCCCGCCGGACCCACCCGGCCGCACCCGCACCCCACTCACCCGACACCTGCCCGGCCCCGGCCCGCGCCCCCGGGTCCCGCGTCGAAGGCGCAGTCCGCTCCCCGAGGGGACAGCTGCCCCTGCGCCTCCGCGGGCTCACCTGCGCCCGGGGCGCGCGATCTGCGACCTCGGCGGGGGGTACGTCCGCGGCGGACGGAGGTGCGTCGCGCGGACCCCCGGTCTGCACGGGAGCCGCGGCGGGGGGCGCGGGTCGTGCCGGCCGGGGCCGGTGCGGCGGCCGGCGGCGTCGACGGGTCGGGAGCCGGGCCGGCGCCCGGGGTCCCGGTGCCGGCGGTGCCACCGGTGCCGCCGGGGCCGCCGGGGCCCCGGCTCGGGCTGGCGGCCGGCGGCCGGCGGTCGGAGCGGGCCGCCGCGTCGCCGGTCACCCGGGGCACGCCGGTCGGCGCCACCCCGCCCCGGAACGCCGCCCTCTTCCCGTTCAGCCCGTATATCCCCTCGTAGATCGCCCGCGCGACCGGAGCGGCCGCCTGCGCGCCGAGACCGGCCTGCTCGATCATCGCGACCACGACGTACCGGGCCGTGCCGGTCGCCGGCGCCCAGGAGGCGAACCAGGACGTGTCCTGCTTGCCGAACACCTCGGCGGTGCCGGTCTTGCCCCCGACCAGCACCTTGTCCAGCGGGAAGCCGGCGAACGCGGCCGAGCCGGAGGCGCCGTTCGCCGGGGTGAAGGCCAGCGAGCTGCGGATGTAGCCGAGCAGCTGCGCGCTGACCGGCACCTTCCCGCGCGGGCGTGCCTTGATCTCGCGGACCACCCGCCCGTCCGGGCCGAGCACCGCGCGCCCGATCCTCGGCTCCCAGACGGTGCCGCCGTTGACCAGCGCCGAGTACCCGATCGCCAGCTGCAGCGGGCTGACCGTGGTCTCACCCTGGCCGATGGACAGGTCGGCGTGGTCGCCGACCCGGTAGCGCCAGCCGTCCGCGCAGTTCTCCTCCGCCAGCCGGGTCAGGAAGGTGCGCCGGGCGGCGTCGGTGACGTCCGGGTAGCCACGCCGGGCGTCCGTGCAGTACTGCACCTTGCTCGCCTCCCAGCGGCTCCGCTTGAACGCCCGGTCCACGATCCGGCCGCCGGTCTGCTCGCCGGCCGGCAGGTCGACGCCCGGCGACCGACCGAAGCCGTACGCCCTGGCCATCCGCTGCAACGCCTCCGCCGGCCGCTGCCCGCCGTCCACCCGCGACTCGTCGGCGTACCAGTCGGCCTGCGCGAAGCCGTAGTAGATCGTGTCGCAGGACTTGGCCAGTGCGATCCGCAGGTCGATGGCACCGGTGATGCCGCGGCCCTCGAAGTTGCGCTTGTCCCGGTTGCCGACCCGCAGCGAGCCCGGGCAGGTGTAGGACCCGGACAGGCTGGCCCGCCCGCTCATCACCGCCGACGAGGTGGAGGCGAGCTTGAAGGTGGAGCCCGGCGCGAACTGGCCCTGCACGGCGCGGGAGATGAGCGGTACGCCGGCGGCCTCGTCGGTGAGCCGGGCCAGCTCCTTGCGGGAGATGCCGCCGACGAAGACCGTCGGGTCGTACGTCGGGCTGGTCGACAGCGCGATCACCCGGCCGTTGCGCGGGTCCAGCACCACGGCCGCGCCCGACGGTGCCGCGTACCTCCGGCCGGTGTTCTTGTCGACCTGGGTCCGCCGCTTGGCGATCTGGGCGCTGAGCGCCTCGTCCGCGATCCGCTGCACGTCCCGGTCGATGCTGGTGACGAGCGTGTCGCCGCGCTTCGGCTCGGTCTCCCGCTGCACGCCGAGGACGGTGCCGCGGTTGTCGACGGTGACGTAGCGGACGCCGTCCGCGCCGCGCAGGTCGCCGTCGTACGTCTTCTCCAGCCCGGCCCGCCCGATCTGCGCGTTGAGGTGCAGGTCGGTGCGGCCGCGGGTCCGGGCGACGTCGATCTCCTCCTGCGTCACCGGGCCGACGTAGCCGAGCGAGTGCGCGGCCAGGCTGCCGTTCGGGTACTGCCGCAGGGTGCGCGCCTCGGCCGTCACGCCCGGGAAGTCCTCCCGCCGCTCGGCGATCCTCAGCACCACGTCCGGGGTGGTGTCGGTCAGCACCGGGACGGGCTGGTACGGCGAGCCGTTCCAGCACGGCCTCGGCACGTCCGCCTCGCAGGGGGTGATCCGGCGGGCCAGCTCGTCCGCCGGCACCTTGACCAGCCGGGACAGCCGGGCGAGGACCGCCGTGCCGCCGTCGGCCTCGGCCTGCAGCTCGCTGCGGTTGACCGACACCACCAGCGTGCTGCGGTTCGTCACCAGCGGGCGGCCGCGGTCGTCGACGATCGCGCCGCGGGGCGCCGGCAGGATCACCTCCCGGGTCTGCTGCCGGTTCGCCGTCTGGACCAGCCGGTTCTCGTCCAGCACCTGGAGGTAGTAGAGCCGGGCGCCGAGGGTGAGCAGCAGCGAGACGAGCAGCACCCGCAGGACGGCGAGGCGCAGCGGGAACGGGTCGGGCACGCGCGGGCCTCCTCAGCGGTCTCAGCGGCGGGACGGGGCGAGCAGCCGGGTGGCGGCGGAGACGAGCGGGACGACGAACGGCGTCAGGACCACATCGTAGGCGGCGATGCTCGGCAGGTCGCCGATCCCGCCGGCCGCGGTGCGTCCGAGCAGCCCGAGCAGGCCCAGGTACGCGAGGTAGACCCCGACCGTGGCGACGGCGACCACGACCATCGGCAGCAGCACGCTGCGCTCGACGTCCGCCTCCAGCAGGCCGGCGAGGAACCCGGCGAGCGCGAAGCAGACCGCCAGCACGCCGACCGGGTGGTCGGAGAGCAGGTCGGTGAGCAGGCCGGCGCCGAAACCGGTGGCCAGCCCGGCGGACGCGCCGCCGGACAGGCCGACGGCGACGACCAGGACCAGCACCAGGTTGGGCGCGCCGCCGGGCAGCGGGAGCCGGGCGACGACCGAGGCCTGCAGCACGACCGCGACCACGACCGCCAGGGCCGTCGCGCCCACCGGTGCCGCCCTCATCGCCGCGTCCCCGACGGGGTCGGGCCGGGACCGGTGGGCGGAGCGCCGGTGCGGTCGCTGGCAGCCGGGGTCGGGGTGGGGGTCGCCGGCGGGCGGGTCGGCAGGAGCCGGTCGCGCGGGTCGGTGCGCGGGCTGGCCAGCACGATGCCGACGAGGTCGAGGGCGGCGAAGCCGACGTACGGCCGGACCGTGGCCTCCCGCGCCGGCGCCCCCGGGTCGCCGGACACCGCGGTCACCTCCCCGACCGGGACGCCCGCGACATAGGTGGACCCGCCGTACGGGCCGGTGACCAGCCGGTCGCCGACCTGCACCCGGGTCTGCGGGTCGAGCGGGGCGAAGGTGAGCGGGCCGAGGCCGTTGCCGGACGCGACCCCGAGCTGGCGGCCACCGGCGAGCCGGACCCCCACCGACGAGCCGGGGTCGGCGGCCAGCACGACGACCGCCGAGGAGTCCGTCACCTGCTTCACCCGGCCGACCAGGCCGTCGCCGCTGACCACCGTCTGGTCGGGGCGGACGCCGTCGCGGCGGCCGACGTCCACGGTGACCGTCCACTCGAAGCCGAGCGACGGGCCCACCCCGACGACCGCCGCCGGGACGAGCGTGAACTGCCCCTGCCCGGCGAGCAGCTGCAGCCGGCTCAGCTCGTCGGCGCGGGAGCCGGTCACCTCGCCCTCCCTCAGCTGGCGCTGCAGGTCCGCGTTCTGCCGCTCCAGCTCGGCGATCCGGCCGCCGGAGTCACCCAGGTCGCCGAGCGAGGCGAAGAACCGGCCGACCGGCGCGGTGAGCGTGCTGACCCCCTCCTGCACGGGGTCGAGGACCGAGCGGGTGGCGGACCGGACGCCGGAGAACGCCTCGCCGCGGTGGTCGAGGGTCAGCAGGACCGCCGAGAGCACCAGCAGCGCGACGACGGCCCGCCGCTGCCCGCGGGTCGGAGCGATCACCGCCTCACCTCCGCCACCTGCCCGCGACCTGCCCCCTGCACCCGACCCGCCGCCCCCCGTCTGACGCCGGACGCCCGCCCGGCGTTGCCACCCTCCCCGTCCGCCGGCTCACCGTCCACTTCGGATCCCCCGGCGGGTCGGGAGTCAGGCCCGCTTCCGCTCGGAGACGAGCACCTGCTGCAGCGCCTCGAAGTCCTCCACGCAGCGACCGGAGCCGATCGCGACCGAGTGCAGCGGGTTGTCCGCGACCAGGATCGGCATCCCGGTCTCGTGCCGCAGCCGCTCGTCCAGGCCGCGCAGGTTGGCGCCGCCGCCGGCGAGCACGATGCCGCGGTCCATGATGTCGCCGGCCAGCTCCGGCGGGCACTTGTCCAGCGTCGCCTTGACCGCGTCGACGATCGCGTTCACCGGCTCCTCGATCGCCTTGCGGATCTCCTCCCCGGACACCACGATCGTCTTCGGCAGCCCGGTGACCAGGTCGCGGCCGCGGATCTCGGCCTGGTCGTCCTCCGGCATCGGGAACGCCGACCCGATCGCGATCTTGATCTCCTCGGCGGTCCGCTCGCCGAGCATGAGCGAGTACTCCTTCTTCACGTACGAGATCACCGCCTGGTCGATCTCGTCGCCGGCGATGCGGATGCTCGTGTTGGTGACGATCCCGCCCAGCGAGATGACCGCGACCTCGGTGGTGCCGCCGCCGATGTCGACGACCATGTTGCCGGTGGGCTCGCTGACCGGCAGGCCGGAGCCGATCGCCGCGGCCATCGGCTCCTCGATGATGAAGACCTTGCTGGCGCCGGCCGCGTAGGTGGACTCCTTGACCGCGCGCTGCTCGACGCCGGTGATCCCGGACGGCACGCAGACGACCACCCGCGGGCCGCGGACCAGGTAGCGGCGGCGGTGCACCTTGCGGATGAAGTAACGCAGCATCCGCTCGGTGGTGTCGAAGTCGGCGATCACGCCGTCCTTGAGCGGGCGGACCGCGACGATGTTGGCCGGGGTGCGGCCGATCATCCGCTTGGCCTCCACGCCGACCGCGAGGATCTCGCCGGTGTTCGTGTTGGTCGCCACCACGGACGGCTCGTTGAGCACGATCCCGCGGCCGCGGACGTACACCAGCGTGTTGGCGGTGCCGAGGTCGATCGCCATGTCGCGGCCGAGGAAGGACAGCGAGGTGCGGGACATGCGGTGCTCTCCTCGGAACGCGAGGGCGGTCGGCCGTCCGGGGCATGGTACCCGTGGGACTGCTGTGATCAGCGGCACCGGGCGGGCGCGCCTCTCACTTGAGCAGCAGCGCCTCCAGCCGGCGGGAGGTGACCGCGAGGCCGAGCGCGGCGAGGCCGACGAAGTAGAGCGCGTGCCCGAGCAGGTCCGGCCCGATCCCGGCTCCGGTGGTCAGCGGCCGGATCAGCTCGATCCCCTGGTAGAGCGGGGTGATCTGGACCAGCAGCTGCAGCGGCCGCGGGTAGACCGACAGCGGGTAGAACGTGGTGGAGAACAGGAACATCGGCAGGATCGCCAGCTGGACGAACTCGAAGTCCTGCCAGCTGCGCATGAACGAGGTGCAGGCCATCCCGATCGCCGCGAAGGCCAGCCCGACCAGCACGGCCGCCGGCAGCGCGAGCAGCCCCCACCACGACTCGATCAGCCCGAGCGCGGCCATCACGATGAGGAAGGCCGCCGAGTAGACCGTGCCGCGCAGCTGCGCCCAGACGATCTCGCCGACCGCGATGTCCGCCGGCCGCAGCGGCGTCGAGAGCATCGCGTCGTACGTCTTCGCGTACTTGAGCTTGAAGAAGACGTTCATCGTCGAGTCGTAGATCGCACCGTTCATCGCCGAGGAGGCCAGCAGCGCCGGCGCGACGAAGGCGGTGTAGTCGATCGCCTGCCCGTCCGGCCCGGCCACCGTGCCGACGAGCGCGCCGATCCCGATGCCGATGGCGAACAGGTAGAACACCGGCTCGAAGAAGCCGGACACGATGAGCAGCCAGATCCGCTTGTAGACCAGCAGGTTGCGCTCGACGAGCAGCCAGGCCCGGCTCCCGGCCGGCGGGCCGGTGCGGGTGGCCAGCGTCGCGGTCATCCCCGGCTCCTCAGACTGCCAGCCGGCGGCGGAAGGCCCGCGCGGCGAGCCAGGTCCCGACGCCGATCCAGGCGGACAGGTAGGCGACGTTCAGCGCCACCCCGCCGGCGGTGGCCGTGCCGAGGGCGAGGCCGCGGGAGAGGGCGACTCCGTGCCACAACGGCGTGACGTACGCGAGCTGCTCGAGCCCCGGCGGCAGCTGCTCGATCGGGAAGAAGACCCCGCCGAAGAGGAACAGCGGCGTCACCACGAACCGGAACAGGGCGGCGAAGCCGGCGTCGTTCTCCGTGCTGGCGGCGAACGCGAAGGTCGGGGCCGCGAACGCCATGCCGGTCAGCACGGCCGCCGGCACGGTCAGTAGCGCCAGCGCCGACTCGACGGCGCCGAACAGCACCATCACGCCGAGGAAGACCACCGCCCCGAGTGCCACCCGGACCGCGATGAACAGCAGGTGGCCGATCAGCACGTCGAGCACGCCGAGCGGGGTGGCGAGCATCGCATGGTAGGTCCTGAACCACTTGATCGCCCCCATCACCGGGTAGGTCGACTCGCCGACCCCGGTCTGCATCGCGGTGGCGGCGAGCAGCCCGGGGGCGAGGAAGACCAGGTAGGGCAGGCCGTCGACGCCGCGCGAGTCGGACGAGTCGACCAGCGTGCCGAGCCCGATCCCCATCGAGGCGAGGAACAGCACCGGGAACAGCACCGTGCTCACCACCGAGCCGCGCCAGGTCCGGCGGTACTGGTAGGTCCAGTACTCGAACGAACGGAGGGCGAGCGGGACGCCGGTGGTCATCTGTCCGGTCCTCAGTCGACCAGGGTCCGGCCGGTGAGCCGGAGGAACACGTCCTCCAGCGTCGAGCGGCGCACCAGCACGCCGACCGGACGCAGCCCGCGCTCGTGCACGGCCGCGCCGGCGGCGTCGCCGTCGTCGGTGTAGAGCAGGATCCGGTCGGGCAGCACCTCCACCCGGTCGGCCAGGTCGGCGAGCTTGCCGGCCATCGCCTCGTGCTCGCCCGGCTGGAAGCGGACCTCGACCACGTCGCGGCTGGACCAGCGCCCGATCAGCTCGCGCGGCGAGCCCTCGGCGACGATCCGGGCCTTGTCCATGACCACCAGCCGGTCGCACAGCTGCTCGGCCTCGTCCATGTAGTGGGTGGTGAGGATCAGCGTCACCCCCTGCTGCTTGAGCCGGAACAGCCGGTCCCACAGCACGTGCCGCGCCTGCGGGTCGAGGCCGGTGGTCGGCTCGTCGAGCAGCAGCACCTCCGGCTCGCTGACCAGGCTGCGGGCGATGGTCAGCCGGCGCTTCAAGCCGCCGGAGAGCGGCTCGACCTTGCTGTCGCGCCGGTCGGAGAGCTGGACGAACTCGAGCAACTGGTCGGCCCGCTCCCGGATCAGCGGCTTGGACAGCCCGAAGTAGCGCCCGTAGATCAGCAGATTCTCCCGGACCGTCAGCTCCAGGTCGAGCGAGTCCTCCTGCGGGACGACGCCGAGCCGCGCCCGGATCTGCGGGCCCTCGGTCGCCGGGTCCATGCCGAGGACCCGCAGCGTGCCGGCGGTCACCGGGGACACGCAGCCGATCATCCGCATCGTCGAGCTCTTCCCCGCGCCGTTCGGACCGAGGAACCCGAACGCCTCGCCCCGCTGCACGTCGACGTCGATGCCGTCGACGGCGGTGAACTCGCCGAAGCGCTTGGTCAGGCCCCGCGCGTACACCAGCGGCTCGGTCGGGCTCCCGGTCATGGCAGCGACGCTACCCAGAGCCTCCGACACAAGCGCCCGAGTTTCGCGGCCGGCCTACAGGCCGGGGAAGAACAGCCCGATCTCGCGGCTGGCGGAGGCGGCCGAGTCCGAGCCGTGCACGATGTTGTTCTGCACCTCGAGCGCGTGGTCGCCGCGGATGCTGCCGGTGGCGGCCTTGACCGGGTCGGTGGCGCCGGCGAGCTGGCGGAACGCCTCGACGGCCCGCGGGCCCTCGACGACGGCCGCCACCAGCGGCCCGGAGGTGATGAACTCCACCAGTGGGGCGAAGAACGGCTTCTCCCGGTGCTCGGCATAGTGCGTCTCCGCGGTCTGCCGGTCCAGCGTGCGCAGCTCCAGCGCGACGAATCGCAGCCCCTTGCGCTCGACCCGGCCGACGACGTCGCCGATCAGGCCGCGGGCGACACCGTCGGGCTTGACGAGGACGAGGGTGCGCTCGGTCTCCACGGGTCTCCTCGGTGCTGGGGGCTTCGGCGAGCCACCCTAGGGCATCGGGGAGCCGGTGCCGGTGAGCTCGCGGCGGACCCACAGCAGGTAGACCCAGACAGCGGAGAAGAGCAGGCCGACCACGTACATGGCGCCGGTCAGCACACCGGTGGCGAGGACGGCGAGCTGCAGGACGGAGCCGAGCACGAGACCGGCTCGCGAGCGCTGCAGCCCGGCCGCCAGCAGGAGCGCGGCGACCAGCCCGAGCAGCACCGCGAGCTGCCCGCCGCCGAGCCCGCCGTCGCTGACCGGAGCCACGGCCCGGGGGACGAGCAGCACGGCGAGGGCCTCCAGGCACAGCGCCGCGGCCAAGGCGCCCCGTACGGCCCGCTCGGCCCGCGCCCGCCGCGCCGCGCCGTCGGACGCCCGGTCGGGCGCCTCCTCCCCCGCCTCCTCTCCCGGCCCGCCGCCTGGCTGGTCGGCCGCCGGCGGGGTCACCGGGGTGGCCGAGGGCCGGCGAGCAGCGTCCGCGCCTCCCCCGCGGTGACCACCGAGCCGGTGACCAGCACGCCGGACCCGCCCAGCTGCTCGGCACCCTCCTCGGCGAGCCGCACGGCGGTCTCGATCGCGTCGTCGAGCCGCGGCTCCACCGCCACCCGGTCGGCCCCGAAGACCTCGACCGCCAGCGCGGCCAGGTCGTCGGCCGGCAGCCGGCGGGGCGAGGAGTTCTCCGTCACCACGATCTCGTCCAGCGCCGGCTCGAGCGCGGCGAGGATGCCGCGCACGTCCTTCTCCCCGAGCACCCCGACCACGCCGACCAGTCGGCGGAAGGAGAAGGCCTCCTGGAGGGCGGCGACGGTGGCCGCCGCGCCGGCCGGGTTGTGCGCCGCGTCGACGAGCACGGTCGGCGCGCTGCGCAGCGCCTCCAGCCGCCCGGGAGAGGTCACCGTGGCGAAGGCCTGCCGGACGGTGTCGAGATCGATGATGCCGGTGTCGCCGCCCGCGCCCAGGAACGCCTCGACCGCGGCCAGGGCGACCACCGCGTTCTGCGCCTGGTGCGCGCCGTGCAGCGGCAGGAACAGCTCGTCGTACACGCCGCCGAGGCCCTGCAGGGCGAGCACCTGACCGCCGACGGCGACGCCGCGCCGGGCGACCCCGAACTCCGACCCCTCCCGGGCCACCGTCGCGTCCACCTCGGCGGCGCGCCGCAGGAGTGCCTCAGCCGCCTCGGGCGGCTGCGCCGCGAGCACCGCCACCGAGCCCGGCTTGACGATGCCGGCCTTGTCGGCGGCGATCTCGGCGACGGTCTCGCCCAGGATCCTGGTGTGGTCGAGTGAGATCGGCGTGACCACCGCGACCCGGCCGTCGGCGACGTTCGTCGTGTCCCAGCTGCCGCCCAGACCGACCTCGAGCACCGCGACGTCCACCGGCGCCTCCGCGAACGCGGCGAACGCCATCCCGGTGAGCACCTCGAAGTAGGACAGCGGGTTGGGCTGCTCCTTGTCCACCAGGTCGACGTAGGGCGCGGTGTCGTCGTAGCTGTCGACGAAACGGCGGACGCCGATCGGCTCGCCGTCCACGCTGATCCGCTCCCGGACCGAGCTCAGGTGCGGGCTGGTGAAGCGCCCGACCCGCAGCCCGAAGCCGCGCAGCAGCGCGTCGACCATGCGGGCCGTGGACGTCTTGCCGTTGGTGCCGGTCACGTGGACCACCGGGTACGCCCGCTGCGGGTCGCCGAGCAGGTCCACCAGCGCCCGGATCCGGTCCAGGGTGGGATCGATCTTGGACTCCGGCCAGCGGGTGCGCAGCTGTGCCTCGACGCGAGCCAGGTCGTCCCGGTCGAGCACCTCCTGGGCAGTGGTCACGACGGCGGCAACGCCTCGAGCTGGGCCGAGATCCGCAGGATGTCCGACTCGGCCGCCACGAACCGCGCGCGCACCTTCGTCACCACCGGCTTGGGCGCCTTGGCGACGAACTCGGCGTTGCCGAGCTTCGCGGCCGCGGTCTCCCGCTCCTTGCGGGCCGCCGCGAGATCCTTACTCAGCCGGGCCCGCTCCGCGCCCAGGTCGATCGTCCCGGACAGGTCCAGCTCCACCCGCGCGCCCCGCACGGCCAGCGCGGCGGTCGGCGCGAACCCGTCGGCCGGCTCCTCCAGCCGGGTCAGCGAGCGCACCAGCGGCTCCTGCCCGGCCAGCCCGGCCGCATCCAGGCCGGCCAGCCCGGCCGCGACCCGCTGCGCCGGCCGCAGCCCCTGGTCGGACCGGAACCGCCGGATCTCGGTCACCACGTCACGCAGCGCGGCGAACTCCTCCTCGGCCGCCGGGTCGTGCCGGCCGGGCTCCGCCTCCGGCCAGGAGGCGACCACGGCGGACTCGCCTCCGGTCAGCGCGATCCACAGCGTGTCGGTGACGAACGGGATCACCGGGTGCAGCAACCGCAGCACGGTGTCGAGCACGTGCCCGAGCACCAGCCGGGTGTGCCGGGCGGGCTCGCCGCCGGCCGCGAGCGGGACCTTGGCCAGCTCCACGTACCAGTCGCAGAACTCGTCCCAGGTGAAGTGGTAGAGCGCCTCGGCCGCCTTCGCGAACTCGAACTGCTCGTAGTGGGCGTCGACGTCGGCGACCAGCGCCGACAGCCGGGACAGCAACCATCTGTCCACTGCGGACAACTGGGCGGCCGGCGGCAGCGGCTCGGCGGTGGTCGCGCCGTTGAGCAACGCGAAGCGGGCCGCGTTCCACAGCTTGTTGCAGAAGTTGCGGCTGCCCTGCACCGACTCCTCGCCGATCGGCACGTCCGTGCCGGGGTTGGCACCGCGGGCCAGCGTGAAGCGCAGCGCGTCCGACCCGTACGCGTCCATCCAGTCGAGCGGGTCGACGGCGTTGCCGAACGACTTCGACATCTTCCTGCCGTGCTTGTCGCGCACCATGCCGTGCAGCGCGACCACGTCGAACGGCTGCACGCCGTCCATCGCGTAGAGCCCGAACAGCATCATCCGGGCGACCCAGAAGAAGAGGATGTCGTAGCCGGTGACCAGCACGCTGGTCGGGTAGTAGCGGCGCAGGTCCGGCGTGCGGTCCGGCCAGCCCAGGGTGGAGAACGGCCACAGCGCCGAGGAGAACCAGGTGTCGAGCACGTCCGGGTCCTGGTGCCAGCCCGGCCCGTCCGGCGGCTGCTCGTCCGGACCGACGCACACCGCCTCGCCGGCCGGCCCGTACCACACCGGGATCCGGTGACCCCACCACAGCTGCCGCGAGATGCACCAGTCGTGCATGTCGTCGACCCAGGCGAAGTAGCGCGACTCGAGCTCCGGCGGGTGGATGCGCACCCGGCCGTCCCGCACGGCGTCGCCGGCGGCCTTCGCCAGCGACTCCACCCGGACGAACCACTGCAGCGACAGCCGCGGCTCCACCGTGGTGCCGCAGCGCTGGCAGTGGCCGACCGCGTGCACGTACGGCCGCCGCTCCGCGACGATCCGGCCCTCCTCGCGCAGCGCCTGGACCACCGCCGGGCGGGCCTCGAAGCGGTCCAGCCCCAGGAACGGGCCGTGCGCGGTGACCACCCCGCGCTCGTCCAGGACGATCAGCGACGGCAGGTCGTGCCGGCGGCCGATCTCGAAGTCGTTCGGGTCGTGCGCCGGCGTCACCTTGACCGCGCCGGTCCCGAACGCCGGGTCCACGTGGTCGTCGGCCACGACCGGGATACGCCGGCCGGTCAGCGGCAGCTCGACCTCGGTGCCGACGAGGTGCCGGTAACGCTCGTCGTCGGGGTGCACGGCCACCGCGGTGTCGCCGAGCATGGTCTCGGCCCGCGTGGTCGCGACCACGACCGAGGTCTCGCCGTGCCCGTACCGGATCGACACCAGCTCACCGTCGTCCTCGCTGTGCTCCACCTCGATGTCGGACAGCGCCGTGAGGCAGCGGGGGCACCAGTTGATGATCCGCTCGGCCCGGTAGATCAGGCGGTCGTCGTAGAGCCGCTTGAAGATCGTCTGGACCGCCCGGGACAGGCCCGGGTCCATGGTGAACCGCTCCCGGGACCAGTCGACGCCGTCGCCGAGCCGGCGCATCTGGCCGAGGATCCGGCCGCCGGACTCGGCCTTCCACTGCCAGACCCGCTCGGTGAACGCCTCCCGGCCGAGGTCGTGGCGGGACTGGTCCTGTCTGGCCAGCTCGCGCTCCACCACGTTTTGCGTCGCGATGCCGGCGTGGTCCATCCCCGGCAGCCAGAGCGCGTCGTAGCCCTGCATCCGGCGGCGGCGGGTCAGCGCATCCATCAGCGTGTGCTCGAACGCGTGACCGAGGTGCAGCGAGCCGGTCACGTTCGGCGGCGGGATGACGATCGAGAACGGCGGCTTGCCGGCGGCCGCCTGCCCGCCGGCGGCGAAGTAACCCCGCTCGACCCAGCGCTCGTACAGCGGGGCCTCCACCTGCGCGGGCACGTACTGGCTCGGCAGGTCGACACCGGGCCCCGGCCCGGTGGGGGCGCTGTCGGTCGGGTCTGTCACGGTCACGCAGGGATGGTACGGAGCGCCCCGGGGTCGGTGCGAACGGCTGTCCACAGGCTGCGCCGCCGTCCACAGATTCCGGTTCCGACTGGTCCGGCGCACCGCCGAGGCTCTACGGTGCGCGACCGGGGTCCCCGGTGCGGAGAAGGTGGCTGACAGTGGTCGTGTTCGCGTGGTCCGCGCTCGTCGTGTTCGCGGCGGCGACGACCGGGCTGCTGGTGCTGCTGTCGCGGGCGCTGTTCGTGTCGATCGACCGGGTCGACCGGGTCCGCGACGAGGTGTGGTCGATGGCGAAGACGCTGGAGACCGTCGCCGTCCGGATGGAGCGGATCGAGGCCGGGCTCGGGCAGGGCGACCAGCGGCTGGGCGAGCTGCGGGCCGACCTCCGCTCCACGATGCGCCGGGACATGCGCGAGATCCTCGACGGCGCCACCGGCCGCGCCCCGGCCGATCCGCCCCGGTCGCACCCACCCCGCTCCCAGCCCGTCCCGCGCGAGTGACGACTTCGATCACCGAGTGAGAGTTGGATCACCGAGTGTGGACATCCCCACTCGGTGATCCAACTTCTCACTCGGCTCGGGATGTCCTCACTCGTCGGCGCGCGAGGCGGCGCCGGCGGCCGCAGCCGCGGGCGATCACGCGGACTTCTCGCGGCGCTCCCGCTTCGGGGTCTCGCGCGGCACGATCGTCGGGTTGACGTGCTCCAGCACGACCTCCCGGGTGATCACCACCCGGGCCACGTCGTCCCGGCTCGGCACCTCGTACATCACCGAGAGCAGGACCTCTTCCATGATGGCGCGCAGGCCGCGGGCACCGGTGCCGCGCAGGATCGCCTGGTCGGCGATCGACTCCAGCGCGTCCTCGCTGAACTCCAGCTCGACCCCGTCGAGCTCGAAGAGCTTTCCGTACTGCTTGGTCAGCGCGTTGCGCGGCTCGGTGAGGATGCAGATCAGCGCTTCCCGGTCGAGGTTGCGCACGCTCGTGATGACCGGCAGCCGGCCGATGAACTCGGGGATCATGCCGAACTTGAGCAGGTCCTCCGGCATGACGTCGGTGAACACGTCGGAGGAGTCGACGTCGAACTTGCTGCGCAGCTCGGCGCCGAAGCCGATGCCCTTGCGGCCGACCCGGGCCTCGATGATCTTCTCCAGCCCGGCGAACGCGCCGCCGACGATGAACAGGACGTTCGTCGTGTCGATCTGGATGAACTCCTGGTGCGGGTGCTTGCGCCCGCCCTGCGGCGGCACCGACGCGGTGGTGCCCTCCAGGATCTTCAGCAGCGCCTGCTGGACGCCCTCGCCGGAGACGTCCCGGGTGATCGACGGGTTCTCGCTCTTGCGGGCGATCTTGTCGACCTCGTCGATGTAGATGATCCCGGTCTCGGCGCGCTTGACGTCGTAGTCCGCGGCCTGGATCAGCTTGAGCAGGATGTTCTCCACGTCCTCGCCGACGTAGCCGGCCTCGGTGAGCGCCGTCGCGTCGGCGATGGCGAACGGGACGTTGAGCATCCGGGCCAGCGTCTGGGCCAGCAGCGTCTTGCCGCAGCCGGTCGGGCCGAGCAGCAGGATGTTCGACTTCGCCAGCTCGACCTGGCCCTCCGCCGTGCGCGGACCGGAGTCACCGCCGGCCTGCACCCGCTTGTAGTGGTTGTAGACCGCGACGGCCAGCTGCTTCTTGGCGGTGTCCTGGCCGACCACGTACTGGTTGAGGAAGTCGTAGATCTCGGCCGGCTTGGGCAGCTCGTCGAACTTCAGCTCGGAGGACTCGGACAGCTCCTCCTCGATGATCTCGTTGCAGAGGTCGATGCACTCGTCGCAGATGTAGACGCCGGGGCCGGCGATGAGCTTCTTCACCTGCTTCTGTGACTTGCCACAGAAGGAGCACTTCAGCAGGTCACCGCCGTCACCGATGCGTGCCACCTACGACCCTCTCCCTCTCGGGCACCGGGCCGCTGAGCCGGTGCATTCGTTGACGCTACCTCCTCCGGCCGCCGATGCACCCCCCCTTTCCGGCGCGGCGTGGCCGGAGCCGGCACGATCACCCGGACGGCCCCGCTACCTGCCATGCCGTGCCGGAAGGCCGGCCCAGCCGGCGCGGCGTGGCCGGAGCCGGCACGATCACCCGGACGGCCGCGGCACCGGGTCAGGCGTCCAGCGTGCTCAGCTTGCGGGTGGTGATGATGTCGTCGACGATCCCGTACTCCTTGGCCTGCGCGGCGGTCAGGATGGTGTCGCGCTCGATGTCGGCGCGGACCTGATCCTCGGTGCGGCCGGTGTGCCGGGCCAGGATCTTCTCCAGCAGCTTGCGCATCCGCAGGATCTCGCGGGCCTGGATGTCCAGGTCACTGATCTGGCCCTGGCCCTCGGCGGACGGCTGGTGGATCAGCACCCGGGCGTGCTCCAGCGCGGCCCGCTTGCCCGGCGTGCCGGCGGCGAGCAGCACCGCCGCGGCGGACGCGGCCTGGCCCATGCAGACGGTCTGGATGTCCGGCCGGACGAACATCATCGTGTCGTAGATCGCGGTCAGCGCGGTGAACGAGCCACCCGGCGAGTTGATGTACATGACGATGTCGCGGTCGGGGTCGTTCGACTCCAGCGTCAGCAGCTGGGCCATCACGTCGTTCGCCGAGGCGTCGTCGATCTGCACCCCGAGGAAGATGATCCGCTCCTCGAAGAGCTTGTTGTACGGGTTGGACTCCTTGATCCCGTAGTTCGTCCGCTCGACGAACGACGGCAGCACGTAGCGTGCCGAGGGGGCGTGCAGGTCGCTCATCGCGGTTCCTTCGGTGCGCGTCTGGACAGGGGCCACGGGTTCACGCCGGGGCGATGTCGCCGGGACCGGGGACCTGGGCGGCCCGCCGGACGACCTGGTCGATGAAGCCGTAGTCGAGCGCCTGCTGGGCGGTGAACCAGCGGTCGCGGTCGGAGTCCTTCTCGATCTGCTCGACGGTCTGCCCGGTGTGCTCGGCGATGATCTGCGCCATCTCCTGCTTGGTGTAGTTCCACTGCTCGGCCTGGATGGCGATGTCGGACGCGGTGCCGCCGATGCCGGCCGAGCCCTGGTGCATGAGGATCCGGGCGTGCGGCAGCGCGTAGCGCTTGCCCCTGGTGCCGGCCGAGAGCAGGAACTGCCCCATGGACGCGGCCAGCCCCATCGCCCAGGTGGAGACGTCGGACTCGATCAGCTCCATCGTGTCGAAGATCGCCATGCCGGCGGTGACCGATCCGCCGGGCGAGTTGATGTAGAGGTTGATGTCGCGCTTCGGGTCCTCGGCCGCCAGCAGCAGCAGCTGGGCGCAGATCTGGTTGGCGATCGCGTCGTCGACCGGCTGGCCCAGGAAGACGATGCGCTCGCGGAGCAGCCGGTCCTGCACCGAGTCGTTGAGGCTCATCCCTGCGCCCGCGACCCGCAGGTCGGGACGGACGCGGATCGGCAGCGGGGGATCGATGGTGCTCACGGTGCTCCTGTCTGCCCTTCGGTCGGCTTTCCTTGACCCTAACTCGGTCCCGCCCACCGAATGCCCGCCGCTGTTGGTTTTCGCTGTCAGCGCAGGTCAGGACCCGAGCGGCCGGATCGAGGTCGCCGACCCGGCGGCGGTAGCGACCGGGGTCGGCTCCGGCTCGTCGGCGGCCACCGTCTCCCCCGTCTCCGGGCGGCGGCGCAGCGCCTCCAGGTCGACCGGCCGGCCGGACTCGTCGGTGATCGTCGCCCGCTCCAGCACCGTGGCCAGCGCCTTGGACCGCCGGACGTCCGAGACCAGTGCCGGCAGGTTGCCCGCCTGCGTCATCTGCTGGGCGAACTCCTGCGGCGAGACCCCGTACCGCTGGGCCTGCCCGAGGACGTGCTCGGTCAGCTCGGCGTCGGACACCCCGAGCTGCTCGGCGTCCGCGATCGCGTCCAGCACCAGCTGGCTCTTCACCGCGGTCTCCGAGTTGCGCTGCACCTCGGCGTCGAAGTCCGCCCGGGTGCGCCCCTCCGCTTCGAGGTACGCGTCCAGGTCCAGACCGGCCCCCTCGAGCTGGTGGCCGATGTCGTGCTGGCGCCACTCCGCCTCGCCGCGCACCACCGACTCGGGCAGCGGCACCTCGGTGGCGTCCAGCAGCGCGTCCAGCACCCGGTCGCGGGCCTGCGCGGCCTGCTCGAGCGCCTTGACCCGCTGCAGCCGCTCGCGCACGTCGCCGCGCAGCTCGTCGAGCGTGTCGAACTCGCTGGCCGTCTGCGCGAACTCGTCGTCCAGCTCCGGCAGCTCCTTCTCCTTCACCGACCGGACGGCGGCGACGACGTCGGCGGCGCTGCCGGCGAAGTCGCCGGCCACCAGGTCGGTGCTGAACCGCCGCTCGTCGCCGGCGGCCGCGCCGGTCAGGGCCTCGTCCAGACCGTTCATCAGCGAGCCGCTGCCGACCTCGTACGACAGGCCGCTGGTGGTGCCGCCGGGCACCTCCTCGCCGTCGACGGTGGCGCGCAGGTCGATCGAGACGTAGTCGCCGTCGGCGACCGGCCGGTCCGCGGCCTTCAGCACCGCGAAGCGCTCCCGCAGCGCGGCGACCTGCTCGTCGACCTCCTCGTCGGCGACCGCCAGGTCGTCGACGGTGACCGCGAGCCCGTCGTACGGCGGGAGGGTGACCTGCGGCCGCACGTCGACCTCGGCGGTGAAGGCGAGCGAGTCGCCGTCGTCGAGGCGGGTCAGCTCGATGTCCGGCTGGCCCAGGACGCGGACCTCGTTGTCCCGGACCGCCTCCGAGTAGGCCTTGGGGACGGCATCCTGCACGGCCTCGTCGAGCACCGCCGCCCGGCCGACCCGCTGGTCGATGATCCGCGCCGGCGCCTTGCCCGGCCGGAAGCCGGGCACCCGGACCTGCTTGGCGATGTTCGCGTACGCCTTGTCCAGGCTGGGCTTGAGCTCGTCGAAGGGCACCTCGACGGCGAGCCGGACCCGCGTCGGGCTCAGGGTCTCGACTGTGCTCTTCACGCGCTCGTCTCCTCGGTGCATCGGATGCGGGCTGTCCCGGCCATGGGGGGTGGCGGGTGGTGCTGGTCGGGGTGGCGGGATTCGAACCCACGGCCCCTCGCTCCCAAAGCGAGTGCGCTACCAAGCTGCGCCACACCCCGCGACCTGGGCGAGTGTATCCGGGCCCGGACCGGCCGGCCGCTACGCTGGTCGCGACTGCCCGCGGGTGTAGCTCAATGGCAGAGCCTCAGCCTTCCAAGCTGATGGTGCGGGTTCGATTCCCGTCACCCGCTCCGCCTCGCTGCCCCGGGCCCGGCGCGACGCCCCCGCCGGCGAGCTGCGCAGACCTCCCGGAGTCTCTCGGCGACACCACGGACTGACCGGCGGATCCCGGCCGGCAGCTGCCGCGACGCGCACCGTGCCGGCGCACGGTGTCTAGGCTTCGGCCATGGTCGCCCCGGACGAGACGGTGCCTGGTTGGGAACACGCCGCGAAACGGCTGCACCGCGACCCGATCATCTGGATCACGACCGTGCGCGCGGACGGACAGCCGCAGTCGTCCGCAGTCTGGTTCCACTGGGCTGGCGAGGACTTCCTCGTGGTCTCCCAGCCGGCGGCGGCCAAGGTGCGCAACCTGGCGGCAAACCCGCGGGTGTCGCTCCACCTCGACAGCGACGGCCGGCTGGGCGACCTGGTCATCGTCGAGGGCGCCGCCGAGGTGATCTCCGCGCCGGAGGCCGGAGGGTGGCCGGACGCGGAGCGCGTCGGCGCCTACTACGCCAAGTACGACCGGACGCTGCGCGAGCACCTGAACTCGACGCCTGAGGAGATGCGGCAGGCGTACTCGACGACGCTGCGGATCACGCCGACCCGGTGGCGGGTCAACCCGTGAGGACCCGACGAGCGACGAGGCCGGCGACGTGCCCGCCGGCGCCTCGGGTGGTCGCCTGGCGGATGCGGGGCTCCCGCCCACCGCGGCCCGCGGGGCACCAGCCGCGGGCGGGGTAGGCCGGGAGGACGACATGCGGCAACGACCCACCGTGCGACCTCCGACGGCCGGCCCCGGGGCGCCGGCCTCCGGTGCCGGCGCACCGGGTGCCAGCGACGCGGTGCGGGTCCAGATCCTCGCGACCGAGCACTGGAGCCTGCTCGCCACCCGCTCGCTGCTCTGGAGCGAGGCCTTCACCCGGGCGAGCATCTTCCTGACCGTGCTGTCCGCCGCCGTGGTCGCGCTGGCACTCGTGGCGCAGGCGACCGGGACGGACGAGGAGTTCACGCTGTTCGGACTGGTGGTGCTGCCGGTCGTGCTCTTCGTGGGGGTCGCCACCTACGTACGGCTGATGAACATCAACAACGAGGACGCGCGGCTGGTGCAGGGGATGAACCGGCTCCGGCACGGCTATCTCGACATCGCGCCGGAGCTGGAGCCGTACTTCGTGACCGACCACCACGACGACGTCCGCGGCGTGACCGAGACCATGGGCTCCGAGCACGAGCTCCCGCGGCCGTTCTGGCTCAAGGTGCTCTTCAGCACGCCGGGCGTGGTGGGCATCATCGACTGCGTCCTCGTCGGTGTCTCCTGCGGGCTGGCCCTGCGCGGGCTGCGGATGGAGGTCGCGCCGGCGACGGTCGCCGGCGCGGTCGCCGGGTTCGTCTTCCTGGGACTCCTGGTGGGCCTGCCCATCCGGCACCTCAAGCGCTGGGAGCGCGCCCACGGGCCGAGGTTCCCGCGCTGATCGGTCGGGTCCGCGTGGCATCATGCCCATCGTGTCCGATCACCGCCCATACCCTGACGATCCGTCCCGGCGCCGGGACCGGCCGCGGCCGGGCCCGTGGTGGACGCACCTGGGCCTGCTGCTCGGGGTGATCCTCGCCGTGTCCGGCCTGCTGGTCCTCGGCTTCCTGGTCGTCGCCGTGATCGCGATGAACGGCTTCGGGAGCAACAAGTGATCCGGCGACTCCGGTTGCTGGTCGTCCTCGCCCGACCGGCCGTGCTCGTCCTGCTCGCTCTGTTCGCCGCGACCGGTCTCGCCCAGGCCGGGCGTGCCGGGGACCACCTGCTGCTCGCGCGGGTGCTCGTCGTCGTGGCCGCGTTCCTGCTCTTCTCGGTCGCCGTCAACGACCTGACCGACGAGGCCATCGACCGGGTCAACCTGGCCGGCGACCGGCGGCGGCCGCTCGTGGTCGGCACGGCCCGGCGGCGGGACCTGCGCCGGGTCGCCGGCGCGGCGGCGGTGACGGCTCTGCTGGCCGCCGCCGCGCTTGGCTGGCGGTGTCTGGCGCTCGTCGCCGCGGGGCTGGCGGTGAGCGCGGCCTACTCGGTGCGGCCGGTCCGGGTGGCGGACCGGGGCGCCGTCGCGTCGCTCCTGCTGCCGTTCTGCTACGTGGCCGTGCCCTACCTGCTCGGCCTGCTGGCCGCGGCGCGCACGGTCCGGTTCGCGGACCTCGTGCTGCTGGCCGGGCTCTACGTCGGCTTCATCGGGCGGATCCTGCTCAAGGACTTCCGGGACGTGCGCGGCGACGCGCTCTTCGGCAAGCGCACCGTCCTCGTCCGGTACGGCCGGCGACGGACCTGTTCGGTCAGCGCGGCCTGCTGGGTCGCCGGCGCCGCACTGCTGCTGGCCGGAGTCGGGTCGCCGCCGCCGTCGCTGGTGCTCGGCTACGTGCTCGGCGTCGCGGCCGCGCTCGGCCTGCTGCGTGCGCTCGCGGCCGCCGGCGGACCGCGCCGGGACGAGGCGCTGATCTCGGCCACGGCGATCGTCGGCCGCGGCCTGCTGCTGCTCCTGCTCGCGCACCTGTCGATCGCGGCCGCGGGCTGGAGCGGTCCCGGCCACGACGCCGCGCTCGCGGCGCTGGTGCTGGTGCTGGGCGCCCAGGCGTACGGGATGGCACGGTACGGGCCCAGCACCCGGACGGCCGTCCCGCCCGACTGGACCGACGCCCGGGCCGGGTCCGGCACCGGCCCGCGGAGCACGCAGCCCGCGCGCCGGGACCGGTCGCCGGGTCAGTAGTCGCGCCAGAGCAGGACGACCGCGCGGTCGTCGTCGCCGCGGGTGGGGACCTGGTCGACGAGGTACGCGGCGCCGCCGGCGTAGAAACCGCGCGGCACCAGCCGCTCGGCGGCTCCCAGCAGCCGGTCGACGCCCACCTCCAGGTCGCGGTTGCGGTCCTCGACGACGCCGTCGGAGTAGAGCAGCACCGCGTCGCCGCGGCGCAGCACCCCGGTGTCCGGCGGGTGACCGACCTGCGCGACCACGCCGAGCAGCGGCCCGTGGGAGGGGGACTGCCGCCACACCCCGCTGCCCGCGTCGAGGTGCACGGCCGGGGGGTGGCCGGCGTTCTCCAGCCGGTAGGCGCCGGTGTCCAGGTCGACCCGCAGGTAGACCGCCGTGGCGAAGCCCTCGCTCCAGCGCTGCCGGCGCAGGTAGCGGTTCGCCTCGCCGAGGAAGTGCTCCGGCGGCACCGCCCCGAGCAGCCCACCGAACGCCCCGGACAGCAGCAGCGCCCGGGTGCCGGCGTCGACGCCCTTGCCGGAGACGTCCACCAGCGCGATGTCGAGCACCGTTCGCGGCCCGCCCCCGTCCTGCTCGTCGCCGACGCTCAGCCGGGACACCACGAAGTCACCCGCCATGCCGGAGCCGTGCGCGGGGCGCAGCTCGACCTCGACCCCCCAGCCGGCCGGCAGCGGCGGCACCTCGGCCTGCACCCGCAGCCGCTCGCGCAGCTCCAGCAGGATCCGGTCCGGGCGGGCCCGCCGGACGCCGACCCGGTCCCGCCGCCGGGCCTGCTCGTACGACGCCACCGCCACCACGAGGAAGACGAGGGTCGTGCCGACGGTCAACGCGTCCCAACCGCGCGCCGAGACGACCAGGCCGGCCAGCAGCACCGAGCCGACCAGCAGCAGCCGCAGCTCCCGGCGCGGCAGCGTGAGCCCGCCGATGAGCACCGGCACCGACAGCACGGAGAACGGCCGGGCCTGCTCGGGCCACACCAGCGAGGCCAGCGCGAGCACGCCGGCCAGCCCCATCAGGGCCGCGGCCACGCCGGCATCGCCGAGCCGCCGCCGTGACCGCTCCAGCCGGCTCGCGAGGCGCGCCCACACATGCCCGACCATGACGGCGCGCACAGTATCGACTCGCCGGGCGGCCGGCCGCCGGTGCGGCGGAATCCCGTCGCGTCCTGTCGGTGGGCCGGAGTAGGAAGGCGCCATGACCGATGTCGAGCTCCGTCCCATCGACCTCGCCGGGCTGCCCGGCTTCTACCGGGCACTCAGCGAGACGTTCGGCGCGGATCCTCGTGACGACGACCGGGAGCGGCTGGCCACCGTCTTCGAGCCGGAGCGCAGCCTGGCCGCCTTCGCCGGCGACCAGGTCGTCGGCACGGCGGGCATCTACACCCGGGACATGACGCTGCCCGGCGGGCCGCGGCCGGTCGCCGGCGTCACCCTCGTCTCCGTCGCGCCGACGCACCGCCGGCGCGGGCTGCTCACCGAGATGATGCGACGGCAGCTCACCGAGCTGCACGAGCAGCAGCGTGAGCCGGCGGCGGCGCTGTGGGCGTCCGAGGGCGGGATCTACGGCCGGTTCGGCTACGGGGTGGCCGCCCGGCAGGTCGCCCAGGCCGGGCGCAAGGACGCCATGCGGCTGCGGCCGGGCACCCCGCTCGGCTCGGGTGGGGTCGAGCTCGCCACCCCGGAGGCGGCCCGGCCGCACGAGATCGCGGTCTACGAGCAGGTGCGCCCGGCGGCGGTCGGCTTCCTGGCCCGGGACGGGCGGTGGTGGGACCGCGCGTTCGACGACCGTGAGCACATCCGGGACGGCGCGACCTCGCGACGGCACGCGCTGCACCGCGAGCAGGACGGCTCGGTGACCGGCTACGCGACGTACCGGTTGAAGGACAACTGGAGCCCGACGGCGAACGAGAGCGAGGTCCGGGTTGTCGACGTGCTGGCCACCACGCCGGAGGCGTACGCGGCGCTGTTCTCGTTCCTGGCCGGCATCGACCTGCACCCGAAGCTGGTCCGCGCGCGGGCGCCGCTCGACGACCCGCTGCAGCACCTGCTGTTCGACGTGCGCGCCCTGCAGACGGACGTCTACGACTCGCTGTGGGTCCGGCTCGCCGACGTCGGTCGCGCGCTGGCGGAGCGGACCTACTCGACGCCGGTCGACGTCGTGCTCGAGGTGGCGGACGAGTTCTGCCCGTGGAACGCCGGCCGCTGGCGGCTGTCGGGCGACGGCTCGGGGGCGCGCTGCGAGCGGAGCACGGACCCGGCCGACCTGGCGCTGAGCAGCACCGATCTCGGCGCGGCCTACCTGGGCGGGCCGACGCTGGCGTCCCTCGGTGCGGCGGGGCGGGTGACCGAGCGGACCCGCGGAGCGCTGGCACCGGTGAGCCGGGCCTTCGCCGGCGACCGGCAGCCGTGGTGCCCGGAGGTCTTCTGAGCGGTACGGGTCAGCGCTGGCAGCGCGGGCACCAGTAGAGGTTGCGGTCGACCATGACCTCGGTGCGCACCTCGGTGCCGCAGACCCGGCACGGTAGGCCGGCCCGCCGGTAGACGTAGTGCGCCGTGTCCGGGGTCACCCGGCGGCCGGGGCGGTCGCCCGGGAGCGTGGTGACGATCCGTCCGGTCCGGACGCCTGCCCGCATCAAGGAGACCAGGTCCGGCCACAGCGCGTCCCAGCTCTCCCGCGGCACCGACCGGCCGGGGCGGTGTGGGTCCAGCCGGTGCCGGTAGAGGACCTCGGCGCGGTAGACGTTGCCGATGCCGGCGACCACGGTCTGGTCCATCAGCAGCGCGCCCACCGGCACCCGGCTGCGGGACAGCCGGGTCCAGGCGCGCCGCGGGTCGGCGTCCCGGCGCAGCGGGTCCGGGCCGAGCCTGGCGCGGACCGCGGCCACCTCGGGCGGCAGCAGCAGCTCGCAGGTGGTCGGCCCGCGCAGGTCGACCCAGTGGCCGTCGGCGAGCAGGCGCAGCCGGAGGGCGCCGCGCGGCTCCGGCGCGGGCAGCGCGCCGGTGCTGAACTTCCCGTACAGGCCGAGGTGGACGTGCAGCCAGACGTCTCCGTAGCGATGGAAGAGGTGCTTGCCGACGGCGTCGGTACGCTCCAGCACCCGGCCGTCGATCCGCGCCGCGCCGTCGGCGAAGCGGCCCTGCGGGCTCGAGGCGCGCACCCGGTGACCGACGAGCACGCGGTTGTGCTCCCGGGCGAGCCGGTGGATCGTGTGGCCCTCAGGCACGGTGGACGTCGTCTCCGGAGGTGGGTGGGTGGACGAGCCGGTCCCGCCGCGGCACCGCCGGCGGGAGCGTCACCGGTCCCGAGGCGCGCCGCGCGAGGCGCCGCCGGCCGGCGCCGGTGGGACGCCACGAGAGTATGAGCCGCCCCCCGCCGCACCGCCCGTCCAGGAGGACCCCCGCGGGACCGGGCCGGGCGGCGGACGGGCCGCGGTGGGCACCGAGGAGAACGGGCCGGCGACGGCGGGCGAGCCGGTCCGGGCTGGCGGGCCGGCGACAGCCGGCAGGACGGGCCGGGCCCGGGCCGGCCGGCGGTCGGACGCCGAGCGCGGCCTGCGCGGCATCGTCGGCGCCGGACCGTCCCAGGTCGGCGTGCTCGGTGCGATGCGGGCGCGGGACGCGGCCCGGCCGACCGCCGAGGACCTGGCCGCGGCCGAGCGCGACCTGCTCATCGTCCGGCGTCACTACGTCCCGCCGGATCCCGATCCCAGACCCGACGAGCCGCGCGCGACCGGCTGAGCACCCGCCGGCCGCCCGCTCGAGGTCGGCCGGCTCACTCGACCGCGGAGCCGGTGCCGTCGTAGTCGGCGAGCATGCGGATGCGCCGCAGGTGCCGCTCGCCCCCGCTGAACGGCGTGGCGAGGAAGACGTCGACGAAGCCGGCCGCCTCCTGCGCGGTGTGCATCCGGGCGCCGATGGACACGACCTGGGCGTCGTTGTGCTCGCGGGCGAGCCGGGCGGTCTGCTCGCTCCACGCCAGCGCCGCGCGGATGCCGCTGACCTTGTTCGCCGCGATCTGCTCGCCGTTTCCGGAGCCCCCGATCACCACGCCGAGGCTGCCCGGGTCGGCGAGCACCCGCTCGCCGGTCGCGAAGCAGAACGGGGGGTAGTCGTCTTCCGGGTCGTACGAGTGCGGCCCGCAGTCGACCGGCTCGTGCCCGGCCGCCGTCAGGTGCTCGATGAGGTGGGCCTTGAGCTCGAGCCCAGCGTGGTCAGAGCCGAGGTAGACACGCATGCTGCGCAGTGTGGCAGTGCCCGGCGTCGACGGGTGCCCGGGCGGGCGGGTGGATCGGTGCCGAGGTGGCGCATCGTGGCGAGGATCACCGGGGTGGACGGCTGGAATGGTCCCGGCCCGCGGCGCACAGTGGTGAGATGCACGCCCGGGGCCTGCGGATGGGGATCGTGGTCTGATGGCCGGCGTCGCCCTGGTCCGCCGGCCGGGTCCGCAGCTCGCGGACGGCCAGGTCACCTACCAGCAGCGGCGGTCGCTCGACCTCGATCGGGCCCGGGAGCAGCACGCGGCCTACCGGGCGGTGCTGGCCGACGCCGGCTGGCGGGTGGTCGACGCGCCGGCGGCCGACGACCTGCCCGACGCGCCGTTCGTCGAGGACACGGCCGTGGTGCTGGGCGGCCGGGTCGTGCTCACCCGGCCCGGCAGCCCGGCCCGGGCCGGCGAGGTGGCCGGCGTCGCGGCGGCGCTCGCGGACCTCGGGGTGGCGACGGTGCCGCTGCCGGCCGGCCGGCTCGACGGCGGGGACGTGCTCCGGGTCGGCGACCTCGTCTACGTCGGGCTCTCCGCCCGCACGGACGAGGTCGGGGTGGCGGCGCTCGCCGAGCTCGCCGCCGCCGACGGGCTCGCCGTCCGCCCGGTGCGGGTCACCGGCGCGCTGCACCTGAAGACGGCGATCACCGCGCTGCCGGACGGGACGCTGCTCGGCGTCCCGCGACTGGTGGACACGGCGGCACTGGGCGCCGACGTGCTGCCGGTGCCCGAGCCCGCGGGCGCCGACGTGCTGCTGCTCGGCGGCGACCGGGTCGGGCTGAGCGCCGCCGCGCCGGGGACGGCGGCGCTGCTCGCCGAACGCGGCCTGGTGCCGGTCCTGCTGGAGCTGAGCGAGTTCGAGGCCCTGGAGGCCGGACCGACCTGCCTCAGCGTGCTGCTGCCGTGACGGCCGGGCCAGGGATCGGGCCAGGGGTCGGGCCGGGGGTCGGGCCAGGGGTGCGGCCCGGCTACCGCTGGGTCGTGCTCGGCGTCGGCGTGGTCGCCCAGTCCTCCTTCGCCGCGGTGTCGGTCGGGCTGCCGGCGATCGCCCCGGCCCTGCGCACGCACTACCACCTGTCCATCCCCGGGGTCGGCGTCGCGCTCGCCGCGGTGGTGGTCGGCATGGTCGCGACGATGTTCGGCTGGGGGGTGCTCGCGGACCTGGTCGGCGAGCGGCTCGTCATCGCGGTCGGGCTGGCCGGCGCGGCCGGCGCGATGGCGCTGGCGAGCGCGGCGGGTGGCGCGGCCGGGCTCGTCGCCGCGCTCGCCCTGGCCGGAGCGTTCGGCGCGAGCGTCAACGCGGCCAGCGGCCGCGCGGTCGCCGGCTGGTTCGGCCCGGCCGAGCGCGGGTTGGCGATGGGCGTCCGGCAGAGCGCGCTGCCGCTCGGCGGCGCCCTCGGCGCCGCCACCCTGCCCACCATCGCCGGCGCCGACGACGCGCCCCGCGCGCTGGCCGCCCTCGCCGGCGTCTGCGCGGTCGGCGCCGCGGTCGCCGCCGTGGGCATGCGCGACCCGGTCGCCGCGGCCGAGCCCGCCGACGCGGCCGGCGCGGACCGCCACCCCCTGCGCGACGCGCGGATCTGGCGGCTGGCGGCGGCCAGCTTCGCCCTCGTGGTCCCGCAGCTCGCGCTGCTCGGCTTCGTCGCGCTCTACCTGCACGACGAGCGCGGGATGTCCCCCGTCGCGGCGGGCGGCGTGCTCGCCGGCATCCAGGTCGCCGGCGCGGCCAGCCGGGTGGGCCTCGGCGTGCTGTCCGACCGGCTCGCCGTCCGGCTCCGCCTGCTGCGAGCGGTCGCCCTGGCGGTCGCGGTGGCCGCCGCGCTCGCGGTCGTGCTGCTGGCCGGCCCGCTCCCGCTCACCGTCGGCGGGCTCGCCCTCGCCGGCGTGCTCGCGCTGTCCTGGAACGGCCTTGCCTTCCTGGCCACCGCGGAGGCAGCGGCGCCGGGCCGCCGGGGCGCGGCGCTCGGCCTGCAGAACACCGTCGTGGTGCTGTCCGCCGCCCTCACCCCGGTCGCGTTCGGGATCACCGTCGCCGCCGGCGGCTGGACCGTCGCGTTCGCCGCGTTGCCGCTCGCCCCGCTGCTGGCCGTCGCCGTGCTCGCCCCGCTGGCCCGCACCGAGCGGCGTACGGTGCCCGCGTGAGCGCGATGGCACGCGGCGCGGGAGCCGAACCGGACCGGGCCGAATGAGCGGGGACGGCCCGACCGCGGACCGGTGGCGCGAGGTCGGCGACCGGGTGTACGTCCGGCGGCACCGGTCGCTGGACCTCAACGTCGGGCTGGTGGTCGGCGAGGGAGCCTGCCTGGTGGTCGACACCCGCGCGAGCGAGCGGCAGGGTCGCGAGCTCACCGAGGCGGTGCGGGACGTCACGGCCGCGCCGTGGGTGGTCGTCAACACGCACTTCCACTACGACCACACCTTCGGCAACGCCGCCTTCCGCCCGGCGCGGGTGTGGGGCCACCGGCGCTGCGCGACGGCGCTCGCCGAGAGCGGCGAGCTGATGCGGGAGCTCATGGCGGACCGCTACCGGGACGCCGGCGACGACCGCACCGCCGAGGAGACGAGAGCCACCCGGATCGACCCGCCGGACGAGCTGGTCGACGACGTCGCCACCCTGACCGTCGGCGGCCGACCGGTGCAGCTGCGCCACCTCGGTCGCGGCCACACCGACAACGACCTGGTCGTCGTCGTCCCGGACGCGGACCTCCTGCTGGCCGGCGACCTGGTCGAGGAAGGCGCGCCGCCGCAGTTCTCGAACGGCTTCCCGCTGGACTGGCCGGCGACCCTGGACGCGATGATCGAGCTGGTGACCGGCGCGGTCGTGCCGGGGCACGGAGCGGTGGTCGACCGGGCGTACGTGCGGGCGCAGCGCGACGAGCTGGCCCGCCTCGCCGAGATCGCCGTCCGGGCGCACCGGGAGGGTCGCCCGGCCGCGGACACCGCCCGCGACCTGCCCTACTTCGGCGACTACGCCGAGCAGGCCGTCGAGCGGGCCTTCGCCCAGCTCACAGCTGCAGCGACTTGACCTCCAGGAACTCCTCCAGCCCGAAGCGGCCCAGCTCCCGCCCGGTGCCGGACTGCTTGTAGCCGCCGAACGGCGCCAGCGGGTTGAACCTCCCGCCGTTCACGTCGACCTGCCCGGTCCGCAGCCGCCGCGCGACCGCCACCGCCCGGTCCTGGTCGGCCGACCAGACGGCGCCGGCCAGCCCGTACGGCGTGCCGTTGGCGATCTCGACCGCCTCGTCCTCGGACGAGTACGGGAGCACCGCCAGCACCGGCCCGAAGATCTCCTCCTGCGCGATCGTCGCCTCCGGGCGCACGCCGGCGAACACGGTCGGCCGCACGAACCAGCCCCGGTCCAGGCCGTCCGGCGGCTCCACCCCGCCGGTCGCCAGGCTCGCCTCGGCGGTGCCCCGGGCGATGTGGTCGCGGACCCGGTCCCGCTGCGCGGCCGACACGAGCGGCCCCACCCGGGTCCCCTCGGCCAGCGGGTCGCCGACCGTGTACCGGGCCGTCCCGGCGACGGCGAGCGCGACCGCCTCGTCGTGCCGGGACGCCGGGACGAGCATGCGGGTCCACGCGGTGCAGGTCTGGCCGGCGTTGAGGTAGCAGTTGGCGAGCCCGACCTTGACCGCGGTCGTCAGGTCGGCGTCGTCGAGGATGAGGTTCGCGGACTTGCCGCCCAGCTCCAGCGCGACCCGCTTGACCGTCCCGGCCGCCACCGCCGAGACCCGCCGCCCGGCCCGGGTCGAGCCGGTGAACGAGACCATGTCGACGTCCGGGTGCGCGGCCAGCGCCTCCCCCACCACCGGCCCGGTGCCGGGCACGATGTTCACCACGCCGGCCGGCAGGCCGGCCTCCACCAGCGCCTCGGCCAGCACGTACGCCGACAGCGGCGCGACCTCGCTCGGCTTGAGCACCACCGTGCAGCCGGCGGCGACGGCCGCGGCGAGCTTCGCCACCACCTGGTGCAGCGGATAGTTCCAGGGGGTGATCGCCGCGACGACACCCACCGGCTCGCGCAGCACCAGCGAGTTGCCGATCGGTTCCTCGAACGGGTAGCCGGGCAGCAGCGCCGCGTACGACCCCAGCACGGTCAGCGGCAGCCCGGCCTGGACCGCGGTGGCGAAGCGGAGCGGCGAGCCGACCTCCGTCGCGATCAGCCGGGCGGTGTCCTCCCGGCGCGCGGCCAGCACGTCCGCGATCCTCGACAGCGTCGCGGCGCGCTCACCCGCCGGCGTGCCGGACCAGGCCGGGAAGGCCGCGCGGGCGGCCGCCACGGCACGGTCGACGTCGCCGGGCGTGCCCGCCGGCACGGTCGCGAGCTGCCGCTCGGTGGTGGGGTTGACGACGGTCAGACGCTCGTCCCCGGACGGCTCGACCCAGTCCCCGCCGACGAACAACGACTCGAGGTGCCCCGGAAGCGTCACCCCGCCACCGTACGACCCCGGCGCGGTCCCGGCTGCCGGCCCGGCGGGGGCGCCCGGCCTAGTCGAAGCGGGGGCCCTCGGTGCGGGTGCGCTTCAGCTCGTAGAAGTGCGGGTAGCCGGCGAGCGAGCGGGCGCCGTCGAAGATCCGCCCGGCCTCCTCGCCGCGCGGGATCCGGGACAGCACCGGCCCGAAGAAGGCGGTCCCCTCGATGTGGATCACCGGCGTGCCGACGTCGTAGCCGACCGGGTCCATCCCGGCGTGGTGCGACGCGTGGAGCGCCTCGTCGTACTCGGTCGAGTCCATCGCGTCCGCCAGCTCGACCGGCAGCCCCGCCTCGGCCAGCGCGGCCTCCACCGTGTCCCGGCCGAGCCCGGCCTTCTCCTGGTGGATGCGGGTGCCGAGCGCGGTGTAGAGCGGCAGCACCACCTGGTTGCCGAGCTTCTGCTCGGCCGCGATGACGACTCGAACCGGCCCCCAGCCGTCGGCCATCGCCTGCCGGTAGCGCTCCGGCGGCTCCCCGCGCCCGGAGTTGAGGACGGACAGCGACATCACGTGGAAGGTCAGCTCGACCGGCCGCACCTCGCGCACCTCGAGCATCCAGCGGGAGGCGATCCAGGCCCACGGGCACTGCGGGTCGAACCAGAAGTCCACCGTCGTGCGCTTGTCCGTCACCGGGTCTCCTCACCCTCGGGCCGCGGAGCGGTCGCTCCGTTGGGGCAGCGCGGCTGCACCCCCGGGCATTCCCCCCGGGCCGGGTCCGCGGACCGTGAGAAACTGACCGGATGGGCGTCCCGAATCTGACCCGCGATGACGCGCGGGCCCGTGCCGACCTCCTCGACGTGACCGCGTACGAGGTGGAGCTCGACCTCACCGACGGCGGCGGGAAGCCCGGCGAGCGCACCTTCCGGTCCCGTACCACCGTGCGGTTCGGGTCCCGCAGCCCCGGCGCGGGCACCGTCGTCGACCTGGTCGCGGCCGGGCTCCGCGAGGCGACGCTGAACGGCACGCCGGTCGACACGTCCGGCTACACCCCGCAGGCCGGCCTGGCGCTGCCCGACCTGGCCGCGGACAACGAGCTGGTGGTCGACGCCGACTGCCTCTACACCAACACCGGCGAGGGGCTGCACCGCTTCGTCGACCCGGTCGACGGCGCGGTGTACCTCTACTCGCAGTTCGAGACCGCGGACGCGAAGCGGATGTACACCTGCTTCGACCAGCCCGACCTCAAGGCGCCGTTCTCGCTGACCGTGACCGCGCCGTACGACTGGCAGGTGGTCTCGAACGGCCGCGTCGAGAGCCGGCGGGACGGCCCCGGCGGCGCGCAGGTGACCCGCTTCGCCACCACCGCCCCGCTCTCGCCGTACGTGACCGCGCTGGTCGCCGGGCCGTACCACCGGGTGACCGACGTCCACGACGGCATCGAGCTGGGGGTCTACTGCCGCGCCTCGCTGGCCGAGCACCTGGACGCGGACGAGATCCTGCTGGTCACCAGGCAGGGTTTCGACTGGTACCACCGGGCCTTCGACTACCGCTACCCGTTCGACAAGTACGACCAGCTGTTCGTGCCGGAGTTCAACGCCGGCGCGATGGAGAACGCGGCCTGCGTGACCTTCCTGGAGGAGTACGTCTTCCGGTCGAAGACGACCGACTACTCCTACGAGCGGCGCGCCGAGACGATCCTGCACGAGCTGGCGCACATGTGGTTCGGCGACCTGGTCACCATGCGCTGGTGGGACGACCTGTGGCTGAACGAGTCCTTCGCCACCTTCGTCTCGGTGCTGTGCCAGTCGCAGGCCACCCGCTGGACCTCGGCGTGGACCACGTTCGCCAACATCGAGAAGACCTGGGCGTACCGGCAGGACCAGCTGTCCTCGACGCACCCGATCGCCGCGGACATCCCGGACGTGCAGGCGGTCGAGGTCAACTTCGACGGGATCACCTACGCCAAGGGCGCCAGCGTGCTCAAGCAGCTCGCCGCGTACGTCGGGATCGAGGAGTTCCTGCGGGCGATGCGGGTCTACTTCCGTCGCCACGAGTACGGCAACACCACGCTGGCCGACCTGCTCCGGGTGCTGGCGGAGGAGTCCGGCCGGGACCTGTCCCGGTGGTCGGCGCAGTGGCTGCAGACGGCCGGGATCAACACGCTGCGAGCCGAGTTCACCCTCGACGGGCAGGGCCGCTACGCGTCGTTCGCGATCGTGCAGGGCCCGGCCGGCCCGGAGCCCGCGGAGCGCGAGGGCTCGCAGCGCGACCGCGAGAGCGAGGGCGACCGGTCGCCTGGCGCTCGCGCCCGGCGACCTGTCGACCGAGCGGGCACTGTCCTGCGGGATCACCGGCTGGCCGTCGGGCTGTACAACGCGGACGGGTCCAAGGTGGTCCGGTCCGGCCGGGTGGAGCTCGACGTGCGCGGCGAGCGGACCGAGGTGCCGGAGCTGGTCGGCGTCCCGCAGCCGGACCTGCTGCTGGTCAACGACGACGACCTGACGTACGGGAAGGTCCGGCTGGACTCCCGGTCGCTGGCCACGGTGGTCGAGCGGGTCGCGGACATCGACGACCCGCTGCCCCGGGCGCTGTGCTGGGGCGCGGCCTGGGACATGACCCGCGACGGCGAGATGGCCGCCCGCGACTACGTGGCGCTGGCGCTGGCCGGGGTCAGCTCGGAGTCCGAGATCGGTGTGGTGCAGTCCATCCAGGCCAAGGTGCACAGCGCCCTGGCCCGCTTCGCCGACCCGGCCTGGGCGGACGCGGGCTGGAGCCGGTTCGCCGAGCTCGCGGCGGGTGCGCTGCGGGCGGCCGCGCCGGGCTCGGACCACCAGCTCGCCTGGGCGCGCACGTTGGCCGGGTCGGCCCGGTCCGCCGAGCACGTCGCGCAGCTGCGCGGGCTGCTGTCCGGCGAGGTGGTCGTGCCGGGGCTGGCGGTGGACGCCGAGCTGCGCTGGACGCTGCTGCACGGGCTGGTGGCGCTCGGCGCGGCCGGCGACGCGGAGATCGACGCCGAGCTGGAGCGCGATCCGACCGCGTCCGGCCAGCGGCGCGCCGCGACCGCCCGGGCGCTGCGGCCGACGCCGGACGCCAAGGCCGAGGCGTGGCGGAAGGCGACCGAGGACGACGAGCTGCCGAACGCGATCAACGAGGCGATCATCGCCGGGTTCCACAACAGCGCGCACCAGGAGCTGACCGCCGGGTTCGTCGCGCCGTACTTCGCGGTGATCCGGGACGTGTGGGAGCGCCGGAGCAGCGAGATCGCGCAGAACGTGGTGGTCGGGCTGTTCCCGGCCGCGATCGAGCGGTCCACCGTGGCCGCGGCGGACGCGTTCCTGGCCGGTGCGGACCTGCCGCCGGCGCTGCGGCGGCTGGTCTCCGAGGGCCGGGACGACCTGCTCCGGGCGCTGCACGCCCGGGAGCGGGACGCCGCCGCCGGCTGACCCCGCCGGCCTCGCGACCCCGCGGCGGCGGGCGCCGCGGTCAGCCGCGGCGACCGAGCCAGAGCACGAGCAGGTCGGTGATCGCGCCGAGGGTCCGCTCGCTCGTCGGCGCCGGGCCGGTTGTGGCAGCCGGCGGCGCCGGCGGTCCACCGCGTTGCGGCGGCATGAAAGAGTGCCTGCATGGCGCGCGGCCGGGTGTGCGTGGTCGGAGCGGGCTCCAGCGGGCTCGCCGCGACCAAGAACCTGCTGGAGTACGGCTTCGCGGTGGACGCGTACGAGCGCGCGGGCGAGGTCGGCGGCAACTGGAACTTCGGCGCGCCGACCAGCCGGGTCTACGCCAGCACCCACACGATCTCGTCGAAGCCGTTCACGCAGTACCCGGACTTCCCGATGCCGGACGACCTGCCCGACTACCCGCACCACTCGCAGCTGCTCGACTACTTCCGGGCGTACGCGCGGCACTTCGAGCTCGAGCGGCACATCCGCTTCGGGCACGACGTCGTCCGCGCGGTGCCCGCCGGTGCCGGCTGGGAGGTGACGGTCGCCGAACCCGGCGGCGGCGAGGTGACCCGCTCCTACGACGCGCTCGTCGCCGCCAACGGGCACAACTGGAACCCGAAGTGGCCCGAGCACCCCGGCGAGTTCTCCGGCGAGGTGCTGCATTCGGCCGACTACAAGGGCCCGGAGGTGCTCGCCGGCAAGCGGGTGCTCGTCGTCGGCGCCGGCAACACCGGCTGCGACATCGCCGTCGAGGCCGCCCAGCACGCGGCCCGCACGTTCCACTCCACCCGGCGCGGCTACTGGTACGTGCCCAAGTACGTGGGCGGGCGGCCGGGCGACCAGGTGGCGGACCTGTTCCTCGCGCTGCGGATGCCGCTGCGGGTCCGGCAGTGGCTGATCGCGACCACGCTGCGGGCGACCGTCGGCGACCTGACCCGGCACGGCCTGCCGAAGCCGGACCACCGGCCGCTGGAGACGCACCCGATCGTGAACAGCCACCTCGTCTACTACGTCGGGCACGGCGACATCGTGCCGAAGCCGGACCTGGACCGCTTCGACGGCGACTCGGCGGTCTTCGCCGACGGGTCCCGGGAGCAGGTGGACCTGGTCGTCTACGCCACCGGCTACCTGGTCCGCTTCGACTTCCTGGACGGCGGGCACCTGAACTGGCGGGACGGCCGGCCGCACCTCTACCAGCACGTCTTCACGCCCAGGCACGACTCGCTGTTCGTCGCCGGGCTGATCCAGCCCGACTCCGGCCAGTTCACCCTGGCGCACTGGCAGACCGTCGCGATCGCCGAGTTCCTGCGGGCGCGCGCGGAGCGGCCGGCGGCGGCCCGCGCGTTCCTGGACCGGGCGTCGGCGCACCTGGACGACGCCTGGTCGCACGGGGCGGCGTACAAGGACTCGACCCGGCACTGGTTCGAGATCGCGCACCTGCACTACCTGCGCGGGCTGGAGCGGACCATCGCGGAGCTGAGGTCCGGCCGGGTGGCCGCGTGAGCCCGGTCCCGGAGTGGGCGCCGTGAGCCGTCCGGTCGCCCGGGTCCGGGCGGTGCGGCCCTGGGAGTGGGCGCTGCCGCCGGCGCCGGTCCACCGGGAGGTGCTCCACGCGCTGCCGGAAGTCCCGACCGGCAAGCCGCCGCTGCTGTTCGTGCACGGGATGGGGCACGGCGCCTGGTACTACGCCGAGCACTGGCTGGAGCACGCAGCCTCCCGCGGCTTCCCGACCCACGCGGTCTCGCTGCGGGCCCACGGCGGCAGCGGCGGCGCGGCGCGGCTGCGCCGGACGCTGGTCCGCGACTACGTGCACGACGTGGTCCAGGAGGCGGTCCGGCTGCCGCACCGGCCGGTGCTGGTCGGTCACTCGCTCGGCGCGCTGGTGGTCGCCCGGGCGCTGTCCCGCTATCCGGCGCGGGCGGCCGTGCTGCTCGCGCCGACCGGCCCCGCGTCGGTCCTCGCCCTGATCCGGCGCAACCCCACCGGCTTCCTGGGCGCGGTCGCCGGCCGGCCGCTGTGGCTGACCGCCGGGGAGCTCTACTCCCCGGCGCTGGACCCGGCCGCGGCGGCGGCGTACGTCGACCGGCAGACCCCCGAGGCGCCGCTGGTGCAGTACCAGATGATCCTGTCCCGGGCGCCGGAGCCGCCGCGCGGCGACCCGCCCGTGCTGGTGGTGGGCAGCCGCGCCGACGTCGCGGTGGCGGCGCGGGACGTCGAGCGGGTGGCCGCCCGGTACGGCACCGAGCCGGTCTGGCTGGACGGCGTCGGGCACAACCTGGCGCTGGAGCCCGGCTGGAAGGGGCCGCTGGACGCGATCCTCGACTGGGTCGACCGGCTCCCGTGACCGACACCGTCGGCCGGAGTGCGCACTCGGCGGCCGGACCGCGGACCGCCGCTAGTGGGTGCGGGTGGTGTGGCCGGCCTGGTCGGAGAGCATCCGCAGCCCGCTGACGATGCCGCCGACCAGGTCGCCGAGCGACAGCGACGCCCGCATGGACAGCGCGGCGAGGGCGCAGGAGCGGTCCGGCAGCCGGCGTGCGGACTGCTCGCCGGTGACGATGTGCAGCACCCGCTGGTCCGGGGACACGGCCAGCAGCACCCCGTTCGGCGCCTTCGGCCCCAGGCCGGCGTGCAGCCGCTCGGCGTGCTGCCGGGTCGGCTCCTCCAGCGCCCCGACGTACACGCTGAAGTCCAGGCCCGTCTCCCGGCTGGACAGGGTCAGCGCCTCGTCGAGGCGGGCCAGCTGGCGCGGCGAGAACGGGCCGGGGGTGCGACCGAGCACGGCCGCGCTGCGGTCGACGACCGCGCCGTCCGGGGAGCCGCCGCCGGCGACGCCGCGACCGGGTGCGGCCTCGCGCGGGCCGAGCTGCCCGACCGGGTCCGCGTCCGGGCCGGCGGGGCCGCCGGGGACTCCGACGGCGCCGACCCGCGCCTGGCTGGTCCTCGACGCACCGGTCGGGAGCCGGTCGGCCTCCTCGTCGCCGGTCCCGCGACCGGCGTCGAGCTCCGGCTCCGAGCCGGCGCCGCCCGAAGACCCCGCGCCGACGGCGGTCGCGCCGCTGCCGGCCGGCCGGTCCGCGCCGCCCGGTGTCCGGGCGTCACCACTCGCCACTGGCCCCACCCCTCGCCGTGCCGGTCGGTGCGTCGAGGACCGACGCCGGTGCGCTGCGGGTCGACGGGGTGGGGCCGCCGGTCAGCTCGCGGCCGGACGCCGAGGACTCCGGCTCCGAGTGAGGCAACGCGCGACCGGTCGCCGCGGCGGCGATGGCGGCCCGGCCCTCGGCGCTGCCCGCGGGCGCGTCGATGTCCGGACGGGCCACGTACCACACCGGGTCGTGCCCCCACGGCTTGCCGACCCGGTAGCGCGGGGTCCGCGCCGCGCCGGGCGAGAACACCAGCACCGCCAGCACGGCGAGCCCGGCCAGCGGCAGCACCGCGAACACCAGCACGGTCTCCCACACGGTCACGGCGACACGGTAGCGAATCCGGACCGATCACTCACCGCCGCCCCGCCCAACCTCGGTCAGTCCCACCCGGGCGGGCGCCGGTCCGCCCACGGCCGCGCGTCCTCCAGCTGCGCCGACAGCGACACCAGCAGGGCCTCCTGCGCGGGCCGGCCGGCGAGCATCACCCCGATCGGCAGCCCGGCCGCGGACCAGTGCAGCGGCAGGCTGACCGCCGGCTGCCCGGTGACGTTGTAGACGGCGGTGAACGGGGTGAAGCGCTCCTGCCGGGCGAAGTCCTCGGCCGGGTCGCCCCCGTCGGTGAACCAGCCGACCGGCGCCGACGGGCTGGCCAGCGTCGGGCTGAGCACGGCGTCGAAGCCGGCCGTCCGGGCGATCCACTGCCGGCTCAGCATCTGCAGCCGGGCGATCGCGGTGGCGTAGTCCGCCCCGGAGACGGCCGCCCCGCGCTGCCGCAGCCACCGGGTGAGCGGCTGCAGCTCGTCTTCGCGGGCCGGGTCGACCGGCGCGGTCCGGGACGCCACCGCCCAGACGGTCTCGAACACGCCCACCACATCCGGCCGGAACGGCGGGTCGAGGTCGGTGAGCTCGTGTCCCAGCTCGGCGAGCGCGCTGGACGCCTCCTCGTACGCCGCCAGGCAGTCCGGGTGCACCTCGACATCGGCGAGGACCGGCGCCGCCCACCGGCCGATCCGCAGCCGGCCGGGGTCGCGCCCCGCGTACGACAGGAACGTCTCGCCTCCGGACAGCGGCGGCGCCCAGTGCGGGTCGCCGGGCATCGGCACCGCCATCGCGTCGAGCAGGGCCGCCGCGTCCCGGACGGAGCGGGCGAGCGGGCCGTTCCAGGCCAGGCCGGTCAGGTCGCCGACGACCGGGCCGTTGCTGATCCGGCCGCGGGCGACCTTGATCCCCACCAGGCCGCAGAGGCTGGCCGGGACCCGGATCGACCCGCCGCCGTCGCTGCCCTGCGCGAACGGCACCATCCCGGCCGCCACCGCCGCGCCCGCGCCGCCGCTCGACCCCCCGGCCGAGCCGGCCGGGTCCCACGGGGTGCGGGCCGGCGGGGCGACCGCGCTCTCGGTGTAGCAGGCGAGCCCGAACTCGGGCGTGGTCGTCTTGCCGAGGCTGATCGTGCCGGCGGCGCGGAGCAGCTCGACCACGTGGTCGTCGACCGGCGGCACGAACTCCGCGTACAGGGCCGAGCCGAGCGTCGTCCGTACCCCCGCGGTCAGGTTGAGGTCCTTGATCGCGGTCGGGACGCCGAACAGCGGCGGCAGCGTGGCCGGGTCCTCGGCGCCGACCCGCTGCTCGGCCTGCTTCGCCTGCTCCCGGGCGGCCTCGTCGGTCACCGTCACGAACGCACCCAGCTCGGCGTTGCGCCGGTGCACCCGGGCCAGGTGGTGCTCGACCAGCTCGACCGGGCTCACCTCCCGCCGGCGCACCGCGGCGGCCTGCGCCAGGGCGGTCAGGTCGTGCAGCTCGGCCATGCCCGGACCCTAGGACATCCCCGGGGACGTCCCGGGCGGGCAGGATGGCAGGGTGACCGAGCGACTGGACCGGGAGGACGCGGAGGAGCTCGACCGGGCGGACCCGCTGGCCGGCTTCCGGGACCGTTTCGTGCGGCCCGAGCCCGAGCTGCGCTACCTGGACGGCAACTCCCTCGGTCGGCTGCCGGTCGCGACGGTGCAGCGGCTCTCGCAGGTGGTCACCGAGGAGTGGGGACGCGGGCTGATCCGGTCCTGGTCGTCGTGGATCTCGCTGGCGGGACGGGTCGGCGACCTGATCGCCTCCGCGGTCGTCGGCGCCGGACCGGGCGAGGTGGTGCTGTCCGACTCGACCACGGTGAACCTCTACAAGCTGACGGCGGCGGCGCTGGACGCGCGGCCCGGGCGGTCGGTCGTGCTCACCTCGGCGGACGAGTTCCCGACCGACCGGTACGTGCTGCAGGGGCTGTGCGCGGCCCGCGGCCTGACCCTGCGGGAGGTGCCGGCGGACATCGACACCGGGCTGTCGGTGCCGGCGGTGCGGGCCGCGCTGGACCGGTCGGTCGCCGTCGTCGTGCTGTCCCAGGTGGCCTACCGCTCCGGCGCGCTGGCCGACCTTCCGGCGATCACCGAGGCGGCCCACGAGGTGGGGGCGCTGGTGCTGTGGGACCTGTCCCACTCCGGCGGCTCGGTGCCGGTCGGGCTGTCCGCCGCCGGGGCCGACCTGGCCGTGGGCTGCACCTACAAGTACCTGAACGGCGGGCCCGGCGCGCCCGCCTACCTCTACGTCGCCAGCGCACTGCAGGAGCAGTTGGCGCAGCCGATCTGGGGCTGGTTCGGCGCCCGGGACCAGTTCGGGATGGTGTCGGCGTACGCGCCGGCGCCGGGGGTCGAGCGCTTCCTGGTCGGGACGCCGCCGGTGCTCGGGGCGGCCGCGGTCGAGGAGGGGGTGCGGCTGACCGCGGAGGCCGGGATCGACCGGCTGCGGGCGAAGGGGACGGCGATGACCTCGTACCTGGTGGCGCTGGCGGACGCCTGGCTGGCCCCGCTCGGCTTCCGGCTGGCCTCGCCGCGGGAGCCGGAGCTGCGCGGGTCGCACGTCTCGCTCTTCCACCCCGAGGCGTGGCAGGTGTGCCAGGCGCTGCTGGACCGCGGGGTGGTGCCGGACTACCGGACGCCGTCGAGGCTGCGGCTCGGGCCGGCGCCGCTGACCACCAGCTTCGTCGAGGTGTACGACGCGCTGGCGGCGACGCGGGAGATCGTGGCGAGCGGCGCGCACCTGGCGTACCCGGCCGTGCCGGCCCGGGTCACCTGACCCGCCGGTTGGAGGGTCTCGACGACTTCCGGCGGGCCGCGGAGATCTACCGGGCGACCCGGCGGCAGGGCCTTACGGTCCGCCGGACCTCCGACTGCCTGATCGCCTCGGTGTGCATCCGGGAGCGGCGTCCGCTGCTGCACGCCGACATCGACTTCGACCGGCTGGCGGCCTGCTCGGAGTTGCAGGTTGTGGTGGCAGCCGGTTAGGCCGTGCCGTCCTTGCCGATCGGGCGGCGGCGCTCCAGGACGATCGCCAGCGTCGGGCACTGCTGGGCGGCGCGCTGGGCGTGGCCCTCGAGCTCGGACGGCACCTCGGCGACGACCGGCGACGGGTAGCCCCAGTCGTCGACCGAGAGCAGCTCGGGCAGCAGCTCGGCGCACAGGCCGTGGCCGTCGCAGGTGATCGGGTTGACGCGGAGGCGCAGCCGTCCCGCGCGGCTCTCCGGGGGCGGCTTGGGCGGCGGCTTGCGGGAACGGGCCGCGCTCGGGATCGGCGGGGTCGGCCGGCGGGTGACATAGCCGGTGAGCGGCGCCTCAGCCGGGGCGGTGTACGCCGGCGGTGCGGGCGCAGGGGCCGGCGAGCGGGCCACGTAGCCGGTCAGCGGTGCGTCGCGGGCCGGCGGGGGCTCGGGCGGGGCGGTGTACGCCGGCGGGAGCAGCACGGGCGGCGGCGGGACGGCGGCGGGCGGGATGTCGGGGTCGGTCTCGTACGCCCGGCGCCGGCCCTGCCAGGGGGTCGGAGCGGTCTGGTACGGCGGGGCGGGCTCGGCCGGCACCGGCGGGCGGTAGCCGTAGGATCCCGGCCCGTCGGCGGCGGTGCCGGGCGGCGGCGCCGGGTACGAACCCGAGCCGTCGTACCCGCCGGTTCCGTAGGAAGGCCCGGCCGACACCGCCCCGTAGGAATCCTGGCCGCCGTACCCGCTGGTCCCGTACGAGCCCGGCTCGGACGACGACCCGGCCGGATACGACCCACCGCCGTTGGCCGCGGCCGGACCCCCGTAGGACGGCGGCTCGTACGAGTACCCGCCGCCGTCGGCCGCGGCCGGGCCTGCGTAGGACGGCGGCTCGTACGAACCGGGACCGCCGTAGCCGGAGGATCCGTAGGACGGCGGCTCGTAGCCGGAGCCCCCGTACGAGCCCGGCTCGGACGACGACCCGGCCGGATACGACCCGCCGCCGTTGGCCGCGGCCGGACCCGAACCCCCGTAGGACGGCGGCTCGTACGAGTACCCGCCACCGTCGGCCGCGGCCGGGCCCCCGTAGGACGGCGGCTCGTACGAACCGGGACCGCCGTAGCCGAGAGGATCCGTAGGACGGCGGCTCGTAGCCGGAGCCCCCGTACGAGCCCGGCTCGGACGACGACCCGGCCGGATACGACCCGCCGCCGTTGGCCGCGGCCGGACCCGAACCCCCGTAGGACGGCGGCTCGTACGAGTACCCGCCACCGTCGGCCGCGGCCGGGCCCCCGTAGGACGGCGGCTCGTACGAACCAGGACCGCCGTAGCCGGAGGATCCGTAGGACCCGTAGGACGGCGGCTCGTAGCCGGAGCCCGCGGAGCCGTCCGGGTTGCCGGCCCGCGCGGCGTACGGCCCGGGCTCGTAGGAGCCGACCGGGTCGAAGCCCGGGTCGTGGTGGGACGGCTCGTACGGCGACGGCTCGTAACCCGCCGGCGGCTCCGCCGAGTGGCGCGACCGCCGCGGCTGCGCCGGCGACTCGTCCGGCCGCGCGTGCCGGCTCACTTCGCCCCCGTCCGCCGCCGCTGCCGCCGCGCCTCCGGCACCGGCAGCACCCCCCGCACCGGCCGCCCGCACCATCCGGACAGGTGCCGCTCCACGTCCTCCGCGAAGACCTCCAGCGCGCTCGCCACCAGCCCCGCCGTCCCGTCCGGGTGGGTGCACGCGCCGCGGCCGGCCACCGACCCGCACCAGCGGTGCAACCGCTGCACCACCGACCGGTCGCCCTTGCCGCCGGCCAGCGCGCTCAGCGCCCCCGCGATCGCGGGCAGGCCGTTCAGGCACGCTCCGCACTGTCCGGCCGACTGCTCGGCCAGGTACCGCGCCAGCCGCGCGGTCTCGTCCAGCCCGCAGGCCCGGTCCGGGAGCGCGACCACGATGCCGGCGCCGAGCGAACCGCCGACCGCCGCCATCCCCGAGTGCGACAGCGGGGCGGGCAGCGCGGTGGTCGCGGGCAGCCAGCGCCCCGCGCAACCGCCGACCAGCACGGCCCCGACCGGCTCGGTCAGCCAGCCCACGCCGGACAGCGCCTGCTCCACCGTGGTCCCCACCGGGACCTCGACCACCGCCGGCTGCGCCACCGCGCCGCGGATCGTCAACACCAGGGTCCCGGGCTCCTCCGGCGAGCCGACCTGCCGGAACCAGGCCGAGCCGTGCCGGGCCAGCAGCGCGAGGTTCGCGAGGGTCTCGACGTTCTGGACCAGCGTCGGCCGGCCCTTCACGCCGCGCTCCGCGGTGTGCGGCGGCCGGAAGACCGGCAGCGCCGGCCCGCCCGACAGGTGCTGCGTGGCCGCCGACGACTCACCGGTCACGTACCGGTCGGCCACGGCGACGAGCTTCATCGGCACCTCGTCGAGCCGGGCCCGGCGCCGCTCCGCCACCGCCCGCTCGACCGCGTCGTACACCGCCGGCCGCTCCACCACGTGCAGCAGGATCTGCCGCGCCTCGACCGCCTCGGCCGCGACCTGCGCACCGTCCAGCACGAGGTGCGGCAGCCGGGTGAGCAGGAAGGCGTCCTTCTCGCCGAGCGGGTCGCCGGCGGCACCGTTCGCGACGACCACCGCCTTGCCGCGGGCCGTCCGGACGGCCCGGACCTTCGCCTCGACCGGGAAGCCCGCACCGCCCCGGCCGCGCAGCCCGCTCTCCGCGATCAGCCGGAACGCGACCACGGGCCGCAGCGGTCCGTGCGCCTGATGATGCTCGGCGAGAGTCACCGCCCGGCCGTCCGGGCGTACCGAGCCGAGCAGCCGCGGGACCCCCGGCGGCGGTCCCGCCGGTCCCTCGGATCCCTCCGGTCCGGACCCGGGCGCCGGCGTGGCGCCGTCCGCCCGCCCGGCCCGGGACCAACGCCCGGTCGGCCACTCGCCGGTGATCTCGCCGGCGGCCGCCGCCGGTGCCGCCCGCCGACCGGGCACCGGCTCCGCCACCCACTCGCCGGTCGCGTTCGGGTCCGGCCAGTCGCCGCCGCGGCCGTACCCCCCGGCCCGCTCCGCCGCCCGCCAGGTCGGCACGGCGCTCACTTGGTGCCCGCCGACGGTGGCGTGCCGGCCCGCTTTCCCCAACCCGGCGCGAGCGGTCCCTGCTTCGCCCAGGTGACGACGAGGGCCACCGAGCAGGCGGTGACCACGACCGCACCGGCCCGCAGCACGGCCCGGCGCGGCCAGCCCTCGACGATCCGCCAGGCCACCGCCAGCAGCACGAAGGCGACGCACCCGACCACGAACCACACCGACCAGGCCCGGCGCGCGTCGCTGCCGGTGCCCAGGCCGTGCACCACCGCCAGCGGCCAGCACAGGTACGCGGTCCAGTGGATCGCCCGCCAGGTCCCGTAGCCGAGCCGCTGCCGGGCCAGGCTGGTGACCACCAGCGCGACCAGCACGTCCGCCGACAGCGTGCCCAGGCCCAGCCAGATCGGCCGGTACGCCGAGACGAACGGGATCACCGCGTCCGGGATGGTGATGACGACGAAGTCGTCCAGGATCACCGCGACCACGTGCACGGCAAGCAGGACCAGGACGAACAGCGACACGTTGCGGTGCAGCGCCTGGGTGACGAAGCGCGGCCAGCGGGAGCTGGACAGCCGGGTGCTGGAGCCGATGCCGAGCACCAGGCTCAGCGACAGCAGGGCCAGGCTGATCAGACCGGTGGCGCGGGCGACGTACCAGGTCAGCTGGGGGTCGGTCAGCAGGTCCGTCACCAGCCCCCCTGCTCCCCGTCGTCGCCGTCGGCCCGATCCGGCCAGTCCACGTCCCGCGGCCAGCCCGCCACCCGGTGCACCGCCCCGGTGGCGTCGACCAGCCGAGACGGTAGCCCGAGCGCCGCCAGCCAGTCCGGGGCACCCCTCCCGCGGACCACCGCCGCGGTGCTCGCCGTGTTCGCGTCCACGCAGCTCGCCGCGGTCACGGTCACGCTCCGCCACACCGGCTCGGCGGGCAGTCCGGTCCTCGGGTCCAGGACGTGGTGGTACGCACGGCCGCCGCGGCGCCAGCGGCGGACCGCGGTGCTGGAGGTGGCGAGACCGCCGCCGTGCAGCCGGACCACCGGCCCGGTACGCCCCGGCCGGGAGACGTCGGTCGGGTCCCGGGTCGTGTCGTCGGTCAGCCGGACCGGCCAGCCGGCGGCCAGGGCCGGGCCGGCGGCGGCGAGGTCCCCGCCCACGTTGACGAGGACGCCGGCGCCGGTCGCGGCCGCGATCGCGGCGGCGGCACGGTCGACGGCGAGCGCCTTGGCGGTGGCGCCCAGGTCGAGGGCGAGCCCGGCGGGGACGCGCAGGGTGCCGGCCGCGCGGTCCAGCTGCACCTCCCGCCAGGCACCGGGGCGGGGCGGGCGGGGCGCGACCGGCGGGCCGTCCGCGGGCAGGGCCGCGTAGTCGGCGTCGTAGCCGGCGGCGACCAGCGCGCCGCCGAGGGTCGGGTCGACGTCGCCGCCGGTCTGCGCGGCCGCGACCAGCGCCACCTCGACCGCCTCGGCGAGCAGCGGCGAGACGTCCACCGTCTCCCCGGCCGCGGCGTTCACGTCCGCCAGCTCCGAGTCGGGCCGGAACCGGCTGCAGGCCAGGTCGATCGCCGCCAGCTCCGCCCGCAGCAGCCGGACGGCGGTGCCGAGGGCGGCCGGGCGGCCGTGCAGGAGCAGCTCGCCGTACGTGCCCAGGGCCTCGAAGCGGCTGCGCACGACGGTCTCGGCGGCCTCCGCCGCCGCTGGGAGCTGCGCCAGGATCTGGGTGGGGCGACCGGCGCGGGTGCGCGCCGGGGACGTGTCGACCGTGCTCACGTCCCTCCGGTCGGGCTCGGCTCCGGCGGCGGCGGGGTGGTGGGATCCGGGGGCGGTGCCGTGGTGGTCGGCGGCGCCGGCGGCGGCTTCGGGCTGCTCGTCGCGGACGGCCTCGGCGCCGGCGGGGGCGGCGCGGCGGTGCTGGTCTCGGCCGGGGCGGCGGTGGTGGAGTCCTCGACCGTCGGGTCGGGCTGGGTCGGCGCGGCTGGCGCCCGGGTGGGGGTCGCCTTCGGCGCGGGCCGGCTGTTGCGGGAGGCCTGCTGCGGCTTCCGGACGCCGGGCGCCGGCTTGACCGTGCCGGCCGGGCGTACCGCCGTGGTCGACTTCTGCGCCGCCGGGGTCGCGTTCGCGATCGCCGCGGCCAGCGCGCCGGTCGCGACCACCGTCCCGGCCGCCACCCCCTTCGTGATCAGCGACAACCGGCGCAGCGCGCGGTCACGATGGTGGACGGGGGGAGAAGCCATCGGATCCCTTTCCGGACGTGCGCCGCAGTTGCCGAGCTCCCCGTGGTCGGGCCGCCTCACCGCGACCCTGCCCGGCGCCGCGACCCCATCCGCCACTGCACCGGCCCCGGCGGACCGCCCCTCCTCGGACCGCCGGAGTTGCGCGGACCGCGCGTCGCGCGGTCCGCGGAGGTTTGTATCAAGGAAACGTAACGATGGCGAGCGGCATCACCGTAAGGGCTCAAACAACAACGCCCCGTCAACGGGGCGGCCGGTCAGGCGGTCGCGGCTTCGCCGCCGTCCAGGTAGGCCTGCCACCGGGGATCCGGGGCGCGGAGTCCGAGCACCCGCCAGGCCGTCCCGGCCGGGGCTCTGGGCGCCGTCCTCAGCCGCCAGCCCAGCTCGGCGATCGCGCGGTCGGCCTTGGTGTGGTTGCACCGGGCGCAGGACGCGACCACGTTCTCCCAGATGTGCGGGCCGCCGCGGCTGCGGGGCACCACGTGGTCGAGGGAGGTGGCGGTGGCACCGCAGTAGACGCAGCGGCCGCTGTCGCGGGCGAACACGGCGCGGCGGGTCAGCGGCACCTGCGCCCGGTACGGCACGCGCACGTACCGGGTCAGCCGGACGACGCTGGGCACCCGTACCGCGGTGGTCACGCTGTGGAAGGCGCCGTCCCCGTCCTCCACCGGCACCGCCTTCTCGGTGAGCACGAGGACCACGGCGCGGCGGCACGACACCACGCACAGCGGCTCGTACGTGGCGTTGAGCAGCAACGTCACGGACACCGGTGCCACGGGCTCACCTCCCGGAGGTGAGAGACAGTCAACCCGAAGCTCGGCTCGGACGCACGCGTTTACGCCCCTCGTCACCCGGCGTCGCCGCAGGTGGGCGGTCCACCGGAGGGTCCGCGCCGACGGGTCCTCGGCGCGCGGCGGCGTCCCCCGGTCCGGCGGGCGACCGGTGGGGTCCTAACCTCGTCCGGGTGACCGCCGTGGACTCCGAGCGCCGCCCCGACTACCCGCCGGCCGAGCGGCTGGACCTGGTCGAGCGGCTGCACGGCCGAGCCCTGGCCGACCCGTACCGGTGGCTGGAGGACCCCGCCGACCCGCGCACGCAGGCGTGGTCGCGGGCGCAGGACGAGCTGGCCCGGCCGTACCTGGACTCGCTGCCCGGCCGGGAACGGCTGACCGGGCGGCTGACCGCGCTGCTGCGGGCCGGCAGCGTGCGGCCGCCGGTCTGGCGCGGGGGCCGCGCCTTCGTCGCCCGCCGGGAGCCCGGCCAGGAGCACGAGGCGCTGCTGGTCGTCGAGCCGGACGGCACCGAGCGGGTCCTGGTCGACCCCGGCGCGCTCGACCCGACCGGCACGACCACGCTGGACGCGGCCGTGCCGAGCCACGAGGGCGACCGGCTCGCCTACCAGCTGTCCAGCGGCGGCGACGAGGAGTCACGGCTGTTCGTGCTGGACGTCGCGACCGGCGAGCGGCTCGACGGCCCGGTCGACCGCTGCCGCTACTCCCCCATCGCGTGGCTGCCCGGCGGGGCGGAGCTCTACTACGTGCGGCGGCTGCCGCCGGGCGCCGTGCCGGAGGGTGAGGAGCAGTTCCACCGGCGGGTGTGGCGGCACCGGGTCGGTGCGGACCCGTCGACGGACGTGGAGGTGCACGGCGCCGGGCTGGACCCGACCAACTACTACGACGTCTCGGTGTCCCGGGACGGGCGGTGGCTGCTGGTCTCGGCCTCCGCCGGGACGGCACCGCGCGACGACGTGTGGATCGCCGACCTGGGCTCGGCGGACGGCGATCGGGCGCTGCGGGAGGTGCAGGCCGGGGTGGACGCCCGGGTGCATCCGTGGATCGGCCCGGACGGGCTGCTCTACCTGAGCACCGACCGGGACGCCCCGCGTGGCCGGCTCGCCCGGGTGGACCCCGCCGACCCGGCCTACGAGCGGTGGGTGGACGTGGTCGGAGAGGCCGCGGACGAGGTGCTCGGTGAGGTGGCGCTGCTCTCTTCGGCCGAAGGTGCGGGGGACGTGACGACGGTGCTGGCCGTACACACTCGGGACGCCGCCGACTCGCTGTCCTGGTGGGACGCGGCCTCCGCGGAGCGGCTGGGCACGGTCTCCGGCGCCGGCGCCGGCAGCGTGACCGGGTTGACCAGCCGGCCGGAGGGCGGCCGGGAGGCGTGGCTCGGCTACACCGACCACGTCACGCCGCCGATGGTGCTGCACTGGACCGCGGACGCGCCGGCGGCCGTCGAGACCTGGGCCACGGCGCCCGGCGCGGTCGACCCGCCGGCCGTGCACGTCTCGAGGCTGCACTACGCCTCGGCCGACGGGACCTCGGTGCACATGTTCGTCGTCGCACCGGTCGCCGAGCCGGACCGGCCCCGCCCGGCGGTCCTCTACGGCTACGGCGGCTTCAACAACGCGCTGACCCCCGCATACACCCCCTCGATGCTGGCCTGGGTGGAGGCCGGCGGGGTCTGGGCGGTGGCGAACCTGCGCGGCGGCTCGGAGAACGGCGAGCAGTGGCACCGCGCCGGCATGCGCGAGCGCAAGCAGAACGTCTTCGACGACTACGTCGCGGCCGCGGAGCGGCTGGTCGCCGACGGCTGGACCACCGCCGGACAGCTCGGCTGCTACGGCGGCTCCAACGGCGGCCTGCTCGTCGGCGCCGCGCTGACCCAGCGGCCCGACCTGTGCGCCGCGGTGGTCTGCAGCGCGCCGCTGCTGGACATGGTCCGCTACGAGCTGTTCGGGCTCGGCCGCACCTGGAACGACGAGTACGGCACCGCCGAGGACCCGGAGGAGCTCGGCTGGCTCGTCTCCTACTCCCCGTACCACCGGATCACCGACGGCGTGGACTACCCGGCGGTGCTCTTCACCACCTTCGACAGCGACACCCGGGTCGACCCCCTGCACGCGCGGAAGATGGCGGCGGCGCTGCAGCACGCGACCGCGGGGCCACGGCCGATCCTGCTGCGCCGGGAGCGTGACGTCGGTCACGGCGCACGCTCGGTGAGCCGGACCGTGCAACTGAGCGTGGACCAGCTCGCCTTCCTCGCCGGGCGACTGGGCCTGCCGCTGTGACCGTGCCCGAGACGTTGCGGGAGCTGGCGGCGGAGAGCCAGGACTTCGCCCAGTTCCTCCGGGACCACAGCGAGGTGCTGGTCGTCAAGCCGCTGCGGATCCTGCTGATCATCCTGATCGCGCTGCTGATCCGGTGGCTCGCTGCACCGGACCATCACCCGGCTGGTCCGCCGCACCGCCGAGTCCGAGGTGCCGATCGTGCTGCGGCCGCTGCAGGATCGGGTCGGGACGGACACGCTGGAGCAGGCCGGCCTGGTCTCCGAACGCCGCCGGCAGCGGGCGGAGACCGTCGGGTCCCTGCTGCGCAGCGTCGCCTCGCTCGTCATCGGCGTGCTGGCGCTGATGCTGGTGCTGGCCGAGATCGGCTTCCAGCTCGGGCCGTTCATCGCCGGAGCGGGGATCATCGGCGTCGCGCTCGGCTTCGGGGCGCAGAACCTGGTCAAGGACTTCCTGTCCGGCATCTTCATGCTGCTGGAGGACCAGTACGGCGTCGGGGACGTGGTCGACCTGGGCGAGGCGTCCGGAACGGTCGAGGGGGTCGGCCTGCGGGTCACCCGGCTGCGCGACGGCAACGGGACCGTCTGGTACGTCCGGAACGGGGAGGTGCTGCGGGTCGGCAACCGGACGCAGGGCTTCGCCCAGGTGGTCATCGACCTGCCCGTCCCGTACGACGCCGACCTCACCGCGGTGGGCGGGTCGATGAAGGGCGCCGCCGACGAGCTGGTCGGGGAGGAGTCGTGGGCGGACTCCGTCCTCGAGGAGCCGCAGCTGCTCGGCGTGGAGCACATCGGCGAGACCGGCGTGGTGCTGCGGCTGACCGTGAAGGTCCGGCCGGCCGACCAGTGGCGGGTCGCCCGGGAGCTGCGCCGCCGGATCGCGGAGCGGCTGGACGCCGACCGTGGGCCGCGGGACCGCGGGGCGGCCGCGTTGGCGGTGCGCACCGAGCCGGCCCGCGACCCGGCCGCGGGCCCCACCAGGACGTCCACCGAGCCGGACGCCTGAGCCCGCGCTCCCTCGGGCTGCCGCGCGGCGCGGGGCGCGGCGGGTGAGACTGGCCCTGTGCGCTGCCTCGTCACCGGTGCGACCGGCTACATCGGCGGACGGCTGGTCCCCCGGCTGCTGGCGGAGGGGCACGACGTCCGGTGCATGACCCGCAGCGCGTCCCGGCTGCGGGACGTGCCGTGGGCGGACAGTGTCGAGGTGGCTGAGGCGGACGCGCTGGACGCGGACTCGCTCGTGCGGGCACTCGCACGGCGTGGACGTGGCGTACTACCTGATCCACTCCATCGACACCGGCGGCGACTTCGAGGAGACCGACCGCCGCGCCGCGACGACCTTCGCCGGGGCGGCCCGGGCCGCCGGCGTCGGCCGGATCGTCTACCTCGGCGGGCTCGCCGACGAGGGCGACAGGCTGTCCGCCCACCTGCGCTCGCGCTCCGAGGTCGGCCGGATCCTGCTGGCGTCCGGGGTGCCGACGGCGGTGCTGCGAGCCGCCGTGATCATCGGCTCCGGGTCGGCGTCGTTCGAGATGCTGCGCTACCTCACCGAGCGGCTGCCGGTGATGATCTGCCCGCGGTGGGTCAAGACCCGGATGCAGCCGATCGCGATCCGGGACGTGCTTCGCTACCTGGTCGGCTGCGCCGCACTGCCGCCCGACGTCAACCGGACCTTCGACATCGGCGGCCCGGACGTGCTGACCTACCAGGAGATGATGCAGCGCTACGCCCGGGTGGCCGGCCTGCACCGCCGGCTCATCCTCCCGGTCCCGCTGCTGACCCCGCGACTGTCGGCGCACTGGGTCAACGTGGTCACGCCGGTGCCGAACCGGATCGCCCGGCCGCTGGTGGCCAGCCTGGTCAACGAGGTGGTCGCCGACGAGCACGACATCGCCCGGCACGTCCCCGACCCGCCGGAGGGCCTGCTGGGGATCGACCGCGCCCTGGAGCTGGCGCTGGCGAAGATCCGCGACGCCCAGGTGGAGACCAGGTGGTCCGGCGCCGTCTGGGCGGACGCGCCCAGCGACCCGCTGCCGACCGACCCGGAGTGGGCCGGCGGCATCGCTCTACGTCGACGAGCGCAGCCGGGTGGTCGAGTCCGACCGTGGCGAGCTGTGGCGGGTGATCGAGGGCATCGGCGGCGACCGCGGCTGGTACTCCTTCCCGCTCGCGTGGGCGGTGCGGGGCTGGCTCGACCGGCTCGTCGGCGGCGTCGGCCTCCGCCGCGGCCGGCGCGACCCCGACCGGCTCTACGTCGGCGAGGCGCTGGACTTCTGGCGGGTCGAGGAGATCCGCCGGGCACGAGCTGCTCCGGCTCCGGGCGGAGATGCGGCTGCCCGGCCTCGCCTGGCTGGAGCTGCGCGCCGAGACCGACGAGGAGGGCCGCACGCTGCTGCACCAGCGGGCCCTCTTCCACCCCCGCGGACTGCCCGGGCACCTCTACTGGCGGTCGGTCGCGCCCTTCCACGGCGTGGTCTTCGGCGGGATGGCCCGCAACATCGCGCGGACGGCCGAGCGGCAGCGACAGGCGCCGGCGGCCCGGGTGGAGCCGTCGTAGCAGGAGCAGCAGCAGCGCGCGTAGATCCATCCCCGTCCCCTCCTCCCGACCGCGTCCGAGGGGCGCTTGCCGTCCCCGCCGACCCGCTTGTACGGTCACCTTATCGAACATATGTTCGAAGAACGATGCCCCGAAGGGGTGGGTGCGGTGGGGACCGAGGTCACGTTGGGCGCGGCCGGACGCAGCGGCCGCGGCTATCTGAGCGAGCCGCCGCGCGCCGGGCCGGGCGTGCTGGTGGTGCACGACGGGTACGGGTTGCTCCCGCACGTCCGGCTGCGCTGCGACTGGCTCGCGGAGGCGGGCTTCGTCGCCCTGGCGGTGGACCTGTACGACGGCCGCACGGCGGCCACTGCCGAGGAGGCGACCCGGCTGGCCGGGCGGCTCGACGTGCCACGCGCCCGCGGCCTGGCGGCGACCGCGGCGACCCAGCTGCTGGCCCGCCCGAAGGTGCGGCCGCAGCGCGTCGGCGCCGTCGGCATGGGCGCCGGCGGGCGGCTCGCGCTGCTGGCGGCGACGACCGGCGCCCTGGCCGCCGTGGTGGCGTACTACGCCGTGCTGGCGCCGACGGAGCGGGCGCTGGTGCCGTGTCCGGTCCTGCTGCACCTCACCGGCGGGCCGTCCGAGCAGGCGCCGGAGGCCCGCGGCTTCATCCGCGACCTGCGCTCCGCCGGCACGGAGGTCACCGTGCGGACCTGGTCGGGGGTGCCGGCCGGGTTCGCGAACACGGACCGGCCGGGACATGTGGAGCGCGTCGCGATCGCGTCGTGGGTGGAGACGGCCGGGTTCCTGGCCGGGCACCTGCGGCGCTGACCGGCGGAGCGGCGGGACGCGGCGCCGCGACCGCCGGAGCCGGCGGGCCCGGCGAAGGGGTGGGCGGGCGCCCCGGCCGATGCGGGACAATCGGCGGGTGACCGATCCGCAGCCCGAACCGACGCTCTACGACCTCGTGGGCGGCGAGGAGACCTTCCGGCGGTTGGTGGCCCGGTTCTACGCCGGCGTGGCCGCCGACCCGGTGCTGCGCCCGCTGTACCCCGAGCAGGACCTCGGGCCGGCCGAGGAGCGGCTGCGGATGTTCCTGGTGCAGTACTGGGGCGGCCCGCGGACGTACTCGGAACGCCGCGGGCACCCGCGGCTGCGGATGCGGCATGCGCCGTTCGCGATCGGCGAGCGGGAGCGGGACGCCTGGCTGCGGCGGATGCGCGACGCGGTCGAGTCGCTGCGGCTGCCGGCCGAGCACGAGGAGACGCTCTGGCGCTACCTGGAGATGGCCGCGCACAGCATGCAGAACCGGCAGGACTCGAGTCGCGCCGGATAGGGTCCGCCGACCCAGGGGCCCGCTCGACCCGGAACGACGACGACCAGCTCGCCGAGGAGACCCGTTGCACCGCTCGCCCGACAGCCGCGCGACCGCGAACCCGGCCGGTGGGCCGCGGACACCGTGGTGGCGGACCGCCGTGTTCTACGAGGTCTACGTCCGCAGCCTCGCGGACGGCGACGGCGACGGCATGGGTGACCTGGACGGGGTCCGCGGGCGGCTCGGCTACCTGCACCTGCTCGGCGTGGACGCGCTCTGGTTGACCCCGTTCTACCCGTCCCCGATGGTCGACCACGGATACGACGTGGCGGACCCACGGGGCGTCGACCCGGCCTTCGGCGACCTGGACGCCTTCGACGCGCTGGTCCGGGAGGCGCACGGGCAGGGCATCCGGGTCACCGTCGACCTGGTGCCCAACCACACCTCCGACCGGCACGCCTGGTTCGTCGAGGCGCTGGCCGAGCCGGACGGCCCGGCCCGGCGGCGCTACGTCTTCCGGGACGGGAAGGGCGCGGACGGCTCGGAGCCGCCGAACAACTGGGAGTCTCTGTTCGGCGGCCCGGCCTGGACCCGCGTCCCGGACGGGCAGTGGTACCTGCACCTGTTCGCGACCGAGCAGCCGGACCTCGACTGGACCAACCCGGAGGTGCCGGCCGACCTCGAGCGGACCATGCGCTTCTGGCTGGACCGGGGCGTGGACGGGTTCCGGATCGACGTCGCGCACGGCATGGCGAAGCCGGACGGGCTGCCGGACATCCCGACGTCGCAGGAGGCGTCCCGAGTGCTGGACGATGCCGGCCTGCGGGATCTCCGCTTCGACCAGGACGGCGTCCACGATGTCCACCGGCTGGTCCGCCGGGTGCTCGACTCGTACCCGGACCGGATGGCGATCGGCGAGGTCTGGGTGACGAACGACGAGCGGCTCGCCCGCTACGTCCGGCCGGACGAGCTGCACCTGGCCTTCAACTTCCGGCTGCTGGAGGCCGGCTGGGACGCCGCGGAGCTGCGGGAGGCGATCGACCACTCGATGCGGGCCATGGCCTCGGTCGGGGCGCCGACGACCTGGGTGCTGTCCAACCACGACGTCGTCCGGCATGCCAGCCGGTACGGCGACGGCGAGCGCGGGCGGCGGCGGGCCCGGGCCGCCGCGCTGGTGCAGCTCGGCCTACCGGGCGCCGCATACCTCTACTACGGCGACGAGCTGGCGCTGCCGAACGTCGAGCTCCCGGACGAGGTGCTGCAGGATCCGGTGTGGGAGCGCCGCGGGCACACCGAGCGTGGGCGGGACGGCGAGCGGGTGCCGATGCCGTGGGGCGGGGAGAAGCCGCCGTACGAGTTCACGACCGGGCCGGGCAGCTGGCTGCCGATGCCGGACGGCTGGGCGGACCTCACGGTCGAGGCGCAGCTGGAGGACCCGGACTCGGTGCTGTCGCTCTACCGGCGGGCGCTGGAGCTGCGCCGCGAGCATCCGGCCTTCGCCGGGGAGGGGCTCGAGTGGTTCAACTCGCCGGAGCAGTGCCTGGCGTTCCGGCGCCCGGGTGGGCTGCTCTGTGCGCTGAACGCATCCGGCTCGGCGGTGCCGATGCCACCCGGCGACCTGCTGCTGGCCAGTGCGCCGGTCGGCGAGCCGGGCACGCTGCCGGCGGACACCGCGGTGTGGCTGCTGCCCGCGGCTCACCCCGCCGCGACCGCCTCGTCATCCGGAGCGTCGGTCTCGTCACCCGGAGCGTCGGTCCCGTCGTCCGGAGCGTCGGTCTCGTCGCCCGGCGCGTCGGCCGTGCCACCCACTGCCCCGCCGGCCACGACAGCGCCGCCGCAATCGGCGCGGCCGCCGTCCCAGCCGCCGGCGACGGAGCAGCCGACCCAGCAGCCGCAGCAGCCGACCCAGACGCCGTGACGGTGCGAGTCGGCGTCACCGAAGGCTGAGCCCCAGCCCTGGCGCCGAGTGCTGGTACGCGGAGCCGTACGCCGCCGCCAGCCGCACCCAGCCGCGGGCGGTTGACACGACGACCAGGTCGCCGCCGCGGGCGGCGGTGTCGGGCTCGCCGAGGAACCCCATCCGGACGACCGCGGTGAGCACCCGCAGCGGCAGCGCGACCGTCCCGCCGTCGCCGCTGACGGTCAGCGACTCGTGGTCGAGCAGGGACTCCCCCGCTGTCGCGGCGGCTCCGGCCGGCACCGCCCGCAGCGTGGCCGCGCCGGCCCGGACGAGCGACCGGACCACCTCGCCGGGCACCTCGTCGAGCCGCCGCCAGCCGGTCGCCGGCGGCAGCGCGACGCGCCAGTCGACGTCTCGGCCCGGCGGCAACCCGACCACGCCCGCGGCGGGCCCGTCGAGCGCGGCCAGCAGGCCGGCCGCCGCGACGGTCGCGTCCACGGGCTCGACCGACCCCGCCACCGTGCGGCTGACCAGCACCCCGAACGGCAGCCGCGCGTACGCCGTCACCCGATCGCCGGCGCCGCGCAGCCGCACCAGTGCCCCCGCATCGAGCGCGACCACCCGGCCGAGGAACGCCACCGCATCTCCCACGTCCGCCGGCCCGCCCGGCCGGAACCCCGGCACCGGCTCAGCGGTCTCGTGGGTCTTGGTGACTGCGGACGGCACCCAGCCGTCGATCCGGCCGGCCCGGCTGCCATGCGGGCAGCCGAGCCCTACCGGTGCGGGCGCCGGACGCCGCCGGTCGGCGTCCACACGTCGGTCCGCGCCGCCGAAGATCCACGAGCCACTCCCTCAGTCGCGGGTCAGCCTGCGGTAGGTGACCCGGTGCGGCCGGGCCGCGTCCGCGCCGAGCCGGTCCACCTTGTTGGCCTCGTAGTCGGCGAAGTTGCCTTCGAACCAGAACCAGCGCCCCGGCTCGGCGTCCGTGCCCTCCCAGGCGAGGATGTGCGTGGCGACCCGGTCCAGGAACCACCGGTCGTGGGAGATGACCACCGCGCACCCGGGGAACTCCAGCAGCGCATTCTCCAGGGACTGGAGCGTCTCGACGTCGAGGTCGTTGGTCGGCTCGTCGAGCAGGAGCAGGTTGCCGCCCAGCTTGAGGGTGAGCGCCAGGTTGAGCCGGTTGCGCTCGCCGCCGGACAGCACCCCGGTCGGCTTCTGCTGGTCCGGCCCCTTGAACCCGAAGGCGCTCACGTACGCCCGGGACGGCATCTCCAGGTTGCCGACCTTGATGTGGTCGAGCCCGTCGGAGACGACCTGCCAGACGGTCTTGCGGGGATCCAGACCGGACCGACCCTGGTCGACGTACGCCATGGTCACCGTCTCGCCGATGCGCAAGGTGCCCTCGTCCGGCTTCTCCTCGCCGATGAGCATCCGGAACAGCGTGGTCTTGCCGACCCCGTTGGGCCCGATGACGCCGACGATGCCGCCCCGCGGCAGCGAGAAGGACAGGTCCTCGATCAGGATGCGGTCGCCGTAGCCCTTCCTCAGCTCGTCCGACTCGACCACGACCGAGCCCAGCCGCGGGCCCGGCGGGATCTGGATCTCCTCGAAGTCCAGCTTCCGGCCGCGCTCGGCCTCGGCGGCCAGCTCCTCGTACCGCTGCACCCGGGCCTTGCTCTTGGCCTGCCGGGCCTTCGGGTTGCTGCGCACCCACTCCAGCTCCTGCTCGAGGATGCGCTGGCGCTTGGCGTCCTTGCGGCCCTCCACCTTGAGCCGGGCCTGCTTGGTCTCCAGGTAGGTCGAGTAGTTGCCCTCGTACGGGTACGCACGGCCGCGGTCGAGCTCGAGGATCCACTCGGCGACGTTGTCCAGGAAGTACCGGTCGTGGGTGACGGCCAGCACGGTCCCGGCGTACTTCGCCAGGTGCTGCTCCAGCCACTGCACGCTCTCCGCGTCCAGGTGGTTGGTCGGCTCGTCCAGCAGCAGCAGGTCGGGCTGACGCAGCAGCAGCGCGCACAGCGCGACCCGCCGCTTCTCGCCGCCGGACAGGGCGGTGACCGGCGCCTCCGGCGGCGGGCAGCGCAGCGCGTCCATCGCCATCTCGATGGCGCTGTCCAGCTCCCAGCCGGCCCGGTGCTCGATCTTCTCCATCAGGTCGCCCTGCTCGCCGAGCAGGGCGTCGAAGTCGGCGTCCGGCTCGCCCATCGCCGCACTGACGTCGTCGAAGCGCTTGAGCAGCGACCTGGTCTCGGCGACCGCCTCCTCGACGTTGCCGCGGACGTCCTTGGTCTCGTCCAGCTCCGGCTCCTGCAGCAGGATGCCGACCGAGTAGCCCGGGGACAGCAGCGCGTCCCCGTTGGACGCCGTGTCCAGCCCGGCCATGATCTTGAGCACGCTGGACTTGCCGGCGCCGTTCGGGCCGACCACGCCGATCTTCGCGCCGGGCAGGAACGCCAGCGTGACGTCGTCGAGGATGACCTTGTCGCCGTGCGCCTTGCGCACCTTGCGCATCGAGTAGATGTACTGCGCCATGCCGCCTGAAGCCTCCGTTGCCAGATGTCCCTCCAGTGTCCCAGGCCGGCTCGGCGAGGTCACCCGCCCGGTCCAGGTGCTGCCGGCGTCAGACGCCGGCCGCGGCCAGCCGGGCGGCCGGAGCGGGGTCCGCCCCCTCCTCGGGCTCCGCCGCCACCGGCTCCGCGTCCTCGCCGGCCGAGCCGGGCGCTACCGCGCGCGGCGACCGCCGGAACACCGCCGTCCCCCGGGCCAGATCGGGGCCGACCGCCACCGCCTCCAGCTCGCAGCTGGAGCGGACCTGCCCGTCCTTCTCCCAGGTCCGGGTGGACAGCCGCCCGGTGACGACGACCGGGTCGCCCTTGCGCAGGGAGGCCACCGCGTTGCCGGCCAGCGTCCGCCAGCAGCTCACGCTGAGGAACAGCGACGCGGAGTCCACCCAGCGGCGGGACTCGCGGTCGTACCGCCGGGAGGTGGAGGCGACCCGGAAGCTGGCCACGTCCACGCCGGTGTCGGTGCTGCGCAGCCTGGGATCGTCGACCAGGTTGCCGACCACCGTCACGCTCGTCTCGTTCACGACTGGCTCCTCTCGGCCGCCGGATGCGGCGCTACGACCGCAGACGCTGCCGCCCGGCGACCGGCACCGGTAGGCACCCGGGCCGATCTGTGGACGGAGCCGTCCCCTGTGGACGGCCGTTCGCGGATCGACTCGGCAGGTGCTAAGCGCAGACCCCCGCCGCGATCTTGCACTTGATCGGCTCGCGGCTCGCGACATGCCGGGCGTCGAGGCTGATCAAGTGCAAGATCACCGGCGCGAGGGTCAGCCGACCGGCACCGGCACCCGGTCCGGGTCGGGCGAGGGCGCAGCCGCGGGCACCGGCTCGATGTCCAGGTCCGGCTCGGGCAGCCGGCGACGCAGCGCCTCCGGCGCCCACCAGTTCCACCGGCCGAGCAGCGTCATCGCGGCCGGCAGCAGCACGGCGCGGACCAGCGTGGCGTCGATCAGGATCGCCGCGGCCAGGCCGACTCCCATCTGCTTGAACTCCAGCCCGGTCAGGGTGGCGAAGATGGCGAACACGCCGACCATCACCACCGCCGCGCTGGTCACCGCGCCGGCCGAGCTGATGATCCCCTGCCGCACCGCCTCGGTGGTCGGCACCCCGCGCAGGGCCAGCTCCCGGATCCGGCTCACCACGAAGACGTGGTAGTCCATCGACAGTCCGAACAGGACGACGAACAGGAACATCGGCAGCCACGCCACGACCGCCCCGTTGGACCGGAAGTCCAGCAGCCCCTCCGCCCAGCTGCCCTGGAAGACCAGCACCAGCAGGCCGTACGCGGCGGCGACGGAGAGCAGGTTGAGCACGATGGCCGTGGCCGCGACCACCACCGAGCGGAAGGTGACGACCACCAGCACGAAGGTCAGCGCGAGCACGAAGGCGATCACCCACGGCAGCCGGGACCCCAGCATGCCGGAGAAGTCGACCGACGCGGCCGTGCCACCGCCGACCGCCGCCGCCGCGCCCGGCACCCGACCGACCGTGTCCGGCACCAGCGAGGTCCGCAGCACGGCGAGCGACTCCCTGGCCCGCGGCGACTCCTCCGCGTCCGGGATGGCCAGCGTCAGCACGCTCACCCGCCGGTCGGCGGAGACCTCGAGGTCCGGCTCGGTGCCGCGGGCGAACAGCGGGCTCGCGCCGGCCCGGCCGGCCAGGTCCAGCAGCGCGGTCCGGACCTGGCCCGACCGCGCCGCCGGCGCCTCTACGGCGACCACGTGCACGGCGCCTTCGCTCGGGAAGGCGGCGGTGAGCCGGTCGTAGGACTGCATCGCCGGGATGGACCGCGGCAGGTCGCCGATCCCCGGCAGGCTGGTCTTCATGCCGACCGCGGGCAGTGCGAGCGCGACCAGCGCGCCGACCCCGACCGCCAGCGCGACCGCCGGCCGGCGCAGGGTCGGGCGCAGCAGCGCGGACCACAGCCGCGACTCCCGCCCGGGCCGCAGCGTCAGCCGGTGCAGGAACGGCACCCGCGGCCGGTCCACCCACCGGCCCAGCGCGGCGAGCACCGCCGGCAGCACCGTGATCGAGCCGAGTACGGCGACCGCCACCACCAGGATCGCGCCGACCGCCAGCGAGCTGAAGATGGCACTGCCGGTCAGGAACATGCCGGCCATCGCGACCGCGACCGTGCCCCCGGAGACGACCACCGCTCGACCGGAGGTGGCGGCAGCGATCTCCACCGCGTCCAGCGCGGTGCGGCCCTTCGCCCGCTCCTCGCGGGCACGGCGGACGTAGAACAGCGAGTAGTCCACGCCGACCGCCATCCCGATCAGCAGCACGACGCTGGCGGTCGTGTCGGTCACCGGCAGCAGGTGCGAGGCGAGCGCGGACAGCCCGATCGCGGCGGCGACGGAGGTCAGCGCGAGCAGCACCGGCACCGCGGCGGCCAGCAGCGCGCCGAAGGTGACGATCAGGATGACCAGCGTCACCGGCAGGCTCAGCAGCTCGGCCTGCTCGAAGTCTTCCTCGTACGTCTCGGTCAGCGCCTTCTCGATGGTCGCGCCGCCGACCTGCTCGACCCGCAGGTCCGGGTACGCCGACTGCACCGCGGCCGTCGCGTCCACGAGCGGCTGCACCCTGCCCTCGGCGGTCTCTGCGTCACCGGTCATCTCGACCCGGACGAGCACCGCGCCGCCGTTCGGGGCCGGCACCGGCGGGGAGACGGTGGCCACGTCGGGCAGCCGGTCCAGCCGGCGCCCGACCTCGGCCGCGGCAGCGGCCGCCCGGTCCCGGTCCAGCGCGCCGGACCGGCTGGTGACCAGGACGTTCTCCGTTGCCGGGTTGTCGAACGCGCCGCTGTCCACGATCCGCTCGGACCGGCCCCACTCGCCGACCGCCGCGTCGGCGTCCGACTGGGAGCGGGTCCCGACCGCGCCGCCGACCCCCACGCAGACGGCCACGAACGCCATCCACGCGAGCACCGCGCGCCAGCGGTGCTCGGCGCTCCACCGCGCCACCCGGACCACCCGGCTCGGGCGCCTCCTGTGCTGGCTCACGGCCCGCCTCCCTCTGCTCGATCGGCTCGTCGCGGTCGAGAATCCGGGCCGGAGGCCGTCGGTGTCTGTGGCGCCGGCACCCGTTCTGCAGGTGGGGGTGTCCCCACCACGGCCCGGCCGGGTGGCGGGATGGGAAGTGGCGGAGCGCGTCCCTACGGTGGTCCCCAGACGGCCGGCATCGCGGCCGCGATAGTTACGGTCTACAGAAGACGGAGGCGGCGGGTGGTGGCGCAGGCAGAGCAGGCGGGCGCGGTCGCGGTCCCGGGCGAGAGCGGTCACCGCAACCCGCTCGGCGACCTGGTGACGGCGGACGCCTGGCTGACCACCACCCACCTGCTGGTCGGCATCTGGGTCGGCCTGGTCATGTTCATCCCGATCAGCGTGCTGCTGGCGCTCTCGCTCGGGCTCACCCCGGTCTTCCTGATCGGCGTACCGCTGCTCGGGGTCACGCTGTGGGTCGCGCGGCTGCTCGGCCGGCTGGAGCGCGGTCGGTTCCGGCTGACCCTCGGCGTCGACATCCCCGACTCGCAGCCCCGCCGGCTGCCCGGCAGCGTGCTGACCCGGCTGCGGATGCGGGCCGGGGCGGCGGCGAGCTGGCGCGAGATCGGCTATCTCCTGCTCCGGTTGCCGGTCGGCGCGGTCCAGTTCGCGCTCACGCTGGCCTTCTGGTCGGTGCCGGTCGCGCTGCTCACGCTGCCGATCTACAACTGGGCGCTGCCCAACGGCGGTGCCGCGCTGGGCTTCGGGATCACGGTGCGGTCGTGGTGGTCGACGGTGCTGGTCGGCCTGCTCGGGCTCGGCCTGCTGCTGCTGGCGCCGCGGCTGGTGCGCTGGCTCGGGGCCGCCGACGTGGCGTTCGCCCGGACGCTGCTCGGGCCGACCGGCGACCTCGCCGCCCGGGTCGGCGAGCTGGAGCGCAGCCGGGCCCGGGTGGTCGACGCCGCCGAGCAGGAACGCCGCCGGATCGAGCGCGACCTGCACGACGGGGCGCAGCAGCGGCTGGTCGCGCTGGCCATGAACCTCGGCCGCGCCAAGGCCCGCTACGCCGAGGACCCGGACGCTGCCCGCGCGCTGCTGGACGAGGCGCACTCGGACGCGAAGCAGGCGCTGGCGGAGCTGCGTGACCTCGCTCGCGGGCTGCACCCGGCGGTGCTGGCCGACCGCGGCCTGGACGCGGCGCTGTCCGGGCTGGCCGCCCGGTCGCCGGTGCCGGTGACCGTCGAGGTCGACGTCGGCACCCGGCCGGACCGCACGATCGAGGCGATCGCGTACTTCGTGGTGGCCGAGGCGCTGACCAACGTCGCCAAGCACGCCCGGGCGACGCGGGCCAGTGTGGTGGTCCGCCGGATCGACGGGGTGCTCCGGCTGACCGTCACCGACGACGGCGTCGGCGGCGTCGACCCGGCGACCGGCACCGGGCTGCGCGGCCTCGCCGACCGGGTCTCCGGAGTGGACGGACGGCTGCTGGTGGACAGCCCGCCGGGAGGACCGACCGTGCTGACCGTGGAGCTTCCGTGCGCGTCGTGATCGCCGAGGACTCGGTGCTGCTGCGGGCTGGCCTGACCCGGCTGCTGGAGGAGGCGGGCTTCGACGTGGTGGACGCCGTCCCGGACGCCGAGCAGCTGCTCCGGTCGGTGGGCAGGCACGAGCCGGACGTCGTGGTGGCGGACGTCCGGATGCCGCCGACGCACAACGACGAGGGGCTGCGGGCGGCACTGGTCATCCGGCAGCGCTGGCCGCGGACCGCGGTGCTGGTGCTGTCGCAGTACGTCGAGGAGCGGTACGCGACCGAGCTGCTCGCCGGCGACACCCGCGGGGTCGGCTACCTGCTGAAGGACCGGGTCGCGGAGGTGGAGGAGTTCACCGAGGCGTTGCGGCGGGTCGGCGCCGGCGGCACCGCGCTGGACCCCGAGGTGGTGTCCCAGCTGCTCGCCCGCGGTCGCCGGCGCCCGCTGGACGCGCTGACGCCGCGCGAGCAGGACGTGCTGAAGCTGATGGCGGAGGGTCGCTCCAACGGCGCCATCGCCGCCCAGCTCGTGGTCACCGAGGGCGCGGTGGAGAAGCACGTGAGCAGCATCTTCACCAAGCTCGGGCTCGCACCGGCAGAGGGCGACCACCGCCGGGTGCTCGCCGTGCTGTCCTATTTGGAGGGTCGATGAGCACCCAGGTCTCGGGGCCGCGGCGGCCGCGCGGCGCGGCGCGGCGCTGGGTGCTCGGCGTCGGCGTGGCGCTGTCGCTGGTGGCGATCGCGTACGGGGTGCTGATGCTGGTCAACCTGCTCGGGCGGACCACCGAGGAGCGGCGCTCGGTGCTGCCGGCGACCGGCGACCGGCTGGTGGTGTCCAGCTCCGGCGGCGACGTGCGGGTCGTCGGTGGCGCGGTCGACGACGTGCAGGTCGTGACGAGGCTGCGGTACGGGCTCGGCCGGCCGCGGCTGGAGCAGAGCGCCGGCCCGGGCGGGGTGCGGCTGTCCGCCTCCTGTCCCTGGTACGGCTCCATCTGCTCCACCGACTACGAGATCACCGTCCCGGCCCGGTTCGCCGTCGAGGCGGACAGCTCCGGGGGGTCGATCACGGTGCAGGCGGTGTCCGGGCCGGTCGGGGCGGAGAGCTCCGGCGGGTCGATCACGGTCCGGGAGGCGCGCAGCGCGGTCCGGGCGTCGAGCTCGGGCGGCAGCGTCGCGGTGACCGACGTGACCGGTGCGGTCGACCTCAGCTCGTCCGGCGGCGGGATCACCGGCGAGCAGCTCAGCGGTGCCGCGGCCCGGGCCGAGTCGTCCGGCGGCACGGTGCGGCTGGGCTTCGCCGCCCCGCCGCAGCTGGTCGACGCGAGCAGCTCCGGCGGCGGCGTGGAGATCCGGCTGCCGCGGGTGGAGGGGGGCTACCGGGTGGACGCCAGTTCCAGCGGCGGCGACCGTCGGGTCGATGTGCCGACCGATCCGGCGTCGGCCAGGCGGGTCACGGCGAGCTCGAGCGGTGGCGACGTGCGGGTCATGCTGGCCCCCGGGGAGTGACCCGGAGCGCGCTCAGGCGGCGACCTTGCGGAGCACCAGCCGCTCCAGGTCCCCGTACGTCCGCAGCGCGGCCAGCTCATCGTCGGTGATCCGGAGCGAGAAGCGGTCCTCCAGCACGGTCGCCAGCTCGATCCCGGCCAGCGAGTCCAGTCCGAGGTCGTCGCCGAGCGACACCTCGCCGGTGAGCCGCTCCGGCTCCACCTGCAGGTGCTCCGCGACCGCTGCCCGCACCTCGTCCGCCCGGCTCATGCCCGCTCCTCGCGCTCGCGCAGTGCCCGCTCCTCGCGCCCGGTCATCGGCCCTCCCGGTCGACCGGGGTGCCCTCGACCGGCGGGCGGACGACGACGACCGTGCAGGTCGCGTTGCGCATGGCCTCGTCGCTGACCGAGCCCACCAGCCAGGAGGCGAGCCGGCTGTGCGGCTTCGAGCCGATGACGACGAGGTCGGCCTGCCCGCAGAAGCTCAGCAACGCCCGGCCGGCCGGCTTGTGCGGCGCGTGCACGGTCACCTCGCAGCTGAGGCCGCCCGGCACGACCTCGGCGAGGATGTCGCGGACCTTCCGCTCGGCCTGCTGCTGGTACGCCTCCAGCGGCGGGGCGACGCCGCCCCACTCCCCCGGCGGTCGCGGCTCGGTGGACACCTGCCAGCCGTAGACCACGTCCAGCGGGCAGCCGCGCAGCTCGGCCTCCCGGGCGGACCACCGCAGCGCCTCCCGGGACAGCGGCGACCCGTCCACCCCGACGACGATGTGCCCGTACGCCGGCGCGCTGTCCATCTGTCCCTCCGCGACTGATCCCGCTGGTGTGGGGACGGTACCCCCGGACGCCGCCCGTGACGCTTCCGGAATCGGCGGCGGCGCGGCAGTCTGTAGGGCGCCCCCGCACGGGCATCCAGGAGGACGAGCTGCACGCCGTGGCCGATCGGGTCGCCGTGACCGCCACGCCCCGGTAGCAGTTGTCCCGGACAGTTCGCCCGCCGGTGGTGGCAGAGCCCGCCGGGAGCGGGAAGGCTGGCCGGTGAGCCCTGCCGACCCGGGTACGACCGGAGCAGGGGCAGTGGAGGTGACGACGTCAATCCGGGAGGACCTGTGACGACAGGCATCAGCGCCGCGCCCGCGGCCGAGCGGCCGGCTCCGGCCGACGACCTGCGCCTGCTCGACGCCTGGTGGCGCGCGGCGAACTATCTGGCGGTCGGGCAGATCTACCTGCTGGACAACCCGTTGCTGCGCGAGCCGCTGCGGGTCGAGCAGGTCAAGCCGCGGCTGCTCGGCCACTGGGGCACCACGCCCGGCCTGACGTTCCTCTGGGCGCACCTCAACCGGGCGATCGTCGCCCGCGACCTGAACGCGATGTACGTCACCGGCCCGGGCCACGGCGGTCCCGGCGTGGTGGCGGCGGCCTACCTGGAGGGCACCTACAGCGAGCTCTACTCCGCCGTCACGCCGGACGAGGAGGGGCTGCGGCAGCTGTTCCGGCAGTTCTCCTTCCCGGGCGGCATCCCCAGCCACGCCGCCCCGGAGACACCCGGGTCGATCAACGAGGGCGGCGAGCTGGGCTACTCCCTGATGCACGCGTACGGCGCCGCGTTCGACAACCCCGACCTGCTGGTCGCCTGCGTGGTCGGCGACGGCGAGGCCGAGAGCGGGCCGCTGGCCACGTCCTGGCACTCGAACAAGTTCCTCGACCCGTCGACGGACGGCGCGGTCCTGCCGATCCTGCACCTGAACGGCTACAAGATCGCGAACCCGACGGTGCTCGCCCGGATCCCCGAGCCGGAGCTGCTCGACCTCATGCGTGGCTACGGCTACCAGCCGTACGTGGTGGAGGGTGGCTTCGACGGCGAGGACCCGATGGCCGTGCACCGGCGGATGGCGGCCACCCTGGACGAGATCCTCGACCGGATCGCCGACATCCAGCGCGCGGCCCGGGCCGGGCTCGACCCAGACCGTCCACAGTGGCCGATGCTGGTGCTGCGCACGCCGAAGGGCTGGACCGGGCCGCGGGAGGTCGACGGCGTCCGGGTGGAGGGGACGCACCGGTCGCACCAGGTCCCGCTCGCCGAGCTGAAGAGCCGGCCCGACCACCTCGCCCAGCTGGAGCGGTGGATGCGCTCGTACCGACCCGAGGAGCTGTTCACCGAGGAGGGTCGGCTGCGGCCCGAGATCGCCGGCCTCGCCCCGGCCGGTCAGCGGCGGATGAGCGACAACCCGCACGCCAACGGCGGGCTGCTGCTGCGCGACCTGCGGCTGCCGGACTTCCGGGAGTACGCCGTGGACGTCCCGACGCCGGCCACCGAGCTCGCCGAGGCCACCAAGGTCCTCGGCGGCTGGCTGCGCGACGTGATCCGGCTCAACCCGACGACGTTCCGGCTGATGGGCCCGGACGAGACCGCGTCCAACCGGCTGACCCCGGTCTTCGAGACGACCGACCGGGTCTGGCAGGCCGAGATCCGGCCGGGCGACGACCACCTCGCGCCCCGGGGCCGGGTGATGGAGGTGCTGTCCGAGCACCTGTGCCAGGGCTGGCTGGAGGGCTACCTGCTCACCGGCCGGCATGGCGCGTTCTCCTGCTACGAGGCGTTCATCCACATCGTCGACTCGATGGTCAACCAGCACGCGAAGTGGCTGGAGACCACCCGGCACATTCCCTGGCGGCGCCCGATCGCGTCGCTGAACTACCTGCTCACCTCGCACGTCTGGCGCCAGGACCACAACGGCTTCTCGCACCAGGACCCCGGCTTCATCGACCACGTCGTCAGCAAGAAGGCCGACGTGGCGCGGGTCTACCTGCCTCCGGACGCGAACACGCTGCTGTCCACCTACGACCACTGCCTGCGCAGCCGGCAGTACGTCAACGTCGTCGTCGCCGGCAAGCAACCGGCACTGTCCTATCTGGACATGGACTCGGCGATCGCCCACTGCACTCGCGGCGCCGGGATCTGGGAGTGGGCGTCCACAGACGACGGTGAGCTGCCGGACGTGGTGCTGGGCTGCGCCGGCGACATCCCGACACTGGAGACCCTCGCCGCCGCGGACCTGCTCCGCCAGCACCTGCCGGAGCTGAGGGTCCGGGTGGTCAACGTGGTCGACCTGATGCGGCTGCAACCGGAGCGGGAGCACCCGCACGGGATGAGCGACCGGGACTTCGACGCGCTGTTCACCCGTGAGTGCCCGGTCGTGTTCGCCTTCCACGGCTACCCGGCGCTGATCCACCGGCTGACCTACCGGCGGGCCAACCACGCCAACCTGCACGTGCGCGGGTTCATGGAGGAGGGCACCACCACGACGCCCTTCGACATGGTGATGATGAACGACCTGGACCGCTTCCGACTGGTCATGGATGTGATCGACCGGGTGCCCTCGCTCGGCGTGCGGGTCGCGGGCCTGCGCCAGCGGATGGCCGACGCCCGGCTGCGGGCGCGCGCCTACACCCGGGAGCACGGCGAGGACGTGCCGGAGATCAGCGGCTGGGTCTGGCCGTACGAGCCGGACGGCGGCCGCCGCGCGGATGCGATGGCGGCGTTCGGGTGAGGGTCCTGGTCGTCAACGCCGGCTCCAGCTCGGTCAAGCTGCGGCTGCTCGACACTGCGGACCCCGCGGGCGCCGGCGACCCGGACGGCACCGAGGTGGCCGGCCGGCTCGACCTGGGCGCACCGTCCACACTGGAGCCGGACGCGGTACGGGATGCGTTGGACGAGCTGGTCGCCGGGTCCGGAGTGGACGCCGTCGGTCACCGGGTCGTGCACGGCGGCGAGCGCTTCGCCGGGCCTGTCGTCGTGGACGACGAGGTGCGCGCGCAGCTCGAGTCGCTGGTGGACCTCGCGCCGCTGCACCAGCCCGCGGCGCTGGCCGGCATGGACGCGGTCCGCGCGGCGCTGCCGGGGGTGCCGGCGGTGGCCTGCTTCGACACCGCCTTCCACGCCACCATGCCGGCCGCGGCGACCACGTACGCGGTGCCGGCGGAGTGGCGTGGGCGGCTCGGCGTGCGCCGGTACGGCTTCCACGGGCTGTCGCACGCGTACGCGGCGCGCCGGGCGGCGCGGCTGCTGGGCCGGGACGTCGCCGGCTTCCGGCTGGTGAGCTGCCACCTGGGTGCCGGGGCGTCGCTGTGCGCCGTCCGGTCCGGGGAGTCCGTCGACACGACGATGGGCTTCACCCCGCTCGACGGGCTGGTGATGGCGACCCGCTCCGGCTCGGTCGATCCCGGACTGCTGGTGTGGCTGCAGGAGCGGCACGGGCTGTCCGCCGCCGAGGTCGGCGACGCGCTCGAGCACCGGTCCGGGCTGCTGGGCCTTGCTGGGACGGCGGACCTGCGGGAGATCGAGTCCCGGATGGACACCGGCGACGACGAGGCGCTGACCGCCTTCGCCGTGTACACCTACCGGCTGCGGGCGGCCATCGCGACGATGGTCGCGGCGCTGTCCGGTGTGGATGCGGTCTCCTTCACCGGCGGCGTCGGGGAGAACTCACCGATAGCCCGCGCGGGCGGCCTGGCCGGCCTGGAGTATCTCGGGGTGGCGGTCAACCCGGGCCAGAACGAGGCCGCCCGCGGGGACGGGATCGTGTCCACCGCCGGCTCGCCCGCCGCCGTCCTCGTCGTCACCGCCCGGGAGGACCTGGAGATCGCCGCCCAGGTCCACCGCCTGCTCGCTTGACCGATCGGGGTATATCCTTGCCTTCTTCGGCGGATATAGCGATCGCTGTCCTAGGCGGAAGCCGACCCGCCGCGGTCTACGAGTGGTCCGATGTGGGCAGAGTGGTGGAGGCGGTGATCGGTCCGCCCCCACCACTCCTCGCCAGGGGGTCTTGGTTACTGCTTCTCGTCCGAGCCGAGGGTGACGGTGACGGTCCGCTCGGCGCCGTCGCGCTCGACGGTCAGCGTCACCTTCTCGCCCGGGGCGTACGAGCGCACCGCGGCGACCAGCTCGTCCGAGTCGGAGATCACCCGCTCGTCGATCTTGGTCACCACGTCGCCGGTCCGCAGGCCGGCGGCCGCCGCCGGCCCGCCGGACTCGACGGACGCGAGGGTTGCTCCGGAGTCCGACGACGAGGACGACGAGGCGCCCCCACCGGTCTGCACGCCGAGGTAGGCATGGGTCGCCGTGCCGTCGGCGATCAGCTGCTCGGCGATGGTGGCGGCGGTGTCGGCGGGGATGGCGAACCCGATGCCGATGTTGCCGGAGCTGCCGCTCTGCCCGGGCCCGCCGGAGCCGGCGGTGGCGATCGAGGTGTTGATCCCGACCACCCGGCCGGCGAGGTCGACCAGCGGGCCGCCGGAGTTGCCGGAGTTGATCGCCGCATCGGTCTGCAGGGCGTCGATGACGGCGGTGTCGTCGGAGCCGCCGCGGGTGGGGCGGTGCAACGCGCTGACGATGCCCTCGGTGACGGTGCCGTCCAGGCCGAGCGGGGAGCCGATCGCGAGCACGGTCTGGCCGACATCGACCGTGTCGGAGTCGGCGAAGGTCGCGGCGGTGAGCCCGGAGACCCCGCTCACCTTCACCACGGCGAGATCCGTGGTGGCGTCCGTGCCGACGACCGTCGCGGTCGCCGTACGGCCGTCGTCGAACGTGACGGTGATCGAGCCGTTGGAACCGGCGCCGGCCACCACGTGCTCGTTGGTGAGGATGTAGCCGTCGGAGCGGATGATGACGCCGGAGCCGGTGGCCTCGCCCGAGCTGGCGCGGATGTCCAGCCGCACCACGCTCCTGGTGGCGGTGGCCGCCGCCGCCTCGACGGTGCCGTTCCCGGCCGCCGAGGTGGGTGCGTCGCCGGTCTGGGTGGTGACGGCGGCGCTGGTGACCGTGGTGCCGCCGCCCGAGTCCAGGGCGGCGACCGCGCCACCGCCGACGAGCCCGCCGAGGACCGCGGTGATCGCCGCCACCGCGACGAGCCGCCGGCCGCCGCGGCGCGGCTGCCCGGTGAGAACGGCCGAGCCCGGACCTGCCGGCGCCGCGTACGGCCAGGGCGACCCCGGCGGCGGCGCGCCCGACTCCGGACGCGCGTCCTGCGGCCCGGCGCCGGATGCGGCACCGCCGCCCCACGACCCGGCAGCCGCCGGCCCCGCGCCGCCGGCCGGCTGCCAGCCCGGCTCCGGGTGAGCGGCGCCGGGCTGCCGGCCGATGCCCGTCCACGGCGCGCTGCCGGGCGAGGCACCGGGATCCGGTGCGGCAGCTGCCCGGCTCGTCGGTCCGGCCGGGGCCAGCCGACGCCGGCTGGGTGCTGCCGGCGTCCGGCCGGCGCCACTCCGGGCCGGCGTACGGCTGCCGCCCGGCCGCCGCCGGATGCGACGGAAGCGGCGAGGGCTGTGGGTGCTGGGCGGCTTGCGGGTCCGGGATCCGCGGGTCCCGCGGCTGCTCCGGTCCGGCATTCGGCGTCTCGGTCATGTCCGCAACGCTCTGCCCGCGCCCTGGGACGGTCCTGTGCGCACCCTGGGTGGTCGCTGTGAGCCCCCGTCCCGCTGCACCCCGACCGCCGGTGCGCGCCGTCACGGTAACCTGCGACGGTCGTCCATGCGCCCGTAGCTCAGTGGACAGAGCAGGTGCCTTCTAAGCACTTGGCCGCAGGTTCGAGTCCTGCCGGGCGCACATCTCGCCGCTGACCAGCGACCTTGCTGCTTACAGAGAGTTGGTGCTTGCGGCACAGCGCTCACCGGTAGATGGCCGCCCGACCTGCCGGTCAGGACAACCGGTGTCCGCAGCTGGCGAGTCCAGGGCTGGAGCCCGGCAGGTCAGCTCGGTCGGGCGTCCTCAGCCGGGACCTGGTCACGGCAGGACGCGGGTCAACCAGACAAGCTCGGCCCCGTCTTCGTCCGTGGTGACGTGGTGGCGCTCGAATCCGAGCTTCTGGAGAACACGCAATGACGGGGCGTTCCATGAGGCGACCGTCGACCAGAGTCGCGAGCGCCCGGTCGCGACGGCAGCATCGAGCACGGCCCTAGCCGCTTCCGTTGCATAACCGTGCCCGTGGGCGCGTCGAAGCAACTCGTACGCGATTTCGGGCTCGTCCGCAGTCGCACGGCCGATAATAAGCCCGCAATATCCGATGAAATCGCCCTCGGCACGGCGGCGGACGGGAAGGAGCGCAATTCCCGTCCGGGCTGTCGCCGCCAGCTGGGTCGCGATGCGGTTCCGGATATTCTCGACTGTAGGCATCCCGTGGCCGCGCTCATGCGGGCGAGCGCGGGGATCCCGTTCGGAGACCAGTGCGCGATAGTCGTCGACATCGGACGCGGCCCACGGTCGCAAGGTCAGCCGGTCCGTTTCCAACGACAAGGACATCGGTCTGTAGATCGGCATGGCCCCAGCGTAGGGACGGGTTCGCCTCGACTGGAGGTCGGGACACTGTCGCGGGACCGGCTGACAAGTCAGCGCAGGTTGTCCGAGATCCTGGTTTGACAGTTCTTCGTCCGACCGACTGCGCCGCCGGAGGACGAGAGTCTCTCCTGGCCTGTCAGGCGGTGCGCGCGGGCGTCGGGTCGAAGCCGCGGATGGTCTCGACCTCGTCGGCCATCACCGAGGAGAGCCGGTGCAGTAGCTGGCGGGCCTCGCCGGGGTCCCACTCGTGGGAGGCGAGGCGGTCGACGATGGGGTGCATCGGCAGGGCAAGTCGGTCCCGCTGCTCGTGGTAGGCGGCCAGTGTGATCTCGGCGGCGCGCTCCGATGTGGTCCCGGCGACGACGGCGGCGGCGAGCAGCTCCGCGTCGTGCAGCGCGGCGGTGATCCCGTGGGTGGACAGCGGGTCCTTCCACCAGCCGGCGTCCCCCACCAGCGCCCAGCCGCGCCCGTACGGACGGCGCAGCCGCGCCGGCATCCCGCGGAAGACCCGCACCGGGCCGTCCGGTGGCGCCGCCACGAGTTTGGCGAGCCCGTGGTCGAGCCGCGCCAGCAGTGCCTGCTGCGCCTCGGCCGGGCGGCGGTGCCGCAGCGCCGCGGCGAGCACGCCTGGCGGGCCGCCGGCGAAGACGCACGCGAGGCCGTCATTCGTCGGGATGGCGCCGGCGGACAGCCCGTCGCCGTAGTACCAGTGATAGCCGTCCAGGTCCGCGGCGGGCCAGTACCCGTAGACGTATGCCCCGCCGTGGGCGCCCGCCACGACGGTCGGTGCCGCCACTCGGGCGGCCACCAGGGAGTCGCGTCCGTCGGCACCGACCACAAGCGGAGCGCGCTCGGTCCAGGTCGCCCCGCCGTGGTCGCGCAGCACCACGCCGGCAACGCGGCCGGTGCCGTCGCGGGCCAGGTCGGTGACGGCCAACCCGAAGCGGAGCCGCGCGCCGGCGTCCTCGGCGGCGTCGACGAGCACGGCGTCGAGGACGGTGCGACGCGGCGCGTACAGGGCGTCCACGCCGGCGTACGGCTTCAGCGAGACCGGCGTGGATTCGCCGCCGTAGTGGAACGTCACCCGGCGCACCGGCGGCGCGCCGGTCGCCACCACCCGGTCCAGCACGCCCCAACGCCGCAGCTGCAGGACGCCGCCGCGCATGAGCGCGTGCGTGGACAGAGTGTCCGAGCCACGGCGGGCGCGGTCCACGACCAGCACCCGCAGGCCGGCGCGGGCGAGCAGTAGCGCGGTCGAGGCGCCGGCGACGCGGGCGCCGACCACGACGGCATCCCAGCCGCCGCTCCGGCCGCCCCCGACGACGGGTCGGCGGACGCGGACTTCCCCGGTCATGTCGGGTGTCCTCTCAGGTCGCCGGTGCTGTTCGGATCGCGAGCGGCCGGGCAGCCGGCGCGATGGCGTCAGGGGGTGCTGACGTCGATCTGGACATCGGTGCCGTTGACGAGCACGTCGTAGACCGCGGAGCGGAGGCGGGACCGCTCCACCAGCGCCGCCAGTTGCTCGGGCGACGCGTCGCCCTCGACGTCGAAGTGCACGCGGATCTGCCGGTAGCCGTTGCGGACCGTGTCGGACAGACCGAGGATGCCGAGCAGGTCGATGTCGCCCTCGACGGTCGAGGCAGACCCGCCGCAGGGTGATCCCCCGGGCGGCGGCGATGTTCGCCAGGCCCGAGGTGAGGCACGCGGCGATGGCGTGCAGCAGGAACTCCACCGGCGTCGGGCCCTGGTTCGATCCGACGAGCACGGCGGGGTGGTCTGCGTCGTACGCGAACGGCTCCGGGCGCGAGGTGTCCTCCTGTCCGGCGCCGTAGAAGCCCTGGATGACAGACCGGTTGTGGGTGCCGCTGACCCATTCGTTCCTCGCCCGGAACTGGAACTGGGCGAGCTGCGGCGTGCCCTTCACCGCGTCGAGAGTGGCGAACAGCGTCGGGACGTCGACGCCGTTGCGGACAGCGTTCTCGGTGGTGGTCATGGACGTGCTCCTCAACTGTGGTTGATCCGGGGCGGCGGACTCGCCGCCAGTCGAGGTTCGCCGTCCGGGACCGGGTGACACATCCGTGCCCAGCACGGATCTGGGTCATCGGTGCTCAGCACGGACGACGTGGTGGGCCGATCGCGGCTACCCGGATCGGAGCGGCGGGGCAACACTGAACGGCGTGACGACCGTGGGTGCGGCCCAGGGCAGCGAGTTGACGGCGCGGGAGGCCGAGGTCCTTGCCCTGATCGCCCGGCACCTGACGAACGCGCAGATCGCCGACGCGCTGTTCATCTCCCAACGCACCGTCGAGAGCCACGTCTCGGCGATGCTGCGGAAGCTGCAGCTCGCCGATCGCCGCAGCCTGGCCCGGCACGCCGGGGCCATCCCGGGTCTTCTGGTCAAGTCCGGCCGGCGCGGGCTACCGGTACCGGTCACGCCGTTCGTCGGTCGCACCGCCGAGCGGGCGACGCTGGCCGCGGCGCTCGCCGAGCACCGCATGGTCACGGCGACCGGTCCGGGCGGCGTCGGCAAGACCCGGCTCGCGCTGAGCGTCGCCGCCGAGCTCTCCTCGGAGCGTCGCGACGGCGTGTGGTTCGTGGACCTGGTCCGCGTGACGGACCCTGGGATGGTCATGGCAGCGGTCGCCGAGACGGTCGGCGTTCCCGAGCAGCGGACCACGTCCGTCGACCTCGCGCTGGTCGCCTCGCTCGCCGAGCAGCGACGCACTGCTCGTCCTGGACAACTGCGAGCACGTGCTCGACGGCGTCCGGGCCTGCGTCGAGCGGATCGTCGCCGGCTGCCCCGAGGTCACCGTGCTGGCGACGAGCCGGACCCGGCTCCTCCTCCCGTACGAGCGGGTGTACGTCGTACCGGGACTGTCGGTCGTCGGCGGCGGTGGCGACGCGGTCGACCTGTTCGCCACCCGGGTGGCGGCCGCGACGGGCGACGCCGCGCCGCCGGACGCCGCGCGGGTGGCGGCGCTGTGCCGGGCGCTGGACGGCATGGCACTGGCCATCGAGCTGGCCGCGGCCCGGTTCCCGGCGCTCGGCCTCGACGGGCTGGAGTCGGGCCTCGACCAGCGGCTGCGGTTCCTCACCGTCGGCACCGGCCGAGCCGACCGCCACGGCTCGTTGCGCGAGGCCATCGGCTGGAGCTACGACCTGCTGTCGGCCGATGATCGCGCGCTGCTGCGCGGCGTCGCCGTGTTCGCGTCGTGGTTCGACGTCGACGCGGCCCGCGCCGTCGCGGGGACCGGCCGCGAGCGGCGCGGAGATCGCCGACGCGTTGGCCCGCCTCGCCGAGCACAGCCTGCTCGTCGTCCAGCGCGGCGAGCCGACCAGGTACCGAGCGCTGGAGACGATCCGCCAGTACGGCGTCGAGCGGCTGGACCAGGCCGGTGAGCTGGACCAGATCCGGGCCGGCCACGAGCGGTGGTGCCGGCTGGCCGTCGCCGCGCTTCGCCGGACCGAACCGGCCGAGATCGACGAGGCCTGGTGCGACCCGGTTCGACCGGGTCGCCGACGACGTCGGCGCCGCGCTCGCGTGGTCCGCGGGCGACGAGGCGCGACGGGCGCAGGCGGCGGAGCTGGCCGCCGAGGTTGCCGGGCTGCTGTTCCTGCGGGGTCGACCGGCGCAGGCGCAGCGCCGGTACGAGCAGGCCGCCGACCTCGCCACCACCGTGACCGAGCGGGTGTCCTACCTGCGGCTGGCCGCCGGCTCGGCCGCCAGCCGCTTCGTCGGCGACGACGCGCTGCGGCTGCTCCGGATGGCGGCCGACGCCGCCGCGTCGGTCGGCGACCGAGCCGGTGCGGCGCGGGATCTGGCGACGATGGCGATGTACATCAACCGCGCGCCGGGGATCATGGCCACACCTCACCCGCGAGCCGAAGCCGACGTGCTCGTCGCCGAAGCCCGAGCCCTCTCCGACGGCTCGCCGCTTGCCCAGGCAGCGCTCGCGGTAGCGGAGTTCGCCGACCTGCCCACGGTCGGCGACGCGCGACGAGTCGCCGAGCTGGCCGAACGGGCCGGCGACGGCATCGTGCACAGCATCGCCCTGGACCTGTTGACCTTCGCCCACCTCGTCGGCGACGACATCGCCGAGGCGGTGCGGGTCGCCCGGCGGCGGCTCGAGCTGCTCGACACGCTCCCGGTCGGCCCGCTCAGCGGGTTCGAGTTCGGCGACGGCCATCTCATGGCCGCCGAGGTCGACCTGGCCGCCGGCGACCTGGCCGGTGCCGCCGCCTACGCCGAGGCGCTCGGAGGCCTGCCGTTCTACCGCGACGAGGATCACGTGGCTCTGTCCCGGCGCCTGATTGTGGACGCGCTGGCCGGGCACTTCGACGACGTGGTCCGAACCGGAGAGCGCTTCCGCGCCGGCTGGGAGCGGGCGGGACGTCCGGTCGCGTCGAACCTGGCCCGTACGTCGTACGCCGTCGCGATGGTGCACGGCCTGCGCGGCGACGACGACCGCCGCGCGGCCTGGGTGCGCCTGACCATCGACCTCGGCATTGATGCCGAACAGCTCGCCGGACACGAGCGCGGTTGGCCTCCAGTGCTCGATAGCCTGCTCGCGCTCGATCGCGACGACCCGGCCACGGCCGTACGGCGACTCGCGACCGACATCGACGACCCCGAGCTGTGCCGGTCCGCGGGCAGCGGACCGTGGCGGCCGTGGTACGCCGCCCTGTGGGCCGAGGCCGCCGTCCTCGACCACCACCCCGAAGCGGCGGACCCGGATCGACCGAAGCCGGCACGTCGCCCGCGACAACCCGATCGCCACCGCCATGATCGAACGCGCCGAGGCGATCGCCACCGGCGACCGCGATGCGCTCGTCCGCCTCGCGATCACCTTCGCCCAGCTCGGCTGCCCCTACCAGCAGGCAAGAACCGGCCGGATCGCGGCCGGGCCGCTCACTCGGCGGCGCCAGTATCGGTGAGATCAGCATCACCATCCTGCCGGGCTGGGACGACGCGGCTGGACCACTCCAAGCGGGTCGACCGCTTCGCGACCAGACCTACGAGGCGATCAGGCGCATCGCCGAGCAGGACCACCGCAGGGTCAGCGACGTCGTCCGCGACGCGATCGACCGCTACCTCGCAGCGAGCTGAGGAAGGTCGTTCTCCGAGCAGATAGCACCGGCACAGCGCTCGGCGGTGACCTGCGAAGGCGCCGGTCAGCGCAGCGCTCCGGCAGCTATGGCTGCTAAGCACTTGGCCGCAGGTTTGGCGCGCGCCGGTACGCCAGCCAGCCCATCGCGACGAACCAGGCCAGCACCTCTATCACGCCGACACGCTGGACGAGACCGGCGATGCCGTGCTCGGCGCCGTCGGCGGTCGGCTGGAACGTCATGAAGAACGCGATGAGCAGCGCGAGGGTGAGCGGGCTGCCGAGCCGCAGCCAGCTGCCGAACCGCCGCCAGTCGGGGATGCCGCGGAAGTAGCGACCGGCGACCAGGAAGCTGATGACCGGGGTGCCCAGCCCCAGGGCGAAGCCCAGGAAGTGCGGCAGCACCGCTTCGAGGTTGAAGACTCCGTCGATCACCAGGCCGACGCCGCTACAGGCGAGCAGGACCATGGCGGTGCGGCGGAGTGCCGGCCGGCCGGCCGCCCTCGTGGTGCGGAAGACGCCCACGACGCCGGCGATCAGCATCAGGCCGGTGACGACGAAGGCCGCGTTCATGTACGGGGCGGTGGAGCCCATGCCCAGCCCGCTGATCGGCTGGCTGATCGGCGAGTAGTCGGTGAACCGGTGGTCGAACAGGGTGTAGCCGGTGCTCACGAAGCCGAGGACGAGCCAGGCGAGGGTGAACAGGACCGGCCCGATCACGGCGCCGAGCGCGAGCCGCCGTGCCGGCGACACAGGTCGGTCGAGGTCCTCAGCGCCGCGGCGCAGCATGATACTCATAAAATGACTATACTCTTTATAACTAAGCGGCTGTCAACGGCTAGGCTGAGCGGATGCCTGCACCGCGCCGCTCGGTCCTCGCGCTGGCGGTGTTGTCGATGCTCACCGAGCAGCCGATGCACGCGTACCGGATGCAGCAGTTGATCAAGGAGCGCCACAAGGACGACGTGGTCAACGTCAGCCAGCGCAACAGCGTCTACCAGACCATCCAGCGGCTGGTGCGCGACGGCCTCGTCGAGGTGGCCTCGACCGAGCGCGCCGAGAACCGGCCCGAGCGCACCACGTACCGGATCACCGACGGCGGCCGATCGACCCTGGGCGAGTGGCTGCGCGCCATGCTGTCGACGCCGGCGCTCGAGTACACGGAGTTCCCCGCCGCGCTGTCGTTCCTGCCGAACCTCGCCCCGGCGGACGCGATCACCGCGCTGACCGCCCGCGTGTCCCGGCTGGAGGAGCGCATGACCGCGCTCGACCAGGAGATCGCCCAGCTCGGCACGTTCCTCCCCCGGCTGTTCGCCATCGAGTCGGAGTATCAGCGCCAGGTCGTCGCGGCCGAGCTGGGCTACGTCCGCAGCCTGGTCGAGGACCTGCGCACCGAGCGGATCACCTGGCCGTTCGTCGACGGAGCCCCCAGCTGGCCCGGCTGACCCGGCGCCCGCACAGGCGGCCGCGCCGCGCCCGGGCGCAGGCAGGCGTCGCTCAGGCAGTGCTCGCCGCTCTGGAGGACCGAGCTTCGGCGATCATGCGTGATCGCCGACCGGCGCTGGCTCTGCCCTGCAGGCCGGCGCGCCTCCGGCCGAGGACTCCCGGATCGGTAGGATGCGCTGCCGCCCAGAGCACGCCGTCCTGGTCCACGGCCCCGCCGGAGGGACGCCATGGTCGTCGAGGAGCCGCCCGCACCTGTTCCGACGCTGGCGGACCAGGTCAGCAAGCTCTACGACCTGATCGCCGGATATCACGCGACCCACCTGCTCGAGATCGCCCGGGAGCTGGGTGTCTGGGAGGCGCTGGCGCGCAGCCCCGGCCTCAGCTCCGAGGAGCTCGCGGGGCGACTGGACACCAACCCCTTCTACACCGACGTGCTGTGCCGGACGGCGTTCTCCTTCGGGCTCCTCGAGCGCGACGGCGCGGGCTGGCGCATGGCGCCGCACTTCGACCAGATCCTGGGCGACAGCGAGTCCAGCTTCTATCTCGCCAGCGCCGCGAAGGTCCACATGGTGCTGGGCCGGGACTACCGCGAGTACGTGGCGCACTTCCGGGACGGCCTGACCCGGCCGTACCAGGAGCACGGCGAGGAGTTCATGCGCGAGGTCGCCGACGCGCTGAAGGCGCTGCCGCGCATCTTCCTGGACCTCGTGCTGCCGCGGCTGCCCGACCTCGACTCGAGGCTGCGGGCCGGCGGCCGGGTGCTGGACGTCGGCTGCGGCGGCGGCTGGGCGGTGGTGCAGATCGCGGAGCGGTTCCCCGGGACCCGGTGTGTCGGCGTCGACGTGGAGCCCTACTCGGTCGACCAGGCGCGACGGCTGATCGCCGAGCGGGGGCTGGCGGACCGCTGCGAGGCCCGCGTCGGCAGCGTCGACCAGCTGGGCGAGCAGGAGGCCTACGACGTGGCCACCAGCTTCCTGGTGGTGCACGAGATCGCCCCCGCCATGAAGCCGGCCGCGTTCACCGCGGTCGCGCGGGCGCTCAAGCCCGGCGGTCACTTCCTGATCTTCGACGAGGTGTACCCGGAGACAGACGCCGCGCTGCGGACCATGCCGTCCCGCTTCGCCGCGCTGGCACAGTGGTACGAGGTCATCTGGGGCAACGTGGTCGACACCCGCTCGGCGCTGCACGCGCTGTGCCGCCAGGCGGGACTCCAGGTCGCCGAGGAGACCACCTTCTCGCGCTTCCACATCATCCTCGCGGCCAAGACCTAGCGTCGCGTCTCGCTCCCGATGTCAGGGCTAGCCTGCGACGGTGTCACTCAGCTGGTCCGGGGCCCTCGCCTGGCGGATGCGGCAGCAGCTGCTCGACCCGGTGGGCACCGAGTCGGTCGCAGGCGTCGTGCGCCGCCTGGGCGCCGTCCCGGCCCAGCTCGACGCCGCGGCCGAGCTCGCCGTCCGGGCCAGGCGCGCCCGGTCCCGGCCGGGTGAGGTCGCTCGCGCCCTGGCCGAGGGCCGGATCATCAAGACGTTCGCGTTTCGCGGCGCCACCCACCTGGTGACGCCCGAAGACGGCGGCGCGTACCTTGCCTTGCGGGCCGCCAGTCGGATGTGGGAGCTCCCCAGCTGGCAGAGCTTCTACGGCCTGACGCCTTCGGACTGGCCGCTGCTTCGGGAGGCTGTCCGAGAGGCGCTTGCCGACGGGCCGATGACCCGGGACGAGCTCGGGGCGGCGGTCACCGCCCGGCCCAGGTTCCGGCATCTGGGCTTCGCCTTCGCCGACGGGGCCGGCACGTTGCTGAAGCCGCTCGCGTGGCAGGGCGACCTGAGCTTCGGCCCGCCGCGAGACGGACGGGCGACCTTCCAGCGCCTGGATCGCAACCCGCGCTGGGCGAGGCGTGCCTGACCTCGACGAGGCCGGAGTGCGGGCGGTCGAGGCGTACTTCCGGGCGTACGGACCGGCAACACCTGACCACGTGCACTACTGGCTCGGCGAGGGCCTGGGCGCGGGCCGCAAGCGGATCCAGTCCTGGATCGCGGGCTTCGGTGACCGCCTCGCGGCGGTCGACGTCGACGGTGAGCCCGCCTACGTCCTGCGCGAGGATCTCGAGGAGCTGGCCGCGACGCCCGCGACGACCGCCCTGCGACTCCTGCCGGGACACGACCAATGGGTCCTCGGTCCGGGCACGGCCGACGCCCACGTCGTGCCGCCCGCCAGGCGGACGCTGGTCAGCCGTAAGGCGAACATCGTGATCGTCGGTGGAGTCGTGTCCGGCACGTGGTCGCTCACCGACGACCAGGTCGTCGCCGCCTGGTTCGCCGAAGCAGGGCCGCCCGCGCGGGAAGCGCTGGCAGCGGAGGTTGCGCGGCTCGCCGGGATCCTCGATCGGTCCCTTCGCTCGACTGTCCAGACGGTCTGAGGGCATCCGCCGCGTCGGCGGAAAAGTGTTGGTGGCGGCGTCGCACCTGACTCTCCCCGGTGTGTGAGGCATCCGGCCTCGCACCCGCACAGAGGAGAAGACCCGTGACCCGCATCCGCACCGCCGCCGGTCTGATGACCGCGTCCATCGCCACCGCGATCGTCCTCGGCGGCGCACCCGCCGCCTCGGCCGCCCCCGGCGACCTCGCCCCGACAGGTCCGCCGCCGGCCGCCCGCAGCTCGGTCATCGACATCGTCAACGACTTCCTCTACTGCAGCGACGCCTACGATGCCGCGCTCGACCAGATGTACCCGTCCGGGTTCGTCTTCTTCGACTGCATGCGAGGCGGCGCCCCGGGCTCGAACGGCTGAGGACGGAGATCGACGACCGGGCCGGAGGGTCAGGGCTTGCGAGCGACCGCCGCCCAGCCGTAGACGCTGTACGGATCGCGGTCCACCTCGGCGCTCGCCGGGTTTTCCAGGCCGAGCGGGTTCCAGGCCGGTATCGGCACCAGCCCGGGCTCGACCAGGGTCAGCCCGGTGACCAGGGCCTCGACCTCAGCCCGGCTGCGCGGGACGTACGGGATCCCGGACTGCTCGGCGGTGGCGGCCATGCCCGCCATCGCCTCGGCGTTGAAGTCCGCCGTCGGGTGGGTGAGGGCGAGGTAGCTGCCGGACGGGAGGGCCTCGAGCAGCGTCGTGACGATGCCGCGCGGGTCGTCGTCGCCGCGCAGGTGGTGCAGGATCCCGACCAGGAACAGCGCGACGGGCCGGCCGAGGTCCAGGGTCTGCCGCAGGGTCGAATCGTCGAGGATCGCGTCCGGCTGCCTGATGTCGGCGAAGATGAAGGCGGTCCGGCCCTGCTCGGTGCTGGTCATCAGCGCCCGTGCGTGCGCCAACACGATCGGGTCGTTGTCCACGTAGAGGATCCGGCTCTCCGGCGCGATCCGCTGGGCGACCTCGTGCACGTTGTCGAGGGTCGGGATGCCGGTGCCGATGTCGAGGAACTGGCGAATGCCGGCCTCGCGGACGAGGTAGTCGACGGCGCGAGCGAGGAAGACCCGCTGCGACCGGACCATGGTGCGGATGGTCGGGATCTGGGTGGCCAGCGCCTCGGCGACCGCCCGGTCGGGCGCGAAGTTGTCCTTGCCGCCAAGCCAGTAGTCGTAGATGCGAGCGGACTGGGGCGCGCTCGTGTCGATCTCCGCGCCGGCCGGCTCCCTCCGGCCCGGATCCGCGTCCTGCGCCACGATCGTCCCCCTCGCTGCCACCGCCTGTCGGGACAGTCACCATAGCCTTCTGCGCCGCTCGAACGTCCGAGGGTGGGTCGATACCGTCGGACGGTCGAGTACTGTGCGCTTCGCCGCACCGGACCCGCGCGAGGGAGGCCCCGTCATGGAGCCGAGCCGCAAGCTCTACCGCAGCCGCAAGGACAAGAAGCTCGCCGGGGTGGCCGGCGGGCTCGCCGAGTTCTTCAACCTCGACCCGACGCTGATCCGGGTCGTGTTCGTCGTCCTCGCCCTCCTCGGCGGCACCGGGGTGGTGCTCTACCTGGCGATGTGGATCATCGTCCCGACGGAGTCCTGATCCGGGCGCGGCGGACCGTCGACGAGCGTCACAGCCAGGCGACGACCCGCACGACCACACCGTCGACCGTCGAGCGGACCTGGACCAGGTCGCACAGCTGGTTGGCCAGCCAGAGCCCGCGGCCGTTCTCGCCGGTCGGCGGCGGCTGCCGGCGGCCGACCATCGGGTCGTCCAGCTGGCCGGTGTCGCGCACCTCGCAGACCAGCGCCCCCGCCTCGGACCAGATGCTGAGGCTGCCCTTGCCGCCGCCGCTGAGCACGCTGTTGGCCGCGACCTCGTGCACCGCGAGCGCCAGCTCCCCGGCCCGGTCCGGATCGAGCCCTGCCCCGGCGGCCCGGGCGCTGACCAGGGCCCGCACCATCCGCAGGTCGTCCGGCCCGAAGCTCGACAGGTCGGGCGACACGGCCGGTGCCGGCAGGTCACGGGCGAAGACGTCGCCGATGTGGTGCGCCCCGCCGTAGAGCCGGCTGCCCGCGTACGACTCGGTGTCGATCAGCAGCGGGTGGCTGCGGTGTGCCTCCTCGACCACGGCCGGGTCCAGCGCGTCCACGTCGTACGGGCAGCGCAGCCACATCGGCGTGTCCGGGTCGACCGCCAGGTTGAGCAGCGCCTCGTGCAGCTGGCACTCGACCACCTCGGCGTCGCGCCGGCCGGCCCAGATCGGCTCGCCGATGCCGCGTACCGGCTGCTCGTCCATGCAGTGCTGGTCCAGGAAGCGGCGCCAGCCGGGGATGATGCGCGCCGGGTTGTGCCCCAGCTCGGCCATGTCGACGAAGGCGACGTGCTCGGCGTCCGGGCCGAGCGCGGCGCGGACGAGCTCGACCCGGGGCTGAATCACGGCCACCATCGTCGGCTGCCCGGCCGAGATCCCGTCCCGGATGAACGGCACGGTGCCGGCGAGGAACTCGTCGTCGCCCCGGTAGAGGAACGCCTCGTGCCGGTAGCTGCTGTGCGGTCTGACCGGCGCTGGAGCCGGCCCGGTCATCAGTGTCATGCCGCCGTCCGAGAGGGGGCGAGGGAGTCGCGCTCGGCCGGGATACGGCCGTCGGTCGGGTACTACAAGCGGCCATCGTACGGCACGGATCCGGTCTGGTCGTATCCGTTCCGTTATCGAAGCTGCTACCGGCTACCGGTCCGGGTAGCGGGTCGGCGGGAAGTCCGGCCTCTCGCCGGTCGTCAGCAGACCCTCCCGCACCTCGCGGTCGACCTCCTGGGCCTCCTGCCGGAACTCCTCCGTCTCGGTGACGTCGACCGGCACCGGGTCGTCGGTGGCCGGCGGCACGGCCAGCCCGTCGTACGGCTCGAGTCCGGCGTCCGCCCGCTCGTGCTCGGTGCGCTCGGCGAGCTCGTCGTCGTCCACCCGCGGCGGCATCCCGCCGTGCTCGCGCCGGTCCCTGCGCACCTCGGGCGGGCCGGGAGCCGACATCACGTCGTCGAGCAGCTCCTCGGCCCGCCGGCCGGCGTCCGGCTCGTCACGCACCATCAGAAACCGCCCATGTCGCCGCCGAAGTCGCCGCCGAAGCCCCCGCCATCGAACCCGCCGCCGAAGTCGCCACCGCCGCCGTAGTCGCCACCGCCGCCGAAGTCGCCGCCGTCGGCCGCGCCCTGCGCGTCCCCGCCGGTGTCGCCGCCGGTGTCCGCCGCCGGTGTCCCCACCGTCGGCCGAGGCGTCGGTGCCCTCGCCGCTGTCGTTGCCGTCGAACATGGCGTCCGCTATCGCGGTGCCCACGAAGGCGCCGGCCACGCTGGCCAGCAGGCTGCCGGCGATCAGGCCGCCCATGCCCATGCCGCCGCCCATGCCGCCGCGGCCGAGCGTGCGCTCCATCGTGCCGGGCTGGCGCACCTCGGCCCGGGTCGCCATCCGCGCCAGCGAGCGCGGGTCGTCGGACTGCACCCGCTCGCCCGGCGGCACCTGCGCGCTGAGCTCGGTGAGCACCTGCCGGCGCTGCTCCGGGCTGAGCTTGGCGAATGCCTCGGCGTGCGCCTGCTCGACCTGCTCGGGCGGGGCCGTCCGCAGCAGGTAGCGGTAGCGCTCGATCGCCACCTCGTCCGCGCTGCGGCCCTGCGTCGACGGTGGCGCCGGCCGCGCGTCCGGCCGGCCCGCTCCCCAGCTGGGGCGGTCACGGTCGTCGCTGCGGCCCAGCAGTCGGTCCAGGAGTCCCACTCCCATTCGCCTCCTCGGCTCGGTCTGGGCGTCCTACCCCGACAACGGGCCGGCGACCCCCAAGGTGCCGGCACCGGTCGCGGGTCGAGCACGAGCTCCGGCCTGACCAGGTCGTTGCGCCGTTGGCGATTCCTGGGTCTGCCGGCGATGAGATCGGGATGGCCGCGGGGTCGGACCTGGTTGGGGGCGGTGCTGACCCACGACCGAGGGACCGGGACGATGAACGAGGCCGCAGCGCAGGTCCAACGCACCTACCTGACCCTGCTGCTGCTCACCACGCTGTCCACCTCGCTCATCTGGGGCATCAACACGCTGTTCCTGCTGGACGCCGGCCTGAGCAACCTCGAGGCGTTCGCCGCCAACGCGTTCTTCACCGTCGGGATGATGCTGTTCGAGGTGCCGACCGGCATCGTGGCCGACCTGCGCGGACGACGGGCGTCGTTCCTGCTCGGCTCGCTGACGCTGATCGTGTCGACGCTGCTGTACGTGCTCATGTGGTGGATGGAGGCGCCGTTCTGGGGCTGGGCGGTGACCTCGGTGTTCCTCGGGCTCGGCTTCACCTTCTTCTCCGGCGCCATGGAGGCGTGGCTGGTCGACGCCTTGACGCAGACCGGGTACACCGGCGAGCTGGAGACCGTGTTCGGTCGGGGCCAGGCCGTCGAGGGCGTGGCCATGCTGGGCGGCTCGGTCGCGGGCGGTGTCATCGCCCAGGCCACGAACCTGGGCGTCCCGTTCGTCCTGCGGGCCGTCCTGCTCGCGGGCACCTTCGGGCTGGCCCTCCTCCTGATGCACGACATCGGCTTCACGCCGGCGCGCGGCAAGCGCCTGGTGCCCGAGGTCAGGAGGATCTTCGACGACTCCCTGCGGTACGGCCTCGGCCAGCCCGCGGTTCGCTGGATCATGCTGACCTCGCCGTTCGTCGGCGGGGTGAGCATCTACGCCTTCTACGCGATGCAGCCGTACCTGCTGGACCTGTACGGCGATCCGCGGGCATACGGCATCGCCGGCCTGGCCGCGGCGATCGTCGCCGGTGCGCAGATCGCCGGCGGCCTGCTCGCGCCACGGATGCGGGGCCTGTTCCGGCGCCGGACGTCGGTGCTGATGGTCTCCACCGCTGTCGGCGCCGTTGCCCTGCTGCTGGTCAGCCTGATCCCGAGCTTCGGGGTCGTGATCGGCCTGCTCGTCGTGTGGAGCCTCGCCTTCGCGGCCGCCGTGCCGGTGCGGCAGACCTACCTGAACGGGCTGATCCCGTCCCAGCAGCGCGCCACGGTGCTCTCGTTCGACTCCCTGCTGGGCTCGGGCGGCGGCGCTGTCGTCCAGCCGGTGTTCGGGCGGGTCGCCGACGTCTGGAGCTACCCGGCCACGTTCGCCCTCAGCGCCGCCGTGCAGGCCTGCGCCCTGCCCCTCATCCGGCTGGCCCAGCGGGAGCGGGTCCCGGCGGACGTGGTCACCCGCGAGAAGGGCAGTTGACCGGTACGCCGTCCGCCGGCGCGCAGCCGGACGGATGGCCCGCCGGCCAGACTCGCCTCATGACCGACTACCCGACCCGTGGACCCTCGTGCCGGTGACGGATCCCCACGTGCGGGCCCGGATTCGGGAGGCGCTGGACGAGGTCCTGATCACGGTATGACGGCAACCCGCCCTAGGAGATGGACCAGAGCAGTCAATGTGGCTACTTTGGAAGTATCCGAGATAGCCACAGGAGGTTGGCGTGGACGTAGGGATCCGGACGTTGCGCGACAGCTTGAGCCGGCATCTCGCGGATGTCCGTGCCGGGCGCACGATCACGGTCACCGACCGCGGGAAGCCGATCGCCCGGATCGTCCCGGTGGACCGGCCTTCCAGGCTGGAACAGCTGATCGCTGAAGGGCTAGTGCAGCCCGGCCGGCGCGCCGAGCGGGCCGTACCGAAGCCGATCGCCGCGAAAGGCACGGTGAGCGACCTCGTCGCCGAGCAGCGGCGGTGATCGTCTACTTCGACACATCCGCGTTCGTGCCGCTGCTCGTCTCCGAGCCCGGCACGCCGGTGTGTTGGCGGCTGTGGCGGCAGGCCGACGCGGTAGTCAGCTCCCGGCTGCTCTACGTCGAGTCGGCGGCGGCGCTGGCCCAGGCCCTCCGGCTGGGCCGGATCACCCAGGATGGTCACCAGGCGGCACTGCGCTCCCTCGGCACCCTGTGGCTCGACTTCGAGGTCGTGGAGCCGGGCTGGCCGGTGGTGCACAGAGCCGCCGAGATGGCGTACGAGTGCGCGCTGCGGGGCTACGACGCGGTGCACTGCGCGTCCGCGGAACTGATCGACGAGGGCGACCTGGTGGTGGCGAGTGGTGACCGGGAACTCCTGCTGGCCTGCAAGAGCCTGCGAATCTCCACCGCCGACACCCGGCCGACCAGCGCCGGGGAGCCCTGAGCCGGCGCGGCCGGCGCCCCCTCACGGTGCGGGCACCAGCGCGATCGGGAACTCCGCCCGCCACAGCCCGGCGCCGTCCGGTCGCGGGTCGAGCACCAGCTCCGGCTTGACCGAGTCGATGGTGTCGTCGTCCAGCCACCGGTCGCCGGCGTAGTACGCCATCGTGGTGAGCGTCGCGTAGCCGGGGGCGCCGACCTTGAGGTGGGTGTGCGCAGGGCGCCACGGGTGCCGGCCGAGCGCGGCGAGCAGCCTGCCGACGGGCCCGCCGGTCGGGACCTGGTACGCCAGCGGCTTGACGGTCCGGACCTCGTACCGGCCGTCGGAGTCGGCGACCACGACGCCGCGCAGGTGCCACTCCGGCAGCCGCGGGTCCTCCTGGTCGTAGTGGCCGGCGGAGTTCGTCTGCCAGAGGTCGAGCTCCGCGTGCGGCACCGGCGCCCCGGTGACGGCGTCGGTGACGGCGCCCGAGAGCACCAGCGGGTCGCCGGGCTCGTCCGGCGGCACCAGCCTGGCCGGGGTCGGGTAGCGCGGCGCGCCCGGCCGCCAGAACGGGCCCTGGACGTTGGCGGCGGTGCCGGCGCGCCCGGCGGCGTCGCGCCGCTCCACGTGCGAGGACACGCCGAGCACGTCGGAGAGCAGGACCATCTCGTCGGCCGCGCCGACCTCGTTCAGGAACAGCAGGGCGGCGAACAGCTCCGGGTAGCTGACGTCCTGCTCGTCCAGCACCCGCAGCACAGCCTCGACGACCCGGGGCACCGCCCCGTCCACAGTGGTCATGGCGCTCCTGTCCGGACGGTGTAACCGACGGGGAACAGCCGCACCGAGCCGCGCCGGCCCCGGCGGCCGAGCAGCCCCCACAGCCCGTTCGGGGCGGCGAGGGTGACCGCGACGGCGACCAGTCCGAGCACGACCAGGTACCAGCTGCCGTACTCGGCCAGCCACTGCTGCAGTGCGAAGAACACGACCGCGCCGAGGATCGGCCCCTCGATCGTCCCGACGCCGCCGATGACGACGATGAAGACCATGTACGCGGTCCAGTTGACGCTGAAGACGGACTCCGGCTGCACCCGAAGCGTGGACAGGGCGATCAGGGCACCCGCCGCGCCGCAGCCCGCGGCGGACACGGCGAAGACCACCCGCTTGGCCCGGACCACGTCGACGCCGAGCCCCGCCGCCGCGGCCGGGTCGTCCCGCACCGCGGTCAGCGCCAGCCCGAGCCGGGAGCGCAGCAGCAGGTAGACGACCAGGACGGCGGCTACGGCGGTGGCCAGCGCCCACCAGTAGGTGTAGGCGATGCGAAGCGTGCGGTCGGTGCCGGCCAGCGCGCGCAGCGAGATGCCGGAGCCGCCGCCCAGCGCGTCGACCTGCACGGTGAGCAGCTTGACCAGCTCGGCGATCACCCAGGTGCCGACCGCGAAGTAGCCGCCGGCCAGCCGGAAGGCGAGGAAGGAGATCGGCAGCGCGACCAGCCCGGCGACGACGGCCGCCAGCGGGACCGCGACGAAGGCGTCGACGCCCAGCCGGTCGGCGAGCACGACCAGGCCGTAGGCGCCGAGGCCGATGTACGCCTGCTGGCCGATCGAGACCAGCCCGCCGTACCCGGCCAGCAGGTTCCACATGGAGCCGAGGATCACCAGGATGCACAGCGTGACGGCGGAGTAGGTGACGCTGGGGCGGACGAGGTACGGCAGCGCGGCGGCCACCGCGACGAGCCCGGCGAGGACCACCGCGGCGACCCGCGAGCCGCGGGTGGACCGGGTGACGGTGCGCACCGCGGGGGCGGGAGCGGCGAGGGTGGCGCTCAATGCCCGCTCCTCATGCGTAGGCCCTGCCGGCGACGAGCCCCCGCGGCCGCAGCGCGAGCACGAGCAGGAAGACCAGGTGGCCGGCCAGCACCTGCTGCGCGGGGTCGATCCACGCCCCGACGTTCTGGGCGACGCCGAGCACGACGCCACCGAGCAGCGTGCCCCACAGCGAGCCGAGCCCGCCGATGATGACCGCCTCGAACGCGAAGATGAGCAGCGTCGGGCCGCTGACCGGGCTGAAGCTGGTGCCGACGCCGTTGAGCACCCCGGCCAGGGCGACCGACGCGAAGGCGATCGCGCCGGCCAGCCCGTAGACGGCCTTCTGGTCGACACCCATCAGCTGCACGGTCTCCGGGTCGTCGCTGGTCGCCCGCATCACCCGGCCGAGGTCGGTGCGGTGCAGGAACAGCGAGAGCCCGGCGAGCACCGCGACCGCGAGCAGGAACACCGCCAGCGGCAGGTAGCCGATCGACAGCCCGTCGGTGAGCCGGACGCTGGCGGTCTCGATCGAGCCGGCCTGCAGCCTGCGCTGGTCGGCGGAGAAGAGCTCCTGCAGCAGGTTCTGCAGCACCACCGCCAGCCCGAAGGTGACCAGCAGGGACGGCAGCGGCCCCGCCCCGACGGTGCGCTGCAGCAGGCCGCGCTGCACCAGGTAACCGACGGCGGCCAGCAGCGGCACCACCACCAGCAGGGTCGCCGCCACCGGCATGTCCACTTCGGACACGAGCACGACGGCGAGGAACGCCGCCAGCACCGAGAAGTCCGCCGTGGGCGAGGTTGACCAGCCGCATCACGCCGAAGATCAGCGACAGTCCACAGGCGAACAGCGCGTACAGCCCACCGAGCAGCACGCCCTGCACGACGGCGTTCAGCAGGGTCATCGGCGCTCACATCCCGAAGTACGCGCGGGCCACCTGCTCGGCGGACAGGTCCGCCGGCAGGCCGGTCAGCGAGGTGCGCCCGGCCAGCAGGCAGTGCACCCGGTCGGCGACCGCGGTCGCCTGCCGAACGTCCTGCTCGACCAGCAGCACGGTCGTGCCGGTCGCGGTGATCCGGGGCAGCGCGGCGTAGAGCTGGTGCACGAGCACCGGGGCCAGGCCGAGCGAGACCTCGTCGAGCAGCAGCAGCCGGGGGTTGCCGATCAGGCCCCGCCCGATCGCCGCGGCCTGCTGCTCCCCGCCGGACAGCCGGGCGGCGAGCCGGTCGCGCCGCTCGGCGAGCAGCGGGAACAGCTCGTAGACCGCCGCCAGGTCCCAGGGGCCCGGCCGGGCCCGCCAGCCGCCGACCCGCAGGTTCTCCTCGACCGTCAGCGTCGCGAACAGCCGCCGCCCCTCCGGCACCAGCGCCACGCCCAGCCGGGCGCGCCGGTGGGCGGGCAGCCCGGTCACGTCCCGGCCGTCCATCCGCACCTCGCCGCGGCTCGGGCGCAGCAGACCGGCGACGGTCTTGAGCAGGGTGGACTTCCCGGCGCCGTTCGCGCCGAGCACGGCGACCGTCTCCCCCGCCTCGACCGCGAGGTCGATGCCGAACAGCGCCTGGAAGTCGCCGTAGCGGACGTCCACGCCACGCAGGTCGAGGATCGTCACGACACCAGCCCCCGCGCCTCGGCGACGGCCTCCTCCGCGGTGCTGCCCAGGTAGACCTCGCGCACCTCTCGGCTGGCGAGCACCTGCGCGGGTCCCCGACGGCCACCACCGTGCCGGACGCCAGGCACATCAGCCGGTCCGCGACGCGACGTCAGCGCGTGCACGATGTGCTCGATCCAGACCACCGCCAGCCCGTCCGCCCGCAGCGCGGCGACGGTGGCCACCAGCGCCGGCAGCTCGTGCTCGGTGAGCCCGCCGGCGATCTCGTCCAGCAGCACCAGCCGGGGCCGGGCGGCGAGCGCGCGGGCCAGCTCCAGCCGCTTGCGGTCGAGCAGCCGCAGCGAGCCGGCGGGCAGGTTCGCCGCGGCGGCGAGGCCGGTCCGGTCCAGCGCGCCGAGCGCGGCCGCGGCGGCGTCCGAGCGGGACAGCCGCCCGCCGAAGGTGGCGCCGACGAGCACGTTCTCGAAGACGGTGAGCCGGGAGAACGGCCGCGGCACCTGGTACGTCCGGGCGATCCCGGCGGTCGCGCGGGCGGCCGCGGGCCGCCGGGTCACGTCCTCGCCGGCGTACCGGACGGTCCCGGAGTCCGCCGGCTGCGCGCCGGTGACGAGGTCGAGCAGGGTGGACTTGCCGGCTCCGTTCGGCCCCACCACGCCGAGGACCTCGCCGGCCGGCACCGTGAAGGAGACGTCGGCGAGCACCACGAGCCGGCCGAAGCGCTTGGCCAGCCCGGCCACGGCGAGCAGCGGCTCGGTCGTCACGCCAGCGCCTGCACCTTGCCGCCGGCCGGGATGTCGGTGTGCCCGGTGTTGCTGACCACGACGAGGTCGAAGGAGGAGCCCGCCTTCCGCCACTGGCCGCCGACCAGCGGGGTCTTCGCGACGTTGGGCACCGGTCCGCTCCCCCAGGCCAGCGGGCCGACGATGGTCTCGACCTGCAGCGACTTCAGCGCGTCCACGACGCCCTGCTTGTCGTCCGGGGCGGACGCCTTGGCGAGCGCCGCCGCGGCCACCTCGAACAGGGCGTGCACGAAGCCGATCGGCTGGGTCCACTGCTTGCCGGTGTCCTTCGTGTAGGCGTCCGCGAGCTCCTTGGCGCTCTGGCCGGTGAGCGAGCTGCGGTACGGGTGCGACGGCGTCCACCAGACCTCGGTGCCGAGGTTCTGGCCCAGGTCGCCGAGCGCGGCGATGGTCGACGGGAACAGCAGCGCCTTGCCGATGGTGGCCAGCCGCGGCCGGAAGCCCTGCTGCGCGGCCTGCTTCCAGAAGGTGGTGAAGTCCGGAGGGATCGGCACGCCCGCCAGCAGCTGGGCGCCCTCGGACTTGAACCGGGAGATCTGCGCGGTGAAGTCCTGGGTGCCGTTCGCGTAGAAGCCGGGGTCGACCATCGAGTAGCCCCGCTTCGCCACCACCGGCGGGAAGCCGGTCTTCGGATCGCCCCAGGCCTTGCCGTCCGGGTCGTTCGGCCAGATCGCGGCGACCTTCTTGTTCGACGGCACCTGGTCCCACATGTCCAGGTAGACCGCCTCGACGTCCTCCAGCCCCCAGAAGAAGTGGTACGTCCACCGGAACGGCTTGTCCGGCGTCGCGCCGCGGCCGAAGTAGTACGGCTGCCAGGGCGCGACGCTGGAGATGCACGGCACCCCGTTGGCCTCGCACTGGTCGGCCACCGGGTTGGTGGTGTCCGGTGTGGACGCCACCAGCATCAGGTCGACGTTGTCCTTCAGGATCAGGTCGGCCGCGACGTCGCCGGCGCGCTTGGCATCGGACTGGCTGTCCCGGACCAGGATCCGGGCGTCGCTGCGGGTGCCGCCGATGGTGAAACCCTTGTCCTTCGCGTACGCGGTGAGCTGCGCGGTGACGAACGCGTCCGCCTCGCCGAACGGGGCCAGAGCGCCGGTCTGCGGGCTGACGTAGCCGATCGTGACCGTCCGGCCGGCGCCCGCGGTGCCGGCTGGGGCCGGCGTCTCCTCCTTCAGCCCGGAGCTGCAGGCGGCCAGCGCGGGGCCGCCGACGACGGCGGCCGAGGCGAGCCCGCCGATCTTGAGGAAGGTGCGGCGGTCGAACGGTGCGGGGCTGGTCACTGGGAGCCTCCTCGGTCCGGGTGACGCGGGATCACGGGTCACGGATAGGCGGTCGGGGCCGGCCGGCCGCCCGCGCAGGCGGCAGCGAGCAGCTGGCGCACCCCGTCGGCGGTCACCGGGCGCGGGTTGGGTGGCGCTGCGGCGGCGACCGCCTGCGCTGCCTGCCCGGTCCACTCTGGACGGAAGCCCACCTCGGCGAGACCGGTGGGCGCACCGGAGCGGCGGGCGAGGTCCCACAACCCCGCGGGGACATCGTCGGTCCCGAGGGCTGCGGCCAGCGCGGCCATCGCCACCGGTGCGGCCCGAGCGTTGTACGCCGCCGTGTAGGGCAGCAGTGCCGCGTGCACGGGGCCGTGCGGCAGACCGTAACCGCCCAGCACGTGCGCCAGCTTGTGGTGCAGTCCCATCGTGGTGTTCCCGAGCACCGTCCCGGCGAGCCAGGCACCGGTCAGCGCCGCGGCCCGGGCGTCCAGGTCCGCGCCGTCGGCGAGACACCGCGGCAGCGCCGCCGCCAGCACGCGGGCACCCTGCTCGGCGATCAGGTGCAGCACCGGTGACGCTCCCGGCGCGTACCGGCCCTCGACGCAGTGCGCCAGGGCGTTCAGGCCGCTCGCCGCGGTCAGGCCCGGTGGCAGCGAGACGGTGAGCATCGGGTCGTACACCACCGTCCGCGGCAGCACCCGCGGGTCCCGACCGATCCGCTTCCGGCCGGCCTCGGTCAGCCCCCACACCGGGGTCATCTCGCTGCCGGCGTACGTGGTGGGAACGGCGAGGATCGGCGTGCCGAGCCGGAGCGCGACCGCCTTCGCCAGGCCGACCGCGGAGCCGCCGCCGACGCAGAGCAGCAGGTCGGCGCCGGTCGCCTCGGCCCGGGCGACGGCATCGGCCGCGACCTCGACCGGCACGTGCTGCACCACCTCGCCGATCCGGCCGGCGACGCCCGCGCCGAGGTCCGCGGCGATCCGGTCGACCCAGGCCGACTCGTGCCCGCCGCCGACGAGCAGCACCCGCCGGGCGCCGAGCCGTTCGACCTCCGCCGGCATCCGGGCCAGCGTCCCGGCGCCGAAGACCACCCGCCCGGAGGACAGCTCGTGCACGAACGAGGTTGGTGCCCGCTCGGACCGCGAGCCCTCGCGCTCCGTCAGTGTCCGCTCCCGCTGCGAGCCCTCGCGCTCGCTCATGCCGCACCGCCCCGGAGAGCGCGCAGGGCGGCCAGCTCACCGGCGCTGGGCGGCGCGGTGACGGCCAGCCCGGCGGCCACCGCCAGCGGCCAGCCGGTGCACGCGACGACGGCCGCCGGGTCCACCCCGGCGTGCACGTCGGTGAGCACCAGCTCCCGGGTGGCCGGATCGGGTCGGAGCACGCCGAGGTCGGTGATGACCACGGTCGGGCCCCGCCCGGGCAGGCCCAGCTCCGCCCGGCTGCGGCCGCGGCCATGGCCGACGCTGGTGACGAAGTCGAGCCGGTCGACCAGCGCCCGCAGGCTGTGCCGCAGCACCACGATGACCTCGCCGGCGCTGGACGCGATCTCCGGGGCGCCGCCCGCCCCCGGCAGCCGGACCGCCGGCCGGTCGTACGGGCCGATCGCGGTGGTGTTGATGTTGCCGAAGCGGTCGATCTGCGCGGCACCGAGGAAGCCGACGTCGATCCGGCCCGCCTGCAACCAGTAGGAGAAGATCTCCGGCACCGACACCACGGCGTCCGCGGTGTCGGCCAGCTCACCGTCGCCTATGGACAGTGGCGGGGCGGACGGCTTGGCCCCGATGGTCCCGGACTCGTAGACCAGCACCAGGTGCGGGGCCGAGGTCCGGCGGGCGAGGTTGGCGGCGAGGCTCGGCAGTCCGATGCCGACGAAGCAGACCGCGCCGTCGCGGAGCTCCCGGGCCGCGACGACGGTCATGACCTCGTCTCCGGTGACCGGCGGCGCCGCCGCTGTGGCGGGCGCGGCCGTCACGCCGCCGCTCCCGGGCCGGACTCCTCGGCGACCAGCCGGAGGTGGTCGGCGAAGCGGTCGGTCTCCAGCACGTGCCGGCGCATCCAGCCGAGGAACGTCTCGCGGTCCCGGCTGACCGAGTCCCACCTGGTGTAGAAGGCGTTGTCCCGGGCGGAGTAGCCGTGCGCGTACGACGGGTGGGCACCGCCCGGCTCGACGGCGACCGCGGTGACCACCCAGGACGGCAGCACCACCGAGCAGCGGGCGTCCAGCTCGTCGACGCGCTCCTCGACCGTGACGATCGACCGGCGGGCGGCCAGCACGGCCTCCTTCTGCACACCGGTGATCCCCCACAGCCCGACGTTGCCGCGCCGGTCGACCTGCTGGGCGTGCACCACGGCGACGTCGAGGTCGATCGCGGCCACCGCGGTGAGCAGCTCCCCGGTGAAGGGGCAGCGCACCGGCGCGACGTTGGCGGTGTGCGCGGGCAGGTCGGTGCCGACGTAGCCGCGCAGCACGCCGAACGGCAGCCCGGAGGCGGCGGCGACGTAGCGAGCCGCCATGCCGGCGTGGCTGTGCTCCTCGATCTCCAGCGGGTGCGGCCAGTCCCGCTCCACCGCGTCGCGGAAGCGGTGCAGCGACCCGACGCCGGGGTTGCCGCCCCAGGAGAACACCAGCCGGCGGGCGGTCCCGGCGCCGATCATCTGGTCGTACAGGACGTCCGGTGTCATCCGGACCAGGGTCAGCCCGCGACGGCCCTGCCGGATCAGCTCGTGGCCGGCCGCGTACGGGATCAGGTGGGTGAAGCCCTCCAGGGCGACGGCGTCGCCGTCGGAGACCAGCTCGGCGACCGCGTCCGCCAGCGGCACCACGTCGGCCACGGCTCAGCCCCGGCGGTAGAAGGGCGGCAGGTCGGCGTCCACGTTCACCCAGACCGCCTTCGCCTCGGTGTACTCGTGCATCGCCTCGAAGCCCATCTCCCGGCCGTAGCCGGACCGGCCCACGCCGCCGAAGGGGGAGCCGGGGCTGACCCGCTTGTATGAGTTCACCCAGACCATGCCGGCGCGCAGGTCCCGGGCGACCCGGTGCGCGCGGGCCAGGTCCCGCGTCCACAGGCCACTGCCCAGCCCGTACCCGACGCCGTTGGCGATCCGCAGCGCCTCGTCGTCGTCGGCGAACCGGTGCACCGCCGCCACCGGTCCGAAGACCTCCTCCTGGGCGATCCGGTGCGCCGGGTCGGCGGCGACCACGGTCGGCTCGATGTAGCAGCCGGCGGCCAGCGCCGGGTCCGCCGGCGGCCCGCCGCCGACGAGCACCTCGTCACCCTCGTCCGCGGCGATCTTCAGGTACGACAGCACCCGGTCGCGGTGCCCGGGCGAGGTGAGCGGGCCCAGCTCCGTCGCCCGGTCCTTCGGGTCGCCGACGCGGATGCTGCGGGCCAGCGAGCAGAAGCGCTCCAGGAACTCAGCCGCGACGGACTCGTGCAGGATCAGCCGGCTGCCGGCGATGCAGGCCTGGCCCTGGTTGTGGAAGATCCCGAACGCCGAGCCCTGCACCGCCGCGTCGAGGTCGGCGTCGGCGAAGACGATGTTGGGACCCTTGCCGCCGAGCTCGAGGTGGACCCGCTTGAGGGTGCCGGCGCTCGCCGCGACGATGCCGCGGCCGACGGCGGTGGAGCCGGTGAACGAGACCTTGGCGACGTCGGGGTGCTCGGCGAGCCGCTGCCCGGCGGTGCCGCCGTAGCCGGGCAGCACGTTGACCACGCCCGGCGGGAAGCCGGCCTCGGCGGCGAGCTCGGCCACCCGCAGCGAGGTCAGCGGCGTGAGCTCGGCGGGCTTGAGTACGACGGTGTTGCCGGCGGCGAGCGCCGGGCCCAGCTTCCAGCTGGTGAACATCAGCGGGAAGTTCCAGGGCACGATCTGCCCGACCACGCCGTGCGGCTCGCGGACCACGTAGTCGAGGAAGCCGCGTTCGACCGGGACCACCGAGCCCTGGTACTTATCGGCCATCCCGCCGAAGTAGCGGAAGGTGGCCGCGGTGCGCGGCACGTCGAGGCCGGTGGTGTCGCGGATCGGGTGACCGGTGTCGCGGGTCTCGAGCAGGGCCAGCTCGTCGGACTGCCGCTCGACCAGGTCGGCGAGCCGGAGCAGCAGCCGGCCGCGGTCGGACGCCGGCGTGTGCCGCCAGCCGTCGAACGCGCGGCCGGCAGCGGCCACCGCACGGTCCACATCGGACTCACGGGCCTCGGCCACCTCGGCCAGCACGGAGCCGTCGTGCGGGTCGGTCACCTGCAGGGTGCCGCCGTCGACCGCGTCGACGAACTCGCCGTCGACGAAGAGCCTGGTCTGCACCGGTCCTCCGTTCGCCAGTTGCCGGGACGTCGCGCGGTCAGGCGGGGGCGGGCTCCCGGTCCAGTCGCCGTACCGGCTCGGCGTGCGCCGCCCGAGCCGCCCGGTAGGCGAAGGCGAGGATCGGCCCGAGCGTCGCACCGCCCGCCCAGTACGCCTGGGCGGAGGCCGAGGCGACGCAGTTGCCGACGCCGTAGAGGCCGGGGACCGGCTCGTCCATGTCGTCGACGACCTGTCCCTCGGTGGTCGTCTTCGGACCGCCCTTGGTGTCCAGCGTGCCGCCGGTGACCAGGGCCGCGTAGTACGGCCCCGCGCCGGCCAGCGGCCACATCGTCGGGTTGGTGCGGCCCGGCTCGTCCCTGACGTTGCCGTTGAACAGCTGCTGCACGGCCCGCTCGCCGCGGCCGAAGTCGCTGTCCGCCCCGGTCGCGGCGAGCTCGTTGAAGCGCGCGATGGAGGTGCTCAGGGTCGCCGCGAAGTCGTCGGACAGCCGCAGCCCGCCGGTCACGTCGGCGTACCCGGCGAGCCGCTCGGCGATCCCGGCGGCCAGCTCCTCCAGCGTCCCGCCCTTGATCACGTGTGAGTCGTCCGTGCCGGCCGGCACGATCAGCCGGCCGTACTCGTCGCTGGCCGAGTGGTCCTGGCTGCGCTGGTCCCACACCTGGACCAGCACCAGGTACGGGTACTCCCCCGCGACCGGATCCCAGCGGAAGAAGGTCTGCGCCAGCTCGTTGTACGGCAGCTTCTCGTTGACCACCCGCCGGCCGTGCTTGTCCACGAAGAGCATCGAGTCCCCGGCCACCGAGAACATGCCGGACAGGTCCGGCTGGCGGGCGAGCGCCTTCTCCAGCGGCACCGGGCACATCCAGGCGTAGTTCATGTTCCGCAGCTGGGCGCCCACCGACGAGCCGATGCGGACGAAGTCGCCCTCGTTCGTGACCGCCGCGCAGCCGCCGTACACGGGCACGTTGAGGAAGTTCTGCCGCAGCTCCCGGTCGTGGGTGAAGCCGCCGGTGGCGAAGACGACCGCCTTGCGGGCGCCGACCCGGACCGTCGAACCGTCCGGTGTGGACGCCTCCACCCCGACGACGGCGCCGCCGTCGGTGATCACCCGCTGGACCCGGTGCCCGGTACGCAGGTCGACCCCGTCCCGGCGGGCCGCACCGACCAGCTGCGCGATGCCGACCTGGCCGCCGTCCGACATCGTCTCCCGCGCGCCGGCCGGCACCAGCACCCGGCCGGTCGGCGCCTTGTCCTGCGGCAGCTCCGCCCAGTAGTCCGGGACGCCGGCGCAGTGCCGGTAGTCCAGCGCGCCCTTCTCCTTCAGCAGCTCGGTCGCCGGCGACGCGCTCTCGTAGATCGCCCGGCACATGTCGTGCTCCCACTGCGACAGGCCCAGTGTCGGGCTGGCCGGGTCGTACTGGTGCGGCCGGGCCAGCCGGGCGACGTAGCGGAGGAAGTCCTCCTCCGGGTCCGGGGTGCCCGCGGCGCGCATGGCTGCGTTGTTCGGCACCCAGTACCAGTAGGCGGCCTTGCGGGCGGTGCCGCCGAGCTCCGGCGCCTTCTCCAGCACGACCACCTCGTCGCCCAGCCAGCGGGCGAACAGCGCGGCGGGCAGCCCGGCCCCGCCGCCACCGACGACGACCACGTCTGCGACCGAGTCGAACCCGCCGGCGCCGGCCGGCCGGGCCGACTCGCGCGGTGCGACAGGGACCGGAGCGCTCATGTCCGCCTCCGCCTAGAAGTCGATCGGGTAGGTCGGCGTGCGGCCGCTGGCGATCAGGTCCGGCAGCTGCGGGTCGGCGTTCTCCCAGACCAGCAGCATCGACCGCTTGGGCGAGTAGCCCTGGTGGCGGATGTCCGCGGGCATCGCGCAGACGTCGCCGGCCTTCATGACCACCCGGGCGCGCACCGAGCCGCTGTCGCGGTCCTCGACCTCCCAGGTGATCTCGTCGGACAGCTGCAGGAACCATTCCACCCGGTCGTTGCCGTGGATGATCGGCAGGATGTACTCCTCGGTCGTCGGGCAGAACAGGCTGTCCTTGCAGACACTGACCACCGACGGGTTCCAGGTCACCTGCGAGCGGGACAGGTAGGCGAACAGGTTGTACGAGGCGACCTCGGACTCGAAGCCCGGCTCCGCCTCCACCACCGGCTCGTCCTGCGGCACGTCGAGGAAGTGCCGGTTCACCGGGTGGCCGTTCTCGTCGTCGCGCAGCCCCTCGTCGCCGGGCACCGCGACCATCCGCTTGGCGGTGACCCGGTGCCGGTTGATGGCCGGCCGGTTGTCGCCGTTCTTGATCCCGAACGCGGGGCCGGTCTCGTGCGGCGAGGCGAACGGGTCGAAGGTCGAGTTGGTCCAGTCGTCGAGCATCGCCTGGAAGGTGGCCTTGATGAGCGGGGTCTCGACGTTCTCGGCGTAGTCCAGCTCGGCCTTGCGGTACGACTCGTTGTAGCGGCCGGCGAACAGGTCGACGGTGCCGTAGTGGTTCACGGTGCCGACGACGCCGTCGAAGTTCACCGTGCCGTAGAAGAACTCCCAGGCGACGTCGCGCTGCAGCGCGCGGAGGAAGGCGTCCACGCTCATGATGTGACTGCCCGTCGGCCAGCCGACGTAGGCGAAGTACTCGTCCCGGGAGAAGGTGAACTCCCCGATCCTGAACTCCCGGTAGCCCTGGGCGTTCGGCTCGGAGCTGGCGCCGGTGTCGGCGCCCGGTGCGAGGGTCTCGGCGCTCATGGTGCCTGTCCGTCCTCTCCCTACAGCGACTGGCAGATCTCGGCCCAGCGGTACTGGGTCAGCGGCCCGGCGATGCTCTGCAGCAGCAGCACGCCGGCGGTGGGGGCGGAGAAGCGGTACGCCGCGCCGGCGGGCAGCAGGGTCTGGTGACCCCGGCCGGCCAGCACCCGGCCCATCCGCCGGCCGACCGGCTCGCCCTCGACCAGCACGCCACCCTCGACGTCCGGCGGGACCGGGCTCTGGTCGAGCTTGACCAGGCTGATCTCGACCTGTCCGTCGAGCACCAGCGCGAACTCGTCGTGGCCGGCGGTGAACCAGGGGCTCACGCCTTCGGCACGGACCGCCTCCAGGACGTAGCGCATGTTCTTGCCGACCGCGACCCGCTCCCAGGCGGCGGCGTGGCTGGCGACCTCGAAGACGTTGGAGAAGGCGTAGTGGCGGGGGTCGTCGTTGATGATCTCGACGCCGCCCTTGGCGAAGCTCGCCAGCGACCCGAATCGGGTCACGTACGAGTCGGCTTCCTTCGCCCGCATCCCGGCGGTGGACGCAGTCATGAGCACCTCCACGTTCGCTCTGCGAACACAAGTTCGCTAAGTGAACTGAGTCTCGACCCGTGTTTCGGGGCGTGTCAAGGCCGGGGAGGTCGTCGCGTTCGGGAGGCGCGCTACTGTTCGCACAGCGAACGGCGACGGCGGCGAGGAGTGGCTCGGGTGACGGTGCAGGCGCGCGAGGCCGGCAGCGGCGAGTACGTGCAGTCATTGGACCGGGGGCTGGCGGTCATCCGTTCTTTCTCCCGCGAGATGCCCCAGCTGACGATCGCGGAGGTGGCCCGCCAGACCGGGCTGACCCGGGCGGCCGCCCGCCGCTTCCTGCACACGCTGGAGGGCCTCGGCTACGTCGGCAGCACCGGCGGGCGCTTCCACCTGCGGCCGCGGGTGCTCGAGCTCGGCTACGCGTACCTGTCCTCGCTGTCGGTTGCGGAGGTCGCCCAGGAGCACCTCATCGGGCTGGCCGAGGAGCTGCACGAGTCGTGCTCGGCGTCCGTCCTCGACGGCGACGAGATCGTCTACGTCGCCCGGGCCCAGACCAACCGGATCATGACGATCGCACTGGCCGTCGGCACCCGGCTGCCGGCGTACCCGACGTCGATGGGACGGGTGCTGCTCGCCGCTCTCGACGAGTCGGGGTTGGACGCCTACCTGCAGCGGACCCGGCTGCGCGCGCTCACCGACCGCACCGTCGTCGCGCCGGACCGGCTGCGCCGGCTGCTGGAGGAGACCCGCCGGCAGGGGTACGCGCTGATCGACCAGGAGCTCGAGCTCGGGGTCCGGTCGATCGCGGTGCCCGTGCACGACGCGGACGGCCGCGTGGTGGCGGCGGTGAACGTGAGCGCGCACGCGTCCCGGGTCCGGCTCGACGCGCTGCGCCGGCTCTTCCTGCCCAGCCTGCAGCGGATGGCCCGCGAGATCGACGCCGACCTGCAGGTGCGCCGCTGACGCCGCTGACCGTCGCGGGTGCCGTCGCCGGCGGCCGCTCAGCGACCGCGGGCGTGCAGCACCGGGGTCGGACCGACGGCGACCGAGCGCAGCTGGGCGAGCAGGTCGGCGACGTCCCGCTCGTCGGCGAGGCTGGCCCGGACGGCGTCGGCGCCGGCCCGGCGCAGCGCAAGTGCCTGCCGCTGGGCGTCTTCCAGGGTCCCGAACAGCCCGGCGCGGCCGGGGTGCGCGGCGCCGCAGAGGGCCGGGTCGCGCTCGGCGCGGGCGGCGGCCTCGTTCATCGTCCGTCCTATCGAGACGGTCAGCGCGACGGTGATCGGCAGGTCGAGCGCCGACCGCCCGGCCGCCGACCGGGTCCGGGCCGCCGCCCGGACCGCACCGAGCAGCGCTTCCCGGCCGCTGTCCGGGAGGGCCGAGGATGCCGAGGACACGACGCATGCGGCGGCGCCAGGGTCCACCGCGCGCACGTGGGCGCGGCGGCGCCACCCGTCCGGGCCGCCGAGCGCGGCGACGACGGCGGCGCGGTCGGCTGCCGCCGGCGGGTCCAGCTCGACCGCGAACTCGGGCACGGCCGACTCGGCGACGAGCACCGACAGCTCGTCCGGATCCGGCCCGTCGTCGAGCACCAGCCCGACCCCGGCCGGGGCGGCCCCCGCCGCGAGTGCGGCCAGCTCCGCCGGTGCCGGCCATGGCGCCGCGCCGCCGGCCGGCAGCCAGACCCGGACGAAGCCGAGCCGGCCGCCGAGGTGGGCGATGTGCTCCCGCTGCGCCGGCGGGTGCTCCGGGCGGAGGCTGATCCCCAGCGCCAGCAGGGCGGTTGGCATGGCCCGCGCCCCCTCGTATTCTGTTCATCATGCGCACTGCTGTTCGCAGAGCGTACGAGATGACCGGGCTTCCGTCCAGGGTGGCCGCGGTCGTCGTCGCGGTGGCCGGCGGGCTGCGAGCGACCGGCGTCCCGGTCTCCACCGGCGAGACCGTCGACGCGATCGCCGCGCTCGCTCACCTTGACGATCTGGCCGACCGCGGCGCGGTCCGGGACGCGCTGCGGGCGACCCTGGTCAAGGACGGCGACCACGACACCGAGTTCCAGCGGGTGTTCGACCGGCTCTTCCCGCGACTGCGCGCCGCGCCCGCGGTGGACCGGCCGGGCACCGGTCGTCCCGGCGATGCCGGCGACCGGCGCGACGCCCTCGCCGAGGCGCTGCGCGCGGGCGACGACGAGCAGGTCGAGCTGTTGCTGAGCGGCGCCGTGGACGAGTGGGCCGGGGTGAGCGGGGTGACCGGCACCCAGCGGCACCACGTGCAGCGAGTGTTGCGCCGGCTCGATCTCAGCCGGGTGTTGCAGCAGCTCGCCCGCGGTGAGCCGGACCGGGACGAGCTCCAGCGGCGGGCGGACGCGACCGAGGCCGCCGCGCGGGTGGAGCAGGTGCGCCGGCTCATCGAGCGGCTGGTCGCCGAGCGGCTGGCCGAGGCCGACGGCCCCCGCCCCGACGGCGCGCCGACGCCGGCCGCCGATCTCGAGGACCGCGCCATCCTGCGGGTCGGGCCGGAGGAGCTGACCGCGTTGCGGGGCGCGGTCCGCCCGCTGGCCCGCCGGCTCGCCTCCCGGCTGGGCCGGCGGCGCCGCCGCGGCCACGGCGGGCTGGACATGCGCCGTACAGTCCGCGCCAGCCTGAGCAGCGGCGGCGTCCCGCTCGCGCCGCAGCTGCGGCGCCGCAGCCCGAGCAAGCCCGACCTGGTCGTGCTCTGCGACGTGTCCGGGTCGGTCGCCCAGTTCGCGCCGTTCACACTGGCGCTGCTGCACGCGCTGCACGCCGAGTTCCGGCGGGTGCGGTCGTGGGTCTTCATCGACGGCGCCGTCGAGATCACCGACCTGCTGGCGGCGGCGCCGGGAGTGCTCGACGCGCACCACCTGCTCGGCCGGCGCGGCCTGGTCGCCCGGGACGGGCGAAGCGACTACGGCCACGCCTTCTCCGCCTTCCTGGCCGGCGCGGCGGACGCGGTGACCGCCAAGACGACGGTGATCGTGGTCGGCGACGCCCGCGGACACGACCGGCGCCCGGCACTGTCCGAGACCGCCCGGCTGCACGCCCGGGCCCGGCGGCTGTACTGGCTGAACCCCGAGCCGGCCGCCGAGTGGGACACCGGCGACTCGGTGATGTCCGCGTACGCCTCGCACTGCACCCGGGTGTTCGAGGTCGCGACGCTGCGGCAGCTCGGCGACTGCGTCGCCGCGATCGCCTAGGGCCTGCCGACCGGGAGGCCCGCGGGGCTCGCCGCGGACACCTCGTCGAGCAGGCCCGGGCCGCCGGTCCGCCGGTACCACTCCCGGCCGTACGCGGCGGCGAAGCCGGCCCGGCGCACCGCCGAGCGCGGCACCTGGCTGGCGTGCGCGGCCATCGCCGCCCGCTTGGCGGCGAGGTCCGCGGGATCGGCCTCGACCACGGTGGCGATGCCGTCGGCGTCCCAGCCCACCGGACCACCGGCCGCCGCCCGGTCCACCAGATGCCGGCCACCCCGGTTCGAGCGGTCCACCGTCGCCTCGTACGCGCTCAGGCCGGCGAGGGCGGCGGCCGCGGCGCCCACCCGGTGCACGGCGACGTGGTCCGGGTGGCCGTAGATGCCGCCCGGGTCGTAGTGGACCAGTGTCTCCGCGCCCTCCGCGGCGCACAGGTCGGCGAGCCGGCGGGCCACCGTCGGGACGTCCGCGCGGGCCAGCGCGTCCGGGTGCGCGTTGGCTGACCAGCCGGCCATCCCGGAGTCGCGGTGCCCGAGCAGCACGAGCCGGGCCACCCCGAGCAGCGTGCAGGCCCGCTCCAGCTCGGCGCGCCGGCGTCCGGCCAGCGTCTGCCCGCGGCGCAGCGGGCGCAGGACCGGGCCGAGCTCACCGGCCGTGGCCGTGACCAGCACGACCCGGGCGCCGGCCCGGGCCAGCCGGTGCACGGTCGCGGCGGTGAAGATCGCCTCGTCGTCCGGGTGGGCGTGCAGGAGGACGGCGCACCGGCCGGCGAGCGGGCCGGGCGCGGTCGGCACCGGCCGGATCTCGGCAGGACGGGTCCGCGTGGTGGCGGCAACGGAGGGCACGGACATGAGAGCTCGCTCGGGCCGGGATCGGACAGGACGCGCGTCTGCCGGGCCCTTCGGGCAGTCGACCGGGCAGTCGACAGGGCAGCCGGCGCGTCAGCGACAGCGCTGGTCGAAGTGGTGGGCGCGACGCCCCACCCAGCCCGACCCGTCGTCGATCACGCTGGGTATCTAAGCACGGCCGTCAAGTCCGGGCCGGTGCACGTCGCCAGGCCGGGGTCACCGGCGTCCGCGGGGACGATGCGGACAGCTGCTGTCCTCATTGGCTGGGAGGGTGCACCCATGGCTTCCGCCGCGGACATCCGCCCCTTCCGGATCGACATCCCGCAGTCCGAGCTCGACGACCTGGCCGAGCGGCTCGACCGCACCCGCTTCCCCGCCCCGCTCCCGGGCGACGGCTGGGACACCGGCGTCCCGGTCGGGTACCTGCGCGGGCTGGTCGAGCACTGGCGGCACCGGTACGACTGGCGGGCGCAGGAGGCCCTGCTCAACGAGCACCCGCAGTTCCGCACCGAGATCGACGGGCAGACGATCCACTTCCTGCACGTGCGCTCCCCGGAGCCGGACGCGCTCCCGCTGGTGCTCACCCACGGCTGGCCGGGTTCGTTCGTCGAGTTCCTCGACCTGCTCGGCCCGCTCACCGACCCCCGCTCGCACGGCGGCGACCCGGCGGACGCGTTCCACCTGGTGATCCCGAGCCTGCCGGGCTTCGGGTTCTCCGGTCCGGTGACCGAGGCCGGGTGGGACACCGCGCGGATCGCCCGCGCGTGGGCGGAGCTGATGCGGCGGCTCGGGTACCCGCGGTACGGCCTGCAGGGCGGTGACCTGGGAGCCGGCGTGTCGCCGGAGGTCGGGCGGGTCGCGCCCGGGCAGGTCGTCGGGGTGCACGTGAACGGCAGCCTCGGGACCCCGGTGCACGGGCCGGACGAGCAGGAGCAGGCCACGTTCACCGATCTCGAACGCGACCGGCTGGCCCGGGTGGAGGCCTTCATGCGGGAGGAGTTCGGCTACATCTCGATCCAGTCGACCCGCCCGCAGACGCTTGCGGCCGGGCTCGTCGACTCCCCGGTGGGGCAGCTGGCCTGGATCGTGGACAAGTTCCGCGAGTGGACCCACCCGCGGAGCGCGCTGCCGGATGCGGTGATCGACCGCGACCGCCTGCTGACGAACGTGATGATCTACTGGCTGACCGGTACGGCCGGCTCGGCGGCGTACGTCGGCTACGCCCAGGACTCGTCCTGGGGCGTGCCGGCCGAGTCGTCGGGAGTGCCGACCGGAGTGATCATGTTCGCGCACGACGTGGGGATCCGCCGCTACGCGGAGACCGAGAACACGATCACCTCCTGGGTCGACGTGGCCGGTCGTGGCGGGCACTTCGCGGCGCTCGAGGAGCCGGAGCTGCTGACCGACGACGTCCGGCGGTTCTTCCGCGGCCTGCGCTGACCTTGCCGCCCGCCCGCCCGCCCGCGCGGCCGCGGGTCGGGCGGCGGCGTGCGGGTCCGGGGTTGACGTTGTTCGAACGTATGTTCGATTATCTGAGGTATGACGGCGGCGGTGCCGGTGCCCGCACAGCGGGTCCGGCAAGGGACGGTGCGGGCGGAGGACGACCGGCTGCTGCCGGTGCTGCCCGCGCTCGAGCCGCTGTTCGGCTCGGGTGGCCTGCGCCGCGGGTCGGCGGTGGCGGTCCGCGGGTCGGCGTCGCTGCTGCTCGCGCTGCTGGCCGGGCCGTCCCGCGGTGGGGCGTGGTGCGCGGTGGTCGGGCTGCCGTCGCTCGGGCTGGTGGCAGCGGGTGAGGCCGGGGTGGCGCTCGACCGGCTCGCGCTCGTCCCCGACCCGGGGCGGGACTGGGCCACGGTGGCGGCGGCCCTGCTGGACGCGCTCGACGTGGTGGTGGTCGCCCCGCGGGGGCGGGTGCCCGACGGGGACGTGCGGCGGTTGGCGGCGCGGGCACGGCAGCGCGGCGCGGTGCTGGTGCCGTACGGGGCGGTCGCCTGGCCGGGGGTGGACCTGCGGCTGAGCACGGCGTCCAGGGGGTGGGAGGGGCTCGGTGCGGGGTTCGGGCACCTGCGCGCCCGGCGGGTGGTGGTCCGCGGCGAGGGGCGCGGGGCGGCGGCGCGGGCCCGTGAGCTGCGGGTGTGGCTGCCGGCGCCCGGCGGGGGCGTGGTGGCCGACACCACGCCGGCCGGCCCGCCGCTGCGCGCCGTCCCCCGCCCGGCGCCCGCCGCGCAGGCACCGGGTCTGCCGGAACGGCGCACCGACCGGACGGACCACACCTCTCGGCCACTGCGCGTCGTGCATGGCGAAGGTGCTCCCCGGGCCGCCGTCCCGCCCCGGCCGCCGGTGGGCCGGCCACGCGACAGCGGTCCGCCCCGGCGCCCGCCCGGGATCCCGGCCGAGGCGCTGGCCCGGCTGCGGCCGGCCTCCAGCCTGCCCCGACCACCGCGCCCGGTCGCCGCCGAAGGACGGCGGTGACCGGCATGGCGGTCCGTACGGTGGTGGTCCGCTGCCCGGACTGGCCGGTGGTCAGCGCGATGTCCGCGGCCGGGGTGGACGCGGAGGGCGCCGCCGACATCCCCGCCGCGGTCGTCTTCGCGAACCGGATCGTCTCCAGCACGCCGGCCGCCCGGGCGGAGGGCGTCCACCACGGCCTGCGCCGGCGGGAGGCGCAGTCGCGCTGCCCGCGGCTGGTCGTCTTCGGCCACGACCCGGCCCGGGACGCCCGGGCGTTCGAGCCGGTGGCCGCGGCCGTCGAGGAGCTGGCGCCCGGCGTGGAGGTGATCCGTCCGGGGGTGTGTGCCGTCGGCGCCCGCGGCCCGGCCCGCTACTTCGGCGGCGACCACGCGGTGGCCGACCAGCTCGCCCGGCACCTGACGGGGCGGACCCGGGCGCTGTGCTCGGTCGGCGTGGCGGACGGGCGGTTCGCCGCGACGCTGGCCGCGCTGCGGGGCGAGGTGGTTCCCCGCGGCGGCTCCCGCCGCTACCTCGCGCCGTACCCGGTGGAGACCCTCGACCTGCCGGAGCTGGCCGACCTGCTGCGCCGGCTCGGCCTGCGGACCCTCGGTGCGTTCGCGCAGCTGCCACCGCGGGACGTGCTGGCCCGCTTCGGCCCGGACGGAGCCCGCGCTCACCGGCTGGCCCGCGGGCTGGACGACCGCCCGCTCGCCGCCCGGCTGCCGGTGCCCGAGCTGGCCGTGCAGACCGAGCTCGACCCGCCGGTCGAGCGGGTCGACACCGCGGCCTTCGCCGCGAGGAGCCTGGCCGAACAGCTGCACGAACGGCTCGCCCGGCGCGGCCTGGCCTGCACCCGGGTGGCGATCGAGGCGCAGACCGAGCACGGCGAGCGGCTCACCCGGCTGTGGCGGCACGAGGGCGCGCTCACCCCGGCGGCCGTCGCCGACCGGGTGCGCTGGCAGCTCGACGGCTGGCTGTCCGGCCGCGCCCGGCACACCCCGACGGCCGCCCCGGACGAACGCGCTGGCCCGGCGCCGGTCCCGCCGGCGGTGATCGGCGCCGGCACCGGACCGGACCCGACCGCGGGCACGGGCGGCGTCGCGGTGGCCGGGGAGATCGTGGAGCGGCCCACCGCGGGGATCGTGCTGCTGCGCCTGGTCCCGGACGAGGTGATCCCGTACCGGGGCCTGCAGCTCGGCCTGTGGGGCGGGGTGGGCGACTCCGACGAGCGGGCCGGCCGGGTGCTGGCCCGGGTGCAGGGGATGCTCGGCCCGGACCGGGTGCTGACGGCGGTGCTCGGCGGCGGCCGCGGCCCGGCCGACCAGGTGCGGCTGGTGCCCTGGGGTGACGAGCGGACCCCGGGCCGGCTGGCCGACCCGCCCTGGCCGGGCCGGGTGCCGGCGCCCTCCCCCGCCACCGTGCTGGCCGAGCCGGTGCCGGCCGAGGTCCTCGACGCGGCCGGCGCCCAGGTCGGGGTGACCGGGCGCTTCACGGTGACCGCCCCACCGGCCCGGCTGTCGGTGCCCGGCCGCGAGCCGGCCGACGTGGTCGCGTGGACCGGGCCGTGGGCCGCCGACGAGCGCTGGTGGGACCCGGCCGGCGCGAGCCGGCGCGCCCGCTTCCAGGTGCTCGCCGCGGACGGCACCGCCTGGCTGGTCGCCCTCGACGGTGGCCGCTGGTGGGTCGAGGCCGCGTACGACTGACCGACGAGCAGCCCGTCCGCTTCGACACCAAGATCGCCGTGCTGCTCCGCGACGACCGGGGGTTGACTCTTCGAACGTGTGTTCGAGTAGCATGACCTCCGTCGTGGAGTGAGGTGGTCATGGGCTGGGACAACCCGCCGATCCCGTGGGCGGAGCTGGAGCGCAGGCTGTCCGGGCGCCGGCCGGACGGCGCGCACCCGGGCGACGGGGGCGACAGCCCGGCCTGGTCCCGCCGCCGCGGTGGCTACGTCCCGCCCGGCCGTCCACAAGCGACGGACACGGTGCCGTACGCGGAGCTGCACGCGCACTCCAACTTCAGCTTCCTCGACGGCGCCAGCCACCCGGAGGAGCTGGTCGAGGAGGCGGTCCGGCTCGGGCTGGAGGCGATCGCGCTCACCGACCACGACGGGATGTACGGGGTGGTCCGGTTCGCCGAGGCCGCCCGGGCGTACGGGATGCGGACGATCTACGGCGCCGAGCTGTCCCTCGGGCTGACCGCGCCGCAGGGCGGCAACGCCGACCCGCAGGGCCGGCACCTGCTGGTGCTCGCCCGCGACCCGGCCGGTTACGGGCGGCTGTGCCGGCAGATCAGCGCCGCGCAGCTGGCCGGCGGGGCCAAGGGCCGCCCGGTCTACGACCCGGACGAGCTGGCCGGCGCGCACGACGGCCACTGGCTGGTGCTCACCGGCTGCCGCAAGGGCACCGTCCCGGCCGCGCTGGCGGGCGGGGGGATGACCGCCGCCCGGGGTGAGCTGGACGAGCTGGTCGGCCGGTTCGGCCGGGACAACGTCGCGGTCGAGCTGTGGCACCACGGCGACCCGCTCGACGACGCCCGCAACGACGCGCTGGCCGAGCTCGCGGCCGCCCGCGGCCTGCCGACCGTCGCCACCGGCAACGCCCACTTCGCCGGGCCGCGGCGCCGCCGGCTGGCCACCGCGCTGGCCGCGGTCCGGGCGCGCCGCAGCCTGGACGAGATGGACGGCTGGCTGCCCGCGGCGGGCACGGCACACCTGCGCTCCGGCGCCGAGATGGCCGCCCGGTTCGACCGCTTCGGCGGGGCGGTGGCCCGGGCCGCCGAGCTGGGCCTGGCCTGCGCCTTCGACCTGTACCTGGTCGCCCCGCGGCTGCCGGACTGGGACTGCCCGCCCGGGCACACCGAGATGAGCTGGCTGCGGCAGATGACGCTGGAGCGCGCCCGCCGCCGCTACGGCCCACCGGAGGACGAGCGGGTCCCGGGGGCATACGGGCAGCTCGAGCACGAGCTGGCCCTGATCGAGAAGCTGGACTTCCCGGGCTACTTCCTCATCGTCGCCGAGATCGTCGACTTCTGCGAGCGCAGCGACATCCTCTGCCAGGGCCGGGGGTCGGCGGCCAACTCCGCGGTCTGCTATGCCCTGGGCATCACCGCGGTCGAGCCGGTCGGCTACGAGCTGCTGTTCGAGCGGTTCCTGGCGCCGGAGCGGGACGGGCCGCCCGACATCGACGTGGACATCGAGTCCGGCCGGCGGGAGGAGGTCATCCAGCACGTCTACGAGCGGTACGGGCGGGACCGCGCCGCGCAGGTCGCCAACGTGATCACCTACCGGCCGCGGATCGGCGGTGCGGGACATGGCCCGCGCGCTCGGCTACGCACCGGGCCAGCAGGACGCGTGGTCCAAGCAGATCGAGCGGTGGGCACCGCTGACCGACACGGTCGACCACGACATTCCCGATGAGGTGGTGGAGCTCGCGACCGAGCTGCTGCACTTCCCGCGCCACCTCGGCATCCACTCCGGCGGCATGGTGATCTGCGACCGCCCGGTGGCCGAGGTGTGCCCGGTGGAGTGGGCGACCATCGCCGAGCGCACCGTGCTGCAGTGGGACAAGGACGACTGCGCGGTCGCCGGGCTGGTGAAGTTCGACCTGCTCGGGCTCGGGATGCTCTCGGTCCTGCACTACACGATGGACCTGATCCGCACCCATCACCGCCGGGAGGTCGACCTCGCCTCGCTGCCCCCGGACGACGAGGGCGTCTACGACATGCTCTGCGAAGCCGACACGATCGGCGTCTTCCAGGTGGAGAGCCGGGCCCAGATGGCGACCCTGCCGCGGCTGCGGCCGCGGAAGTTCTACGACCTGGTGATCGAGGTGGCGCTGATCCGGCCCGGCCCGATCCAGGGCGGCTCGGTGCACCCGTTCATCCGGCGCAGGCAGGGCCTGGAGCCGGTGACGTACGCGCACCCGCTGCTGGAGCCGGCGCTGGGGCGGACGCTCGGGGTGCCGCTGTTCCAGGAGCAGCTCATGCAGATGGCGATCGACGCGGCCGGCTGCACCGCGGCGGACGCGGACCTGCTGCGCCGGGCGATGGGCTCGAAGCGGTCGACCGAGCGGATGGCCGCGCTGAAGGACCGGCTGTACGAGGGGATGGCGGGCAACGGGATCGTCGGCGACGCGGCGGACGAGATCTACGAGAAGCTCGCCGCGTTCGCCAACTTCGGCTTCGCCGAGAGCCACTCGATCAGCTTCGCCTACCTGGTGTACGCGAGCGCGTGTCTTCAAGCGCTACTACCCGGCGGCGTTCTGCGCGGCGCTGCTCAACGCGCAGCCGATGGGGTTCTACTCGCCGCAGACGCTGGTCGCCGACGCCCGCCGGCACGGGGTGGTGGTCCACGGGCCCGATCTGAACGCCTCGGCCGCCGCCGCCACCCTGGAGCCCGACGAGACCAGCGAGACCGCCTTCGCGGTCCGGATGGGCCTGTCGTCGGTCCGGGCGATCGGTGCGGAGGTGGCGGAGCGGGTCGCCGCCGGCCGGCCGTACGCGGGGATGGCCGACCTGGCCCGCCGGGCCGGCCTGGACACCCGGCAGCTGGAGGCGCTGGCGACCGCGGGGGCGTTCGGCTGCTTCGGGCTGTCCCGCCGGGAGGCGCTGTGGGCGGCCGGGGCGGTGGCGCAGGACCGGCCGGACCGGCTCGGCGGGCTGGTCGTCGGCGCGGACGCGCCGATGCTGCCGGGACTGTCCGACGTGGAGCGGGCGATGGCCGACGTGTGGGCGACCGGCGTCTCCCCGGACAGCTACCCGACCCAGTTCGTCCGCGACCGGCTGGCCGCGGCCGGGGTGCTCACCGCCCGCGGGCTGTCCGGAGTGGACGACGGGTCGCGGGTGCTGGTCGGCGGGGTGGTGACGCACCGGCAGCGGCCGGCGACGGCGAGCGGGATCACCTTCCTCAACCTGGAGGACGAGACCGGCCTGGTGAACGTGATCTGCTCGAAGGTGGTGTGGGCCCGGCACCGGCGGGTGGCCCGGGAGTCGGCGGCGCTGGTGATCCGGGGAATGCTGGAGCGGGTGGACGGGGTGACCAACGTGGTGGCGGAGCGGATCGACAAGCTGGAGCTGTCGGTACGGTCGACCTCCCGGGACTTCCGGTGACCGGCTCCCCTCCCGCCCGGCCGACGGTCCGTGCGACCTTCCGTCGTCCTGGCGACGCGTTCTCGCACGATCCGGCAACGGGCGGCGCGCGGTGAGCGCCGTCCCGTTGCGGTGGAAGCTGGCCGACTCCCCGGACGACGGTCCCGGTCAGGGCTCGCTGTTCTCCTCCGACGACCTGGTCACCACCGAGCGCGGCACCGGCCGGCTGTCGGGCATGGAGTTCCTGCACGTGCACGCGCGGCGGATCGTCAACGAGGTCCCGGCCGCGTCGCGGATGCCGTTCCGCTTCACCATCAACGCCTACCGCGGCTGCTCCCACGCGTGTACGTACTGCTTCGCCCGGCCGACCCACGAGTACCTCGGCCTGGACATCGGCGCGGACTTCGAGCGCCGGATCGTGGTGAAGGTCAACGCGGTGGAGCGGCTGCGGGCGGAGCTGCGCAGTCCGAAGTGGACCGGCGAGTCGATCGCGATGGGCACCAACACCGACCCGTACCAGCGGTGCGAGGGGAAGTACCGGCTGACCCGAGGGATCGTCGAGGTGCTCGGGCGGGCGCGCAACCCGTTCTCCGTCCTCACCAAGTCGGCGCTGGTGCTGCGCGACCTCGACGTGCTGGCCGCCGCGGCGGAGCGCACCAGGGTGACGGTGAGCCTGTCGATCGGCACGCTGGACGAGGCGGTCTGGCGGGCGACCGAGCCGGGCGCGCCGCACCCGCGGCGGCGGGTGGACGCGGTCCGGCAGCTGTCCGAGGCCGGCATCCGGACCGGCGTGCTGGTCGCTCCGGTGCTGCCGGGCGTCTCCGACTCCCCGGCCCAGCTGGAGGAGGTGGTGACCGCCTGCGTCGAGGCGGGCGCGACGTCCGTCACGGCGATCGCGCTGCACCTGCGGCCGGGCGTCCGGGAGCACTTCCTCGGCTGGCTGCGGCCCCGCGACCCGGGGCTGGCCGACGACTACGAGCGCCGCTACCGCCGGGCGTACCTGCCGGCGGCCGAGCAGCAGGCGCTGGCCGCCAGGGTCCGCGCGCTGGCCGAGCGGGCCGGCGCGCGCTACGCGAACCCACGGGAGGCCCGGGTCCCCACCGCGGCGCCGCCCGACTGACGGCCGGCGTCAGCTGGCTTGGCGACGACGCTCAGCCAGCACCGCGTCCCGGAGCTGCGGGAGGTCCACCCCGCGGTCGCGGAGCAGCCGGGTCGCGGCCGAGGTGGGCATGGGCGTGGCTCCCGCGCCCGATCCGATGATCCCGAGCAGCAGGTGCTCGGAGCGGATGTGCCGGTCCCGCAGCGCCAGCGCCTCGCGGAGGGACCGTTCCAGCGCGCGCTTGGCGTGCGCGGTGAACGGTCGGTGCCCGCCGCAGGGTCGGGGCCGTCGCCGCCAGCGCCGCCGGCGCGCGCCAGCCGGGTCCCGGTGCAGCGCGCCCGGTCCGAAGGTCCGCTCCACGGCCCGCCGCACCGCGTCGTAGTCGATGCCGATGGCCGAGAGCGCGTCGGCGTCCACGCCGGGTGCGGTGTCGCCGGAGCCGCCCCGCCCGGCCAGCTCGACCCGCAGCGGTCCCCCGACGACCCCGGCCGCCCGCAGCGTGCGTCCGGCCGGACCGGGGTCGGCCGTGAGCGCCACCAGGACGTGTTCGGTGCCGGTCTCCGCCGACCCGAGCTCGGCCGCCACCCGGACCGCACCGATGACCACCTCGCGCGAGTCCGCCGTGAAGCGTTCGAACACCGCTACCTCCCCCCGCCGGCCCGCCGGCGACCACCGTGCTTCTTGTGCACCGCCTGCCGGCTGACACCCAGCACCAGCGCGACGTCCTGCCAGGACCAGCCCTGCCCGCGTGCGTTCGCCACTTGCAGCTCCTCCAGCGACTCCAGCAGGACCCGCAGCGACGCCACCGCGGCCAGCCCCACCTGGGGATCGCCGCTCGACGCCGAGCTGGCCAGCCGGGACGCCTCCGTACTCATGCCGTCAACCTAGGTTGACACACCGGATCTGTCAACCCAAGTTGACAGCCCGTCCACCGGTCACATCCGTCCGTCGCGGTCTGTCATAGCGGTGACCGACGAGAGCTGGCCGGCGCGCCGAGTGCCGGCAGCCGATGACCCGAGGAGAACACACGTGCAAGCACCCAGCAGGATCGCGGTGGCGGGAGCGACCGGGCGGGTCGGCCGTCACGTCGTCGACGTGCTCGAGGCCGGAGGACACGACGTCGTCCCGATGTCGCGTTCCGGTGGCGTGGACGTGATCACCGGCGACGGCCTGGCGGCGGCCCTGGCCGGTGTGACGTGCATCGTCGACGTGTCCACCGGGCCCTCCCCGGAGCAGGCGGCGGCGACGGACTTCTTCACCACCGCGGCCCGGAACCTCCACGAGGCCGGCGAGCGGGCCGGCGTGCGGCGGATGGTCGTGGTGTCCATCATCGGGGTCGACCGGTTCACGGCGGGCTATGGCGCGGCGAAGGTCGCCCACGAGCGGGCGATGCTGTCCGGCCCGATCCCGACGCAGGTGCTCCGTGCGGCGCAGTTCCACGAGTTCGTCGGCCAGCTCGTGGCGTGGGGCAGGCAGGGCGAGGTGAGCTACGTGCCGAGGATGCGCACGCAGCTGGTCGCCGCCCGGACCGTCGCCCAGGCGCTCGCCGACATGGCCGCCGGTCCGGCACCGGGAACCGCTGCGGCGCCGATCCCCGAGATCGCCGGCCCGCGGGAGGAGAGTCTCGTCGACATGGCGATGCTGCTCGCCGCCCGGCGCGGTGACCCGGTGAAGATCGAGGGCGTGCGCAACCCGGCCGACCCGGACCGCGACCTCAACGAGAACGGCGCCCTGTTGCCCGGCCCGCACGCCGACCCTCGCCGGCCCGACGTTCGAGCAGTGGCTCGACTCCGCGTCCTGACGCCGCCGTCCCGGTCCGCGCCTGACCGGCCGGCGGCCGGCGGTCCGCTGGACCGCCCCGGCCCGGCCGGGGTACGACTCAGCTCGCGAGGCGGTCGAGAGCCGCGCAGAATCGCTTGTGGACGGCGAGCTCGGCCTCGACGGGTGCGAGGACCCGCTCGTCGGCGACCCGCTCGACCCGATCCCGTACCCGCCGCCGGGCGGTCCGGGCGCGCCGCCGCGCTCCGGTCGCGGCCAGTCGCCGGGCCAGCAGCGCCAGCAGCACCCCGGCCAGGGCGCCGCCGGCCAGCAGCAGGGTGGGCAGCGGGACGCGGCCGACGTACGGCATCGGCGGCTCCGGGAAGCGCAGCCAGTCCAGCCCGAGCAGCACCAGCAGCCAGAGCAGGCCCGCGACGGTCGCCGCCGCGAGCACCGCCTGCACGAATCCGGCGAGCATCCACCACCGCGGCTGCCGGCCGAGGCCGAGGTCGGTGCCGGCGACGGTCCGGTCGAGCAGGTCGGGCAGGTCCGCGGTGGCCCCGGTCGCGGCCCGGCGGACCACGCCCGGCCAGGGGTCGGGCAGGCTCCCGGCGGCGTTGTCGGTGAGCGTGCGCAGTGCGGTGTCCACCCGGGCACGCTGCACCGCGGACGGCCCCGGCAGCGAGGTGCGGACCAGCTCGTTCGGGGTGGGCGGCAGCCGCAGCCGGCGGACCGGGTCCGGGCGCAGCTTGCGCAGCCAGCGGGTGAACGGCCAGCCGGCCGCCGCCGCGGCGCGGGACCGGTGGGAGCGGGTGACCGCGGCGGCGATGGTCTCGGCGCCGGCGGCGTCGGTGAGTGCCTCGACGAGCGCGGTCCGGTCCGCCGGGCGCACACCGGCTCCCGGGTCCCGCGTGGCCCGCTCCCCGGCGGTCGCGGGCGCCACCTCCGACCAGTCCCCCGGCCCCCGCACCGGTCCCGACGGCCTCCCGTCCGCTCCACCATCGGCAGGCGGCGGGTCCCGCTCGGCGCCGCCGGCACCCGCCGCGGTCGGAGCGCAGAGCGCACCCAGGGCGGTCGCGGTCCGGTGCAGGTCGGCGTCGAGCCGCTGGAGCGCGGCGCGCCGGGCCGCGGCTCGGGTGGCCAGCACCGCGTGCAGCTCCGGCAGGCCCTCGCCGGTGGTCGCGGACGTCGCCAGCACGGCGGTGCCGGCGAGTCCCTCCCGGTCGAGCAGCCGGCGCAGGTCCGCCAGGCAGGCCTCGCGGGCGGCCGGGTCGAGCCGGTCCACCTGGTTCAGCACCACCAGCATCACGTCCGCGTGACCCGCGAGCGGGCGCAGGTAACGCTCGTGCAGCGCGGCGTCGGCGTACTTCTGCGGGTCGAGCACCCAGACCAGCAGGTCGACGAGCTCGACCAGGCGCTCCACCTCGAGCCGGTGCGCGAGCCGGACCGAGTCGAAGTCGGGCAGGTCGAGCAGGACCAGCCCGTCCGGGCCGGCGCCGCCGTCGGTGCGGGCGGCGTGCCGGCGGGGCACCTCGAGCCAGTCCAGCAGCGGGCCCGCGCCGTCGGGTCCCCAGACGACCGCGGTGGCCGCCGAGGTCGTCGGGCGGCGTACGCCGACGGCGGAGACCGGCTCTCCGAGCGAGCGCATTGAGCAGCGAGGACTTGCCGCTGCCGGTGGCGCCGGCCAACGCGACCACGGTCTGGTCCGCACCGAGCCGCAGCCGGGCGCCCGCCTTGCCGGCCAGCCGGGCGGCGTCGTCGAGGCCCGGCCCGTCCAGCCGCCCGCGGCCGAGCGAGACCACCTCGTCCAGGGCCGCCAACCGCTCGGCCAGCACGCTCCCCGCGGACCTCTCCCCTCCCACCGCCCTCACCCCGCCGTCCGCGGCGACCGGCGCCGAACCACCCCGCGCGGCCACCCGCTCCCCGCGGGTCGTGCCGGCCCCCGGCGAGCCCGCCGGACCATCCCCCGCAGCTCACCCGACCCCGGCCGGGACCGCCGGCCGCCGTCCGGGGCCGGGCCGACGACGCTCACCGGGAGCGCCCGAGCCGGCGACCCCAGCGCCAGGCCGGACGGCCCGGCCGGACGACCGCCGCGGGGGCCGGGCGGGACACCGCCGGCGACCCGCGCCGGGCCTGCTCCAGCTCGTCGGCCGCGGACCGCAGGCCACCGGCCGCGGCGGGCTCCGGCGCGGCCGCCGCGACGAGCGACCGGAACCGGTCCGCCTCGGCGGACAGCAGCCCGTCCACCCGCTCCAGCAGGTCCTGCCGGGCGTCGGCGGCGAGCGCCCGTACCGCGGCGTCGCCGAAGACCGCCTCCAGCAGCTTCTGGCTGAGCGCCGTCGTCCCGCCGGCGACCACCACCTCGACGCCGGTCAGCCCGCCGGTCTGCGCGAAGACCGCGAGCATCACCAGCAGCCCCGCCCCGTTCACCGAGAACGACGCCAGCCGCGCGGCCGTGCGCCGCTCGGCGCCCTGCTCGGAGACCAGCTCCAGCACCCGGCCCTGCCAGGCCCGGACCTCGTCCCGCAGCGCCTCGGTGAAGCCGGGCGACACCCGGGCGAGGCCGGGCGCCGAGCCGAGCAGCGCGCCGCCGCCCGGACGGCCCCGCCACGCCTGCGCCGCCCGCTCCGCGGCCCGCTCGGCCGCGGCCCGGACCAGCGACTCGACGCTGCTCTCCACCGCCTGCGCCACCTCGGCGTCGGGCAGCGGCCGGCCGGTGAAGGCGGACGCGATCACGTCCCGGAGCCGGCCGACCCGTGCCTGCAGCGTCCGCAGCAGCTCGCCGGTGCCGACGAAGTCCTGCCAGCGGGCGAGCACCTCCCCCCGCAGCACGCTGCCGCCCCGGACCCCGTCGTCCACCTCCCGGCCGCCCGCCGCGTACGCCTCGTCGGCCTCCGCCCGCAGCGCCGCGGCGGCCGCGCCCTGCTCGTCGGCGGCGCGCGCGAGCGCCGGCACCCGCTGCGCCATGCTGCGCAGCGCGCCGTCCAGGGTGCCGCGCACCACCTCGGCCCGGGCGGCGGCGTCCGCGGCCAGGCCCGTCAGCCACGAGTGCAGCGGGGCGACGGCGTCCGCCGGGATCCGGCCGGCGGCGAGCGGCACCTCCGGCACCGGGAACAGCGCGGCCCGGCTCAGCCCGTTCTCGGTCAGCATCGAGCCGAGGTGGGCGGTGACGTCGCCGACCGCCTCGGGTGGGATCCGGTTGAGGACCACGGCCAGCGCCGTCCCGCGTTGCTCCGCGGTGTGCAGCAGGTCCCAGGGCACCGCGTCGGCGTACCGGGCGGCGGTGGTGACGAAGATCCACAGGTCGGCCGCGGCGAGCAACTGGGCGGCGAGCTCCCGGTTGCCGGCCACCACCGAGTCGATGTCCGGCGCGTCCAGCAGCGCCAGCCCGGACGGGACGGCCGGGTGCGGGACCACCCGGAGGCTGCGCGGGCTCCCGTCGGCACCGGCGCCGGAGGTCCTGGCCAGGCCCGGCAGCACCCGGCCCGGCTCGAACCAGTGCGCCTCCTCCGGCGCGCAGAGCAGCACCGGCGAGCGGGTCGTCGGCCGCAGCACGCCGGCCGGGCTCACCTCCGCGCCGACCAGGGTGTTCACCAGCGTCGACTTGCCAGCTCCGGTCGAGCCTCCGACGACGGCCAGCAGCGGCGCGTCGAGCTGGCCGAGCCTCGGCAGCAGGTAGTCCTCGACCTGCCGGACCACCTCCAGCCGGGACCGCCGGGCGTCCGCCACGTCCGGCAGCTCCAGGCCGAGCCGCAGCGCGTCGACCCGGTCCCGCAGCACGGCCAGGGCGGCGGCGAGGTGGGCTGGCTCGGGTACGGGCACGCCCGAATGGTCTCCCGGCGGGCCGGCGGCCAACCCTCCGGATCCCTGCCCACTCGTCGAGCGCCGTTCACGTCCCGGCCGCCTGGTCATCTGCCGCTCTGGTTACGGTCCGCCCGTCAGCACCCCGGACGACCCCGCAGGAGCCCAGGTGACCGACATCCTCGACCCGAGCCGACGCCGCCTCCCGCTCGCCGACGGCCACCCCGGCAGCGGCGGCCGCAGCGCGATGACCTGCCGATACAAGTGCGGCAACGCCTGCGCGCACGAGGTTCCCAACACCAGCGACAACGAGTACTTCGGCGACATCGTCGACCGGGCCGTCTCCCGCCGGAGCGTGCTGAAGGCGAGCGCGGTCGGGGCGCTGGTCGCCGGCGTCGGCGCGACCGGGTCGCTGCCCGCCGTGGCCGCACCCACCGCCGCGCCCACCGCGGCACCGGCCGCCGCCCCCGCCGCCCGACGCCGGCCGGTCGACGTCTCCGGCAGCGCGCTGAGCTTCCCGACCATCCCACCGACCAGCCTGGACGCCGTCCTGGTCCCGAACGGCTACGACCACGGCGTCGTCATCCGGTGGGGCGACCCGGTGCTGCCGGGCGCGCCGCGGTGGAGCTTCGACGAGCAGTCCGCGGCCGCGCAGGCGCAGCAGTTCGGCTACAACAACGACTTCGTCGGGGTGGTGCCGCTCGGCCGCGACCGGGCGCTGCTCTGGGTGAACCACGAGTACACCAACGAGGAGCTGATGTTCCGCGGCTTCACCGATCTCGCGGCGCTCACCCCGGAGCAGATCCGGATCGCGATGGCCGCGCACGGCGGCTCGGTGGTGGAGATCGAGCGGGTCGCCGACACCGGCCAGTGGCTGCCGGTGCGCCGGGGTCGCCGGCCGTACAACCGCCGGATCACCACGATGACCCGGATGCGGCTGACCGGGCCGGCCGCCGGCGGCGCACTGCTGCGCACCAACGCCGACCCCTCCGGGCGCACGGTGCTCGGCACGCTCAACAACTGCGCCGGCGGGATCACCCCGTGGGGGACGATCCTGTCCGGCGAGGAGAACTTCAACCAGTACTTCGTCGGCGGGAACGCCGTCGCCGAGCCGCAGAAGAGCGCGTACGCGCGCTACGGCATCGACACGGCCAACCGGCTGCCCGCCGACTCCCGGCAGTGGGACCGGGTGGACCCGCGCTTCGACCTGGCGAGGGAGCCGAACGAGGCGAACCGGTTCGGCTGGGTCGTGGAGGTCGACCCGTACCAGCCGGACTCGACGCCACGCAAGCACACCGCGCTCGGTCGGATGAAGCACGAGGCGGCGACGATCGCGGTGGCCAGGGACGGCCGGGTCGCCGCGTACATGGGCGACGACGAGCGCTTCGACTACATCTACAAGTTCGTCTCCTCGCGGCGGCTGCGGCGCGGCGGCAGCCGGTGGGCGCGGGAGTGGAACAAGCGGCTGCTCGAGGACGGCACGCTGTATGTCGCCAGGTTCACCGGCGACTCCCCGGCCGCCGAGATCGACGGCAGCGGACGGCTGCCGTCCGACGGCGCCTTCGACGGGAGCGGGCGGTGGATTCCGCTCACCGACGGCCGGCGCAGCTTCGTGCCGGGCTTCACCGTCGAGCAGGTGCTGGTCAACACGCGGCTGGCCGCCGACGCCGCCGGCGCCACCAAGATGGACCGGCCCGAGGACATGGAGGCGAACCCGGCGACCGGCAAGGTCTACTGCGCGCTCACCAACAACTCCCGGCGCACGCCGGCGCTCGTGGACGAGCCGAACCCCCGGTCCCTGACCGAGGGGTCGGTCAACGTCGGCAACAAGTACGGCCACATCCTGGAGCTCACCGAGACCGGGAACGACGCCGCGGCGACGACCTTCCGCTGGGACCTGCCGATCGTCTGCGGCGACCCGGACGACCCGTCGACGTACTTCGCCGGCTTCGACAAGACGAAGGTCAGCCCGATCTCCTGCCCGGACAACGTCGCCTTCGACGCGGCCGGCAACCTCTGGATCGCCACCGACGGCAACCCGGGCGCGCTCGGCGCGAACGACGGGCTGTTCGCGGTGCCGCTGGCCGGTCCGGACCGGGGTCACCTGCGCCGGTTCGCCAGCGTGCCGGTCGGCGCGGAGACGTGCGGTCCGCTGATCACCGCGGACCAGCGGACCGCCTTCATCGCCGTGCAGCACCCGGGCGAGGCGGACGGCGCCTCGGTCGACGACCCGGCCTCGACGTGGCCGGACGGCGGACCGGCCCGGCCGGCGGTGGTGACGATCTGGCGGATCGCCGAGGGCTCCAAGCGGATCGGCGCCTGAGCCGCCGCCCGCTCCCGGCAGGCGAGGCCCGGCCCGACCGCCGTACGGTGTCGGGATGGTCGACGAGGGGCTCCGCTTTCCGCCCGGCTTCGTCTTCGGGGTGGCCACGGCCGCCTACCAGATCGAGGGGGCGGTGACCGAGGACGGCCGCGGGCCGTCGGTGTGGGACACCTTCAGCCACGTCCCGGGCAACGTCCGCGACGGCGACACCGGGGACGTGGCCTGCGACCACTACCACCGCTACGCCGAGGACGTGCGGCTGATGGCCGGGCTCGGCGTCGGGGCGTACCGGTTCTCGGTCTCCTGGCCCCGGATCCAGCCGACCGGCCGGGGCACGCCGAACCCGGCCGGGCTGGCGTTCTACGACCGGCTGGTCGACACGCTGCTGGCGGCCGGCATCACGCCGGCGGTGACGCTGTTCCACTGGGACCTGCCGCAGGCGCTGCAGGACGCCGGCGGCTGGCGGTCCCGGGAGACCGCCGAGCGCTTCGCCGAGTACGCCGGGCACGTCGCCGCCGCGCTCGGCGACCGGGTCGGGATGTGGATCACCCTGAACGAGCCGGTGGTGGTGAGCTGGGACGGCCACCTCACCGGCGTGCACGCCCCCGGGCTGCGGCTCGGCCCGGCCGGCATGGTCGGGGTCGCGCACCACCAGCTGCTCGGGCACGGCCTCGCCGCTGCCGCACTCCGGGCGGCCACGCCCGGGGTCCCGGTCGGCATCACCAGCAACTACGGTCCCTGCCAGCCGGCCAGCGACGCCGAGGCCGACGTCGCCGCCGCCGGGCTGAGCGACGCGCTGCACAACCACCTCTACACCGACCCGCTGCTGTGGGCGCGCTACCCGGCGGAGGTCGAGGCGTACCTCGGCGACACCGTCCGGGACGGCGACCTCGCCGTCACCTCGGCGCCGCTGGACTTCCTCGGCGTCAACTACTACTTCCCGGAGCTGATCCGGGCCGACCCGGACCAGCCGTTCGGCACCGCGCCGGCGCGGTGGCCGGACGCGCCGCGGACCGCGTTCGACTGGCCGGTGGTGCCGGACGGGATGCGGGAGATGCTGGTCCGGCTCGCCGACCGGTACGGCGACGCCCTCCCACCGGTGTACGTGACGGAGAACGGTGCCGCGTACGACGACGCCGTCGGTCCGGACGGGACGGTCGACGACCCGGCACGAGTGTCCTATCTGGACGGTCACCTGCGGGCGGTGCGGCAGGCGATCGAGGCCGGCGTGGACGTGCGCGGCTACTTCTGCTGGTCGCTGCTGGACAACTTCGAGTGGGCGCAGGGCTACTCGAAGCGCTTCGGCCTGGTGCACGTGGACTTCGGCAGCCAGCGCCGGACGCCGAAGACCTCGTACGACTGGTACCGGCGGCTGGTCGCCGGGCAGCGCTGACGGCGGCGGGCCGGCTCAGCCCTCGGTGGACTCAGCCCTCGGTGGACTCAGCCCTCGGTGACTCAGCCCTCGGTGAGCTCAGCCCTCGGTGAGCTCGGCCGGCACCGCGACGACGTCCACCATGGCGCCGTTGCGGAGCACGGTCACCGGCAGGTCGATGCCGATCGCCTCGGCGAACAGCAGCCGCTGGATGCCCTGCGCGTCGGAGACCGGCGACCGGCCGACCGACAGCACCAGGTCGCCGGACTTCAGCCCGGCCCGGGCCGCCGGGCTGCCGGCGACCACCTCGACGACGCGCAGCCCGGTCCGCTGCCCGGCCCGCTCGGCCACCGGCGCGGGCAGCGGCGCGGGCACGCTGACCAGGCCCAGGTACGCCCGGCGGACCCGGCCCTCGGCCAGCAGCGCGGACACGATCCGGCGGGTGGTGGAGTTCACCGGCACGGCGAGCCCGAGGCCGACACCGGCGACGGCGGTGTTGATCCCGACCACCCGGCCGGCGGCGTCGGCGAGCGCCCCGCCGGAGTTGCCGGGGTTGAGCGCGGCGTCGGTCTGGATCACGTCCTCGATCACCCGGCCGGCGCGGCCGCTGCGGGTCGGCAGCGAGCGGCCCAGCCCGCTGACCACGCCGGCGGTGACGGTGCCGCCGAGGCCGAGCGGGTTGCCGACCGCCACCACGAGCTGGCCGACCACCAGCCGGTCGGCGTCGCCGAGCCGGGCGGCCGGCGGGGTGGCGCCGCGGGCACGGACGACCGCGAGGTCGGACAGCGGGTCCGCGCCGACCAGGTCGAACGCGGACTCGGTGCCGTCGACGAACGCCGCCGTGCCGCTGCCGCCGGCGCCGACGACGTGCGCGTTGGTGAGCAGGAATCCGTCGTCGGTGAAGACGACGGCCGACCCGGCGCCCTCCCGGACCGCACCGCCGCGCCCGACCGCCCGCACGTGCAGGCTGGCCACGTGCCGGGTCACCTCCGCCGCGACCGAGCTCACCACCCGCGAGTAGGCGTCCAACGCCGCCGCGCCGCGCTCGTCGCCGTCCCGGTCGGCGCTCCCGGCCAGCCCGGGCACCTCGGGGGTCTCCGCCGCCATGCCCACCACCGCCGCTCGCTTACACCGTTTCAGTCCTACCAATACTCCGCCCCCGGCCGGCGTTCCGCCGTCCGCTGGCAGCGAACGCCCACGGCGGCCGCCGACCCCGCCGATCTTGGTGGAGTCACCGCATCGTGGCGTGCCGGGAGGTCGATCTGACCAAGATCGACGAGAGTGCGGGGTCAGCGGCGCCGGGTGCTGCTGGATCGTCGCCTGGCGGTGCCGAGCACGCCGCGAGTGATCTCCCGGCCGAGCACGGTCGCCGCGGACCGGGCGAACGACCGCGCCGCGGACGAACCGAGCATCTTGCCGAGGAAGCCGCCCACCCCGGGCTCGTCGGGCTCGTCGGGCTCGTCGCGAGGTGGCGCCTGCGGCGTGGGGGGCACCTCCGCCGGCGCCGGCGGAGTGGCCGGCGGCGGGGCGAGCCGGGCGGCGAGACGCTCGTACGCGGACTCCCGGTCGACCTCGGCGCCGTACTCGGCCTGCAGCGGCGACGCCGCCACCGCCTGCTCGACCGCCGCCGGGTCGGCCGGCGCCATCCGTGACCGCGGCGCGCGCAGCCGGGTCCAGGCGACCGGCGTCGGCACGCCGCGCTCCGACATCACCGTGACCACCGCCTCGCCCGTACCGAGCGAGGTCAGCGTCTCCTCCAGCTCGTAGTCGGCGGTCTTCGGGTACGTCCGCACGGTCTTGCGCAGCGCGTCCGCGTCGTCCGGGGTGAAGGCGCGCAGCGCGTGCTGCACCCGGTTGCCGAGCTGGGCGAGCACGTCGTCCGGCACATCGGTCGGCTGCTGGGTGACGAAGAAGACCCCGACGCCCTTCGACCGGATCAGCCGGACCGTCCGGGTGATCGCCTCCAGGAACGCCTTCGACGCGTCGGCGAAGAGCAGGTGCGCCTCGTCGAAGAAGAAGACCAGCTTGGGCTTGTCCGGGTCGCCGACCTCCGGCAGGTCCTCGAACAGGTCGCCGAGCAGCCAGAGCAGGAAGGTGGAGAACAGCGCCGGTCGGTCCTGCACACCGGCCAGCTCGACGGCCGAGACGAGCCCGCGGCCGTCCGGCGCGGTGCGCAGCAGGTCGGCGGTGTCGAACTCCGGCTCGCCGAAGAAGTCGTCCGCGCCCGAGTCGGCGAGCGCGATGAGCTCCCGCAGGATCACCCCGGCTGTCGCCTTGGACAGGCCGCCCAGCTCGGCCAGGTCGGTCTTGCCCTCGGTGGAGACGAGGTACTGGATCACCGCCCGCAGGTCCTTCAGGTCGAGCAGCGGCAGGCCGGCGCGGTCGGCGTAGTGGAAGACCAGGCCGAGGGAGGACTCCTGCGTGTCGTTCAGGCCGAGCACCTTGGCCAGCAGGATCGGGCCGAAGCTCGTGACCGTCGCGCGCAGCGGCACGCCGACGCCGATGCCGCCGACCACGAAGAACTCGACCGGGTACGTGGCGGGCTGCCAGTCGTCCCCGGTGTCGCGGGCCCGTGCGCTGACCTTGTCGCCGGGCTCGCCGGGAGCGGCCAGACCGGACAGGTCGCCCTTGATGTCGGCGAGGAAGACCGGGACGCCGGCCGCGGACAGCTGCTCGGCGATCAGCTGCAGGGTCTTGGTCTTGCCGGTGCCGGTGGCGCCGGCGATCAGGCCGTGCCGGTTGAGCATCCCGATCGGCACCCGGACCCTGGCGTCGGGATGCGCGGAGCCGGCGGCGACGACGGTGCCCAGCTCGACCACGGCGCCGTCGAAGCGGTAGCCGTCGGCGATCCGGGCCGCCACGTCCGCCCCGGCGCCCCCAGCAGCTGCCCCGCCCGGCTCACCCATGCACCCTCCTCGGCGTACTCCCCGGCGGAGCGTAGTGCCGCGGGCACGCCCCCGCCGGAGAGTCGGCGGGGACTCGCGGTCGCGCCGGATAGGGTCGGGGGGTGGCGGACAGGGCGGCGGACCGGCTGGTGTGGGTCGACTGCGAGATGACCGGGCTGGACCTGCACAAGGACGCGCTGATCGAGATCGCCGTCCTGGTCACCGACTCCGAGCTGCGCATCCTGGACGACGGCATCGACGTGGTGATCGCCGCCTCCGACGAGCTGCTGGACGGGATGCTTCCGGTCGTCCACGAGATGCACGCCGCGTCCGGGCTCACCGAGCTGGTGCGCTCGTCCCGGGTCACCGTTGCGGACGCCGAGCGGATGGTGCTCGAGCACCTGCGCAAGCACGTCCCGGACGCGCGGACCGTGCCGCTGTGCGGCAACTCGATCGCCACCGACCGGGCCTTCCTGGCCCGGGACATGCCGGAGCTGGACGCCTTCCTGCACTACCGGATGGTCGACGTGTCGTCGCTGAAGGAGCTGGCCCGGCGCTGGTATCCCCGGGTCTACTTCGCCCAGCCGCAGAAGGGCCTGGCCCACCGGGCGCTGGCGGACATCCGGGAGAGCATCCGGGAGCTGCGCTACTACCGGCGGACGCTCTTCGTGCCGCTGCCGGGTCCGAGCGGCGAGGAGGCCCAGAAGGCCGCCGCCGAGGTGCTCGCCGCCGATCCCGGCTGAGCCGCTACCATGGTCTCCGGCCGCGAGAGCGGCCGATGGTGGGTGTAGCTCAGCTGGTAGAGCACCGGGTTGTGGTCCCGGGTGTCGTGGGTTCAAGTCCCATCACTCACCCCATCGGTTCCACGGGATCGTCCAGTCGGGCACGTCGGTGTCCTTCGCCGAGAGCTTGACGGGCGTCCCGACGACCTCGACCACGTCGCCGTACTGGGACAGCCCGAAGAACCAGGCAGCGTTCGCCGGGGACAGGTTGATGCAGCCGTGCGAGACGTTCGCCCGGCCCTGCTGGGCGACCGACCACGGCGCGGAGTGCACGAACTCGCCGCTGTTGGAGATCCGGGTCGCGTAGTCGACCTTCGTCCGGTAGCCCCCCGCGTCGAGCGCCAGCCCGTACGTGGTCGAGTCCATCACCATTGTCCGATTCCTGTCGGTGACGACGTGCGGGCCGGACTTGGTGTGCTGGCCCTTGACCGGCTTGCCCATGCTCACCGGGAGCGTCCGGGCGAGCTTGCCGTCGACGTAGACCTTCATCCGGTGGGTGCGGGCGTCGGCGACGCTGACGTGCGAGCGGCCGATGGTGAACTCGATGTGCCGGTCGGCCTTCGGACCGCCGTAGACACCGTCGCCGAGCTTCACCCCGTACAGGTCGGTGTCGAGCGCGACCTGGGTGCCGGCCTTCCAGTAGGTCTTCGGGCGCCAGTGCACCTCGCTGTCGGAGAACCACCGCCAGGCGCCCTGGGTCGGCACCGAGCTGGTGACCTTCATCCGCGCGAGGGCGGCCTCGCGGTCGGCGACCGGCGCGTCGAAGTAGACCCGGATCGGCATGCCGACGCCGACGGTGGTGCCGCGCAGCGGGGAGACCGCCGGGAAGACCTGCTTGCTCGCCTTCGCGGTCGTGAACGAGCTTGCCGCCGAGGTCTTCTTGCCGGCGGCGTTGGCCGCCTCGGCGGTCACCGTGTAGCGGGTGCCGAAGGCGAGGGCCGTCTTCGACGTCCAGGTGGTCCGGCCGGCGTCGAGGGTGCCCTTGATCTCGCCGGCAGCGCCGGCGACCGTCACCCCGGTGAGGGTGCCGCCACCGGCGGTGACCACCACCGGGTCGCCGGGCGCCACCCCGGTCGCGTTGGCGGCGGGCTGCACGGTGACCTTGGCCGGCGCCGCCGGCGCGGTCGACTGCCGCGGGCCGCCAGCCCCGGAGCGGCTCATCGCCGCCCGGTCCGCCGCCGGATCCGTCGCCGGTGCATCCGGCCACGAGCGCGAGCACGGCGACCAGCCCGGCCGCCCAGCGGGCCACCGCCGACCTGCCTGCCCCTACCGTCACCCGGACCGCCTCCCCGACGAGCTCCCCTGCTGCCACCTATGGTGCCAGCGCGCGCCGACAGAACGCGGCCGACGCCGCCGGCGTCGCGCTGTCTCCCGGCGACCTGGTAGCCTCGGCCACCGATGCGCCGCTAGCTCAATTGGCAGAGCAGCGGACTCTTAATCCGCGGGTTCGGGGTTCGAGTCCCTGGCGGCGCACCCGTAGCAACACAGTTCTGACCTGGTGTTTTGCTCAACTTCAAGATCGCCAATTGCCTCCCGTGGTGATCTCTGTCCAACGATCTGTCCAACGACCGGTCGTACGCTGCTCACATGGCTGCGACGAGGACGACGCGACGAGGCCGGACGAAGGACCTCCAGGGCATCCGGCTCCGAGGCGGCTCGTACCAGGTGCGGGTATACGGCGGGCGCGACCCGCAGACCGGCAAGCAAGTGATCCTGACCGGCAGCGCCACCGACGAGGCCGGCGCGATCCGCCTCCGGGATCGCTTCCGGCGCGACGTTTCCGACCACAAGTCCACCCGGACGACCGATTCACTCGGCAACGTCATCACGGCCTGGCTCGACCAGCATCCGGCCGACCCGCAGACGGTGGACGACTACCGGTTCCTCGCTGAATCATTCATCATTCCGGCTCTTGGCGACGTCAAGCTGACGCGTCTCACGCGGCCCGGCCCGTCCCTGATCGAACACTTCTACGCCGAGCTTCGGCGGTGCCGGCGACGCTGCAACCGAAAGCCGTTCATCGAACATCGGCAGGGCTGCCCGTCCGCTACTGACCCGGACTACCGGTGCGACAAGCGCTGCAAGCCGCACGTCTGCCAGCCACTGGGCGGCTCGACGCTCCGGCACATTCACGTCGTGCTCAACGGCGCTCTCAAGTCGGCCGTCCGCTGGGGGTGGATCGGGGTCAACCCGATCGACATGATTCCGAAACCGAGGGCACCCAAGCCGCAGCCAAACCCGCCGAGTGCGGCCAATGCGGCGAGGATCATCGAGAAGGCGTGGGCCACCGATGCCGAATGGGGCACGTTCGTATGGCTGACGATGGTGACCGGCGCCCGACGAGGTGAACTCGTCGCGCTGCGATTCGGCAGTGTCGAGCTGTCGTGTGGCGAGTGCAGTCGGCCAGTCGCCTGGCACGACGACAAATGTCCTCTCTGCGGATCGGACTTGACGAAGAGCCGTACCGCCATGCTTGAGCTTCGCCGCAACTACTCGGCCAGGATGAAGGGTGAGAAGGACACCAAGACACACCAGATTCGGCGCATCTCGCTCGACGCCACGACGGCCGAAATTCTCGTCGCGCAATTCCGCCGGCATGCGGACCGGGTGATCCGGCTCGGCGGCACTCCCCGCGAGGACGCTTACATCTTCTCGTACGCTCCGGACAACTCCCGGCCGTGCAGCCCAGACGGCCTGACGCACCGCTACTCGAAGATGACGGCTTCCCTCGGGCTCGACACGCACATTCACGAGCTGCGGCACTACAGCGCTACCGAGCTGCTGGCGGCCGGCGTGGACCTGCGTACGGTCGCCGGCCGGCTTGGGCATGCCGGCGGTGGCGTGACGACCCTGCGCGTCTACGCAGCGTGGGTGCGCTCGGCCGACGAGCAGGCGGCAGCGCTGCTCGCGTCGAAGCTCACGGGCGGCCTGCCGAGCTTCCGGCCCGCGAGGGGCTGACGAATGAGCGGCGCCGGAGACGGTCGATCCGTCTTCGGTGTCGCTGCGAACCGATCTGGTAAGCAAGGAGGTCCGCGCGGCGGGCGTGCAGTTCTGCCGCTTCTCTCTCTCCTACTGATTCGTACGCCTCGGCCAGGTCGGTGTTGAGCGCGGTTTCGGCGCGGACGAATCCCGGTGGAAGTCTGTCGAGAGCGCCGGAAAGCACGGCCACCGCGCGTCGGTCCCGGATTCGCGTCAGGGCGCTCCCGTGCCAGCGCGTCAAGTGGACGCGGCCGAAGACAAGGAATGGCGCTTCCTCGGCCGGCGCCTCGGACAGCAGTTCCTCGGCGTCATCGAATGCTCGGAGGCTTGCGACGTGCAGCTTGTTCGCTGCGCAGGACTCGCCGTGAGCGGCGGCTAGCCACGCGGCCACGATTCGCGGTGCACGGCCCTTCGCGGACTCTCGGGCGTGCTCCGCCATTGCTAGTGCCGCCGCTCTCTCGTCCAGGTCGAGAAGCACGACGGACTGTCCCGCCGCCGCATACGACCGCAGAGCTGTCGATTCGCTCTCCGCGGCTGCCTTGATGCCTTGGGCGTAGTAGTCCCAGGCGCGGGCCGGGTCCGCTCGGTCAAGCGATTGCCAGCCGGCGAGAGCGCATGCGTCCACGACAACAGTAGCGAGGGATCGCCGCGTCTCTGCGTTGACCGAGTAGTAGCCGAGTTGCTGCATGTGCTTGATCTGTTCGGCCAACTCCAGGAGTAGATGCCCTGCGCCAAGTCTCCGGTCGAGCATGCGTGTGAGGTCGAGCTGTTGCCGGAACGCCGCTATTGTTTCGCGGTCGGCCGTTCGTGCCGCCGCGAGATTGGCGGCGAGTTCGTGTGCTTGGCACGCTTCGTCGCTGGGCTCGTTCTCGGGTGGTCCGAGGAGGTCATCGATCGGGTAGCCGAGCATCCGTTCGAGCAGGCGTCGGGTCGCCGGGCGTACCGCCCCGAGCGGGCGCCCATCTGCTCTCGTGCCGGAGGCGAGCCGCTGTATGTGCCGGGCGCTGAGCGTTCCCGCCTCGTCGTGCTCGCGGGCGAACCGCTCCGCGTCCTCGCTGAACTCCTCGAAGGTCTGACGACGGCCGAGGATGATCGCTTCAAGCAACGTGCGGGGCGCTCGGCCCGATCCTCCCGCCACGACTCGCCTCCGACCTCGCTGCGCTGATATCGGCGCTGCCAAGTGTAAGCGCGCGGGTCGCAAAGGGTCGCCAAAGATCACCCCTGGGTCATTCTCAGCGCCGCAGCGGCCAGGCACTCTCGGGTCACGGCGTGAGCGCCGACCCAGCAGGGCGGCCCCCGGGTGGCGCGCCAACGCCGCCCGGGGACCTTGACACCCGGAGGCACCCCGGATGCCCGCACTCATGATCCACCTGTCCCAGCAGGCCAACCGAGCTCGGGTCGCGGCGATGCTCATTGAAGCCACGGAAGGCGACATGGACCCGCTGGCGGCCATCACGCTCGCGGACGCGTTGGACGCGGTGTCCGCCGCCGTACTCCGGTCGGTCGGCTTGGAGGACGAGGAGGCGCGCTCGGTGCTCGCGGTGCTCTGGAGCGGCCGTGACCGCTCCTGAGCCGCTGGCCCGGCTGACGGAGGCCAGCCGATCCCCTGGCCTGATCCTGGTTCGCCTGGACGACCTAGCGGCCGTGCTGGCGCTGCTGCGCGCCGTCGCCGAGGAGCGGGACGTACTGCGGCAGATGGTCCGGCGTCGATGAGCCGCCCGCGTGAGCCGACTCGTTCGGACCAGCAGTCGAGCGCCGCTCCGTGTCCGCCCGGTCGGCGGCTCCCCTTGATCGACCATCAGGCGCGAGGGTTGACCGCCATGAGCTACGCACTGAGCCCGAACACGGCGCGCGAATTGGGTGCGCGACTGCGCGCGACGCGGATGCGCCGAGGTGTCCACCACCGGACCGCGGCCGAGCTGGCCGGACTGCCCGAGCGGTTCTACGTCGAGTGCGAGGCCGGCTTGGCGCTGCGGTGGTCGGACCTGTCCGTCCCGCAGATGTGGCGGCTGTGCGAGGCCGTCGGCCTGCACCCGACCACGTTGTTCCTCGGGCTCTGACAGACGGCGGAGCCCGCCACGATGACGATCTGGAGTGGCGGACTCCGCTTCGGGATCGGGTCACGCCCCGTCACCGCCGAGCGTGCAAGTGCAGTGTGCAGGCGCGTCCCATGTGCAGGCGCGCGCAAGGCTGCACATGCACTGCACGGGCGACGCTCACGGAGGGTCGTCGGCGGACCGTAGGGAGCGCCAGCCGCCGCGTTCGGTCTGCTCGGCTCGGCCGTCCGCGGCGAGCGTCCGAAGCCGGTAGTAGACCCATCGGCGGCTCCGTCCGGTAGCGGCGACCAGCGCCGGCACGCTGACCCCTTCGGCCGGCGCAGCGCTGAGTGCTTCGAGAAGCGCCCTGCCGGGGTCCGCACCGGCGTTTCCGGGCGGGAGGTGGAGCACCGGCGCGGCGTCCAGCTCGATCGGCGCCGGCCGGGATCCGGCGGTCGCGGCTGCGGCCCGTTCGACATCGGGGTCGGTCATCAGGTAGGCGCGTGCGGGCCGGGGGGCGGTGTGCTCCGGGGTGGAGATCAGGAACTTGCCGGGTGCGTCGAGTGCGTCCGGCCGCCAGCCGGCGGCGTACATCCCCTGTCCGAGCACGAGGTCGGCGTCTCGGCGTTCCCGGACCCGGAGGCAGAGGCGGTTGTCCATCTGCGACCGGACGGCGCCGTGCCCCATCGCCTTCTGTGTGGGGCGTTGGGTGGCGGCGAGCAAGGTCACGGCGACGGCGCGGCCAAGCCGGGCTACGGAGTCGGCGTGCGGGTGCGCGTCATCGGGCAGCTCGGCGTACTCGTCCACGACGATGACGAGCGCTGGCGCCTCCGGGGTCGGCTCCCACAGTCGCCGTCCCTGCGCGGCTTGCAGGTCGGCGCGGCGGCGTACCTCGGCCAGCGCGTCGGCGAGGAGGGCGACCGCTTCACCGGAGTCGGTGGCGAGCCGGTCGAGGCAGGCTACCCACGGTCGCAGCTCCATCCCACCCTTGAGGTCGACCCCCCAGAGCACCACATCGGGGCAGGCGGCAAGGGCGGCGAGGATGACGTTGAGGACGCCGGACTTGCCGGAGCCGACTACGCCGCCGACGAGGGTGTTCCGGTAGAGCAGGCGGAGCAGGACAGGCGAGCCGTCTTCGAACAACCCGAGCTGGACCGGCGACGCGGCGCTCAGGACGGAGCCGGCGGCGCGCGCCGGCCGCGGGATCGGCTCGGCGTGTGGGTCGGTCTCGATGACCCGGAGTACGGCCCGGTCGGCCCGGTGCGGGTCGGGCTCAACTCGCAGTGCACCGGGCCGGATGCCGAGCGCGGACTCGATCGCCGATGCCTGGCCGGTGGCCTGTTGTGCGGTCTGCCCGCGGCGCAGCGCGAGCCGGCCGGTCCAACCCCAACGGTTCACGGTGGCCGACACGATGCGCGAGCCGGGCAGTCCCACGGACTCGGCGAACTGTGGCCACGCCTCGATGGTCCGCTCGACCCGCACGCGAGCTCGGCGGCGGTGGTGGAACCACCACGGAAGCCCGGCCGCGAGGGTGCCGAGCAGCGCAAGTGTCGGTAGGGGCCGCGTGGCCGGCCCCCAGGCGACCGCGGCTGACAGCCACCCGCCGGCCAGAGCCACGGTGGCGGCCGTGTAGCCGCGCTCGGCGGTACGGGACAGCGGCGCCCACCGCCTGCCGAGGACGGCTGGTGGACGCGCTGAGAGCGCCGTGAGCGCAGCAGTCGCGGCGGCGAGGGGCAGAGCCGCGCTCGCGTACCGCTGGTGCGCCCACGCGGCAATGGCGACCAGCAGGAGGCCGGTCCAGAATGGCGCGAGCTCGGAGCGGTAGCGCCAGAGCAGGCGGACGAGGACCACGAGCGCGGCGCCGCGTTCGTCCTCGGTGACGAGCAGGACCGGCGAAGGGTCACGCCGGATGCCGAACCGGCGCCGGCTCCGCCGGTAGCGCCGCGTCATCGGCTGTCCTCAGTGGACTCTGTGGCGGGCGGCCAGTCGCCGGCCAGCTCGTCGGCCAGGTATGCCAGCGGGTCGGGCTCGCCGTCCCACTGCGCGGCGAGCGCGGCGCGGGCGGCCGCCTCGAGGTTGGCGTACCGGGCGCGGATCGACAGCAACAGTGACCACAGCCGGGACAGCTCCGTGATCAGCGGCGGTACGTCGTTGGCGGAGTCGAGCAGGGCGTTGTGGAACTCGTCCACGGTGCGGGCGTCGACGATGGCGCGGTGCCGGGCGGCGATCGCCTGCACGTCGATGCTGAGCTTCGGCGGTCGGGAGCGGGAGTACGGGGATGTCGTCATAGGCGCGTTCCCTTCCGGGAGCAGGCAGTGCCGGGCCGCTCGCGCTCTCGATGCGGACGGGAGCGCGGGCAGACCAGGCGCGGAAGGACGAGAGGGGGCCGATCAGCGGCCGGAGATCAGCCGGGTGAGCGCTTCCACAGCGTCGGCGATGGTCGGCGCGAGCGGTGAGGAGGCGAGGTAGAAGCCGAAGAGCACGCAGACGACGGCGTGCGAAGTGCGCAGGCCGGCGTAGCGGCAGAGCACGAAGACGGCCAGGCCGAGCAGGACGACGATCGAGATCGACAGGATCAAGAGCGGATCACCTCCCTCCAAGGGTGTGGGTGCGGCGGCGCGATCGGGCACGGCCATGGCTCGCCGTGGTGGCGGGACTTGCGGCGCCGCGCCCAGCGGGAGCGGCTGCGGCACTTGCCGCACTGGACCTCTCCGCGCTCGGGCAGGCCACCGCATCGGCAGCGGCGTTTGGCCCAGCGCTCGGAGTACCGGCAGCCCGGCAAACGGCGGGTCATCGGACGCCGTCGGTTCGGGCGGCGAGCTGCGCCACGTCCACCCGGGTCCCAGTCCGGGCGGCTTCGCCGGCGAGCCGGCGGACCGCCTCGGCCGGGATGACGTACCGGGCGCGGATGCGCACAGCCGGGAACTCGTTCGCGCGGATCGCGCGGTAGATCGTGGCCGGGTCGACGCGGAGAATCCGAGCCGCCTCCGGCACGGTGTAGAAGGTCGGAGCCGAGCCGTCGTGTGCAGGCGTGAGCATCATGGGGTTGTCCTTCCGGACGAGCTGACGAGGATTGGCGCTGATTGACGGCAAACCTGCGCCGATGTCAGCGCTGAAGGCGCGATGTCGTCTGAGCCGCGGCTAACGTCGGCGTTCCGAGCAGGCGGAGCGCGGAGGCGTACGACGTGGGCGAGGACTGGGCGGCGGTCGCGCGGGAGGTCAACAGCCGCGCCGCCACGCTTGGCCTCCGTCAGAAAGACCTCGCCGAACGGTCCGGGGTCTCGCTGGCGATAATCCGCGAAATCCAGCAGAACAAGACTCAACGCCGCCGCAACCCGCGGACGCTTGAAGCGCTGTCCGTCGCGCTGCAATGGCACCCGCAACATCTCGGCGCGGTTCTCGCCGGCATCAAGCCGCCCGACGCCGACCCCGAGTCCGCGGCACCCGCCGATCCCATCGCCGCGGCACTTGAGAGCGTCATTCGAGAAATACGGGGACTGCGCGCGCAGATCGGTACGCTCACCCGCCGCGTCGAGACCGCCGTCGGAAACGACGGCGGAAAAGGCACGAGATCGCGTCAGCCCTGAGCCCGCTGCGCTGGCAATCGCTGTCGGTGTCACGCGACCCAGACAACCGGGCCGCGGACCGCTCCGGCAGGTGGCAGCGCTTAACGCCAAGTGCGTTAAGCGGAGTTAAGAACGCAGGTAGGAGGCCATGCCCAGCAGGCCACGGGAAGCCAGAACGAAGCTCCAAGCCGTCCGCTTCGCCCTCGGCTACAGCCAGGACGACACGCTCCGGCGGCTACGCGCGAGAGCCGCCGAGCGCGGCCTCGCCATCGCCTCGCTGTCCTCCCTGCGCACCATGCAGTCCCGCTGGGAAAACGGGCACGGCGAGATAACCGAACCCGATTACCAACTGCTCTTCCGCGAGGTCTACGGACGCACGAACGAAGAACTCGGCTTCCCGCCCGAGCCCGCCGACGACTCGGTAACCGAGCTGAGCGAGCGACTGTCCGCCGCACGCTCCATCGACCGCGCCACGATCGAAATCTTCCGCCGCCAGGTCCACGACGTACGCCACCTCGACCGCCGACTCGGCGCCGTCCCACTCCTCGACCAGCTCAACAGCCAGATCGCCCAGCTCGACAAGCTGCTCCGCTACTCAGCCGCGCCCACCGAACGCGCCGCACTCGCCGAAGTCCTCGCCGACGCCGCCATGCTCGCCGGCTGGGAAGCGCTCGACCGCGGCTCACTCAAGCTCGCCTGGCAGCAGCACGAGATCGCCAAGACCGCCGCCCGCGAAGCTGGCTCCGCCGCGCTACTCGCCTACGCCACCGGCCAGCAAGCCTTCGTTCTTGTCGAACTGGAGATGTTCGCCGAAGCCGTCCAGCTCCTCGAAGACGCCGACGCCGCCGGCCGAGGCAAGACAGCCGGCCTACTCCGCACGTGGCTCGCCGCCGCCCGAGGCGAAGGACTCGCCGCCCACGGCCAGGCGGAGGACGCACTACGGGCGTTCGATGCCGCCGAGTCGCTACTGCCGCTCGACACCAACGACCTCGACCTGCCATTCCTCATGCTTAACCCCGGCCACCTCGCCCGCTGGCGCGGCCACGCACTCAGCCGCCTCCGCGACCGCCGCGCCGTCTCCGAACTCGAAGTCGTCCTCAACGGCCTTAATCCCACCACCGCCCGCGCCCGAGCCGGCACCCTCACCGATCTCGCCTACGCCCACGCGGCAATGGACAATCGAGATGCCGCCATCCACTACGCCCGGCAAGCCCGCCAACTCGCCTCACAGATCGGCTCCGAACGCCAGAAACGCCGCCTCGCCCGACTACTTCTGCCGACGGTCCCGAGTCGCGAGATACAGCAAGACAGGTACAAGCGTCCCTGATCCCAGCAACTCCCCCTGCACTGCCAAGTCCAGCAGCTCGGCAACCGGCTTCCACTCGATCCGCGCCGCCTCCTCCAAGTCCGTCGGCTCCCCTACCTTCTCCGCTTCACGGAACAAGAACACATCAATCGGCGCATCGACCATCCCTGGCAACGGCTGAAAAGAAATCAGATGCTCGCCGTCCCCCGCCGGACGGTACCCGCTCTCTTCCTCGACCTCCCGCCGAGCCGCCTCGACCGGTTCCTCGCCGTCCTCAACTATCCCACCAAGAAGTTCATAGCCCCAATCTTCGGTCGCAAACCGATAACGCCACAGCGTCAACACCTTCTCAACCTCATTAAGGACAAGCGCTACTGCCACTCGTCCTAGTCGGACAACGTGGTGCTCGAACCGCTGCCCATGCGGCGGCTCGACGTCAACAAGCACGAGGCGCACCCAACGATCATCATAAACCGCCCGCTCCCCATAGACGGTCCACGTCATGTCCTTGGGCGGGTCGCTCATGCCCCGACTCTAGCGGGTTCGTGATCCCTCCGTCGCCGGTACTCGGAGCTCCGCGAAGCAGACGAACCGTCGCGTGCCTCAGCTAGGCCGCGAACTTGACCCGGCGAGTCTACCTACAAGGTGGGGAAGTGTAGAGGATTGCGGTCCGCAATGGCAGCGGTCGCCTTAGCTCTCATCCAGCTTTGGATATCACCATCCTTCTCGACCACTAAGACCAGCTCGCGTGCCTCCGCGAGCACGACAGTCTTCAGGTCAGCGCGTCCGAGACTCCGCCACGGCCGCCCGCGTGTAGCCACCAAGAGAGATCAGAAAGCCGCGCTCCCATTCCCGCGCGTAAAGCCTCGGGACAGATGTCGAGACACTGGGTTGACATCCAGACGTTCACGACCTTCACCTCGACAAGGTAGTGCTCTCCGTCGAGGAACACGATCCCGTCGATCTGTTCCTCAGGCGACCCTTCTTCTGAGCGGCGCTCGAGCGGCTCTCGGATGAGAATACCCACGAAGTTGAAAACATCCGCAACCACCTCCTCAAGAGGACGCCCTCGTGCCTGTCCAGCGCTGAGCACCAACGTCGACGCGAGCTCGAGGCGCAACTCCTCCTGGCGACGCCGCTTTGCGCTCCTTTCGCCGGCCTCGCGACGGCGCTTCTGCAAAATGCGCGGCGCGCTAGCGGTCACGCTTCTCCTGCATTCTAGTGAAAGAGTCCTTCGCGTTGACATTCCGCCTGACATCTGCGACTAGGCCCTTGACCTGGAGTTGCTTTCCGCCCAGCAGAGGCCGAAGTCTTCGAACTCCACAGCTTGCCGCACTACCTCCCGACGCACCGACAGGGGGGACTGTCTCGCTAACGGTGGTTCCGGCGGGCTCCATCAGTAGGTTTCTGCGGCCGGGAATCGGTCGCTGAAGGTGATCGCGAACGCGTTGAGCGCTGGCTTCCAGCGGGTGACCCATCGTGCCCGTCCGGCGCCGGAGGGGTCCGGGCCGCACGGCGGTGCGACCATGACGGCGGGCGGCAGAGAGCGGCGCCGCAGCCATGTTCCCGGGAGGCCGGCGCGGTGCGACAAGGCAGGGCCAGGACGATGTGGGCGCTACGGGCGTTCGTTGTCGGCCTCTGGCCGCTGCTTCAGCAGACCGCGGCCGCGACTGTCGCCTGGCTGATCGCGACACGCGTGGTGCACCACGTGGAGCCGTTCTTCGCGCCAATCTCCGCGGTGGTTGCGCTCAACGCCGCGCTGGGGGAACGTGGGGCGAACGCGCTGCGGCTACTGGCCGGCGTGGTGGTCGGGATCCTCGCCGGCGAGGCCGCCGTCCACGCCCTGGGCAGCGGCTACCAGGCGCTCGCCCTCGCCGTCCTGGTCGCGATGGCCATCGCGCGGGCCGTCGACCCAGCCCGGATCGTGGTCGCGCAGGCCGCGGGCGGCGCCATCCTCACGGTGGCGACCGCTCAGGGCGAGGGCGGGTCGCAGCGGCTGATCGACGCGTGCATCGGCGCGGGTGTGGCGCTGGTGTTCAGCCAGCTGCTGTTCCCGCCGAACCCGGTCACGCTCGTGCGTCGAGCCGAGGCCGCGGCGCTGGGCGACATGGCAGCCGGTCTGGAGCTGACCGCGGAGGCGCTCGAGTCCGGTGACGAGACGGTCGCGGAGCGGGCGGTGAACGCCCTGCGCAGCCTGCGCGACCGCCTCAGCGAGCTGGCGCGCACGCGACGGGCGAGCCGCCGCGTGGTCCGCCACTCGCTGCTGTGGCGCTCGCAGAAGCTGCCGGTGGTGCGCGAGAACGAGAACGCGGGGCACCTGGACCTGCTCGGCAGCAGCTGCCTCACGCTCGCGCGCACCGCGATGGCGGCGAGCCCGGACCAGCGGGCGGACCTGGCCGCGGACATCCGCGAGCTCGCAGCCGCGGTGGCCGGCATGGCCGGCGCTCCGGGCGACCGTGCGGTCCGGCAGGACGCGGCGGAGCGGGCGCTCGCTGTCGCCCGACGCGTCACCGGAGGAGCCCCGCCGTCCTCGTCGCCGCGCGCTCTGAGTGTCGCCGTGGCGATGGTGGCCGCCGACGTCCTGGTGTTCGCCGGCATCGCCGCGAGCGAGGAGGACCAGCCTTCGAGGAGAGGATCGTCGCCGTGATCACCAGAATGCTGCTCTTCGGCGCGACGGGGGACCTGGCCGGCCGCTTCCTGTTGCCGGCGCTCGCCCGACTCCAGGCCTCGGGGCACATCCCCGAGCAGTTCCGCGTCGTCGGCGCCGCTCGGGAGGACTGGGACGACGCGGCGTTCCAGCGTCACGCGGCACAGCACCTCGACGGGCATGTCGCCGACCTCGGCGATGCGCTGCGCCGGAGCTTCGTCAGCTGCCTTCGCTACCGGCCGGTCGACTTCGCCGACCCCGACAGCGTCGCCGAGGTCATGGCCGCCGCGGACGGCGGCAACGCCGAGGCGCCCGCTGCGGACCACCCAGGATCGCCCGAGCCGGTGGTGGCCTATCTGGCGCTCCCCGCCGCGGTCTTCCCCGCGGCGGTCGAAGCGCTGGGCAGCGTCGGGCTGCCGACCGGCAGCCGCATCGTGCTCGAGAAGCCCTTCGGGGAAGACCTCGACAGCGCGGTCAGGCTGAACGAGCTGCTGGCCCGGCTGACCGGGGTCGCCGGCGAGCGCGCGGTCTTCCGGGTTGACCACGTCCTCGGCATGGCGACGGTCCAGAACCTGCTCGGGGTGCGACTGGCCAACCGGGTGCTGGAGCCGATCTGGAACAGCACTCACATCGAGGAGGTCGAGCTGCTGTGGGAGGAGACGCTCGGACTCGAGGGTCGAGCCGGCTTCTACGACCGGACGGGCGCGTTGAAGGATGTGATCCAGAACCACCTGCTGCAGGTCCTGTGCCTGCTTGCCATGGAGCCGCCGCTCACCATGGGCGAGCGTGATCTGCGGGACCACAAGCTCGATGTCCTACGCTCGGTGCGATCGATGACCGGGACCGAGGTGGATCGGCGCACCCGCCGGGCCCGCTACACCGCTGGCCGCCTCAGCGACACCGGCGGGGCCGACGGCAGCGTCGTCCCGGGATACGCGGAGGAGGAGGGGATCGATCCGGAGCGCGGCACGGAGACCTTCGCCGAGGTCACGCTGGAGGTGGAGAACTGGCGGTGGTCCGGCACCCGCTTCGTCCTGCGTGCCGGGAAGGCGATGGCCGCCCGCCGCAAGCAGGCAGTGGTGCGGTTCCGGGCGGTGCCCGCCCTGCCCTTCGACGACGGGGCAGCGCAGCCGGCGGCGAACGAGCTGCGGATCGGCCTGGACGGACCGCACGATCTGACCCTCGCGCTGACGGGCACCGCCTCCGGCCCTCCCACACGGCTGGCGCCGCTCGCGTTGACCGCGCAGCTCGCCGCGCCGGAGCTGCCGGCCTACAGCCGGGTCCTCATGGACGTACTGACCGGGGACAGCGCCCTGTCCATCCGGGGCGACGAGGCCGAGGAGGCGTGGCGGATCCTCACTCCCGTGCTGGAGGCCTGGGCCCGGGATCGGGTGCCGCTGCTGGAGTACCCGGCCGGCTCATCCGGACCGCCGGGCGACTGACGCCCCTTGCCGGTCGGCGACGAGCGAGGTTGACTCGGGCGCGGCGCTCCGGCCGGTTCTGTCCGCGTGCGAGCGGCACGCAGCAGTGGGCAGACGTCAGTTGGCGGCATTCACGGCTCCTGGCCGCCTGACCAGCACCAAGAAGGAGACCTGGTCTTGTCCGAGGACACGTTTCCGTGGCAGGACACCTCCCTGCCACCTCGTGAGCGGGCGACGAAGCTCGTCGAGGCCATGACGCTGGAGCAGAAGATCGCTCAACTGCACGGCGCCATGCAGACCATCGACATCTACGCCCTCGCCGCGCAAGCTGCCGAATCCGGGGCCGACATGGACCAGCTCGCCACCCAGATCCGGGTCGAGCGGCATGTGAAGGCGATCGAGGAGCTGGGGATCCCCCGTTTCCGGATCACCAACGGCCCGGTGGGTGTCGGGATGGGCGACGGCACCCCGAGCCCGCCCGCCACCTCCCTGCCGATGACCATCGGCCTCGCCGCCGGCTTCGACCCCGAGCTTGCGCACTCGTACGGCGACATCATCGGGTCGGAGACGGCGACGCTGGGCCAGCACGTGCTGGAGGGACCCGGCGTATGCCTGCACCGGACCCCGATCGCCGGTCGCAACTTCGAGTACTTCTCCGAGGACCCGTACCTGTCCGGGGTCATGGGCGTCGCGGTGACGAAGGCCATCCAGGCCCACGGTGTGATCGCCATGGGCAAGCACTACGTGGTCAACGACCAGGAGTACGAGCGGTTCCGGACCAACGTCGAGGTGGATGAGCACGTCCTGCGGGAGCTGTACCTGCTGCCGTTCGAGATGCTGGTCAAGGACGCCGAGATCGCCGCGATCATGAGCGCCTACAACCGGGTCCGGGGTGTGTACGCCACCGAGTACCGGCACACGCTGAGCGACATCCTCCGTACGGGGTGGGGTTTCACCGGTTACGTCCAATCCGACTTCTGGTCGTGCCGCTCCGCCGCCCCGTCCCTCAACGCCGGCATGGACCACGAGATGCCGGACGCCAAGTGGCTTAACGAGACGAACGTCAAGGCTGCCCTGCAGGACACCAGCCTCGAGATCGAGACCGTCGACCGTGCTCTGGTCCGCCGCTACACGCAGATGTTCCGGTTCGGACAGTTCGAGCGCCCGTACGATCCCGGCGAGATCGACGCGCAGTCCCACGGCGCCGTCTCCCGCTCCATCGGCTCGCAGATCGCCGTCCTGCTCAAGAACGACGGCAGGCTGCTGCCGCTCGACGCCGGCGCCGGCTCGATCGTCCTCGTCGGGCAGTCAGACTTCGTCGACGAGGCCTGCCTGGGCGGCGGCGGCTCGTCCAAGGTGATCCCGCTTTACACGGTGACGCCGCTGGACGGCATGCAGGACGTGCTGCGGGACCTCGGCTCGTCCGCGACGGTGACCAAGGTGACCGTCGCCGACGACCTGTCCAACCTGGACGAAGCGAAGAATGCGGCCGAGCGGGCCGACGTAGTGGTGCTGATGGCCGGCCTGGTCGCGACCGAGGGTGCTGACCAGCCGGACGCCAACATGGTCAACGACCAGAACCGGATGCTGGACGAGTTGCTCGGCATCAACCCGGCCACGGTCGTGGTGATGAAGGACAGCAATCCCGTGCTGATGCCGTGGATCGACAAGGCCCCGGCCGTGCTCGAGGTGTGGAACCAGGGCGCCGAGGACGGGCATGTCGTCGCCGACCTGCTGTTCGGTGTGGTGAATCCCTCCGGCAAGGTGCCGACGTCCTACCCCAGGTCCGAGGACGACACCCTGTACGCCGGCCGGCCCGAGCGGTATCCGGGCACGGACGAGGGCGACGGCTACTCGGTGATCCGCTACTCCGAGGGGTTGGAGGTCGGGTACCGCTGGTTCCAGGCGCAAGGCATCGAGCCGCTGTTCGGCTTCGGGTTCGGGCTGTCCTACACCACGTTCGACATCGCCGACGTGTCGGTGGACGCGCCGGACGATGCTGATGCGCCGGTCACCGTGACCGGGTCGGTGACGAACACCGGCCCGGTCGCCGGCGCCGAGGTCGTGCAGGTGTATCTCGGCGTGCCCGTGGCGGGACAGCCGCCCAAGCGGCTCGTCGGATTCCAGAAAGTGTTCGTGGAGCCCGGGGAATCCAAGCCGGTGACGATCACCATCGACCCGGCTGCGACGAACCACCCCTTCGGCGTCTGGGACTACTGCACCCGAGCCTTCGTCACCAAGCCGGGGGAGTACACGGTCTACGTAGGCAACTCGGCCGACAACACTCCCCACACGGCGACTCTCACCGTGAGCTGAGGCGCCTGACGCCCTGAGTCGCGCTCGCGACGACCACGGCTGTCCCGCTGTCCGAAACGTGTGCCGGTCAGCGGGCCGTGTCCGCCTGCTCGGCTCGGCCGTCGGTGAGGAGTGCTTCGACGCGTCGCAGCTGATCTGCCAGGGCGGCGATGTCGGCCTTGGTGGAGGACTGCTCGTCGTACTTGAGGGTCACCACCAGCCGCCCGCTCGGCGTGAGCTGTCCGTGCTGGATCTCGCTGATGTCGTCCCCGTGCTGACTGCGGATCGCGTGGTCGAGCTCGCTGGCACGCATCCGCAACCTGCGCAGGGCGGGTTCCACCACGCGCCCGTCTTCGATCACGGTCGTGGCCTTGCCCTGGAGGATCCTCGCGGCGGTCGGGCTGATGTCCACCAGGCGGCCAACCCCCAGTTGACTGTGATGAGGGTTACCGCGCTGACCGCCCCTCCCGTGACGGTCACGTCGTCTCCGATTACCGAGCTCTCCACGACACCGGCCAACAGGAGCAGGACGACCACGTCGAGAGTGTTCACCGTCGCCAGCCCACGATTGCTGCCCACTCGCAACAGCACCAGCACCAGCAGGTACACGAGCACCGTGCGGGCGACCTTCTCCCCCAACGGCATCTGCATGACGAAGATGCTGTCCCACATCGGACCTCCAGTGATCGAGCGGCGCGCGATGGCGCCGGGGGCGGCAGCAGGACAAGCCGCCCGACCCACCTCCCGCCGGAACACCGTCGCTCAGTCTGGATCTGCCGGTACGCATGCGGCGGCGAGAGGGTAGGAGCGCAAGCCACTTCGCCCTATCGTGGAGGCCGTGGCAGCAGTCGCTGCGAACGCCCCGCTCACCGACATCGGCACGTGGCTGCGCGGCAGCGGTCTCGAGATCGTGCTGCTCATCCTCGGCACAGTCCTTCTCGCCCGCTTCGCCAAGTGGACCGGGGAGCGGATCACGAAGCGCATCGACGCCGCATCCACCGCCGAGGACGTCCTGGTGCGCTCCGAGGCGGCCAAACACCGGCACGCGATCGCCCAGGTCCTTATCTGGCTGGCTATCGCGCTCCTGTGGTGCGTCACCGGGGTGCTCGTCCTCGGGCGTCTCGGGGTCCCCGTCGCCAGCCTGGTGGCTCCCGGGGCTGTGCTCGGCGCCGCGCTGGGTTTCGGCGCACAGCAGGTGGTGCGGGACTATCTCGCCGGCATGTTCATCATCGCGGAGCGGCAGTACGGCTTCGGTGACGTGGTCCGCGTCTCCGCCGTCGGCTTCGTCGAGGGCGCGACGGGCACCATCGAGGACGTCGCGCTGCGCACCACACGGCTGCGCACCCCGGACGGCGAGGTGGTCGTCGTGCCCAACGGTCAGATCGTGCAGGTCACCAACCTCTCCCGCGACTGGGCTCGTTCCGTCGTCGACGTCCCGCTGCCCGCCAACGTCGACGTGGTGCACGCCAGCGAGCTGCTCCGCCAGGTCGGCCAGGCCGCTTTCGACGACAAGAGGCTGCGGCCACTGCTGCTGGACGCGCCCACGGTCATGGGAATCGAGAGCTTTGAGGTCGATCAGGTGAACCTCCGGATGGTAGCGAGGACCCTGCCCGGCAAGCAGTTCGAGGTCGGCCGCGAGCTGCGGGCGAAGGTGGCGGTCGCGTTCCAGCAAGCGGGCATCGGGGGCGCTGCGGACCTCACCACCGAGCCGCCGGCCGGAGCCTAGTGATGCCAAGCCGGCTGCCGAGCACGCTGCTGAACGGCAGGCTGCGAACCTCGACCCTGCTGCTGTCCGTGCTCTTCGCGGGAGTGCTGACCCTGTACCTGCTGGTCCGGCCAGTGCCCGTCGGCGGCGCAGGCAGTCCGGGCGGCTCGACGTCGGGCGGCGCCAGTCCGCCCCCACCCACCTCGTCGGCCTCGGCCACGACCGCACCCACCTCGGCAGCGACCTCCGCGCCGACACTCGGCGCCACCCCGTCGGAGACGACGCCGGCCGCAACGTCACCACCGCCGGCACCGGCCACCTCGACCGCACCCAGCGCGATACCGACATCCACCCCTGCTGGCGCCTAATCCGGACTGGCCCCGGGAGGAGCGGGTGGATGCCCGCATACGGTCAGCATTCCGGTGAGACAGAGGTGGTCCTCATGACCGGGCAGATCCACACGACCGAGGCGCCGGCCGGCGGCCCAGGCGCCCGATCCCGCCCGCCCGCTGGCGGCCGCGCCTACGCGGTCAGCTGCTGGGTCCTCTCGATGACGCTGCGCATCGTCGCCAAGCCTTGCCGGTCGAGCAGGCCGAGGTGGTAGAGGTGCAGCTCGCGCATTCCCCCGCCCAGGTAGTCCTCGAGGCGTCGGTCCGTCGTCTCCCCGTCGGCCCATCCGCGGTCCAGGCGGAGATAGGCGCCGATTTCGGTGTCTGGAGGCGCGAGGGCGCGCAGCTCCCGGATGCGGCCGCTTCCCGTGGCCGCGTCCCAGCAGGACGCGACCACGGCGTCGATCCCGTCGCCCACCGCGGGCTGGAGGGTGGCGAACGATCCTGTCGCCCAGGGATCGGCGGAACCGTGCACGGTCACTAGGACGCCCGGACGCGCGGATCGGGCGCCGGCCACCAGGAGCGCTCGCAACTGGGCGGCGATGCCGGTCCTGACGGCGGCCAGTTCGGCTGTCGGCCCGTCGCCCAGGCACTCCTCGACGGTGCCCGTGCCGGTGTCGACACCTTCGCGCACCAGCTGGGCCAGGCGATCGCTGTCGATACCGGCGGCGGTGTAGCGGCTCTCGCAGGCCTGGCAGAAGCAGAGGGACAGCAGCGTGCGCTGCGCCTCGTCCCATTCGGCGAACTCGGTCTTCTCGTGCTTGCCGGCGTGGTCGAAGCCCATTGGCCCGCAGGCCTCCAGCACGACGGCGCGGACGGGCACGGCTTGCAGGACCTGCTCCACCAGGGTCAGGCAGTACTCCTGCACGTCCTCCGCGGCGGGACACAGCGCGTACGGATACCGGTCGCCGAACGCGTTGCTGACGACGAGGTCGGGATGCGCGCGGCCGAGCGCGCTGTTGTGAGTCAGCACGATCCAGGCCTCTACCTGTAGGCCTTCGGCCGCGAGCTGCCGGTGGGCGGCACCGAAGGAGGCACCGGCCGGATCCCAGGTCGGGATGACGGGGACCAGCCGGTGCCCGCGCCAGGCGTCTGCCCGCACGGGTAGATAGAACGCGGCCGACTCCGCGTCGAAGACCCGGTGCTCGGGATGCAGCGGCGTGCCCGCTCGGGTCGCGTGGTAGCTCGCTGCGACCGCCACCGAGTCCAGGCCGATCTCGGCTGCTCGCCCAGCCGCCGCCGCGTCGCCGACGTAGTCCCAGGGATAGGCATACCCGACCGACCGCGTGACCATGGTGGCTGTCCGTCCAGGTTCGGCGTCGATGCAGGCCACTGTAGTGGGACTCGTCTGGCGGCCGAGGAGCCCTTCGGCTTTGGTTGGGGTACTTGGCTGGTGTCAGCGAGCGGGAAGGACCGGCGATGACGGGAATGCAGTTCGGAATCTTCACGGTGGGAGATGTGACCCCGGACCCGACGACCGGCAGGACGCCGTCGGAGGCGGAGCGGATCCGGGCGACGGTGCGGATCGCCAGGAAGGCGGAGGAGGTGGGGTTGGATGTCTTCGCCACCGGCGAGCACCACAACCCACCGTTCACTCCCTCGTCGCCGACGACGCTGTTGGGCTACCTCGCCGCGCAGACCGAGCACCTGATCCTGTCGACGTCCACCACGCTGATCACCACCAACGACCCGGTGAAGATCGCCGAGGACTTCAGCGTGCTGCAGCACCTGTCCGGGGGCAGGGTCGACCTGATGCTGGGGCGGGGCAACACGGGGCCGGTGTACCCGTGGTTCGGTCAGGACATCCGGATGGCGGTGCCGTTGACGGTGGAGCACTACGGCCTGCTGCGCCGGTTGTGGCGGGACGAGGTGGTCGACTGGAGCGGGAAGTTCCGGTCCCCGCTGCAGGGGTTCACCCTGGCCCCGCGGCCGTTGGACGGGGTGGCGCCGTTCGTGTGGCACGGCTCGATCCGTACCGCCGAGGTGGCCGAGCTCGCGGCGTTCTACGGCGACGGGTTCTTCGCCAATCACATCTTCTGGCCGGCCTCTCACACCGAGCGGATGGTGCGGTTGTATCGGCGACGCTTCGAGCACCACGGACACGGTCGCGCCGACCAGGCGATCGTCGGCCTGGGCGGTCAGGTGTTCATGCGGTCGAACAGCCAGGATGCGGTCGATGAGTTCCGGCCCTACTTCGACAACGCCCCGGTCTATGGGCACGGGCCCTCGTTGGAGGAGTTCACCGCGCAGACCCCGTTGACCGTCGGCTCGCCGCAGCAGGTGATCGAACGCACCCTGGGGTTCCGGGAGTACGTGGGGGACTACCAGCGCCAGCTGTTCCTGCTCGACCATGCCGGCCTGCCGTTGAAGACGGTGCTGGAGCAGCTGGATCTGCTCGGTGAGCAGGTGGTGCCGGTGCTGCGCAAGGAGTTCGCCATCGGTCGACCCGAGCACGTGCCCGACGCCCCGACGCACGAGTCGCTGGTCGCCGCAGCGACGGGCGACCGGTCAGCCGAGCCAGAGCAGGAGGGGGAGCGGTGACGAACCTGGCCATCGTCAGCGGGGGGCTGCGGGAGCCGTCCTCGACCCGGTTGCTGGCCGACCGGATCGGCGAGGCGGTCCAGGCAGAGCTATCCCGCGCCGGCTCGGCCAGCGCCTCGGTGATCGAGCTGCGCCACCTGGGGCGGCCGATCATGGACGCGATGCTGACCGGGTTCGCCACCTCCGCGCTTCAGGACGCCTTCGAGACCCTCGCCGCGGCCGATGGGCTCATCGCGGTGACCCCGGCGTTCAACGCCTCGTTCAGTGGGCTGTTCAAGTCCTTCTTCGACGTGCTCCCCGAGGAGAGCCTCTCCGACATGCCGGTGTTGATCGCGGCGACCGGCGGCACGGAGCGGCACTCCCTGGTGCTCGAGCACGCGCTGCGGCCGATGTTTTCCTACCTGCACGCAGTGGTCTCTCCGACCGGGGTGTACGCGGCCACCGACGACTTCGGCGCCGGAGGCAGCGCGGCGCAGCTGAGTGAGCGGATCGGCAAGGCGGCCGCCGACTTTACGCGGCTGCTGCGCTCGTGTGGCCCGCGCACCCGCCGGGATCCCTTCGCCGAGGAGCTGCTGGAGATGGAACGCCTGCTGGGCGGTTCCGGACCGGAGCGGCCGGACTCCCGCTGAGGAACACTTACCGGCGAACGGGGTAACGAGCAGGGTTGCCCGCGGCGCCCGCCCGATCCGGGGGGTGGTGGAGCATGTGTTCCCGACCGTCCGCCGGCCGCGGGCCGGACGACAGGAGGGTTCTGGCGTGAAGGTCGGGGTAGTCGGGGTCGGCGCGGTCGGGTCGGCCGTCACCATGGCCCTGCTGGGCCGCGGCACGGCCCGCGAGATCGTGCTCATCGATCGGGACTCCGCCCGGGCCCGGGGGGTCGCCTTGGACATGCGGTACGGGACGCTGCTGCTGCCCCCGGTGAATCTGCACGCCGGCGACTACGACGACCTGACTGGCGCGGAGCTGGTGATCGTCACTGCAGGGGTCAACGAGGCCGCTGGCGGTGCGACCGACCGAGCCGACCCGGCCGGCCGGCTGCGGCTGCTGGACACCAACGCCGATGTCTACCGGGAGATCATCCCAGCGCTGGTAGCCGCGGCGCCGCAGGCCACGATCATGGTGGTGACGGACCCGCCGGACCCGCTGGCCGACCTGGCTCGAGTCTTGGCCGGCCATGACCGGGTGTTCTCCACCGGCACCGTGCTGGACAGCGGCGAGGTGGTCGTCGTCCCCAACGGCCAGATCGTCCAGGTCACCAACCTCTCCCGCGACTGGGCTCGCGCCGTCGTCGACGTCCCACTACCCGCCAACGTCGACGTGGTGCACGCCAGCGAGCTGCTCCGCCAGGTCGGCCAGGCCGCCTTCGACGACGAACAGCTGCGGCCGCTGCTGCTCGACGCGCCCACCGTGATGGGCGTGGAGAGCTTCGACGTCGACCAGGTGAACCTCCGGATGGTGGCGAGAACCCTGCCCGGCAAGCAGTTCGAGGTCGGCCGCGAGCTGCGGGCCCGGGTCGCCGTAGCCTTCCAGCGCGAAGGCATCGGCGCCGCTGCCGACCTCACCGTCGAACCGCCGACCGGAGACGAGTGATGCTCGCCGGGCTGCCGAAGACACTGCTGAACGGAAGGCTGCGAACGTCGACCTGCTGCTGTCCGCCCTCTTCGCGGCAGTGCTGACCCTCTACCTGCTCGTCCGGCCCGTACCCGTCGCCGGCACGGGCAGCCCGGACGGCTCGACCTCAGCCGACCCCAGCCAGCCCCCACCCACCTCGCCGACCCGACCTGGGATCCGGCCGGCGACGCGTTCCGCGCCGCCCACCGCCAGCTCGCGGCCGAAGGCTTGTCGGTGGAGGCCTGGATCGTCCTGACCCACAACAGCGCGCTCGGCCGCGCGCATCCCGACCTCGTCGCCCGCAACGCGTTCGGCGACCGGTATCCGTACGCGCTGTATCCCGCGGCGCAGGAGGTACAGGAATACTGCCTGACGCTGGTGCAGGAGACCCTGCTGACCGCGCCCCCTGCACGACGTCGTGCTGGAGGCCTGCGGACCGATGGGCTTCGCGCACACCGGCAAGCACGAGAAGACCGAGTTCGCCGAGTGGGACGCCGGGCGGCAAACGCTGCTGTCGCTCTGTTTCTGCCAGGCCTGCGTGAGCAACTACACGGCCGCCGGCATGGACGGCGACCGCCTGGCCCGGCTGGTGCGCGCCGGTGTCGACGCCGGGACCGGAAGCGTGGAGGAGTGTCTCGGCAGCAGCTTGGCGGCGGAGCTGGCCGCCGTCCGGACCAGCGTCGCGGCCCGGCTCCGGGCGCTCCTGGTGACCGGGGCCCGGTCGGTCGATCCGAGCGTCCGGATCACGGTGCACGGTTCGAGCGATCCCTGGGCGACCGGATCTTTCGCCACGCTTCAGCCCGCGGTCGGGGACGGGATCGACGCTGCCGTCGCGTCGTGCTGGGACGCGACGGCGGGAGGCCGCCGCGTCGGCGACCTTCGCGCCCTGGCGCCCCCGGTGATCGACATAGGCGCCTATCTCCGGCTGGACCGCGACTGGGCCGCCGGCGAGACGACCGACCGACGCCTCGAGGAATACCTGACCGCCGGGATGACCGAGCTGCACCTCTACCACCTCGGCCTGCTCAGCCGGCAAGGCTTGGCAACGATGCGCAACGTCATCGAGAGGACCCGGCAGTTGACGGCACCGAAGGGTCCGTAGCGGAGTTCCTGCCGGGCCGGGCCGACAGACTGACCGGTGACGACGACGGCCCGAACCCGATCCCGAGGAGGCAAGTCCCATTCGGGCCGTCTCACCGGGGTCCCGCGAACGTGGCATCTCGGGCGCAGCCGCAGGCATGGACGGCGACCGGTCCGGGCAGGAGTACGCCGAGGCCGGTTCGACGACGGAGGTGCTGGCGATGGCGACGGTGACGATCGTGGGCGCGGGCAACATGGCCCGGGGCATCGCCACCCGGCTGCTCGCCGGTGGCGCCGACGTCCAGATCCTGGCTCCGACCGCCGAACACGCCACCGGCCTCGCGAGCGAGCTCGGCGCGGCCGGTGGCTCGGTGACCGGATCTGGACTGCAGGAGGCGCTGCGCGGCGAGGTGGTCGTCCTGGCGACGCCGTACGACGCGGCGCTGGAGGTCGCGGGCACCCGGGGCGGGGAGCTGGCCGGCAAGGTCGTCGTGGACATCACCAACCCGGTGGACTTCGCCACGTTCGACCGGCTGGTGACGCCGGTCGACTCCTCGGCCGCCGAGGAGATCGCGAAGAAGCTGCCGGCGGGCGCGCCGGTGGTCAAGGCCTTCAACACCACCTTCGCCGGCACCCTGGGCAGCGGAGAGGTCGACGGGCAGCAGCTCGACGTGTTCCTCGCCGGCGACGACGAGGACGCCAAGGCCACGGTCACCCGGCTCGTGGAGGCCGGCGGCCTGCGTGCCATCGACGCCGGCCCGCTGCGCCGTGCCCGGCAGCTCGAGCACCTCGGGTTCCTGCACATGGCTCTGCAGGACAAGCTCGGTACCGGGTTCGGCAGCGCGGTCAAGGTCGTCGCCGGCTGAGGCCTGCCCGCAGGGGCCGCCGCGCGTCTCCCGCGACGGACCTCAGCGCGCTCGGCGCGGCGCGGTCGCGGCCGCCCGCCCCCCGCCGGCGTCCGCCGTCGCCCGCTCGTGCTCCTCGCGGGCGGCGGTGAAGAGGCCCATGAGCTTCTCCTCCTGCCGGATCCGCGCCCGGTACTTCTCCGGCAGGCTCTTGATGATCTCGATCTCGGCGGCCAGCTTGGCGAAGATCTCCTCGCGGCGCGCCGGGTCGGTCTCGACGTGGAGGTATTCCAGCGCGTGGTGCCGGGCGGCGGTCACCGCGTTCTGCGCCTTGCCCTTGTCGCTGGCCAGGGAGGCGATGACCGTGACGGCCAGGACGCCGATGATGACGGTCAGGGACAGCCCGGTGCTGATCTCCACGACCGGGACGGGCTGGCCCTCGTTGATGAACGGCACATTGTTCTCGTGCAGGGCGTGCAGGATCAGCTTGACTCCGATGAAGCCGAGGATGGCCGCGAGGCCGTAGGTCAGGTAGATGAGGCGGTCGAGCAGCCCGTCGATGAGGAAGTACAGCTGCCGCAGCCCGAGCAGGGAGAACGCGGTGGCGGTGAAGACGAGGTAGACGTTCTGGGTCAGCCCGAAGATCGCCGGGATGGAGTCGAGCGCGAAGAGGATGTCCGTGCCGCCGATGGCGACCATGACCAGCAGCATCGGCGTCATCACCCGCCTGCCGTCGACCGTGGTGAACAGCTTGTCCCCGTCGTACCGGTCGGACGTGTGGAACAGCTTCCGGGCCAGCCGCACCATGACGTTGTCCGCGGTGTGGCTGTCCGTGCCCTCGGGCTTGATGAGATTGCCGGCGGTGATCAGGAGGATCAGCCCGAAGAGGTAGAACACCCAGGCGAAGGAGTTGATGAGCGCGGCGCCGAGGAAGATGAAGCCGGTCCGGGCGATCAGCGAGAAGACGATGCCGAAGAGCAGGACCTTCTGCTGGTCGGCGCGCGGGACCTTGAAGCTGGACATGATGATGAGGAAGACGAAGAGGTTGTCGACCGACAGCGCCTTCTCGGTGACATAGCCGGCGAAGTATTCGGCGCCCGGCGTCGAGCCGCCGAAGACCCACACGCCGACGCCGAAGAGGAGCGCGATGCCGACGTAGAGCGCGGACCAGAACCCGGCTTCCCGGAGGGTCGGGATGTGCGCCTTGCGGACGTGGAACACGAAGTCGAACGCCAGCAGTGCGATGATCCCGGCGATCGTCAGCCACCAGACGACGGCCGGCACGTCCATCAGCAGGCCTCCCCATCGAAGGCGGAACGCTGCCGACCCGCCGGAGTTCGTGACCCTAGCTGCCTACCCCGCCGTCGCGAGTGCACGCGACGGTGGCGGTCCCTGGACCGGGCGGCACCGGCTGCTGGTCCTGGTGGTGGCACCGTCGCAGGACGCGCCGGACTCCGGCTGACCCCGCCAGGTCAGGAGACGTCGCCGGGGCGCTCCGCCCGCCGGGCGGCGACCTCGTCGACCATCTCCTGGAACCTCTCCTCGGTCAGCGGGTAGATGATCATGATGGCGGCCGCGATGGCGACGAGGAGCGCCGGGGCCAGGCCGCTGACGTACCGGATGGTGTCGAGGGCATCCTCGGACTGGGTCGTCGCGCTGGCGACGTAGCCGCCGATCCCGATGCCCCAGGCGGCGAGGCCGCCGCCGAGGCCCTGGCCGACCTTGCGGGCGAAGGAGAGCACCGCGTAGTTGCTGCCCTCGGTGCGGGCGCCGGTCTTCCACTCGCCGTACTCCACGGTGTCGGCCTCCAGGGTCCACATCAGCGCCTGCACCACGGCCAGGCCGATGCCGTAGAGGGCGAAGGAGACGAAGGCCAGCGCCGGGACCGACGGCGGGCTGACGGCGATGCCGACGCTGCCCACCACCGCGACCGCCCCCGCCACGATGTACGCGCGCTTCTTGCCGAACGCCTCGACGAGCTTCGGGATCAGCGGGGCCGTCACGACCATGCCACCGATGCTGAGGACAGTCAGGACGATGACGTAGTCCGCGTTTCCGAGGACGTCGCGGGCGTAGTAGACCTGCAGGGTCTGCAGCGTGAACATGCCGGTCAGTGCGAACAGGGCGCTGGCGCAGAGCAGGATGAGCGGCCGGTTGTGCCGGATCGTGCCGAAGGTCTGCTTGAGGCTGACCGAGCCCGTCTCGCGCTGGACGGTCTCCCGGGACGTCTTGAACAGGAGCAGGTAGAGCGCGATGCCGGCGACGGCGAAGACCACCGTCGTGAGAGTCAGCGACCGCTGGAGGTCGTCCGCGCGGGTGAGCTGCGGGGCGACCGCGAAGGACAGCAGGATGATCGCCAGCGCGGCGCCGATGGTCCGGGCGCTGGACAGCTTGGCCCGCTCCCCGGCCTGCTGGGTCATCGCCGAGGACAGCGAGCCGAACGGGATGTTGACGAAGCTGTAGACCAGGTAGAACAGCATGTAGGTCACGTACGCGTAGACGAGTGCGCCGCCTTCGGAGAGCGCACCAGGAATGCTGAACAGCGCGACGCTGAGCAGCATCAGCGGGGGTCCGGCGAAGAGGAAGTACGGGCGGAACCTGCCCCACCGGGTGTTGGTCTGGTCGACGATCCGGCCGGCGAGGATGTCGGTGAAGGCGCCCCAGATCCTCGACACGAGCAGAACCGTGCCGGCCGCGCCGGCGGCGATGCCGGCGACGTCGGTGTAGTAGACGAGCAGGAACATCGACGTCAGCGAGAATGTCAGGTTGTTCGCGGCGTCCCCGCCGGCGTAGCCGAGATACTGGGCCGGACCCAGCGGGGCCGCTTGCCTGGTCTCCACCGGAGCGGTGGTGGAGGAGGTCATGCCGTCCTCCTCCGCGGAGGCCACCGCCGGGGCCCGTCACCGCGACGGAGCGCTGCGGAGCTCGGCCCTGACGCGGGCGGCCTGAACGATGACGTCGACGCAGGTGTCCAGGTCCATGAGCCCCGTGTTGACCATGAGGTGGTAGCGGGTCGTCTCCCGCGGATCCCATCCGTACAGCTGGATGGACATGTCGGCGCGGATCTGGTCCTCCCGCTTCTGGCGCTTGGCGGCCCGGGCCACATCGATGCCACGCTCCTTGGCGGCACGTTCGATCCGCTGCTCGACCGGACCGTCCAGCAGGACGTGCAGGGCGCCCGGCCAGTCCGCGAGGATCAACGCCCCGTTGCGGCCGGTGATGACCCCGCCGTGACCGGCTTCCTCCCTGACCAGGCGGGTGTTCGCCATGACGAGCTCGTACCTGTCCTGCTGGGCGTGCGCGACCTGATGGCCCTCGTCCCCGCTGCCGAGGGCGGCGTAGGAGCCGCCCATCACGCTCAAGACCCGGGACAGCAGCCCTTCGCCCTCCCGCTCGCTCTCCCCGCTCTCGATCTCCTCCGAGGAGAAGGCCTGCGCGTGGAACGGCACGCCGAGTGCCTGCGCCACCCGGGGACCGACATGGCCGGCGCCCGCGCCGTAGGACTCGAACAGGGTGACGACGGGCGGGGTCGAGGTACCGGCTGTCATGTCTGGCCTCCAGTCGTGCTGCTGGGCCCGGCCGCCGCCCGCGCGGCGCGGCGCTCGGCGGTCTCGGCGACCATCCGGGTGAACGTCTGCTCGGTGAGCGGGTACCGGAAGAAGAGCGCGATGCCGACCAGGATGAACGCGGCGGGAACGAATCCGGCGGCGAAGCGGATGGCGTTCAGCTGCGCTCTCGCTCTGCGCCACGGCACCACCGACGTAGCCGCCGAACGCGATCACGTAGGCGGCCATCGCCCCGCCGACGGCCTGGCCGAACTTGCGGGTGAAGGAGAACAGCGCGTAGGTGATGCCCTCGGTCCGCACGCCGGTCTTCCACTCGCCGTACTCGACGGTGTCGGCCTCCAGGGCCCACATGAGCGTGTTCACCCCCGCCGTGGAGACGCCCATGACGGCGAAGAAGACCATGGGGACCCAGGGCGTCGACGGTGGGGAGAGCGAGATGCCGACGCCACCGATGACACCGACGACCCCGAACGGCCAGGAAGGCGTTCTTCTTGCCGACGGCCCGGACGATCCGCGGGATCAGCGGCGCGATGACGAAGATCGACGCGGTGCTGAGCGATCGTCAGGAGCGTGAGGTAGGTTCGCGTTGCCGAGGACGTCGCGGGCGTAGTACACGTTCACCGTCTGCAGCGAGAACAACGCGGTGAGGAACGCGAGCGAGGCCACGCAGAGCATGATCAGCGGCTTGTTGCCCTTGAGGGTGGCGACGCTCTGCTTCCCGCTGACGTGCGCGACGTCGCGCTGGACGGTCTCGCGCGAGGTGACGAAGAGGAAGAGGTAGAGCGCGAGGCCGACGACCGCGAAGATGCCGACCGTGATCGCCAGCGACCGCTGGAACGCGTCCGGGTCCCCGGTGTAGCTGCTGGATCTGCGGGGCGACGACGAAGGCAAGCATGATCGTGGTGGTCGCGGTGCCGATCATCCGGAAGCTCGCCAGCTTCGCCCGCTCGCCCGGGTGCTGGGTCATGGCCGAGGCCAGCGAGCCGTACGGGATGTTGACCAGGCTGTAGGCCAGGCCGAGCGCGCCGTAGGTCAGGTACGCCAGCAGGAGCTTCATGCCGCTGCCGTCGACCAGCCCGGGCACGGTGAAGGTGGCGACGCTCAGCCGCAGCACGGGCAGCGCGCCGAAGAGGAAGAACGGCCGGAACTTGCCCCACCGGGTCATCGTCCGGTCCACCAGCCGGCCGGCGAAGATGTCGGCGAAGCCGTCCCAGATCCGGATGACGAGGAACAGGGTGCCGGCCGCGGCGGCGCTGATCCCGACGACGTCGGTGTAGTAGATCAGCAGGAACATCGACGTCATCGAGAACGCCAGGTTGTTGGCGGCGTCCCCGGCGGCGTATCCCAGGTACTGCAGGGTGCCGAGCTTGCGTGGGGGCGCGGTCGCCGGCCGCTCCCCGGCGGCGTGGTGGTCGCCACGGGTCAGCCCTCCTTGCGCCAGCGCCGGCGCAGCGCGTGCGCGGCGGCCTTGGGCTGGCGGTCGCGGGTGAAGACGCCCTTCTTGTTGCCGCCGACGCGCATGATGCCGGAGGTGGTGGCGAAGTCGGCGAAGTTCCACACCTGCTCGCCGACGACGGCGTCGATCCGGTCGAAGACGCGGTGGTTCATGTCGAGGTACTCGACCTGGTACTCCTCGCTCCACGGGACCGCGGGCAGGGCGTGCAGGCCCGGGATAGGTGTCGGCGCCGTACTCGGTGATGATGATCGGCTTGCCCTCGCTGGCCCAGCCGCGCAGCTCCTCCTCCCAGGCCTGCTCGGCGGCGTCGCAGGTCGCCGGTGTCGACGTACCAGCCGTAGTAGCGGTTGAGCATCAGCACGTCGGCGAACTGCGAGACGCGGCACTTGCCGTACGGGGCGAGCATGACGTTGACGAAGCCGACCGGGCGGGTCGGGTCCAGCTCGCGGGTCAGCTCGAACAGCGGCCGGAAGTAGTTCTCCGCGCCCTCGGTGTCGGACTCCGGCTCGTTGGCGATCGACCAGAGCACCACGCTCGGGTGGTTCTTGTCGCGGGCGACCAGCTCGCGGATCGCCTGGGCGTGCACCTCGCGGGTCTGCGTCGTTGATCGTCTCCGGCGGAGAACGTGGTGTAGCCCTGGGCACCGAAGATCCCGCCGCCGAGGCCCATGTTGAGCCCGACGGCCGCGGTCTCGTCGATGACGCACGATGCCGCGCCGGTCGGCGTAGTCGAGGACGTCCTCGGAGTACGGGTAGTGCGAGGTCCGGAACGAGTTCGCGCCGATCCACTCCAGCAGCGCGAAGTCGTGCAGCATGTGCGCGTCGTTGTGGCCCTTGCCGAGCACCGCGTGGTCCTCGTGCATGCCGAAGCCGGTGAAGTAGACCGGCTCGCCGTTGACCAGGAACCGGGTGCCGTCGCACCGCGACCGTCCGCACGCCGACGCTCTGGTGGTAGCTGTCCAGCAGCGGAGCCCTCCGCCGTCGACCAGCTGCACCTCCAGGTCGTAGAGGTAGCCGTCGCCCGGGGCCCACCGGTGCACGTTCGGCACCGTGAGGGTGCCGCTCGCGCCGCTGCCGGCGGCGACCTCGGCGCCGTCGGCGTCGCGCAGCACGACCCGGACGTCGGCTCCGTCGGCGTCGCCGGCCTCGGTCCGGTACTCGACGGTGCCGGTGGCGCCGTCGAGACCGGTCACGACGGTGATGTCGGTCAGGTGCGCCGGGCCGGTGCAGTACAGCCAGACCGGACCGGTGGATGCCGGCGTAGTTGAAGAAGTCGTGCCAGTAGCGCTGCCGCTTCCCGTCCGGGGTGTCCTCGATGACGCCCGGCGGGATCGTCTGGAAGCTCAGCGTGTTGTTGACCGACCACGGTGACCCGGGCCTCCTCGCCCGGCCGGACGTGCGTCGGTGACGTCGGCCTCGAACGGCGTGTAGCCGCCCTCGTGGGACGACGACCTCGACGTCGTTCACCCACACCGTGGCCCGGTGGGTGGCGGACTCGAAGTGCAGCGACGATCGCGCCGCCCGTCCCAGCCGCGGGGCACCCGCACCGTCGTCTGGTACCAGACGTCGCCGAAGTAGTCGCGGACGGCCGCGTCGGCGGCGATGTCGTTGAAGCTGGCCGGCACCGCCATCTCCCCGGGCCTCGGCAGCGGGCCGCCGAACCACCGGTCGGTCGGCCCTCGCCGGCCGGGTCGAGCGCGGAACCGCCACAGCCCGTTGAGCGGCTTGCGCTCACGGGTCGCGGTGTCCTGAGGTCGAGCATGCGGATCCTCCTCTGTGGGGGAGCTGCGGGATCGTCGAGGGCGGCCGCCGATCTTCCGGGGGGCCTGGGACGCGGTCAGCGCAGCCGGAACAGGTCCTCCCCGGCCCGGGGCACCACGAGCGTGTCCGGGTCGGCCGCCCACGCCTGCGCGTCGACCTCGGCGGGGTCGAGGTAGTCCAGGTTCACCTGCGCGCACCCGCTCCTCGGGAATGCCGGTGGCCAGGGTGACGGTGACCCGGCCGCGCTCCTCCCGGGTGGTCTCGTCGTAGGTGCCTGCCCCGCGCAGATGAGTGGAGTGCGCCAGGACTCCCCACGGCACGACCCGGAAGCGGTCCCACTGCTTCACAAAGTAGTCCCGGCAGTGGTAGCCCGACGAGCTGCCTTCCTTGTGGGCCGATCCCGACCAGCTCTACCAGGTGGTGGTGAATCTCGTCTCCAATGCCTACCAGGCCATGCGTGAGGCGCCCCCACCACGCCAGCTCACCCTCACTACTCGGTTCGACCGGACGCAGCGCCACGTCTATCTCGAGGTGGCGGATACTGGCCCTGGCATCCTGCCAGAGGTGGCGCCCCGGATCTTCGAGCCCTTCTTCACCACCAAGCCGTCGGGGGTCGGGACCGGCCTGGGACTCTCCCTCTGCAAGGGCATTATAGAGGGGCATGAAGGATCCATCCAGACGGAGAGTCAGCCAGGGCAAGGCGCCATCTTCCGGATCGCGCTCCCAGTGAGAACGCCTCCCGTGGCAGCACTCGCATCCCAAACAGCGGAGGCGCCACCGCCCCTGCGGGGGAAGGCGATCCTGGTGGTCGACGATGAGCCCGCCGTCGCCAGTATACTGGCAGAGATCCTGGCCTGTGACGGCCATCAGGTGGAGACAGCAGCTAACGGGGCCATTGCCCTGGACAAACTCCAGGCGCGGGCCTACGACTTGATCCTGAGCGACCTACGGATGCCCGAGTTGGACGGTCCAGGCTTGTACCAGGAGCTCGCACGCCATCACCCAGGGCTGCAGCGACGGATCATCTTTCTCACGGGAGACGCCTTGAGCTTGCAGGCCCAGACGTTTCTGGAGCAGACCCAGGGGCCTTCCCTGAGTAAACCCTTCAGCTTGCAGGAGGTCCAGCAGGTGGTCCAGCGGGTGCTGCAGGCGACACGGGATCAACGAGGGTAGCACAGGAGATCTGCTCAGCTACCTCCAGGCATTCGTTTCCGCCTGATAAGCAGTGAGCTCGGGCAATCAGGGATAAAATAATTGTAGACAGCAGGGGTTAGCTATTCGCCCATTAGACCAGTCGGGGGGTTGCGCTGCCGAGTGGCCTGTGGCACAATAGCGTCCACATTTTCTGTACGCTTGCCGCGAGCCGGGGCTGGTGGTCAAAACCGCTTGCCCACACACAACTAGCAGTGCGCGCTAGATACTGCTTGCACGAACGATGCGCTTGGGACAGGGGAGAGCAACAGGTGAGTGTCACATTTGTCAGCAACGAAGAAATCATTCAGGAGGCACGTCGCCGCCTTGATCAGGGGGCGTGGGATTATCTGGTGGGCGGTTCCGAGTCGGAAACGACCCTGCGCCGCAACCGTCTGGCCTTTGACCGGATCGCTTTCCGGCCGCGCATCCTGGTCGATGTGTCACACATCGATCCTTCCACCACCTTCATGGGGCAGAAGCTGCGCATCCCGGCCATACTGGCGCCCATCGGCTCGCTGCAGGTCTTCCATCCTGGCGCTGGCGCCGCTTCTACCAGGGCCGCCACGGAGTTTGGCATCATGCATGCCGTGAGCTCTGTTACCGAACCGGCCCTGGAAGAGACGGCCGCGGCGACCTCGACACCCAAGATCTTCCAGCTCTATGTGCACGGGGATATGCAGTGGACGAAGGACATCATCAGTCGGGTGCAGCAGGCTGGCTACGCCGCCCTGGCGCTGACGGTCGACGTCGCCCACTACAGCCGGCGGGAACGCCCCATGCGTACGCGCTACCAGCCTCCCACCCGGCGCATACCTCCCGACCGCAAACACCTGGCCTCACTGACCTGGGAGACTATGGATATTATCAAGGAGATGGCTGGTCTACCCTTCATGCTCAAGGGCGTACAAACTGCCGAGGACGCAGAGCTCGCCGTGCAGCACGGGGTTGATGTCATCTGGGTGTCCAACCACGGTGGCCGCCAGATCGACCACGGACTGGGCAGCATGGACACGCTGCCGGAAATCGCCCAGGTGGTGAACGGCAGGGCCCGTATCATCTTGGATGGCGGGGTACAGCGTGGTACTGACATCCTGAAAGCCGTCGCCCTGGGTGCCGACGTGGTGGCACTTGGCCGGCTGCAAGGGCTGGGGCCTGGCCGCCAGCGGTGAGGCAGGCGTGGTGCGCATGCTGGAGATCCTTGAGGACGAACTCATCAGCGCCATGGGCCTGGCGGGTCTCACTAGCATCGACCAGGTCACCTCGAAGTACGTGTGCAAGGCAGAGCCGGTGACACCGCCACACGAGATGAGTGGCTGGGTCAATATGCCGGTGGGGCGCATTCTCTGAGCCACGCCTGTCTGAGGCGAGCCCAGGGTGTCTGATGTCCACCAGCAGGCCTGGTAAGCAGGGAGGCAATGGAGGAGGGAGAAGGCGAGAGCCGTCCCCCATTCTCAATTTTCCATTGTCACTATTCCATTCTCCCGAGAGGAGTTTTATGGATCTAGAATTGCAGGAGAAGGTTGCCATCGTTGGCGGAGCCAGTAAGGGTTTAGGCAGAGCCTGTGCAGAAGTCCTGGCCCAGGAAGGGGTGAAGGTGGCCATGTGTAGCCGCACGCAGGCCGACCTGGAGCGCGCCGCGGCGGAGATTCGGGACACGACGGATGCGGACATCCTGGTCTTTGCCGGCGACCTGGATAAGCCCGAGACCATTCGTGACCTGATTGCCACGACAGTTGATCGCTTCGGACGCCTCGACATCATGGTCAATAACTCCGGTGGCCCGCCACTGGCCAGGGCCCATAACGCCACGGAAGCGCAGTGGGAGACGGCCGTACAGCGCTCGCTGTTGTTCTTCGCACGCATGTCCAGAGAGGCCATCCCGCATCTGCAACGGCAGGGTGGTGGACGCATCATTAACATTCTGGCGAGTACCGTCTATCAACCCATTCCCAACCTGGCGCTCTCCGGTGCCACTCGCATGGGCGTGGTGGCATTCGCCAAAAGCCTGGCCGATGAAGTAGGGCGGCAGGGCATTCTGGTGAATAATGTGTGCCCTGGCTCCATTCTTACCGAACGCATGCTCTCCAATGTGACGGCCCGCTCCCAGGAGCTGGGTATTTCCGTGCAGGATGGGCTGGCCCAGCGCGCCGCCGAAACCGCCGTTGGACGCATTGGCGAACCCAAAGAGCTGGCATATCTGGTGGCCTTCCTGGCGTCGGGTAAGGCCAGCTATATTACTGGCACGACCATTCTGGTGGATGGTGGCCTGGTACGTTCAGTGTTATGAGGTAAGGTAGAGGCTGAGCCTGCCGTTTGTCTCTGTCTGTGAGGAGAGTGGCGTTATGCGGAAGAGTGAAGGGCGACTTTACACCACCCATGTCGGCAGCCTGCCACGCCATCCCATACTGCGGGACCTGTTGATTCAACGTGAGCGTGGGGACAGCATCGATGCTGAGGCGCTTGCACGGCACGTTGAAACCGGGGTCAAGACGGTCATCCACAAGCAGCTCGCCGCAGGGATCGACATTGGCAACAACGGGGAGCAGCCTCGGGTGGGCTTTTCGACCTATGTGGCCGACCGCATGCAGGGGTTTGGGGGAGAAAGTAAGCGGCCCATAGCCCTCGACATTCAGGAATTCCCGGATTACGCCGCCCTTCGTGATGCCCGCCAACAGCCTACCAGCAAAATCATGAACGCTCCTCAGGCCGTGGCAGAGGTGCGCTATACTGATCTGACCGAGGTGGCCCGGGAGTGTGACACCTTCCAGCAGTGGAGTGACGAGGCGCCGCAGCATTTTAGCGAGCGTTTTATGACCGCTGCCTCCCCGGGCATTATTGCCACGACCATGCTCAATGCCTACTACGCCACCTACACCGATTACGTCTATGCCCTCGCCAAACAAATGCAGCATGAATATGAGCTGATCCATGCCCGTGGCTTATTGCTGCAAATCGACTGCCCGGACCTGGCGATGGAACGGGTACGCTATTTTCAACACGAGTCGCTGACACGCTTTCAAGACATGGTGGCCATGCATATCGATGCCCTGAACCTGGCGCTGGCCAATATTCCCGCCGACCGTATTCGTTTGCATGTGTGCTGGGGTAACAATGACGGGCCACACAATCACGATGTCCCTCTGGAAGCGATTTTGCCGCTCCTGTACGAGGCCAGAGTGGGCGCGTTGTCCATCGAGCTGGCCAATCCACGCCATCAACACGAGTACAAGGTATTCAAAAAATATCCTCTGCCCGACTCGATGCTTCTGCTGCCAGGCGTCATCGACTCGACGGTGAATTACATCGAGCATCCAGAAGTGGTGGCTGACCGCCTCTGCCAGGCGGTCGAGGTGGTGGGTGACCGCAGCCGGGTGATTGCCTCGACCGATTGTGGCTTTGGCACCTTCGCTGGCTGGGGCCTGGTGGCCGAGAGCGTAGTCTGGGCGAAACTGCGCACGCTACGAGATGGCGCCGACCTCGCCAGTGCCAGACTCTGGGGCTGAGACTGCCGACGCCTGATTGGGAGGGCTGTGCGCTCTGCCAGATACTGCTTCTGTTGTGTGTTGGCAGTTGGCTGGTGAAAAATGCTCTTCTGCTCCGCCTTGAGTGGTCGCGTGTGACTTTTTGCCTGCACAGGCTCACGTATCGAGGGTGTATTCTGCCGTAAAGACTTCCTCCCAGGTCAGTGATAGCCGTGGTAGCATCTGGTCTGTATCGCTCTCCGCTTCACGGTGTGCCTTGCGTAGAGCCCGCTCCCACAGCCGCCGAATGACGTCATCAGTCAGGCTCGGGGTATCCTCTTGTATGTCCGTTATGGCGTCACGGGCATTGGCAATGGTATTTTGCCAGCTCCGACTGCGGTTGGTCGGCTGGCATTGCCATGTGATGATGTGCTGCATGAGCCGAACCAGATAGCTTTCTAGAGCACGGCGTTCTGAGCGGGACAAGGCGTCAATCAGCTCCTCTATGCCCTGAGCTGCCTCCTGCACCTTGCCGCTCCGCAGGGCCTCTCGGACGGCAACAGCAGTCTGATAATGGGAGGTCGTCGCCAGTTCCTGCCACTGAGTCATGGTGCCGCGTCCTTTGATGGGAATGCCGTCATGTTACCCGCATGTCAAAGGGAGTGTAGAAAGAACATCGTAAAAAAGTCAAGATATAGGAGGCGTGACGGGCTCGTCAGAGCTGTATGACTTTCTCTGTGGCAGGCGCGTTGCCTCCCCTCCGAGCGGCAGAAGCACAGCAGTATGCGCCTGGGATGGTATACTCAAGCGCATCACCAAACATAGGCATGTCAACGAAGTCAGACACTTTATTTGGAGACCCCATGCGTATTGCGACCTGGAACGTGAACTCCCTGCGCGTCCGCCTGGAGATCGTCGTCGACTGGCTCATCCACGATGGGCCTGACGTGGTGTGTCTGCAAGAGACCAAGGCCACGGACGAGGTGTTTCCAGTCGAGCCACTGGCGGCGGCAGGCTATCAGGCGGTGTTTACCGGTCAGAAGACGTATAACGGCGTGGCCATTCTATCGCGCTTACCGCTCACGGATGTGGTGCGGGCCCTGCCAGAGGCACCGGGAGAGGATGAAAAACGCTTCATTGCCGCGACGGTGGGAGGTCTGCGGGTGATCAACGTCTATGTCCCCAACGGCCAGGCAGTCGACTCGCCCAAGTTCTACTACAAGCTGGCCTGGCTGGAGCGCCTGCGCACCTATCTGGCCACCACCTATACAACGGACGCGGCCCTGGTGCTCTGCGGGGATTTCAATGTGGCGCCAGAGCCGCGCGATGTCTACGACGCCGAGAAAGTCGACGGGGAAATTCTGTTCCACCCTGCGGAGCGCGCCGCCTTTGCGCGTCTGCTGGCATGGGGCCTGCGCGACACCCTGCGCTTGCATCATCAGGAAGGCGGCCTTGTACAGCTGGTGGGATTACCGTGCGGCGGCGTTTCGGCGCGACCTGGGGTTCCGCATAGACCATATCCTGGTGACGCCACCGGTGGCAGCACGCTGTACCGCGGTCACCCTGGAGCGGCAGCTGCGCCGCTTACCCCAGCCATCGGATCATATTCCCGTGGTGGCGACATTGAGTGCGGAGGAGGCGTAGGCCATTGCAGCGTCTGGTACGAGGTGTTGTGGTGGACTGTCTTACAGATGAGAGCCGAAACGTGCTGGTGCACTGTGCATAGGAGTCAAAAGAATGAGCACCACATATATTACGGAAGACATTCGCAAAATGCTCCAGGTGGAGCGGGATGTCATGCTCTCACCGCCGGTGAGCGAGAGCGATATCCGCAAATGGGCTATTGCCGTGTATTGGCCAGATACCCCACCGCGGCAATTCTGGGATGCCGATTATGCCAGAAACAGCCGCTGGGGCAGTATTGTTGCCCCACATGAGTTCAATCCCTTTGCCTGGCCCATCGAACGCCGGGAAGCCACGCGTCTCGGTGGCCCGATCGGCAAAGAGCCTGGGCAACGGGTGCTGAATGGTGGCAGCGATATCCGTTACTATACCCCTATACGGCCAGGGGATGTGATTCGCTCCGGGACAAAGCTGGTCGAGGCGTACGAAAAGACTGGTCGCCTGGGGGTCATGATGTTTTTGATCAGTGAGATCGCCTGGACGAATCAACGTGGAGAGCGGGTGAAAGTCGAACACAAGACGAGCATTCGCTATTGAGACTGCAGCGCCAGAGGAGGCAGAGCGGTGGCAGAGACCCTGGTGTACTGGGATGACGTGGAAGAGGGACAGGAGATTCCGCCGTTCGTGCGACAGACGGATCTCATGCATTGGAATCGCTATGCGGCAGTGAACGATGAGTTTGTCTATATCCACATGGATGCCGACTACGCCAGATCGATCGGCCAGCCCGATGTCTTCGGCATGGGCAATCTGCGCCTGGCATATCTGCACAATATGCTGCGTAGCTGGGTCGGCGAGGCGGGCGATATTACCCGGGTCGGCTGTCAGTATCGTGCCCTGAATCTGCGCCATGATGTGTTGACGGCACGCGGGCTGATTACGCGGAAGTATGTCGAGCACGACGACCACCTCGTTGATCTGGATATTTGGGTGGAAAATCAACAGGGTGATAACACCTGCCCAGGGACGGCCACGGTGCGTTTGCCAGTGCGGCACGCCTAAGTGCTGCGCACGGCTCATGGGTGTCCATGTTACTGTCCTGGCCCTCTGGTATGGCGCCGGGCATTATGGACACTTGATGGTGTGGAGCTGTACGAAGAAAAGGGCGACCCGTTTGGGTCGCCCTCCAGATGCTACGCGGGATGGCCAAGAATATGGAACTGGTCAGGTTCCAGATGAATAGATGATGAGATGATAGACCAGGAGGCCCGCGTAGATCAGCGCCAGGGCATACAGCCCATGGATACCGAGCCAGAAATTCTGATGTATAGCGAGGAGTATTGCCCCCAGACCGGTCAGAGCCATTTTTGCTGCAATGAAAGAGCTCGTGCCTTGGTTCATCGCCATCGCCATGACGGGATTGGCCTCATAGCCCCCTTGTTGGATGTGCATGAGCGTCAGCAACGCATCAAGCGCCGAACAGCACACCACGAAGAGCACTAAGGTGACCACGCGCGGCGACAGGCGATCGACATAGGTGCCGCCCTCTCCAGCCCGGCGTCCGCTGCCGCGGCGTCCATAGACCCGCAGGGTCCCCATGAGCGAGGTCGGGGCGCGGCGACGGTCGGTGTCTTGTCGGCGTTCACGTATGGATGGATTCATGAAGCTCTCCAGTGCATTTCTTGCACATATTCGCACGGGGACCACCATGCCCTGGGGCCAAGGAGCCCCTTCCCAACCCCAGGACATAGTGGGAGAGAGAGGAGATGGAGTCGAAATCATTCGACCACTCCTATGGCCGTGGAAGAATCTGCAATCAGTGTGCCAGGCGAAAATGACCGGTCAGAAAATGTTTTATACACCCTTCAGCAAAAATGCAAGTAATTGTAAATGTTACATGTTCTACGTATTTTGAGACGGCGGTGAGGCGATATGCACAGCCCTGAGAGGCGCAGGAAAACCCGCCTGCCTGCGTCAGATCTGACACACCTGTGTCTGTCATGGCCTGGTATCTGAGACTCTGTGGCGATTATGGCTAATGCGGTTCGGTGGTTGAGGGTGGTTTTCCCGTGACTTCAACGAACACGCGCACAAAACGAGTCCCGTCGTCCATGGTGATCTCGTTGGTCAGACGCATGGCAGCGTCACGCAAAAAGGCCTCAGAAAATGCAAAGGCACCGACCGTGACATAGCTCTCGCGCTCGCGTGTCACCACACCGCGCACGATCCAGGCATAGCCATAGACCCGGTCGTCTCCCATCAGCCCGCAGGAGGCCAGTGGGGCGAACGCGACATAGTATTGTGAGGGGCGCTGGCGTGGGTCTGGATAGTGCTGCCGGATGAGCTCTTCGAGGATGCGTGTGGCTTGCCGCAGCGCTCGCGTTTTGGGGCGTGTCACTGGGCCCCACATGCGGATAGCCAGGCCTGGTCCAGGGGAGGGCTGACGGTACACGACTTCCTGGGGCAGGCCAAGAAAGGCGGCGAGCTGACGTATCTCAAACTTGAACAGCCCGGCGAGCGGCTCAACGACCAGCACGTCCAGTTTGGCCGGTAAGCCGCCCACGTTATGATGCGCCTTCAGGTTGGTGATGGACTCAATAATGTCGGCGTAATTGGTGCCTTGCACCAGCGCCACCGGCGTGCGGCCCTGTTGGCGGGCGTGACGCACGAAGACGTCGATAAAACACGCCCCAACCGTACGGCGCACCTGGTCGTAATAGTGGGCTTCGCCCTGGGGATGCGGGCCGGTATAGGGCACAGCCTCGACGTGCTCAATAAACATGTCCCCCGCATCAATGTAGGACACGCCCTCAATACCGAACCACTGGCGTACTTCCTGTAACTCGCCATCGCGCATGAAGCCAGTATCGACGTACATGGCATGCAAACGCGACCCATAGGCCAGCTGGGCCAGTTTAAACGCCACCGCCGAATCTACCCCACCTGATAGGCCTAGCTCTACGTGGCCAGCAGGCACGACGTGCTGCAACCAGGCAACACAGCGCGACACATAGGTCTTGAGATCGTAGGTGTAGTCAGGCGTGCATCCTGCCAGATCAAAGGCCATATGGGCGAGCAGCGCCTCGCCGTGCTCGGTATGATCGACTTCGGGATGGAACTGCACGGCATACACATTGTCCGCGCCGACGAGGGCATGACGACAATGGGCCGTACTGGCGACGACGTGCCAGCCAGGTGGCAGGGTGACGATCTCATCGTTGTGGTTCATCACCGCCGTGCCGCCCTGATAGTTCCCAAAGGGGGTAGCCGCGTGCACCTGGACTGCGCCATTTTCCGGCGTTGCAGCGCGCCCCACTGTGCCGCCCAGTTTCACCGCCAGGAGCTGCGCGCCGTAACAGATGCCCAGCAGAGTACTGCGCTCCGTAAACACCGCCAGATCCCCGTCGGCAATCGTCGGGGCAGTCGGATTATAGACGCTGTCATCGCCGCCTGAGAGAATGACCAGCTTCGGCCGATAGCCGCTCCGCACCACGGCCGACACTTCGGCAGCGTGGATGACGCGACTCTGCAGACCAATCTGCCGCAACTGCTGGGCAATCATCGGCGTCGACTTGGAACCAAAATGCACAATGAGGACCTGTGCGTCCTCCGCTGTGCCCCAGGGAAAGCGCTGAATCTGGTCGTTGTGCACCATACCGGTGACTCCTTCACCATACCCGACCATCCTCTTTTAGGCTTTCTCCAGCCAGACGCTGTGCATGTTGATAGCATTCACCGGAATTGGCTGGAAGCCCTTCACGTACTTGGCGAAGATTTTTTGCTCATTCTCGTGCAGAATCACGGCGCTTGGGGCCTCTTCGACGAGGACTTTCACCGCGTCGTCGTAGTACTGTTTGCGTTTCTTCTGATCTGCTTCGACCTGGGCCAGCTCGACCAGACGATCGAACTCCGGGCTGTTCCAGCGCCCGGCGTTCCAGGTCTCCGTGGAGTGCAGCTCGGGGTATAGGGTTTCGTCGGGGTCGAGGTCGGCGTCCCACTGGACCTGCACGATATCCCATTGCCGCTCTTCCAACCAGCGTTTGCGGAAGGTCGGAAAGTCATTGAGGCTGATGTTGACCTTGATCCCGAGTTTCGCCAGCTGTGCCTGAACGACCTCCGCCTGGCGCGGGCATACGCCGGAATTAGTGCTGAGCAGGAGCACTTCAGCGCCGTTCGGATAGCGGGATTTTTTGAGGAAATCCTTCGCCAGTGCGAAGTCGTAGTACTGCCCTTCCTTCTTCTTGCCAAACTCGGGGTTGTAGAAGCCCGTCATGGGTGGGGAGATCGGCCCATACGCCACGATGCCTTCGCCGAATTGCACCTGGGTGACAATCTCCTCCCGGTTGATGCCATAGGCGACAGCCTTGCGGAGATTCATGTCGTTAAACGGTTCTTTGGCACAGTTGAAGGCGATGTTGCGCCAGTTGCCACCCACCAGCGTGTACACCTGTAAGTTGGGGTGCTTGCGCAACACGGGCACGAATTGCGGCGCGGCGTTGTTGATGCCATCGACCTCACCCGCCTGGACGGCGGCCACCAGGGTCGACGGCTCGATGATGATCTTGATATGCATCTTGTCGAGATAGGGCAGGGGCTTGCCATCCGCTCCCATCTCGAAGTACTGCGGGTTACGTTCCAGCAAAATAAAGTCGGCTTCCTTCCATTCGACGAACTTGAATGGCCCGGTGCCGACCGGATGACGGCCGTACTCTTTGCCCCATTTCTCTACGGCACTGCGCGCTGACGATGGTACCGGCTCGACCTGTTGAGCCAGTAAAGGCCACGCGCAGGAACGGGTAGGGCTTCTCGAAGGTCAGGCGCACGGTATGGTCATCGAGCACCTCGATCTTTTCGAGCAGTTTTAACTTCCAGGCGTGGATGGGGGATTGTTTCACATCCTTCACCCGTTCGAGGTTCCACTGCACGTCCTTGGCAGTGAAGGGGTCGCCATTATGGAAGGTGACGCCCTTGCGGAAGCGAAAGACGTGCACCCGATCCCCAGAGATTTCCCACTCCTGAGCCAGATCCGGCACGAACTTCACCTCCTGCCCGTCGTAGGTGATCTTGAGGATGCCATTGTAGATGTTGTTGTGGATGGCCGTGGCCACAATGCTCGTGGTGTTGTGCGGATCGAGGGTGTCAATATTCGTGAAGCTGCCGATCTTGATCATCCCGCCGCGTTTGGCTTGTTGGGCCAGGGCCAGTGGTACGGTACTGCAGCGGTGCGGCGTGCCAGGCCGCCAGACCGGCGGCAGACATCCCCAGGGCTTTGAGCACTGAGCGCCGCGTTGTTTCCATCTGCAGCTGAGCATTGACGACGGCAAATCCATCACGGCTCTTGCGCATGCTTCTGTCCTCCCTAGTCATACAGATAACACGCCACTGCATGCCCTGTCTCTACTGCTTGTAGTGCTGGTGCTGCCTCACTGCAGCGGGGCATACGGTGGGGACAACGGGTGTAAAACCGACACCCGGGCGGTACGTCGATGGGGTTCGGCAGCTCCCCCGTCAGGAGGCGTTCCGTCTGATCAAACATCGAGGTGCTGCCATCGCCAATTCTGGGCACGGCGGCCAGAAGCGCCTGCGTGTAGGGGTGCAAAGGGGTCGTAAACAGCGTGGCTGCCGGGCCGATTTCGACCAGTTTGCCCAGGTACATGACGGCGACACGATGACTGATGAAACGCACCACCCCCAGGTCATGCGAGATGAAGAGATAGGCCAGACCGAGACGTTCCCGCAGCTCGACGAGCAGGTTGAGAATTTGCGCCCGCACCGAGACATCGAGCGCCGACACCGCCTCATCGGCGACGATCAGTTGCGGCTGCACGCCTAAGGCACGTGCAATGCCCACACGTTGGCGTTGGCCACCGCTGAGTTCGTGCGGATAGCGTGCCGCATGTTCCCGGCTCAGCCCGACCATCTCCAGGACCTTGTGCACCGCCTCGGACAGCGTCTCCTTCGTTGCCAGGCCGTGCACGAGCATGGGTTCACCGACGATCTGCTGTACCATCAAGCGCGGATTCAACGAGGCATAGGGGTCCTGGAAGACGATCTGCGCCTGCCGACGAAATGGTTGCAGGGCCTTGCCTTGCAGTGACGTAATGTCGTGTCCATTGAAGCGCAGTTGCCCTGAGGTGGCATCGATGGCGCGCAAAATCAAGCGTCCCGTGGTGGTCTTGCCACAACCACTTTCGCCAACGAGTCCGAGGGTTTCCGTGGGCGCCAGGGTGAAACTCACCCCATCCACGGCACGCAACACGCGCTGCTGCCGTCTGGACAGCAGACGGCGCCAGACCCCGCCGTCTAACACATAGTGTTTGGTAAGGTCTTGCACTTCAAGCAGATACGTCGCCATTGCGGCCTCGTTCCCCGGCCAGGTACTGCATACGGCTCATGACCCCACCAGTGGGGCGGGGTGCCTCAATACACAGCCTTTATCATGCCATGCTTGCCCTTGCCAGGTAAAGTGGGAATGGCGAAGGCAGAATTCTCAATTCAATTCTAATGCACTCTCCTCGTCCCTGGCCAGATGACAGGCGGCGCTATGCGTACTGCTCAGCGGGCGCAGGCCCGGTGTCTCCACGGCACAGCGCGCCTCGGCAATCGGACAGCGCGGATGAAAGCTGCAGCCCGGGGGAATATCGCGCAATCCGGGCATGACCCCGGCGATGGAGCCGAGGCGGGTTGGGGCCTCTTCCAGCTGTGGGATACAGGCCATCAGACCACGCGTGTAGGGATGCGCCGGGGCGTGAAAGATCTGCACCATGGGGGCCGCCTCGACGATTTTCCCAGCGTACATCACGATGACGCGATGACACATCTGCGAGATGATGCCGAGATCGTGCGACACGAGCAGCACGGCCATGCCTAACTCCGTCGCCAGCTGGCGGATCAGTACCAGAATCTGGGCCTGAATCGTCACATCGAGGGCTGTCGTCGGCTCATCGGCAATGAGCAGGTCGGGGGTGCAGGCGATGCCCATGCCGATCATGGCCCGCTGGCACATGCCGCCGCTGAACTGGTGCGGGTAATCCTGGGCGCGTCGTGCTGCCGACGGAATACCGACGCGGCTCAGGATATCGAGGGCCCGCTCCCACAGGGTGCGGCGACGTTCTGGCAGATGCAGGGTCATGGCTTCTAGCAGCTGGGCGCCGACAGGAAACACCGGGTTGAGGGAAGAAATGGGATTTTGAAAGATCATGGCGATCTTCTTGCCGCGAATGTCTGCCAGCTCCGCTTCGTCGAGCTGTAATAAATCACGACCAGCGTAGAGGATTTCGCCGCGTATCAGCCCCGGTGGACAGCGAATGAGGCGCAGAATGGCTTCCGAGGTCAGGGTCTTGCCGGCGCCCGACTCTCCCACAAGCCCGACGATTTCGCCGCGCTGGATGCTGAAACTCACGTCGTCGACGGCGCGCACAATGCCCTCGGGGTGCTGAAAGGCAATACTGAGATGGCGGACGTCAAGAATGGTGTCGTTCATTACTGTCTGAGTTTTGGGTCCAGGGTATCGCGCAACCCGTCCCCGAACAGGTTGAGTCCGACCACGGCGAGCATCAACGCAATGCCCGGAAACGTCGAAATGTGCGGCGCTAGAATGATGAAATTGCGGCCCTCAGCAATCATCGAGCCCCACACCGGCGTGGGTGGCTGCGGGCCCAGGCCCAGGAAGCTCAGCCCGGCCTCGGTGATGATGGCGGCTGAGACACGTAAGGCCCCCTGCACGATGATCGGCGCCAGGACATTCGGCAGCACATGACGAAAGATAATAGCAGTATTGCCGATTCCTGCCAGGCGGGCGGCTTCGATGTAGGGCTCTTCCCGCACCGCCAGGACGTCGCCGCGTGTGACCCGCGCGAACGGCGCGATGGAGACCACGGCCACAGCAATAATGACGTTGCGCACCCCAAACCCCATCACCGCCATGAGGGCAATGGCGAGAATGAGAATAGGAAAGGCAAACAAGCCATCCATCACCCGCATAATGACGGTGTCAATAAAACCACCATAATAGCCCGAGATGAGGCCCAGTGTCACGCCCACCACCAGGGCCAGCAACACGGCGAGAATGCCGACAATGAGGGCGATGCGGGCACCGTGGATGATGCGGCTCAGCATGTCACGCCCAAAACTGTCGGTGCCGAGCCAATGATCAACCGAAGGCCCTTCCATAATGCGCGTGTAATTTTGTATGAGAGGATTGTAGGGCGAAATGAGGTCGGCAAAGAGCGCCATGAAGACGATGGCCAGGAAGACACCGAGGCCAAACACCGCCCCTTTGTTCCGGCGGAAGCGCCGCCATAGACGCAGATATTCCGTGGTCTGCATGGCGCTCCTCATTGCACCCGGATCTTCGGATGCAAAAACGCGTAGGTGAGATCAACCAGCAGGTTCACCACAACGACAAAGATAACGCCGAGGAGCACTGCCCCCTGGACGATCTGGTAGTCGCGGTTCAAGATCGCCGTGACGGTGAGGCGCCCCATGCCCGGAATGGTGAAGACGGTCTCGGTGAGCACGGCACCTCCCAGGAGCGTGCCGAATTGCAAGCCAATCACCGTCACCACCGGGATCAAGGCGTTACGCAGGGCGTGCTTGGCCACCAGGAGCATTTGCCGCACCCCTCTGGCGCGCGCCGCTTTGATGTAATCCTGATCGAGGACTTCAAGCAGGCTGGAACGCGTGATGCGGGCCACCAGACCAGAGAAAAATGTTCCCAGGGTGAGTGACGGCAGGGTGAGCTTCCACAGGCTTTCCCCGAAGTTGTCCCAGGGATGCACGTAGCCCATGGTCGGAAACCAGCGCAGGTAGACGCCAAAGATCCAGATCAGAATGATGCCTTTCCAGAAGCTCGGCATGGAATAGACCAGAATGGCAAAGCCCATCGAGCCATAGTCCCAGGCCGAATCTTTTTTGACGGCGGCAATAATGCCCGAGGGCAGGGCGATGAGCAGGCCGACGATGGTCGTACCAATCACCAGCAACAGCGTGGGAATGAAGGCATCCCACAGGAGGACGCTGACGCGTTCGTGGTTGATATAGGAATAGCCAAATTCCCCGCGCAGGACGTTGCCAATCCACAGGAGATACTGCATAAAGATCGGGCGATCAAGACCAAGCCGTTGCCGCAGCTCGGCCTCGGCTTGCGGGGAGTATTCACTACCCATGATGATCTGGATGGGATCACCCGGAATCAGGCGCATCAAGACAAAGATGATGACCGAAGCGATGCCCAGCACCAGCAACGTTTGCCCAAGCCGACGCAAGACAAAAATACCCATCAGGCCGCCCCCTTATACCGCGAGTTTCATGGAGCGGCATGCTAGACGAGACCAGCCAGAGTGTCAAGAGTGTGCCTTGGCACATTGTCGTATGGAGCGTTACTTAATGAGGCGCACGCCATTTAGCGCTGCTCCTCGCCGAGGCGCTCCCCTGTTACTCCGCTGAGGCTGAGCAGAGGTTCCTCTGTCTCCTGCCCATGCCGTGTGACGATCTGGCCGTCTTTGATGACCATGGCCAAGTGCTGGCCACCTTGCAACACGCGAATGTCAGCCAGCGGATCGGCGGTCAGTAGAATGACATCGGCCAGCTTGCCGGCGGCCAGCACGCCGACTTCACCCTCCAGCCCCATAACAAAGGCGTTGTCCCGTGTGCAGGCCACAATAGCCTCCATGGGGGTATAGCCGGCGTAGCGCACGAGAATCTCAGGCTCGTGGGCATGCAGTGCACCGTATGGCATCAAGGGGGAGTTGCCAGAATCCGTGCCGCACAGGAGAGTGATGCCCAGCCGGCGCGCCTGCTCGAGCATGCGTACGGCGCTGTCCCAGTTGCGTTTGATCAGGTCGATCTCGCGTGAGCCGCGCCCGAACTCGCTACCGACCGCCAGGGCGCGCTGCAAGAACGTCATGGTGGGCATCAGGCGTGCTCCCGCTTCGGCCACGGCCTCCAGTTCTGCTGGCGTTGCCAGATCGGCATGCAAGATCCAATCGACACCAGCTTCTGCCGCGGCCCGTGTCGAACCGGCCCCACGCGCGTGAATGGTGACCGGGGTCTGATGCCGATGTGCTTCCTGGACTACAGCCGTTAACTCCTCGGGGGCAATGGTCTGGGTATCGCCCCAGGTACTATCTGCTAGCTTGATGAAGTCCACGCCGTGCTTGCAATGACGCCGTACCTCGGCGATCATCTCCGACACACTGTTGGCCAGCACGGCAATAGCGTGGTCGGGCGTCCCTACCCACTCGGGCTCGTTATCGAGGATGCTACCGTAGGTGACAATAAAGCGACCGGCACAGGCAATGCGCGGTCCGGTAAGTAGTCCGGCAGTGATCGCATCGCGCAGCCCCACATCGATGAACCAGGTGCCCCCCGGGACGGCGATGCTCGTGACGCCGCTGTAGAGCACCTGCTGGGCATTGCGCGCCGCCTGCAGGGCCGTAAAGCCGGGGTTAGTGGTGCCACGCGCGCTTGCTACACCGCTGTGCTGCGGGAAGCCAAACGACAGGTGGCAGTGGCCGTCAATGAGGCCGGGCATGATCCATTGCCCGGTGGCGTTGATGACGTGTACCTCGTCCCGGTCCTCCAGCCGGATATCCGGCGGCAGCGGCCCGGTGCTACGGATGCGGTTGCCGTCAATGACCAGGGCGTCGTTGGCTATCGGTGGCCCACCGGAGCCATCGATCAGGGTGCCATGCTGAATCACCAGGAGTTGCGAGTTGGCGTGCTGCATATATCATCCCTCCTGCGCTGTGGCAGCGCCTTGCGCAATCAATCAATAAAATAGCCGCCGTTGACATCCGTTACTTCTCCCGTCACCCAGTCGGCAGCCATGAAATAGAGCACCGCTTTGGCAATGTCGTTACCTTCTCCCGGACGCGGAATGAGATAACGGCTGAGCATGTCAGGCTTGGTAGCCAATAACCGGGAGGTGCGGGGATTCAGAATCAGTCCGGGACAGATAGCATTCACCGTGATCTTAGGGGCTACTTCGCGTGCCAGTCCACGAGTAAAACCAAGTACGCCGGCTTTCGCGGCGGCATACGCCCCCCGACTGACGGCATTTTCATCGCCGCCCTGCTTTCCAGACACAGACGAAATATTAATCATCCGGCCGCCCTGCGCAGACGCGAGCATGTGGGGGAGGATGGCTTGCGCCCAGTTAAAGAGCGAGGTGACATTGACGTCCCAGGTACGTGCCCATTCTTCGCGTGTCATATCCAGAATATGCTTGGGCATGGACGCTCCAGCAATATTGACCAGGCCAAAGACATTGCCGAGTGCGCTGATAGCCTGGGTAGCCATCTGTTGCACACGTGCGTAGTCGCTGACATCGCCTGGCAGTGGTATCGCCGTTGCGCCCAGGTCTCGTACCCGCTCTATAATACGCTCTAACGCGTGCGAGTCAACGTCATTGAGACCCAGGGCAGCCCCACAACGAGCCAGGGCCAGGGCGCACCCAGAGCCGATACTGCCGCCAGCCCCTGTGACCAGCACGCCTTTTCCCCGCAGATCGACGGTTACATCTAGCATAGAGAGCTGCTCCTTCTGGGCGTTGCACCGCATCTTTTCACAGGCATACGCCGGGACGACTGGCGGCTGGCCCCCTGCGAAGCGCCTGACACTCATTCACTTAAACAGTTGCACATGCCACGTGGTGAAACCGTACCGTCGGTAAAAGTTGAGGATCTTCCCCATATCCTTGCTGACTGTAGAGACTAACACCCTCTGAATACCATTGTATTTTGCAACTTCTAACAGTTTTTCCAGCAGCTTTCCACCAATGTGTCTGTGTCTGAAGTCCGGTTTCACGTAGATGTTATCGATCTCTAAATATGGCTCCTGCGCAGGGATGACTGGCACTCTCTTCTCAAAGTGAACAGACCCATTGACATATCCAACAATATCTCCGTCACTTTCGGCAACCAGGAAGTATGTGTGGAAGTGCTCCAGGTTGGCAATGAATTCTTCCCGACTTATAGAAATAAAGTCGTGGGCAATATTTTCCTGTTCCCACTGTATATCCAGTTGTAGAACGGCCTCTATATCCTTATGAGTACATTCTCGAATGAGAACATTCTCCATGGCTCAACCTTTCTTGAGACCATGACGGTGCATGACTATTTCTGGACAACTCCTCGACCGCTGAGCCGAGTAGTCGGCTCAGCGCGCTGCCTTGACGGCGAGAAACTCTCCATTTCCCACGGGGACGAGACTCGTGGTGAAATCAGCGTCGTTTTTGACGAGAGCGACGAACGGAGCCATCTGCTCTGGGTGCGAAGTGGCGTTATCGACAATCAGCAACCCGCCAGTCCGAAGTACGCGCTTCAGGTGGGGCCACCAGCCAGGATACTCCGGGCGCTCAGCATCAAGGAAAACCAGGTCAAAGGCTGCGTCGACAGCACGTTCGAGCACGCGACCAGCGTCGTCTTGCACCAGCGTGATGTAGGCAGCAAGGCCGGAACGGCTGAAGTTCTGTCGGGCCAAGCCGACCTTGTAGTCGGCGAGCTCAACGGTGGTTACTGCGCCACCAGTGGCGCGGGCGGCACTGGCGAGCCAGAGGGTGGAGTAGCCGTTGGAAGTCCCGATCTCCAGCACGCGTTGGGCTGCTGTGGCCCGCACCAGCACCGACAGAAATTCCCCCGTTTCGCGCGTAATATTGAGCATGCGACGGGGACGCTCTGCGGTCGCATTGTCGTTTGCCTCCCCAAAGCGCTCAAGTTCAGACAGCAAGGCTTGGAGTGATTCAGCCATGTGCACCTCCTGATGCCGAGCATTAGCGGTGAGCCGTGCCCGGAAGCTGAAGCGGATATTAGGTCGCATCCCGGAAAAGCGGCAGGCAGGCTGAGGCGATCTGCTCGATGTGCCGATGATCTGTACCGCAGCACCCGCCCATCACGTTCAGTTGCCGCAGGCGTGTCTTGAGCTGGGCATACTCCAGCCCAAGCTCGGCCGGGTTGCCCGTATCAAGCTCAGGGGATTCGTTCAGCTCGGCGTGACTCATGCGCGAGGCGTTCGCCCGCAGCCCGCGGATTCTCTCCACCCACGGTTCCCCCGCCGTCAGCACCCTCTCGAAATGCGTGGGATGGGCGCAGTTGAGCATGTAGTAGCAGGGGTAAGCGGACGTCGCCTCGTCCACCTGCTCTATCGCTCCTTGCAGGGGCTGGCCAGTCGGGAGTCTGCCATCGGTCTCGACGGTGAAAGAGATAGCCACCGGCATGCCCGCCTGCTGGGCAGCTCGCACAATGCCAACGGCCTCCTCCACGTAGTTTATGGTAATGGCGCACACCATATCCGCTGCGGAGCCAGCGAATGTGTCGATTTGTTCCCGATGATAGGCCTCGGCTTCCTGCGCTGACATGGCGCTGTCCGGAATGTAGCCGTCGCCGCGCGGACCGACACAGCCGCTGATGACCACCCGCGTCCGATCGGTTTCGTAGGCGTTCCGCACGTTTTCGAGGAGGTGAATGGCTGTGCGGTTTGCCTCCGCCAGCGCCTCGGCCGTATAGCCAAGGCGTGTGCCCCAATCTGCGTTGGCCCGCCACGTCGCACTTTCGAGGATGAGGCCAGTGCCGAACCGCTGCGCGATCTCCGCATATGTGCGAAAGTACTTGTATAGGGCCGCTTCACCTGCCGGAGACCGCAACAGGTGGAAGGCGGCGAAGTGCGGCAGCTCCAATCCTTCGTGGAAGATCAGGGTCGTTTCGATGCCGCCATCGGTCAGGAACGGACCGCCAGTCAACTGCGGCAGCGCGTTGCGATAGTGTGCCATGCCTTCTTTCCTCTCGTCTTCTCTGTGGCGTGACATCCGTTAGCGTGGTTGTCGCACCATCGGGACAATCGGTGGCGCATCCGCCACTTGGATGCTGCCGAGCGCCTCAAATCCGTGCCGCTCGTATAAGGGCACGTTCCGCTGGCTGGTCGCTTCAAGATAGGCCAACACCTGTTGGCGATCGCACTGCTCCAAGACATGACACAGCAGCGCTGCACCAATGCCCCGTCCCTGGCTCGCCGGATCGACCCCGATGAGCGGGAGATGCCAGTGCGGTTCGCCAGGGTGGTAGGCCTCCATGCGTTCGAACATCGTGAACATCGCGTCCTGCTGTGCAGCGGCTGTCGTATCCTGGATAACCCGCACCAGGGAGGCCTCATCCGGCGCTACACCCGGCGGCAGCCACAAGGCGACACCGGAAAAACCCGCATAATAGTGTGCAGTTCCATGCTCAATGGCGCCACCGCCGAAGGCTCGAGCAAAGCGCGGGAACGCCTCCAAGTACTGGTGCGGATCCGGCCAGGCCCAACGGCAAGGCGGATCACTGCCGAAAGCGAGCGTCAGCACGGCCAAGCACCGCTCCGTATCGGCTGCTGTAGCAGTCCGAATCAATGCCTCAGACATGATGGAATGTCTCCTTTTGGGGAAGATGCCACGGTAGTGATCACAGGCCAGCAGCCTGGCTTGCTGGAATGCGAGCCAACGCGCGGTCTGGAGATCCGCACATGGCGAACAGGAGCAGTGCCGGCAGGAGTTGTACCAGATACGCGCTACATGGCCATCGGGACAGGCTTGCACAGGGTCACCCAGCGCCGCCGTCTGGCACTGCATGATGGCGCGCGCCACTTTCCGGACGTGGGCGGGCAGGGGATAGGTCTGTTCGTAAGCCGGAAACGCCTCCTGGAAGATGGTTTGGAGCGTCATGAGGGCCATCCGGACCTCCGCACATACGTCGTAGCACTGCCGTAGGCTTGGGTTCCCTACAATATCACGTCAACCATCCCCGCTGCAAGCGGTTGGTCCAACGCTCGTGCGGGTAAGTCAGCAGCCACCGAGGCCATCAATCGCCTCATGGTCGCTCTTTAAGGACCTTGAGAGCATTGCCAGGCTCGAACTGGCGGACATCTTCCGATCGCAGTGCCGTCGTCTACACGCGCCACACGGCCTACTTCGGCAGCGTAGGTGTGGGGCTTGCGGTCTACAACCGGTCCCGGATGGTTCCCTCCACGGCGAAGGAGCGAAAGTTGGACGATTTATCGCGGAGCGCTATCAACTCCTTATATTGCGGGGAGTCGCGCCAGGCCTGCATCTTCTCCATGCTGTCGAACATGTAGATGGCAATGCGCTGCCTGGGAGGTGGCCCGGCGATCGCCTCTGTTTTGCCGCCGCGCACGAGGAAGCGGCCCCCGAACGACTGGACCAAGGCCCCATTGCGGTCGACATAGGTCTGGTAGGTGGCGGGATCGGTCACATCGAGTTCTGCGACGACATACACCGGCGGTGCGCCTGCGCCCGGAGGCCTTGGACTGCCACTGCACCAAGCACCGCGCCAACGAGCACTGCCACACTCCATTTGTAGATCACTTTCATGGGGTTCTCCTTGGTTTGTCGAGGTTCAACGGTCTCTGTGTCACCGTGATGCGACATGGATGACCACCGTTGCTTCAGCCGCGGCATACCTCCTTTCCACGCCGGTGGAACTTGGGCCTAACGCTGCGCTCTCAGCCGCTGCAGGCGGTTGTTCGGCTCGGGAGCCCGCTGAACGCTTGCCCTCCGCGAATCCAGGATTGCCGTGACCTCTTCGGGTCACCACAATCCTTATGAGTTAGGCTTGGTGCCGATGATTCAGCTAAGCGTCACCGGTTCTTGCTGGATCGTTGGCCGGCAGGAGCGGCCGAAGCTCGTCGTGCAGTTTCCATTCCGGTATCGGTGGCTCACTCCCTGCCCTGGGCACATACTTCGACCGCTCGACACGTTGGTATTTGTGGATGTACCGTGGACAGTTCCAATAGACTTCCGTCACCTGCACGCGCACGATGAATTGCGCTCCGGGATACGCAGTGAGGAGGGCATCGTCCTCACTGATCATGGCGGTTCCTTGCAGTCGGAGCCGTTGTTGGCCTTCAAAGTCGATGAAGAGCATCCCAATATGTGGATTTTTCAAGACATTGCCCATGGATTGGTATTTCCCATTGCCATCATAGTTTGGGAAGGCCAGCCAGTGTGCGTCAACGACACGGACAAAACCGGGGTCGCCTCCTTTATACGAGCATGTGGGTAGCCCACGGTGATCGCAGGTGGCTAAAAAGAACATATCCGCCTGCTCAATGAGCTCTTGCGCCGGTTGATCAATGTGGTCGCTGGTGTACGCGGCAATGCGGTCGGCAAGTCGTCGGGTGTCAAATCGGTCGTGAAAATAGCGATTCCCGTCATGATAGTCGTGTACCCGCTCACTCATCTTTTTCTCCTTATAGGAAACGTTGGCCGAACGCTCGCGGTGAGCTGCGCCCAACAGCCAGAGCGAGGCACGAGTAGCGGCTGTTGGGCGTCGGCTTCGGTAAGCGGCACGAGCGGGAGCGCAGCCAGCCGATCAGCTGCGTCGAACAGGTGCGCCACGCGGCGGCGTTGCACCCGTCTTCTTCCCAGGCTATTGCCGTTCAGGGCTTTGCGCGCGTGAACGTGATGAGGACATACCCAGACCTACTCGTTGCCTCGAACGCGGCGGGCCGGCCCTTGTCCAGGTTCGGTGCGTTGTCGCACACCGTCAGCGTATCCCCGGCCAGGGCATAGATCCCCTGCCATGCCTTCCCCTTGAGTGCCCCTTCCGTATGCTCGAAGTCAATGGCCGCCGGCTGCGCGCTCGGGTCCACCCGGACGATTCCCGCGTAGAGGGGCTTGCCGTCCTCGGACTGGATCTGGAAGCGGTTGCCGGTAAAGGAGAGCCGATGTCCGACCACGTCATCGGCTGCGTTGCCGTCGCGTTCCGCCTTTGTGGCCGTCCAGGTCCCTTGCAGTTTCTTCTGGGCGTCCTCGGCCGGCTGCGCGAAGGCAAACCCGAGCCCGGTCCCGAGGATCAACCAGCACATCGCCGAGGTCAGTCGGTGCATAATACTTCTCCTGTCATGAGGAGGGAAAGCGCTCCCGCGCCCGACTTGCGGACCAAGGAGACGAAACGGGACCACCGCCGCTCTGCATCTCCATGGCCTTGGGCAGACTCTATGCCACAAACTCAAAAACGGGCGTCTCCACGATGCGGGTTGGCGTTCTTTGCTCCCAGACAATGTGTTGCAAGCGTTCAACCGTTTCTGGGGCAAACAGCCGTTCGCCCGTTTCTCGGCACACTCTCGCAGGGACATGCTCAATGATGAACACCTTCCCGTGCTGCTCAAGGACATAGGTGACTGTGTGTTCCTCAAAGGTTTCTTGCCACACTTCATTGCTCATCAGCGGTTCTCCTGCAGCTTGAATCGGCTCCAGTGCGATGATAATGATTGAGGCCTCCCCCTCAGCATACCACTGCGGTATGCTGGCCCCGGGTTTCTGTCCAGCAGCTCTGGCACCTTCACCGCACGGGGATGGCCAGCGGGCGCATGGGGGCACCCGTCGCGCCCCGCAGCTTGAGGGGCGCCCCAATGAAGACGAACTCATACACCTTATCGCGCGACAGCGCCTCTAAATCCAGCACCTCGATGATGGTCACGCCTCGTTCGGCCTCCAGATACGTGTGCACCGGCACCCAGTTGTCCTGCGTCAGGGCGGAGATCGCCTCCAGGCCAATGTTATCGGCGCCCAGGGTCATGGCCTGCCGGTCATCAATGAGCCATTTGGCCGCCTCCAGGGTAATGCCCGGCGAGTTCAAGAGGTATTTGTTTGCATCCTTATCATAGAAGACTTGCGTCCGCCCGGTGCGGATCAGGACCACATCCCCCGGCTGGAGGGTCGTGCCCTGCTTGGCCAGGGTGTCCTGGAGGTCCTGGGGCGTAATGCCATAGGAATCGGGCAACATGGCGACCCCTTTGGCCGCGGCCACATCAATGAGCACCCCGCGGGCCACAATGGGCGGAACTTTCTCCGCGCCGGCCTTGGTCCAACCCCGGTCGCCAAGATGCTCCTGCGGGGTAAACCCATTCCAGATCTTCCCGTGCAACCCAAAGTGATTCAGCGTGTCGATGTGGGTCCCAGTGTGGGTATACATCGAAATGGCGTCTCCCGAGTAGCTTACCTTTTCGTTCACGGCTTTCGCGACCCCCAACGGATTGTCCACCACCGTCCCCTGCGGCGTGTGCGTCATCCAGATTTGATACCGCGGGTCCCCCAGGAGGTACCAGCTCGGCATGCCGATGAAGTACTCGACGCTGAGGTCGTACACCTTGCCCGAGGCGATCCGTTTCAGAATGGCCAGCTGCGAGGCTTCCGTCATCATGTTGAGCCGCCCGATTTCATCTGCGGCTCCCCATGGGCTTTGGGCTGCCCCGCCCCCGGTGGTTTGGCCAGCAGCGGCCCCCAAAGTCAGGAGGCTGGCACAGACCAGCGCCCACATGCCGGTGGTCAGCGATGCGTACATAGCATTCCCTCCTTTACTTTTTCAATGCGAGAATCAAAACACGCGTGTCAGTGGTCCCCGCGTTCTCCACAGCGTGCGTCTCTGCCTTAAGCCACTGCACTTGACCAGACTGCTGCGCTCCCACCGAGTGGCCCCGCATCAAGCAACACGGTGTGGCTCACCAGGTGACATCCTTCAAGTCTGGTGGAAAGAGCGGCCGATCAGCGAGACGATCCTCATCAAGGGCGCGGATCAGGTACTCCCCAGTCTCCCGCTGTTCTTCAGGATCTCCTTCATCCATCCACGACTGAAGGAGTGTCACGAGTTCCGTGCGACGATCCTTGGGCGGCAGAGACTTGTCTAGCAGGTACAAGGTGTACGTGTCAAGAGGGAGTCCGTGGCGCTTGGCCTCTTGTGTCAGGCGTTGTTCTAATTTTGGCGGTAGATAGAGCGTGAGAGTCATCGGTCTTCTCCCAGAAAGTGAGGGTCCTGTCTGAGACATTCTACTGGCATAGTGCCCTGGATTCCAGGAGAGGACCGCCTGTCTCCCTATGAGCACGCCTGGCCCAGCCCCCTCCCGTACGTGCATACAGGTCCACAAGCACTGCGGGGCACAACCAGCCTGCTTCGGTCCCGATATCCGTGCTAGCCCCACCCCACCTTCGGCGCCAGCACATCGAAGTGGCGCTCGAGCAGATTCGGCGCCACCCCAGAACTATGCCGACTCTCGGTGGTGGTAGGACGCCGCCGACGGCGGCCCAGGACCGCTATCCCGGCCAGCTTCATCAAACGACGCCCCTTGAAGCGACCTACTTGATCCCCCGCTCCCTGGAGTGGCTTGGCCAGGCGACGACTCCCATAACGGTGCGGGGTCTTTTCGGCTCTCACCGTGATCTGCGCAAGCAGCGCGGGCGCCGCCTGCCGCCTTTGGTCGTCATAAAATCCGCTGCGACTACCCCTCCACACGTCACCAAGCCCCCCTACCGGCCAGGTCCGCTGGTGGTCAGCAATGAAAGCGGATTGCCACTCGATTCTGTGGCAAAGCAGGCCGTCGCTTTTTTCAAATCTCATGCTCCATGCGAAGACGCTTATTTTCGGCCCGCAGGCGGTGGCGTGCTTCCTGTGCAGGCAAGAGCCGTCCTTTACCCGGAACGGCGCCATTTTCCTGCTCTGCCAGCTCGCGTTTCCAGCGCCGCAGCATCTGGGTATTGCTGCCGAAATGCCGGGCCGCTTCCGTTAGACCGTAGTGGTGTTCGGTCACCAAGCGGATCGCCGCACGCTTACATTCTGGGGTAAAGGTTTTGCGTTTCTCTGCCATCATCGGACACCTCCTCTGGCTATCTTACCACTCTTTTCTGGGTGTCCATTTCTATTAAACCACAACAGAGTGCTGGCCTTCGACATAGCCGAGCGCGCACATTCCCTCCAGGAACGCCTCCACAAAGGGGCCTCGTCCTGGGGTCGTACCAAGACCCGAAAGCGCACCGATCCGGTGCACGGGCGTTGGCGGCTGCGCCTCGGGTGCGCACGGCACCACGCCGAGGCATCCGAGAACGCAGGTGATGATGAACCCGAGGATGGTGCGCCTCACAGTGGTCTCCTCACCTCGGTCCCTTGTAGGTCGTGAACTCAGAGCACGCATGGGTCATGCCTGCTTCAGACGCCGAACGCTGGAGCTGAGCGGCGGGCCACACCCCACAGACACTCACTCATGAAAAAAGCCTGTCGTGTGGCCCGTCCGCTCCAGTGACTTGTTCGGTGCGGGACAGGGCAGGGCCTAGAACTCCCTCGTTTTCCTGATACAGCCCTCTGGTGAGATCATGACTCGGAGAGACCAATCAGACTCTCCAAGGGAATGTGTAAATGGGTATGCAACCGTCGAATCATGGTTAACGAGAGCTTGCGCTGACGATTCAGCACTTCGGCCACCCGCCCACGCGTCCCAATATACGGCTCTAAATCTTTCCGGCTTAACTCCATTTGTTCCATCCGAAACTTAATGGCCTCAATCGGGTCTGGCGGATCAATGGGATAGTGATCTTTTTCATAGGCCTCGACTAATGTCAGCAAAATATCGAGCGTATCGCCTTCCGGGGTGTTTTCTGCGGCCCCCCAGAGCTGCTCAATGTCCGCGAGCGTCCGCTCATAATCCGCGTCTGTTTTAATGGGGCGAATCTCCATTACACCACCTCGGCATCAATTGTGTCGTACTGCGCATGGGTCACGATAAATCTGATGAACAATACCTGTCGCCGATAGTCCACCGCAACAATTAACCGGTACTTGTTCCCACCAATGTTAAAGACAACCCGTTGGTTTTTCAGAATGCTCGCATGCCGAAACTGGGCCTTGATGTCTTGCGGGGTGTGCCACTGCGCTTTCTGGGCTTCCGCATACCAGGCAGCCAGTGGTCCTTTGGCATCGGCATACTGAGGCGCAGATTCCCAAAACTGTCGTAATGTCCGTTTCGCTATCACGCGCATAGGAGGGATTATACGTCGATCCCATTCTGGGATCAAGATTGTTATCGGTGACACAGTCCGACGCACCAATCGCCTGACCAGTACCCTCAAGAACTATTTCCCGCACGTGCTGCAATGGTTTCAGGACAAAGATACCCTTATCTTTTGCGACTTCCTGAGTCGCTGGCCACTCTCAAGGCGGTGCAACTCGCCCGCCGTACCACCCTGGCAACCTTCCTCCGCGACCATCATGTGCACTCTGCAGAGGTCATCTCCCAGCGTATCGAGGCCATCAAATCTGCCATTCCCCTCACCAGCGATGACGGGATCATCGCGTCCAATGCCCTTTTAGTCCAGGCCCTCGTCGCACAGCTCCGTGTCACCTTACAGGTCATCGCCGATTTCGCCTCCCGCCTGCTCGTCGCCTGTGGTGAACAACGCGCACGCTCTGCCACCGCTGCCGCACTACAAACATAGGCCGGGATTGCCCCGGACACCGAACGCAGCGGGAAGAAGTCTTGGGTCCACTGGCGCCTCCAGTGTCCAAAGTGCCGCCGCCACCCGTGTGTGGAGTGGGCGGCGGCATCACGCCGGCATGCCTGCTGGGCCCAGCAGCAACGTGACCAGGGCACAGCCCAGCATGCGGCCGTACGGGCCTTGGCGGTCAAATGGCTCCACATCCTCTCTCGGTGTTGGCAGGACCGCACCCCGTCTGAGGAGTCTCTCTATCTCCAAGCGTTCCACCACCGCGGCTCGGCACTCCTGCACAACCGTGCAGAGTGCTCCTGAACCACCGGAAAAACACCGTGACAGCCCCCCTCAGGGCATGTGTTCGGCCCGCACCGCCACTGGAGTCTGTCTATAGCTGTAATGTATGCCGTAAAGCAATATCGACGTCCGTCATTGGTAAGGTGCCGATTACCCGGTCAATCGCAACCTCCGCCACGGTCGCGAGATTATCGGTCATGACCACCGAGTCGGTCAGGAGCCCAGACCGTTGCCCGATTGGCGTCGATACCTCGACCACTATACGGCTCAGATGGTTAGCACGAAACAGGCGACTGGTGATCATCGCGACGATGACTTGGGACAATCCGGTTTGTCAGTTGTCGGCTTGGATAATCAGTGCAGGACGCGTTTTCGCAGTGCGCAAGTCGGAGTTGGGATGTGTGCTTCCGACGAGCCAGCGTGAAACTCGATTTTCCATGGCCTACAGTCATCCTTAAAGGAACCCGAGGATATGGAGGTCCATGATGAAGATCGAAACCCCGTTGCACACCGATCACCAACTCGACCAATTGGCAGGCCAGTTTGAGCACTGGCGTCAGACGCGCTCGCATCCTTCTGAACGCATTCCCAAACGCCTCTGGAAGCAAGCCGCCGCGCTCGCCCGGGTACTGCCCTACAGCCGGGTGGCCCAGCACGTGCGGGTAGCGCCCAGTGACCTGAAAAAGCACATGGCCATGTCACACGACTCGAAGCCGGCCACAGCCCCACGCTTTGTCGAAGTGCCGCCTACGCCTGCCGGGTCCTCAGCGACACAGGCCATGGAGATGGAGCTTGAACGTCCCGATGGAACGCGTCTGCGCTTGCGCTGTTCTGAGGCCACCTCGGCTGTGACGGCGTTGGTGCGGACCTTTTTGGAGGTGTCGTGATGCTGCAGCTCAGTCCGCAAAGCCGCATCTTTTTGGCTACCGAACCCGTCGATTTTCGCAAGGGTATCGATGGACTCGCCGCCGTATGCCGACAGCGCCTGGGCGACAACCCCCTTGAGGGCGCTGTCTACGTCTTTCGCAACCGTTCGGGAACCTCGCTCAAACTCTTGCTCTACGACGGCCAGGGTTATTGGCTCTGTATGAAGCGACTCTCACAGGGGCGCTTTTCGTGGTGGCCAAACAGCGCGGACGCACGCGTGCCCCTGTCGGCGCGCGCGCTGCTTATTTTGACGTGGAATGGCAACCCCGAGCGCGCCCAGATGGCAAAGGACTGGCGACGGGTGGCCTAAGGCGAGGCGCGGCTTGCGGCATAGGCCCACGGCAGCCATGCCGCAGGGTCCGAAAACACCTCACGCCGATGCTCTTGCAGCGCCACCAGGTATTCTACCGCATTGACACCCCCGTAAATGCACGTGGCAATCAGGCTGGTGAGTACACTGGCGATGTAGGCGCTATGCGGGGTCTTGTAAAACAGCGAGTTTTTGCGTTGCCGGATGAATAGCTTCAAAACCCGCTCGGCTACATTGTTCTCCATTGGCGCACCTTTTACAGTCAAAAATCGCGTGAGTGTCTGCCAATGCGTCCGCATGTAGCCGATGGCTTTCCCCAGTGAGCTGTTGGGTTCCACCAGGTGGTCAGCGATCTGCTTGTCGAGCCACCCTTTGAGTTCGTCCATCAGCGGCTGGCTGTGCGCTTGGTGGTACGCCAGACGCGCCTCGGGGCTCAGCTGAGCCTGGCGCGCCTGCTCGTCGTGGTCGAACACCTGGCGGATCACGTCAAGCACCACCTGGCATTCGTGTGGAAACACGTCCTCCAGGTCGCTGAACTTGCGGCGGCCGTGTGCCAGGCAGTGACAGCGAATCAGCAGCGACTCATCGGCCACCTCGTTACTCGACAGCGCGTCGGACATCGCCAGCGGTTTTGCCAAGCCCGCCTCGCGCTTGTCCAAAAGCCCCTGCAGGTTTTCGCCCGCATGGCGGCGGCTTGAGTAGTACAAAATCGCGGTGTGCTCGCCCACCTGCACCGCCAACGCT
>CAWATS010000006.1:0-6107 GCA_963785005.1 uncultured Actinomycetota bacterium
CCGCGTCGGTGCACCGCATCCAGGAGGCCCAGACGACGACCTACCACGTGCTCTGGGAGCTGACCCAGTCTTGCTTGTGACGTCGGCGCCGGTCCGGGTGCGGGTGCGGGTGCGGGGGATCGTCCAGGGCGTCGGCTACCGGCCGTTCGCGCACGCGCTGGCCGTGGAGCTCGGCGTCGCCGGCTTCGTCGGCAACGACCCGGCCGGCGTCTTCGCCGAGGCGGAGGGCCCGTCGGCCGCGGTCCAGGCGTTCGTCGCCGGGCTGCGGGACCGGGCGCCGGTGCTCGCCGTGGTGGAGGACGTGTCCAGCGCGCCGCTGCCGCCCACCGGCCGCGCCGGCTTCGTCATCGTGCCGAGCGCGCCGGACGGGCGCCGGGTGTCGCCGGTGTCCGCCGACGCCGCGACCTGCTCCGACTGCCTGGCGGAGCTGGCGGACCCGGCCGACCGGCGGTACCGCTACCCGTTCGTCAACTGCACCAACTGCGGCCCGCGTTTCACCGTGGTCACCGGCATCCCGTACGACCGTCCACTCACGACGATGGCCGGGTTCGCGATGTGCGCGGACTGCGCCCGTGAGTACGCCGATCCCCGCGATCGCAGGTTTCACGCGCAGCCGGTGTGCTGCCCCGCCTGCGGCCCGAGGTTGTCCCTTGTGGACCCGACCGGCGCCCCGCGGCCCGGCGACCCGCTGCTGGCCGCGGCTGATCTGCTGCGCGCCGGCGCGGTGCTCGCCGTGAAGGGCCTCGGCGGCTACCACCTCGCGGTGGACGCGGCGTCCGAGCCGGCGGTGACGGCGCTGCGGAGCCGCAAGCACCGCGAGGAGCGGCCGTTCGCGGTGATGGCGGCGGACCTGGCGGCCGCCTCCGCGCTCGGCCGCGTCGACACCGCCGAGGCCGACCTGCTCGCCGGCCGCCGCCGACCGATCGTGCTGCTCGACCGCCGGCCCGACGCCCCGCTCGCGCCCTCGGTGGCGCCGGGCAGTTCGCTGGTGGGCGTCATGCTGCCGTACACGCCGCTGCACCACCTGCTCGCCGCCGCGGTGGGTCGGCCCTTCGTGCTCACCAGCGGCAACCTGTCCGACGAGCCGATCGCGTACGAGGACTCCGACGCCGCGACCCGGCTGACCGGCGCTGGAGGCTTGGCCGACGCGATCCTGCGGCACGACCGGCCGATCGCCACCCGGGTCGACGACTCGGTGGTCCGGGTGGTGCGCGGCCGTCCGGTGCCGGTCCGCCGGTCCCGCGGGTATGCCCCGGAGCCGGTGGGTGTGCCGTGGTCCGCACGCCGGCCGGTGCTCGGCTGCGGCGCGGAGCTGAAGAGCACCTTCTGCCTGCTGCGGGACCGGCACGCGGTGCTCTCCCACCACATCGGCGACCTGGAGAACTGGGAGACCCACCAGTCGTACGTGACCGGGATCGAGCACTACCGGCGGCTGTTCGCGGTGCGGCCCGAGGTCGTCGCGCACGACCTGCACCCGGACTACCTGTCGACCGCGTACGCCGAGCAGTTGGCGGCCGAGCAGCTCGGCTCCGTCGAGCTGACCGGCGTGCAGCACCACCACGCGCACATCGCGTCCTGCCTGGCCGACAACGGCCATCCCGGGCCGGTGCTCGGGCTGGCGCTGGACGGCACCGGCTACGGCCCGGACGGCACGCTGTGGGGCGGTGAGCTGCTGGTCGCCGACCTGGCCGGCTACCGCCGGGTCGGGCAGCTGGCGCCGGTCGGGTTGCCGGGCGGGGCGGCCGCGATCCGGCAGCCCTGGCGGATGGCCGCGGCCTATCTCGGACCGGGGGACGGGCACCCGGTGGCGCGCCGGCACGCCGACCGGTGGGACGCGGTGGTGGCGCTGGAGCGGACGGCGGTGCTCACCTCCAGCGCGGGCCGGCTCTTCGACGCGGTCGCCGCCGTGGCCGGGGTCCGGGACGTGGCCGGCTACGAGGGCCAGGCGGCGATCGAGCTGGAGCAGCGGGTGGACCGGGACGAGACCGGCGGCTACCCGGCCCGGGTCGCCGGCGGCGTGCTGCACGGCGTCGACCTGGTCCGCGCGGCCGCGGCCGACGTGCTGGCCGGCGCGCCGGCCGGTGTGGTCGCCGCCCGCTTCCACACCGGGCTGGCGGCCGCGCTGGTGGAGCTGGTCGAGGCCGCCCGGGCCGACTGTGGACTGTCCACAGTGGCGCTGTCCGGCGGCGTCCTGCAGAACGCGGTGCTGCACCAGCGGCTGGTGGACGGGCTGACCGCGCGGGGCCACGAGGTGCTGGTGCACTCCCGGGTGCCGCCGAACGACGGGGGGATCAGCCTGGGGCAGGCGGTCGTGGCGGCGGCCCGGGACCGGGCCGGCCTGCTGGCTCAGCCGGTACCGCCCGGCGGGGCAGCCGGTTCCTGAGTACCCACCGGCCCCGATCCGGGTGGTCCGGGTCTGGCCGGCGGGCCCGCACGGGCGGGACCCTGCGGGCAGGGGGTGGTCCATGACCGGGCCGGACGCCGAGCAGACCTCGCCGCTGCTGGAGCGGATCCGGCGCGGGGTGGTCGGCGGCGACGAGGTGACCGTCGGGCCGTACGGGCCGCGCCGGATCACGTACGCCGACTACACCGCCTCCGGCCGCGCGGTCGACCTGGTGGAGGACGTCGTCCGCCGGCACGTCCTGCCCCGCTACGGCAACACGCACAGCGAGAGCTCGCTGACCGGCCGGCAGACCACCCGGCTGGTCGAGGACGCCCGCCGGAAGGTCCGGGACGCCGTCGGCGGCACCGAGGACGACCTGGTGATCTTCTGCGGCTCCGGCAGCACGGCCGCCGTCGACAAGCTCGTCCGGATCCTCGGCCTGCGCATCCCCGCGATACTCGACGAGCAGTACGGCTTGTCCGCGCGGATCCCGGCCGCCGAGCGGCCGGTCGTCTTCGTCGGACCGTACGAGCACCACTCCAACGAGCTGCCCTGGCGGGAGTCGATCGCCGACGTGGTCGTCGTGCCGGCGGCGGCGGACGGGACGATCGACCAGCGGGCGCTGGCGGCCGAGCTGCGCCGGTACGCGGACCGTCCATTGCGGATCGGCAGCTTCTCGGCGGCGTCCAACGTCACCGGGATCCTGTCCGACACCCGCGCGATCGCCCGCCTGCTGCACGAGCACGGCGCGCTGTCCTGCTGGGACTTCGCCGCGGCCGGGCCGTACCTGCCGGTGCAGGTGGCCGAGAGCGCGCCGGGGGCGGGGGACCACAAGGACGCCGTCTTCCTCTCCCCGCACAAGTTCGTCGGCGGTCCCGGCGCGGCCGGCGTGCTGGTGGTCCGGCGGGACCTGGTCGGCGCGGTGCCGACGGTGCCGGGCGGCGGCACCGTGGCCTGGGTGGATCCGGTCGGGCAGGTCTACGCCGCCGACCCGGTCGCCCGGGAGGAGGGCGGGACCCCGCCGATCATCGGCGCCGTCCGGGTCGGCCTGGTCTTCGGGCTGAAGGAGGCCGTCGGCACCGACCTCATCCGGGCGCGCGAGGAGGAGTCCGGCCGGCGGGTCCTGGCGTCCTGGCGGACCGACCCGCGGCTGGAGATCCTCGGCGACACCGGCGCCCCGCGACTGGCCATCGTGTCCTTCCGGGTCCGGCACGCCGACCGCTACCTGCACCACGACTTCGTGGTCGCGGTGCTCAACGACCTCTTCGGGATCCAGGCCCGGGGCGGCTGCTCCTGCGCCGGCCCGTACGCGCACCGGCTGCTCGGCATCTCCGCCGCCGAGTCGCGGGCGCTGCGGGACGAGGTCAGCCTCGGCGCCCCGGGCATCAAGCTCGGCTGGGTCCGGCTCACCTTCGACTACGTGATGCCGCCCGCGGTCCGCGACTACGTGATCGCGGCCGTACACCTCGTCGCCGAGCACGGGTGGCGGCTGCTGCCGGACTACCGGTTCGACCCGGTCACCGGCCGGTGGCGGCACCGGCGCGGCCCGGCGGAGCCGCTGCTCGGGCTGGACGCGGTCCGCTACGGCCCGGACGGCGAGCCGGCACCGCTGCCGGCCCGTCCCACCGCACCGCAGAGCGTGCTCGCCGAGCACCTCGCGGAGGCCGGCCACATCCTCGCCGAGTGTCCGGAGTGGACGGACGACGGGGGGCAGCCGCCGTTGTCAGCGGGCTTCGAGCGGCTGCGCTGGTTCACCCTCGGCGCCCGGCAGCTGGTCTGATCCCGCCGGCCCGGTCGGCCCGGCCTGCTTCGCGGCGGCGGCCTGCTTCGCCGCCGCGGCCGGCCCGGCCGGACCGAGGATCAGGTAGGCCTGCGCGGCGAGGATGACCACGATCGCCACCCACTTGCCGGGGGAGATGCTGACGCCGTAGTGCAGCCGGTCGAGGGCGACGAGAGCGACCTGCAGGAAGACGATCCATCCGAACGTGACCGGCGCCAGCTCCGCATACTGCAGGCTCGACGCGTACACCCAGAACAGGGCGAGGAAGGACACCGCGCCGAGCACCGCGTAGGGCACCGAACGCTGGACGACCGCCTCCTTGGCCGCCACCGCGCCGGCCAGGTCGAGGACCGCCAGCACGACCATGGCCAGCGTGGCCACCAGCGGCTGCGGCCACTCCTGCGGCACCCGGATCAGCACGGTCCCCCCAACCCACGTCCTGCTCGGACGCTACGGCAGGGGGAGCGCGGTCGGGCTCAGCCTGATACTCCCATCGGGGCCTCCGACGACTCAGATCCCAGCCAGCCCGCCTCGACCGCGACGGCGACCGCCTCCCGCCGACCGGCGACGCCGAGCCGGGCGAGGATGGCCGTGACGTGGTTGTCGACCGTCCGCCGCGACAGCACCAGCCGCTCCGCGATCTGCGTGCTGGTCAGCCCCTCGGCCAGCAGCGTGAGCACCGCGAGCTGGCGGGTGGTCAGCCGCGCCGGGTTGCCCCGCGTCGCCCGCTGCGGTCCGCGTGGCACGCCGGGTCCTCGCTCCTGCAGCCGGCGGCGGACCAGCCCCGCCGTCGCCGCCGCGCCGAGGTCGTCGAGCCGGCGCAGCCCCTCGAACGCGGTCCGGGAGTCCGGCGCCTCGGACAGCTCCAGCGCCTCCTCGTACGGGTTGCCGACCGCGGCCCAGGCCGCCGCCGCGGATCGCCAGTCGCCCCGGATCCCGGCCGCGAACCCGGCCGGGCACCCCTCGAACGGCTCCACGTCGACGCCGACCCGCCGCAGGTAGCGCAGCGTCTCGCCGTGCAGGTAGACGATCTTCGCCTGGGCCGCCGGCGGCAGCAGCATCGCCGCGGCCGCCCGGACCGCGGCGGCGTCCCCGCGCAGCCACGCCTCCTCGACCATCGCGCCGCCCGCCACCGCCATCCGGTGCACCTGCCGGGACCGCACGCCGAGCTCCCACGCGCGCGCGACCATCGCGGCCGCCGCCGGGTCCCCGCGCCGGGCCAGGATGCGTCCCAGCAGGGCCAGCGGGATCGCCAGCACCGAGCCGGGATCGCCGGTGGTGGCGAGCTGCTCGCGCAGCCGCCGCTCCGCGGCGTCCCACCGGCCCGTGAAGAGGTCGACGTGGCTGCGCTGCGCCAGCACGTGGAAGAGGTAGAGGTCGAGGCCGTGGTCGCGGGCGGCGTCCTCGGCGACCGCCAGCTCCGGCAGGGCCTCCGGGTGGCGGCCGAGCCAGATCAGCGCGGAGGCGAGGTTGGACGCCGCGCGGCACAGGTGGTCGCCGTGGTCGATCCGCCGGGCGAGCCCGATCGCGGCGCGCACGTCGTCGAGCCCGTCCTCGTCGCCGAGGCCGACCCGCGCCAGCCCCAGGTAGATCAGAGCGTGCGTCTCCACGTCGACCCGCCCGGCGGCGCGGGCGCCGGTGACCGCCCGCCCGCACCGCTCGGCCGCGGACGCGCAGTCCGCCTCGATCGCGTCCAGGCTGCCCAGCTGCCCGTACGCGTGAGCCAGGTCGCCGCTCTCGCCGAGCGGCTCCAGGATCGCGACGGCCCGCTCGGCGAGGTCCCGGGCCGCCACCGGGTCGCCGACCATGGTCCGCATCCGGGACGACAGCAGCAGCGCGCGGCCGAGCGGCGCGGGCGCGCCGTCCGCGGCCCGGCCGCGGACCGCCTCGTCGGCGTGCCGGGCCGCCTCCCCGAAGCGGTTGAGCGCGTAGAGCGCGTACGCG
>CAWATS010000007.1:0-1166384 GCA_963785005.1 uncultured Actinomycetota bacterium
ACCAGCCGGCGCGGGCGAGTCCCGCACCGGCACCCAGGCCGGCGACCGTCCTTCGGCGGTCCCGGTGAGTTCGGCGGCCCAGGCGGTCCCGGCGGCTTCGGTCCCGGCTTCGGCCCGGGCGGCTTCGGGCCCCGCGGCGGCGGCCAGGCCGACACCGCGGTCGCGGCACCCGCCGCGGCGACGTGCGGGCGGCCGTCCTGGCGCTGCTCGCCGAGCGGCCCATGCACGGCTACGAGATCATCCAGCAGATCGAGGAGCGCTCGGGCGGCCGGTGGCGGCCGAGCCCCGGCTCGCGTCTGACCCGACCCTGCAGCTGCTCTCCGACGAGGGCCTGATCGCCGGCGACGAGTCCGGCGGGCGGCGGGTTGCTGCACGCTGACCGACACCGGCCGGGCCGAGGCGGATCGGCGCCAGGAACGCGCCGCCGTGGCAGCAGGAGCCGGACGAGTCGTGGACCGCGGCGCAGCGCTTCCGCGACGGCCTCGGCCAGCTCGCGATGGCGGTCTGGCAGGTCGCCCGGGTCGGCACCGACGAGCAGCGGGCCGAGGTGCTCGCCGCGCTCGCCGAGGCGCGGCGCAAGGCCTACCGGCTGCTCGCCGACGGCCCGGACGCGGCGGACGCGGTAGACGCGGTAGACGCGCCGGACTCCCCGCCGGCACCGCCGGCGACGTGACCGGACGGCCGGAGATGGCCGTGCGGGGCGCCGGCCCGGAAGCGGATCGGCGGGTCGCGCACCCAGGCTCAGCACCCGGCGCGCGGCCGCGACGGCGCGGCCGGGTCGGGCACCCGGCGAGGCCTGGGCGGCACCCGCCCGGGCCTCGTCCGCGTCCCGGTGTGGGTCACGGGGTCGGACGCTCGACCTCACCACGCCAGCGCGCCGGTCTCGGCGCCGCGGCTTCTCGATGAACTCCTTGAAGCGCTTGAGGTCACCCTCGGCCCGGCGGCCCACGATGCCCAGCTTGTCGCCCACGTTCTCGACCACACCCTCGGGCCGTAGTCCATCTGCAGCATGACCCGGGTCTTGCTCTCGTCGAGCCGGTGGAAGGTGACCACGCCGGCGTTCTTCGCGCCCGTCCACCGACGTCCACGCGATGCCGCTCGTCGGGGTGCTGCTCGGTGATCTGCGCGTCGAACTCCCGGGTCACTCCGCCGATCGAGGTCACCCAGTGGGTCATCCGGTCCGACGTCTGGTCGATCCGGTCGACGCCCTCCATGAACTGCGGGAACGACTCGAACTGCGTCCACTGGTTGTAGGCGGTGCTCACGGGCACGTCCACGTCGATCGACTTCTCGACCGTGCTCATCGGTCCTCCTCGTCCTAGGCCTCGTTCTCGTCCCCTCCCCGCCCGTGCTCGGGCCAAACGCGGTCGGACAACCTACGCCACGATGGACGTCCGGCGCCTGCGGCGGCGCGCGCCAGGAGCCGGTGTGCGGGCGGGCGGTCCGGGGTACCGCTCCGGGCTGTGAGCACGACCTCCACCACCCCGGACGCCGAGGCCGCCCCGGCCGTCTCGCCGGAGGACGCCGACCTGCTGGAGACCGTGAAGCGGGCGGCGGTGGAGCTGAAGCGGGCCGACATCCCGTTCGCGCTGTGCGGCGGCTGGGCCGTGTAGCGCCCGCGGCGGGCCGCGCTCGGAGCACGACGCGGACTTCGCGCTGGCGGAGCAGGACGTGCCGCGGGCGCTGGACGTGCTGCGGGCGGTCGGGTTCGAGGTCGGCGACGCGCCGGAGGACTGGCTGGCCAAGGTCTGGGACCGGGGCAACCTGGTCGACCTGATCTTCCGGCTGTCCGGAGAGCCGGTCACCGCGGACACCTTCGCCCGGGTCGAGCAGCTCGAGGTCGGCTCGGTGCTGATGCCGGTGCTGAGTGCCACCGACCTGGTGGTGACCAAGCTGCTGACCTACCGCGACCACTACTGCGACTTCGCCACCTCGCTGCCGATGGTGCGGGCGCTGCGCGAGCAGGTGGACTGGCCGGCCGTCCGGCAGCGGACGGCGCACTCGCCGTTCGCGGAGGCGTTCCTGCTGCTGGCCGACCGACTGGAGCTGACCGACGGGAGCTGAGGCACGTGCCGGACGACGCGTACTACCTGCAGGGCCGGATCGAACGCCGGCTGGCCGAGGACCCGCTGACCGCCGAGCTGGGGGTGCGGGTGGCCGTGCACGGCGACGGGGTGTTCCTGTCCGGCGACGTCGCCTCCGAGCAGCGCCGGCGGCAGGTGGTCGCCGCGGCGACCGAGGAGGCCGGTGGGCTGGCCGTGCACGACGACCTCGCCGTCACCGCCGTCGACGCCCCGACGTCCGTCGAGGAGCTGCGGTGATCCGGGTGGCGGCGGTCGGGGACGTGCACCTCGGCGGGGACGCCCGCGGGCACCTGCGGCCCGCCCTCGAGGAGCTCCCGGCGGTCGCGGACGTCCTGCTGCTCGCCGGCGACCTCACCCGGCACGGCACGGTGGACGAGGCGGAGTGCGTCGCCGCGGAGTTCCGCGACCTCGGGGTGCCGGTGGTCGCCGTGCTCGGCAACCACGACTACCACTCCGACCGCCAGCAGGAGATCACCGAGCTGCTCACCGGCGCCGGGCTGACCGTGCTGGAGGGCGACTCGACGGTCGTCCCGGTGGGGGAGCGGCGGCTGGCGGTGGCCGGGGTGAAGGGCTTCGGCCTCGGCTTCGCCGGCCGCAGCTGCAGCGACTTCGGCGAGCCGGAGAGCAAGGCCTTCGCCGGGCACGGCAAGCAGGTGGCCGCCCGGCTGGCCGGCGCGCTGGACGGGCTGGCCGCCGGGGCCGACCGGGTGGTGGCGCTGACCCACTACTCGCCGGTCGCCGACACGCTCGTCGGCGAGCCGCCGGAGATCTACGCCTTCCTCGGCAACTACCTGCTGGCCGAGGCGATCGACGAGCACCGGGTGGACCTCGCCGTGCACGGGCACGCGCACGCCGGCACCGAGAAGGGCGTCACCGCCGGCGGCACCCGGGTGCGCAACGTCGCCCAGCCGGTGCTGCGCCGCGCGTACGCGGTCTACGACCTGTAGCTGGTCACCCACCCGCCCGCCGCCGCCAGGGCATCGCCCTCCGCGGCGCCAGCGCCGCGCTGCCGGAGCCGCGGCCGGCCGCCAGCGCGGCGAGGAAGTCCCGCAGCGCGTCGCCCGCGGAGTGCCGCGGGGACCAGCCGAGCTCGGTCCGGGCCCGGCCGGTGTCCATGACCGGCACCCCCTGCGCCATGTTCAGCCAGCCCGGCTCGGTCGGCTGCAGGTGCGCCCGCCAGGTGACGGCCGCCAGCCCGCGTACGACGCCCACCGGCACGTCGACCGGCCGGGCGGTGAGCAGCCGGGCGACCAGGTCCCGGGTCAGCGGCGGCTCGGCCGCGACGTTCAGCCCGCCGGTCATGCCGGCGACCAGCGCCCGCACGACCGCGTCCGCGAGGTCGTCGGCGTGCACGACCGGGATCCGCAGCCCGCGCGGCCACGGCAGCACCGGCACCAGCGACGGCCGCAGCAGCGAGGTCGGCACCAGCGGGCCGAGGAAGAGGCGGGCGATCTCGGCGGCGGCCTCCGGCTGCAGCACGATGCCCGGCCGGAACCGGAGCACCGCCAGCCGGTCGGGGTCGGCCCCGGCCAGGATCTGCTCCACCGCCGCCTTCTGCCGCGAGTAGGTCGAGCCCGGGATGCCGGTCGTCGGCCAGGACTCGTCCCGCGGCTCGTCGCCCGGCGACGCCGCGTACGCGCCGATCGAGGAGGAGTAGGCGAGGTGCGGCACGCCGGCGGCGAGTGCGGCGGCCAGCACGGCGCGGCTGCCGCCGACGTTGATCCGCTCCAGCGCGTCCCGGTCCCAGCTCGGCTGCAGCCGCCAGGCCAGGTGCACCACGGAGTCGGCCCCGGCGAAGACGGTCCGCAGCCGGTCGGCGGCGTCCGGCGCGGCGACGTCGACCCGCTGCCAGGAGGCCGCGTCGTACGGCGGCCCCGCTCCGTCCGCCGGCCGCCGCGCGACCCCGACCATGGACGTCACCGCCGGCTCGGCCGCCAGCCGGCGCAGCACCGCGGTGCCGACGTTGCCGCTGGCTCCCACCACCACGACCCGCATGCCCGCCCCCTACCCGCCGTTGCCCGCCGGCACTCTGCGCAGGCGGACGAACCGGCCGTACCATCGCAACGCCGCACCGGCCCGGGATTCGACGGCGGCCACGTGGGTAGCAGGGTCCGTACGGGGGTCACACGAAAGGGGTACCGGCCGGTGCCACCAGCGCTGACCGTGCTCGTCAACGCCGGGCCCTGGCTCCCGGTGCCGCCTCCCGACTACGGAGGCATCGAGAACGTCGTCGCCACCCTCGTCCCGGAGCTGCGCGCCCGCGGCCACCGGGTGCTCCTGGCCACCGTCGGGGACAGCGAGCTGCCGGCCGACGAGCACCTGACCGTCTTCCCGACCGGCCAGTTCGGCCACATCACCGGTCCGTACAACCAGATGATGGGCATCGCGCACGCGCACATGCGGGGAGTGCTCGACCGGCTCGCCGAGGGCGACGTCGACCTGGTGCACGACCATCTCGAGGTGGTCGGCCCGGCGGTCTACGCCGCCGCCGGCCCCGCCGTGCCGCCGGTGCTGCAGACCCTGCACTGGGACCTGGCCAAGCACCCCGACTTCTACGGCGGCTTCGACGGCCGCGGGCGGATCTTCTTCGCCGGGGTCTCCGACTCGCAGCTCGCCCGGGCGCACCCGACGCTGCGCCGGCAGGCCCTCGGCGCGATCCCGCTGGCGACGCCGCTGCCCGAGCACCCGCCGGTCGAGCCGGCCGGGCACCTGCTCACGCTGGGCCGGCTCACCCCGGTGAAGGGGTACGACCTGGCCGCCCGGGCGGCCCGGCGGCTCGGCACCGAGCTGGTGCTGGCCGGCCCGGTCGCCGGCTACCCGGACGCGGCCGCGCTGGCCGGCGCGCTGGCCGACCCGGGCGACCCGGCACGCGGCCTGGGCGACGTGCGCTACTTCCAGACCGAGGTCGAGCCGCACCTGGACGGCTCGACGGTGCGGTGGGTCGGCTCGGTGGGCGGCGCGGCGAAGGCGGAGCTGCTCCGGAGCGCCCGCGCCGTGCTGTTCCCGCTGCGCTGGGACGAGCCGGGCGGCACCGCGGTGGTGGAGGCGCTGGCCGCCGGCGTACCGGTGGTCGCGATGCGGCGCGGCGTGCTGCCGGAGCTGGTCGAGCACGGGGTCACCGGGTGGCTGGCCGGGGACGAGGACGAGTTCGTCGGCTACCTGTCCCGGGTGGACGAGCTGAGCCGGCCCGCCTGCCGGGAGGCGGCCAGGCGGCGCTTCTCGCCGGCGGCGATGGCGGCCCGGTACGAGACGTTCTACCGCCGGGTGCTCGCCCTCGCCGGCCGGGAGCACGTCCGGAAGCCGCGCGTGCTCGCCCTCGACCGCGCCACCGGCTGAGGCTGCGGCGCGGGTCCGGGACGGACGGCCCGGCACTGCCAGCCGCGGGGCGGGTAGCGTGACCGGCCGTGCGGAGGGCGGGCGTGGCCGCGGTCGGCGTGGCGCTGCTGCTCGCGGCCGCCGGATGCGGGGCGCCGGAGTCCACCACGCGGTCGGTCGAACAGGTCGCGGGGCGCTTCCTGGCGGCGATCGAGCGCGGCGACGCGGCGACCGCCTGCTCGCTGCTGACCCCGGACGCCGCCGGCTCACTCGGCTCGGCCGACCGGACCTGCGCCGACGCGCTCGGCGAGCTCGACCTGCCGCGCGGTGGGTCGGTCGGCGCGTCCGAGGTGTGGAGCACCGAGGCACGGGTCCGCACCGGCGTCGACACGCTCTTCCTGTCCGACCTCGGCGCCGGCTGGAAGGTCGCCGCGGCCGGCTGCACACCCCGGGACCGCCGGCCGTACGACTGCGAGGTGGGGTGATGAAGGCGCTCTTCGCCGGCCTGCTGGTCCTGGTCGTGGCCGGCCTGGCGTACTTCGTCGTCCTCGGCCTGCTGCACCGGTGACGGGAGGCGGGCGGGTGCGACGGTGGCTGCGGGACAACGGGCTGAGCCTGTTCTTCGGCGCGATCTTCCTGCTCGCCCTGCTCGGGCAGTCGGTCGCGGGGCTGGCCGACTACAACAACCGGCTGCTGGCCGCCGGCGGCGATCCCGTCTCCTACGGTCGCTACGTCACCTCCTCCGCCTTCGCCGTCGACGTCGCCGAGAACTGGCAGTCGGAGTACCTGCAGTTCCTGTTGATGGTCTCCGCCACCGTCTGGCTGGTGCAGCGCGGGTCGACGGAGTCGAAGCCGCTCGACGAGGTCGGGCGCGGGTCGGAGCGCAAGCAGCGGGTCGGCCGGTACGCCGGCGACGACGCTCCGCGGTGGGCGGGGACCGGCGGTTGGCGGACCGCGGTCTACTCCCGCTCGCTCGGCCTGGTGATGGGCGGCATCTTCCTCGGCTCCTGGCTGGCGCAGTCCGTCGCCGGGCGGGCCGCGTACAACGCCGAGCGGCTGTCCGAGCGGTCGGACACCGTGTCGTGGGCCGGCTACGTGACGTCGGCGGAGTTCTGGAACCGCACCCTGCAGAACTGGCAGTCGGAGTTCCTCGCGGTGGCCTCGATGGTGCTGTTCACGATCTACCTGCGCCAGCGCGGGTCGCCCGAGTCCAAGCCGGTCGGCGCCCCGCACGGCGCCACCGGGCTGGAAGGCTAGACGGCGAACACCGCCTGCAGGACGTGCCGCCGCCGCGCGGCGAGGTCGGCCAGCAGCTGGGGCGCCTCGGCCAGCGGCAGCACGTCGGTGACCAGATGCTTGCGGACGGCGTCCCCGTTGGCGCGCAGCAGCTCGACCGTCTCGGCGGACAGCCTGGCCCGGTCCCACCGGTGCGCCTGCCCCCTCGGCACCCGGGAGACCTGCGCGCACCGCAGCGACAGCCCGTTGTGGTGGAACTCCTCGCCGAGCCGGACCGAGCCCGTCCCGCCCTGGTAGAACGCCAGGTCCACCACCGTCCCCTGTGGACGGACAGCGGCCAGCGCGGTGGCCAGCGCGGAGTCCTGGCCGCGGCACTGGAAGGCGACGTCCGCGCCGTGGTCGCCGGGCCCGTGCCGCCAGCGCTGCTTGAGCAGCCGCGGCACCTCGGGGGAGTCGGCCAGCGCGACCATGCCCAGCGCCTCGGCGACGGCCCGCCGGTCCTCGGTGGCGTCGACGGCGACCACCTCGGCCGCACCGTGGCGCAGCGCCAGCAGGCCGGTCAGCAGGCCGACGACGCCGGCGCCGGTGACCAGCACCCGGCGGCCGGCGACACCGTCGGCCAGCCCGCGCACGTCGCCGGACACCGCGTCGGCGGCCGCGTGCAGGAGGCCGTTGGCGCAGATCGGGCCCATGTGCGCCACGTACACGCCGAGCACCGGATCGAGATCGTCGGGAAGCGGCACGACGTGCTCGGTCGTCGGGTCCGCGACGTGCCCGGAGGCGTGCCCGTACGCGGCCGCCACGGCGGTCCCGACCGGCAGCCCGGCCGCCCGGCTCTCCACCACCCGGCCGGACTCCATGTAGCCGACCCGGGTGACCGGGTACGGGCTGGTCGGCTCGCCGTCCGCGAACAGGCCCAGCTCCCGGTCGAAGGACCGGCCGAGGAACGGGTTGGTGCCCTTGAACCAGGACAGCTCGGTGCCGGCCGACAGGCCCGTGTACGCGGTGGCGATCCGGATCTGGCCGTCGGCCAGCTCGGCGTCGGGTCTGGTCACCAGCTCGGCCCGGCCCGGCTCGGGGAGCACCAGCCGGGTGCTCACCGGGTCCACCCGCAGCCAGGGCCACCCGGGGCCGGCGCCGCGTGGCCGGCGGTCGGGGCCCCCACCGCGCCGGTCCGGGCGCGGGCGCTCACGCCGCCGCCCGGGGCAGCGTCACCGGCTCGCCGGTGGCGGCGGACCGGGCCAGCGCGCAGCCGACCCGGTGGCTGGCCAGCGCCTCGGCGTACGGGACGCGGGTGCCGTCCCGGCGCCCGGTCACCGCGTCGAGGAACTCACGGTCGACCGCGACGTGCCCGTCCACCTCCGGCCGGCTCGCCCGGCGCTCGCCGTCGCGCTCGACGACCAGCTCGGCCTCGGACAGGTCGAGCACCAGCCCGCCCGGCGAGACCGTCCGCAGCGCGGCGGTGTGCTTGGCCGGCAGCAGCGAGCTGGCCGCGAACGTGCCGACCGCGCCGCTGTCGAAGCGGACCGTGGCGGCGGTGACGTCGTCGACGTCGCCCGGCGAGGAGTCCGTCCGGGAGCCGGCCGAGTGCACCTGCCCGATCTCGCCGACGAGCGCGCGGGCCAGGTCGACGACGTGGGTGAGCTGCTCGACCACCTGGCCGCCGGACAGCGCCCGGCTCGGCCACCACGCCGGCGGCGGCACCTTGTCCAGCCAGGAGCCGAGCACCAGCCGGGCCGGCGCGTCGGCCAGCAGCGCGCGGGCGTGCCGGACCGTGTCCAGGCAGCGCCAGTGGTAGCCGGTCCCGGTCACCACTCCGGAGCTCGCCACCTCCGCGGCCAGCTCCTCGGCGGTGCCCAGGTCGGCGGCGAGCGGCTTCTCCACGAACAGCGGCAGGCCGCGGGCGAGCGCGGCGTGCTCCGGGTCGCCGTGCGCGAACGGCGGCACGCAGACGTAGACGGCGTCCACCCGCTCCCGGTCGAGCAGCTGCCCGGTGTCCTGGTACGCGGTGGCGCCGCAGGACGCGGCCAGCGCCTCGGCGGCCGCGGCGACCGGGTCGGCGACGGCGACCACCCGGGCGTCGTCGAAGCCGGACAGGACCCGGACGTGCCGGGCCGCCACCCCGCCGGCGCCGATCACGGCGATGCGCAGCACGCTCATGGGCACTGCGGTACCCAGCCGGAAGCCCGCCTCACCTGCGCAGCCGCCGAACTCCCGCCTCCGTCACTCCCGCCGATCTCGACGTTACGCAGGTCCGGTGCGGCGTGTCGTCGCGCACGACGTCAAGATCGGCGCGGCGGAGCGGCGGGTCAGGAGCCGGCGATGAGCCGCTCCGCCACGTCGGCGGCGCGGTCGACCGGGATCGCGAAGCCGATGCCGATGTTGCCGGAGCCCTGTCCGAGCGTGGCGATCTGGGTGTTGACGCCGACCACCCGGCCGGTGCCGTCCACCAGCGGACCACCGGAGTTGCCCGGGTTGATCGAGGCGTCCGTCTGGATGGCGGTACTGCTGCGCCCGTCGCCGAAGCGGACCGCCCGGTCGGTCGCGCTGACGATCCCGGCGGTGACGGTGCCGGACAGGCCGAGCGGGGAGCCGACCGCGAGGACGGGGTCGCCGACGGCGAGGTCCGCGGAGCTGCCGAGCGTCACCGCCGGCAGGCCGGCACCGACCCGGATCACCGCCAGGTCGTTCGCCGAGTCGACGCCGACCAGCTCGGCGGCGCGGGTCCGGCCGGTCGAGTCCACCACCGAGATGCTGTCCGCGCCGCCCACGACGTGCGCGTTGGTGAGCACGTTGCCGGCGGCGTCGAGCACGAAGCCGGAGCCGGTGCCGCCGCCGGAACCGCTGCGGACCTGCACCGAGACCACGCTCGGCAGCACCCGCTGGGCGACGTCGGCGAGCGAGCCGGCAGCGCGGGCCGGTGCGGCGACCCCCGCCGCGCGGGGCAGTGCCGCCGTCCCGGCGTCGTCGCCGGCCAGCGCGGCCACGCCGGCACCCGCGGCGCCACCGGCCAGGACGGCGGCCAGGATCGCGGCGGCGACCACGCCCCGCCCCTTCCGCCCGCCGTCGCCGGTCGCTGCCGGCGCGGTCGTCGCCGGTGCCGGTCCGTACGGCCACGCGGCGCCCGCCGACGTACCGGTCCCGCCCGGCGCAGCCGGGCCGGACCCGCCGGACCAGCCCCAGCCGCTGCCGGCGGCAGCCGACCAGCCGGACCGGCCGGGCCGGGCCGGTCGAGCCGGTGCCGGCGGCAGCCGACCAACCGGCACCGCCCGGGCCGGCCGGGCCGGCCGGGCCGCTGCCGGGGCCACGCAGGCCGGCGGGGTCGCCAGCGGCCGACCAGGGCGACGGGGTTGCCGCCGGCGCGGGCGGCGGGACGGGCCGCGCCGCCGCGGATGGCGCGATGAAGTCGGGACCCGGCGCCGGGGGAGTCGCGGCGCCGCCGTCGCCGGTCGCGGCCGGGATCGGCCGGTCGGTGCGTCGAGGGTCGGTGGGGTCGGGGTAGCTCGTCATTGCGGGTCCTCACGAATCGAAGGAGCGGATGAGTCGGGGCGAAGCGCGGCCCCGCCCTGGGCACGGGGGATCGGGCGGGGCCGCGCGCTCAGGGGAGGCGGGAGAACCACGCCAGGGAGAAGCCGGCGGCGAGCGCGGCGGCCACCAGCCCGGCCGCGATGAACCAGGTGGAGACCTCCTGCCGCTCCGCCCGGGTGCCGATCGAGCTGCCGATGTCGGCGTAGACCTCGCCCAGCTCCTCGCCGGACTCGGCCGTGTACGCCTGCCCGCCGGTGCCCTCGGCCAGCTCGCGCAGCGCGTCGACGTCGACCGGCACCGGCAGCGCCTGCCCGTCGACCGTGATCGTCCCCTCGGCGGTGCCGTAGGCGATCGTCGAGACCGGCACGCCGGCTGCCTTCGCCGCCGCCGCCGCCTCGGCCGGGGTGCGGCCGGCGGTGTTGGTCCCGTCGGACATCAGCACGATCCGGCCCGGCGCCGGCTCGCCGTCGCCCCCCGACAGTCCATTGTCGACGGACGAGATGCCTTCCAGCGACGAGAAGACGGCCTCGCCGATCGCGGTGGACGGGCCGAGCTCGAGCCGCTCGACCGCGGACCGGACGGCGGCGTGGTCCTGGGTCGGCGCGACCACGACGGACGCCGACCTGGAGAAGGTCACCAGCCCGACGTTGAAGCGCTCGGGCAGCCGGTCGACGAAGGCGCCGGCGGCCTGCTTGGCGGCCTCGATCCGGCTCGGTGCCACGTCGGTCGCCTGCATCGAGTTGGAGACGTCGACCGCCACCATCACGGTGGCGCGCTCCCGCGGCACCTGCACCTCGGCGGTGGGCTTCGCGAAGCCGACGACCAGCAGGCCGAGCATGGCCAGGAACGCGGCCGCCGGCGCGTGCCGCCGCCAGCCGGGCCGGCGCGGGGCGACCTTGTCGAGCAGGGCGAGGTTGGTGAAGCGGACCGCGTACGCCGAGCGCCGGCGCTGCGCGAGGAGGTAGACGGCGACCAGCGCGGCGACCGCGAGCAGCAGCCACAGCCGGCCGGGGGACAGGAACGTCACGAGGCACTCCGATGGGGTCCGGGGGCGGAAGGCCGGCGGGTACGCGCCCGCCGGCGCTGGTCGGTGGCGAACCGGGCCACGTCGCGGACCCAGTCCCGGTCGGTGCGCAGCACCAGGTGGTCGGCGCCCGCCCGGCGCAGGGCGGTGCGGACCGCGAGCCGGTGCGCCGCCGCGGCCTCGGCGTACCGGGTCCGCACCGCGCGCCGGCCGGTCCAGACCTCGCGGCGCCGACCGGTCTCCGGGTCGACGACGGCGAGCAGCCCGACGTCCGGGAGCTCGAGCTCACGCGGGTCGACGACCTCGACGGCGAGCACCTGGTGCCGGCTGGCGAGCCGGCGCAGCGGCTCCTCCCAGGGGCTGTCGTCGAGGAAGTCCGACACGATCACCCGCAGGCCGCGGCGCCGGTGGCGGCGGCTCAGCGCGGTGATGGCGTCCGCCAGCGGCGGTCCCTGGCCGGCTGCGGGCGGGTTGCGCGGCTCGGTCAGCAGGGCGCGGACCAGGCCGAGCAGCGCCGGCCGCCCGGGTCGGGCGGGCAGCAGCCGCAGGCCGCCGGGGCGCAGCACGTACGCGCCGAGGCGGTTGCCGGTGCGGGCGGAGAGGAACCCGACCGCGGCCACCGCGGCCACGGCCAGGTCCCGCTTCTCCGCCCGGGCGGTGCCGAAGTCCATCGACGCGGACGCGTCGACGAGCGCCCAGGTCTCCAGCTCCCGGTCCGCGACCAGGTCGCGCACGTGCGGCTGGGTGGTCCGGGCGGTGACCCCCCAGTCCATCCGGCGCACGTCGTCCTCGCCGGGCTGGTACGGCCGGACCGCCGCCGGCTCGGTCCCGGGGCCGGGGAGCAGGCCGAGGTGGTCGCCGTGCAGCAACCCGTCCAGCCTGCGCACCACCGTCAGCTCCAGCCGCTTCAGCGCCCGCTCCGCGGACTCCGGCGCCGGCTGCGCCTGCGCCGGAGCCGACGGGGCGGGCCTGGGTCGCCGGGCCACGGTCACGCCGCCGCTCCGTCCAGCCGGGCCGGCTGCGGGCCGGTCCCCTCGGGCGACGGCTCCCGGGCCGGGGCGATCCGGGGGGCCGGCACCGCGGCGAGGACGCGGTCGACGATCCAGCGGGGGTCGACCCCGTCGGCGACCGCGTCGTAGGAGAGCACCAGCCGGTGCCCGATCACGTCGCCGGCGACGTCCCGGACGTCCTCGGGCAGCACGTAGTCCCGGCCGCGCAGCAGCGCCAGCGCCCGGGCGGCCGCCGCAGTGCCGAGCGTCGCCCGCGGCGAGGCACCGAAGTCGAGCGCCCCGGCCAGCTCGCCGAGCCCGGCCGCGGCCGGGTCCCGGGTCGCCAGCACCAGCCGCACCACGTACTCGGCCACCGCGTGGTGGACGAAGACCCGGTCCGCCGCGTCCTGCAGGGCGAGGACCCGGTACGGGGTGAGCACCTGCTCCGCGACCGGGGGCCGGACACCCATCCGGTGCAGGATCGCCAGCTCCTCGGAGCCGGTCGGGTAGCCGACGTCGACCTTGAGCAGGAAGCGGTCCCGCTGCGCCTCGGGCAGCGCGTAGACCCCCTCGGACTCGATCGGGTTCTGCGTCGCCAGCACCAGGAACGGCCGCGGCAGCGGGTAGCTGACGCCGCCGAGGGACACCTGCCGCTCGGCCATCGCCTCCAGCAGCGCGGACTGCACCTTCGCCGGCGCCCGGTTCACCTCGTCGGCGAGCACCAGGTTGGCGAAGACCGGGCCGAGCTCGGTGTCGAAGCGGTCCGAGCCGGGCTTGAAGATCCGGGTGCCGACGATGTCGGACGGGACCAGGTCCGGAGTGAACTGCAGCCGGGAGAAGCTGCCGCCGACCGCGCGGGCCAGCGTCTCCACGGCCAGCGTCTTGGCCACGCCCGGCACGCCCTCGAGCAGGCAGTGCCCGCGGGCCAGCAGCGCGACCAGCATCCGCTCCAGCAGCCGGTCCTGGCCGACGACGACCCGGCGCAGCTCGAACAGGGCCCGCTCCAGCTCCTCGGCCGGGCCGGTCACCCGCGCGGTGGGCGTGCTCATGCGTCCGCCGGGTTCGCCGGCGCGGACTCCGGGCTCGCCGAGCCGGGGCCCTCGGAGCCCTCAGAGCCCTCGGAGCCCTCGGAGCCCGAGCCGCCGTGCTCCGGGCAGTCCCGGTCGGTGCCGCCGCGCTCCGACGGAGCGGGCGAGGACGGGGCGGTGCCCGTCCCGTCGTCCACGGTGGTGACGTAGGAGGCGGTGGTGCCGGTGCCGTCGGAGGCGTACGCGTAGCCGGTGGCGCCGAGCACGCCGAGGGCGAGCGCGCCGCCGAGGCCCGCGATCCTGGCGCGAGTGGACAGTGCCATGGTCAGCTCCTGGTGGTCGGGGACTGTGCTTGGTGACCGGCCGGTCCGGGGGTCGGGCACCCGGACCGGCCGGCGAGGCCCAGCAAACGCGGCGGGGGCGAAAACGGCCGGAAGCCGGAGCGAAAGGGCGCCGAAAGCAGATGCCGCGGCTGCCGCCGGCAGGCCGTACGGTCGTCGCATGCGACTGCTCGTGGTGGAGGACGAGGCCGACCTCGTCTCCGCGCTGCGGGTCGGGCTGGGCCGCGCCGGCTACGCGGTGGACACCGCGCTGACCGCCGCCGAGGCCGGCCGGAAGCTCACGGTCGAGCCGTACGACCTGGTCGTGCTGGACCTGATGCTGCCGGACGGGGACGGCTTCGAGCTGTGCCGGCGGATCCGGGCCGGCGAGCTGGTGCCGGAGCCGTCCGGCCGGGAGGTGCGGATCCTGGTGCTCACCGCCCGGGGCAGCCTCGCCGACCGGGTCCGCGGCCTGGACGCCGGCGCCGACGACTACCTGACCAAGCCGTTCGCGCTGGCCGAGCTGCTCGCCCGGGTGCGCGCGCTGCTGCGCCGGGACGCCGGCGGCGGCACCGCCGTGCTCGAGGTGGGCGACCTGGTGCTGGACACCGCCCGGCAGGACGCCCGCCGGGGCGACCGGGCGCTGCCGTTGACGCGCAAGGAGTTCGGGGTGCTGGAGTACCTGATGACCCGGCCCGGGCACGTGGTCTCGGCCGAGGAGCTGCTCGACCACGTCTGGGACGAGAACGCCGACCCGTTCACCCAGACCGTCCGGGTCACCGTCGGCACGCTGCGCCGCAAGCTGACCGAGCCCGGCGAGGAGCCGCTGCTGGAGACGGTGATCGGCCGCGGCTACCGGCTGCGCGAGGCGGCCCCGTGAGCACCGCGCGCTGGCCGGAGTGGACCCGCACCATCCGGTTCCGGCTCACGGTGACGTACTCGCTGCTGCTGTTCGGGCTGGCCGCCCTCGTCGTCGGCGGGATCTACCTCGGCCTCTCGCGCAGCCTCGACGCCCAGCCGGTGGCGAGGACCTTCGACGTGCAGAAGCAGTACCGGGGAATCACGATCGAGCGGTTCACCGCCGCCGAGGTGTCCGATGTGGAGCGGGTGGTCAACTACAACACGCTGCTGACGCTGCGGGTCTACTCGATCGGCACGCTCGCCGGGCTGTTCGCCGGCAGCCTGGGCATCGGCTGGTGGCTGTCCGGCCGGGCGCTGCGGCCGGTCAGCCGGATCACCGCGACCGCCGAGGAGATCACCGCCACCGACCTGTCCCGGCGGATCCGGCTGGGCGGTCCGGACGACGAGCTGCGCCGGCTGTCGGACACCCTGGACGGCATGCTGGCCCGGCTCGACGACGCCTTCGACGCGCAGCGCCGGCTGATGGACGACGCCTCGCACGAGCTGCGCAACCCGCTCGCGATCATCCAGACCAACGTGGACGCCGTGCTCGCCCGGGACGACGTCACCCCGGCCGAGCGGCGGCACGCGGCGATCGTGGTCGGCCGCGCCACCTCCCGGATGTCGCGGCTGGTCGAGGACCTGCTCGCCTCCGCCCGGCGCAACGCGCCCGCGTTCACCGAGACCGACGTGGACCTGGCCGACGTCGCCGCCGAGGCGAGCGAGGAGTTCCGGCTGCTGGCCGGCGACCGGCACCTGACGCTGCGCCGCCGGGTCGAGCCGGGCACGGTGGTCAGCGGAGACCGGGACGCGCTGCGCCGCGCGCTGGCCAACCTGGTCGGCAACGCGGTCGAGCTGGCCCCGGAGTACACGGAGGTGCTGGTGGCCGCCGGTCGGGAGGACGGCTGGTGCTGGATGGCGGTCCGGGATGCCGGGCCCGGGATCGACCCGGCGGCGCACGGCCGGGTCTTCGACCGCTTCTGGCAGGGCGACCGCGCCCGCCGGGACGGGCACGCCGGCCTCGGGCTGGCCATCGTCCGGCAGATCGCGGAGAGCCACGGCGGCTCGGTGGCCCTGCACAGCACGCCGACGGTGGGCAGCACTTTCGTCGTCTGGCTGCCGTCCCGGGCGCGGACCGGCGACTCGCCGTACGCCGAGGCGCCGCTGGCCGCCCCGGCCACCGACCCGGTCCCGCGGCTCGTGTGAGCCGCCGCGCCGGCCGGCCGGTCGCGGAGGTTTCACAGGAATTTTCTTCGCCGTCGGGCACAGTGTCTCCATGAGCTGGTGGCGGAGTCGGAAGCAGGGCGGCGCGCGCAGCGGCAGCCGGCGCGGCGGGATCGGCGCCGGCGGCGTCAAGACCACGCTGGACCGGGAGGCCACCCCGGCCGACCTCGCGCACCTGCGGGACTTCGCGAGCACGCGGGCCGGCGTGGAGTTCTACGTCGAGCCCGAGACCACCGCCACCGACACCACCGCCGTCGCCGTCGCCGCGGACGGGGAGTGGACCCGTCGCCGGGTCGGCTCGCCGGGAGCGATCGCCAAGCTCGCGCGCGACCTGCGGCTGCCGGTCTACGAGGCTGCCGTGGTCGGCTACCCGAAGCGGATGCGGGACTACAACGAGCGGCGCAAGCGGGAGGGCGGCTCGCTCTGAGCCCGGCCCGCTCACCCGGGCGGACCACCTAGGCTGGTCGGGTGCACGGGCCAAAGCGAGTCGGCGTGGTGCTGCACCCGCGCCGCGACCCCGCCGAGGCGGTCGGCGCGATCCTGGACTGGGCCGCCCGGCACGACGCCGAGGTGGTGGGCCTGCCCGACGAGGTGGACCGGCTCGGAGCCGGCATCGGCGAGGTCGAGCCCGACCAGCTGGCCGGCTGCGACCTGCTGGTCAGCCTCGGCGGCGACGGCACCATGCTGCGCGCGCTGCGGCTGTCCCAGCCGACCGCGGTGCCCGTCCTCGGCGTGAACCTCGGCCGGCTCGGCTTCCTCGCCGAGGTCGACGTGCCGGACCTGCCCGCGGCGCTCGCCGAGGTGGACGCCGGCCGCTACACGGTGGAGACCCGGGTCTCCGTGCAGGTCGACTTCGGCGGCGGCACCTCCTTCGCCTTCAACGACGTGGCGCTGGTCCGCCACCCCGGCCACCCGGTGGCGGCGGTCGAGGTGCGGGTCGAGGGGCAGCGGTTCGTCCGGTACGCGGCCGACGCCATCGTCGTCGCCACCCCGACCGGCTCCACCGCGTACAGCTTCTCCGCCGGCGGGCCGATCGTGTCCCCGCGCGCGGAGGGGCTGCTGGTCATCCCGGTGGCGCCGCACTCGACGTTCAACCGGGCCGTCTTCCTGTCCGCCGGGGAGCCGGTCGGGCTGGACCTGCTGTCCACCAGCGGCCGGCTGGCCGTCGAGGTGGACGGCCGGCTGGCCGGGACGGTCGCCCCCGGCCAGTCGGTGGAGGTCTTCCTGTGCGCCCGGGCGGGCCGGGTGGTCCGCCTCGGCACGACCACCTTCTACCAGCGGGCCAGGCGCAAGCTGCGGCTGGCCGACCCGGCCGAGCTGGACGGGCTCGGCGTTCAGGAGGCGTAGCGCAGGGTGCGTAGGTCGTCACCAGCTGGTCGACCGGCGCGCGGTCGTCGGTGAGCACCCGCGCGGAGCCGGCGAACCGGGCGGTCGCCGCCTCGTCCGCGGCCAGCCAGGCACCGCGCTGGGCGAGCCCCTCGCCGATCGCGCGCAGCGGCAGCGGCCGGCGGCTCGCCACGATCACGTGGTTCCCGCCGGCCTCGCCGGCGAGCGTGGCGGGCGCGCCGAGCAGGGCGACATGCTCGAAGACCGACCGCAGGGTGGCGATCTCGGCCCGGGCGAACCGGTCCGGCTGGTAGTCGATCACGTTGACCGCGTACACCCCGTCCGGCCGCAGCGCGTCGCGGATCTGCTCGGCGACCTCCCGGGTGGTCAGGTGCCAGGGCACCGCCATCCCGCCGAAGGCGTCCCCGACGACGAGGTCGTACGAGCCGGCCTGCTGCTCGGTCAGCCGCGCCCTGGCGTCGCCGACCCGCACGGTCAGGCCCGGGATCCGGTCGACGCCCAGCCGCTGCCGGCCGAGCGCGACCACGCCGCCGTCGATCTCCAGCACCGTGCTGGCGGTCCCGGGCCGGGACGCGGCCAGGTAGCGGGGCACGGTGAAGCCACCACCGCCGATGTGCAGCGCCCGCACCGGCGCGCCCGGCGGGCGGACCGCGTCGGCCACCGCGGCCATCGCCCGGGCGTACTCGAACTCCAGGTAGAGCGGGTCGCCGAGGTCGACGTAGCTGTGCCGCAGGGTGTCCAGCACCAGGGTGCGGCCGTCCGCGCGGTCCGGGTCGGCCGTCACCCGCGCGCAGTGGTACTCGGTCTCCGCCTGGCACGGGTTCGGCGACACCGCCACCAGCAGCACGGCGGCCGGCAGCAGCGCGGCGACGGCGAGCGGCACCGTGCCCCGCTCCGGGCCGCGCACGGCGCGCCACCGCAGCCACAGCACGGCCGCGCCGGTGGCGGCGACGACCACTCCGGTGCCGAGCAGGATCGCACCGGTCGGGAACGCCGCCACCAGCACGAAGCCGGTGGCGAAGGTGGCCACGATCGCGCCGGCGGTGCCGATCCCGGACAGCCGGCCCACGACGGTGCCGGTCTGCCGCAGGTCGTGCAGCTGCAGCTTGGCGACCATCGGCGTCACCGCCGACAGCAGCGCCGCCGGGGCGACGACGGCGACCATCGCCAGCAGCAGGGTGGCCGAGGCGTCCCCGCTGCCCCGGGTCGCCTCCCCGGTGAAGCGGACCACCGGCAGGGTCAGCAGCGTCAGCGCGGCCGCGACCAGCAGCAGCGGGCCGAGCAGCCGGCCCGGGTCGGTCCGGTCCGCCGCCCGGCCGCCGGTCCACGCGCCGATCGCGATCGCGGTCAGCGCGGCACCGATGACCGCCGTGTTGGTCTGCAGGGTGACCCCGACGTACGGGGCGATCAGCCGCAGCGCCAGGATCTCCAGCACCAGCACCGCCGCGGCCGACACGAAGACGACGAGCGCCGCGAACCCCGGCGGCAGCGGCACCCGCCCCGCGCCGGACCCGCCCGCCGCGCGCCTGCCGCCAGCGGCCGCGGCCGGGGGAGCGCCCGAGTCCTCGGCACCCACCCGCCCGCCCGCACCGGCCCCGCCGCCCGCCGCGGCCGGGGGAGCGCCCGAGTCCTCGGCACCCGCCCGCCCGCCCGCACCGGCCCCGCCGCCCGCCGCGGCCGGGGGAGCGCCCGAGTCCTCGGCACCCGCCCGCCCGCCCGGCTCGGGTGTCCGGTCCGTACCGGCACCGCCGGACCCGGTCGCCGTGGAGCCGCCCACGGTTCGGCCACGGTCGGGGTGGGCGGCGCGCTCGTGTGCTTCGTCCACCCGGTCAGCATCCCCGACCGGCGGGCCGTCGGCCCGACCGGCCCCCCGGGGTGGCTCCGGGCGGCGATCCCGGCCGGCGAGTGAGCACTTCGCCGCCCGAGTGAGAACTTCCTGTGGCGAGTGAGCAGTTACAACTGCTCACTCGCGTACGGAACTTCTCACTCGGGTACGGAACTTCTCACTCGGGGGAGCGTCAACCGGTCGGGCCGTACCGCTCCAGCCGGATCCGCTCCGGGGAGTAGCCGGCGTCGACGAGCAGCATCGCGACCGTCTCGACGAAGCCGCTGGACCCGCAGACGTACGCCGGGCCGCTCTCGAACGCCACCGCCGCGACATCCTCGGCCATCACCCGCCCGGCCGGCCGCGGCGACGCCTGCGGCGCCCGTCGGGTGTAGACGACCGTCGTCTCCGCGCCGAGCTCGTCGGCATAGATCAGCTCCGCCGGCGCGCGCACCGAGAACAGCAGCCGCGCCGGCACGCTCCGCCGCGGTGAGCCGGCGGTGCCGCAGCATGGCCATCACCGGCACCACCCCCGACCCGCCGGCCACCAGCAGCAGCGGCGCCTCGCCGCGCCAGACGAAGTACCCGCCGACCGGGCCGCGCAGCTCCACCTCGTCGCCGACCCGCAGCTCGTCGTGCAGGTACGGGGAGACCTCGCCGTCCGGGAGCCGGTCCACGGTCAGCTCGACCACGCCGGCGTCGTCCGGCGGGGAGCCCACGGAGTACGACCGGCTCGCCGTGTAGCCGTCCGGCGCGGTCAGCCGGACCACGTAGTGCTGCCCGGGCAGGTGCGCGGTCCACTGCGGCAGCGCCAGCCGGAGGGTCCGCACGTGCGGGTTCTCCACCCGGACCCGCTCCACCCGGCCCCACTGCCACGGGCCCACCGGCGGCAGCGGCGCCGTCTCAGTCACCCTGGTAACGCTGCTCGCGCCACGGGTCGCCGCGGTCGTGGTAGCCGCGGACCTCCCAGAAGCCGGGCTCGTCGTGGTCGAGCAGCGTGATCGACTCGATCCACTTCGCGCTCTTCCAGAAGTAGAGGTGCGGCACGATCATCCGCACCGGGCCGCCGTGCTCGATCGACAGCGGCCGGCCTTCGTGCTCCCAGACGATCCAGGCCCTGCCGCCGGTGATGTCCTCGATCGGCAGGTTCGTCGTGTAGCCGGTCGTGCTCGTCGCGACGGCGAAGGTCGCCTCCGGTGCCGGCGAGACCGCGTCCAGCAGGGTGTCCACCGAGATACCGGCGAACGCGGTGTCGAGCTTGGACCAGGTGGTCACGCAGTGGATGTCCCCGTCGTACCGGCCCGGCGGCAGCGCCCGGACCTCCGGCCAGGTCCAGGTCCGCGGTCGCTCGACCCGGCCGTTGACGGTGATGGTCCAGCTGTCCAGGTCGACGCGCGGGGTGAGCTCGGCGGTCAGCACCGGCCAGTCGGAGCCGACGTCGTACTGCCCGGGCGGCAGCCGGTGCGGATCCCCGCCGCGCCGCCGCCCGGTGAACCCTCGCGAGACGCGCACGCCGGTCAGGCTACTGGCCCGGCGGGCGGTCCGGGTGGCCGCCGTCCTGGTCGGGCTCCCGCGGCGGCCGGGGTGGCGCCGTCGGGTCGTCGAGCGTCGGGTCCCGCTCCGGCCGGTCGGCGGGCGTGCCGTCCGGGACCGCGCCGGCCGCGTCGGGGCCGCCCATCCCTGGGCTGTCCGGCGGCGGGGGAGCGGACGGGGACTCGGCCGGCGCCGGGTCCGCTGCCGGATACCCGCCCGCCGGCGCTGCTCCCTCCGCGGGCGCGCCGGGCTGGGGATGGCCGGGCGGCGGCGGATAGCCGGGCGGCGGATAGCCGGGGGGCGGGGGATAGCCCGGTGGCGGGGGATAGCCGGGGGCGGGGGATAGCCCGGCTGCTGCCCGTACGGCGGCTGCCCGTAGCCGGGCGGGTAGCCGTAGCCCGGGTACCCGCCGAAGCCGCCGATCGCCGTCGGCTGCTTCGGCGGCACCCTGGTCCGGATGCCCAGCACCAGCAGCAGCAGCCCGAGCAGCACCAGCACCACGCCGGCGACCGCCAGCCCGACGCCGAGCCCGCGCAGGAAGGGCACCCGAACCCCGAAGGACGCCCGCACCTGGACACCCTCGGAGGCGTCCGCGTTCATCACCACGACCCGGTAGTCGCCGGTCTCCACCCGGAACTCCACCGTCTGCCGGCCGGGCCCGTTCGCCTGCGCGGTCCACAGCCGCTGCTCGACCGGCGGCGTCGGAGTGCGCTCGCCCTCCTGCCGGAGCGTGTCGTAGCGGAACGGGGAGAAGGTGACGTCCCGGACCTCGTCGTACGCCACCCCCGCCAGGTAGCGGTCCACGTCGGCCGCCGGGCCCACGCCCACGAACACGGTGGCCTCGTCCGTCGACTCGGCGGTGACCCGGACGGTCGCGTCGAAGCCCTCCCCGGGTCCGGCGTCGATCGCGGCCGGCTCCGAGACCAGTGCGTACGTCGAGGTGCGCAGCGTCTCGGTGCCGCTGCCGAAGTAGCCGTCGCCGCCGGTCAGCGCGATCAGCACGAGACCGCCGATCGCGAGCCCGGCGCCGAGAAGCCCGGCGACAGCGCCGAACACGATGAGGAGGACCTTCTTGGCCACCGCGCACCCACCCGACCGAGCGGACCCGCACCGGGGCGTGCCCCGGCGCGCCGTACCGTGTGGACAGTAGTCGGGACGATCCAGCCGCGGATACCCGCCGGTTTGTTGTGACCCTCCCGGGGCAGGCCTAGGGTCGGCGCGGGCGGCGACACGGACACCGGCCGCCGGACTCGACGAGGAGGATGCGCGGATGGCGCTGGACGACGACGACATGGTGACGTCTGGACCGGGCTCCGAGGGGCCCGCCGACGGCGGGGCCGACGGCACCGAGGGTATCCAGGACGGCGGCGCGGACGGCGGCGCGGGCTTCGGCTCGGAGGGCCCGGCGGACAGCGGCGCCGGCGGTGGCACGCCGGGAGTGAGCGACGGGGGAGCTGACGGCGGGGCCGACGGGGCGCGGACGGCGGCGCCGACGGCGGGACGTCGGGCGGCTACGGCGCCTCGGGTCCCGCCGATCACGGGGCGGCCGGCGCCCCGGGCGTGCAGGACGGCGGCGCGGACGGCGGCGCCGGCGGCAACGCGACGGGGTGCCGACGGCGGTGCCGACGGCGGTGCCGACGGTGGTGCCGACGGCGGTGCCGACGGCGGGAGCTCGTACTGAGCACCGAGCACGACGACCGGCGCCGGGCGGACGGGATCCCCGACCGCCCGGCGCTTCGCCGCTGCATCGGCGTCGATGTCGAGGTCTTCGCCGCCGAGCACTGGGCGAGCCGTCCGCTGCTCACCGCGGCGGCCGAGCTGCCCGCCCCGTTCGACGACCTGCTCAGCCTCGCCGCGGTCGACGAGCTGGTGTCCCGGCGTGGCCTGCGGACGCCCTTCCTGCGGGTGGCCAGGGACGGCAAGGTCGTGGACGCGGCCCGGTTCACCCGCTCCGGCGGCGCCGGCGCCGAGATCGCCGACCAGGTCGCCGACGACCGGCTCGTCCAGCTCGTCCTGGACGGCTCGACGCTGGTGCTGCAGGGTCTGCACCGGACCTGGCCGCCGCTGATCGACTTCGGCGGCCGGCTCGCCGCCGAGCTCGGCCACCCCGTGCAGGTCAACGCGTACGTGACGCCGCCGCAGAGCCGCGGGTTCTCCGCGCACTTCGACGTCCACGACGTCTTCGTGCTGCAGGTGGCCGGCGAGAAGCGGTGGATCATCCACGAGCCGGTGCACCCGGCGCCGCTGCGGGACCAGGAGTGGACCCGCTACCGGCCGGCGGTGGAGCGGGCCGCCGCCGGCGAGCCGGTCCTCGACGCCGTGCTGCACCCCGGCGACGCCCTCTACCTGCCGCGTGGCTGGCTGCACTCGGCCGAGGCGCTCGGCGACGTGTCCGTGCACCTGACCGTCGGGATCCACTCGGTGACCCGGTACGCGCTGGTGGAGGCGCTCGCCGCGCTGGCCGCCGAGGAGCCCGAGCTGCGCGCCTCGCTGCCGCTCGGCGTGGACGTCGCCGACCCGGACCAGCTCGGTCCCGACCTCGCCGCGACGGTGGAGGTGCTGGCCGGCTGGCTGGGCAAGGCCGATCCGGCGGCGGTCGCCGACCGGGTCAGCCGTCGCGTGTGGACGGCCACCCGGCCGGAGCCGGTCGGGCCGCTGGCCCAGGCGGCCGCCGCGCGGGAGGTGCGGGACGACACGCGCGTCCGGGTCCGCGGCGGCCTCCGGCACCGGCTGCGGGTCGCCGGGGACGCCGCCGTGCTGGAGCTGCCCGACCGGAGCCTGTCCCTGCCGGCCACGACCGGGCCGGCGCTGCGCGCGCTGCTGGCGGGTGAGCAGGTCGTCGCCGGTGCCCTGCCCGGCCTGGACGCCGCGGACGGTCGCACCCTGGTCGCCCGGCTGCTCCGCGAGGCGGTCGCCGTCCCGGTCGACGAATGACCCGCGACCCGGCCGCCGAGGCGGTTCGGTGACCGGCGAGCTGTCCCGGGGCGATCCGGTGGGCGGGCCCGCGCAGGGAGCCGGCGGGATCCCGGACCGGTGCGCCCCGTCCGCCGAGCGCCGGGGGGACGCCCGCTACGGCACCGCCGCGCCGGTGCCGCGCTGGTTCCTCATCGAGCAGGCCGGCGCCTGGGGCCGGGAGGCGCTGCTGGAGTCCGAAGTGGACGGCCGGGTCGCCACGGCCCTGGCGGCGGCGGCCGCCGCCGTCGGCACCCGCGTCGTGCTGATCCGCCGCCCCGGGCGGCTGGCCACCGGTGCCGCTCGCCGCTGGGCGGTGGTCGACTCCCGCGCCGGTCACGAGCGGGTCGGCTGGGGGAGCTGGCGGCGCGCCGAGGACCTGCTCGACGTGCCGCTGGACGAGCCGGTCGGGGACGGGGGCGGTCCGGTCTACCTGGTCTGCGCGCACGGCCGGCACGACGCCTGCTGCGCGATCCGGGGGCGCCCGGTCGCCGAGGCGCTGGCCCGGCTGCGCCCCGAGCAGACCTGGGAGTGCTCGCACATCGGGGGCGACCACTTCGCCGCGAACCTGGTGGCGCTGCCGCACGGCCTCTACTACGGCCACGTCACCGCGACCAGCGTCGCCGACCTGGTGGCCGGCTACGAGCGAGGGGAGGTCGACCCGACCTGGCTGCGCGGCCGGTCCGCGTTCGCGGCGCCCGCGCAGGCCGCCCAGCACCACGCCCGGCTGGCGCTCGGCGAGACCGCCCTGGATGCGCTACGCCCGGTCGGCATGGCCCGGCTGGACCGGCAGAGCTGGCGGGTCCGGCTCGCCGCGCCCGGCGGTGGCCACCTGCTCGTCACCGTCCGGGCCGGTGCCGGCCCGGCGGTGCGGCTGACCTGCTCGTCGCGTGCCGCGGAGCAGCCCCGCACCTGGGAGCTGGTCGCGCTCGAGCGGGCGGCGCCCCGCTGACCGCCCCGCGGCGCCGGCTCGGGCCGCGACGGGGTGCGGACGGGAGACGCGCCGACTGAACCCGGCCACCGGTGGCCCGCCGGGCCGGTAGCCGAGGGTGGGGCTGACCCCACCGCCGCGCTGGTGGTGGGGCCACTGCGGAGCCGGTGGCTGCCACCGCAGACGCGGCCGCTCCCGGTGCCGAGGATCGACGTATGAGACCCGGGCCAGTGACGGTGACCACCGGCACGTACGCACCGGCGCCCCGGCGGCTCAGTACGGAGTGGGCGTGACGAGCGGACTCGCCACCCTGGACCGGCCAATCGCGGCGCCGGCCCGGGGCGTCCCGTCCTGCCCGCCGCTCGACCCGGCGGTGCCCGCCGGGCCACGGCGCTCCACCTCCGCGGCCGCCGGCCGGGAGACGGAACCCGCCCTGCGGGGGCCGTTCCCGGACACCTGCGACGAAGCCGCGCCAGCGCTCACCACGCCGCCGCGCCGGGTCCCGGGGCGCACCGGGTCGCGCCGGCGGCTGGGCCTGCTGGGCTGGCTGGCCGGCGGGGGAGCGGCCGTCGGCGCGGTGCTCCTGCTGGTCACGCAGCTGCGGCACGCCGACCTCGGCGCGACGCTGGCCGGCGTCCGGCCGGACCAGCTCGCCCTGGCCGGCCTCTGGTTCGCGCTCTCGCTGGTCGCCGCCGCGTACAACCTGAGCGGCTTCACGACGCTGCGCCTCCGGCTCCGCGAGACGCTGCTGGCGCAGCTGGCGGCCGGTGGGGTGCGGCTGGTGGCCCCGTCAGCGGTCAGCACGCCGGCGGTGATGATGCGCTACCTGGTCCGGTCCGGAGCCTCCGTCCCGGAGGCCGCCACCACGGTCGGCGCGTCCCAGTCCGCGCAGCTGCTGGCGACCGCGGCCGTCGTCGGGACGCTCGGCGTCCGGTCGGACAGTGTCCACTTCGGACGGCTCTGGGCGGTTCCGGACTCGCGCGGGATCGCGATCGCCGCCGCCGGCGGCGCGCTCGCCGTGGCCGGCGTCGCCGTGGCCCGGCGCAGCGAGCGGGTCCGCGGCTGGGCGCGGGCGGTCTGGCGCAGCCAGGTCACGCTGGCCGGGCACGCCCGCCGCCACCCCGGCCGGGTCGCCGCCGGCCTGCTCGCCTCGGTCGCCCTGACCGTCACGCACGTGCTCGCATTCGCGGCCTGCGTAGCCGCCACCGGCGGCCGGATCCCGGTGCTGACCCTCGCCGCCGTCTACCTCGGCGCGGCCGCGGCGGGCTCGCTGGTGCCGACACCCGGCGGGATCGGCGCGGTGGAGGCGGCGCTGGTGGCCGGGCTGGCCGCCGCCGGGCTCGGCCTGTCCGTCGCCACCGCCGCCGCGCTGCTGTCCCGGCTGGTCGCCGTCTGGGTGCCGGCCCTGCCGGGTGTGCTCGCGCTCGTCCTGCTGCGCCGGCGCGGCCTGCTCTGAGCGGTCTGTCTCCGCGCGGCGGTCCGGGTCGGCAAGGTGTCGGCTCAGTGGACCTACCGAGCAGGTCAGTGGCCGCCTCAGCTCGGCCGCGGCCTACCGGGAAACGCGTGCGTCCCACTCTCGCTCGATCTGCCGCATGAGCGTCGGGTAGACGACCCAATACCGGAACGGCCTGATGAGCGCCATGTATGCCGCCCCGAACGGACCGCGTGGCTTGACGTAGACGGCCATCTGTCCCTGGTAGCCGCCTTCGCCCTGGTCGACCCACGCCAGATGCATCACGCCGTGCATGGTCCGGTTGGACAGCTCCGCGGCGAACTCGACGTCGGTGCGGTAGAGGGGCGCCAACGGTGCCGAGCCGAAGCGCAGCTCCGCCGCCGTGCCGCGCAGATCGGCCGGCAGCCGGTCGGCCAGCGAGGTTTCGGTCGTACCCGGAATCGGCAGCTTGCCCGCGGCATCGTCCCGAGCGCCGTCGAGCGGGGTCGAGATCCGGCCGAGGCCCAGCCAACTGCCGACGCGATCGCGGGCCCGCCACAGGACGCGGGTCGGCAGGGACCCTCCGTTCTCCAGATCGAGGGACGTCGTCATCACCTCGAGCAGCGTCGGGAAGTCCTCGACGCGTCCCTGCGCGGGAAGGGCCCAGACATCCTCCACAGTGAAGTCCGGTGCGATCTCGCGGATGCGCCACGGGCGCAGACTCGTGTGCTGCGTTCGGAAGCCGCATGCCGATCTCCAGATCCATACGATGGCGTATGGATCGTAGGGCGGTGCGCTTGCGCCTGTCAATACGGTGCCGTATATATGTGCCGGTGGCGACCGTGGACTCCGCGCGCCGCGTGGGTCGGCGCGGCGCTGCAGGCCCTCGCGGCCGGCGGTCCGGACGCCGTGCGGGTCGAGGCGCTGGCCCAGCGCCTGGGGGTGTCCAAGGGTGGCTTCTACTGGCACTTCACCGATCGCCGCGCGCTGTTGGGGGAGATGATCGACACCTGGGAGAAGGCGGACACCGAGGACATCATCGAGCGTGTCGACACCCAGCCGGCCACCCCGCGAGCCAAGCTGCAGCAGCTGTTCGAGCTGGCCTCGTCCGCCGACTTCGCCGTGGAGCTGGCACTTCGGGACTGGTCGCGCCGCGACAGCGATGTCGCCGAGCGCCTCTACCGGGTCGACAACCGACGCATGGAGTATCTGCGCTCGCTGTTCGGGCAGTTCTGCAACGACGAGAACGACGTCGAGGCGCGCAGCATGCTGGCCTTCACGTTGTTCATCGGCAGCTACTTCGTCGCGGCGCAGCACGGTGGCAGGACCCGGACTCAGGTGCTGCAGCTCGCGATCGACCGACTGCTCAGCGAGTCGTGGGCCTGACGCTGCCCCCGCCGCCGGGCTCGGCCGGTCCGTCGCCACCGCCACCGCGCTCGCCGTGCTGCGCCGGCGGCCTGCTCTGCGCGTCCGCCCGCCTCATGGTCACGCTGTCGCTGGTGGCCGCCGCGCCGCCAGCAGGTGGGTCGCGAACGGCGTCTCCAGCCCGCCGTCCGGCTGTGTGTACGGCCGGAGCACCTCACGCGTCTCGTCGAGGAGTCGCGCGTAGACGTCCTCGCCGATCCGCGCGCCGAGCGGCGTGCTGTCCAGCTCGGTCCGCAGCGCCGCGTCGACGGACCCGTACCGTTGCCGGCCGACCACCGTGCGCGCGGCGACGACGCCCAGGCCGGCCGCCTCGACGAGGGCCCGGAGCTCGTCCAGGTCGCCGCAGACGAAGTACGAGCTCAGCAGTGACCTCGCTGCCGGGCCGAGGTGCCGGACGGCCGTCTCGACGAACGGACGGAAGGCCTCCTGCTGGTCGAGCGCGGCCGGGACCGCGACGGCGACCGTGCCGCCGGGGACGGCGACCCGGGACATCTCGGTGAGCGCGCCTGCCCGGTCCGGGAAGAACATCAGCGCCATCTGGCACAGCACGGTGTCGAACGAGGAGTCCGGGAACGGCAGGTCGGCGACGTCGCCCTGCCGCCAGTCCAGGTCGGGCCGGACCCGCCGGGCGACGGTCAGCATCGCCTCGTTGAGGTCGACGCCGACGACGTCGGCGCCCGATCCGAGTCGCTCGAGCGCCGTGCGCGCCACGATGCCGGTCCCGCAGGCGACGTCGAGGACGCTCTGTCCCGGTGCGACGCCGGCGATGTCGAGCAGGCGGGGGGCCCACTGCGCGAAGAAGGCCGGCACGAACGCCGCCTCGTACGCCTCGGCCGCCTCGATCGGGATCTGGAAGGTCTCGGTGCTCATGGCCGGATGGTGGACCGGCCGGTCACCGCTGGCATCGGGCAACTGCCCCATTGCGTGGGATGATCTGCCCGTGTCGGAGCCGACGGCGTCGGCGGAGTCGGCTCTCGCCGAGGGCCGGTGGCAGGATGCGGCGGACGGGTTCGAGGCCGCCGTGGCCCGGGATGCCAACGCGGAGTCCCTGCACGGCCTCGGCACCGCGCTGTGGTGGCTCGGCCAGCAGCGCCGGCACGTCGAGCTGCTGACCGCCGCCTTCGCCGCCTACCGCCGGGCCGGGAACGACGCCGGCGCGGCGACGGTGGCCCTCGACCTCTGCTGCACCTACCAGGCGAACTTCGGCAACGCGGCGGCCGCCAGCGGCTGGGTACGGCGGGCCGAGCGCCTGCTGGCCGGCGCCGACCCCGGCCCGCTGCACGGCTGGGTGTGGCTGATGCGGGCGTACCAGGACGCCACGCCACGCCTCGGCGGCTCAGCTCGCCGGCCGGGCGCTCGACGCCGCCCGCCGCGACGGCGACGTGGACCTGGAGCTGTGCGCGCTGAGCACCCTGGGGCACGTCCTGGTCCTGTCCGGCCGGGTCGTCGAAGGCCTGGCACTGGTCGACGAGGCGATGGCGGGCACCCTGGCGGGGGAGTGCAGCCGACTCGAGACCACGGTGTTCGCCAGCTGCGAGATGCTCGACGCCTGCCACGTCGCCGGCGACACGGAGCGGGCGGTCGAGTGGTGCCGGGTCGCGGAGGAGTTCACCGCCCGGTACGGATGCCCGTACCTCTACACCCGATGCCGCACCCTCTACGGCGCCGTGCTGGCCCGGAAGGGCCGGCTGGCAGAGGCGGAGACCGAGCTGCGGGCGGCGGTCGTGATGTCCGAGGGCGCCGGTCCCGCCTGGACCGCGCAGGTCCTGGCCCGGCTCGCGGACGTCCGCCTCCAGCAGGGGGACCGGGAGGAGGCCGAGGTGCTGGCCGCGCGCTGCGACGGGCACGACGCCGCCGTGCCGACGCTCGTGGAGCTCCGGCTGGCCGCTGGCGAGCCGACCCTCGCCGTGGCCATGCTCGACCGGCGGATCCGGGCCGGCGGTGACCGGCACCCGGACGCCGCCCGGCTGCTGGGCCTGCTGGTCCGGGCACTGCTGGCGGCCGGGGACATCCCGGCGGCCGGCACGGCCGCGGCGCGGCTGCAGGTCGTCGCCTGCGACCGGGACCGTCCGGACGTCTCGGCGGAGTCCGCGCTCGCCGCGGGTCGGGTCGCTCTCGCCGGCGGCGATCACGCCGCCGCGGCAGGATGCTTCGAGCGCGCGGTCGACCTGCTCGGCTCGTGCGGCTTCCCGCTGGAGACGGCACGGGCCCGGTGCGAGCTGGCCCGCGCGCTCGCGCCGCGGCACCCGCAGCTCGCGACCGTCGAGGCCCGGGCCGCGCTCGGCTGCTTCGACCGGCTCGGCGCGCTCGCCGACGCCGACGCGGTCGCCGCGCTGCTGCGCCGGCTCGGTGCCCCGGGCCGGATCGGCCGGACCCGCCGCCGTCCCGGCGTCCTCACCGAGCGGGAGCGGCAGGTGCTCGACCTGGTCGGCCTCGGCTACTCCAACCCGCAGATCGCCGGCCGGCTCTACATCAGCCGCAAGACGGCGTCGCATCACGTGAGCAGCGTGCTGACCAAGCTCGGCGTACCCAACCGCGCCGCCGCCGCGGCGCACGCCTCCCGGCTGCAGTCGCGGGAGATCGACCCGCCGCCCGCCTGAGGACGCTCGCCGCGCAACCCGGAGACAGGGTCACACTCGCTCAGCTTTACATAGTGTTGATTATCGGCGCGCAACCGACCGATCGATCGCCCATTCTGACCGGGCAGCTTGTCGAGGTCGCGCACGCAGAAACCGTGATGCGCCCACTCCTCGTTGAGGACGGTGCCGAGGCACTGCCGCACCGTCCGCCCCCTGGCGTACGGAGGCCACCGGTCGCCGTCGGGCACCGGCGCGGTCCGCGCGAGTTGCTCGGGCGTGACCTCGGCCAGCCACGCCTCGATCTCCGACGCCTGCCGGTCGCGCACGCCGAGCACCTCCTCCAGGCTCGGCCGGGCCGACCGGTCGAGCCCCTGCTCCTCCTGGTCGGGTACGAACGGCGCGGCCCAGACCCAGGGCCGTGAACGGCTCGGTCAGCCCGAGCACGCAGCGCCGGAACCACGAGTCGTGCACGAAGACGAGATGACGCAAGGTCTCGACCATCGACCACTCGCCGTCGACGCCGTGATGCTCGCTGCCTTCGGGCATGGACCGGACCCGCGTCGACTGTGGTGGCCCAGGCCTCCCGCAGCTGCCGCCAGGCCTCCCGTAGGTCGGCCGGCTCGTCGGACCGGATCAGCAGCCGCACCGGGTGCCGGCGGTCGAGCTCGGCCTCGACGTACAGCATGACCTCGACCCCGTTGACCACGAGGTTGGTGACCAGGCCGTCTATCTCGGCGTCCTGCATGACCACGCCGACCAGCCGCGCCCTGCTCAGGTCGCACTCGCGGAACTCCGCGCCGGTGAGGTCCTCGTCGTCGAAGCGTCGCATGCGGACAGACTAGAAGCGTTGGTGATCCAGTGGCGTGGGGTGAACGACCCCCGTCCGTGCACGGCGACAGGGCCTCGTCGCCGATCCGCCCGGTGCGACGCCGACCTACAGCTCGCAGGCGGGTAACAGGACTCTGAGGCCCTCTCGCACTCTTGCCGGACAGATTGGCTCGGACAGACATTCGAGGCTTGGAAGCTGATAACAGGGCTGAAAGAGGACTATGCTCCCGGCTGTCCGATGCATCTCTGCCACTCCGAATGGAGGCCAGCATGAGGCGATTCAGTCCGGTGATCCTGGCGGCAGGCGCCGTGCTCGCTTTGACAGCGGCTCCGACGGCTGCTGCGCCACCCGTGGCGGCTGGGCTGAGCGCCGGCGCGATGTCCGTGCTGACCAAGGACGCTGTGCCGGGGATCGCGCCACCGGGTGCTGACCAGACTGCGGTCTACCTGGACAGCGCCGGCCGGGTCACGAGCCCGAGCGGGGCCTCGGAATCAGCGCTGATCGGCTGCACACCGGAGAGCGGGAGGGACAACCCACACTGGTCCTCGGGAGACGTGTCCGGTCACGGGTGGTGGAAGAAGGGCAACTGCAGCAAGGACCGTGCCAACGTGTACAACTGTCTCTACGAGTTCTACACGGACAACAGCTGGCGACAGAAGGCCTGTTCGCCGAGCAGGGAACTCCGGCCGTACACCGGGAGTGGAGACCGTACGGTGGCACGCGCGGCCTGTAATGACACCTCGCTGACATCGTGGCGCAACCACGTGGACGTCGACGTGATCGGCCAGGTCGACACCGGCGAGTGGCCGACAACCAGGCCAACGTCGCCTGCCGGGTGTACTGATACCCGGGCAGCAACGTCGCAGCTGCGAGGCAACCAGGGAGGACCCAGCGTGCCGGAGCGCAGCGTCCCAGCACAGCCGGGCGTGGTGCCCGGCGCCCGTCGAACCGCGGGCACCCTGTTCGCGGCCCTGTACGGCGAGCTGGTCCCGCACGCCTGGCGCGATCCCGAGTCGGAGCTCGACGCCTACTCGCTGTTCTACCACCGGTCGCTCGCCATGGGCTGGCTCGACGACAGGTCGGCGGGGGGCGGCCTCGAGGACCGCATGCTCCGCGCCCCCGGGCTGTGGGGCATGAACGACGCCGGGTGGAGCCACCCCCTCGGCGCTGCCGGCGCGGCACTGATCTCGTGGTTCCAGGTCGAGGCCAGCGCGGTGGCCGACGACCGACCGCTTCCGGTGCAGCCGTTCCTGCGGTGCGCGCAGGACGCGACAGCGCGGGCCGGTACGCTGGACCTGTCTGCAGTCCAGGTCCTCCTGCCGGTTCAGGGTCTCGACCCCTTGTCACGCCCGCCGTACGCGCCCGTGCCGGCGATGCGGACGAAGGAGTGGTTCGTCGAGTGCGCACCGGAAGCGAGGACCCCGGTGGAGGTCAACATCAACAGTGGCCGGGACCCGGCGATCCCCGCCATCGCGCAGCAGGTGACCGACCATCTCGGTCACCTGGACCAGGACGTGTTCACGTGCAGGTCCCAGGACGTCGCCGGCCGCGACGCCGTCCTCCCTCCGCCGTTCGACGACCGTTCCTGGAACGGGCCGCCCCTGCACGGCGTACTGCTGCGCGGAGAGCTCGCCGAGTGGTCGTGTGACGCGGTCGGGTGGCTGGCTGAAGTCGTCGCCGACATCGCCGCCCAGCTGGGCGTCCGTTCGCCACTGCTGCTCACCGTCACGCGAGTCCACGACCGCTCCCCCACCGCTTGATCAACGGGGTTGGGTGACGGCGCTGACCAAGGTCAGGCTCACGATCACGCGTCGTCCGGCTCGGGCAGGACGGGGTACGCGGTCGGGTAGAGGCCCACGACGAAGCCGTAGACCGTGTCGCCGGAGCGCGGCAGCTGGCTGAACTCGCGGGTGAGCTCGAAGACGCGCTCCCAGAAGGTCGCGGCGTGCTCGCGCGGGATCCGGGCGTGCCGGAAGATCGCACGCATGCGGTCGTCCCGGTGTGCGGGGACCGACTCCGCGGCGGCGATGGCGAGGTCGTTGGGGATGAGGCTGACGTCCTCCGGCCTGATGGTGCCGACGTAGAAGATCTTGGCGGTGCGGCCGTAGAAGCGCTCGTCGATCGCGCGGACCTTCCGGGTGCGCACCACCTTGAGCAGCCCTGCCTGGACGAGCAGGCCGACGTGGTAGGCGACGGTGCTCTTCGGCCGCCCGACGGCCGCGGCCAGCTCGGCGACCGTCGCGGCCCGCTCGAGCACGAGGTCGAGGACCGTGCTGCGCAGCGGGTGGGTCCCGGCCCGCAACTCCGCCGGCGAGGAGATGATGCGCAGGTCCTCGAGGTCGTAGTCGGGCGTTCGCTGATTGCTCGACAATATTGGATCGTTCCGTTAGTTTGATTGATTGAGAACAGTGAAGCGTACCTTGCGGCGCGCTGACAAGCGGCTACGCCCGCAGACACTCACGAGGGGCCACGGGCTGATGACCGTCCACGAGCTCTCCCGCCAGGCCGCGCGCCGCATCGCGGTGCGGGCGCAACTGCTGGACGGCACCCGACCGACCGAGCTGGTCGACGTCGTGCGCCACCTGAGCCTGCTGCAGATCGATCCGACGGCTGCCGTCGCGCCGAATGCCGACCTGGTCGCGTGGACCCGCCTCGGGTCGTCGTACTCGCCGGCCGAGCTGGCCGCCGCACTCGAGAGCCGGGCGCTGGTCGAGCTGCGGGCGATGATCCGGCCCGCCGAGGACCTGGCGCTCTACCGCGCGGACATGGCCCACTGGGAATCGGCCGAGCGCGGACAGCTGCCAGGCTGGCGGGCGTCCACCCGCGACTGGGTGCGAGCCAACGACGCGTGTCGCCGGGACATCCTCGAGCGCCTCGGTTCAGCGGGGCCGCTGCCGTCGCGCGAGCTTCCGGACAGCTGCGCCGTGCCCTGGGCATCGACCGGATGGACCAACAACCGCAACGTCACGCAGCTGCTGGAGTTCATGGTGCAGCGGGGGGAGGTGGCGATCGCCGGCCGGCGGGGTCCCGTCCGGCTGTGGGACCTGGCGACCCGGGTCTATCCGGACGACCCGGTGGTCCCCGGCGAGAAGGCGGTGCGCATCCGCAACGAGCGGCGGCTGCATGCTCTGGGCATCGCCCGCGCCCGCGGACCGGAGTGCGCGGTCGAACCGCTGGACGTCGACGAGGCGGGCGAGCCGGCCGTCGTCGAGGGTGTCAGGGGCACGTGGCGGGTCGATCCTGCCCAGCTGGGCCGCCCGTTCTCGGGACGCGCCGCGCTGCTGTCGCCCTTCGATCGGCTCGTCCATGACCGCAAGCGGATGGTCGAGCTCTTCGAGTTCGACTACCAGCTGGAGATGTACAAGCCCGCGGCGCAGCGTCGGTGGGGATACTTCGCGCTGCCGATCCTGTACGGCGACCGGCTGGTCGGCAAGCTCGACGCCACCGCCGACCGCAAGGCCGGCGTGCTCCGGGTCGACGCGATCCACCAGGACGTCACCTTCACCACGACCATGACCGCCGCGGTCAACCGCGAGATCGACGACCTGGCTCGGTGGCTCGACCTGGACCGCACGCTCCCCCGGCTAGGTCAGCTCAGCTGACGGGGCTGGCGCCGGCGCAGGAAGTAGCCCGCCAGCCCGAGCACGATGAGGGTGCCGATGATGGCCCCGAGCAGGCCGCCCCAGTCGAAGATGTCGGTGTCACCGATGCCCAGCCCGAGGGTGAAGATGACATAACCGACCAGCGGGGACAGCGGCGGTGCGGCCGTAGATGCCTTGAGGAATATAACCATCGCTATGTTCGCGCGGTGGTCCCGGCGTTCGAGGTGCTCGCGGAGCCGACCAGGCGACGCATCCTGGATCTGCTCCTGGAGCGCCCGCGCCCGGTCGGCGAGCTGACCGAGCGGCTCGGCCTGAGCCAGCCCGGCACGTCCAAGCACCTGCGGGTGCTGCGGGACGCCGGCCTGGTCCGGGTCCGGCCCGACGCGCAGCGGCGCTGGTACGAGGTGCGTCCCGACCCGCTGGCCGAGCTCGGACGCCTGGCTCGCGCCGTACCGTCGCCTGTGGACGGAGCGGCTGGACGCCCTGGAGGACCACCTGGACCGGATGCCCGACGAGCCGCACGAGGAGAAGCGATGACGGAGACCCTGCGCACCGAGGACGGGCGTTCGGTGCTGCGGATGCAGCGCCGGCTCAGCCACCCGCCGGAGAAGGTCTGGCGGGCGGTCACCGAGCCGGCGCACCTGGCCCGCTGGTTCCCGTCCGAGGTGGAGATCGACCTCGCCGTCGGCGGCAAGGTCCGCTTCCTCGTCCCCGACGGGCAGGCCCCGTCGACGGACGGCGTGGTGACCGACCTGGACCCGCCCCACCTGATCGCCTACACCTGGGGCGAGGACCACCTCCGCTGGCAGCTGCGACCCGACGGCGGCGGCACCGTCCTGGTGCTCACCCAGACCGTTCGCCGACCATGCCGGCGCGGCGAGCTTCGCCGCCGGCTGGGCCGCCTGCATCGAGGCACTGGCGCGGGTGGTCGCCGGCGAGCCGGTCGACCCGCCGGCGGACCTCGACGGACAGCACGAGGAGTACGTCCGCCGGCTCGGCCTCGACGTCTCCTCGACCGAGGACACCCCGGACGGTCCGCGGCTGCGGATCGAGCGGCAGCTCACCCGGCCCGCCGAGACCGTGTGGCCGCTGCTGCGGGCCGAGGCCGGGGACGGCACCCCGCCGGTCGCCGACAGTCGCCCGACCATGCTGGAGTACGAGCCCGCCGGCGGCGGCCGGGTCCGCTGGGAGCTCGGCGAGGGCACCGGTCACGGCGCCCGGCTGATCGTCACCGTCCACCGGCGCCGCGGCCGCGGGACGCCCGGCGTGGAAGGACCGGGTGGAGACGTCGCGGCGCGGCTCCCGTCGATTCCGGCGCCGTGACGCGCCAGCCGGAGCGCCGGCCCGGCACCCAGACCCGGCCGGCGCAACCGGAGCAGCCGCACTCCCCCGCCGGGCGGCCCGGGCCGGCCGGCGGGCCGAGGTAGTCGCCGGTCCGGCATGCTGGTCGGGTGCCGGCGCGCTTCGGGTTCCTGGACTCCCCCGGGCCGATCGCGTTCGCCCACCGCGGGGCCTCGCCGGACGGGTTGGAGAACACGCTGGCCGCGGTCGAGCGGGTGGTCCGGCTCGGCTTCGACTACCTGGAGACCGACGTGCGGGCCAGTCGCGATGGCGTCGCACTGCTGATGCATGACCCGACCCTGGACCGGACCACGGACCGGGTCGGCCGGGTGCACGAGCTGTCCTGGGCCGGGATCGCGCGGGCCCGCGTCGGTGGGCGGGAGCCGGTGCCGCGGCTGGACGAGCTGCTCGGCTCGTTCCCCGGGCTGCGGGTCAACCTGCACCTGAAGACCGCCGGCCGCGGTCGGCCCGGCGGCGGACGCGGTCCGCCGGGCCGGCGCGCTCGACCGGGTCTGCGTGGCCGCCTTCTCCGACCGCTACGTCGCCGCCGCCCGGGCCCGGCTCGGTCCCCGGCTGTGCACGGCGCTCGGCACCCGCGGCGTCGTCGCGCTGCGGCTGGCGTCGCTGCGGTCGGCCGCGGGTCCGGTGCCGACCGCCCCGTGCGCGCAGGTCCCGGCGCAGGTCGGCGCGCTGCGGGTGGTCGACCGCCGGTTCGTCGAGACCGCGCACCGCCGCGGGGTCCGGGTGCACGTGTGGACGGTGAACGACGCCGCCGAGATGCACCGGCTGCTCGACCTCGGCGTGGACGGGCTGATGTCCGACCGGGCGGAGGTGCTGCGCGACGTGCTGCTCGCGCGGGACGCCTGGACCGGCGGGCGCGCGGCATGACCCCCACCTCCCGCCGATCTTGGTTGACGCACCGCGTCGCGGGCCCGGGCGGCGGTGAGACGACCAAGATCGACGGGGAACGCCGGCGCGAGATCCGCGGCTGGTACTGGTACGACTGGGCCAACTCGGTGTTCACCACCAGCGTGGTCACCGTCTTCCTCGGCCCGTACCTGTCCGACGTCGCCGAGACCGCCGCCGGCGGCGAGGACGGCACCCTGCACCCGCTCGGCATCCCGGTCTCCCCCGACTCGCTGTTCCCGTACCTGCTCTCGGTCGCCGCGCTGCTGCAGGTGCTGGTGCTGCCGGTGGTCGGCGCGGTCGCCGACCGGACCCGGCGCAAGCGGGAGCTGATGGGCGGCTTCGCCTACCTCGGCGCGCTGGCCACCGCGGGTCTCGCCCTCGTCGCCGGCGGCGGCTACCTGCTCGGCGCCGCGCTGTTCCTGCTCGCGAACCTGTGCTTCGGCGCGTCGATCGTCGTCTACTACTCGTTCCTGCCCGAGATCGCCGGCCCGGACGAGCGGGACGCGGTCTCCTCCCGCGGCTGGGCGTTCGGCTACCTCGGCGGCGGCCTGCTGCTCGCGCTGAACCTCGCACTCTTCCTGCAGGCCGACACGCTCGGGCTGAGCGAGGGCGACGCCGTGCGGATCTGCTTCCTGTCGGTGGCGATCTGGTGGGCCGGCTTCACGGTGATCCCGCTGCGCCGGCTGCGCGACCGCGACTCGGGCGCCGGGACGGGCGAGCGCACCGCGGCGGGCAGCTTCCGGCAGCTGGCGGCCACCCTGCGCTCGCTGCGTGCGTACCCGCAGACGCTGCTGTTCCTGGTCGCCTACCTGCTGTTCAACGACGGCATCCAGACCGTCATCGGCCTGTCCGCCCTGTACGGCGACCGCGAGCTCGAGCTGAGCCAGACCGTGCTGATCTCGACCATCCTGCTGGTGCAGTTCGTCGCGATCGGCGGCGCGCTGCTGCTGGGCCGGCTGGCCGCGCGGATCGGCGCGAAGCGGACCGTCCTGGGCAGCCTCGTCGTCTGGGTCGTGGTGCTCTGCCTCGCGTTCTTCCTGCAGCGCGGCAGCGCGGCGCAGTTCTACCTGCTCGGCGCGGCGATCGGCGTCGTGCTCGGCGGCACCCAGGCGCTGTCCCGCTCGCTGTTCGCGCAGATGACGCCGCGCGGCCGGGAGGCGGAGTACTTCAGCCTGTACGAGATCAGCGACAAGGGCACCAGCTGGCTGGGCACGTTCGGATTCGGGCTCGCGCTGCAGCTGACCGACTCGTACCGGATCGCGATCATGTCGCTGGTGGTCTTCTTCGTCGCCGGCGGCCTGCTGCTGTCCAGAGTGGACGTACGCCGGGCCGTGGCCGACGCCCGCGGCGAGCAGCCCGCGGTGCTGTGACCGACCCGCGGGCGCGGTCAGCCGGGGCGGTCGGCGTCGCGGGCGGCGGCCAGCGAGCCGAGCAGGCCGGCCGCCGCGAGCGCCGCCGACGCCAGGCTCGGCGCCGGCGCCAGCTGGCGGGTCCGGGCGGCCGCCGCGAAGACCACCGCGTCGGTGCCGTCGCCGACCGCCTGGGCAAGAAGCCACGGCCGGACCGGCCCGGAGGCGGCGAGCGCCCACACCGTCCCGAGCCCGAGTCCCACGTCCCTGGCCCCGGTCATCCGCAGCGCCCACGCGGTGCGCCGCGCGGTGACGCTGTCGACGCCGAGCATGGACGCCAGCATCGTGGGACGGACCAGGACGGCGACGCCCAGCGCGACCCGGCCGACCCCGATCCCGCCGGTCACGATGCGTGACATCCGCTGGCCACGCAACCGATCAGCCGCCAACTGCGTCTCCTCAGACAGGTGTGTGGTCGTACCCGAGCGGGAACGACTCCAGCCGCGGGCGCGCGGGGGAATCCTCCCGACCGCTCGTTCGTTAGGCAACCGAAGGACGTCGGCGAGCGAACGTCGTGCGACGTGTTCGTGACCCTACCCCGAGGAGGGATCCCATGGCCGAGCGCACCCTGCGCGGCAGCCGGCTCGGGGCCGTGAGCTACGAGACCGACCGCAACGCCGAGCTCGCCCCGCGCAAGCCGGCTGAGTACCGGTGCCCCAAGGGGCACGTCTTCGGTGTCCCGTTCGCCGACGACGCGGAGATCCCGCTGGTCTGGGAGTGCAAGTTCGACGGTTCCGTCGCCCGCCTCATCGACGGCGAGGAGCCGGAGGCCAAGAAGGCCAAGCCGGCCCGCACCCACTGGGACATGCTGATGGAGCGGCGCACGATCGCCGACCTCGAGGAGGTCCTGGCCGAGCGGCTGGAGGTCCTCCGCGGCCGCCGCAGCAAGTCCGCGTAGCGGCCGATCCGCCGAGCACCCGCGCTGCCGACGAGGGCCGCGACCCACCCGGGTCGCGGCCCTCTCGCACGTCCCGCCCGAGACGGTCAACGGGCCGGTCAGGGCGGGCGGTCAGGGGCGGGGCGGCTCGATCTCGCCCTCGATGACCCGCCCGGTGCCCGGGGCCGGCGGCGGGCCGGGCCGGGCGTCGGGCCCGGCGGGACCGCCCGGACCGGCGGGCCCGCGGGTGGAGCGCACCCGCACCACCGTCGCCTGGCCGCGGCTCAGCGCCCAGCCGACCAGCACCCGGCCGAGCAGCCGGCGGGTCGGCGGCAGCAGGCACAGCAGCCCGAGCACGTCGCTGACGAAGCCGGGCAGCAGCACCAGCAGCCCGCCGAGCAGGATGAGCACGCCGTCGAGCGCCTCCCGCCCGGGCGGCCGGCCCTCCGCCACCGCGGCGCTGAACGACCGCCAGGCCCGGCTGCCCTCGCGGCGGACCAGCCAGCCGCCGAGCAGGCTGGTGACCAGCAGCAGCGAGCAGCGTCCAGCCGAAGCCGATCCAGGACGAGACGACGGCCACCACCGCCACCTCGACGACGAGGAACAGGACGAGACCCAGCAGCATCGGCATCGTCAGCTCCGGGCGGCCAGGGCCTTCGCCCGCTCCGAGCGGCTGCGCGTGGTGACGCCCCACAGGGCCACCCGCCACAGCGCCTCGGCCACGATCGCGCCGCTCATCTTGCTCTGCCCGGCCTCGCGCTCGGTGAAGGTGATCGGCACCTCGACGACCCGGAACCCGGCCCGCCACGGACTTCCAGCCCAGGTCGATCTGGAAGCAGTAGCCCTGCGAGGCGACGTCGTCGAGCTTGAGGTCCTCCAGCACGGCCCGGCGGTACGCCCGGTAGCCGGCGGTCGCGTCCCGGACCGGGAACCGCAGCAGCACGCGGGTGTAGAGGCTGGCGCCGCGGGAGAGGAGCTGCCGGGACAGCGGCCAGTTGCGCACCTCGCCGCCGGGCACCCAGCGGGAGCCGATCACCAGGTCGGCGTCGCGCAGCGCGGCGAGCAGCCGGGGCAGCTCCTCCGGCGCGTGCGAGCCGTCGGCGTCCATCTCGACCACCACGTCGTAGCCGTCGGCCGAGCGCCCAGCGGAAGCCGGCGATGTACGCGGCGCCGAGGCCGGCCTTCGCCGTCGCGGTGCAGCACGTGCACGCCGGCGTCGGCGGCGGCCGAGCCGGTCGGCGATCTCGCCGGTGCCGTCCGGGCTGCCGTCGTCGACGACCAGCACGTCGGCCTCGGGCACCGCGGCCCGCAGCCGGGCCAGCACCGGCTCCAGGTTGTCGGCCTCGTTGTAGGTCGGGATCACCACGAGGACCCGTCCGAGGTCCGCGAAGCTCATGCGCTCTGCCTCCTCCGTGCCCCGTCCTGCCCCGGCCGGTCGCGGATCCCGCGCGCCGCGCCGGGTCCGACCGGCTCGCCGCGCGGCCGACCGCGCCACCAGGGCCGCGAGCGCGACGGCGACCACCGCCCACTCCGGGCCGGCGCCGAGGCGCGTCGCGAGGGTAGACCCCTCGCGCACCTCGACCGCCCGGACGAGCACGTCCGCTGTGAAGACGTCCGAGCGGGCCGAGACGTGCCCGTCCGGGCGCGATCACCGCGCTGACGCCGCTGGTGGCCGCCACCAGCACCGTCCGGCCGTGCTCGACGGCGCGCAGCCGCCCCATGGCCAGCTGCTGCCAGGTCTCGGCGCTGCGGCCGAAGGTGGCGTTGTTGGTCTGCACCACCAGCAGGTCGGCGCCGGCCACGTCCCGGACCAGCCCGTCGTACGCGACCTCGAAGCAGATCACGTCGCCGACCGGTGACCGGGCCGACCGTGCAGCCGGCCGGGCCGGTCGCCGCCGACGAAGTCCCGGCCGACCCGGTCGACCTCCCTGCTGACCGCCCGGGCGAGCGGCGCGGAGCGGGATGTACTCACCGAACGGCACCGGGTGCCGCTTGACGTAGCGCTCCCCCGGGCCGGTGCCCGGGTCCCAGACGATGCCGACGTTGCGGACGGTGTCGGGGTCGGCCCGTCCGCGAGGGTGCCGACCAGGATCGGTACGCCGACCGCGCGGGCGGCGCCGTCGATCAGGGCGCGGGCGTCCGGGTTGCGCGACGGGTCGATGTCGGAGGCGTTCTCCGGCCAGAGCACCAGGTCCGGGCGGGGCGTCCGGCCGGCGGCGACGTCCGCGGCGAGCCGGCGGGTCGCGTCGACGTGGTTGCGCAGCACCGCCTGCGCGCTGCGCGTTGAAGTCCAGGCCGAGGCGCGGGACGTTGCCCTGCACGATCGCGACCGTCACGGTGCGACTCGGCGTGGTCTGCCAGGAGCCGGCGACCGCGGCGGCGCCGGTGACCGCGGCGAGGCCGAGCAGCCCGGCCAGCGCCGGAGCCGCCGACCGCCACCTCCGCCCGCCGCCCGCCGCCGGTGCCTCGCTCGCCGATCTCGACCCGGCGGACGCCGCGAGCGCGGCGGCGAGCAGGGTGCCGACGAGGGCGACCGCGAAGGTGACCAGCGGCGCGCCTCCGTAGCCGGCGAGCCAGGACAGCGGCGAGTCGGCCTGCGAGAAGGCGAGCCGCCCCCAGGGGAACCCGCCGAACGGCAGCCGCGACCGGGCCGCCTCCGCGCCGACCCACAGCAGCGCCGCCCAGACCGGCCAGCCGGGCAGCCGGGAGACCATCGCCAGCCCGCCGCCGAGCACGGCGCTGAACGCGGCCTGCGACACCGCCAGCAGCAACCACGGCGCCGGCCCGACGAAGATCCCGGTCCAGCTCAGCAGCGGGACGAAGAAGGCGAGCCCGAAGGCGAGCCCGAGCAGCGCGCCGCGCCGCGGCCGCACGCCGCGGGTCAGCAGGCTCAGCCCGGCGACGGCGAGGAACGCGACCGGCCACAGGTCGTACGGCGGGAAGGCGAGCACCAGCGCACCGCCGGCCGCCGCGGCCGCGGCGAGCCTCCCCCAGCTGCCCCATCGGCGGCCCGAGGCACCGGCCGGCGGACCGCCGGCCGCAAAGTGCGCGCCGGCCTCGACCGGCCCGGCCGGGCGGTCCCGGTCGCCGGGGTCGAGGGAGCCGACCTCGCCGGCGGGCGGGCCGGAGGGCCCTGGGCCGGTCGACGAGCGCATCCATCCATGGTCCCACGGCCGGCCGCCACGGCCCGCCGGCGGACGGGACCGGGCGCAGCGAGGGCGCGGAACCCGCCGTCCGCGACGGGTCCCCCGCGCCCCACGCCAGCACCACACCGGGGAGGCGGGCCGGGACGGGAAACGGACTTCAGCGACCTTCGGACCGACCGGTGACCCGCCGGCTGCGGGCACCCGAGCCGTTGTCTACTGGCCTCCGGACTCCTCCCCTGCCCCGCTGCCGGGCGCCCTCGCGCCCGCCACCACCGTTCACCGCGACCGTGCCGGCACCGCCTCCTGCGTTCGCCGCCGCGCTCGGACCTGGCCGGCGGGATCTGCCCCGCCCGGCCCGCCGCGGCGGCGAGCACCGACGCTGGACGCGGTTGCCGGTCGCTCCCCGGACGGGTGACCGACGAACGATAGCCGGCCCGGTCGGAGCCCTGTCAATGCCAGCCTGACCAGGGCAAACAGTCGAAGCCGCAGGTCACGGGCTGGGCCGGGGCGGGCAGCCGGCGACGTCCGGTACCTGCCGTGCGGCGTGTCCGGGACCGACACGCCGGACCGGCCGCGAGCACCGGTCAGGGGACGACGACGGTGCCCCTGGCCCGGACCGCGACCAGCGGCTCGGACAGCACGTCGGCCGCCGACTCCGACCGGCGCGGGGCGGCCCGGCAGACCACCCGGGCGGTGAAGTCGAGCCCCCGGCTGCGCCGTCCGACCCGGGTCAGCACCGCGGTCGTCTCCAGCACGTCGCCGGCCCGAACCGGCGCCTCGAAGGCCACCTCGTCGTAGCCGGCGAGCAGCCCCTCGTCGCCGTCCGACCGGATGCACAGCTCGGTCGCCACGTCGCCGAAGAGGCCGAGCACGTACGCCCCGTCCACCAGCGAGCCGCCGTAGTGGGCGTCCGAGTGCGGGACGTAGCGCCGGTGGGTCACCGTCAGGCCCGGCTCGGCGGTCACCGGTCCCACCCGGTGCGCAGGGCATGCGCCAGGTACGAGGCGACCTCGGCCGGCGTGGTGCCCTTGCCGAAGACCCGGTCCACGCCGAGCGCCTCGGCGGCGGAGACGTCGAAGCGCGGCCCGCCGACGACGAGCAGCGGCCGACCCGGCTTCGACCACGACGCGGCCCGGACGGCGTGCGGCGAGCTCGCGGGTGTTGTGCAGGTGCGCGTCCTTCTGGGTGACCACCTGGGAGACCAGGATCGCGTCCGCCCGCTCCGCCCTGGCGCGGGCGACCAGCTCGGGCACCAGCACCTGGGCGCCCAGGTTGACCACCTTCACCTCGCGGTAGTACTCCAGGCCCTTCTCGCCGGCGAAGCCCTTGACGTTCAGGATCGCGTCGATGCCGACCGTGTGCGCGTCGGTGCCGATGCAGGCGCCGAGCACGACCAACTTGCGCCGCAGCACCTGCTTGATCGCGAGGTTCACCTCCTTGGCCGGCAGCAGCGGGTACTCCCGCTCCACCACCTCGACCGCGGACATGTCCACGAGGTGGTTCACCCGGCCGTAGACGACGAAGAACGTGAACGCCGGCCCCATCGCCTTCGCGTGCACGACCATCACCGGGTCCATGCCCATCTTGCGGGCGAGCTGCGCGGCCGCGCCCTCGGCGCGCGGGTCGTGCGGGACCGGCAGCGTGAAGGACAGCTGGATCATCCCGTCGCCGGTGGTGTCCCCGTACGGCCGGACGATCTGCGCGGCGACCCCGCGCCGACCGGTGGACTCCCCCGGTCCCTCCACACGCGACGGTCGTTCGTCGACTGCGGTCACCCGGACATCCCCTCCTCCAGCAGGTCGACGGCCGGGTTGAGGTAGCCGTCCGCGTGCGGCGACGACGCCGTCGAGTCCCTTGCCGCCGTCGGCCGGCCGCCTGGTCACCCCGAAGGTGCCCTCGGCGATCGCCCGCAGCAGGCCGTCGTCGGCGATCCTCCCGAGCAGCTCGACCGCCTCCGAGAGCACCTGCCTGGCCCGGGTGGCGACGAAGCCGTCCGGCGCCGGGCGGAAGTCCTCGGCGAGCCCGCCGGCCGCACCGAGCACGTAGCGGACGTTCTCCAGCGCCAGGTCCCGGTCGGACAGGAACGGCGTGACGATCCCCTCCGTCATCATCCCGACCAGCAGGATGCCCTGCCCGGTCATCGCGCCGACCAGGTTGAAGAAGCCGTCCAGCAGGTAGCCGGCGAAGACGTTGCCGGTCATGTGCTTCGTCGGCGGCATGTACTTCAGCGGCGCGTCCGGGAACAGCTCCCGCACCAGCTGGGCGTGCGCCAGCTCGAGGCGCAGCGAGTCCGGCAGCGCCGGGTTGATCTCGAACGCGTGGCCGAGCCCGAGCTGGCCGTCGACGAGCCCGGCCTCGTGCGCGAACCGCTCGTTGAGCAGCTGGGAGACGACCACGGTGTGCGCGGCGTCGACGGCGTCGGCGGTGGTGAGGTAGTTGTCCTCGCCGGTGTTGATGACGATGCCGGCGCGGGCGTGCACCATCCGGGAGAAGCGCTGGTCGACGAAGGTCCGCTGCGGGTTGATGTCGCGGAAGATGATCCCGTACATGCAGTCGTTGAGCATCATGTCGAGCCGTTCGAGCCCGGCCAGCGCGGCGATCTCCGGCATGCACAGGCCACTGGCGTAGTTCGTCAGCCGGACGTAGCGGCCGACCTCGGCCGAGACCTCGTCGAGCGCGGCCCGCATCAGGCGGAAGTTCTCCTGGGTCGCGTACGTCCCGGCGTACCCGGTGCGGGTGGCGCCGTCGGGCACGTAGTCCAGCAGGGACTGGCCGGTGGACCGGATGACCGCGACGACGTCGGCGCCCTCCCGGGCGGCCGCCTGCGCCTGCGGGATGTCCTCGTGGATGTCGCCGGTCGCCACGATCAGATAGATCCACGGCTGCGGCGGCTCGCCGAACCGCCTCACCAGCCGGTCCCGCTCCTTCCGGCGACGGTCCACCTGCGACAGTCCACCCGCGACCGAACGGCGGGCCGCCCGGGCGGCCCGGTCGGCGTCCCTGCCGGCGGGCAGCGCGTAGCGCACGGACCCCGCGGCGGTCTTGGCGGCGAGCTCGGCCAGCCCGGCCGGCCCGGGGTCGTAGCCGCCGGCGAGCAGCGCGTGCCACACCGGCAGCGCCACCCCGCGCTCGAGCCCGACCTGCTCGCGCACGGCGTCCACGACCGTGTTCACCCACGGCTGGGTGCCGCCCTCGTAGCCGGGGTCCGCGCCGGACAGGCCGGCCAGCCGCAGTGTCGCCCGCTCCACCGACACGGTGGTGTGCGTCCGGGCCAGCTCGATCACCGGCTCGGCGGCCACCGCGGCCAGCCGCCGCGCCTCGACCACCACCCGCGGGTCGAGCCCGAGCTTCGGCTGCACGCGCAGTGCCCGCTCCTCGACCTGGCCGGCCGGCGCAAGCGCCGGCCCGCCAGCCCTCCTCGCTCCCCGCTCGCGCTGCGAGCCCTCGCGCTCGCTCAATGCCCGCTCCTCGACCTCCTCGCTCATGGGTCCACCTCCCAGATCGTCCGTCCACTCACGACAGTCCGCAGGCAGGGCGGCGCCGGGCTGCCCGGGGTCAGGTCCGGCAGGCCACCGTCGGTCAGCTCCGCGGTGCCCACACCGCGAAGGTCGCGGCCGCCCCCACGCTCAGCACACCGCCGGCGCGGCCGGCCGCCGCCCACCCGCCGGCCGTGTGCGCGGCGAAGGCGGCGGCCGGGTCCAGTCTCGACGCCGGCCAGTGGTGGTGCACCGCCGCGCGCACGGCCTCCCAGGGCGCCAGCGGGGTCACCGGGGCGTCCGAGCCGAAGGCGAGCGTCACCCCGGCCGCGGCCAGCCCGGCCAGCGGGTTCGACGCCAGCGACCGCTCGACGCCGAGCCGGTCGGCGTACAGGCCGGACCTGCCGCCCCACAGCGCGTCGAACGCCGGCTGCACGCTGCCCGTCACACCGAGCCGGCCCAGCTCGGCAGCGGCGTCGAGCGGCACCAGCTCCAGGTGCTCCACCCGGTGCCCGGCCGCGGCGAAGACCCGCTCCCCGACGGTCCGCGCGGCCGCCGCGAAGCCGTCCGCGACGGTCCGGACCGCGACGTCACCGATGGCGTGGAAGCCGGCCTGCAGGCCGGCCCGGGTGCACGCCACCGCGTGCTCGGCCACCTCCTCGACGGACAGGTAGCGGTACCCCCGCTCGCCCGGGAGGTCCGCGTACGGCTCGGTGAAGCAGGCGGTGTGCGAGCCGATCGAGCCGTCGGCGAACACGTCGCCGGCTGCGCCCAGCGCTCCGACCTCCAGCGCGGTGTCCACTCCGGACCGACCGGGCTCCCCCCAGTACGGCAGGACCTGCGGGGCCGGCTCCGCGGCGGCGAGCGACACGAGCGCGAGCAGGTCGTCCGCGCTGGACAGGTCCGGGCCGGCGAGCTCGTGCAGGCAGCCGATGCCGAGCGACGCCGCCCGCCGCAGGGTGGCGCGCTGGGCGTCGCGCCGCTGCCCGCCGCTCAGCGCGTCGCGGGCGACCCGGCGGGCGGCGTGGTGCGAGTCCCGGGTGAGGTGCCCGCTGGACGACCAGCCGGGCAGGGTCCGCACCTGCGGTGCGGCGGCCAGCAGGGCGGAGGAGACCACGGCCGAGTGCGCGTCCACCCGGGACAGGTAGACCACGCTGCCGTACGTCGCCCGGTCCAGCTCCGCGGTCGTCGGCGGCCGGCGCTCCGGCCAGCGGCTCTCGTCCCAGCCGTGGCCGAGCAGCGGCCGCCCGCCGGCCGACCGGGCCGCCTGCTCCACAGTGGACAGCACCTCGGCCAGCGACGCGGCGCCGGTCAGGTCGAGGCCGAGCAGGGCCAGCCCGGTCGAGGTCGAGTGCACGTGCGCGTCGACGAAGGCCGGTGCCAGCAGCGCACCGCCGAGCTCGACCACCTCGTCCGCCGGTCCGGCGCCCGCGCCGTCGCCGACCCAGGCGACGGCACCGTCGCGGACCAGCAGCGCGGTGGCCCGCGGGTCGGCCGGCGTCCGGACCCGGCCGCCCCGGTACAGCGTCGCCGTCACCGCCCCCTCCCCTGCGCCGATCTTGACGTTACGGAGGGCGACACGCCGACGAGAGCCTCCGTAACGTCAAGATCGGCGAGAGAGTGGTCGGGGGCGGCGAGGCGGGCCTCGAACAGGGCGCGGACGCCCGGGTCCTCGCGGACCAGGCGCAGCGCGAGCTCGGCGTGCCCGGGCAGGAACCCGTTGCCGATCAGCATGGTGACGTCCGCGGCCAGCCCCTCGGCGCCCAGCGCCGCGGCCGGGAAGGACGTGGCCATCGAGAAGAAGACGACCGTCCCGCCGGGCCTGGTGGCCAGGATCGCGCCGTGCTCGCAGCCCGGCACGTCCACGCAGACGACGGTGACGTCGACCGGCGCGCCGACCGCGGCGGCCAGTCCGACCGGGTCCCGCGCGTCGGCGACGACGACCTCGTCGGCGAGCCCGGCGCCCTTCAGCGCCGCCGCCTCACCCTCGTGCGGCACCACCCCGACGAGCCGGCCGGCGCCCGACCGCCGCGCCGCGGCGAGCGCCAGCGACCCGGACTTCCCCGCTCCGCCGAGCACCGCCACCGACGGCGCGTCGACGAAGTCGCCCCGCAGCCCGCGCACCACCCGCGCGGTCAGCGCCGGCGCCCCGCACACGTCGAGCACGGCCAGCGCGAGCGGCGCCGGCAGGTCGGCCGGCAGCCGCGCGGCGACCGAGCGCCCGAACAGGATCGCGTGCCCGTCGCACGGGACCTGCTCGGACCGGCCGTCCCAGCCGGCCAGACCGTCCGAGAGCGCCAGCGGGGTCAGCGTCAGCGACACCAGGGTGGCGACCCGGTCGCCGACCGCCAGGCCCAGCGGCGAGGCCGGCCCGACCTCGTCGACCACGCCGACCAGCATGCCGCCCGAGCCGGTCACCGGGTTCTGCATCTTGCCGCGCTCGGCCACGATGCCGAGCACCGCGGCCCGGACCGCGTCGCCGTCGCCGCCGTGCCCGGTCCACAGCTGCCGGAACGAGGCCGCGTCGAGGTTGAGCCGCTGCACCCGGATGCGGACCTCGTCCGGCCAGAGCGCCGGCGACGCGTCGAGCTGGTGGGCGGCCTGCGGCAGGACCCCGGCGGGCGCCAGCACGCGGTGCAGGCCGATCGCCGACGACAAGGGCACGACACACCTCTTCTTCCTGTGATTCTCACCTCTCACCGGAGGTCTTCCGGTGTGGCGATAGTATGACGGGATGGTTTCCGGCTATTCTGCCAGTCGTGGACCGGGACAGGAAGCCGAGGAGGGAAGCGTGACCGAGTCGTACAGCACCGAGCAGCCGTACAGCACTGAGCAGCCGTACGCCTACCGCCGCCGCGCCCTGGTCGAGCCGGACCACCGCCGGCTGCCCGGCTGGCGCGCCGTCACCGACGCCGAGTGGCGGGACGTGCAGTGGCAGCGGGCGCACTGCGTGAAGAACGTCCGCCAGCTGCGCGCCGTCTACGGCGACCTGCTCGACGACTCCTTCTACGCCGACCTCGAGCGCGACCAGGCCGAGCGGGCCACCATGTCGCTGCTGCTGCCGCCGCAGATGCTCAACACGATCGTCCCGGACGCGGTCCCGACGACGGACGGCGTGCTCGCCGACCCGGTCCGCCGCTACATGCTCCCGGTGCTGTCCGACCGCGACCCGGACTGGCCGTCGCACCCGCTGTCCGCCCGCGACTCGCTGCACGAGGCCGAGATGTGGGCGGTCGAGGGGCTCACCCACCGCTACCCGACCAAGGTGCTGGCGGAGGTGCTGCCGACCTGCCCGCAGTACTGCGGGCACTGCACCCGGATGGACCTGGTGGGCAACTCGACGCCGCAGGTCGCCAAGCACAAGTTCGCGCTGAAGCCGGTGGACCGGCTGGACGCGATGATCGACTACCTGCACCGCACGCCGGGGGTCCGGGACGTGGTGGTCTCCGGCGGCGACGTGGCGAACATGCCGTGGCCCCGGCTGGAGTCCTTCGTCGCGAGGCTGCTCGAGGTGGACAGCGTGCGCGACGTGCGGCTGGCGTCCAAGGCGCTGATGGGCCTGCCGCAGCACTGGCTGACGGCCGAGGTCCGCGACGGCGTCGCCCGGCTCGCCCGGACCGCCCGCGACCGCGGCGCGAGCCTCGCCATCCACACCCACGTCAACGCGGCGCAGCAGGTGACGCCGCTGGTCGCCGAGGCGACCGCCGCGATGCTGGAGGCGGGCGTCCGGGACGTCCGCAACCAGGGCGTGCTGCTGCGCGGCGTCAACGACTCGCCGGCCCAGCTGCTGGACCTGTGCTTCGCGCTGCTCGACGAGGCGGCGATCATGCCCTACTACTTCTACCTCTGCGACATGATCCCCGGCTCCGAGCACTGGCGGCTCGCGGTCTGGCAGGCGCAGGAGCTGCAGCACGCGATCATGGGCTACCTGCCCGGCTTCGCCACCCCGCGGCTGGTCTGCGACGTCCCGTACGTCGGCAAGCGCTGGGTGCACCAGCTCGAGGAGTACGACCGCGAGCGCGGCATCTCGTACTGGACCAAGAACTACCGGACCGCGCTGGAGCGGGACGACCCGACCGCCCTGCAGCGGCGCTACGAGTACCACGACCCGATCCGCACCCTGCCCGCCGCCGGGCAGGCGTGGTGGCGGGAGCAGGGCGCGGTCCCGGCCAGCCCGGCGCCGCTGACGCTCAGCGTCCGGTAGCCGCGCCGCTCGGCCGGACGGGGAGCCCGCGCCTGTTGCAGCCGGTGGTGATGGCCCTTACGGTCCGTACCGTCGTCGGTCATCCGACCGGCCTGGGAGGGCGCCCCGTGGCGACCAGCATCGAGGACGTCGCGCGGCGCGCCGGGGTGTCCATCGCCACCGTGTCCCGGTCGCTGCGCGGCCTGCCGGACGTGGCACCCGGGACCCGGGAGCGGGTGATCGTCGCCGCCCGGGAGCTGGACTACGTCGCCTCGCCGTACGCGGCCCGGCTCGCCAGCGGGCGGACGGACGCGGTCGGGGTGATCGTCCCGCACGTGACCCGGTGGTTCTTCGCGCAGGCCATCAGCGGTGCCGAGCGGGTGCTCCGGGAGGCCGGCTACGACCTGCTGCTGTACAACCTCGGCGACGACGCGGGCCGGGCCCGCTTCTTCGACCGGATGCCCATCCGCAAGCGGGTCGACTGCGTGCTGGTGCTCTGCCTGCCGCTGACCGACGCGGAGATCGAGTCGATCCGGGCGATGCACGTGCCGGCGGCGGTGATCGGCGCGACGGTTCCGGGCTTCGCCGGCGTCCGCATCGACGACGTGGGCGCGGCCGAGGCGGCGGTCGCGCACCTGCTCGGGCTCGGCCACCGGCGGGTCGGGTTGATCTCCGGCGCGCCGGACGAGCCGATGCACTTCACCGCGCCCGGCGACCGGCGGCGCGGCTACCGGCTGGCGCTGCGGGCAGCGGGCACCCGAGCCGAGCCGGCCCTGGAGGTGCCCGGCGACTTCACCCTGGACAGCGGGCGGGTCGCGATGCAGCGGCTGCTCGCCCTCGACGAGCCGCCGACGGCGGTCTTCGCCGAGTCCGACGAGATGGCGTTCGGCGCGCTGCACGCGCTGCGGATCGCCGGGCTGAGACCGGGCCGGGACGTCTCGGTGGTCGGCTTCGACGACCACGACATGGCCGAGCTGCTCGACCTGACCACGATCGCGCAGCCGGTGCCGGAGCAGGGCGAGCAGGTCGCCCGCGCGCTGCTGACCGCGCTGGCGCCGAATGCACCGCCGCCGCGGGCCGAGACGATCCGGACCCGGCTGGTCGTCCGCGGCTCCACCGGCCCGCCGCCGACCGGCCGGGCCGCCGGGGCCGCGCCCGGCCCCGACTGACCCGGAGAGCCGCCCGACCGCTACCGCCGCCGCTCCCCCGACGGCACGGCGGCCGCGGGTGCGGCGGCCACCGGATCGCCGTCGCGCGGCAGCGGGAGCCGTTCGGCTCAGGGCGCGTCGGGTCGGCGGTCAGGGTCGGCGGTTAGGGTCGCGGCACCGGCCGACACTCTGGAGGCGTCCGATGCGCCGCACCGCGACCCGGCGCCCGCCGCGGGCGCTGCCGGTGCTGGTCGCCGCGCTCGTCGCGCCGCTGCTCGCCGGCTGCGGCGCGGGCGGCGGCGACAACACCGTCCGCTGGTTCGTCTTCCAGGAGGCGTCCGGGGCGTACGCGCGGGCAGCCGCGGACTGCACGGAGCAGGCGGCCGGTCGGTACGCGATCCGGCTGGAACCGCTGCCGAGCACCGCCGACCAGCAGCGGGCGCTGCTCGTCCGCCGGCTCGCCGCCCGGGACGGCACCGTCGACGTGCTGGGCATGGACGTCATCTGGACCGCCGAGTTCGCCGGCGCCGGCTGGCTGCGGCCGTGGGACGGCGCCCGGGCGGTCGAGGTCTCCCGCGGCGTGCTGGCCGGCCCGCTGGCGACCGCCCGCTACCAGGACCGGCTGTGGGCGGCCCCGTTCAGCAGCAACACCCAGCTGCTGTGGTACCGCAAGTCCCGGGTGTCGCGACCGCCGCAGACCTGGGCGCAGCTCATCGACCGGGCCGAGGCGCTGCCGGCCGGGCAGAACCAGGTCGGCGTGCAGGGCGGCCGCTACGAGGGCTACACGGTGTGGGTCAACTCCCTGCTCGCCTCGGCCGGCACCGGGCTGGTCGCGAACGCCGACCGGCCCGGCCGCGCGGCCGCCGACCTGGACGACGTGCCGGCCCGGGAGGCGCTCGGGGTGATCCGCCGGCTGGCGACCTCGCCGGTCGCCGACGAGTCCCTGGCCGTCGCCGACGAGGCCAGGACCCGGCTCGAGTTCCAGTCCGGCGCGGCCACGTTCATGGTGAACTACCCGACGATCTGGCCGGCCGCCCGCCGGGACGCCCCGGACGTCTTCGCCGACCTCGGCTACGCCCGCTACCCCGCGGTCCGCGCCGGGACGCCGAGCCGGCCGCCGCTCGGCGGCCTCAACCTCGGCGTCAGCGCGTACTCCCGGCATCCGGACCTGGCGTTCGAGGCGGCGGCCTGCCTGCGCGGTGCGGCGAACCAGACCCGGGCCGCGGTCGCCGGCGGGCTGCCGCCCGCGCTGGACGCGGTGTACGACCTGCCCGAGGTGCGGCGCCAGTTCCCGTTCGGCGACCTGCTGCGCCGCTCGATCGCGGACGCCGCGCCGCGACCGGCGACGCCCGCGTACAGCGACGTGTCGCTGGCCGTGCTGCAGGTGCTGCACCCGCCGGCCGGGGTGGACCCGGACACCGCCGTGCCGCGGCTGCGCAGGACGATCGACGACGCGCTGGCCTCCCGGGCGCTGCTGTAGGAATGGGCACCGTGACCGCGCCCTCCACCCGACCCGGGCGGCGGCCCGCCGGCCCGGGCCGCCGCCGGCTGCGTCGCCGCCGGGACCAGCGCCGGGTCGCCTGGCTGCTGTGCGCACCCGCGGTGCTGGTCATGCTGGCGGTCACCGCCTACCCCCTCGGCTACGCCGCCTGGCTGTCGCTGCAGCGCTACGACCTGCGCTTCCCCGACCAGCGCGGCTTCGTCGGGCTGGCCAACTACGGCTCGGCGCTGTCCTCGCCGGTCTTCTGGGCCGCCGTGCGGGCGACCGCCGTCATCACCGTCGTGTCGGTCGCGCTGGAGCTGCTGCTCGGGCTGGCGATGGCGGTCGTCCTGCACCGCTCGGTCGTCGGCCGGCGGACCGTGCACACCGCCGTGCTGCTGCCGTACGGGATCATCACGGTCGTCGCCGCCTTCGCCTGGCGGTACGCGTTCACCCCGGACCTGTCCTTCTTCTCCGACCGGGCCTGGCTGGGCGAGCGCTGGTCGTCGTTCGCGGTGATCATCGCGACCGAGGTGTGGCGGGGCACCCCGTTCGTGGCGCTGCTGCTGCTCGCCGGGCTGGCCGCGGTGCCGGCCGAGCTGCTGGACATCGCGCGGGTGGACGGCGCCAGCGGGCGGCAGCGGCTGCGCGAGGTGGTGCTGCCGGCGGTGCGCCCGGTGCTGCTGGTGGTGCTGCTCTACTGCACGCTCGACGCGGTGCGGGTCTTCGACACCGTCGTCATCCAGACCGGCGGCGCGAACGGCACCGAGACGCTGTCCCTGCTCGCGTACGACCAGCTGATCGGGCGGCTCAACCTCGGGCTCGGGTCGGCCGTGTCGATGCTGCTGTTCGCGCTGGCGCTCGGCATCGCGCTGGTCTTCCTGGTCGCCTTCCGGGCCGACCTGCGGGCGCTCTCGGAGCCAGCTCGCGATGGGTGACCGGCGGGAGCGGCTGCTGTGGGGCGCGGCGTCGGCGGCGGTGCTGGCGTACACGCTGCTGCCGATGCTGTGGATCCTGTCCCTGTCGTTCAAGTCGCCGCAGACCGTCACGGACCGGCGGCTGTGGCCGTCCGACCCGACGCTGGCGAACTACCGCGGCATCTTCGGCACCCCGCTGTTCAGCCGGGCGCTGCTCAACTCGGTCGGGGTCGCGCTGCTGACCACCGTCCTCGCGGTGCTGGTCGCCAGCCTGGCCGCGTACGCGGTGACCCGGCTGGAGTTCCGCGGCAAGTCGCTGGTGCTGCCGCTGTCGCTGGCGGTCGCGGTGTTCCCGCCGGTCGCCGTGGTCGGGCCGCTGTTCGACGTGTGGCGGGCGGTGCGGCTGTACGACACCTGGCCCGGGCTGGTGATCCCGTACCTGTCGTTCTCGGTGCCGCTGGCGATGTGGACGCTGATCGCGTTCTTCCGCGGCGTCCCGTGGGAGATGGAGCGGGCGGCGCAGGCGGACGGGGCGACGCCGTGGCTGGCGTTCCGGCGGGTGGTGCTGCCGCTGGCCCGGCCGGGCCTGCTGACCGCGTCGATCCTGGTGTTCTTCTTCGCCTGGAGCGACTTCGTCTTCGCCATCTCGCTGACCTCCTCGGACCGGTCCCGGACGGTGCCGGCGGCGCTGGCGTACTTCACCGGGGAGGCGCGGTTCTCCCAGCCCGTCGGCTCGATCGCGGCCGCGTCGGTGGTCGTCACCGTCCCGGTCGTGGTCGCGGTGCTGGTGTTCCGGCGGCGGCTGGTCGCGGCGCTGACCGCGGGCGTCGTGAAGGCCTGACGGTGGCGCGGATCCGGCTGGCCGGGGTGTCCGGACGCGACACCGACGGGGCGGCCGCGATCGACGGCATCGACCTCGACGTGGCCGACGGCGAGCTCGTCGCCGTGCTCGGGCCGTCCGGGTCGGGGAAGTCGACCCTGCTGCGGATGCTGGTCGGGCTCGCCGAGATCAGCGCCGGCGAGCTGCTGCTCGACGGCGAGCCGGCGACGGACTGGGCGCCGGCCGAGCGGGACCTGGGGATCGTCTTCCAGGACTACGCGCCGTACCCGCATCTGTCGGTGCGGGACAACATCGCCTTCCCGCTGCGGCTGGCGCGGACGCCGGAGGACGACGTCCGCCGCCGGGTCGAAGCCATCGCCGCCGAGCTCGAGCTGACCGAGCACCTGAGCCGGTGGCCGAGCCAGCTCTCCGGCGGGCAGCGGCAGCGGGTCGCGCTCGGCCGGGTGCTGGTCCGCCGGCCGGCCGGCTACCTGCTCGACGAGCCACTGTCCACTCAGGATCCCCCGGTCCGGTCCCGGCTGCTCGGCCTGATCGCGCGCACCGGCATCACCACCGTCTACGTGACGCACGACCAGGGCGAGGCGATGGCGCTCGGCGGCCGGGTGGCGGTGCTGTGGCACGGGGCGCTCCAGCAGGTGGACACGCCCGAGGCGGTGTACGAGCGCCCGGCGAACCTCGTCGTCGCCTCCTGCGTCGGCTCCCCCGCGGCGAACCTGCTGCCCGCCACGGTGGCCGGCGGCAGCCTGCGGCTGCCGATGGTGGACGTGCCGCTGGACGCGTCCGCCCGGGAGCGCCTCGGCGGGCGAGACCGGGTGGTGGCGGCGGTGCGTCCCGAGCACCTGGTGGACGCCGCGCTGGTGCCGGGCGACGGCGCCTCGCCCGGCGTGGCCTTCGCCGCCCGGGTCGAGTCGGCGGACTGGACCGGCTCGGAACTGGTCACCCGGCTGCGCTACCGCGACGACGGCCCGGTGCCGGCCGCCCTCGCCGCGGTGCGGGAGGAGCTGTCGACCGCCGGCGAGGCCGGGGTCCTTCTCGCCCGGCTGGGCGCGGGCGGCCCGGCGCGGGACCGGCCGGTGGCGCGGGTGTGGCTGGACCGCCGGCGGATCCTGCTCTTCGACGCGGACACCGGCGCCGCCCTCGGCTCGGCCGCCCCACCGCTCCCCGACGACGACTCCTCAGCCGAGTGACGGACCGTCACTCGGCTGGCCGGGAGTCGGCGAGCCGTCGCTCGGCCGGCGGGGTCGGTCAGCCCGGCGCGGGGATGAACGGGTCCCGCGGCCGGGAGCCCGACCCGTCGCTCGCCCCGCGCAGCCGCTCCAGGGTGGCGTCGTCCCAGGAGTGGCTGCGCAGCAGCCGGTAGCGCTCGGCGGACAGCCGCAGGTACGCCTCGGTCTCGGTGCCGCCGACCAGCAACCCGGCCTGCCGCAGCAGCTCGACCGCCGGCTCGTACTCCTCGGCGAACCACGTCTCCGCCGTCTGCCGCCGATCCGTCAGCTGCCCGCGCAGCTGCATGTAGCGGAAGCCCCAGGCCTCCACCATCTCGGCCAGCTCGCCGTACGCCTCGGCCTCGTGCAGCTCGATCCGCTCGCACATCCGCGGCGGCAGCGGCACCCGCTCGGCGAACACCCGCTCGTGCCCCTTGGTCGGCAGGTCCTCCAGCCGCAGGTCCCGGTCGGCGCCGACGACGGTGAGCACCTCGACCACGTGCGCGTTGATCGTGTCCCACTCCAGCGCCCGGGCGACCGCGACCCGGTGGTGCCCGTCGATGACGAAGTGCACGTCGCCGATCCGGTAGACGTCGATCGGCGGCATCTCCTCGCCGCGCCGCAGCGCCACGTCGATCCGCTGGAAGCGCCGCTCCACCTCGTCGGAGGTGGGCCGGAACAGCCGGTCGAAGCCGGTCGCGCGGTCGACCGAGCCGACCACCGAGTCGACGTCGATGACCTGCTGGCCCAGGTCCCGCTCGCCGCGGCGGCCGAGCGCGGCCACCACCTCGTCGAAGGGCAGCAGCACGTCGTAGGTGGCGTCGCGGCCGTGCAGCCGGCGGCGGATGGCGGACAGCGCGGCGCGGCGGCGCGCGCGCAGGAAGTCGTCGCGCGCGTCCTGGACTGGGAACCCGGTGTCGGAAGGCATGGCCCGTCCAGTCTGGCGCCTGAGTGTGTCCGGCAACAGTCGCGCCGGTAACACGAGCGGGCCTGTACCGATGGGTAACCGGGTGATCACACTGAGAGTCTCCCCCAGTGGAAGGCAGGTGGCACCGTGGCCGCTCCCCCTCCCCCTCGTCGTCTGCACCGCGCGCTGGCCGGGACCGGCGCCGCGCTCCTGGCCACCGGCCTGCTCGCGGCCGGCTCGGCGGCCTGGGCCCCGGCGGCCGCCGCGGACCGGCCCACCGCCGTCGTCTCGCTCGGCGACAGCGCCATCTCCGGCGAGGGCGCCGGGGCGTACGAGCCCGGCACGGACGGGCCGCGCGACTACTGCCACCGCTCCGCGAACTCGCTGGTCCAGGCCACCGCGATCGCCGGCATCCAGGCCCGGGTCAACCTGGCCTGCTCCGGCGCGGCGTCCTCGGACGTCCGGATCGGCGGGACCAGCCACTACACCGAGCCGCCCCAGGCCGAGCAGCTGCGGGCGGTCGCCGCGGCGTACGACGTGAAGCTGCTCGTGCTCCAGGTCGGCGCCAACGACGAGCCGGCCTTCGCGGACACCGTGCTGACCTGCATCCAGGCGTGGCTGAACCCGTTCGGCCCGGGCTGCCGGGCCACCGTGGGCCCGGCCTGGCCGGGGCGGACCGCGGCGATGGCGCCGCGGGTCGAGGCGGTCGTGGGCGACCTGCGCACGGTGATGCGGGAGGCCGGCTACGCCGACGGGTCCTACCAGCTCGTCCTGCAGTCCTACGCGTCGCCGGTGACGGAGAACATGCGCTGGACGCACGGCTTCGAGGGCTGCCCGTTCCGGATCGACGACGCCCGGTGGGGGCGGACCGAGGCGGTCGGTGGGCTGTCCGCCGCGCTGCGCGGGGTGGCCGCGCGCACCGGGGTGCGCTTCCTGGACCTCGCCCGGGCGACCGAGGGCCGGGAGACCTGCACGCGCTCGGTCCCCCGCTCGTCCTGGTGGATCACGCCGCTGATCGTGGACGTGGACGAGCTGTTCGAGTCCGGCGAGGCGAGCCACGTGGTGCAGCAGTCGTTCCACCCGAACGCCCGCGGGCACGCGCAGCTGGGCCGCTGCCTGACCGAGTTCTACGCGGTCGGCGGGCGGGAGGGCGCCTGCCTGCGGGGCGCGGACGGCAACCTGCACGCCGTCGCGGGAGTCACCGCCCCGACCGCCCGGGCGGCGGCCCGGTGACGGTCGGCGCCCCGAGCACCGAGTGAGAACTCCGGATCACCGAGTGAGCAGTGAGCGCTCACTCGGTGATCGAACTTCTGACTGGGCGCGCTCGGCCGCCTGCACCTCGGCCCGGGTCGGCGGGTCGGCCCCGGCCCGGGCGCAGGTGAGCGCCGCGACCAGGCAGGCCCGGTCGAGCACCGCGGGCAGGTCGACCGCGGCGAGCCGGCCGGACTGGTGGCCGCGGCCGAGCGCGCCGCGGTCGGCCAGGGCGCCCAGCAGCCCGGCGGTGAAGGCGTCCCCGGCCCCGACCGTGTCGACCACCTCGACCTGCGGCGCCGGCCGGTGCACCTGCTGCCCGCCGGCCGGCAGCGCGACCGCGCCGTCGCCGCCGGCGGTCAGCACCACCAGCTCCGGCCCGATGCCGGCCCAGCGCCGGGCCGCCAGCACCGGGTCCTCGCCGGGGTAGAGCCAGCCCAGGTCCTCCGAGCTGACCTTGACCAGGTCGGCCAGCGCGACGACCCGCTCCACCGCCCGGCGGCCCTCATCCGGACTGCCCCGCCTGGCCAGCCGGACGTTCGGGTCGTAGCTGATCGCGGTGCGGCCGGCGTGCCGGACCCGGCGGAGCAGGTCGAGCACCCGGCCGGCGCCGGGCTCCAGCTCCAGCGCGATCGAGCCGGTGTGCAGCACCACCGTGTCGTCGTCGACGATGCCGGCCAGCTCCACGGCGGTCCACTGCCAGTCGGCGGTGCCCTCGGTCCAGAAGTCGTACGACGCGACGCCGGCCTCGTCGAGGGTGGCGACCGCCAGCGTGCTCGGCTCCTGCGCCCTGACCAGGTGCCTGGGGTCGACGCCGGCGGCGGCGAGGTGCTCGCGGAACAGCGACCCGAACGCGTCCCCGGACAGCCGCGCCGCCAGCGAGGTCGGCTGGCCAAGCCGGCCGAGGCCGACCGCGACGTTGAGCGGGCTGCCGCCCGGGTGCGCGACGTAGCGCCGGTCCCCCTCGCCGACCAGGTCGACGATCGCCTCCCCCAACACCGTCAGCACGAGCGGACCCTACCGGTCCGGCCCTCGCGGCAGCGGCTCAGACGGGCGGCGGGCGGTCCTCGTACGGGGTGCTGAGCACGACCGTGGTGCGGGTGGCGACGTTCGCCTTGGCCCGGATCTCCTGCAGCAGCGTCTCCAGCTCGCCCGGCCCGGCGACGCGCACCTTGAGGATGTAGCTCTCGTCGCCGGCCACGCTGTGGCAGGCCTCGATGGCGCGCAGCCCGGCCAGCCGGTCCGCCATGTCGTCCGGTGCGCCCGCGTCGATCGGCTTGACCGAGACGAAGGCGGTCAGCGGCAGGCCGAGCGCGTCCGCGTCGACGCGGGCGCTGTAGCCGCGGATCACCCCGCGCTGCTCCAGCCGGCGGACCCGCTGGTGCGCCGCCGACACCGACAGGCCGACCCGCTCGGCCAGGTCGGTGTAGCTGGCCCGGCCGTCCGCGGTCAGCTCCCGCACCAGCCGCCGGTCCACGGCGTCCAACTGCTCCACGCCGACGACGCTACTCACCCGCGCCTGCCGGCGCGCCGTCCGCGCCGCAGCAGGGCGCCGCCGCTCCCGACATCCCGCGACACGCGCCGCGACACGCCGCTGGGACGCACAACGTCAGGATCGGCGGGAGGCGGGGGGCGAGGTGAGCGCGCGGCCGATCACCAGCCGCTGCACCTGGTTGGTGCCCTCGACGATCTCCAGCACCTTGGCCTCCCGGAACCACCGCTCGACCGGGTGGTCCTCGACGTAGCCGGCGCCGCCGAGCACCTGCACCGCGTCCGTGGTGACCCGCATCGCCGCATCGGTGGCGAACAGCTTCGCCATCGCCGCCCGCGCCCCGAACGGCTTGCCGGCGTCCCGCAACCGGGCCGCCGCGAGGTAGAGCGAGCGGGCCGCCTCGACGTTCGTGGCCATGTCCGCGAGCAGGAACGACACGCCCTGGAAGTCCGCGATCGGCCGGTCGAACTGGCGCCGCTCCCGGGCGTACGCCACCGCGTGGTCGAGCGCGGCCTGGGCGACCCCGACCGCGCAGGCGGCGATCCCGAGCCGCCCACCGTCCAGCGCGGACATCGCGATCCGGAAGCCCTCGCCGTCCTGGCCGACCAGCCGGTCGGCCGGCACCCGGGCGCCGTCCAGCACGACCTGCGCGGTCGGCGACGAGGCCATCCCCATCTTGCGTTCCGGCGGCTGCGGCAGCAGGCCGGGCGTGTCCGCCGGCGCGAGCAGGCAGGAGATGCCGCCGGCACCGGGACCGCCGGTGCGCACCATCAGGTTGTAGAAGTCCGCGTGCCCGCCGTGGGTGACCCAGGCCTTCACGCCGTCCACCACCCACTCGTCGCCGTCCCGGACCGCCCGCGTGCTCAGCGCCGCGGCGTCGGAGCCGGAGGCGGGCTCGGACAGGCAGTACGCCCCCACCAGGTCGCCGCCGACCAGGTCGGGCAGCAGCCGGTCGCGCTGGGCCGGCGAGCCGAACGCGGCGGTCGGGTAGCAGGCCAGCGTGTGCACGCTGACGCCGAGCCCGACGGCCAGCCAGGCGGCGGCCAGCTCCTCCACGACCTGCAGGTAGACCTCGTACGGCTGGCCGCCGCCGCCCCAGCGCTCGGGGTAGGGCAGCCCGAGCAGCCCCGCCTTGCCCAGCGTCCGCAGCACCTCGCGGGGGAACTCGCCCCGCCGCTCGGCATCGGCGACCCGCGGCCGCAGCTCGGCGTCCGCGAGCTCCCGGGTCAGGCCCAGCAGCGCCGCCGCCTCGGCGCTCGGCAGTGTCCGGTCGACCGGCATACCGGCAGCCCCTTCCCCGGCGGCTCCGTTGCCGCCGGCCCCGATTGTCCCTCAGCGCGGCGCCCGCACACCGGCGGCGCCGGCGGCCGGACAGACCGCCTACAGCACGGCCAGCTCGCGGGGGGTGCGGTTGAGGCGCTCGACGCCGCCGGCGGTGACCACCACGATGTCCTCGATCCGGGCGCCGTGCCGGCCGGGCAGGTAGATCCCCGGCTCCACGCTGAAGGTCATGCCCGGCTCCAGCGGCTCGGCGTTGCCGGCCACGAGGTACGGCTCCTCGTGCGTCTCCAGCCCGATGCCGTGCCCGGTGCGGTGGATGAAGGCCTCGCCGTAGCCGGCGGCGGCGATGAGGTCGCGCGCCGCCGCGTCGACGGCCTGCGCGGTCACTCCCGGTCGGACGGCCGCGACCGCCGCCTCCTGCGCGGCGAGCACCACGTCGTAGTACGCGAGGAAGTCGGCCGGTGGCTGTCCGCCCGCGACGTACGTGCGGGTGCTGTCCGAGCAGTAGCCCTCGGCGGTGGTGCCGCCGATGTCGACGACCACCGGGTCACCGGTCTCGATGCGCCGCTCGGACAGGTCGTGGTGCGGGCTGGCGCCGTTCGGGCCCGACCCGACGACGACGAAGTCGACCTGCCGGTGGCCGGCGCTCACGATCGCCTCGGCGATGTCGTGGCCGACCTCCCGCTCGGTCCGGCCGGGGCGCAGCCACTCCCCCGTCGCGGCGAGCACCCGGTCGATCGCCTGCCCCGCCCGGCGCAGCGCGGCCACCTCGTCGGGCGCCTTGCGGGCCCGCAGCGGGCCGAGCACCGCGCCGGCCAGGCTCTGCTCGGCGCCGGGCACCGCGTCCCGGAACGCCAGCACCTTGGCCGCGTGCATCCGGTCGTCGACCGCGACCCGGGCCGCCCGGGCCGGCAGCCGCCGGGCGACCAGCGCGAACGGGTCGGCGGTCTCGGCCCAGTCGAGCACCTCGAGGTCGAGGCCGCCGACCGGCGAGGCGAGCGCGGCGGGCCGCTCCAGCCTCGGCACCACCAGCAGCGGGTCGCCGTCGGCCGGCAGCACCAGGCAGGTCAGCCGCTCGAGCGAGACCGCCGGGTAGCCGGTGAGGTAGCGCAGGTCGGGGCCCGGGGTGACGAGCAGGGCGTCCAGGCCGGCGGCGCCGGCCGCCTTGCGCGCCCGCTCCAGCCGGTCGGCGTAGTCCATCCCGGCGATCCTACCGACCGGCCGGACCATGATCCGTCAGGCCGCCGCGGGCGGTGCCGGCCTGGCTCGGCTCCTGACCGGCGGGAGTCGGCCCCGGCCGCCCGCGAGAGCGACGGCCGGGGCCGGGTCCGGGGTGGGCCGGTCAGACGCGCAGCCTGGTCCTGGCGGTGCCCAGGTCGAGGCCGCCCGCGAACAGGCTCGTGCCGAGCGCGGCGTTCAGGGCGCCGGCCGCGACGTCGGTCAGGGTGACGTCGATGTTGCCCACCCGCACCGTGTTGCCCCTCGCGCTCACCGTGGCCGCGGAGAGGTCCAGGTCGAAGATCGGCGCACGGGTGCTGGTGTCGTTGATCCGGGCGGTCAGCACCCCGGCGGCGGTGTCGATGACGAAGTGGCTGACCTTGATCCGCTTGCCGTTGCGGAGGTTGTAGAAGACGATCCCGCCGCGGTGCTCGATCGTGCCGGCGAGGGTGCCGAGGTCGACGGCGCCGCCGGTCACCGGGAAGGAGAAGGACACGGTCAGGCCGCCGCGGCCGAAGCCGAACCCCTGCCGGCCGGGCGCGGTGGCCACCGGCAGGATGCCGTTGCGGAGCAAGGTCTTGGCGATCCCGGGGCCGGTGGTGACGGTCGTGGTGCCGCCCTTGAGCGCCGTGCCGGCGGTGGTCGCCGAGGCGGGCGCGGTGAGTCCACCGACGAGGGCGACGGACGAGACGGCGCCGACGACGGCGACCCTGCGTAGCGTGCCGAAGCGCATGTGCCAGGCTCCTGTCGGGAGAAGGGAACGGACCGTGCAACTGGGACTACGGCAGGCACCTCGGCCGCGGATGCACCGGAGCGGAGCGCGCCGGTGACCCTGATGCTGCTGGACTCCGCCAGCCTCTACTTCCGCGCGTTCCACGGCGTCCCGGAGACGGTGACCGCACCGGACGGGACGCCGGTGAACGCGATCCGCGGCTTCCTCGACAGCGTGGCCTTCCTGGTCCGGGAGCGGCGGCCGGACCGGCTGGTGGCCTGCCTGGACCTGGACTGGCGGCCGCGCTTCCGGGTGGACGCCGTCCCGTCGTACAAGGCGCACCGGGTCAGCCCGGCCGGCGGCGAGACCGTGCCGGACGGGCTGGTGCCGCAGGTGCCGATCCTGCTCGACGTGCTGGACAAGCTCGGCATCGCCACCGCCGGCGCCGAGGGCTTCGAGGCCGACGACGTGATCGGGACGCTGGCCGCGGCCGCGACCGATCCGGTCGAGGTCGTCAGCGGCGACCGCGACCTCTTCCAGGTGGTCCGCGACGACCCGCCGGTGCACGTGCTCTACGTCGGCCGCGGGGTGCGCAAGCTGGAGGTGATGGGCGAGGCCGAGGTGGCGGCCAAGTACGGGGTGCCCGGGCGCGGGTACGCCGACTTCGCGGTGCTGCGCGGCGACCCGAGCGACGGGCTGCCGGGGGTGCCCGGCATCGGCGAGAAGTCCGCCGCCGCGCTGGTCAGCCGCTTCGGCTCCCTCGACGGGCTGATCGCGGCGCTCGACAGCGACTCCGACGCCGGCTTCCCGGCCGGCACGCGGACCAAGCTGGCGGCCGCCCGCGACTACCTCGCCGCGGCGCCGGCCGTCGCCCGGGTGCGCACCGACGTGCCGGTGCCGGCACACGACGACGCGCTGCCGGTCGAGCCGGCCGACGCCGCCGGGCTGGTCGACGTCGCCGAGCGGTGGAACCTGGACTCACCGCTCAACCGACTGCTCGGCGCGCTGCAGGCCGGGACCCGCTGACCCGTCCCGGCCGGGACCGCTCGGGTCAGGAGTTGACGGGCTTCCAGGTGTAGTCGCCGTCGTCGGACGCGACCGTCACCTCGATCTTCTCCGACCGGCCCTGGATGTCGCAGGTGAACGTGGCGCCCTTGGACACCTTCTGCCCGGTCGGGCAGCTCACGGCGACCGTGGCGTCGGCGAACTTGTCCTTGTACTGGCCGGTGATCGTCCGGTTGAGCGCGTCGGCGTCGAAGACCTTCGGCCGGAACGCGAGGTAGCCGAAGATCCCGCCGACCACCAGCAGCACCGCCACCACGCCGAGCACCGCGAACAGCGCGCCGCGGCCGCCCTTCTTGGCCGGCGCCGGGCTGGACCAGCCGGGCTGGCCGTACTGCTGGCCGGGGCCCGGCTGCTGGCCGTACTGCTGCTGCCCGTACTGCTGGCCCTGCTGGTAGGTCGAGAACTGCTGGGTCTGCTGGGCCGCGTACGGGTCGTAGCCGGGCTGGCCGGGCTGGCCGGGGTAGCCGGCCTGCTGGCCGTAGCCGCCGTAGGCCGGCGCCTGCTGCTGGCCGGTGTCGTACCCGGGCTGCCCGTAGGCCTGCTGCTGGCCGGAGTCGTACCCGGGCTGCGCGTACGGCCCGGCGCCGAACTGCTGCGTCGGCTGGGCGCCGTAGGGCTGCTGCCCGTAGCCGGACTGCTGCGGCTGCGACCCGCTCGGGTAGCCCGGCTGCTGCCCGTACGCCGGCTGCTGGCCGGAGTCGTAGCCGGGCTGCCCGTAGGACGGCTGCCCGTACGGCGGCTGCTGTCCGTACCCCTGGCCCTGGCCGTAGCCCTGCTGGCCGTACTGCGGGTCGGGCTGCTCGGGCTGTGCGGGCTGCGCGCCGCTCGGGTAGCCCGGCTGGCCGTAGCCCCTGGCCCTGGCCGTAGCCCGGCTGGCCGTAGCCCGGCTGGCCGTAGCCCGGCTGGCCGGAGGGCGGCTGGCCGTACGGCTGGGACGGGTAGCCGCCCGCCGGCGGCTGCTGGCCGTACGGCGGCGGGGCCGGCTCCTCGGCACCGTCCTCCTCCCGGAACTGCCCGTACGCCGGCTGCTGCCCGTACGGCGGCTGACCGCGCTGCGGGTCCTGCTCGGGCGGCTGCCCAGGCTGCATCGTCGTCTCCTCCACCTGCACGTGCCGGCTCGTCCGTCGACGAGACGCGCCCCGAAGCCTACGCGGTCCGCCGGGGCGGCCACCGCGTCGCCCGGCATGGTGCCGGCTCCCCCGTGCCGGCCGGGCCCGGGGCGGTCACGACTCCAGCCGCCACCGGTACCGGCCGGCGTCGTCGAGCAGCGTCACCGTCACCTGCCGACGGCCGCCCCGCTCGTCGCTGGCGGTGCAGCGGAAGGTCTCGCCGGCGCGGCGCCGGGACGGGCCCGGGCACTCGACGGTGACCCGGTCGCCGAGGCGGGCGGTCAGCTGCTCGCCGACCGTCCGGCCGACCGCCGCGGTGTCGACGTAGTGCGGGCGGCTCAGCCAGAGCGCGGTGCCGCCGCCGGCCAGGACGAGCGCGACCAGCAGCAGGCCGACGACCGCGATCCGGCGGCGGGTCCGCCGCAGCTCGGCCGGGCCAGCCGGGCCAGCCGGGCCAGCCGGCCCAGCGGGTCAGCCGGCCCGGTCGGGCCTGGCGGGCTGGGCGGCGCGGCCGGTGCGGCCGGCGACGCACGCGGATCCGCGCCGCCGTACCCGGGCGGCTGTGTCGGCGCGGCGGCCGCCCTGGACGAGCCGGACGAGCTGGACGAGCCGGACGAGCCGGATACCGCACCGGCCGGCCGGGCCGGGCCGGCGGGGGCGGCCGGGACAGGCAGGGGTGTGTTGCAGCGGACGCAGGCCGGCACCTCGACCGGGTTGAGCGTCATGCAGGTCGCGCAGGTCTGCCCGTCCACCTCGGCCACGCAGCCCACCCCGCTTTCGCAGATCCTGGTCGGGTCAACGCCATCGAGGACCTCGAGGCGTTGATTCAACCAAGATCGGCGCGCGGCCGGCTCAGACGGTGCCGGAGTAGGCGACCACGCCGCGGCGCACCGACGCCGCCGCCTCCCGCGCCGTGCGCGCCAGCCGCGATCCCGGCAGCGCCACCCCGGCAAGCTGGTCCAGCAGGTCGAGCAGCTGCTTGCACCAGCGGACGAAGTCGCCGGCGGACAGCTCCTGTCCCGCCGTCGCCGTCGTCGACAGCACCCGGTCCAGCGACTCCCCGCGGGCCCACCGGTACGCCGGCCACGCGAAGCCCAGGTCCGGCTCCCTGGTCAGCTCCAGGTGGCGGGCCCCCTCGTCGGCCTCCAGCTCCGCCCACAGCCGCACCGTCTCGGCCATGGCCGCGCGCACCGGGCCGTCCGGCAGCCGGGCGGGGCTCTCGCTGTCCCGCCGCGACTCGTACACCAGCGCGGAGACCGCCGCCGCCAGCTCCGGCGCGGACAGCGGCTCCCACACGCCGTGCGCGCACGCACTCGGCGACCAGCAGGTCCGACTCCGACCAGATCCGGGCGAGCTGCCGACCCGCCGGGGTGACCGCGCCCGCCGTCCCGTCCCCGTCGCCGGCCAGGTAGCCGCGGTCGGCGAGCAGCGCGCAGACCCGGTCGAAGGTCCGCGCGATCGAGTGCGTCCTGCCCTCCACCCGCCGGCGCAGCGCCTCGGTGTCCCGCTCCAGGCGCCCGTACCGCTCCGCCCAGCGGGCGTGCTCCTCCCGGTCCGCGCAGCCGTGGCAGGGGTGCTGCCGGATCGCCTTGCGCAGGCTGGCTATCTCGACGTCGTCGGCGGCCGGCGAGCGACCCCGGCGCCGGCCGCCGGCGAGCTGCGGCCGGGCGTTGCGCAGCGTCGAGGCGAGATCCCGGCGAGCCTGCGGCGAGCGGTGGTCGAAGTGCCGGGGCACCTTGACCCGGGCCAGCGGCTCGACCGCGGACGGGAAGTCGACCAGCGACAGCCGGCCGGCCCAGCGGTCCTCGGTCACCACCAGCGGGCGTGGCTCGCCGCTGGGATGCACCCCGGGGTCGACCACGACGGCCATCCCGGACCGGCGGCCGCTCGGCACCCGGATCACGTCCCCGGCCCGCAGCCGCTGCAGCGACTCGGCCGCGTCCGCCCGCCGCCGGACCGCACCCTCCCGGGCCAGCGCCGCCTCCCGCTCCCGCAGCCCGGCCCGCAGCCCGGCGTACTCGGCGAAGTCACCGAGGTGGCAGCGCATCGAGCGTGCGTACCCGGCGAGCGCCTCGGCGTTCCGGTCGACCTGCCGGGCCAGCCCGACGACCGCCCGGTCCGCCTGGAACTGGGCGAACGACCGCTCCAGCAGCTCCCGGGCCTGCGCCGGCGCCAGCTGGGCGACCAGGTTGACGGCCATGTTGTAGGAGGGCCGGAACGACGAGCGCAGCGGGTAGGTGCGGGTCGAGGCGAGACCGGCGACCCGCTCGGGATCGAGGCCGGGCGCCCAGAGCACCACCGCGTGCCCCTCCACGTCGATGCCGCGCCGGCCGGCCCGCCCGGTGAGCTGGGTGTACTCCCCGGGGGTCACGTCGGCGTGCGCCTCGCCGTTGAACTTGACCAGCCGCTCCAGCACCACCGACCGGGCCGGCATGTTGATGCCGAGCGCCAGCGTCTCGGTGGCGAAGACCGCCTTGACCAGCCCGCGGGCGAACAGCTCCTCCACGGTCTCCTTGAAGGTCGGGACAAGCCCGGCGTGGTGCGCGGCCACCCCGCGCTGCAGCCCGTCGACCCACTCCCAGTAGCCCAGCACCTCGAGGTCCTCGGCCGGGATCGGTGCGGTCCGCTCCTCGGCCACGGCGCGGACCTCGGCCGCCTCGGCCGGGCCGTTCAGCCGCAGGCCGGACTGCAGGCACTGCCGGACCGCCGCGTCGCAGCCGGCGCGGCTGAAGATGAAGGTGATCGCCGGCAGCAGGCCCTCCCGGTCCAGCCGCTCGACGACGTCCACCCGGGATGGCGGCCGCCAGCCACGGGGGCGGCCGCCGCGGCGCCCCGGCTCGACGTGCCGCTCCCGGTCGCGGACGTAGCGGACCAGCTCCGGGTCGACCTCCCGGGTGGACCCGTCCCTGAACAGGTCGAACAGCCGGGTGCCGAGCAGCATGTGCTGCCACAGCGGCACCGGCCGGTGCTCGTCGACGATGACCCGGGTATCGCCGCGGACGGTGACCAGCCAGTCGGCGAACTCCTCGGCGTTGCTGACCGTCGCCGACAGCGAGACCAGCCGGACCGCCGCCGGCAGGTGGATGATCACCTCCTCCCAGACCGCGCCGCGGAACCGGTCGGCGAGGTAGTGCACCTCGTCCATCACCACGTAGCCGAGCCCGTCGAGCGCCGGCGAGCCGGCGTAGAGCATGTTGCGCAGCACCTCGGTGGTCATCACGACCACCGGCGCCCCGCCGTTGACGGAGTTGTCGCCGGTGAGCAGCCCCACCCGGGCCGGGCCGTGCCGCTCGACGAGGTCGTTGAACTTCTGGTTGGACAGCGCCTTGATCGGCGTCGTGTAGAAGCACTTGCTGCCCTCGGTGAGGGCGAGGTGCACCGCGAACTCACCGACCACGGTCTTGCCGGCGCCGGTCGGGGCGCAGACCAGCACCCCGAGCCCGTCGGAGAGCGCGTCGCACGCCTCGGCCTGGAACGGGTCGAGATCGAACGGGTAGCCGGCCGTGAAGTCGGTCAGCACCGGGCGGCTGGACCGGCGCCGGGCCGCGGCGTACCGCTCGGCGGGGCTGCGCACCGCCTCATTGTCTTCGCGCAAGCGGCTCATCCAGTCAATCGTCTCGCGCGGGCGGCTCACCCGCCAAGCCTACGGTCGCGGCTCAGCCGTCCAGGACGACGGCCGTCCGGCGCAGCGCGATCTCGCGCATCTCGTCCGGCACGTGCGGCGGGCCGATCAGCATCGGCAGCAGCTCCGGCTCGGTGGTGATCGCCCGGAAGGAGAGCCCGACGGTCACCGGCGAGTCGGGCCGGTCGGTGACCACCAGCGGGTCCCCGGCACGGACGGCGCCCGGCCGGAGCACCCGCAGGTACGCCCCCGGGGCCGCGCGCTGCGTGAACGTCTTCACCCAGCCGGCCCGGTCGAGCCAGGCGGCGAAGGTCCGGCACGGCAGTCGCGGCGCCGTGACCTGCAGGACCAGCTCGTCCCCGACCCGCCACCGCTCGCCGAGCACCGCGCCGGTCACGTCCAGGCCGGCGGTGGTGAGGTTCTCCCCGAAGCCGCCGGAGCGCAGCGGGCCGAGCTCGGCCTGCCAGCCGTCCAGGTCCTCCCGGGCGTACGCGTAGACGGCCTGGTCCGGACCGCCGTGGTTGGCGGCGTCGCAGATCGCGTCGCCGGCCAGCCCGCTGCCGCCGGCACCGGGTGGGGCGACCCGGACCGCGCCCGCGACCGGCCGCTTGTCGATGCCGCTGCGGCCGGACTTGACGTCGAGCGGGCGGGCCCTTCCCACGTTCACCGACTGCACCGAACCCATGCCCGCACTGTATGCCGGGCTAGGGAACGAGTACCCGCAACGCAGCGGGGACGCAGGCGGTGGAGACGGGGAGCGGCCCGAGCGGCTCGCCGTCGGCGTACGCGCACAGGTCCGGCGCGTCGAGGCGTACCTCGCGGGCGGTGCGCACGGAGACCGCGGGATCGCCGACGTGCCGGCCGGCGCGCACCAGTGGCTTGAGCGCGGCGAGCCGGCGGCGGGTCATCGCGGCGGCGATCGTGACGTGCAGCAGCCCGTCGTCCAGGACCGCGCCGGGGGCGATGAGCATGCCGCCGCCGTAGCGGGGGCTGTTGCCGACCGCGACGAGCGTGACGTCCTGCTCGGACCGCACCCCGTCCAGGGTGATCGCCATCCGGTGCGGCCGCAGGCTGGCCACCTCCAGCCAGGTCGCCAGGTCGTAGCGCAGCGGCCCGCGCGGGCGGCGCATCCGCTCGGCCCGGGCCGCGACCGCGGAGTCGAAACCGGCGTTGAGCACCCCGGCCCACCAGCGCCCCCGACCGGTGTCCGACGGGTCGGTGCGGCCGAGGTCGATGCTGCGGGTGCGCCCGGCCGCGATCACCGCCACCGCGGCCATCGGGTCGGCCGGCAGCCCGAGCGCGGCGGCGAGGTCGTTGCCGGCGCCGGCGGGCACGATGCCCAGCGGCACCCCGGTCGTCGCGAGCGCCTGTACCGCGCAGTGCACCAGCCCGTCGCCGCCGACGGCGACGACCGCGTCCACCCCGTCCGAGACCGCGCGCGCGGCCAGCTCGGTGGAGCGGCGCGCCGAGTCCCCGGCCAGCACCAGCACGTCCAGCCCGGTCCCGGCCAGCGCCGCCCGCACCGGCCCGGCCAGCCGCCCCGCCCGGCCCCGTCCCGCCGCCGGGTTCGCCAGCAGCGCCACCGTCCGCAGCGCTACCGCCGGTCGTCGACCGGGTCGAGGCCGTCGACCGGCTCGACGGTGAGGTCGAGCGGGGAGGCGACGTCGTCGGGCAGCTCGGCGAACGACTCGGCCGCCTCCCGCCGGGCCTTGCGCCGGTCGTGGATCCAGGCCACCAGGATCGCCAGCTCGAACAGCAGCGCCATCGGGATGCCGAGCATCAGCATGCTGAACGGGTCCTGGCTCGGCGTCGCGACGGCCGCGAACACGAAGATCCCGAAGACCGCGAGCCGCTGCCAGCGGCGCAGCCGGGCCGCGGACAGGACGCCGACGAGGTTGAGCATCACCACCAGCAGCGGCAGCTCGAAGGCGACCCCGAAGACCAGCAGCATCGAGGTCACGAAGCTCATGTACTTGACGATGTCGATGACCGCGAGCGCCGAGTCGCCGGCGAGGCCGACCAGCAGCGCCAGCGCGTTCTCGATCGTCAGGTACGCCAGCGCCGCACCGGCGGCGAACAGGACCGTCGAGATGGCCACGAACGCGACCGTGTAGCGCCGCTCGCGCCGGCGCAGGCCGGGCGTGATGAACGCCCACAGCTGGTAGAGCCAGAACGGCGCGGCCAGGATCATGCCGGAGATCGCGCCGACCTTCAGCCGCAGCATGAAGCCGTCCAGCGGCGAGGTGAAGATGAGCTGGCAGCCGCCGTCGCCGCTGCCCTGGAAGCGGCGGTCCGGCGGGAGCTCGCAGTACGGCTGCTTGAGCACGTCGATGATCTGCGGGTAGAGGATCCAGCCGACGACCGCGCCCAGCGCGACGAACAGCAGTGCCTTGAGCAGCCGGCTGCGCAGCTCCGCGATGTGGTCGCGCAGTGACATCGTGCCCTCGTCCTCGCGGGGACGGCGGCGGAGGATCCGCCGCAGGGGGTTCGGCACGGTCACGGCTGCGCTGGTGCGCTAGCGGGTCTCGGACTGCGGCGGAGCCGGAGCCGGAGCCGGGGGCCGGGGCCGCTGCCGGCGGCGGCGCGGGAGCCGGGGGCGGCGGCGCGGCCGCGGGCTGCTGCGGCGGCGCCGTCTGGCGCAGGTACTCCGCCTCCGCCTTCGACTCCAGGTCCCGTGGCGCGGGCTCGTCGCGCAGGCCCTTGGTCTCGGCCTTGAAGATGCGCGCCGACCGGCCGATGGCCCGGGCGGCGTCGGGCAGCTTCTTGTAGCCGAACAGCGCCAGGATCACCAGCGCGATGATCACGAGCTCGAGCGGGCCGATGTTGGGCATGGGACGACCTCTCAGGAGACGGCGGCCTCATCGTACGACGCGAAGCCGCGGCTGGTGCCGGGGTGCACCTGGCGTACGCCGGCCGGAGCCTGGCGGTTCACCTCGCCTCAGCCGGCGCGGTGCCGGCCGTGAGTGCCGGTCGGGCGCAGCGCGGCCACCTTCGGGGTCACGTCCGCGCCCGCCTCCTCGATCGCCCGCAGCAGCCTGCGGACCTGCGCATACAGCCCGAATCCGAGGATGGCGAGGATCACCAGGGCGAGCGCGGCCGCGGCGGCCCAGATGATCAGCACCAGCACGCCGGGAGACTACCCGGGCGCCGCGGCGTACGCGGCCAGGGCGTCCCGCGCCTCGCCGCGCACGTGGTCGACGAACCACCGTGGCCCCACCACCTCGGCCGACCGGCCCAGCCCCAGGACCAGCCGGCGCACCCACGCGGTGTCCGCCACCCGCAGCGTCACCTCCAGCCGGCCGTCCGGCAGCTCGGTGACCTGCTCGCACGGGTAGTAGTCGGCGACCCAGCGACCCGGCGGTCCGAGCCGGAGCGTCACCAGCGGGTGGTCCGGTGCCGGCTGGTAGACCCCGCCCGAGAGGTCCCGCGGCGCCAGGTCGGCCGGCGGCCGGGACGGCTCGTCCAGCACCGCGATCGCGTCGACCCGGTCGAGCCGGAAGAACCGGACGGCCCCGGCCGACCGGCACCACGCCTCCAGATACCAGCGGCTGTCCACCCAGCGCAGCCGGACCGGGTCGACGTCCCGCTCGGTCGTCTCGTCCCGGGCCGCCACGTAGTACGTCAGGTGCAGCGCGAGGCCCTGGTCCAGCGCGCTGCGGACGTGCGCCAGCACCCGGTCCGCCGGCTCCACCAGCACCGCGACCGCGCCGGCCACCTCGGCGGCGCCGCCGGCCGCCGACTCCACCTTGGCCAGCGCCCGCTCCACGGCGCCCCGGTCGGTCAGCCCCTTCTCCTCGGCCAGCGTGCGCAGCGCGACCACCAGCGCCAGCGCCTCGTCCCCGGTCAGCCGCAGCGGCCGGGACATGCCGGCGTCGTAGCCGACGGTGACCGTGTCGCCCTCGAAGGACAGGTCGATCAGGTCCCCGGGACCGTGCCCGGGCAGCCCGCACATCCACAGCAGCTGCAGGTCCCGGCGCAGCTGCGCCTCCGGCACGTCGAAGTCCGCGGCCGCGTCCGCCACCCGGACCCCCGGCCGGGCCAGCAGGTACGGCACCAGGGCCAGCAGCCGGGGCAGCCGGTCCGCCGAGCCGCTCACCGGCCCCCTCCCCCGGCGCGTTCGCGCGAGAAAGTGCTGCCGGGGCAGCACCTTCGCGCACGGACCCGGCCACTCACCACGGCAGGTCCTCGCCCGAGCCGGCCTGCGCGCGCAGCCGGCGGACCACCGCGTCGCGGACCTCCGGCGGGTCGTCCACGACGGCCAGGCTGCCCTGCCGGGCCACCCGGTCGGCGACCCACTCCGGGTCGTCGTAGCCGATCTCCACCACGTCCCAGTCCTCGCCCGGACCGGCCGGGCGGACCCCGGCGGCGATCCGGCGCAGCCAGGTGCCGCCGCCGCGGCGGACCCGGATCCTGGCGACCCGGCCGAACTCCGCCGGCTCGGTGTCCGCCACGTGCGCCACCAGGTCGATCCCGGTCGGCACCTTCACCGCGCCGTCCGGGCCGACCGGGCGCACCGCCCCGCGCACCCGGGACAGCCGGAAGCAGCGGGTAGCGTCCCGGCCGCGGTCGTGGCCGACCAGATACCACCGGCCGCGCCAGGACACCACGCCCCACGGCTCGACCTCCCGGTCGTCGGCCCGCCCGTCCGGCTTCCGGTAGGTGAACGTCACCGCCCGACCGGACTGGACCGCGTCCAGGCACGGGTGCAGCGCCTCCTCGGCGACGTCCTGCCGGGGCTCCACGTCCAGCCCGCGGGCAGGGTCCACGTCCACCCCGCCGGCCCGCAGCTTCAGCAGCGCCCCGCGGGCCGCCTCGGCCAGCTCCGCGGACTGCCACAGCCGGGCGGCCAGCCCGACCGCGGCCGCCTCGTCCGGGGCCAGCGAGACATCCGGCAGCTCGTAGTCGCGGCGGGCGATCCGGTAGCCCTCCTCGACGTCGAAGACGCTGGTCCGGCCGGTCTCCAGCGGCACGCCGAGGTCGCGCAGCTCCGCCTTGTCCCGCTCGAACATGCGCTTGAACGCCTCGTCCGCCCGGGCCGAGCCGTCCTGGGGCTCGTACCCGGGTACGGCGGACCGGATCCGCTCGGCGGTGAGGAACTGCCGGGTCGACAGCAGGCACAGCACGAGGTTCACCAGTCGCTCGGCGCGGCGCGAGGACACCCCGACAGCGTAGTCGCGCGCACCGGCCGCTCCCGCCAGCTCGCCGCCCGGTCCCCCGAGCGCCGTCCGCCGGCGTTGATACCGCGACGGCGGTCGCCGCGGGGGACATCGAGGACGTGGGCGAGCTGGCCGCCCGGCTCCGGGCAGGCAGCTCGCCCGGCTGACCGGGTCAGTGCCCGGTCACATCGAGGCGATGAGCTTCTCCACCCGCTCGTCGGCGGACCGGAACGGGTCCTTGCACAGCACGGTCCGCTGGGCCTGGTCGTTCAGCTTCAGGTGCACCCAGTCGACGGTGAAGTCGCGGCGCTTCTCCTGCGCCCGGCGGATGAACTCGCCGCGCAGCCGGGCCCGGGTGGTCTGCGGCGGCGTGTTCTTCGCCTCGACGATCGCCACCTCGGAGGCGACCCGGTCCACCGAGCCCTTGCGCTCGAGCAGGTAGTACAGGCCGCGGTCGCGGTGGATGTCGTGGTAGGCCAGGTCCAGCTGGGCCACCCGCGGCGACGACAGCGACAGCCCGTGCCGGGCCCGGTAGCGCTCGATGAGCTGGTACTTCGTCGCCCAGTCGATCTCGCGGTCGATCTGGGACAGGTCGCCGGAGCCGATGGCGTCCAGGGTGCGGCCCCACAGCTCGACCACCCGCTTGGTGGTCGGGTCGGCACCGCGGCGGTCGACGAAGTCGGCCGCCTTCTGGTGGTACTCCCGCTGGATGTCCAGCGCGGTCGCCTCCCGGCCGTTCGCCAGCTTCACCCGGCGCCTGGACGTGATGTCGTGCGAGACCTCGCGGATGGCCCGGATCGGGTTCTCCAGGGTCAGGTCGCGGAAGACCACGCCGGCCTCGACCATCCGCAGCACCAGGTCGGTGGAGCCGACCTTGAGCAGCGTCGTCGTCTCGCTCATGTTCGAGTCGCCGACGATCACGTGCAGCCGGCGGAAGCGCTCGGCGTCGGCGTGCGGCTCGTCCCGGGTGTTGATGATCGGCCGGGACCGGGTCGTCGCCGAGGACACGCCCTCCCAGATGTGCTCGGCGCGCTGGCTGACACGCAGTAGACCGCGCCGCGCGGGGTCTGCAGCACCTTGCCGGCGCCGCAGATGACCTGCCGGGTGACCAGGAACGGGATCAGCACGTCGGCCAGCCGGGAGAACTCGCCGTGCCGGGCCACGCAGTAGTTCTCGTGGCAGCCGTAGGAGTTGCCGGCCGAGTCGGTGTTGTTCTTGAACAGGTAGATGTCGCCGGTGATGCCTTCCTCGTGCAGCCGGCGCTCGGCGTCGACGAGCAGGCCCTCCAGGATCCGCTCCCCCGCCTTGTCGTGCACGACGAGGTCGACCAGGCTGTCGCACTCGGGCGTCGCGTACTCCGGGTGGGAGCCGACGTCGAGGTAGAGCCGGGCCCCGTTGCGCAGGAAGACGTTGCTGGAGCGGCCCCAGGACACGACCCGGCGGAAGAGGTACCGCGCGACCTCGTCCGGGGACAGCCGGCGCTGCCCGTGGAACGTGCACGTGACCCCGTACTCGTTCTCGATGCCGAAGATGCGCCGGTCCATGTCTGCCACCCTACGGCGTGGGGTACGGGACGGCGCGTGAGCGAAGGACCCTCGACCGAGCACGTCCCGCCACCCGGGCTCGACCACGCGACCATCGAGGCGCTGGGCAAGATCGGCGAGGCGCTGGAGGCGGTCGAACGCGCCCGCGGGCACCTCTACTCGTTCCACCAGCTGTCCGGGACGGCCGACCTGACGCTGCAGGAGGGTGTCGCGGCGCTGCGCGAGGCCGGGCACGTCGAGCTGGCCGAGGAGATCGGGACCGATCTCGTCGGCCGCAACGTGCTGCCCGGGCGGTGGACCTTCCAGGTCGTCGAGGAGTACGACGACGGCTACTGGTCGGCCTTCCGGACGTACGAGCGGAAGAGCCGGGAGATGCTCGCCGGCGGCCGGCGGCACCTCCACGAGGCGGCGATGAAGGAGCGCGAGCGCAGCCGCGGCCGCCCCGGGCACGAGGCCCGCCCCCCGGCCTGAGCTCCCACCCGGCGGGGTCAGGACGGGGGCGGGTCCTCGCCGTCCGTGGCCCGCTCGGCGGGGTCGGCCGGCTCGGCGGGGTCGGCCGGCTCGGCGGGGTCGGCCGGCTCGGCGGGGTCGGCCGGCGTCGGTCGGCGTCGGTGGCGGGGCCGGCGGTCTCCGCGCCGGCACCCGGTCCCTCGGCGCCGGGCGCCGGCTCGGCCGCCGGCTCCGGCGCCGCGTCCGTGCCGGGCAACAGGGCGGCGAGGGCGGCGCCGGCGACCCGGCGGAAGCGGCGCTTCGGCCGGGTCCGGTCCAGCACCGCCACCTCGAGCTGGCCGGCCGCCAGCTCGCGCGCCTTGCCGTCCTCCGCGCCCACCGCCGCCAGCGCCCGCACCGCGACCCCGAGCGCCGGACCGAGCGGCTGCCCGGCCCGGAACGAGCCCTTCAGGGCCGCCACGATCGGCTCGGTCTGCCCGCCGAGCACCACGTACTCCGGCTCGTCCCAGATCGAGCCGTCGTAGGTCAGCCGGTAGAGCCGGTCGTCGGCCGGCGCGGCGCCGACCTCCGCCACGCACAGCTCCACCTCGTACGGCTTCTGCTGGTCGGTGAAGATCGAGTTGAGCGTCTGCGCGTACGCGTTGGCCAGCGCCCGGGCGGTCACGTCGCGCCGGTCGTAGGAGTAGCCACGGACGTCGGCGAGCCGGATCCCGGCCACCCGGAGCGTCTCGTACTCGCTGTAGCGGCCGACCGCGGCGAACCCGATCCGGTCGTAGATCTCGCCGACCTTGTGCAGCGTCGTGGACGGGTTCTCGGCGACGAACAAGACCCCGTCGGCGTACGTGGTCACGACCACCGGGCGGCCCCGGGCGATGTTCTTGCGCGCGTACTCCGAGCGGTCCCGCATGATCTGCTCGGCCGAGGCGTAGAACGGCATGCTCATCGCGGCGCTCCCTCAGCTGCCCGGGTTGGCCACGCGCTCGGCGATGACCGCCTCGGACATCGCGCCGACCTGGTCCTCGGGCACCCGGACGGTGCCCTCGGCGGTGGCCAGCTCGACGACCGGGAAGATCCGCCGGGCCATGTCCGGGCCGCCGGTGGCGGAGTCGTCGTCGGCCGCGTCGTAGAGCGCCTCGACGACGACGCGCACCACCTCGTCGCGGCTCATCCCCGGCCGCCACATCTTCTTCAGCGCCCCGCGGGCGAACAGCGAGCCGGAGCCGATCCCGGCGTGGTTGCGCTCCTCGTACGGGCCGCCGGTCACGTCGTAGGAGAAGATCCGGCCGGCTCGGGCAGGGTCGGCGGCGTCCAGGTCGAAGCCGGCGAACAGCGGCAGCACCGCGAGCCCCTGCATCGCCACGGCGAGGTTGCCGCGGATCATGCTGGCCAGCCGGTTGGCCTTGCCGTCGATGGTGAGCTGGGTGCCCTCGATCTTCTCGTAGTGCTCCAGCTCCAGCTGGAAGAGCCGGATCATCTCGAGCCCGATGCCGGCGGTGCCGGCGAAGCCGACGACGCTGTAGGCGTCCGCCGGGAAGACCTTCTCGATGTCCCGCTGGGCGATGAGGTTGCCCATCGTGGCCCGCCGGTCGCCCGCCATCACGACTCCGTCCAGGTACGTCGCCGCGACGATCGTGGTCGCGTGCGGGGCGAGGCCGGCCGCCGAGCCGGGCGGCAGCGGGCGGCGGCCGGGCAGCAGCTCCGGCGCCGCGCTCGTCAGGAAGTCGGTGAACGAAGAGATCCCGGGGGCGAGGTAGTGCTCAGGTAGACGCCCTCCCGGTCCAGCAGGTCCGCCCACGTCACTCCTTGCAGATAGCCGATCGCCGATGTCAGCAGGTCGTGCCGGTCCCGGAACTGTCCGAGACCGCCGTTGCGGTTGAAGCAGAGGACACCCCGGACCCTACCGGTGTCGTGATCGTGGTCGACGTGCTCGGCCGGCGCCTCGCGGCAGCTTGCGATGGAGGGCCTTGCCATCCGTACGTCTGCGGTCGGAGTGGAAGTCGTCGAGCGATTCATGAGCCTGCAGTCAGGACACGTGCTGCTGGTGGACTCTCCTGAAACGGACAGAAACGATCACTCTCCGCCTTTCTGGACATACCCGCGGACGAACTCTTCGGCGTTCTCTTCGAGGACCTCGTCTATCTCGTCGAGGATCGCGTCGACGTCCTCGGAGAGCTTCTCGTGCCGCTCCTGGACGTCGGCCGAGGACTCGGCGCTGGCCTCGGCCTCGTCGGTCTCGTCGGTGCGGCGGGTGGCCCTGCTCTGGCCGCCGCCGGTCTCTCGTGTCGGCATGGACAACCTCCGCGTATCCGGTGCTCCCGACACTAGTCGGCGGCACCGCTGGCGGCACGGACCGGCACGGAAGATCAGCCGGCGGACAGCGCCTCGACCAGGTCCTCCGCGGTGGGCGAGCGATCCAGCAGGGCACCCACGTGCGCCCTGGTGCCGCGCAGCGGCTCCAGCGTCGGCACCCGCACCAGCGACTCGCGCCCCAGGTCGAAGATCACCGAGTCCCAGGACGCCGCCGCCACCTGGGTGGGATAGCGGCGCAGGCACTCGCCGCGGAAGTACGCCCGGGTGTCGGGCGGCGGGGCGTCCATCGCGCGGGTCACCTCGGCCTCCTCGAGCAGCCGCTGCATCGCCCCGCGGGCGACCAGCCGGGCGTGCAGGCCACGCTCCGGCCGGACGTCGGAGTACTGCAGGTCGACCAGCTGCAGCCGCGGCGACGACCAGGCCAGCCCGTCGCGGGACCGGTAGCCCTCCAGCAGCCGGAGCTTGGCCACCCAGTCGAGCTCGCCGGCGCACAGCATCGGGTCCTGCTCCAGCCGGACCAGCACCGACTCCCACCGCGACAGCACGTCCGCGGTCTCCGGGTCGACGTCGACGCCGACCCGGTCCTCGACGTACTTGCGGGCCTGCTCCAGGTATTCCATCTGCAGCTGCACCGCGGTGAGCTCGCGCCCGGACCGCAGCCGCAGCAGGTGCTTCAGCGACGGGTCGTGCGAGACCGCCCGCAGCGTCGTCACCGGCTCCTCGACCGAGAGGTCGACGGTGAGGAAGCGGTCCTCGATCATCGCCAGCACCAGCGAGGTGGTGCCGATCTTGAGGTAGGTCGAGACCTCGGAGAGGTTGGCGTCGCCGATGATCACGTGCAGCCGCCGGTAGCGCTCGGCGTCCGCGTGCGGCTCGTCCCGGGTGTTGATGATCGGCCGCTTCAGCGTGGTCTCCAGCCCGACCTCGACCTCGAAGAAGTCGGCCCGCTGCGAGACCTGGAAACCCTCGCCCCGGCCGTCCTGCCCGATGCCCACCCGGCCCTGCCCGCACACCACCTGCCGGGACACGAAGAACGGCGTCAGGTGCCGGACGATCTCGGCGAACGGGGTCGACCGGGCCATCAGGTAGTTCTCGTGGGACCCGTACGACGCGCCCTTGTTGTCGGTGTTGTTCTTGTAGAGCTGGATCGGCGGCTGGCCGGGCAGCGCCTGCGCCGCCCGGCGAGAGGCCTCGGCCATCACCCGCTCCCCCGCCTTGTCCCAGAGCACCGCGTCGCGCGGGCCGGTGACCTCGGGCGTGGAGTACTCCGGGTGGGCGTGGTCGACGTAGAGCCGGGCGCCGTTGGTCAGGATGACGTTGGCCAGCCCGGCGTCGTCCTCGGCCTCCAGGTACTCCGGGCCGAGCGCGCTGCCCAGGTCGAAGCCGCGCGCGTCCCGCAGCGGGGACTCCTCCTCGAAGTCCCAGCGGGCGCGCCGGGACCGCGGCGCGTCCGCCCGCCCCCCGTACGCGTTCACGATCTGCGACGAGAGCAGCATCGCGTTGGCGCCGGGCTGGCCCGGCACCGAGATCCCGTACTCCACCTCGGTGCCCATCACCCGGCGCACGGTCATGCGGCCACCCTACGGGGCGCCAGTGACCGGACACCCTCCTCGGCGGAGCCCCGGTGCGGATAATTCACCGGCATCCACACGAAGGAGGCAACCGGTGGTGCGACCGCCTTGATGCGGATGAGCGACCGGGGTCAGAGGTACTGACCGGTGTTGGAGATCGTGTCGATCGCCCGGCCGGACTCCGGGCCCTTGCCGGAGACGAGCGTGCGGATGTAGACGATCCGCTCGCCCTTCTTGCCGGAGATGCGGGCCCAGTCGTCGGGGTTGGTGGTGTTGGGCAGGTCCTCGTTCTCCCGGAACTCGTCGAGGCAGGCGGAGACCAGGTGCTGCATCCGCAGCCCCTTCTGCTTCAGCTCCAGGAAGTCCTTGATGGCCATCTTCTTGGCCCGGTCCACGATGTTCTGGATCATGGCGCCGGAGTTGAAGTCCTTGAAGTAGAGGACCTCCTTGTCGCCGTTCGCGTACGTCACCTCGAGGAAGCGGTTGTCCTCGGTCTCGGTGTACATCCGCTCGACCGCCCGCTGGATCATCGCGGCGACCGTCGCGTCCCGGCTGCCGCCGTGCTCGGCCAGGTCGTCGGCGTGGATCGGCAGTGTCGGCGTGACGTACTTGGAGAAGATGTCGCGCGCCGCCTCGGCGTCCGGGCGCTCGATCTTGATCTTCACGTCCAGCCGGCCCGGGCGCAGGATCGCCGGGTCGATCATGTCCTCCCGGTTGGAGGCGCCGATGACGATGACGTTCTCCAGGCCCTCCACGCCGTCGATCTCGCTGAGCAGCTGCGGGACGATCGTGTTCTCGACGTCGGAGGACACACCCGAGCCGCGGGTGCGGAAGATCGAGTCCATCTCGTCGAAGAAGACGATGACCGGCGTGCCCTCGCTGGCCTTCTCCCGGGCCCGCTGGAAGACCAGCCGGATGTGCCGCTCCGTCTCCCCCACGTACTTGTTCAGCAGCTCCGGGCCCTTGATGTTGAGGAAGAACGACCGGGCCCCCTGCGCCGTCTGCCCCCCGTCGAGCTGCCCGTCGAGCTCGGCGACCTTCTTCGCCAGCGAGTTGGCCACCGCCTTGGCGATGAGCGTCTTGCCGCAGCCGGGCGGGCCGTAGAGCAGGATCCCCTTCGGCGGGCGCAGCTCGTGCTCCCGGAACAGGTCCGAGTGCAGGAACGGCAGCTCGACGGCGTCCCGGATCTGCTCGATCTGCCGGGACAGGCCGCCGATGTCGCCGTAGTCGATGTCGGGGACCTCCTCGAGGATGAGCTCCTCGACCTCGCTCTTCGGGATCTTCTCGTAGACGTAGGCGGAGCGGGGCTCCAGCAGCAGCGAGTCGCCGGCGCGCAGCCGCTCCTCGGCGAGCGTGTCGGCGATGTTGACGATCCGCTCCTCGTCGGTGTGCCCGATCACCAGGGCGCGGTCGCCGCCCTCGAGCACCTCCTTGAGCATCACGACCTCGCCGGCCCGCTCGAACTCGCGCGCGAGCACGACGTTGAGTGCCTCGTTGAGCATGACCTCCTGGCCGCGGCGCAGCTCGGCGACCTCGACGCTCGGCGAGACCGCGACCCGCAGCTTGCGGCCGCCGGTGAAGACGTCGACGGTGCCGTCGTCGTAGCCGCTGAGGAAGACGCCGTAGCCGCTCGGCGGCTGCGCGAGCCGGTCGACCTCCTCCTTCAGCGCCACCACCTGGTCGCGCGCCTCGCGCAGGGTGGTGGTCAGCTTCTCGTTGCGCTCGGACAGTGCCGCCACCCGGCTCTGCGCCTCGACCAGCCGCTCCTCCAGCACCCTCAGGTGCCGGGGCGACTCGGTCAGCCGGCGGCGGAGCATGGCGACCTCCTCCTCGAGGAAGGACACCTGCGTGGTGAGCTCGTGAACATCCTTCTCGTACCGCGAGGCACGGTTCTCCTGGTCGTCCCTGTCGCTGGCCACGATCACCCACCTCCCGCGCGCTCACTGCGGTCAAGTCACCCTACACAGCCGGACGGACACCGAGCCGTCCACCCGCGGGTCCGCCGGGGCCCGCCGAGCCGGCTGGAACCGGCAACTAGCCTGGGGCCGTGGCCGAACCGCTCCGCGTCTGGGTGGACCAGCAGCTGTGCACCGGCGACGGGCTGTGCGTCCAGTACGCACCCGAGGTCTTCGAGTTCGACGTGGACGGTCTGGCCTACGTCAAGGGCGGCGACGGCGAGCTGCGCACCGCGCCGGGCATCCGGGTCGGGGTGCCCGAGCACCTGCGGCTGGACGTGCTGGACTCGGCGCGGGAGTGCCCAGGCGAGTGCATCCACGTGGAGCGTGCGGCCGACGGGACCGTGGTGACCGGCCCGCAGGCGTGAGACTTCTCACTCGGCCGGCGCGGCCTTGGCCGGGCGCCGCTGGCGGGCCGGCGGGCTGACGCCGTCGGTCAGCCGGCGGGCCGAGACCAGGAAGGCGGTGTGCCCGACCATCCGGTGCTCCGGCCGGACCGCCAGCCCGACCACGTGCCACGGCCGCACCAGCGTCTCCCAGGCGGCCGGCTCGGTGAACGTGCCGTGCTCGCGCAGGGCCTCCACCAGCCGCGACAGCTGCGTGGTGGTGGCCACGTAGCCGACCAGCACGCCGCCCGGGCACCAGCGCCGCGGACACCGCGTCCAGCACCTCCCAGGGCGCCAGCATGTCCAGCACGACCCGGTCGGCCGGCTCGTCCGCCGGGTGCTTGGCCACGTCGCCGTCGCGCAGCTCCCAGGCCGGGTGCGGGCCGCCGAAGAAGCGCTCCACGTTCTTGCGGGCGACCTCGGCGAAGTCCGTCGCGCCGCTCGTAGCTGAGCACCCGGCCCTGGTCGCCGACCGCGCGCAGCAGCGAGCAGGTCAGCGCGCCCGAGCCGGCGCCGGCCTCCAGCACCCGGGCGCCGGGGAAGACGTCTCCCATCGCGACGATCTGGGCGGCGTCCTTGGGGTAGACGACCGCGGCGCCGCGCGGCATCGACAGCACGAAGTCGACCAGCAGCGGCCGGAGCGCGAGGTACGGCGTGCCGGACGGCCGGGCGGTGACCACGATCCCCTCCGGCCGGCCGATCAGGTCGTCGTGCGCGACCGCGCCGCGGTGGGTGTGGAACGCCTTGCCCGCCTGCAGCACGACCGTGTGCAGCCGGCCCTTCGGATCGGTGAGCTGCACCGAGTCACCCTCGCGGAACTCGCCGGCGGGCAGGTCCGTCATGCGAGGGCCCCGGCGGGCGTGGCGCGGCCCTGCAGGATCCGGGCGACGTCGGCGGCGGCGAGCACCCCGACGGTGCCGCCGTCGCGACCGACGACCAGGTACTCCGACGCCGGCGTCCGGCGGAACGCCTCGACCACCTCGGCGCCGGACAGCGAGTCGGCCAGCACCAGGCCCGGCTCCAGCGGGCGGGCCACGTCCGCGACCGTGGTCCACGGCCGGCGCCCCTCCGGCACTGCCATCACGTGCGACTCGGAGACCAGGGCGCGCGGAGCACCGTCGGCGTCGACCACCACCAGCGCCCGGACGCCGCCGGTCCAGGCCCGGCGCAGCGCCTCGGCGATCGGCAGGTCCGGCGGCACCGTCAGCGTCGGGCGGACCAGGCTGGCGATCTCGATCGCCGGCATCCGGGCGGTCACCGTGGCCGACGCGAGCGACTGGGTGGCGCCGACCCAGATGAACGCGGCGAGCAGGCTGGCCAGCAGCACGTTGCCGATGCCGAGCGCACCGTCCGGGCGGACCGTCGCCACCGCGCCGAGCAGGACCAGCGCGGCGACCCCCCGGCCACCCCAGGCCGCGGCGCGGGTGGCGGTCAGCCGGTCGCCGGAGACCCGCCAGACACCGGCCCGCACCAGCCGGCCGCCGTCCAGCGGCAGGCCCGGCAGCAGGTTGAACACGGCCACCGCGAGGTTGCTCCAGACCACCAGCAGCACGAGCGTGCGCGGGATCGAGCCGGGCTCGGTGAGCGGGAGCGCGGCGGCCGCGCCGGCGGCGAGCACCAGTGAGACCAGCGGGCCGGCGACGGCGACCAGGTACTCCTCGACCGGCCGGGTGGGTTCGGACTCGATCTCGGACACCCCGCCGAGCAGGAAGATCACCACCCGGCGGACCGGCATCCCGAAGGCGAGGCTGACCGCGGTGTGGCCGAGCTCGTGCGCCAGCAGCGAGGCGGCGAGCAGCAGCGCGAAGGCGAAGGCGACCGCGTACGCCCGGCTGGGGCTGATGCCCTCGACCGTCTCGGTGACCAGCCCGCCGTAGGTCAGCGTGATCAGCAGCGCGATGAGCAGCCAGGACGGGGACAGGTACAGCGGGACGCCGAAGAACCGGCCGACCGGCAGGCCGGCGGACGGGGAGCGACCGGGACCTCCGGCGCTCCCGCGGGCCCTGCCTGGGATCGGCGCCGACATGCGGCGATGGTACGGCGGCGGGCTGGGCGGGCGGCTCGGGCGGGCGGGCTGTGGGCGGTTCGGGCGGCGGGCGGACTGGCTGGTGGCGGCGGCCGGCTGACAGGTGTGGCGACGTTCACGGCTCCTGTGACCTACCGTGATCCCATGACCCGCCCCGGTTCCGGCAGCGGGCCGGACGACGGGCCCGCGCCGGGTCCGCCGGCCGGCCGCTTCGCGACCGTGGCCGAGTGGGCGGCGCAGATCAACGGGACGCGGCGGCACGCGGCGCCGGACGAGGCGTCGGTCGGCCGGCTGCCCCCGGGCCGCGGGGACCTTTCCGATCCCGCCGACCCGTACCTCGCCCGGAGCAACGGCCACCGTGCCGCCCCGGACCGGGACCGGCCGGCATGGTACGACCCGCACTACACCGCGGATCCCGACCCGCGGCGCGGGGTGAACGGGCACCGCCGGGCGCAGACCCGCCGCCGACCTGGCAGACCAACGGCCACCGCGCACCGGCCCCGCGGACCCGGCAGTCCCGACCTGGGCGCAGACCCGCCGCCGACCTGGCAGACCAACGGCCACCGCGCACCGGACCCCGCGGACCCGGCAGTCCCGACCTGGGCACAGGACCCGCCGCCGACCTGGCAGACCAACGGCCACCGCGCACCGGACCCCGCGGACCCCGCAGTCCCGACCTGGGCACAGAACCCGCCGCCCGACCTGGCAGACCAACGGCCACCGCGCACCGGACCCCGCGCGACCCGGCAGTCCCGACCTGGGCACAGAACCCGCCCCCGACCTGGCAGACCAACGGCCGCGCCGCCGACCCGGACGCGGCCGAGTGGGTTCGGGAGTGGCCGCCGGCGCCGCCGTCCAACGGCCACCGGGCGCCGGACCCCGTCCGGCCGGCGTGGGCGGACGAGCCCGGGAGCTGGCCGGCCGGCGGCCGCGCCGATGACCCCGACCCGCGGTGGGACGGCGGGCGCACCGGCCACGGCAGGGCGCCGGGCGGGCCGCGGGTGGAGCAGCCGCGGCCGCAGCCGAACGGCTACCCGGACCAGCCGGAGGACCGCCGCCGGCCGGCGCTGTGGCCCTACGCCGCTCCGGCGGACGACGCCGGGCTCGAGCCGGACACGCTGAGCGGCTGGGACGCGGTGCGCTACAGCCCGCCGCCGGTGGTCAGGCGGCCGGCCAACGGGCACGTCGCCCCGCCGGACGAGCGCCCCGGTGCGGCGACCGCCTTCACCCTCGACCCGGGCACCGGCCGGGTCGACCTCCCGGCGGCCAGCCCGCCACCGCCGCTGCGGCCCGCGACCAGGCCGCCGGCGCCCCCGCTGCCGGACCCGGTCCCGGTCCGCGCCGACCTCCTCCGCGCCGAGCCCCTCCGCGCCGACCCGCTCACCGCCGAGCCGCTGTCCGCCGACGGCACCCAGCTGCTGCACCGCTACGTGCCGGCCAAGGAGATGCTGGACCGGGAGGACCGCGGGGCGCCGGTCCGCCGCCCGCCGACGCTGCCCAAGCACCCGCCGCGCGCGGTGGTCCGCCGCCGCCGGGTCCGCCGCCGGCTGCTCGAGTGGCCGTTCCTCATCGTCTTCGCGCTGCTGAGCGCGTACCTCATCCGCGCGTACGTCGTGCAGACCTTCTACATCCCGTCCGGCTCCATGCACGAGACCCTGCTCGAGGGCGACCGGGTGCTGGTGAACAAGGTCGGCTACCACCTGCACGAGGTGGGCCGCGGGGACGTCGTCGTCTTCCGTCGCCCGCCGGACTTCCCGGTCGAGGACGAGGACCTGATCAAGCGGGTGGTGGCGCTGCCCGGCGAGACCGTCGAGGGGCGCGGGGGGCAGGTCTACGTCGACGGCCGAGCGTTGCGGGAGCCGTACGTGGAGCCGCGGTGCTCGGGCACCGAGGCCTTCGCCCGCGTCACCGTGCCGCCCGGCACGCTGTGGGTGATGGGCGACAACCGCTGCAACTCCAGCGACAGCAGGGTGTTCGGGCCGGTCAGCCAGGACCTGCTGGTCGGCCGCGCCTTCGTCCTCGCCTGGCCGTTCGCCCGGCTGTCCTGGCTCTGAGCACCCTGCCCGCCCGTGATCTTGCGGTTGGCCGCACGCTAACCATCCGAATGTCCGGTTCAGCCGCCGGCAACCGCAAGATCACGAGGGTGGGGTGGGGACGCGGGCGGCGGCGCGGCGCGCCGGTCGGGACCTGTCGGACCCGCCGGCTAGGGTCGATGCCGTGGGCAGTCCAGCGGCGGTGAGCGCGGTGGCCGGGCCGGCGCCGGAGCCGCTCCCGGCGCCCGTCCTGGGCACCCTGTCGCCCTCGCGCGCCGCGGACTTCAAGACCTGCCCCCTGCTCTACCGGTTGCGCGCGATCGACAAGATCCCGCAGCGCCCCAGCCGCGACAAGCTGCGCGGCACCGTCGTGCACGCGGTGCTGGAGCGCCTCTTCGACCTGCCGGCGCCGCAGCGGACATACCGGGCGGCCGCCGCCCTGGTCGAGCCGGAGTGGCGCCGGCTGGCTGAGACCGAGCCAGACTGCGCCGCCCTGTTCCCCGATCCCGACCCGGACGGGGAGCTGGCCGGCTGGCTGGACTCGGCCCGCCGGATGGTCGCCGGCTACTTCGCGCTGGAGGACCCGAGCCGGCTGGAGCCGGCCGCCCGCGAGCAGCTGGTCGAGGTGGCACTCGACAGCTCAGCCGCCCCGGCCGGCGCGGGCCGGCTCGTGCTGCGCGGCTACGTCGACCGGCTGGACGTGGCGCCGACCGGCGAGGTCCGGGTGGTCGACTACAAGACCGGCAGCATCCCGCGCGTCGCGTACGAGGCGAAGGCCCTGTTCCAGCTCAAGTTCTACGCGCTGGTGCTGTGGCGCACCCGCGGCACGGTGCCGCACCAGCTCAAGCTGATGTACCTGTCGGACCAGGACACGCTGACCTACCGGCCGTACGCCGCCGAGCTGGAGCGCTTCGAGCGGACGCTGGTCGCGGTCTGGCAGGCGATCGAGCGGGCGGTCGTCCTGCGCGACTTCCGCGCCAGCCCGGGCCGGCTGTGCGACTGGTGCGACTACCAGGCGCTGTGCCCGGCGTTCGGCGGCACCCCGCCGCCGTTCCCGGAGCCCGACACCGATCCCATCGGGCAGCCGGGGATCGACCGAAAGGTGGACCCCGGCCTCCCACCCGCGCACGATGTGCCGCCCGCGGCGGCTCCGTAACGTCCGGGTCGCAGCCCGGCGACCGGCGTCGGGGTGGCAGTTCGGGGTCACCCCTGAGCAAGTCGGGGGGAAACCCCAGTGCCCCGACCCGGCCGGCCGCCCTAGCGTCTGTGCAGGGACACGTCAGGGCGACCCGGACAGGCGGGGCGGCCACGAGAGGGGAGAGCAGTGGTGACCATCCACGAGGCCGGCACCAGCGGTGCGGCCGCCGGAGCGGCGGGCGGGCCCGCGGCGCAGGCCGCCGAGCTGCGCAAGGTGTACGGCTCCGGGCCGACGGCGGTCGTCGCCCTCGACGGGGTGAGCGTGTCGTTCCCGGCCGGTGAGTACACCGCGATCATGGGGCCGTCCGGGTCCGGCAAGTCGACGCTGATGCACTGCCTGGCCGGGCTGGACACCGCGACGTCCGGTGAGGTGTACGTCGGCGGCGACCGGCTGTCCGGCATGTCGGACAAGAAGCTGACCGAGCTGCGGCGGGACAAGGTCGGCTTCGTCTTCCAGCAGTTCAACCTGCTGCCGACGCTCACCGCCGAGGAGAACATCACCCTCCCGCTGGCGATCGCCGGCCGCAAGCCGGACCCGGGCTGGTTCGACGCCGTCGTCGCCGCGGTCAACCTGCGCGACCGGCTCAGCCACCGGCCCACCGAGCTGTCCGGCGGCCAGCAGCAGCGGGTGGCCTGCGCCCGGGCCCTGATCACCAGGCCGGCGGTGGTCTTCGCCGACGAGCCGACCGGCAACCTCGACTCGCGCAGCAGCGCGGAGGTGCTCGGCTTCCTGCGCCGCTCGGTCACCGAGCTCGGCCAGACCGTCGTCATGGTCACCCACGAGCCGTCCGCCGCCGCGTACGCCGACCGGGTGCTGTTCCTCGCCGACGGGCGGATCGTCGACGAGCTGCGCTCCCCGACCGCGGACTCGGTGCTGGACCGGATGAAGGGCCTGGAGCCGGGCCACGAGACGATGTACACCCCGGTGGGTGCGTGATGCTGCGGGCGACCGTCAAGTCCCTGCTCGCCCGCAAGCTGCGGCTGCTGCTCTCGGCGATGTCGATCGTGCTGGGCGTGTCCTTCGTGGTCGGCGCGTTCGTGCTGACCGACAGCCTGGGCAAGACCTTCGACGACCTGTTCGCCACGGTGAGCAAGAACATCGCGGTGGACGTCCGCGGGGTGGAGAAGGGCGAGGGCACCGCGAACAGTGACGGCGGGGGTCGCAAGTTCGTGCCGGCGACCGCCCTGGACGCCGTCCGGAAGGTCGACGGCGTCGCCGAGGTCCAGCCCAACGTCGTGCGCGCCGACTACAACGCGGTCTCCGTCCTGGGCAAGGACGGCAAGGCGCTGAGCACCGACGGCGCGCCGCTGATCGGCGGCAACTGGGTGGACTCGCCCACCCTCAACCAGCAGCGCATCATCTCCGGCCGGGCGCCGACCGGGCCGGGCGAGGTGCTCTTCGACCCGAGGCTGGCCGAGAAGGCCGGCACCAAGGTCGGCGACCGGGCGGTCGTGTTCGCCCCGGCCGGCCAGCAGGACGTCCGGGTCGTCGGGCTCGTCCGGTACGCCAACGGCAAGGACTCGCTCGGCGGCGAGGCGTACGTGCTGTTCACCACGCCGGTCGCCCAGCAGGTGCTCAAGGTCGACGGCTACAGCGACCTGCTGGTCGCCGCGCGGGACGGGGTCGGGCAGCAGGAGCTGCGCGACCGGGTCGCGGCCGCGATCCCGGCCGGCACCGAGGCGATCACCGGCACCCAGCTCGCGGACGAGCAGGCCAGCGACATCCAGGAGGGCCTCGGCTTCCTGAACACCTTCCTGCTGGTCTTCGCCGCGGTCGCGCTGTTCGTCGGCGCCTTCATCATCTTCAACACGTTCTCGATCCTGGTCGCGCAGCGCACCCGGGAGCTGGCGCTGATGCGCGCGCTCGGCGCGAGCAGGGGCCAGGTGACCCGCTCGGTGCTGATCGAGGCCGTGGTCGTCGGCGGCCTGGCGTCCGCGATCGGGCTGGCCGCCGGGATCGGCGTCGCACTCGGCCTGCAGGCGCTGTTCGGCGCCTTCGGCGCCGGCCTGCCGTCCGCGCCGATCGTGCTGCAGCCGCGGACGGTCATCGTCGCCTTCGTCGTCGGCATCCTGGTCACCGCGGTCTCGGCGCTGCTGCCGGCGCGGCGGGCGGCGAAGGTGGCGCCGGTCGCGGCGATGCGGGACGCGGCGACGCCGGACCGCTCGCTCACCCGCCAGACGATCGCGGGCGCGGTCCTGCTGGTCGCCGGCGCCGCGGCGATGACCTTCGGCCTCACCGGCAGCGGGCTGTGGGTGCTCGGGCTCGGCACGGTGCTCGCGTTCCTCGGGGTGGCGCTGCTCTCGCCGCTGGTCAGCCGGCCGGTGACCGGCGCCCTGGGATCGCTGTTCTCGCGCCGGCTGCCCGGCCGGCTCGGACGGCAGAACTCGCAGCGCAACCCGCGCCGGACCGCGTCCACCGCCGCCGCGCTGATGATCGGGCTGGCGCTGGTCAGCGCGGTCGGCGTGCTCGGGGCGTCGCTGAAGCAGAGCGTGCGCAAGACCGCCGACTCCGCGCTCGGCGCCGACTTCATCCTCAACCCGACCGCGGTCGGCATCAGCGAGCGGACCGTGCAGGCGGTCCGGCAGCAGCCGGGCATCGCCGAGACGACGGCGTTCAAGCAGGCGGCGGTCCGGTTGGGCTCGGACGGGGAGCAGTACCCGATCGCGCTGCCCGCCTCCGCCATCGGCTCGACCGTCTCGATCAAGGGCGAGGCCGGGTCGGTGTCCGACCTCGGCCCCGGCACCCTGCTGGTGGCCGGCCGGACGGCCGAGGACCAGGGCCTGTCGGTCGGCTCGGCGGTGCGGGCCAGCTATCCGGACGGCTCCTCGGAGTCGCTGCGGGTGGTGGGCACGTACGAGGCGAACGACCTGGTCGGCAACTACGTGCTGGACTCCAGCGCGGGCAGCCACTTCGACCAGGACCTCTACACCGCGGCGCTGGTGAAGGTGGCGGCCGGGGCGGACGTCGGACAGGTGCGGGCCGGGCTGGAGCGGACCGTCGCCGCGTTCCCGAACATCCAGCTGCAGGACCGCTCGGAGTTCGTCGGCGACATCACCCGCCAGATCGACCAGCTGGTGCAGTTCTTCACGCTGCTGCTGGCGCTGTCCGTGCTGATCGCGGTGCTCGGCATCGTCAACACGCTGGCGCTGTCGGTGCTGGAGCGGACCCGGGAGCTGGGCCTGCTGCGGGCGGTCGGGATGAGCCGGCGGCAGGTGAAGCGGATGGTGCGGGTCGAGTCGGTGCTGGTGGCCGTCTTCGGCGGCCTGCTCGGCCTCGCGGTCGGCGCGGTCTTCGGGGTGGCGCTGCAGCGGGCGCTGGTCAACGAGGGCGTCTCCGAGCTGGCGTTCCCGGTCGGCCAGCTGGCGGTCTACCTGCTGCTCGCGGCGGTCGCCGGGGTGCTGGCGGCCTGGCTGCCGGCCCGCCGCGCGTCCCGGCTCAACGTGCTGCAGGCCATCGCCGCGGACTGACCCGCACCACCGCCGATCTTGACGTTACGGACTCCGACACGCCGCGGAAGACGTCCGTAACGTCAAGATCGGCGCGGGGGCCGGCGGGCGGGTCAGGCCGCGCGGCGCAGGAGGGCGGCCAGGTCGGCGACACCGACGTCGGCGAGCGACGCGACGAAGGTCCGCCGCGCCGAGGCGGGCACCGGGAGCCCGACCGGCACCACCAGCACCTGGCAGCCGGCCGCGTCCGCGGACGCGGCCCCGGTCGGCGAGTCCTCCACCGCCACCGTGTCCGCCGGGTCGGCGCCCAGCAGCGCGGCCGCCGTCAGGTACGGCTCCGGGTGCGGCTTGGCGTTGCCGACGTCGTCCCAGCAGACGCTGGCGTCGAAGAGCTCGTCGAGCAGCGGCCCGAGCGCGACCCGCACCAGCGGCCGCGGCGTGTTCGTGACCAGCGCGACCGGCACGCCGGCCGCCCGCACGGCGTCCACCAGCTCGCGGGCGCCGGGCAGCCACACCAGCCCGGCGGCGAAGCGCTCCGCCGGCGAGCTCGACCAGCCGCCGGCCACTCGCGGCGGGGTCGGCGTCGAGGCGGCCGACGTCCGCGTGCACGATGCCCACGGACACCGCGACGTTGGTGCCGACCGTCGCCGCCCGGGCGGCGGCGGACAGCTCGCCGCCGAGCTCCCGGGCCAGCTGCCGCAGCGCGTCGTCCCAGACCGGTTCGGAGTCGAGCAGCGTGCCGTCCAGGTCGAACAGGACGGCCGCCGGCAGCCGGACCGTCATGTGGCGAAGTACTTCGCCTCGGGGTGGTGCACCACGATCGCGGACGTCGACTGCTCCGGGTGCAGCTGGAACTCCTCCGACAGCGACACCCCGATCCGGGAGAACTGCAGCAGCTCGCGCACCTGCCGCTGGTCCTCCAGGTCCGGGCAGGCCGGGTAGCCGAACGAGTAGCGGGCGCCGCGGTACTCCAGCTTGAAGAACGCCTCCGGGTCGGCCGGGTCCTCGCCGCCGAAGCCGAGCTCCTCCCGGACCCGGGCGTGCCAGTGCTCGGCCAGCGCCTCGGTGAGCTGCACCGACAGCCCGTGCACCTCCAGGTAGTCGCGGTAGGCGTTCTTCGCGAACAGCTCCGCGGCGAACTCGCTGATCCGCTGCCCGATGGTGGCGACCTGGAAGGCGACCACGTCGGTCTCGCCGGACTCCTGCGACCGGAAGAAGTCGGCCAGGCACAGCCGCCGGTCCCGCCGCTGCCGGGGGAAGGAGAACCGCACCCGCTCCGCGCCCGCTCGAGCCGTCCTCGCGCAGCACGATCAGGTCGTCGCCCTTGCTGACCGCCGGGAAGTAGCCGTAGACGACCGCGGCCTCGAGCACGCCCTCGGTCTGGAACCGGTCCAGCCAGTAGCGCAGCCGGGGCCGGCCCTCGGTCTCGACCAGCTCCTCGTACGTCGGGCCCTTGCCGCGGACGCCGCGCAGGCCCCACTGGCCCATGAAGGTGGCCCGCTCGTCGAGCAGCGACGCGTAGTCGGCGAGCTGGATGCCCTTGACGACCCGGTCGCCCCAGAACGGCGGGGTCGGCACCGGGTTGTCGGCGGCGACGTCCGAGCGGACCGGCCCCGACTCCGGCCCGGCCGCGGCCTGCTCGGCGGCGCGCCGCTCGGCGGCGATCCGCAGCGACCGCTCCCGGCGCGCCTTGCGCTCGGCGCGCTTCGCCGCGTCCGCCTCCGCGTTGAGGGCGGCGTCCGGCGGCCCGTCCGGGGTCGCCGCCGTCGGCACGCTCCCCCGCCGGACGGCCATCAGCGCGTCCATCAGCCGCAGGCCCTCGAAGGCGTCCCGGGCGTAGCGCACGTCGCCGGCGTAGACCTCGGACAGGTCGTGCTCGACGTACGCCCTCGTCAGCGCCGCCCCACCGAGCAGCACCGGCCACCGGTCGGCGACGCCGCGGGAGTTCATCTCCTCCAGGTTCTCCCTCATGATCACCGTGGACTTCACCAGCAGGCCGGACATGCCGATCACGTCGGCGGAGTGCTCCTCCGCGGCGTCCAGGATCGCCGAGATCGGCTGCTTGATGCCGAGGTTGACGACCGTGTAGCCGTTGTTGGACAGGATGATGTCGACCAGGTTCTTGCCGATGTCGTGCACGTCGCCCTTGACGGTGGCGAGCAGGATGCGGCCCTTCCCGCTGGAGTCGGTCTTGTCCATGTGCGGCTCGAGGTGGGCCACCGCGGTCTTCATCACCTCGGCGGACTGCAGCACGAACGGCAGCTGCATCTCGCCGGAGCCGAACAGCTCGCCGACCGTCTTCATGCCGGCCAGCAGCGTGTCGTTGATGATCTCCAGCGGCGGCCGGGTGATGAGCGCCTCGTCGAGGTCGGCCTCCAGCCCGTTGCGCTCGCCGTCGACGATCCGCCGCTCCAGCCGCTCGGACAGCGGCAGCGCGGCCAGCTCCTCGGCCCGGGACTGCCGGGCCGAGGTCGCGTCCACGCCCTCGAACAGCTGCAGGAAGCGCTGCAGCGGGTCGTATCCGTCCCGGCGCCGGTCGTACACCATGTCGAGCGCGACCTCGCGCTGCTCGTCGTCGATCTTCGACATCGGCAGGATCTTCGACGCGTGCACGATCGCCGAGTCGAGCCCGGCGTTCACGCACTCGTTGAGGAAGACCGAGTTGAGCACCTGCCGGGCCGCCGGGTTGAGCCCGAACGACACGTTCGACAGGCCGAGCGTGGTCTGCACCTCGGGGTAGCGCTGCTTGAGCTCCCGGATCGCCTCGATCGTCTCGATGCCGTCCCGGCGGGTCTCCTCCTGGCCGGTGCCGATCGGGAACGTCAGGCAGTCGACGACGATGTCCTCGACCCGCATCCCCCACTGGTCGCGCAGGTCGCGGATGGTGCGGTCGGCGACGCGCACCTTCCACTCCGCGGTGCGGGCCTGGCCCTCCTCGTCGATGCACATCACGACGACGGCCGCGCCGTGCTCGCGGATGATCGGCATCGCCCGCGCGAACCGGGACTCCGGCCCGTCGCCGTCCTCGTAGTTGACCGAGTTGACGACGCAGCGGCCGCCGAGCATCTCCAGGCCCGCCTCGATGACCTGCGGCTCGGTCGAGTCGAGCATCAGCGGCAGCGTCGAGGCGGTGGCGAACCGGCCGGCGATCTGCCGCATGTCGCCGGTGCCGTCCCGGCCCACGTAGTCGATGCAGACGTCGAGCATGTGCGAGCCGTCCCGGATCTGGCTGCGGGCGATCTCCACGCAGTCGTCCCACTTGCCGGCCAGCATCGCCTCGCGGAACGCCTTGGAGCCGTTGGCGTTCGTCCGCTCCCCGATCATCAGCACGCCGGCGTCCTGCCGGAACGGCACCGACTGGTAGAGCGAGGCCGCCGCGGCCTCGGTACGCGGCCGCCGCCGGGCCGGCTCGAGGTCGCGGACGGCGTCCACCACCTGGCGGATGTGCTCGGGGGTGGTGCCGCAGCAGCCGCCGACCAGCCGGGTGCCGTACTCCCGGACGAACGTCGCCAGCGCGCTCGCCAGCTCCGGCGGCGTCAGCGGGTAGGTGGCGCCCGTCGGGCCCAGCTGCGGGCAGGCCGGCGTTCGGCATCACCGACAGGCCGACCCGGGCGTGCCGGGACAGGTAGCGCAGGTGCTCGCTCATCTCGGTCGGGCCGGTGGCGCAGTTGAGCCCGACCATGTCGACGCCCAGCGGCTCCAGCGCGGTCAGCGCGGCGCCGATCTCGGACCCGAGCAGCATCGTGCCGGTCGTCTCGACGGTGACCTGGGCGAGCAGCGGCACCCGGCGACCGGCGGCGGCCATCGCCCGCTGCGCGCCGACCACCGCCGACTTGGCCTGCAGCAGGTCCTGGCTGGTCTCGACCAGCACCGCGTCCGCGCCGCCGGCGAGCAGGCCGGCCACCTCCTGCTGGTACGCGTCCCGCAGAGTCGCGTACGGAGCGTGACCAAGGGTGGGGAGCTTGGTGCCCGGGCCGACCGAGCCGATCACCCACCGGGGCCGGTCCGGCGTGGACCAGCCCTGCGCCACCTCCTTGGCCAGCCGGGCCCCCGCCTCCGCCAGCTCGTAGATCCGCTCGCTGATCCCGTACTCGCCGAGGTTGGCGTGGTTGGCCCCGAAGGTGTTCGTCTCGACCGCGTCGCTGCCCACGGCGAAGTACGCGTCGTGGACGCCGCGGACCACGTCCGGCCGGGTGACGTTGAGGATCTCGTTGCAGCCCTCGAGGCCGGTGAAGTCGTCGAGGCTGAGGTCGGCGTCCTGCAGCATGGTGCCCATCGCGCCGTCCGCCACGACGACGCGCTCACGGAGCGTTGCCAGCAGGGCGGACTCGGGGGGCTCGGACATGGTTCCCAAGGCTACCCGGCAGGGGTCGTAGGGTGGGCGGGTGACCGAGTTCGAGGACTGGCCGGAGTTGACCGACCCCGTGCTCGTCGGCGCGTTCGAGGGCTGGAACGACGCCGGCGACGGGGCCACCTCCGCCGTGGAGCACCTCGAGCTGATCTGGGACGCCCGCCCGCTGGCCGCCATCGACCCCGACGACTACTACGACTTCCAGGTCAACCGGCCGACCGTGTCGCTGGTGGACGGGGTGTCCCGGCGGATCGAGTGGCCGACCACCCGGTTCTCGGTCTGCCGGCCGCCGGGGGCCGCCCACGACGTGGTGCTGATGCGCGGCGTCGAGCCCAACATGCGCTGGCGCGGCTTCTGCGACGAGATCCTCGAGGTGATCCGCGAGCTGGGCGTGCAGACGGTCGTGCTGCTCGGCGCGCTGCTGTCGGACACCCCGCACACCCGGCCCACCCCGGTCACCGGCACGTCGTACGACGCGGGCTCCGCCGAGCGCTACGGGCTGGAGCACTCCCGCTACGAGGGACCCACCGGCATCCTCGGCGTGCTGCAGGACGCCTGCGTGCGGGCCGGCATCCCGGCGATCTCGTTCTGGGCGGCGATCCCGCACTACGTCTCCCAGCCGCCGAACCCGAAGGCGACGCTCGCGCTGCTGCACCGGGTGGAGGAGGTGCTCGACGTCGAGGTGCCGCTGGCCACGCTGCCCGAGCAGTCCGACGAGTGGCAGAAGCTGGTCGACGAGATGGCCAACGAGGACGCCGACGTGACCGAGTACGTGCGGTCGCTGGAGGAGCGCGACGGCGGCCCGGACATGCCGCAGGCCAGCGGGGACGCGATCGCGAAGGAGTTCGAGCGCTACCTGCGCCGCCGGCAGCCGCCCGGCCCGTCCGGCGCCTGAGCGACGTCCCCGGCGGCAGGTCCGCTCGCTGCACCGCGTCCCGCTCGCGACCCCGCCCCGACTGCTCACTCGGTGAGCGAGAAGGCGAGGACCGAGGCCCCCGGGCCGGGCCGGACCCGGTCCTGGTCGGGCAGCGCCCGGATGCGCTCCAGCGCCGGCGGCACCAGCCGCTCCCACCGGTCGGCGTCCACCGACCACATCCAGGACAGCGACCGGTCCTCCAGGCGCTGCGCGGCGAGCCGCGGCGTGACCGGCGTGCCCGGCATCGGCCGCCGCTCCCCCGCGAGCAGGCCCACGGTCCGCGCCACGGCGACGACGTGCTGCTCGTCGTCGGACCGCTCGTCCGCGCCGAGGGCGCGCCGCAGCCGCCGGACCTCCTCGTGCAGGTCGCCGGACACCTCCTCGTCGGCCGGGAACACCGTGCTCAGCACCACGCCGCCCGGCGCCAGCACGCGGACGGCCTCGGCCAGCGTCCCGGGCAGGTCGCCGACCAGGTGCAGGACGTGCACGAAGCACACCGCCGACATCGAGCCGCCGGCCACCGGCAGCCGCGCCGCGTCGCCGATCGCCAGCCGACCCGGCAGCCGCTCCCGGGCCCGGGCGAGCATCGGAAGCGACAGGTCGATCCCGACCGGCGGGCGGCCGAGCTCGGCCAGTCCGGCCGCGACCAGGCCGGTGCCGACGCCGACCTCGAGCACCGGGCCGGACGGTGGCAGCAGCTCGGCGATGACGCCGGCGGCGACCCGGCCGCGTTCCAGGCCACCGCGGGTCTCGTCGTACGAGTCGGCGATCCGATCGAAGACGACCGACTCCCCCGCCTCCGGGGGTTCGTGCGGGACGGCGCCGTCCGGACGACGCGTTCTCGCTCGAACCGGCCGGCCCGCGGTCACAGGGGCACGCCGAGCAGGGCGTCGGCGAGGTCGCGGACCAGGCCGGGGGCGGCGGGGTCCGCGCCGCCGCGGGTGAGCGCGTCGGCCGCCCAGCGGTCCACCGCGGTCAGCGCGGCCGGCGTGTCCAGGTCGTCGGCGAGCCGCTCGCGGACCCGGTCGAGCACCGGCGCCGCGCCGGGGCCGGCCGGCAACGCCACCGCCGCCCGCCAGCGCGCCAGCCGCCCGGACGCCAGCTCCAGCGCCGCCGCGGTCCAGTCGCGGTCGGCCCGGTAGTGCGCGCCCAGCAGCGCCAGCCGCAGCGCGGCCGGGTCCGCGCCCGACCCGCGCAGCGTGGAGACGAGCACCAGGTTGCCCTTGCTCTTGGACATCTTCGCGCCGTGCAGCCCCACCATCCCGGCGTGCACGTACGCCCGGGCGAACGGCCACTCGCCGGTCGCCGCCTCGGCGTGCGCGGCCGACATCTCGTGGTGCGGGAAGGCGAGGTCGCTGCCGCCGCCCTGCACGTCGAAACCCGTCCCCAGCAGCTGCAGCGCGATCGCCGCGCACTCCACGTGCCAGCCCGGCCGGCCGGCGCCGAGCGGCGAGTCCCAGCTCGGCTCGCCGGGCCGGACCGCCCGCCACAGCACCGGGTCGAGCGGGTCCTTCTTGCCCGGCCGCTCCGGGTCGCCGCCCCGCTCGGCGGACAGCGCCAGCATCGTCGGCTCGTCCAGCCCGGACTCGTAGCCGAACCGCGGCGAGGACTGGACGGAGAAGTAGACGTCGTCGTCGAGCAGGTACGCCGCACCGGTGTCGAGCAGGCGCCGCACCAGCGGAACGATCTGTCCGATCGCCTCCACCGCGCCGACGAAGTCGGTCCGGCGGCAGCACCCGCAGCGCGGCCATGTCCGTGCGGAACAGCTCGGTCTGGCGCCGGGCCAGCTCGGCCCAGTCCTCGCCGTCGCGCTCGGCCCGCCGCAGCAGCGGGTCGTCGATGTCCGTCACGTTCTGCACGTAGTGCACGTCGTGGCCGGCATCCAGCCAGACCCGCTGGACGAGGTCGAAGGCCAGGTAGGTCGCGGCGTGGCCGAGGTGGGTCGCGTCGTACGGCGTGATGCCGCACACGTACATCCGGGCGGTGCGGCCGGGCGCGGTGGGCCGGACCTCGCCGGTGGCGGTGTCGGTCAGCCGCAGCGGTCGCCCGCGGCCGGGCAGCCGCGGGACGGCCGGCCGCACCCACGACTCCATGCCGTCCACCCTACCCAGCGCCTTCGCCCAGCCCGGGGGCCGCGAGGTCGGTGTTGTCGATCACAACGGTGTCCCGCCGCCGCGGCTGGCAGCCGGCCAGGTAGAGCCGCTGGCCCTCGACGTAGCGGCGGTTGCGCGGGTGCCCGGGATCGGGCGGGCCGCCGTCCCGGACGGCCAGCCGGGCCACCGAGACGGCGACGGGGACGTCCAGGAAGACTGAGAAGTCCCAGTGCCGGACCAGCTCGTCGCGGTGCAGGAAGATCCCGTCCACGACCAGCACCGAGCCGGCGGCGGCGGTCTGCTGTGGACGGTCGACCGGCCGCTCGGCGCGCACGTCGTGGCTGGCGCTCCGGTACACCCGCGAACCACCGGGGCCGAGTGGTGCGAGCAGCTCGGCCACCAGCCGCTCGTAGTCGTACGAGTCGACGCCGTCGACCGCGACCCGCACGGCCGGGCCCGCCCCGACGGCCGGCACGAGGTCGGCGACCCGGTAGAGCACCTGCCGCCGGGCGGCGGCCGGAGGCGGGCGAGCCACCCCGCCGATCCTGCCAGCCCGCGGGGACGGCACCACCGGCCAAGCGCTAGCACCCGGAGTGCTGAATAGCACGCAGGGTGCTGCAGCCCAGGCAGACACCCACCCTCCAGCCGGAGCGGCCTCCCGCGGCGACCTAGGGTCCGGTCGTGACCGCACCCGACCTGGCCGGCCTGGCGGCGGCGCTGACGGGCGTCGCGGGCGCCGTCGGGGTGACGCTCGGCGGGTCCCGGGCACGCGGCGACGCCGACGCCGCCTCCGACGTCGACCTCGGCCTCTACTACCGCGGCGACCTGGACGTCCCGGCGGTCCGGCGGCTCGCGGCGGACCTCGATCCGGGCGCGACGGTCAGCGAGCGCGGCGGCTGGGGGCCGTGGGTCGACGGCGGCGCGTGGCTGGTCATCGACGGCACCCGGGTGGACTGGATCTACCGCGACCTGGACCGGGTGGAGGCGGTCTGGGCGGACTGCCAGGCCGGCCGGGCCACGTCGTACGCCCAGGTCGGACACCCGCACGGCTTCTGGTCCCCCGCCTACGCCGGCGAGCTGGCGCTCGGGGTCGTGCTGACCGACCCGACCGGTGAGCTGACCCGGGCGAAGGAGCGGCTGCACTACCCGGACGCACTGCGGGAGGCCATCCGCGAGCGAGGGCTGTGGGAGGCCGGCTTCAGCCTCCGGATCGCGACCAAGGCAGCCGTCCGCGGGGACGTCTCGTACGTCGCGGGCTGCGTCTACCGCGCGGTGGGCTGCCTGGTCCAGGCGGTCCACGCGGACGCCCGACGCTGGGTGACCAACGAGAAGGGCGGGGTACGCGCCGCAGCCGACCTGCCCGGCGCGCCCGCGGACTTCGAGACCCGGGTCGCCGCACTGCTCGGGAACCTCGGCACCGCCCCGGCCGAGCTGACCGCCTCGCTCGCCGCGGCCCGGGCGCTGGTGACGGAGGCGGCTCAGAACGGCGGCCAGGGCACGGCCGGCCAGTCGCCGGACGGCACCGGGTAGCAGCCGCGCGCCAGCAGCCGGTCGATGCGGCGCACCACGGCGGCGACCTCGCGGCGGGTGAGCAGCGCCGACAACGCCGTCGCCAGCGGACCCTCCAGCTCCGCGCGCAGCTCGGACAGCGAGTCGAGCGCGTCGTCCGGCAGCGGGTCGCCGGCCCAGGCCCACAGCACCGTCCGGAGCTTGTCCTGGGCATGGAAGGAGACCCCGTGGTCGACGCCGTAGACGTGCCCGTCCGGCATCGGGATCAGGTGCCCACCCTTGCGGTCGGCGTTGTTCACCACCGCGTCGAAGACCGCCATCCGGCGCAGTGGCAGCCGGTCGGCCCGGATCAGCCGGCCGAGGTCCACCGTCACGTCGCCGTCGATCCACAGCTGCACCATGCCGTCGCCGTACGGGCCGTCGCGCAGCACCGTCGGCGGAACCACGTTCCAGCCGAGCGCGGTGGACACCACGTACGCCGCCGCCTCCCGGGCGGCCAGCGTCCCGTCCGGGAAGTCCCACAGCGGCCGCTCGCCGCGCACCGGCTTGTAGACGCAGGCGGCGGCCAGGCCGTCCAGGCTCAGCGAGCAGTAGAGCGTCGTGTTGCTCGCGTCGACCAGCCGGCCCTCGACCGACAGGGTCCCGCTGCGCAGCAGGTGCAGCGCCCGGGCCGGGTCGAGCCAGATCGGCTCCCCGGCCGGCGGCTGCGGGGTCGGCTCGCTCACCGACCCAGTGTGGCCGACACCGACGGGCGGCGCCGGCCCGGCTGCCGCATGCCTCAGGCCGCCGAGCCCCGGCGGTAGCCGTTCTGCCGCGGACAGACGTGCCCGGCCGCGTCCAGCGGCAGCCCGCACAGCGGGCACGGCGGCCGCCCGGCGGAGATCACCCGCCGGGCGCGCTCGACGAAGGCCCGCGCCTCGGCGGTGCTGATCCGGACCCGGAGCACGTCCGGGCCGTCCTCGACGTCCTCCAGGATCGTCGACTCGTCGGCCGGCTCGTCCCCGGCCGCCTGCGCCTCCACCACCACCAGCTCGGCGTCGCCGTCCCACGCCAGCCCCATCGCGCCGACCTTGAACTCCTCGTCCACCGGGGTGTCGAGCGGCTCGTTGTCGTCGTCGGAGGTCTCCTCCTCGACCACCGGCACGCCGAGCCGCCGCTGCACCTCGCCGAGCAGCTCGTCGAGCCGGTCGGCCAGCAGCGAGACCTGCACCTTCTCCAGGGCGACGCTGACCGTCCTGCCGGCACCGCTGGCCTGCAGGTAGAACGTGCGGTCGCCGGGCTGGCCCACGGTCCCGGCGATGAACCGGGCGGGGCGGTCGAAGAGGTGTACCTGGCGCGCCATCGGCTCCTCAGCGTACGCGAGAGCGCCCGCCGCGGATCAGCTTCGACCGCGTGACCGGCTCAGCCCGGAGGGGTGCCGGCGCCGCCGCCCACCGGCGCGTCCCCGGCCCGGGCCCGGCGGCGCCGGCCCCTCCGCGGCGGCGGCAGCAGGCCGGCCACGTCACCGCCGGTGTCGTTCACCCGCAGCACGAACGGTCGGGTCTCGGTGTAGCGGACCACCGACACCGAGCAGGGCTCGACGTAGATCCGCTGGAAGAGGTCGAGGTGCAGCCCCAGCGCGTCCGCGAGCAGCGCCTTGATCACGTCGCCGTGGCTGCAGGCGAGCCAGACCGCGTCCGCACCCGACGCGGCGGCGACCCTCGCGTCCCACTCCCGTACCGCCTCGACCGCCCTGGCCTGGGTCTGCGCCAGCCCCTCCCCCTCCGGGCCGGGGAAGACCGCCGCCGACGGGTGCTGCTGGACGACCGTCCACAGCGGCTGCCTGGTCAGCTCCCGTAGCGGCCGGCCGGTCCAGTCGCCGTAGCGGACCTCGGCCAGCCGCGCGTCCGGCTGCGGCGCGAGCCCGTCCCGGCCGGCGACCAGCGCGCCGGCCGTCTCCACGCAGCGCTCCAGCGGGCTGGTCACCACCGCGGCGAGCGGCACCGGGCCCAGCCGCGCGGCGAGCGCCTCGGCCTGGGCCCGGCCGCGGTCGTCGAGGTGCACGCCCGGGGTGTGCCCGGCCAGCACCGGCCCGGTCAGCGCGGTCAGCCCGTGCCGGACCAGCAGGACGGTCGCCACCCGCCGACCCTACGTGGCGGCGAGGACGCCGGAGCCGACCAGCAGCAGCACCAGCGTGCCGAGCGCGACCCGGTAGACGATGAAGACCGTGTAGCTGTGCCGCGAGATGAAGCGCAGCAGCCAGGACACCACCGCGTATGCGACCGCGAAGCTGACCGCCGTCGCCGTCAGCGTGGCGGGCCACCCGACCCCGGCCGAGATCGCGCCCGCTTCGGTGACCGCCTGCAGCGCGGCGGCGGCGGTCAGCGCCGGGACCGACAGGAAGAACGACAGCCGGGTGACGGTGACCCGGTCCAGCCCGCGCAGCAGGCCGGCGGACATGGTCGCGCCGGACCGGGACACCCCGGGGACCAGCGCCAGGCACTGGGTCAGCCCGATGATCAGCGTGTCCTTCCAGGTCACGTCCTCCTCGTGCCGCTTCAGGGTCGCGGTCCGGTCGGCGTAGAGCATCGGGATGCTCCACAGCACCAGGGCCGAGCCGACGAACCACAGGCTGCGCAGCGTGGTCTCGATCTGGTCCTTGAACGCCAGCCCGACTATCCCGATCGGGACCGAGCCGAGCACCACGGCCCAGCCGAAACGCCAGTCCGGGTCGGCCCGCCAGCCGGACCGGAACGCGCCCCGCACCAGCGCGAAGACGATCCGGCGGAAGTCGTCCCGGAAGTAGATCAGGGTGCCGAGCACCGCGCCGACCTGGACGATCGCGGTGAACGCGGTGACGTCCGGGTCGTCGGTGGAGAAGCCGAGCATCCGCTCGAGGATCGTCAGGTGCCCGGTGCTGGACACCGGCAGGAACTCGGTGACCCCTTCCACCGCGCCGAGCAGGACCGCCGTGGCGAGGTTCACGCGAGACCGGCGCGCTCGACGACGGCGACCGCGGTGCGCAGCGACGCGACCCGCTCCTCCGCCGTCGCCCCGTACGGCGCCAGCGTCAGGGTGGTGACGCCGGACTCGGCGAGCGCCTGCATCCGGTCGGCGATCCGGTCGGCCGGGCCGAGCAGCGAGGTCCGGTCGACGAAGTCGAACGGCACCGCCGCCGCCGCCTCCCGGTGCTGGCGGGCCAGGTAGCGGTCCTGCACCTCGGCGGCCTCGCGCTCGAAACCCATCCGGCGGGCGATCTGGTTGTAGAAGTTCTGCTCGCGGCTGCCCATGCCGCCGACGTAGAGCGCCGCGTAGCCGCGGATCGGCTCGGCGCAGGCCGCCAGGTCGTCGCCGACCGAGAGCGGCAGGGTGGGCGCCACGTCGAAGCCGTCCAGGCCCAGGCCGGCCCTGGCCCGGCCGGCCCGGACCGGCTCGAGGAAGTCCCCGGCGTGCTCGGGCGAGTAGAAGAACGGCAGCAGCCCGTCGGCGATCTCGCCGGCCAGCTCGAGGTTGCGCGGCCCGACCGCGGCCAGGTAGACCGGGATCCGCTCGCGCACCGGGTGCACGATCAGCCTCAGCGCCTTGCCGGGGCCGTCCGGCAGCGGCAGCGTGTAGTGCTCGCCGGCGAAGCTCACCTTCTCCCGGCGCATCGCCATCCGGACGATCTCGACGTACTCCCGGGTCCGGCCGAGCGGCTTGTCGAAGCGGACGCCGTGCCAGCCCTCGGAGACCTGCGGCCCGGAGACGCCGAGCCCGAGCCGGAACCGCCCGCCGGACAGGGCGTCCAGGGTCGCGGCGGTCATCGCCGTCATCGCCGGCGTCCGGGCCGGGATCTGCATGATCGCGCTGCCCACGTCCACCCGCTCGGTCTGCGCCGCCACCCAGGACAGCACCGAGACGACGTCCGAGCCCCAGGCCTCCGCGGCCCAGACCACGGCGAAGCCGAGCCGGTCGGCCTCCTGGGCCAGCCCCAGGTTGGCGGCGTCGTTGCCGGCGCCCCAGTAACCGAGGTTGAGTCCGAGTCGCACGGTCCGAACCCTAGGCCAGGTCGGGTGCGGAGGCGCCGCCGCGCCCTCGGTAGGTTGCGCGGCCATGGAGCAGCGCGCGGTCGGCCGCAGCGGCCTGGTCGTGTCCCGGCTCGGTCTCGGCACGGCCACCTGGGGCCGCGACACCGACCCCGACGACGCGGCCGCCCAGCTGGTCGCCTTCCGGGAGGCCGGCGGGACGCTGCTGGACGTCGGGCCCTGGTACGTCTGCGAGCAGACCGAGCCGCTGGTCGGCCGGCTGCTGGCCGACGTGGTCCCGCGCGACGAGCTGGTGCTGGCCGTCAAGTCCGGCGGGCCGCTGTCGCCGGGCGCCGCGGTGCGCGGGGCGTCCCGGGGCGGCCTGCTGGCGGCGCTGGACAACACGCTGCTGCGGCTCGGGGTGGACGCGGTCGACCTGTGGCAGCTGCACGGCTGGGACGACGCGGTGCCGCTGGAGGAGGTGCTCGCCGCGGTGGACACCGCCGTCGGCAGCGGGCGGACCCGGTACGCCGGGGTGTCCAACCTGCCCGGCTGGCGGACGGCGGCCGCGGCGGCCTGGCAGCGGGCCTGGCCCGGACGGGCGCCGCTGTCGGCCACCCAGGTGGAGTACTCGCTGCTCGAGCGCGGCGTGGAGCGGGAGGTGCTGCCCGCCTGCGAGTGGGCCGGGCTCGGCGTGCTCGCGTACTCGCCGCTGGGCCGGGGGGTGCTGACCGGGAAGTACCGGCACGGGGTGCCGTCGGACTCGCGGGCCGCCTCGCCGCACCTGCGCGAGTTCGTCGGCCATCACCTCACCGACTCGGCCGCCCGGATCGTGGAGGCGGTGGCGACGGCCGCCGAGGGACTCGGCACGTCCCCGCTGGCGGTCGCGCTCGCCTGGGTGCGGGACCGGCCGGGGGTCAGCTCGTCCGTCCTCGGCGCCCGTACGGTCGGGCAGCTGTCCGGCTCGCTGTCCGCCGACGCCACCGTGCTGCCGGCCGAGATCCGGCACGCCCTGGACGACGTCTCCGCCCCGCCCGCGGGCTACCCCGAGCGCTGAGTCCGCACTCGCCCCGGGGGTGTGGACGCGGACAGCGGCACGGGCGCCGGCGCCGGATAGGGTCCGCGGCGTGGCTGAGCCAGACCCGGTGTTCGCGGCGTTCTGCGCGGAGGGACTGTGGCCGGGGCTCGGCCGGACCCTCGCCGACGCGCTCGCGGCGGCGGGCATCACCGCGCCCGAGCAGGTGTCCGCCGAGCGGCTCGCGACGCTGCCGAAGGTCGGGCGGGTCCGCGCCGGCCGGCTGCTGTCCGGCTGGATCGGGGTCGCGCACGTGTACGAGGTGGCCCGGCTGGTGGTGCCGGCCGGCCTGCGGGCCCGGGTCGCCTCGCGGGCCGTCGACGCCTTCGGCGACGACGCCGCCCGCCGCCTCGCCGACGACCCGTGGCGGCTGCTGGAGCTGCCGGACGTCCGGGTGGTCGAGGCCGACCGGGTCGCCGTCGCCGCGCTGCCCGGGGTGCGCCGGGACGACCCGCGCCGCGGCCGGGCGCTGGTGGCCTACGCGCTGAACCGGGCGGCCCGGGACGGGCACACCGTGCAGCCCGAGCACCTCGTCCTCGCCGCGGTGGAGGCGGAGGGCGTCGCCGACCCGCCGGCCGCCGTCGCCGCCGCGGTCGACTCCGGCGTCGTGCACGCCGCCCGGGCGCCGGACGGCGGGACGGTGCTGGGCCTGGAGCGGTACGCGACGGCCGAGGACGCGGTGGCCGAGGCGATCGCCCGCCTCGCCGCCACCGCCGAGCCGCTCGACGGTGCGGACGACGAGGCGGTGCTGGGCGACCTGGACGACGCCCAGCGCGGCGCCGTCGGGTCCGTCCTGCGGCACGGGGTCAGCGTGCTGACCGGCGGGCCGGGCACCGGCAAGAGCCGCACGGTCGCCGCCCTGGTCCGGCTCGCCGACAAGCGCGGCCTGCAGGTGGCGCTGGCCGCCCCGACCGGGCGGGCGGCCAAGCGGCTGGAGGAGCTCGGCGACGCGCCCGCGTCGACCCTGCACCGGCTGCTCGGCGCCCAGGGCCGGTCGGGCGGCTTCGCCCGCGGCGAGCAGTGGCCGCTGGACGCGGACCTGGTGGTGGTGGACGAGACCTCGATGCTCGACGTCGAGCTCGCCGCCGCCCTGCTGGACGCCTGCGCCGACGGCACCCACCTGCTGCTGGTCGGCGACCCCGCCCAGCTGCCGTCGATCGGCCCCGGCCGGGTGCTGGCCGACCTGCTCGACTCGGGCGCCGCGCCGGTCGTCGAGCTGAGCACCCTCTACCGGCAGGCCGAGGGCGGCGCGATCGCCCGGCTCGCCACCGCCGTGCGCGGCGGCGAGCTCCCGCCGGTCGACTCCCCGGACCGCGAGGTGGTCGTCGTGCCCGCGGCCGGCTCGGCCGAGGCCGCCCGCCGGGCCGTTCAGCTGGTCACCGACTCGATCCCCCGCGCGCTCGGCATCGCCGCGGCGGACGTGCAGGTCGTGACCCCGGTGCACAAGGGCCCGGCCGGCACGATCGAGCTCAACCGGGCGCTCAAGGCGGTGCTGAACCCCGGTCGCGGCTCGGTCGGCGGCTTCGACGCCGGCGACCGGGTGGTGGCCACCGCCAACCACCTCGACGCCGAGCCGGCCGGCTTCGCCAACGGCGAGGTCGGGGTGGTCGCCGAGGCCGGCGACGGCGCGGTGACGGTCGAGTTCGCCTCCGGGCCGGCCCGGGTGACCGGCCGGGCGCTGGCCGACCTGCGGCACGGCTGGGCGGTGACCGTGCACCGGGCGCAGGGCTCGGAGTGGCCGGCCGTGGTCGCGGTGCTGCCGCCGGAGGCCGGCGGCATGCTGTCCCGCCCGCTCGTCTACACCGCGCTCACCCGGGCCCGGCGGCACCTGTCGGTGGTGCCGGCGGTCGGCCCGGCGCTGGCCCGCGCGGTCCGCGAGGTCGGCGCCCGACCCCGCCGCACCCGGCTGCGGGAGCTGCTCACCCGGCGGGTCGCCGAATTGGCGGCGACGGGCGGCTGACTGGACGGTGCGGCGCGGGGCACAATCGCCCCCATGTCACCTGTGACGGCGGACTACGAGTACGCGCCGGTGCGCATCCCACCCGGCACCGACCGCGGCACGGCCACCGTGCAGCTCACGCTGCAGGCCGAGTACGGCGGGTGGGAGCTCGACACGGTGCGGCTGCACTCGGACGGCACCCGGCGGGTCTGGCTGCGCCGCCGGCGCATCCCCGCCCGGGTCCCGCTGCCACGACCGATCCTCTAGCCGTCCCACCCCGGGTTGCGCGGCGCCGCCGGCCCGCTTCGACCCCCGCCGCTTGACCTTGTCCCGGCGGCAAGGCGCACGCTGGACGCGTGTTCCGCATCGGTGACTTCGCGGCGCTCGGCCGGGTCTCCTCCCGGGCGCTGCGGCTGTACGACGCGGCCGGCCTGCTCGCGCCGGCCCGGGTCGACCCGCTGACCGGCTACCGGTCGTACGCGGCCGACCAGCTCCCCCGGCTGCACCGCATCCTCGCCCTGCGCGAGGCCGGCCTCGGCCTGGCCGCGATCCGGGAGCTGCTCGACGGCGGGCTGTCCGCCGACCAGGTCGCCGCCGTCCTGCGCGCGGCGCGCGCCGAGGCCGAGCGCGGCCTGGTGGAGCACCGGGCGCGGGTGGCCGCGCTCGACGCGCAGTTGCGCCGGCTCGGCGAGACGGGCGACCCGCACCCGGCACACGACGTGGTCGTCCGGCCGGTGCCGGCGCAGCTGGTCGCGTTCGTCCGCGCGGTCGGCGCCGAGGCCGACGACCTGGCGCCGGCGTTCGAGGCGGCCGAGCGGGTCGCCGCCGCGGACCGCGCGCGGCGGGACGCCCCGCCGCTGGCGGTGCTGTACGGCAACGTGGCACCGGCCGGCGAGCGCGCGGTCGACGCCGCCGTCCCGCTCACCCGCCGCATCCCCCAGCCGGCAGGCCCGGCCGTGCACCGGGCCGGCGGGGAAGGGTTGGTGGGACGGGTGCGGGTGACGGAGCTGCCCGCGCTGCCGGCCGCGGCGTGCGTCGTGCACCGCGGCGGCTACGGCGGTCTGACCGGCGCGGCGACCGCGCTGCTCACCGCCGCCGAGGCCCGCGGCCTGCGGGTGGCCGGCCCGCCGCGGGAGGTCTACCTGCGCTTCGGCGCCGCCGCCGGGCTCGGCGTGCCGCCGGCGTACCTGGCCGCGGACGATGCCGACTACGTGACCGAGCTCCAGCTGCCCGTCGCCGAGGGCGGGCGGTGATGCGCTACACCGTGTTCGGGCGCAGCGGGCTGCGGGTGTCCGAGCTGTGCCTGGGCACCATGACGTTCGGCGACGACTGGGGCTGGGGCGCGGACCGGGACGGCAGCCGGCGGATGTTCGAGGCGTTCGCCGCGGCGGGCGGCACCTTCCTCGACACCGCCGCCAACTACACGGACGGCAGCAGCGAGACGATCCTCGGCGAGCTGCTCGCCGCCGACCGGGACCACTTCGTCGTCGGCACCAAGTACGGCCTGAGCACCCGACCGGACGACCCGAACGCCGGCGGCGTCGGCCGGAAGAACCTGCTGGCCAGCCTGCGGCGGAGCCTGCGCCGGCTGCGTACCGACCACGTCGACCTGCTCTGGCTGCACATGTGGGACTCCAGCACGCCGGTCGAGGAGGTGATGCGCTCGCTGGACGCGGTCGTCCGCGCCGGCCTCGCGCTGCACGTCGGCGTCTCCGACACCCCGGCCTGGGTGGTCGCCCGCGCGAACACCCTGGCCGAGCTGCGCGGCTGGGCGCCGTTCGCCGGCCTGCAGGTCGAGTACGGCCTCGGCGAGCGAAGCGCGGAGCGCGACCTGCTCCCGATGGCGCGCGAGCTCGGCCTCGCCGTCACCCCGTGGGGGGTGCTGGACGGCGGCGTGCTGACCGGCAAGTACGCCGCCGCCGACCCCGGCCCGACCCGCGAGGACCCGGCCCGGGTGCCGGCCGCCCGGCTGGCCCGCTCCGCCGCGGTCGCCGACGTCGCCGCGGACCTCGGCGCGTCGCCGGCCCAGGTGGCGCTCGCCTGGGTGCGCGCCCGCGGCGCCCAGCTCGGCGTGCAGGTCGTGCCGGTCCTCGGCGCCCGCACCCCCGAGCAGCTCGCCGACAACCTCGGCAGCCTGGACGTCCGGCTGGACGGGGACTCCCTGCGCCGGCTGGACGAGGCGGCGCCGGTCGACCTCGGCTTCCCGCACGAGTTCCTGGCCGGCGCCCACGCCCGGCGGCTCATCCACGGCGCGGTCGTCGACCGGCTCGACCTGCCCGCCGTCGGCCGGGTCGGGCGGCTGAGCGGTCAGGTCCCCGGCAGGACCACGACCTTGCCGACGGTGGCCCGGGTGGCCAGCCGGGTGAGCGCGGCCGGTGCGCCGGCCATCGGCGCCCGCTCGGACACCAGCGGGCGCACCCTGCCCTCGGCGTAGAGCGCCGTCAGCGCGTCGTGCGCGTCGAGGACGACCCGCGGGTCCCGGCTCCGGTAGAGCCCCCAGTGCAGGCCGACCACCGAGTAGTTCTTCACCAGCAGGTGCCCGGCCGCGACCTCCGGGATCCGGCCGGAGGTGAAGCCGACCACCACCAGCCGCCCCTCGAAGGCGACGCACCGCCGGGACGCGTCGAACGTGTCCCCGCCGACCGGGTCGAAGATCACGTCCGCGCCGCGCCCGCCGGTCAGCTCGCGCACCCGGGCGGCCAGGTCCCCGCTCGTGTAGTCGATCACCTCGTGCGCGCCGAGCTCCCGGCACACCGCCGCCTTCGCCGGCCCGCCGGCGGTCGCGATCACCCGCGCCCCGGCGGCGAGCCCGACCTGGACCGCCGCCGAGCCGACCCCGCCGGCGCCGGCATGCACGAGCAGCGTCTCCCCGGCCCGCAGCGCCGCCCGGCGGTGCAGCCCGACGTACGCCGTCTGGTACGTGATCATGAACCCGGCCGCCTCGTCGGCCGGCATCCCGGCGGGCACCGCGAAGGCGCCGCCGGCGGGCAGCACGGCCAGCTCGGCGAGGCCGCCGGCGGGCAGCGCCGGCCCGCCGAGCACCCGGTCGCCGGCGGCGTGCGCCGCACCCGGCCCGGCCGCGACGACCGTCCCGGCGACCTCGAGCCCGGGCGTGAACGGCAGCGGCGGCCGTTCCTGGTAGAGCCCGGCGCACAGCAGCACGTCCGGGAAGTTGAGGGCGACCGCGTCGACCCGGACGAGCAGCTCCCCCGGCCCGGGCACCGGGTCGGGCAGCTCCTCCAGCCGCAGCACGTCCACCGGCGCGCCCAGCTCGTGCACCCGCCACGCCTTCACGGGCGCTGGCCGCTCGCCGGGTCGCCGCCGGAGCCGGCCGGTCCGGGACCCGGCACGCCGCGGAAGCGGTACGGGCCCGGCTCCCGCCCCGGCTGGACGAACCACACCTGGCCGGGCGCACCCCGGTCGAGCAGGTCGAGGAAGGCGTCGCCGACGTCGTCGGCGGACAGCAGCGGCAGCCCGGTCTCGGCCAGCGGGTGCCGCAGCTCGCCCAGCAGGGCGGTGTCGGCGAAGCCCGGGCACAGCGCGGTCACCGTGACGCCGAGCCGGGCGAGCGGCTCGCCGACCGCCCGCACGTAGCCGACCACGGCCGTCTTGGTGAGCGTGTAGAGCGGGTCGGCGGGCATCGGCACCAGCCCCGCCAGCGACGCCGTGACCACCACCTTGCCGCCGCCGGCGGCGCGCAGGTGCGGCACCGCCGCGTCCAGCCCGTACACCACCGCATCCTGGTTGACCCCGACGATCCGCCGGTACGCCTCCAGGTCCAGCGGGTCGGTCGGCCCCAGCCCGGAGCCGATCCCGGCGTTGAGGGCGACCACGTCCAGCCGGCCGTGCTCGGCGACGGCGCGGCGGACCGCGGCGACGGTGTCCTCGGGCCGGGACACGTCCGCCCGGATCGAGATCCCGCCGACCTCGGCCGCCACCTCCGCCGCGCCGTCGGCGTCCAGGTCGGCGACGACGACCGCGTGCCCGCGGGCGGCGAGCCGGCGGGCGAACGCCCGGCCGAAGCCGCCCGCCCCGCCGGTGACCAGCGCGACCGGCGGCCCCGGCGCGGTCACGGTGCCCACCGTCGCGACCTGCCGGTCGGGCCGGCGCCGCCGGCCCTCGCGCTCACCCGTCCTCCAAGGGCTTCAGGTCGCGCTCGGCCTCCTCGACGGAGCCGTACACCGGCTCGTACAGCGAGAAGATCAGCGGGGAGTCCGGCTGGGCGAACAGCTCGTCCGCCTCGTGCGGCGGGGTGTCCAGGTCGTCCGGGCCGAGCGTGTCGTCGACGACGTTCACCAGCACCAGGCCGCTCTGCGGCACCAGCTCCGGCACGTCCAGCCCGGCCAGCGAGCCGCCGCCGGCGTGCAGCAGCTCGTAGACGGCCTCGCCGACGCTGCGCACCGGCTCGGCGCTGCGCTCGGTGTCCACCCCGGTCCACAGCGCGGACCGGGCCGCCGCGCCCGCCGCGAGCAGCCCGTCGATGCTCGGCACGACGTAGTCCCGCCGCTGCCGGACGCTGATCCTCAACTCGTCGCCGGGATCCTCGGCGAGCTCCGGCGGGGTCTCGGCCGGCTCCCGGTCCGGATCGTCGACCTCCAGCCGGTCGCCGATGTCCCACGGGGTGACCTCGCCGGTCCGGTCCTCCAGGAGCTGGTCGTAGGCCAGGGAGGTGTTGTTCAGCGCGACGTAGCCGGCCCAGACCGCGTCGTCGTCGAGGTCGTCGCCGGCCGCCAGCACCGCGCGCAGGTGCTCCCGCGCCGCCGCGCAGACCCGGTCGAGCGCCAGCTCCAGCTCGGTGCCGTCGGTCACCGTTACCTCCCGGGGGGCGGCGGTCTCAGCTGCTGGCGAGGAACCGGTCGAGGACGCGGACACCGAAGCGTAGGCCCTCCGTCGGGACCCGCTCGTCGATGCCGTGGAACATCGCGGCGAAGTCGAGACCGGCCGGCAGCAGCAGCGGCGAGAAGCCGAAGCAGCGCATCCCGAGCCGCTCGAAGGACTTCGCGTCCGTCCCCCCGGGCATCAGGTACGGCAGCGGGAGCGCGGCCGGGTCCTCCGCCCGCAGCGCGGCCGCCATCGCCTCCACCAGCGGCCCGTCGAAGTCCGTCTCGACCGCCTGGTCGCGGTGGATCCACTCCCGCACCACGCCGGTGCCCAGCAGCTCGTCGAGCTGCCGCTCGAACGCCTCCTCCTGCCCGGGCAGGAAGCGCCCGTCGACGGTGGCGGCGGCCGTGCCCGGGACGACGTTGGACTTGTAGCCGGCCTCGAGCATCGTCGGGTTGGCCGTGTTGCTCAGGGTGGCGCCGACCATCCGGGCCAGCCCGCCGAGCCGCGCGACCAGCGCGTCGAGCTCCTCGCGCCCCGCGGTGTCGAGGTCGAGGTCGACCTGCAGCACCTCGGACAGCGCCTCCAGGAACTGGCGCACCGTCTTGGTCAGCACCACCGGGAACTCGTACCGCCCGATCCGGGCCACCGCCTCGGCGAGCCGGACCACCGCGCTGTCGTCGTGCCGCATCGAGCCGTGCCCCGGCGCGCCGCGGGCGACCAGCCGCAGCCAGGCCATCCCCTTCTCCGCCGTCTGCACGGGGTAGAGCCGCAGGTCGTCGCGCACCGTGACGCTGAAGCCGCCGACCTCGCTGACCGCCTCGGTGCAGCCGTCGAACAGCTCCGGGTGGTTGTCGACCAGCCAGCGGGCGCCCTGGACACCGCCGGCCTCCTCGTCGGCGACAAAGGCCAGCACGACGTCGCGCGGCGGCCGGTGGCCGGTCCTGGCCCACTCGCGCACCAGCGCGAGCGTCATCGCGTCCATGTCCTTCATGTCGATCGCGCCGCGGCCCCAGACGAATCCGTCGCGCACCTCGCCGGAGAACGGGTGCACCGACCACTCCGCCGGGTCGGCCGGGACGACGTCGAGGTGGCCGTGCACCAGCAGCGCCGGCCGGGACCGGTCGGTCCCCTCGACCCGGGCCACCACGCTGGCCCGGCCCGGCTCCGACTCCAGCACGGTCGGCTCGACGCCGACCTCGGCGAGCTTGCCCGCGACGTACTCCGCCGCCGCCCGCTCGTCGCTGGTCGGGTTGGAGCTGTCGATCCGGATGAGGTCTGAGCAGAGCCCGACGACCTCGTCCTCGGCGCTGAGGGTCACCCGACCTTCCTACCATCGGGCGGTTCGACGGTCTCCGCGCCGCCCTTGTAAAGTGGATCGGCACACCGGTCCGGGTGGCGGAATGGCAGACGCGCTAGCTTGAGGTGCTAGTGCCCTTAGCGGGCGTGGGGGTTCAAGTCCCCCCTCGGACACCAGCGGCCGCGCTCAGCCGAGCGGGTTGGTCCAGCTCAGCTCCGGGAAGCGGGCGAAGTCCGAGTCGGCCGACACCAGGGTGAGCCCGTGCTCCAGCGCGAGGGCGGCCAGGTGCGCGTCGCTGATCAGGTTGCCGCGGAGCTGGTGCCGCCGGATCAGGTCGGCGAGCAGCGTGCCGTGCCGCGGACCGGGCACCGGGACCCAGACGACGTCCGCGGCCAGCCAGTCGTCCACGAACCGCAGCGCGTCGTCGGGTTGCAGCGGCGAGGCCGTGGCGCGCGGATGAGGGCCCGCGCGCCGGCCCCGCAGATGATGAACAGCGGCGAGGCTGCCGACGAGGAGGCGGGCAGGGCGATGTGTCGCTGGTTGGCATACTCGGGGTCACCGATCCGGCTCGAGGAACTGCTCTACAAGCCCGAGCACTCCCTCATCGACCAGAGCCTGCACTCCCGGCTGGGAGTCGAGACGGCCAACGGCGACGGCGTCGGGGTCGGGTGGTACGGCGACGACGGAGCCCCGGCCGGCGCTGTTCAGGGGCGTCGGGCCGGCGTGGAGCGACCTGAACCTGCGCGAGCTCGCCGGCTCGGTGTCCTCGCGGCTGTTCCTCGCGCACATCCGGGCGAGCACCGGCACGCCGGTGCAGCAGACCAACTGCCATCCGTTCCGGTACGGGCAGTGGCTGTGGCTGCACAACGGCGCGGTGCGGGACTTCCCGGCGGTCGAGCGGGACCTCGTGCTCGCGGTCGATCCCACGCTCTACCCGTCCATCGCCGGGTCGACCGACTCCGAGGTGATGTTCTACCTGGCTCTGTCGTTCGGCCTGCGGGACGAGCCGGTGGCGGCGGTCGAGCGCATGGTGGGCTTCGTCGAGGCGACCGGACGACGGCACGGAGTTGAGCACCCGATCCAGATGACGGTGGCGGCGACCGACGGCGAGCGGCTGTGGGTCTTCCGCTACTCCAGCGAGGGCAGCAGCCGGTCGCTGTTCTTCAGCACCGCGGTCGAGACCTTGCGCGCGATGTACCCCGAGAACGTGAACCTCCACCGGGTCTCGGACGACACCCGGATCGTCGTGTCCGAGCCGCTGCGCGACCTCGTCGGTGCCTGGCAGCCAGTGCCGGAGTCGAGCTACGGCGTCGTCGAGAAGGGTGCGGACAGGCTGGGCGCATTCCGGCCGAGTGTTCCGTGAACCCGGCCGGGCCGCGGAGCCACGAGCTCGACACCAGGCGACCGCGCGTGCCCAAAATCACCCAGCGAGGATGAGGCGCTCCCACCCGCCCGACCGGACGCTCCAACCACATCCGGCCAACCCGCACGGGAGGTCTTCATGAGTGCGATGGATGTGCCGATCGACCGGTCCGATGCGGCACCCGCCGCCAGGTCCCGGGTGCCGGCCGTGGCGTTCATCTCCTGGGTCGCGCTGGCGTTGATGACGACGTCTCGGTGGCGAGCCTGCGCCCGTCGCCGACCATGGCGGTGTACGGCCTGGCGTGCATCTTCCTCTACCTCGTGCCCGCGATCGTGTTCCTGCTGCCGACCTCGCTGGTCTCCGCGGAGCTGGCCTCGGGCTGGAAGGGCGGCGTCTACAACTGGGTCAGCCAGGGCATCTCCAAGCCGATGGGCTTCCTGGCCGTCTGGTGCCAGTTCGCCATGACGATCTTCTACTACCCGAGCCTGCTCGGCTTCGTGGCCAGCACGCTGGCCTACGTCTTCAACCCGGACCTGGCCACCAGCGGCGTGTGGACCGCGATCGTCATCATGGTCTGCTACTGGACCGGCGTCTGGGTGTCCTCGCGGGGCACCAAGGGCGTCGCCGGGCTGGCCAGCGGCGGCCTGATCATCGGCACGCTGATTCCGGGCGCGCTGCTGGTCATCGCTCGGCATCGTGTTCCTCGGCCAGGGCAACGCGTCGGCCGCGCCGATGACCGCCGACAACCTGCTGCCGGCCTGGGCCGGGCTGGCCAGCCTGGTGCTGATCGTGAACAACTTCCTGTCGTACTCGGGCATGGAGATGAACGCGGTGCACGTGTCCTCGCTGCGCAACCCGGGCAAGGAGTTCCCGCGGTCGATGTTCCTGGCGATGGGCCTGGTGCTGCTCATCTTCATCCTGCCGGCGCTGGCGATCAGCTGGATCGTGCCGGCCGAGCAGCTGTCCCTGACCGCGGGCGTCATGCAGGCGTTCGACGCGGTCTTCGCCGAGTTCGGCACGCAGTGGCTGACCCCGATCGTCGGCATCATGCTGGTCGCCGCGTCGCTGGGCGGCATGCTCACCTGGCTGGCCGGGCCGTCCAAGGGCCTGCTGCTGATCTCCCGCCAGGAGGGCTACCTGCCGCCGTTCCTGCAGCGGCTGAACAAGCACGGCGTGCAGCAGAACATCCTGGTCACCCAGGGCCTGGTCACCACCGTCATCGCGCTGGCGTACGCGTTCATCCCGGACGTGTCCAGCGCGTACTGGATCTTCTCGGTGATCACCACGCAGGTCTACCTGATCATGTACCTGCTGATGTTCGTCGCCGCGGTGCGGCTGCGCCGCAGCCAGCCCGACCACCCGCGCGGCTACCGCGCCCCGATGCTGGTCGGGCTGTGCGGGGTCGGCTTCGCCGCCTCGCTGGCCGCGCTGCTCATCGGCTTCATCCCGCCGTCGCAGTTCGGCGTCCGGCAACGTCGGCGTGTACCTGCTCGATCGTCGCCGGCGGCGCGCTCGGCCTCGGCCTGCTGGTGCCGTACCTGTTCTACCGGTTCCGCAAGCCGTCCTGGAAGACGGCGGACGCGGAGGAGGTGCCGGTGGCATGAGCGTCGACCGTCGACGACGCACCGAAGCGCACGCGCGGCATCACCTACGTCGTGCTCGGCGTGATCTTCCTGCGTGCTGCTGGTCGCCGCGCTGGTCGCGTATCGGCTCGGCGAAGGTCGACCGCGGAGGCCGAGCGCAGAAGGCCGACCAGCTCACCGCGCGAGCTGACCGCGGCCGGGCTGCGCGCGCCGTCGAAGGACCAGATCGTCCGGGTGCTCGGCGACGACGGCGGCGCCGATCTGCGCCGACCCGAACAGCGCGCTGCAGCGCGGCGTCCTGCTACGGCATGCTCACCAACGGCGCCGGCCGGCCCGGGCATCCGGCCGATCATCGCCGACAACAAGGTCGTCCAGGGCGCAGCTGGCTGATCATCAAGGTCTACTGCCCGGAGGAGCTCGCAGGAGTTCACCGAGTTCGTCGACGACCTCAAGTCCGCCGACGTCGTCGAAGGGGTGAGCCGCGGATGGAGCTGCGTGACCGCGGTCGCCGGGCTGATGGGGCAGGCCCGCACCGACCTGGCCGAGCTGGTCGCGATGCGGTCGGTGGCCGACCCGCGGCAGTTCCCGCCGGAGGAGTGCGCCCGGGCGGCCCGAGTGGGTGCGTGGACACGTTCGCCGAGGTCGGCTTCGCCGACCTGCGGCTGGCGGAGACCGCCGACGGCAGCCAGGCCGTGCTACGGCGCCCGGCCGGGCCCGCGACCCGGACGCGCCGACCGTGCTGCTGTACGCCCACTACGACGTGCAGCCGCCGCTGGACGAGCAGGCCTGGCGGACGCCGCCGTTCGAGCTGACCGAGGTGGACGGCCGCTGGTACGGCCGCGGCGCCGCCGACTGCAAGGGCAACATCGTCATGCACCTCACCGCGCTGCGCGCGCTCGGCGACGACGTCCCGGTGAACCTGAAGCTGATCGTCGAGGGCTCCGAGGAGCAGGGCACCGGCGGCCTGGAGGACTTCGTGCCCGAGCACGCCGACCTGCTGCGCGCCGACGCGATCCTGGTCTGCGACACCGGCAACGCGGCGGTCGGGCGTGCCGGCGGTGACGGTCAGCCTGCGCGGCCTGGCCAACGTGGTGGTCACCGTCGAGGCGCTCGCCGTCCGAGGTGCACTCGGGCATGTTCGGCGGGCCGCGCCGGACGCGCTGGCCGCGCTCATCCACATGCTCGCCACGCTGCGCGACGACGCCGGCAACACCACCATCGCCGGGCTGGACAACACCCAGACCTGGAACGGGGTGGCGTACCCGCCGGAGCAGTTCCGCGCCGACGCCGGCGCTGCTCGACGGGGTGTCGCTGCTCGGCGACGGCACGGTCGTCGGACATGATCTGGGCCCGGCCGGCGGTCACCGTGCTCGGCATCGACTGCCCGCCGGTGGTCGGCTCGGCCGCGGCCATCCAGCCGCGCGCCGCGCGCCCGGCTCAACCTGCGGGTCCCGCCCGGCATGGACGCCGGTCAAGGCGCAGGACGCGCTCGTCGCGCACCTGCGCGCGGCCGCGCCGTGGGGCGTGCGGGTCGACGGTCGAGCGGGAGGCCTCCGGCGCAGCCGTTCCAGGCCCGCGACCGGCGGCCCGGCCTACGCCGGCGCTCGGCCGCGGCGATGCAGCGAGGCGTACGGCCGGCCGATGACCACGCTCGGGCCAGGGCGGCTCGATCCCGCTGTGCAACGTGTTCGCCGACACCTATCCCGGACGCCGAGATCATCCTGATGGGCGTCGAGGAGCCGCAGTGCCTCATCCACGCCCCGAACGAGAGCGTCGACCCCGACCGAGATCGCCGACGATGGCGCTGGCCGAGGCGCTGTTCCTGCGCAACTACACCAGGGCCAGGTAGTCGAGCAGCCCAGGGCGTCCGGCGTCCGGTGTCCGGCGTCCGGCCGGCTACCGGACCGTGCGCAGCTCGTGGCTGGTGTTGTTGAGCCGGCGGCCGCCGTCCTCGGTCACCGTCACGATGTCCTCGATGCGGACGCCGAAGCGCCCGGCAGGTAGATGCCCGGCTCGATGGAGAAGCACATGCCCGGGGACGAGTGGCTGCTCCTCGCCCTCCACCAGGTACGGCGGCTCGTGGGTCGTCACCCCGATGCCGTGGCCGGTGCGGTGGATGAACTGCTCGCCGTAACCGGCATCGGTGATCACCCGGCGGGCCACCCGGTCGATCTCCTGGCAGGGCACCCCCGGCCGGACCGCCTCGAAGCCGGCCTGCTGGGCTCGCCCGACGATGTCGTGCACCTGGCGGACCTCCGCCGACGGCTGGCCGACGTGACCGTGCGGGTGGTGTCCGAGCCGTAGCCCTGCATCAGGCCGCCGAAGTCGAGCACGACCGCGTCACCCGGCTCGATCACCCGCTCGCCGGCCTCGTGGTGCGGGTTGGCGCCGTTGGGTCCGGAGCCGACGACGGTGAAGTCGACCTGCTCGTGGCCGAACCGGCGGAGCAGCCCGGCCAGGTCCGCGGCGACCTCCGTCTCCCGCCGGCCGGCGAAGCGGCACGTCGAGGATCTCGCCGTACGCGGCGTCGGCGGCGGCACCCGCCGCGGCAAGCCGGTCCAGCTCAGGGGCGTCCTTGACGGCCCGGAGCATCGGCAGGCACGTCGGTCAGCGCCTGGTACCGGCTGTCCGGACGGAGTCTGCTGGAGCCCGAGCAGGTGCAGCGCCCAGGCGGAGTCGGAGATGCCGAACCGACCGGGTGGAGCGGAGCAGCGGCGCGGTCACCTGGTACGGATCGGTGCCGTCGGTCCAGTCCACGCATGGACACCGCCGCGGCTCCCGGCGCGGCCTCCGCGTCCGGACGCTCGAGCGCCGGGACGACCAGTGCCGGCTCCCGGTCGAGTGCGAGCACGAGCAGCGTGAGCCGCTCGGTGATCGCGGTCGGGTGGTATCCGGTGAGCCAGACCAGGTCCGGCCCGGGTGCGACCAGGACGCCGGACAGGCCGGCCTGGGCGGCGGACTGCGCCGCCCGGGCCATCCGAGTGGCGTAGTCGTCGCTGGTGAAGCCCGGCAGTGTCGGAACCGCCGGCATCGGGGACGCGGGTCTCGGACGTGCTGCGGCTGTCATGCCGGCAGTGTCGGGCGGTGAGCGGCCCCTCGTCGTCGTCCGGCCCGGATGAGCCGCGGTCTCCGCTCGGCTCAGCAACCGGCCTGGGTGGCACGGTCGCGATCGATTACGGTCGGGACACAGCACCGTGTCGAGAGGGGCCACCCATGCCCGAGACCACCGCGCCGGCCACCGGGACGCTGACCCTGCGCCAGCCCGACGGCACCGGGCAGGACCTGGCGCTCGTCACCCCGACCGAGGGCGCGCCGGGCGTCGAGATCGCCGGCCTGCTGGCCAAGGGCGGCCTGGTCACCTACGACCCGGGCTTCGTCAACACCGCCGCCTGCTCCTCGACGATCACCTACATCGACGGCGACGCCGGGATCCTGCGCTACCGCGGGTACCCGATCGAGCAGCTCGCCGAGCACGCCACCTTCGCCGAGGTGAGCTACCTGCTCATCTACGGCGAGCTGCCGACGACCGGGCAGCTCGCCGAGTTCAGCGACCGGATCCGCCGGCACACCCTGCTGCACGAGGATCTCAAGGGCTTCTTCGACGGCTTCCCCCGCAACGCGCACCCGATGCCGGTGCTGTCCTCGGCGGTCTCGGCGCTGTCCACCTACTACGAGGACTCGCTCGACCCGGCCGACCCGGCCCAGCTGGAGCTGCCGACGGTGCGGCTGCTGGCGAAGCTGCCGACCATCGCGGCGTACGCGTACAAGAAGTCCGTCGGGCAGCCGTTCCTCTACCCGGACAACTCGCTGGGCCCGGTGGAGAACTTCCTGCGGATGACCTTCGGCTTCCCGGCCGAGCCGTACGAGGCCGACCCGGTGGTGGTGCGCGCCCTGGACCTGCTCTTCGTCCTGCACGCCGACCACGAGCAGAACTGCTCCACCTCGACGGTGCGGCTGGTCGGCTCCGCGCAGGCGAACCTGTTCGCCTCCGTGTCGGCCGGCATCCACGCGCTGTCCGGCCCGCTGCACGGCGGGGCGAACCAGGAGGTCATCGAGATGCTGGAGGCGATCCGCGCCGACGGCGGCGACGTGGCCGCCTTCGTGCAGAAGGTGAAGAGCAAGCAGGACGGCGTCCGGCTGATGGGCTTCGGGCACCGGGTCTACAAGAACTACGACCCGCGCGCGGCGATCGTGAAGAAGACCGCGGACGAGGTGCTGTCCGCCATGGGCAAGCGCGACGACCTGCTCGACATCGCCGTCGAGCTGGAGGGCGTCGCCCTGTCCGACGACTACTTCGTCTCCCGGAAGCTCTATCCCAACGTCGACTTCTACACCGGGCTGCTCTACCGGGCGATGGGCTTCCCGGCGAAGATGTTCACGGTGCTGTTCGCGCTCGGGCGGCTGCCGGGGTGGATCGCGCAGTGGCGGGAGATGATCGACGACCCGCAGACCAAGATCGGCCGGCCGCGGCAGCTCTACACCGGCCCGGCGGAGCGGGACTACGTCCTGCTCGACCGGCGCGGCTGACCCGGCCCGGGCCGGCGTCCGGCGGGCGCGCCGTAGGGTCGGGGGGTGGGCGCGGCCAGGCTGTGGGCGACCAGCGACCTGCACGTGGCGTACGCGGAGAACCGGCGGATCGTCGCCGAGCGGCTGGTGCCGCAGGCGGACGGGGACTGGCTGCTGGTGGCCGGTGACGTCGCCGAGACCGTCGGCGAGCTGGAGTGGGCGCTGGGCCTGCTCGCCGAGCGGTTCGCCAGAGTGGTGTGGGCACCCGGCAACCACGAGCTGTGGACGCCGCGGCAGGACCCGGTCCGGCTGCGCGGGCAGGCCCGCTACGAGCACCTGGTGGCCGCCTGCCGGCGGCTGGGGGTGCTCACCCCGGAGGACGACTACCCGACGTGGGACGGCCCCGGCGGCCCGGTGACCGTCGCGCCGCTGCTGCTGCTCTACGACTACAGCTTCCGGCCGGCCGGCACGACCGTGCCGGAGGCGCTGGCGGCGGCGTACGCGGCCCGGGTGGTCGCCCGCGACGAGGACCTGCTGCACCCCGACCCGTGGCCGGACCGGGCCGCGTGGTGCCACGCCCGGGTCGCCGCGACCGAGGCGCCGGCTCGCCGCCCTGCCCGCCGGCACCAGGACGGTGCTGGTCAACCACTTCCCGCTCACCCGGGCGCCCACCCGGGTCCTGCGGCACCCGGAGTTCTCGCTGTGGTGCGGCACCGAGCGGACCGCGGACTGGCACCGGCGGTTCAACGCCGCCGCGGTCGTCTACGGCCACCTGCACATCCCGCGGACCAGCTGGGAGGACGGCGTCCGCTTCGAGGAGGTCTCGATCGGCTACCCGCGGGAGTGGCGTCGGCACCAGCTGCGCCGCGGGGTGCTGCGGGACGTGCTGCCGGACGCCGGCCCGTGATCGCCGAGCTGCTGCCGGCGGCGGTCGTCGCCGTCGAGGCCTTCGGCCCGGTGCCCGGGGCGGCGCTGCTGCCGGAGGAGGAGCCGCTCATCGCCCGGGCCGTGGACCGGCGGCGGGAGGAGTTCACCACCGCCCGCGGCTGTGCCCGGCAGGCGCTGGCCGAGCTGGGCGTGCCGCCGGCACCGCTGCTGGCCGGTCCGCGGCGGGAGCCGCTGTGGCCGGCCGGGGTGGTCGGCAGCCTCACCCACTGCGACGGCTACCGCGCGGCGGCCGTCGCCCGCAGCACGGACCTCGCCGCCATCGGCATCGACGCCGAGCCGGACCAGCCGCTCCCGGACGGGGTGCTGGCCCGGGTCGCGCTCGCCGAGGAGCGGGACGCGCTGGGCCGGCTGCGGGCCGGGGCGCACGCCGACCGGTTGCTCTTCTCCGCGAAGGAGAGCGTCTTCAAGGCCTGGTACCCGCTGGCGCGGCGCTGGCTCGGCTTCACCGACGCCGTGGTCGACCTCGATCCCGGCGGCTCCTTCCGGGTCCGGCTGCTGGTGCCCGGTCCGGAGCTGGGCGGCCGCGAGCTGCGCGGCCTGGCGGGCCGCTGGGCCGCCGCCGGCGGCCTGCTGGTCACCGCGGTCACCCTGCCCGCCCCGCGGTGACCGCGGCGGGCGGCCGATCCGGCCGGGAAGGCGTCGGGCGGGCCGGCCGGGGGAAGGGCGAGGGGGTGGCCCGCGACCGAACCCTCGTCCTGGTGCTCGCCGGCGGCGCCGGCAGCCGGCTCGAACCGCTGACCGACGGGCGGGCCAAGCCGGCCGTGCCGTTCGCCGGCACCCTCCGGCTGATCGACTTCCCGCTGTCGAACTGCCTGCACAGCGGGCTGTCCGACGTCTGGGTGCTGCAGCAGTTCCATCCCGAGTCGCTGTCCGACCACCTGGCCAACGGCCGGCCGTGGGACCTGGACCGGACGTACGGCGGGCTGCTCGTGCTGCATCCCCGGCTCGGCGAGAAGGGCGGCTTCCACCGCGGCACCGCGGACGCGCTGTGGCGCAACTCCCAGCTGATCCGGGAGTTCGACCCGGACGCGCTCGTGGTGCTCAGTGCCGACGCCGTCTACCGGCTGGACTACGCCGGGCTCGTCGCCGGTCACCGCGACCGGGGCGCCGAGCTCACCGTGGTGACCACCCGGGTGGACCGGGCCGACGCCGGCCGGTACGGCGTCGTCGAACTCGACGGCGAGGTGGTGACCCGCTACGCGTACAAGCCGGACGAGCCGGCGAGCGACCTGGTCGCCGCCGAGGTGTTCGTGCTGGCCCCGGACGCGGCGCTCGCCGCGCTGGACGCGGCCGCGGCGGAGCTGGGCGAGGACGCCGTCGACGACGGCGAGCTGGGCGACCTCGGCGACACCCTGCTCCCCCGGCTGGTCTCCGCGGGCGGCGCGGTGCAGCACCGACTGGACGGCTACTGGCGGGACGTCGGCACCGTCGAGGCGTACTGGCAGGCACACCGGGACCTGCTCGGCGACCCGCCGCGGCTCGACCTGGACGACCCGGACTGGCCGGTGCGGACCCACGGCGCGCAGCGACCGCCCGCCCGGCTGCTGCCGGGCAGCCGGGTGGCCGACAGCCTGGTCTCGCCCGGCTGCGTCCTGCACGGCACGGTGGAGCACTCGGTGCTCGGCCCGGGCGTCGTGGTCGAGCCGGGCGCGGTGGTCCGGGACTCGGTCCTGCTGGGCGGCACCGTCGTGCGGGCCGGGGCGGCGGTCGAGCGTGCGGTCCTCGACGAGCGCGTCCGGGTCGGGCCCGGGGCCCGGGTCGGCGGGCCGGCCGGACAGCTCGCCGTGGTGGCCCGCGGCCGGCGGGTGCCCGCCGACGGGGACCGACCTAGGGTGGGCGGATGACGCTGACGGCGGACGGACGGGCCCGGGTGCTCAGCAACGGCGTGGAGATGCCGCTGCTCGGCCTCGGCGTGTGGCAGCTCGGGGCCGGCCGGCCCACCGAGCAGGCGGTGCTGTGGGCCCTCGAGGCCGGCTACCGGCACATCGACACCGCGCGGCTCTACCGGAACGAGCAGAGCGTCGGCGCCGCCCTGCGCGCCTCCGGGCTGCCGCGCGAGGAGGTCTTCGTCGCCACCAAGTTCCAGCCGCGCGACCCGGACCCGGAGCGGGCCGCCGAGGAGAGCCTCCGGCTGCTCGACCTGGACTACGTCGACCTCTACCTGATCCACTGGCCGACCGGCGACCCGCGCCGGGGCTGGGACGCGATGGAGCGGGTCGCCGAGCGCAAGCTGGCCCGCGCGGTCGGGGTGAGCAACTACGGCGCCGACCAGCTCGCCGCCCTGGTGGGCTCCGCGCAGCTGCCGCCGGCGGTGAACCAGGTGGAGTTCAGCCCGTTCCAGCGCCGGACCGCGCTGCTGGAGGCCTGCGAGCGGTCCGGCGTCGTGCTGGAGGCGTACAGCCCGCTCACCAGGGGCCGCGAGCTGCGCGACAGCAGGATCCGGGCGGTCGCGGACCGGGTCGGCCGGACCCCCGCGCAGGTGCTGCTGCGGTGGGCGGTGCAGCGCGCCATCCCGGTGATCCCGAAGTCGGGCCGCCGGGAGCGGATCGAGGAGAACGCGGCGATCTTCGACTTCACGCTGTCCGAGCAGGACCTGGCGGAGCTGGACGCGCTGGACCGGACCGGCGGCACCGGCTCCGCCCAGTAGGCGCACTCCGCCCGCGCAGGGCGCAGCGGCGCCGCCCGCCAGGGCGCAGCGGTGCCGCCCGCGGCGCCGGTCAGGTCACCGGCCCGAGCGCTCCTTGCGGGGCCGGGCCCACAGCGCGGCCTGCTCCAGGACCTGGGCCGCGCCGAGCGGCACCTGGTAGCTCAGCCGGCTGCCGCCCGCCTGCCGGCGTCGCTCGCCGACGCCGCGCAGGACGCGGGCGACCCGCGGCGCCGCGAGGCCGAGCAGCAGCGTGAACACCAGCACCTTGATCCGGGTCCGGAACAGCGCGATCAGCATGGTCGTCATCCCTCCGATGGCTCCGCTGCGGTCCTGCCCCGTCCCGGACCCCGTCACACGGATCGGGACGCTCGGTCCACCCGCCGGATCTGGCAACCTGTGCGTCAGCTGGCAGAGAGGGGTCGACGGTGGGCTCGACGGCGGGCAACGGGATCGAACGGGCGCCGTCGGTGGCGCGGATGGTGCTCGACCGGGTGGCGGCGACGCCGGACGGCGAGGCCTTCCGGCACCCGGTGCCGGGACCGGACGGCGCCGAGCGCTGGGTCTCGCTGAGCTGGCGGGAGACCGGCGAGCGGGTGACCGAGCTGGCCGCCGGGCTGCTCTCGCTCGGGCTGCGACCGGAGGACCGGGTCGCGGTCTTCTCCGCCACCCGGCTGGAGTGGGTGCTCGCGGACCTCGCGGTCAACCTGGCCGGCGGCGCGACGACCACGGTCTATCCCGCCTCGCTCGCCGAGGACGTGGCGCACATCCTGGCCGACTCCGGGGCGGTGGCCGCCGTCGTCGAGGACGACGCCAAGGCGGCGATGCTGGCCGAGCTGGCCGACCGGCTGCCGGCGCTGCGCACCGTGCTGACCGTCGACGGCACGCCGGACGGCGACCGGGTGCTCAGCCTCGACCAGCTCGCCGAGCGCGGCCGGGCGCACCTCGCCGCGGACCCGGACGCGGTCGAGCGGGCGGTCTCCTCGATCGGCCCGGAGAGCCTGGCGACCCTGATCTACACCTCCGGCACCACCGGCCGGCCCAAGGGCGTCCGGCTGGTGCACGACAACTGGGCGTACGAGGGCGCCGCCGTGGACCGGCTGGGGATCCTGCGGCCGGACGACGTGCAGTACCTGTGGCTCCCGCTGTCGCACTCGTTCGGAAAGATGCTGCTCGCCGCCCAGCTGCAGATCGGCTTCGCCAGCGCGGTGGACGGCCGGATCGACAAGATCGTCGACAACCTCGCCGTGGTCCGGCCGACGTTCATGGCCGGCGCCCCGCGCATCTTCGAGAAGGTGCACAACCGGGTGGTGGGCACGGTCGCGGCCGAGGGCGGGATCAAGGCCAAGCTCTTCGGCTGGGCGTTCGGGGTCGGGCGCCGGGTCTCCGCGCTGCAGCAGCAGCGCCGCCGCCCGGGCGCCGGGCTGCGGGTCCAGCACGCCCTGGCCGACCGGCTGGTGCTGGCCAAGCTGCGCGGCCGCTTCGGCGGCCGGGTCCGGTTCTTCGTCTCCGGCAGCGCGGCGCTGTCCCGCGACGTCGCCGAGTGGTTCCACGCCGCCGGCCTGCTGATCCTGGAGGGGTACGGGCTGACCGAGACGTCCGCGGCCTGCGCCGTGAACCTGCCGGACGGCTTCCGCTTCGGCACCGTCGGCCCGCCGCTGCCCGGCACCGAGTTCCGGATCGCGGCGGACGGCGAGGTGCTGGTCCGCGGGCCGGGCGTGATGCGCGGCTACCACGGGCTGCCGGAGCAGACCGCCGAGGCGCTGGACGCCGACGGCTGGCTGCACACCGGCGACGTGGGCCGGCTCGACGACGACCTGCTGCGGATCACCGACCGGAAGAAGGACCTGATCAAGACCTCGGGCGGCAAGTACGTCGCGCCGCAGCCGATCGAGATCGCCTTCCCGGTGCTGTGCCCGCTGGCCAGCCAGTTCGTCGTGCACGGCGACGGGCGCAACTACTGCACCGCGCTGGTGACGCTGGACCCGGACGCGCTGGCCCAGTGGGCGACGGCGAGCGGTGTCACCGACACCGACCCGGTGGCGCTGGCCCGCCGCGACGACGTGCACGCGGTGGTCGCCGCCGCCGTCAAGGAGCTCAACGCCGGCCTCAACCGCTGGGAGACGATCAAGGACTTCCGGATCCTCGACCGCGACCTCACCGTCGAGGCGGGCGAGCTGACGCCGAGCCTGAAGCTGAAGCGGCGCGTCGTCGAGGCGCGCTACCGGGAGGTCCTCGACACCATGTACGTCGGAGCCGGCCAGAGCCGGCTGTGACGACATTCACCCGATTCGCGGACGGAGAGGAGCCGGGCATTCACGCAAGGTCAGCAACAGGAGTGAAGCTGCCGTCTCGGGCAGCTCGGACGGCACAGAGTGCCCCCATCCGGCGCGGCGACGGTTAGCCTCCCACCCATGCTCGATGTGGGTCGACTCCGCGTCCTGCTGGCGATCTCCGAGCACGGGGGGCCGCCGGCGGCGGCGAGGGCACTCGGCGTGCCGGCCGCCGACGTCGCGGCGCAGCTGTCCGCCCTGGAGCGGGAGCTGGGCCTGTCGCTCGCCGACGGCGACCGGCTGACCCCGGCCGGCCGGCGCCTCGCCGCCCACGGCGGCCGGATGCTGGTCCAGCTCGAAGCCGCCGAGTCCGATGCCGCGGCGGTGGCGAACCGGGCCTCCGGCGTGCTGCGGGTCGGCGTCGGCGCGGCGGCCGGCCGGGCACTGCTGCCCGACGTGCTGGGCACCCTGCGGACCACCGCTCCCGAGCTGCTGGTGCGGGTCGAGCAGCTCGCGGACGAGCGCGCCGGCATGCTCGGCGCCGACCGGCTGGACATGGCGGTCGTGGGCGAGTTCGCCGCCGCGGTGCCGCGACGGGCGGACGGCGAGCTGGACCGGCGGGACCTGCTCACCGAGCAGGTCCTGGTCGCGGTCCCGGCCCGGCACCGGCTCGGCGGGGCCAGCGTCCGGCTGGCCGAGCTCGCGGACGAGCGCTGGATCGGCGGGCCGCCCGGCGGTGACGCGCTGGTCGCGCTGGAACGCGCGGCGGCCGGTGCCGGCTTCGAGCCGGAGGTGGTGGCGTACGCCGGCGAGGACGCGCTGGCGCTGGCGCTGGTGGCGGCCGGGCACGGGGTGGCGCTGGTGCCGGCCAGCTCCGTGCGCGCGCCGGTGGACGGGGTGCGCTTCGTGACCGCGCTCGACGCCGGGCTGCGCCGCACGGTGACCGCCGTGGTGCGCCGCAGCGCGGCCGCCGACCCCGGCGTGCTGCGGCTGCTGGACGCGCTCGGCCAGGCGGCGCGGCGGGTCGCGGCGGCGGTCCCCGGCGTGACGGCCGTGTCCCCCGCGGCGCCAGCGACGCCGGAGCCGTACGGGGCGCTGCCCGGACCGCTGGACCCGGGCGGTCGGCGGGAGCCCGCCGAGCCCTTCCGCCGGCCCGACCCGCTGTCGGATCCACTGCCCGGCGCGGCCGCCGGCCCGCTGGCGGACGCCCTGGGCCGCCCGGAGCCCCGGGACGGGTACCGCAACGGCGCCGGCGACCCGACCGGAGCCGCGCCGCGACCCGTGGGCGGACCGGATGCCCGCCGACCCGTACGGCGGCCGTCCAGGCGGTCCAGGCGGTCCCGGCGACCCGGCGGGCCGGCCCGGCTACGGCCGCGACCTCGCCGCGGAGGGCGGCCTGCCCGCCGACCCGTACGGCGGTCCCGCCGAGCTGGCCGGCCGGCCCGGCTACGGCCGCGACCTCGCCGCGGAGGGCGGCCTGCCCGCCGACCCGTACGGCGGTCCCGCCGAGCTGGCCGGCCGGTCCGGCTACGGCCGCGACCTGTGGGCCGACCGCGCGTGCGGCGCTCCCGGCGACGGGCACGGCCGGCGCGGCGGCGAGGGGCTGGACCGCCCCGCCGCGTACCGCAACGGAGCGGGCGACGCCGGCCGCAACGGCAGCCCCGGTCCGCTCCCCCCGCCCGGGCTGCCCGCCGACCGCCGGCGGCTGCGCCCGGCCCCCGAGCCGCCGGGCCGTACCCCGACCACCCCGCCGGACCTGAACGTGCCGTACCCGACCTCGCCGGACCTGGGGGTCCGCTCGCTCAGCTCCGCGGAGCTGCCGGGCCGGCGGCCGGAACCGCTGCGGGGGGGCGGTGCCGGTGCGGGCTCGTTCGAGCCGCGCGGCGGCGGCCTGCCCCGCCGCGGCCGCGACGAGCTGCGCGACCTCCCGCCCGACGCGCTGCCGCCGGCCCCGCCCGGCAGCGCCGACGACGTCCGGTTGTCGATCTTCGAGGACCTGCAGTCCGAGTGGTTCACCCGGCGCGACGAGTCCTCCGCCCCGCCGTCCTGGCAGACGGCGGCCGACGACGGCTGGCGGGCCGCCGCCCGGCTGGCCGAGCCGACCACCGCCGGCACCACCACCGCGGGCCTGCCCAAGCGCAAGCCGCAGGCGCTCTACGTGCCCGGCACCGCCAACGGCGACGCCGCGCCCAACGGCGCGCCGACCCGGTCACCGCAGGAGGTGCGCGGCCGGCTGTCCAGCTACCGGGACGGCGTCCGGCGCGGTCGGCACGCCGAGCCGCCGGGCCCGGACCAGGGCTGATCACCCCAGGGGTGCGCCGCCCCGGACGAGCGGCGTCGGTCAGGGCAGCCAGGACACCCGGTCGGCCAGCGCCGTGTAGCCGACGAAGGCCGCCACGTCGAGCAGCGTGTGCGCGACGATCAGCGGCATCAGCCGGCGGGTCCGCAGGAAGAACCAGCCGAACAGCAGCCCCATCACCGCGTTGCCGGCGAAGGCACCGATGCCCTGGTAGAGGTGGTACGACCCGCGCAGCAGCGCGGTCGCCAGCACCGCCCAGCGGGCGTCCCAGCCGAGCTGCCGCAGCCGGGTGAGCAGGTAGCCGACGATCACGACCTCTTCCAGCGTCGCGTTCATCGCCGCGGACAGCACCAGCACCGGGATCCGCCACCACACGTCGGGCAGCGCCGACGGCACGATCGTCGCCGAGATGCCGAGCTGGTAGGCCCCCAGGTAGAGCAGCAGGCCGGGCACGCCGACCACGGCGGCCAGCAGCGCGCCGCGGGCGAGGTCCCCGCCGGGGCGGCGGGCGTCCACGCCGAGCGCCCGGGCCGGCACCCCGTCGCGGGCCAGCAGGTGCAGCGCCAGCAACGCCGGGACCACCCCGAAGGCGATCCCGGCGAGCTGGAAGGCCAGGTCGAGCCACGGCTGGTCCGGCGCGTACGAGGTGTTCAGGGTGGCCTGGGACTGCGACAGCGGGACCGGCGCGAGCAGCCGGCGCGCCAGCGACAGGCCGGCGTAGACCGCCGAGGCGCCGACGGAGACGGCGAGGACGAGCAGGATCTCGGTCCGCAGCAGCCGCCGCCGGGCCGGTGTGCCGGCGACCTGCGGCTGCGGGAGCGGCTCGGCGGCCGGCGTCGCATCGGCCGGGTCGACGCGCGTCACCGGTCCAGTAAACCCGGTCGGTGGACCCGCAGCGGGCCGGGTGGGGACAGCGGACCGCCCCCACCCACTCGGAGGTCACGGATGCCGAGAGGGCGGGGGCGGTCGGTGTGCGCTACTCGAACCTCCCCTCAGGGTCCGAGGAGCATGGCGCCGGCGGGTGGACCCCCCACGGCCCGTCGGCCGTGTCGGTGCGGGGCTCCCGGACCGCCGGCGCCGCCCGGCCCGGGGGTGGTCGCGTCCCCGGAGCCGAGCGGCAGCCTCGCGGCTACCTTGCTTGCACGCATGGAAGACTAGCTATAGGGGGATGCGCGCGCAAGCAATTCGCGCCACAATGGCCAGCACGCGGTACGGGGGACGCACAGCCGGGGTAGTTCAGTCGGGTGCCGCCACGGGCGGGACCGAAGGGCCCAGCAGCGGGCCGAGGGAGAGCCGAGCCATCGTCCGACACATCCGCTCTGCGTCCGGGCGCGACTGGGCCGCGTACCTGGAGTCGGCCATGCGCAGCGCCGGCCTGACCCAGGCCGAGCTGGCCCGCCGCAGCGGCCTCGCCGAGTCCATGGTGTCCCGCTGGCTGCGCGGGCTGAACCAGCCCGACGTGCCCAACCTGCGCCGGGTGCGTCCCGTGCTCCGGGTGCCGATGCTGGAGCTGATCGTCGCCGCCGGCTACCTCAGCCTGGAGGAAGCGGAGCTGCAGGACGCGCCCGAGCCGCCCGCCCCGGTGCGGATCGGGCTCTCGACGGACGGGTTGACGGCGGAGCAGGTGCGACAGCTCGAGGGCTTCGCGACGTTCCTGCGCGCGCAGAACGCCGCGCCGGCCGCCGCGGCGGAGGAGGAGACCGCCGAGCCGCTGCGCTACGCCGCGTTCGGCGGCGCCAAGCTGACCCGCGAGCAGCAGGCACGGGTCCGGGAGCAAGCCCGGCTCGCCCGGGAGGAGGCGGCCCGCTCCGGCCAGCCGGTCGTGTACCTGGCGGACCCGGACGAGCCGCCGCACTGAGCCGGTCGGAGCCACCTTCCGCCGCTCGGTCCGCAGGGCTTGGTGGCGGGCCCGGGGTGTGGTTTCGTAGGCGGGCGCATCCTGTCCGCGCGTTTCCTCGCTGCCCACCCTGAGCACCCCCGGGGGTTCCGTGGTCGATCCGTCTCTGCTGAGACTGGCGGCCGAGCGCGGCGTGACGATCTGCTTCGCGGACCTCGACGGAGCCGACGGGCTCTGGGTGCCTGAGGAGCGCACCGTCCTGGTCAACCGGGTGCTGTCCGAGCGCGAGGTGGCCGCGGTCATCGAGCACGAGCTCGGGCACGTGGCGATCGACGACCAGCACGCCGACCTGGACGCCGGGGTCGTCCGCCGCCCGCCCGGCGCGCGCCCCGGCTGGGCGGCGGCGCTGACCGCGGCGGCCTGCGTCGCGCTGATCGGCGGCGTGACGGTGGGCATGGCCAGCCGCCAGCAGGCGACGGTCAACCCGAAGCCGGTGGTGGCGCCGAGCGCGCCGCCGCTGACCGGCCCGGCCGAGCCCTCGGTCGTCACCGTGGTCAAGGTCGTCGGGCCGAACGGCGAGGTCACCTACCGGACCGAGACGCGGACCGCCAGGCCGCCGGCCGCTGCGGCGCCGAGCGTCCCGGCGTCCGCGACCGGCGCCCGCACCCCGGGCCCGGCGACCGGGAAGCCGACGTCGACCGCCGCGCCGCCCGGGTCGCCGACCAACCCACCGGTGACGACCGCGCCAGCCACCACCCCCCCGCCGACCCCCACCCCCGAGCCCACGGCGTCACCGACCGAGTCGGTGCCCGCCGGGACCGACGAGGTCGGCACCGGCGACGCCGGCGTGACCGGCACCGGCACCGGCACGGCCGGCGCCAGCGCGGGCACGGACGCCGGCACCGCGGGGGCCGGCACCGGCTGACCGCACGGTCGCGGACTTGCGCCCGACCGCCCGACCCAGCACGCTTCCCCGGTCGTCGGAGCAGCAGCGGGAGGGACGGGTCGGTGCGCAGGATGCTGCGGCGGGCGGCCGCGCCGGTGACCACCGGGATCGTCGGGACGCTGCTGCTGGCATCCGGCGTCGCCGGCGCCGGCCCGGCCACCGGGTCGGTGCCGACCGTCTCGGACGAGCGGCAGCAGGAGATCGCCGCCGCCGCCGCGGAGTTCGGGGTGCCGCAGCCGCTGCTGGTCGCCGTGTCCGCCGCGCTGACCGGCTGGGGCGCGACCGCCGACACCGGCATCGACGGCGGCCACGGCCTGTTCCGGCTCACCGACGGGCCCTCCCGGCTGGACGGCCGCGGCACCGGCGCCCGGCCGGCCGCCGGGCGCGACCCGGCGGCCAGGACCCTCGGCACCGCGGCGACCCTGCTCAGGACGCCGGCCGAGCGGGTCCGGACCGACCCGGCCGAGAACGCGCGCGGCGCCGCGGCCCTGCTCCGGACGTACGCGCGGCAGGCTGCCGGCGGCCCGCTGCCCGGGCGGCTGACCGGCTGGTACGGCGCGGTCGCCCGGTACGGCACCGGCGGCGACGCGATGACCGGCCGGGCCTTCGCCGACGACGTCTTCGCCCTGCTCCGGTCCGGGGTGCCGGCCGGGGTGGTCAGTGCGCAGCGCTTCTCGCTGCCGGCCCGCCCGGACGCGGTGCTGCCGGCGGCACCGGGCGGCGCCGGCGGCGCCCAGTGTCCGGCCGGCCTGAGCTGCCGTTTCGTTCCGGCCGCCGGCTACCAGCCGGCGGACCGGTCCGCGGCCGCCGCGGCCCGTGCGGTCGTCGTGTCGGACGCGCCGGCCGGCTACACCGGCACGGTGGTCGCGGCGCAGCAGCTCAGCGCCGGCTGGAGCGCCCACTACGTCGTCCGCGCGGCCGACGGGGCGGTCACCCAGACGGTCCGGCTGCAGGACGTCGCCTGGCACGCCGGCAACCCGACCGTGAACGCCGCCTCGGTCGGCATCGCGGTGGAGCGCGGCCGGTCCGGGCCGACGCCGGCGGCGTACCGGTCGGTCAGCCGGTTGCTGCGCTGGCTGCGCGGGCGGGGGTTGCCGCTGGACCGCGCGCACGTGCTGGACGCCGGCGAGGTCACCGGCGCGCCGATCGGGCTGGACGCGGCCTGGGACTGGGGCCGGGTGCTCGCCGGTGCCGGCGCGCCGCTGCGGGCGCGGGCCTTCCGGGCCGACCGGGTGGTGACGGTGGCCGCGCCCGGTCTCGTGCTGCGCGCGGAGCCGGCCGACGCCGCGGCGACGCTGCCGGCCCGGCCGGTGGTCGGGCGGTCCCTCGCGGTGGCCGGGCGGTGGGCCGACTGGACCGCGGTCTGGTACGGCGGGCGGGCGGCCTGGTTCCGCGACCCGGCCGGTCGGCTGACGCTGCCCGGCGACCAGGAGCGGGTCACCCCGGTGCCCGGTCGCGACGGCGTGCCGGTCTTCGGGTCGGTCGACCGCGCGGCGCCGCTGCCGTTGCCGGAGCGGGCACTCGCCGGCCAGTCGTACGTGCTGCTCGACACCACCGGGGTGCGGGCCGCGACGGGTGACTACCTGCCGGTCGGCTTCGGCGACCGGATCGCCTTCGTCCGCGCCACCGACGTCCAGCTCGACGACCTGTAGTTCTCCGGGGGCGGCCCCGGACCCCGGGCGAGCGCTCCTGCGGCCGGTCCAGTCGATCACCGGGCGCTTCCACCGAGCCCCGCCGGGGGCGGGGACCCGGCGGCTTGGCATAGCGAGCCGGATCCCGGACACGGCTGGGCGCGAGGCGGGCCGCGGGGCGCGCTCCGCGACCGGCCATCGCCGGGCGGTCAGAAGGGCGCCAGCTCCGGGCGCTTGGGGACGAGCCCGTCCGCGGACGAGCGGCCGGTCAGCCGGCGCTGCAGCCACGGCGCGACGTGCCGGCGGGCCCAGCGCAGGTCGCCCTGCCGCGCCCGCACCCACGGCACCGGGACGGCGGCCGGGAGCGGTGCCCGCCACGCCTCGTCGGCCGGCAGGCCGAGCGCCTCCAGCGCGTGCGCGGCGACCCGCCGGTGACCGGCCGGGCCCAGATGCAGCCGGTCGTCGCCCCACAGCCGGGGGTCGTCCAGGCCGCGGTCGGCGTCCAGGTCGGCCAGCAGCGCCCCGTGCGCCGCCGCCACCCGCCGTACCGCGGCGTTGACCTCGGCGATCCGCGGCCGCAGCCGGGCGGTGCCGGGCATCCTGGGCGTGACGTCCGCCCCGGTGAAGACCAGGACGGTCGCGCCGGTCGCGGCCAGCCGGCCGACCGCCTCCGCCAGCAGCCGCTCGGTGCCGACCGGGTCGAAGTTCCGGCGCAGCACGTCGTTGCCGCCGCCGGCGAAGCTGACCAGCTCGGGCCGCAGCCGCTGCGCGACGGGCACCTGCTCGGCCACGATCTCGCCGAGCAGCCGGCCGCGCAGCGCGAGGTTGGCGTAGCGGAAGCCGGAGTCGTCGGCCGCGAGCCGCCCGGCGACCAGGTCGGCCCAGCCGCGGAAGCCGCGCTCCGGGTCCGGGTAGGGGTCGTCGAGCCCTTCGCTGAAGCTGTCGCCGACGGCGACGTAGCTGCCGATCCGCACGGATCGCGAGTGTTGCACTTTCGACTCTTCCTCGACACCCGTGTCCCGTGCCACGCTCACCCCGGCCAGCGCCGGATCTCCCCGTCCTGCCCGGCTGACCCGTCGCCCGCTCTCCGCCTCGATGAGGAGGCTTCGTGCGCCGTCCGTCCCCGCGGCCGCTCCCCCGCGCGCTCGCGATCGTCCTCGCCGCCACAGTCCTGCCGCTGGCCGCCGCGTCGCCGCCCGGCGCCGCGGCCGCACCGCCGGCCGGCACCACCGTGACCGCACCCGGTCTCGACGCGCCGGTCACGGTGCGGCGGACCACCGACGGCGTCGCGCACCTGGACGCGAGCACCAGGCACGACCTGTGGTTCGCGCAGGGCTGGGTGCACGGCACCGACCGGCTCTTCCAGCAGGACACCCTGCGCCGCACCGCGTCCGGCACGCTCGCCGAGCTGCTCGGCCCGGCTGCGCTGCCCAGCGACGTCCAGCTGCGCACGCTCGGCCTGCGCCGGGCCGCCGAGCGGTCCTGGGCGGCCGCGACGCCGCGGCTGCGGGCCGCGGTCACCGCGTACACCGAGGGCGTGAACGCGCGGATCCGCGCGGGTGGCGGGCTGCCGCCGGAGTACGGCGCGCTGGAGCTCACCTCGGTCGCGCCCTGGACCCCGGTGGACACCATCGCGATCGGCAAGCTGGTCGCGTTCCAGCTCTCCTTCGACCTCGACACGGAGGCCACCACCGAGCTGCAGGCGTACGTGGCGGCCGGCGCGGCGAACGGCTTCGACGGCCGCGCGCTCTACCTGACCGACCTGGTCGCGCACGCGCCGTTCAGCCCCGCCTCGACGATCCCGGACGCGACCGGCACGCCCCCGCGCGACGGGCCGGCCACCGCCGTGCTGACCGGTGCCGGCCGGGCCCGGCTGGCCGCCGCCGCCCGGCTCGCGGGTCGCTACCGCGCCGCCGCCGGCGCGGTGCCGGTGCTCCGGCAGCTGCTGCAGCGGCGCGAGCACGCGACCGGGTCGAACGAGTGGGCGGTGGCCGGCCGGCACACGACGGACGGCCGGCCGATCCTCGCCAACGACCCGCACCTCGGGCTGGACAACCCGTCGATCTTCTACCCGGTCCACCTGCGCGCGCCGGGCCTGGACGCCGCCGGCGAGGGCTTCGCCGGCGTGCCCGGCTTCGCCCAGGGCGCCAACCGGTGGATCGCCTGGGGTTCGACCACCAACCCGATGGACGTGACCGACACCTACCTGGAGGCGGTCCGTCCGGACCCGGCCTCGCCCAGCGGGCTCGCCACCGTCTACAGGGGACAGCCGGAGCCGGTGCTCGCGGTGCCCGAGGTCTTCCGGGCGAACGGGGTCGGCGACGGGCAGCCGGACACGATCGGGGTGGTGCCGCCCGGCAACGGCATCCCGCCGGCGACCCTGATCGTGCCGCGGCGCAACAACGGCCCGATCGTCCAGCTCGACGCCGCCGCCGGCACCGCGCTGTCGGTGCAGTACGCCGGCTACTCCCCCACCCAGGAGCTGGACGCCTTCCTGCAGTGGCTGGAGGCGCGCGACCTCGCCGGCTTCCGCCGCGGGCTGGCCAGCTTCGACGTCGGCTCGCAGAACTGGTCCTACGCCGACCGCGCCGGGCACATCGCGTACTTCACCAGCGGCGAGCTGCCGCTGCGCGAGGACCTGCAGGCCGGCCGGGTCGACGGCCTCCCGCCGTACCTGGTCCGCAACGGGCAGGGTGGCAACGAGTGGCTGCCGGCGTCCACCCGCTACCGGGCGCAGGCGCTGCCGTACGAGATCCTGCCGCCGGCCGAGATGCCGCAGCTGCTCGACCCGCCGGCCGGCTGGTTCGTCAACGCCAACAACGACCCGACCGGCGCCACGCTGGACAACGACCCGCTCGACCAGCTCCGGCCGGGCGGCGGCATCTTCTACCTCAACGCCGGCTACGACGGGCTGCGGGCCGGCCGCATCACCGAGGCACTGCGCGCGGCGCTGCGCCGCGGCGACGTCGACGCCGCGGACATGGCGCGCCTCCAGGCGGACACGGTGCTGCTGGACGCGGAGTTCTTCACCCCGCGGATCGGTGCGGCGCTGCGGCGGGCGGCGGGGTCGGACACCCCCGAGCTGCGGGCGCTGGCCCGCGACCCGAAGGTCCTCGAGGCGGTCGTGCGGCTCTCGCTGTGGGACCGGTCGACCCCCACCGGGATCGCCGAGGGCTACGACGCGTCCGATGTGGACGGTCGGCTGGCCGCGCCGTCCCGGCGGGAGCAGGCCACCAGCGTCGCCGCCACCCTCTACGCCGTCTGGCGCAGCCGGTTCATCGCGTCCACTGTGGATGCCACCGCGGCCCGCTACCGGCTGCCGACGGTGGACGGGCAGCGCGCGCTGACGGCGCTGAAGCGGGCGCTGTCCGGGGTGCCGTCGGCCTCCGGGGTGGACTTCTTCGCCGCCCCGGGAGTCGCGGACCCGGGCGACCGGCAGGCGCTGGCGGTGCTGCGGGCGGTGCGGGCCGGCCTGGACCGGCTGGCGGGCGCCGAGTTCGCCGCCGCCTTCGGCGGCTCCACCCGGCTGGCCGACTACCGCTGGGGCAGGCTGCACCGGCTGACGCTGGACTCGCCGCTGGGCGGGCCGTTCTCGGCGCCGCCGGCGTTCGGCCGGTTCCCGGCGCCGCTGGCCGGGCTGGCCGGGGTGCCGGTGGACGGCGGCTACGGCACGGTGGACGCGGCCGCGCACGACCCGCGGGGCGACTCGGCGGACGGGTTCACCTTCGGCTCCGGGCCGGCCCGCCGCTACGTCGGCGTGCTCACCGGCCGTGGCCCGGTCGGGCGCAGCTCGCTGCCCGGCGGGACGTCGGCGCTGCCGACCGACCGGCACTACCTCGACCTGCTGCCGGCGTACCTGACGAACGACAGCTACCCGGTCCGGGTCCGCCGGGCCGAGGTGGCGGCGGCGCTGGAGAGCGTGACGGTGCTGCATCCCTGACCGGGCGCCGGACCCGGGTGTCAGCCTCGCTCCTCAGCCGGACCCGGACTCCTCCCGGCTCCGGACTGACCAGCGGGACGACCACCCACAGCAGCACGAAGCAGGCGGTCACCAGTCCGGTCAGTACCACAGCGCCGGGCCGCGGCCGAGCGTCACGTCCAGGATCAGCAGCACGGCGCCCGACGAGCGCGACCAGCAGGAAGGCCAGGCCGCCGAGCGCCATCCGGTTGGCGGTGAAGACCAGCGTCGTCCTTCTGGTCGTGCCGGAAGACGATGCCGGTGGAAGGACACCGGCCCGATCAGCAGCGCGGCGGCGCCGGCGGCGAACAGCAGGGTGACCACGTACGTCCCGCGCTGGAACGAGGTGATCTGCGCGAAGCGCTGGGTGAAGGCGAGCGTGAGCAGGAAGGCGAACAGGATCTGCACGCCGGTCTGGGTGACGCGCAGCTCCTGCAGCAGCTCGCCGTAGTTGCGGTCGAGCCGCTCGGCCTCGCTCTCGCCCCGCTCGTCCTCGGCATCCGGCGACGCCGACTGTTCGTTCTTCGTTCGCACGCCGGACATGTACCCGGTGCTCCGGGAACCCAAGCGCCCCTGTGCGCCGAACGTGTACCGTTCGAGTCGCAGTTCGGCCGTTACACCTCATCCCCGCGCGAGTCGCCGCAGGAGGACGCCGTGCACGTGCCAGACGGGTTCATCGACGCTCCGGTCTCGATCGGTGCCGGCGTCGTCGCGGCGGTCGCCATCGGCGCCGCGCTGCGCGGCAGCCGGCGCGAGCTCGGCGACGAGCGGGCCGCCCCGCTCGCCGGCCTGGTGGCCGCGTTCATCTTCGCCGTCCAGATGCTCAACTTCCCGGTCGCCTCCGGCACCAGCGGCCACCTGCTCGGTGGCGCTCTCGCCGCCGTACTGGTCGGTCCGTGGACCGGCGTGTTATGCATCAGCGTGGTGCTGCTGGTGCAGCTGTTCTTCGCCGACGGCGGCCTGACCGCGTACGGGGTCAACGTCACCTGCATGGCGGTGACGGCGACTCTGGTCGCGTGGGTGGTCTTCCGCGGCGTGCTGTGGCTGCTGCCGAAGGTGCCCGCCTCGGTGGTGCCGGCGTCCTTCGTCGCGGCGCTGGTCTCGGTGCCGGCCGCCGCGCTTGTCTTCACCTGTCTCTACGCGCTCGGCGGCACCACCGACGTCCCGCTGGGCACCCTGGCCGCGGCGATGATAGGCGTGCACGGCCTGATCGGGATCGGCGAGGCGATGATCACCGCGCTGGTGGTCGGCAGCGTGCTCGCCGTCCGGCCCGACCTGGTCTACGGCGCCCGCGACCTGGTCGCCGCCCGGCGGTCCGCGGCGATCGGGACGGCGGTGGCGTCATGACCCGGACCCGGGGCCTGCTGCTGGTCGGCTTCCTGCTCGCTCTCGTCCTGGCCGGCGGGATCAGCTACTACGCCAGCGGCAGCCCGGACGGGCTGGAGCGGGTGGCCGGGGACAAGGGCTTCCTGGACAGCGCCGACGACCACGCCCTGGCCGACTCGCCCGTCGCCGACTACGCGGTGCGCGGCGTGTCGGACGAGCGGCTCGCCGGCGGGCTGTCCGGGATCATCGGCGTGGTGGTGACGTTCGCGGTCGGCGGCCTGCTCTTCTTCCTGGCCGTACGCCGGCGGCCGGCGTCGCGGGACGGCACCGCGGCGGCCGAGCGCGCCGACGCCGGATCCGCCGGCCCATGACGCTCCCACCGGGCGGCGCCTTCGGCCGCGGTGACTGCCCGCCGGCCGCCCGGAGGCGGGGCCGCGCCGGGACCGGGCCGCGCCGGGACCGGGCTGCCCGGCGGTGAGCTCGGGGCACGCACACGCCGGCTACGTCCGGCGCGACTCCCCCGTGCACCGGCTGCCGCCGGAGTGCAAGCTGCTCGCCACGGTGGCGTTCGTGCTGGTGGTCGTGTCGACCCCGCGGACCTGGTTCTGGGCCTTCGCCGGGTACGCGGCGCTGCTGGCCGGCGTCGCGCTGGCCGCGCGGGTGCCGCTCGGGACGGTCGTGCGGCGCACCGCGATCGAGACGCCGTTCGTCGCCTTCGCGCTGCTGCTGCCCTTCGTAGCCCGCGGCGAGCGGGTGGAGGTGCTCGGCGTCGCGGTCAGCCAGCCGGGCCTGCTCGGTGCCTGGAACATCCTGGCCAAGGGCACCCTCGGCGTGATCGCGTCCATCCTGCTGGTGGCGACCACCGAGCAGCGCTCGCTGCTGCTCGGGCTGGAGCGGCTGCGGCTGCCGTCCCGGCTGGTGCAGATAGCCTCGTTCATGCTCCGCTACGCCGACGTGATCACCGCCGAGATGCGGCGGATGCGGATCGCCCGCGAGTCCCGCTGCTTCACCGGCCGCTCCGTGCGCGGCTGGCGGGTGCTCGGCCACGCCGCCGGCGCGCTGTTCGTCCGCTGCTACGAGCGGGGCGAGCGGGTGCACCTGGCGATGCTGGCGCGCGGCTACGCCGGCACGATGCCGGGCCTGACCACCCCGCCGGCCGCCGCCCGGTCCTGGGCCACCGCCTTCGTGCTGCCGCTCGCGGCCGCTGTCGTGCTCGCGACCAGCGGATTTCTCCGGCAGTGAGCGCGAGGGCTCGCAGCGCGAGCGGAGGAGAGGAGCAGCCCGCCGGCCTGTCGACCGGGCGGACGCCGGACACCCCGGCGCTGGACGTCGAGGACCTGTCGTTCGCCTACCCGGACGGGTCGGCCGCGCTGCACCACGTGTCGTTGCGGGTGGCGACCGGCGAGCGGGTGGCGCTGCTCGGCCCGAACGGAGCCGGCAAGACCACACTGGTCCTGCACCTGAACGGGATCCTCGACGGCGGCAGCGGCGTCGTGCGGGTCGGCGGCCTGAGGCTCGGCAGGAGCAGCCTGCGCGAGATCCGGCGCCGGGTCGGCATCGTCTTCCAGGACCCGGACGACCAGCTCTTCCTGCCGACCGTCGCCGAGGACGTCGCCTTCGGACCGGCCAACCTCGGCGTGACCGGCGCCGAGCTCGACGCGCGGGTGCGCCGCGCGCTCGAGCAGGTCGGGATGGCCGACGTCGCCGACCGGCCGCCGCATCACCTGTCGTTCGGCCAGCGGCGCCGGGTGGCGGTCGCCACCGTGCTGTCCATGGACCCCGAGATCCTGGTGCTGGACGAGCCGTCCAGCAACCTCGACCCGACCGCGCGGCGGGAGCTGGCCGACGTCCTGACCGGCCTCGACATCACCGTGCTGATGGTCACCCACGACCTGCCGTACGCGCTGCAGCTCTGCCCGCGCTCGGTCGTGCTGTCCGACGGCCGGGTGGTCGCCGACGGCCCGACCGTGGAGCTGCTCTCCGACGTCGGGCTGATGGCCCGGCACCGGCTGGAGCTGCCGTACGGCTTCGACCCCGGCCGGCTGCGCGCGCCCTCCGCCTGACCGCCCTCCCCGTCCCCGTGATCTAGCACTGGCCTGCGGGCCAAACGGACACCAGCCCCAGACGTTGCGGCGAAGCTGCCCGCCACCCTGGTCGTGGCCCGGCGCGCTGGCCGGGGTAGCCCTGGTTGCGCTGGTCCTCCGGATCGCCGTACGGGACCCGGTGCTGCTCCGGCGGTGGGCCGGCGAACGGCGGCGGCGGGGGCGGCGCGGACGGCGGCAGCGCCCGCGGGGACTCGTCCGGCCGGCCGGCTGGCTCCGGCCCGCCGGTCGCCGGCGCGGGGGGCGCGAGCGGGTCCGAGGACAGGCCCCGGTGCGCGGCCGCGGTCTCCGCGTCCCGGTCCGAGGCGCGGATCTCCGCCTCCGGCTGCAGCCGGGCCGGCGGCAGCTTCGAGTCGAACCAGTCCTCGGTGTCGAGCGTCTCGTACGGCACCGGCGGCCGGCCGCCGTCGGACCTGCCGGCCTCGGTCAGCCAGCTGGCGGGGGCGCCCGCCGCGCCCTCCCCGGCGCCGCCGCCGGTCATGCCGGCCAGCCCCTCCAGGGCCTTGGAGAACTCGCTCGGGATGATCCAGAGCTTGTTCGCGTCGCCCTGCGCGATCTGCGGCAGCGTCTGCAGGTACTGGTACGCGAGCAGCTTGGGATCGGGGTCGGCGGCGTGGATCGAGGCGAAGACCGTCTCGATCGCCTTCGCCTGGCCCTGCGCGGCCAGGTAGCGCGCCGCGCGCTCGCCCTCGGCCCGCAGGATGCGGCTCTGCCGCTCCGCCTCCGCGGCGAGGATCGCCGACTGCTTCGCGCCCTCCGCGGACAGGATCTGCGCCGCCTTCTGGCCCTCGGCCGTCTTGATCGAGGACTCCCGGGCGCCCTCCGCCTGCAGGATGATCGCCCGCTTGTCCCGGTCGGCGCGCATCTGCTTCTCCATCGCGTCCTGGATGGACGGCGGCGGGTCGATCGCCTTCAGCTCCACCCGGGCGACCCGGATGCCCCACTTCCCGGTCGCCTCGTCCAGCTCGCCGCGCAGCTTCGAGTTGATCTGGTCGCGGGAGGTGAGCGTCTCCTCCAGGTTCATCGCGCCGACCACGTTGCGCAGCGTGGTGACGGTCAGCTGCTCGACGGCCTGGATGTAGTTCGCGATCTCGTACGTGGCCGCGCGCGGGTCGGTGACCTGGAAGTAGATGACCGTGTCGATGTTCACGGTCAGGTTGTCGGCGGTGATCACCGGCTGCGGGGGGAAGGAGACCACCTGCTCGCGCATGTCGATCATCGCCCGGACCCGGTCCACGAACGGGATCAGCACGTGCGGGCCCGGGAGCAGGGTGCGCGAGTAGCTGCCCAGCCGCTCCACCACGCCGGCCCTGGCCTGCGGGATGATCCGGATGCTGCGGACCAGGATGACGACCACCAGCGCGATGACGACGAGGGCGACGATCAGACCGGCTTCCATGAGGTCTCCAAAGCGCTTATCGGGCACCGGCGGGGCGGGCGGGTGGCCCGGGTCTCCGACCGGCTCACGTGTGCGACCACACCACAGCGGTGGCGCCGCGGATGTCCATCACCTGCACGGTCGAGCCCACCGGCAGGACCTGCGTCGGGTCGTACGCCTCGGCCGACCACTCCTCGCCGGCCAGCTTCACCCGGCCGCCGTGCTGGTCGACGGTCCGCACCACCACCGCGTTGCGGCCCTTCAGCGCCTCGATCCCGGTCCGCTCGCCGCTGGGCAGCTCCTGCCGCAGTCGCCGGTGGGCCAGCGGGCGGACCACCGCGACCAGGCCGAGCGCGGTGATCGCGAAGACGCCGACCTGCAGCACCACCGGCGCGCCGAGCGCGGCCACCCCGGCGGTGGCCAGGGCCGCCCCGGCCAGCATGATCAGGAAGAGGTCGAGCGAGAGCGCCTCGGCGATGGCCAGCACGCCGGCGGCGATCAGCCAGATCAACCACGCGGGCACGAGTCCATTCTGCCACGCATGTCCGGGTCGCGGAGCGGGCGGTGATCAGCTCGTGACGAAGTCGATGAGCTCCTCCACGGCGCGCAGCAGCGGCACCTCGAGGTCGGCGTACGAGTCCACCGCGGCCAGCACCCGGCGCCAGCCGTCCCGCGGGTCGGACCAGCCCAGCGCCCGGCAGACCCCGTCCTTCCAGTCCAGCCCCGGCGGCACCGCGGGCCAGCCGGGGATGCCCAGCGCGGCCGGCTTCACCGCCTGCCAGACGTCGACGTACGGGTGGCCGGCGACCAGCACGTGCACATCGGTGACCGCCGCGACGATCCGGCTCTCCTTGCTGCCGGGCACCAGGTGGTCGACCAGCACGCCGAGCCGCCGGGCCGGCCCCGGCCGGAACGCCCCGACCAGGGCGACCAGCTCGTCGATGCCGTCCAGCGGCTCGACCACGACCGCCTCGACCCGCAGGTCGTCGCCCCAGACCCGCTCGACCAGCGCCGCGTCGTGCCGGCCCTCGACCCAGATCCGGCTGCCCCGGGCGACCCGCGCCGGCCCGTCCGGGACGGCGCGCGAGCCGGAGGCGGTCCGGCCGGGGCGGCGCGGCTGCGGCGTCGCGGGCCGCGGCCGGGTCAGCGTGACCGGCTGCCCGTCGAGCCGGAAGCCGGCCACGGCCAGCGGGAACAGCCGGCGCCGGCCGCGGCGGTCCTCCAGCGTCACCGCGTCCTTCGCGCACTCGACCACCGCGCCGCAGAAGCCGTCGCCGGCGACCTCGACCACGAGGCCGCGGTCCGCCGGCACCTCGGGCACGACCGCTCGCCTCCGCCACTCCCCCGCCAGGACGTCCGAGCCGTAGTCCCTGCTGCGCACGGCGATCGACGCTACCCGGGTGCCGGCACCGCACCCGACCGCCGCGCCGAGCTGACCGCGCACCGCGGTCGGCCAGCCGGCCGGCACCGGCGGTCGTGTCGCTCCGACCACGTAGGGTGGCACCGGTGAGGATCCGCTCCGGGGTGTTCGCCGCCTGGGCGTCGGCATGGCTGGCCGGCGACGCGGCGTACGACGATGTCGTCATGCGGGTGACCGGCGACGACGAGCCGCACCGGGTGACCGGACGGCCGCTCGGCCGGTCCGGTCCGGCGGACCGCGCCGGCGGCGCCGGGCCGGCCGGCCGCCCGGAGCCGGGCGGGCACGGACCGGCCGGGCGGCCCGGACCGACCGGGCGCCCCCGGCCCGCGGGCCCGCCCGAGGACTCCGACCAGGACGGCACGGCGCCGCTCGGCTGGGTGCTGCCGGTGCTGCGGGAGCGCTCGCCCGGCGGGGTCAGCGCCGTCCTCCCGGTGCCCGGCGATCCGCGCGGCCTGCCCGGCCCCGGCGCCTTCACCGCCGCCGCGCTCGCGGCCGGCGAGGCCGTCGTCGGGCACGGCGTCGGCCTGGTGCCGCGGGTGACCGAGCACGGCTCGACGCCGGGCAGCCGGACCAGGTGCGTGCTGTGGACCGCGTACGAGATCGGCGGGCCAGCGCCGGACCCGGTCACGGTCGCCGAGGCCGAGCACGACCTGACCGCCGCCACCCGCGACGCCGCGTCGGCGCTCGCCGCACTGGACGTGGCGAGCTGGCGGCCCGAGGTGGCCGGCGAGCTGGCCCGGGTCCGCCGCGGCCTGACCCCGGACCTCCCGCCCCGCCACGACGGCCGCGCGGTCCGGCTGCTGGCTCAGGCCGACCGGCTCGCCGCCGTGCTCGACCTGGCCCGGGCCGACGCCCCCGGCGGCTCCGTGACCGGGGCCGAGGCCCGCGCCCGCGACGACGCGCTCCGTCCACTTGAGACGGTGCTGCGCCGGGCCCGCCTCGCGGCGTACAACGCGGTCCCGTCCCGCCACCGCTGACCGGCCCCGCCGCTGGCCCACCCGCCGCGCCGCCCGCTCTGGGCCGCTCGACGATCAGGTTTGCCAACCCGGCGACCATGATCGGGACCCTTCTCCGGTCTCCCGCTTGGCGAACGTGATCGCCTTCCCGGCCGGACCCTGCGCCGAGAGGGGTCACGCCGGGCGGCGGGGGGCGGGGCAGCAGCCGACCGGGCACCGGTCGTGGCCCGGCCCCAGCGAGCCGAGTGCCAGCCTGTCCGCGCCCGGGTCCAGGCGCTCGGTCACCAGCCGGCGGACCATGGTGACGAAGCGCGGGTCGGTGCCGACGGTCGCCGCCCGGGCGAAGCCGAGGCCGAGCTTGCCGGCGGTCGCGGCCGCCTCCTCGTCCAGGTCCCAGAGCACCTCGATGTGGTCGCTGACGAAGCCGACCGGCGACACCACGACCGCGGTGACCCCGCGGTCGGCCAGCGTCGCCAGGTGGTCGTTGACGTCCGGCTCCAGCCACGGCACCGCCGGCGGGCCGCTGCGGCTCTGCCAGACCAGGTCGAAGGCGGCCCGCGGCCCGCGCACCGCCTCCGCGACCAGCCGGGACGCCTCCCGCAGCTGGGTGGAGTAGAGGTGCCCGCCGGGACCGCTGGCCGCCTCCATCGAGGCCGGGATGGAGTGCGCGGTGAAGACCAGCCGCGCGGCGTCCGGGTCCGGCAGCGTCGCCAGCGCGGCCCGGACCGCGTCCGCGTTCGGCGCCACGAAGCCGGGGTGGTTGAAGTAGTGCCGCAGCTTGTCCAGCTCCGGCGCGCCGGCCCCGACCTTGGCCCGCGCGCCGGCCAGGTCGTCCTGGTACTGCCGGCACCCCGAGTACGACGTGTAGGCGCTGGTCACGAAGACCAGCGCCCGCCGGACACCGTCGTCCCGCATGGTCGCGACGGTGTCGGCGACCAGCGGGTGCCAGTTGCGGTTGCCCCAGTAGACCGGCAGGTCCGGCCCGTGCGCGCCCAGCTCGGCCCGGATCGCGGCCAGCAGCGCCCGGTTCTGCGCGTTGATCGGCGACACCCCGCCGAAGTGCCGGTAGTGCTCCGCGACCGCGAGCAGGCGCTGCCGGGGGACCCCCCGGCCGCGCACCACGTTCTCCAGGAACGGCAGCACGTCGTCCGGCCGCTCCGGGCCGCCGAAGGACAGCAGCAGCAGCGCGTCGTACGGTCCGTCGCTCACCCGCCCATCGTGCCGGACCGCGCCCTCACACGCCGGTCGCGTGGAAGCCGCCGTCGGCGTGCACGATCTCGCCGGTGGTGACCGGGAACCAGTCCGACAGCAGCGCGACGCAGGAGCGCGCCACCGGCTCCGGGTCGCCGATCTCCCAGCCGAGCGGTGCCCGCTGCGACCACACGTCCTCGAACAGGGAGAAGCCGGGGATGCTGCGCGCGGCCATCGTCCGAAGTGGACCGGCGGCCACCAGGTTGACCCGGGTCCCGCGCGGGCCCAGCTCGCGCGCCAGGTAGCGCGCCGCCGACTCCATCCCCGCCTTCGCCACCCCCATCCAGTCGTACGCCGGCCAGGAGACCCCCGCGTCGAAGGTGAGCCCGACGATCGAGCCGCCCCGCTCGGGCAGCAGCGGCAGCGCCGCCTTCGCCAGTGCCGGCAGCGAGTACGTCGAGACGTGCACCGCCGTGGCCACGTCCTCCCACGGGGTGGACAGGAAGTTCCCGCCGAGCGCGGACGCCGGCGCGAAGCCGACCGAGTGCAGCACGCCGTCCACGCCGTCGACGTGCTCGCGGACCCGGTCCGGCAGCGCCGCCATGTCCTGCGGGCTGGTCACGTCGAGCTCGACGACCGGCGCCGGCTTCGGCAGCTTCGCCGCCACCCGCTGCACGAGCGAGAGCCGCCCGTAGCCGGTGAGCACCACGTCGGCGCCCTCCTGCTGGGCGACCTTCGCCACCGACCAGGCGATGGACGCGTCCGTGATGACCCCGGTGACCAGCAGCCGCTTACCGTCGAGAATGCCCATCAGGAGCGCCCCATTCAGTGTCCCATTCCGAGTCCGCCGTCCACCGGAACCACCGCGCCGGTGATGTACGCGCCCGCGTCCGAGGCGAGGAACGTGATGGCCCCGGCGACCTCGTCGGCGGTCCCGTACCGGCCGAGCGGCATCCCGGCCAGGATCTCGGCGCGGCGCTCCGCCGGGATCTGCGCGGTCATGTCGGTCTCCACGAAGCCCGGGGTCACCACGTTGGCGGTGATGCCGCGGGAGCCGAGCTCGCGGGCGAGCGAGCGGGCCAGCCCGATCAGACCGGCCTTGCTGGCCGCGTAGTTGACCTGTCCGGCACTGCCGGTCAGCGCGACCACGCTGGAGACGAAGATCATCCGGCCGGCGCGGGCCCGCAGCATCCTCCCGGCCGCCCGCCTGGCCACCCGGTAGGCGCCGGTCAGGTTCGCGTCGACGACCCGGGTGAACTGCTCCTCGCTCATCCGCAGCAGGAGCGTGTCGTCCGTCATGCCGGCGTTGGAGACCAGCACCTCGACCGGTCCGTGCTCGGCCTCGACCGCGGTGAACGCCGCGTCCACCGCGGCGGAGTCGGTGACGTCGCACTCGACGCCGAGGAGCCCGTCCGGGGCGCCGCTGCCCCGGTGGGTCACCGCGACGCGGTCCCCCTGCGCGGCGAAGGCCCGCGCGACGGCCAGCCCGATGCCGCGGTTGCCACCGGTGACGAGCACGGATCGACTCACGAGCGGTGACCCTATAGTCCAGCTGTGCGCGCCATCCAGATCACCGAGTTCGGTGGTCCCGAGGTGCTGCGCCTCGTCGAGCTGCCGGACCCGGAGCCGGGCGAGGGGCTGGTGCTGCACGAGGTGACCGCCGCGGGCGTCAACTACGCCGACACCCACCAGACCGAGGACTCCTACCTGGCGAAGCAGACGCTGCCGCTGGTGCCCGGGGCCGAGTTCGTCGGCACGGCGCCGGACGGCAGCCGGGTGGTCGGGCTGCTGGGCAGCGGCGGGTACGCGCAGCGGGTGCTGGCCGCGCCGGCGCTGACCTGGCCGGTGCCGACCGGGGTGAGCGACGGCGCGGCGCTCGCGGTGGTGCTGCAGGGGCTCACCGCCTGGCACGCGCTGCGCACGTGCGCGCACCTGGTCGAGGGCGAGTCCGTGGTCGTGCACGCCGCGGCCGGGGGCGTCGGCACGCTCGCCGTGCAGCTGGCCCGGGCCTGGGGCGCCGGCCGGGTGATCGCGACCGCGTCGTCGGCCGAGAAGCGCGAGCTGGCGCTGTCGCTCGGCGCGGACGCGGCGATCGGGACCGACGGGCCGGACCTGACCGCCGCGCTGCGGGCGGCGAACGGCGGCCGCCGGGTGGACGTCGTGCTGGAGATGGCCGGCGGTCCGGTCTTCGACGCCAGCCTGCGGGCGCTGGCGCCGTTCGGCCGGCTGGTCGCGTACGGGCAGGCGTCCCGCACCCCGCCGACGCCGGTCCAGCCGGCGGCGCTGATGGCGCACTCGACCGCGGTGATCGGCTTCTGGCTGGCGCACTGCTTCCGCCGGCCCGAGCTGACCCGAGGCCCGGTGACCCAGCTGCTGGAGATGGTCTCGGACGGTCGGCTGAGGGCGGTGGTCGGCGGGACCTACCCGCTGGCCGAGGCGGAGCGGGCGCACCGGGACCTGCTGGCCCGCCGGAGCACCGGGAAGCTGCTGCTCGACCCGCGCAGCTGAGCGGGCTACGGTGCTGCCCCATGCGCTTGAGCGACGGCGGAGCGGCCGGGCCGAACGGGCGGGACAACCGCTCGGGCCGGCCGGCCCAGCAGGGCCCGGCGCCGGCCGACGAGCCGGAGGACAGCAGCGGTGCGCACGGATCGCTGATGCAGCGTTACCGGGGCGCCGGGACGCCACCACCCGGCGGGCCCGGCCCGGCCGGTGAGGTGAGCCCGCCGGCGCCGCCGGTGCCGCCGCTGCCGCCGACCCGGCCGGCCGACGCCTGGGGCGGGACGGGCAGCGGCTGGAGCACCGCACCCGCTCCCCAGCCGTCCGCCCCCACCCACGCCCCCGCCCCGACCCCAGCCGGCCGTCCGGACCCGACCGCCGTCCCGGACACCCCGCGCACCGGCACTCCCGCCGCCGGCACCGCCGTGCCCGCGCCCGGCATCCCAGCGCCCGCCGGCCCCGCCGGGCCCGCGCCCGCCGACCCCGCGCCCGCCCGACCCACGCCGTCGGAAGCCCCGGCGCCCGGCGGCACCAGCCCCGGCAGCACCAGCCCCGGCAGCACCAGCCCCGGCAGCGCCAGCCCCGGCAGCGCCAGCCCCGGCAACCCCGCTCCCGCCGCGGGCGCCGGCATCCCCGCGATCGACGACACCTCGGAGGCCGGCACCGTGACAACGGGCTCGTTCAGTGGCACCTCGGGCACCACGACCGCGGGCGGCACCGCCCCGGCCGACGCGAGCGGGGCCGGCCGGACCGACACCACCGACACCACCGACACCACCGACACCGCCGAGCCACGGCAGCCACGACCGCGGGATCCGCCGGGACGCCGGCCGGCGGGACGGCCGCGCCCGGCCGGGGAGGCACGCCGAACGGCGCCGCCGCACCGACGGCCACGACGCTGCCCGAGGAGCGGGCGAGCGGGTTCAAGCAGCGCTGGCGCGACCTGCAGGCCGACTTCGTCGACGACCCGCAGCAGGCGGTCCGCTCCGCCGAGGAGCTGGCCCGCGACGTGCTGGACGCGCTCACCGCGAAGATCGCGGACAAGCAGCGCGTCGACGGCTGGAAGGCCGGCGAGGGCAGCGGCACCGAGGACCTGCGGCTGGCGCTGCGGCAGTACCGGACGCTCGTCGACCGCCTGCTGGAGCTGTAGCCCTCCGGCGGCCGGGCCTACAGCCGCCCGGCCTCCCGCATCAGCAGCAGCGCGTACGCGGCGAGGGTGCTGTCGTCGGTGATCGCGCCGGTCCGGACCAGCTCGTCGAACTCCGCCCGCGTCACCCGCCGCTGCCGCATGTCCTGCTCGCTGGCCTCCCGGGCGGCGGGCCCCGGGGTGAGCTCCGTGGCGAGGAAGACGTCGAAGCCCTGGCTGCTCATCCCGTACGCGCAGTGCAGGTGACCGAGCAGCTCCAGCCGGGAGGCCCGCAGCCCGGTCTCCTCCGCCAGCTCCGCCCGCGCCAGCTCGGCCGGCGGCATCGCGACGCCGGGCGCCGAGGTGCCCTGCGGGAACTCCCAGTACCGCCCGCGGACCGGATACCGGTACTGCTCGACCAGGTGGAAGCCGTCCGGCTCGGCCGGGACCACCAGCGCGAAGTCGGGCTTGTCGATCACCGAGTAGAGGCCGGCCGAGCCGTCCGGGCGGCGCACCTCGTCCTCGCGCACCGACAGCCAGCGGTTCCGGTACACCGTCCGGGTGGAGACCTGCCGGACCACCCCGTCGGCGCTCACAGTGCACCCCGCACCCGCGCCGGAGGACGCGGGTGCTCGACAGGGACCAGCCGCACGGCGGTCACAACAGCCGGTTCGTCCACACCAGGGACAACCCCGCCGCCGCGAAGGCGAGCAGCAGCCCGATCCCGACGAACCAGGTCGTCACCTCGCGCCGCTCGGTGGTGTAGCCGATCTGGCTGCCGAGGTCGCGGTAGACGTTGGACAGCTCCTCGGCGGAGGCGGCCGCGTAGTAGCTGCCGCCGGTGCCGTCCGCGATCCCCTGCAGCTGCTCGTGGTTGACCGGCACCGAGACCCGGTCGCCCTCCAGCTCGATGTAGCCCTCGTCGGTGCCGAACGCGATCGTGGAGACCGGGACCTCCGCCTGCTTCGCGGCGCCGACCGCCTGCTCGGGGCTGCGGCCCCAGGTGTTGCTCCCGTCGGACATCAGCACCAGCCGGGCCGGCGCGTTGCCCTCGGCCGCCTCGGCGCCGCCCGAGCCCTGCAGCTGCGACTGGAAGGACTTCAGCGCGTCCAGACAGGAGAAGATCGCCTCCCCGATCGCCGTCCGCTCGGACAGCTCCAGGGTGTCGATGGCGCGCAGCACGGACGCCCGGTCGGTGGTCGGAGCCACCGCCACGGACGCGGTGCCGGAGAAGGTGACCAGCCCGAGGTTGACCCGCGGCGGCAGCAGCCCGACGAACTCCTTCGCCGCCGCCTGCGCGGCGGCCAGCCGGTTCGGCTCGACGTCCTCGGCCCGCATGGACAGCGACACGTCGATCGCCATCATCACGGTCGCCCGGTCGCGGGGGACCCGGGTGTCCCTGGTCGGTTTCGCCATCGCCGTGGTCAACGCGGCCAGCGCGAGCAGCAGCAGCGCGAAGGCCACGTGCCGGCGCCAGCCGGGCCGCTTCGGGGCGAGCTTGTCGAGCAGCTCGAGGTTGGCGAAGCGGACCGCGTACGCCCGCCGGCGCAGCTGGACGAGGACGTAGCAGAGCAGCAGGGCGGCGACGGCGAGCAGCAGCCACAGCCAGACCGGGGCGAGGAAGGTGCGGGTCACCGCAGCGCTCCTCCGGACGCGCTGCGGCGGCGGGCGGCGACGAAGCGGATCATGTCGACGAGCCAGTCCCGGTCGGTCCGCAGCTGCAGGTGGGAGGCGCCGGCCCGGCGCAGCGCGGCCGCGATCTCGGTGCGCTGCTCGACCGCGGCCTTCGCGTACTTCGCGCGGAGGTCCTTCTTCCCGGTCTGCACCTCCAGCAGCCGGCCGTCCTCCGGGTCGACGAGGGTGAGCAGGCCGACCGCGGGCAGTCCCAGCTCGACCGGGTCGAGCACCTCGACGGCGAGCACGTCGTGCCGGACGGACAGCGCCCGCATCGGTCGCTCCCAGCTCAGCTCGCCGAGGAAGTCGGAGACGACCACCGCGAAGCCGCGCCGGCGCGGCGGGCGCCGCAGCGCCTCCAGCGCGGCGGCCAGGTCGCCGCGCCGGCCCCGCTCCGCCCGCGGCGTCGCGGCCAGCTTCCGCAGCATCATCGTGGTGTGCGCACGGCCGGACTGGGCCGGGAACCGGCGCAGCTCGGCGCCGGTGGTGACCAGCGCGCCGAAGCGGTTGCCGCCCCGGCCGGTCAGGTGCGCGACGGCGGCGACGGCGGCCACCGCGAGATCCCGCTTCTCGCACCGGGCGGTGCCGAAGTCCAGGCTCGGCGACAGGTCGACGACCGCCCAGGTCTCCAGCTCCCGGTCGGCGACGGTCTGCCGGACGTGCGGGACGGTGGTGCGCGCGGTCACCGGCCAGTCCATCCGGCGGACGTCGTCGCCGGGGTGGTACTCCCGGGACTCCCCCGCCTCGCTGCCCGGACCCGGCACCAGCCCGAGGTGGTTGCCCTGCAGCAGCCCGTCCAGCCGGCGGCGGATCGTCAGCTCGAGCCGGCTGAGCACCGCCTCCGCCTCGGCCGGACCCGCGTTGCGCAGCGTCGGCGGTGGCCCCCCGACGCCGCGCGCGGGAGGTGCCGTCACGCCGAGCGCTCCCGTGACTCCGGGTCGGCGGTGGGGTCCCGGGGCGGGATGGCCGGGCCGCCGGGGACGACCGGGCTGCCCGGTGCGTAGCCGCCGCCCTGCGCGCCGTACGGCCCGCCGCCCGCCCGCTGCCGGGGGGTGACCTGCGGCAGCGGCACGCTCTGCAGCACCCGGTTCACCACGTGCTCGGCGGGCACGCCGTCGGCGAGCGCGTCGTAGGAGAGCACCAGCCGGTGCCGGAGCACGTCGGCGGCCACGTCGAGCACGTCCTGCGGCAGCACGTAGTCACGGCCGCGCATCAGGGCCAGCCCACGCGCGGCGGCGATCATGCCCAGCGAGGCACGCGGGCTCGCCCCGTACGCGACCCAGCCGGCGACGTCGGCCATGCCGTGCTCGCCCGGCTGCCGGGTGGACAGCACCAGCCGGACCACGTAGTCGACCAGCGCGTGGTGCACGAAGACGTGGCTGGCCGTCCGCTGCAGCCGCAGCATGTCCGCCGGGCTGAGCACCTGGTCGGCCGTCGGCGGGTCGACACCCATCCGGTAGACGATCTCCCGCTCCTCCTCGCCGGTCGGGTAGTCGACCACGACCTTCATCAGGAACCGGTCGCGCTGCGCCTCCGGGAGCGGGTAGACCCCCTCGGACTCGATCGGGTTCTGGGTGGCCAGCACCAGGAACGGGCGGGGCATCGGGTACGTCGTGCCGCCGATCGACACCTGCCCCTGCGACATGACCTCGAGCAGCGCGGACTGCACCTTCGCCGGTGCCCGGTTGATCTCGTCGGTGAGCACGAAGTTGGCGAACACGGGGCCGAGCTCGGTGTCGAAGCGCTCCGAGCCGGGCTTGAAGATCCGGGTGCCGACGATGTCGGACGGGACCAGGTCCGGCGTGAACTGCAGCCGGGCGAAGGTGCCGCCGGCGACCGCGGCGAGCGTCTCGACCGCGAGCGTCTTGGCGACCCCGGGCACGCCCTCGAGCAAGCAGTGGCCGCGGGCGAGCAGGCAGACGAGCATCCGCTCGACCATCCGGTCCTGCCCGACGATGACCCGCTTGACCTCGAAGAGCGCGCGCTCCAGCAGCGCCGCGTCCTGGGCCGGGGTCGACGCCCCCGGCCCGCCCGCGACCGACGTCGCCGTCTCGACCATCCGCCCCTCCGCCTCCCGTCGTCCCCGGCGCACGCCGAGAACCGCTCCTGCCCGCCGGTCAAGCGAACAACACACCCCGTGAGTACGGCGTGAGGTGGGTCGGGACGGCCACGCCGTGATGCAGAGTTGTCACAGAATCGGGGTCATCCTGTCGGGAGGCGTACCCGCATGCCGCCGTTCGGGTGATCTTCGGACACCTTGTCGCAGCCTGCACGAGACCTGGTGTAGCTTTGCTCGTGCGTCGGGCGGCTCCCCCCGTGGCCGCCCGACGCCCATGCGTTCCTGCTCCGAAGCGGCCGGGGGCATGACGGTGTCCACCCCCGAGACCGCCGCCCAGTGCTCCGCCAAGGGCTGCCGCCGCCCGGCGACCTGGGTGCTGCGCTGGCGCAACCCGCGCATCCACGGCCCGGAGCGGACCAAGGAGTGGCTGGCCTGCGACGAGCACCGCGCGGGCCTGGCCGACTTCCTGGCCCGCCGCGACTTCCCGCTGCGCGTGGAGCCGCTGTCTCCCGCCGACCCCGACTGACGGCGCTGCGGGCCGTCGGGCGGAGCTCCCCCAGACGGTCCGGGGCGGTCCCCCGATGTGCGCGGCGGCTGGCCCGCCGAGGCTTCGGCACGCCGGCGCGGGGCTGGCGGGACGGGTGTCAGCCGCCGATCGCGGACATCGGGCGGGCCGGCTGCAGGAAGCCCGGGTCGTCGATGCCGTGGCCGGCCCGCTTGCCGGCCACCGACGCCATGAAGCGCCGGGCCAGCTCGTCGTCGTCGGCGCCGGCGCGCAGCGCGGTGCGCAGGTCGCTCTCGGTCGTGGCGAACAGGCAGTCGCGCAGCTGGCCGTCGGCGGTCAGCCGCACCCGGTCGCAGGCGCCGCAGAACGGCCGGGTCACCGAGCCGACCACACCGACCCGGGGGCTCGGCTCGTGCCACGAGTCCCGGTCCGGCCCGGCCAGCACCGTCCACGTCTCGGCCGGGGCACTGCCCCGGTCCGGGTCCGGCACCGGCGCCAGCTCGTACACCGCCCGCAGCGACCCGAGCACCTCGTCGGCGGTGATCATCGCGGACCGGTCCCAGGCGTGCTGGGCGTCCAGCGGCATCTGCTCGATGAAGCGCAGCTGGTAGCCCTCGGCCAGCGCCCAGGCCAGCAGGCGGGGCGCCTCGTCGTCGTTGATCCCGCGCAGCAGCACCGTGTTGACCTTGACCGGCCCGAGCCCGGCGGCGCGCGCCGCGGCGAGACCGGCGAGCACCTCGGCGTGCCTGTCCCGGAAGGTGATCCGCTTGAACCGGGCCGGGTCCAGCGTGTCCAGCGAGACGTTCACCCGGTCCAGGCCGGCGGCGGCCAGTGCCGCGGCGTCCCGGGCGAGCAGGATCCCGTTGGTGGTGATCGACAGCTCCGGCCGGGGCCGCAGCGCCGCGATCCGGGCCACCAGGCCGGGCACCCCGGGCCGCAGCAGCGGCTCGCCGCCGGTGAGCCGGACCTCGCGCACTCCCAGCGAGACCGCGACCGCGACCAGCCGGACCAGCTCGTCGTCGGTGAGCAGCTCCTGCCGGGGCAGCCAGGGCAGGCCCTCGGGGGGCATGCAGTACGCGCAGCGCAGCGAGCAGCGGTCGGTCAGCGACAGCCGCAGGTCGGTGGCCACCCGGCCGAACCGGTCGACCAGGGCCCCGCGGATCGCCGCCACCGGCCCAGCCTATGCGCTCCTCGCCCGCGTGGGGTCCGCGAGCCACTGCCCGGCCGGGATCAGGTGCCGGGGCGGGACGCACCGATGTAGCCGTCGTACCACAGGTAGGAGATCTTGACGACGTCGTTGCTCTGCGGCGCCTGCACCACCCGGCCGCCGCCGAGGTAGATCGCCACGTGGTGGATCGTCGACGCGTCGGACGTGTCGTACGCCCAGAACACCAGGTCGCCCGGCATCAGGTTGCCGCTGGAGACGTGCTGGCCGGAGTGGTACTGGTAGCCCGAGTAGTGCGGCAGGTACACCCCCACCTGCGCCCACGCCCACAGCGCCAGCCCGGAGCAGTCGAAGCCGAACTTGCTGCCGTCGTTCCAGCCGGCGCCCGGCCCGTTCACCCCGCGGGTCGGACCGTTGGCGTTGCCACCACCCCAGGCGTACGGGGTGCCGAGCCAGCGCAGCGCCAGGTCGGCCACCCGCTGGCCCTTGGCCGCCGACCAGCCGCCGCCCCCGCGCCAGACCGGTGCGTCGTTGCGGTAGCTGCGGGTGGCGACCTCGGAGCTCCCGCCGGACGAGGACCGCTGGGCCGCCGCGGCCCGCGCCGCCGCCTCCGCCCGCAGCCGCCGCTGCCGGGCCGCCTCCCGGGCGGCCGCGATCTCCTGCGCGCGCTTCCAGGCCCGGTAGCGGGCCCGCTCCGCGACCAGGCCGTTGAGCTTGATCCGGGCCGCCTCCAGCTGGCGGGCCAGGGCCCGCTTCTGCACCTGCAACGCGGCCAGCCGGCTGCGCGCCTCCGCGACCTGCCGGGCCGCCTCGATCCGCAGCCGCTCCGCCCGCTCGGTCGCCGCCCGCTGCTCCGCCAGCAGCCGCCGCGCGGTGGACTCGGAGTTGGCCCGGCGGACCGTCGCCCGGTCCAGCTGGCCGAGCACGTCCAGCTTGCGCCGCCCGGCGTAGTCGAGCAGGTCGGCCCGCTGCAGCAGGTCGGTCGGGCTGGTGGCGTCGAGCAGCGCGGTGGTCGAGGAGCCGACCGTGCTGCCCTGCATGTAGCTGCCCCGGGCGAACCGGCCGAAGTCGTCCCGCGCCTTGCCGACCGCCTTGGCGGCCGCGGCCACCGCCGCGGCCGCCTGCCGCGCCCGGGCGGTCGCGATGCCGAGGTCGACGACCGCCTTGTTGTAGCGCTCGACGGCCAGCTCGGCCCGGTCCTGCGCCCGGCGCATGTCGCCGTCGGCACGGGCGACCAGCCCGGTGAGCCGGCCGACCTCGGCGGCCTTCCGGTTGCGCTCCTGCTGGGCGGCGCTGATCTCACCGTCGCCGGGGTTGCGCGGCCGGGACAGGGCGGCGTCCGGCGCCAGTCCCACGGCCAGCGCGGCGGTCACCCCGACGACCGCCGCCCTGACCCAGAGCGCCGTACCACGCACCGAAGCCTCCCCGAGGTGATACCGGCGAACACCCTGCCACCCCAGCCCCATCTACGCCAGAGGCAACTCGACTTAGCTCCTGTCACAGCAGTCACAACGCCGCCCATAACGGTGTCAATAGGATATAAAGTACACACCGCGTCAGCCGGTGCCGGCGGCCAGTGCCGGCAGCACCTGGCCGAGTGGCGCGTCGACCACCACCGCCGCGTACGGGTCGCCGCGGGTGGCGCCCTGGTTGACGATCGCGACCGGGATGCCGTGCCGGGCCGCCCGCAGCACGAAGCGGTGCCCGGACATGACGGTCAACGAGGAGCCGAGCACCAGCAGCGAGCGGGCCCGCTCGACCAGCCCGTAGCAGTACCGGACCCGGTCGGCCGGGACGCTCTCGCCGAAGAAGACCACGTCCGGCTTGAGCACGCCGCCGCAGCCGGCGCAGTCGACCGGGTGGAAGCCGTCGAGGCTGGCGTCCGCGAGCTCCGCGTCGCCGTCCGGGCGGACGGCGCTGACCTCGGCCCGCCAGCCCGCGTTGGCGGCCGCCAGCCGCCGCTCCAGCTCGGCGCGCGGGCTGCGCCGGCCGCAGTCGAGGCAGCACACCCGGTCCAGCCGGCCGTGCAGGTCCACCACCGGGCGGGCGCCGGCGACCTGGTGCAGGCCGTCCACGTTCTGGGTGACGATGCCGGTGACCAGGCCGCGCTCCTGCAGCCGGGCCACCGCGCGGTGCCCGGCGTTCGGCCGGGCGCCGGCGATCAGCCGCCAGCCGAGGTGGCTGCGCGCCCAGTAACGCCGCCGCGCGAGCGGGTCGCCGGTGAAGGCCTGGTACGTCATCGGGGCGACCCGCCGGCCGGCGCCGGTCGGGCCGCGGTAGTCCGGGATGCCGGACTCGGTGGACAGCCCGGCACCGGACAGCACGACGACCCCTCCGGCGGCGACCAGCTCGGCCAGCCGGGCGCCCGCCGTCGCGGCAGCCGCCGGGTCCGGCACCCGGCTGCCCGCCGCCGCGGTGGCGCGGGTCAGCACCGTGTCCACGGACCCGACGCTACGTCGCCGTCGCGCGCGGGGCACCCGGGCGCAACCCGCCCTCCGGGTGGAAAGATGCAGTCATGGTCAGCGCGGACTCCTTCGGGGCACGGGGCACTCTGTCGGTCGGCGACTCCTCGTACGAGATCCACCGGCTCGGCGCCGTCGACGGCGCCGACCGGCTGCCGTTCAGCCTGAAGGTTCTGCTCGAGAACCTCCTGCGCACCGAGGACGGCGCCGACGTCACGGCCGACGACGTGCGCGCGCTCGCCGGCTGGGACCCGTCCGCCGAGCCGGACCGGGAGATCCGCTTCACCCCGGCGCGGGTGGTCATGCAGGACTTCACCGGGGTGCCGGCGGTGGTCGACCTGGCCACCATGCGGGAGGCGGTCCGCGAGCTGGGCGGCGACCCGGCGCGGGTCAACCCGCTGGCGCCGGCCGAGCTGGTCATCGACCACTCGGTGGTCGCGGACCTGTTCGGCACGCCCGACTCGTTCACCCGCAACGTCGAGCTGGAGTACGAGCGCAACTACGAGCGCTACCAGTTCCTGCGCTGGGGGCAGGGCGCGTTCGCCGACTTCAAGGTCGTCCCGCCGGGCACCGGCATCGTGCACCAGGTCAACATCGAGTACCTGGCCCGGGTGATCGTCACCCGTGATGGCGCCGCATACCCCGACACGCTGGTCGGGACCGACTCGCACACCACGATGGTCAACGGCCTCGGCGTGCTCGGCTGGGGCGTCGGCGGCATCGAGGCTGAGGCCGCGATGCTCGGCCAGCCGGTGTCGATGCTCATCCCGCGGGTGGTGGGCTTCCGGCTCGACGGCGAGCTGCCGGAGGGCTCCACCGCGACGGACCTGGTGCTCACCATCACCCAGATGCTGCGCAAGCACGGCGTGGTCGGGAAGTTCGTCGAGTTCTACGGGCCGGGCGTCGGCGCGGTGCCGCTGGCCAACCGGGCGACGATCGGCAACATGAGCCCGGAGTACGGCTCGACCTGCGCGATCTTCCCGATCGACGCGGAGACGCTGCGCTACCTGCGCTTCACCGGCCGGCCCGAGGAGCAGGTCGCGCTGGTCGAGGCGTACGCGAAGGAGCAGGGCCTCTGGCACTCCCCCGGGTCCGACCCGGCGTACTCCGAGACGCTCGCCCTGGATCTGTCCACTGTGGAGCCCTCGCTGGCCGGGCCGAAGCGGCCGCAGGACCGGGTGCCGCTGGCCGCGGCCAAGGCGTCCTTCCGCAAGGCGCTGGTCGACTACGCCGGCTCCGACGGCGTCGAGTCCGATGTGGACGCTGGCGTCGCCGGGACCTTCCCCGCCTCGCGACCCGGTCGCGGTGGACAACGGCAACGGCTCGGGGACGCCGCACGTGCTCTCGGCGGCGACCGGGGCGGAGCGCCGGGCGTCCCGGCCGACCGCGGTGACGCTGGAGGACGGCACCGAGACCGAGGTCGACCACGGCGCGGTCGTCATCGCCGCGATCACCTCGTGCACCAACACGTCCAACCCGTCGGTGATGATCGCCGCGGCGCTGCTGGCGAAGAAGGCGGTCGAGCGCGGGCTGCAGCGCCAGCCGTGGGTGAAGACGACGCTGGCGCCGGGCTCGAAGGTGGTGATGGACTACTACGAGCGCGCCGGCCTGACTCCGTACCTGGAGAAGCTCGGATTCCACCTGGTCGGCTACGGCTGCACCACCTGCATCGGCAACTCCGGGCCGCTGCCGGAGCCGGTGTCGGCGGCCGTCAACGCGTCGGACCTCGCGGTGGTCTCGGTGCTGTCCGGCAACCGCAACTTCGAGGGCCGGATCAACCCGGACGTGAAGATGAACTACCTCGCGTCCCCGCCGCTGGTGGTGGCCTACGCGCTGGCCGGGTCCATGGACGTGGACATCACCACCGAGCCGCTGGGGCTCGGGTCGGACGGCTCGCCGGTCCACCTGCGCGACGTCTGGCCGTCCTCGGCCGAGGTGCAGCAGGTGATCGACTCCTCGATCGCCAGCGAGATGTACACCCGCGACTACGCGGACGTCTTCGCCGGCGACGAGCGGTGGACGTCGCTGCCGACGCCGACCGGCGACACCTTCGCCTGGGACCCGGAGTCCACGTACGTACGCAAGCCGCCCTACTTCGACGGGATGTCGGCCGAGCCGTCGCCGGTCACCGACATCTCCGGGGCGCGGGTGCTGGCGAAGCTGGGCGACTCGGTGACGACGGACCACATCTCGCCCGCCGGTGCGATCAAGTCCGACTCCCCCGCCGGGCGTTACCTGACCGAGCACGGCGTCGAGCGGCGCGACTTCAACTCCTACGGCTCGCGCCGCGGCAACCACGAGGTGATGATCCGCGGCACGTTCGCGAACATCCGGCTGCGCAACCAGCTGGTGCCCGGCGTGGAGGGCGGCGCGACGCGCGACCTGCTCAGCGGCGAGCAGACGACGATCTACGACGCCTCGGTCGCCTACGCGGAGGCGGGGGTCCCGCTGGTCGTGCTCGCCGGCAAGGAGTACGGCTCCGGCTCGTCGCGGGACTGGGCGGCCAAGGGCACCGCGCTGCTCGGGGTCCGGGCGGTGCTCGCCGAGTCCTACGAGCGGATCCACCGGTCGAACCTGATCGGGATGGGGGTGCTGCCGCTGCAGTACGCGGACGGGCAGACCGCCGAGTCGCTCGGGCTGACCGGCGAGGAGACCTTCGACGTGGCCGGTGTCGAGGCGATGAACGGCGGCGACGTGCCGCGGACGGTGACCGTGCGGGCGGACGGGCGCGAGTTCCAGGCGGTCCTGCGGATCGACACCCCCGGCGAGGCGGCGTACTACCGCCACGGCGGCATCATGCCGTACGTGCTACGCCAGCTGCTCCGATGACCTCCTGGGGTGCGGTGGCGGCGGAGCGGGCGGTGCCGCTGCCGTGCGACGGGCTGCTGCCGGACGCCGACGTGGTGCTGCACCGCGCGGTCGACGTGGCCGCGCCGGCGGCGGTCACCTTCCGCTGGCTGTGCCAGCTCCGGGTCGCGCCCTACTCCTACGACCTGCTCGACAACCGCGGCCGGCGCAGCCCGCGGGAGCTGACGCCCGGGCTGGACCGGCTCGAGATCGGGCAGCGGATGATGACGATCTTCACGCTCGCCGACTTCACCGCCGGCGAGCAGCTCACGGTGCGCCTCACCGACCGGGTCGGGCGCCGGCTGTTCGGCCGGGTCGTCATCACGTACGCGGTGGCCCAGCGCGGGCCGGTGGCGTCCCGGCTGCTGGTGCGGCTGCGGGTCGCCGGGCTGGACCCGGTCCGGCGGCGGGCGCTCGCCTGGGGCGACCTGGTGATGATGCGCAAGCAGCTGCGCACGCTCGCGGCGCTGGCCGAGGCGACGCCGGCCAGCTGAGCCGCCGGCCAGCTGACGCCGCCGGTCAGCTGACGCGCAGCTGCACGGCGCCGAAGGAGACGTTGAACCGGTCGCACCAGATGGACAGGCTGTCGAGCTGGCGCAGGTCGACCGAGGCGGGCAGGTCGTAGTTCTGGCTGCCCTTGTTGCCCTTGAGCCGGCCGAGCTCGACGTAACGGCCGTCGTCGAAGACGAACCAGCCGTCCCGGCCCGGCTTCACCGGCGCGTCGGTGATCCAGACCTGCAGGTCCGGGCCGTTGGAGGTGTCGAGGTCCTCGATGCGCAGCACCCGCCGGCCGTCCGGCAGCCCGACGACGCGGACGCTGCCGGTGGTCCGGTGCTCGTGCGAGACGAACTCGCCGCTGGCCAGCAGCCGCGTCGCCGGCACCGGGGACGGGGCCCGGGTCGGCGCCGGTGCGGCCGGGCTGGTGGCCGAGTCCGGCGCGGAGCCGGACGGGGTGATCGCGGGTACGGCCGGCTCGGCGAGGCCGGCTGGTGCCGCTTCGTTCACCGTCTCGTCCACCACCAGCTTCCACGGCTGGAACAGCGCGAGGCCGACCGCCGCGACCACCACGCCGGCCGCGAGCAGGACCTGGATCCACCGGCGGCGCAGCAGCGCTGGTCTGGACACGGCGGCCACGCTACCGGCGCGCGCGGACCACGCCGGTGACGATTCGCTGACGCTGCGCCCCGCCCCCGCGTGATCTTGCAGTTCTCCGCAACCTCTGGGGCCAGTGTCCGTTTCTACCGCCGGCAACTGCAAGATCACGAGGGGGCCGGGCGGGCGGCGAGAGGGTCAGGCCGCGGGCGCCTGCGGGCGGCGGGCCGGTGTGCGGTCGCCGGGCCGGCGCGGGTGCCGGCCGGACCGTCCGCCCCGGCCGCCGGCGCGGGCCGGCCGCGACGGTGCCGCCGGCGCCGGTGACTCCCGGACGACCACCGGCTGACCGGAGCGGCCGAGCGCGGTCACCGCGTCGTGCCCGGGCGCCACCGCGGTCGCGGCGACCGCGACCCCGGCCTGCTCGTGCATCCGCCCGGCCTGGACCACCTGCTCGGGCAGCAGCAGCGACAGGACGGTGCCCCGCGCGCCGGCCCGGGCCGTACGCCCCGAGCGGTGCAGGTAGTCCTTGTGGTCGGCCGGCGGGTCGTAGTGCACCACCAGGTCGACGTCGTCCACGTGGATCCCGCGGGCGGCGACGTCGGTGGCCACCAGCACCCGGGACCGGCCGGCGGCGAAGGCGTCCAGCGCCCGCTGCCGCGCGTTCTGGGCGAGGTTGCCGTGCAGCGCGCCCGCCTCGACCCCGCCGCGACTGAGCTGCCTCGCCAGCCGGTCGGCGCCGTGCTTGGTGCGGACGAAGACCAGCGTCCGCGCCGGCCGGCCGGCGATCTCGGTGGTCACCGCGACCTTGTCCTCGGGCCGGACGGTGAAGGCCAGGTGGTCCATCGTCGCCACCGGCGCCGCGGCCGGGGCGACCGCGATCGCCACCGGGTCGGACAGGTAGGCGCGGGCCAGCCGGTCCACGCCCCGGTCGAGGGTGGCCGAGAACAGCAGCCGCTGCCCGCCCGGCCGGGTCAGGTCGAGGATCCGGCTGACGTCCGGCAGGAAGCCGAGGTCGCCCATGTGGTCGGCCTCGTCGATCGCGGTGACCTCGACCGAGCCCAGAGAGCACTCGCCCTGCTGGACCAGGTCGAGCAGCCGGCCCGGGGTGGCGACGAGCAGGTCGACGCCGCGGCGCAGGGCCGCGATCTGGCGCCCGATGGACGCGCCGCCGTAGACGGCGAGCACGCGGACGCCGAGCGGCTGCCCCAGCGGAGCCAGGGCGTCCTGCACCTGCCCGGCGAGCTCGCGGGTGGGCACCAGGACGAGGCCGGCGGGAGTGCCCGCCGGGCGGCCGCGGCGGTCGGCGGCGATGCGGGCCAGCATCGGCAGCCCGAAGGCCAGCGTCTTGCCGGAGCCGGTCTCGGCGCGGCCGAGCAGGTCGCGACCGGCCAGCGCGGCCGGCAGGGTGCGGGCCTGGATCGGGAACGGGGTGTGGATGCCGCGCCGCTGCAGCGCGGTGAGCAGCGGCTGGGGCAGCCGCAGCGAGGCGAAGTCGGCCGGCGTGGCCGGATCGCTGGCCAGCGACTCGGCCAGCGCGAGCTCGAACTCGCTGACCGGGGCGGGCCGCGGCGTGCGGGCCGGGGCTGACCCGGCGGGCCGGCTCCGGGACGGCCGGCCGGACCGGCTGCTCGAGCCGTACCGGGCGGTGGTGGACGTGGTGGACTGCGCCGTGCGAGCACGGCGGGCAGGACGGGACAAGCGGATGCACTCCGGAAGGATCGGTGGCCGCTTCGGGAGGCGTGACGTCCGCCGGACGGCCTGGCGGGCAGCTCGCCCGCAGAGGACGGCGGTCCGCGACCGCCGTTGACGTCAAGCCTAGCCGACCGCCCGGAATTCCCGTCCACCGGCCCGCCGGTCCGGCCGGCCGGGGGTCCGCCCGACGGGGCGTGCCCGGCTCGGGCAGGATGCGACCGTGGACCTGGGACTGGCTGGACGGGTGTACGTCGTCAGCGGCGGCTCCCGCGGGCTGGGCCGGGCGACCGCGGAGGCGCTGGTCGCCGAGGGCGCCCGGGTCGTGGTCGGCGCCCGCGACGAGGCCGGGGTGGAGCGGGCGGCGCAGCAGCTGGGCGGGCCGGCGCACGCCGTCGGCGTGGTCGCCGACCTCGGCGTCGCGGCGAGCGCGCAGCGGCTGGTCGAGGCGGCGCACTCGGCGTACGGCGGGCTGGACGGCGCGCTGGTCAGCGTCGGCGGGCCGGACCGGGGCACGGCGCTGGACACCGGTGAGCAGGCGTGGCGGGACGCCTTCGACTCGCTCTTCCTCGGCGCGCTGCGGCTGACCCGCCAGGTGGTCGGCGCCCTGGGCGGGGAGGGCGGGTCGATCGGGTACGTGCTGTCGTCCTCGGTCCGGTCCCCGATCCCCGGGCTGGCCGTGTCCAACGGGCTGCGGCCCGGGCTCGCCGGCCTGGCGAAGACGCTCGCGGACGAGCTCGGCCCCCGCGGCGTCCGCGTCAACGGGCTGCTCCCCGGGCGGATCGCCACCGAACGGTCGCTGTCGCTGGACGAGGCGTCCGGCGACCCCGACGCCGCCCGGGCCCGCGCGCTGGCCGGCATCCCGCTGCGCCGCTACGGCGAGCCGGCCGAGTTCGGCCGGGTGGCCGCCTTCGTGCTCTCCCCCGCCGCGTCGTACCTCACCGGCTCGATGATCGCGGTCGACGGCGGGATGCTGCGCACCTGGTGAGGCCCGCAGCGCCGGCCCGGTCAGCGGACCGGGTCGGGTCCGCTCCCGCGAGCCGGCGTCAGCCAGCCTGGGCGGCGTCCGCGCCGGCGAGGCGGACCGTCTCGACCGGCACCGCGGGGGTCGCGCCGTCGCCGGGCGCCGCGGCGGCTGGCCGGTCGGCGACCGGGTAGCCGGGCTCCCGCTGCCGCTCGAACTGGGTGCGGTAGAGCTCGGCGTACAGGCCGCCGGCGGCGAGCAGCTCGGCGTGGGTGCCCGACTCGCCGATCCGGCCGGCGTCGACGACGAGGATCCTGTCCGCGCCGAGCACGGTGGACAGCCGGTGCGCGATCACCAGCGAGGTGCGGCCCTCCAGCGCCTTGGCCAGCGCCCGCTGCACCGCGACCTCCGACTCCGAGTCCAGGTGCGCGGTCGCCTCGTCCAGGATCACGATGGACGGGGTCTTCAGCAGCAGCCGGGCGATCGCCAGCCGCTGCTTCTCGCCGCCGGAGAGCCGGTAGCCGCGGTCGCCGACCACGGTGTCCAGCCCGTCCGGCAGCGACGGCGACCAGATCGGCGATCTGCGCGTCCTCCAGCGCCTGCCACGTCTCGGCCTCGGTGGCCTCCGGCCGGGCGTAGCGCAGGTTGTCGCCGATGGTCTCGTGGAACAGGTGCGCGTCCTGGGTGACGACGCCGATCACCGCGTGCAGCGACGCCTGGGTCACGTCGCGGACGTCCTCGCCGCCGACCCGGACCGCCCCGGTGCGCACGTCGTAGATCCGCGGCACCAGCTGGCTGATCGTGGTCTTGCCGGCTCCGGAGGGTCCGACCAGCGCGACCAGCTCGCCCGGCCGCGGCGGTGAACGACACGCCGTGCAGCACCTCCTGCGCGGGCGCCTGGTCGAGCACCGCCACGTCCTCCAGCGAGGCGAGCGACACCTCGGCGGCGGTCGGGTAGGAGAAGCGCACGTCGTCGAACTCGATCGAGCGCGCGCCGGCCGGCAGCGTCCCGCGCGCCCGGCCGGTCGGCGACCATCGGCGCGATGTCGAGCACCTCGAAGACCCGCTCGAACGACACCAGCGCGCTCATCACGTCCACCCGGACGTTGGACAGCGCGGTCAGCGGTCCGTACAGCCGGGACAGCAGCAGTGCCAGCGTGACCACGGTGCCGGCGTCCAGCCGGCCGGTCAGCGCGTAGTAGCCGCCGAGGCCGTAGACGAGGGCCTGCGCGAGCGCCGCGACCAGGGTGAGCGCGACGAAGAAGGTGCGCGCGTACATGGCCGACGACGACGCCGATGTCCCGCACCCGGGACGGCCCGGTCCGGAGAACGACCCGGACTCGTCCACGGGCCGCCCGAACAGCTTCACCAGCAGCGCGCCGGCGACGTTGAACCGCTCCGTCATCGTCGAGTTCATCGACGCGTTCAGCCCGTACGACTCCCGGGTGATCTCCTGCAGCTTCGCGCCCGACCCGGCGGGCCGGCAGGATGAAGACCGGCAGCAGCACCAGCGACAGGGCGGTGATCTGCCAGGACAGCGTGAACATCACGCCGGCGGTCAGGACCAGCCCGATGACGTTGGACACGACCCCGGACAGGGTCGAGGTGAAGGCCTGCTGGGCGCCGATGACGTCGTTGTTCAGCCGGCTGACCAGCGCGCCGGTCTGGGTCCGGGTGAAGAACGCCAGCGGCATCCGCTGCACGTGGTCGAAGACCTTGGTGCGCAGGTCGAAGATCAGGCCCTCGCCGATGCGCGCCGAGTACCACCGCTGCACCAGCGACAGCAGCGCGTCCAGCACGGCCAGGCCGGCGATCACCAGCGCGATCCGTACCACCTGGCCGGCGGTGCCGGTCGGGCCGGTGATCACGTTGACCACCCGACCGGCGAGCACCGGCGTCGCCACCCCGACGACCGCGCTGGCCACCACCGCGAGCAGGAAGACCACGAGGTAGCGGCGGTACGGCAGCGGCGAAGGCGGCGATCCGCCGGGCGGTCCCGGGCGCCAGCTTCTGCGCCGCCACCGACGGGTCGCGCCGGTACGACCTCAGCACGGCCCAGTGGCCGTGCCCTCCGGGCATCGTCACTCAGCTACCTCCTGGGCCACCGAACGCCGCCCGCGCCGCCCCGCTTCCGGCGCTCCGCCGTGGGCGAACGCCCCGCCCCTCAACCGGGTGGAGCCTCCCGGGGCGCTGCGTCAACCAGGATCGGCGGGGGTGGCGGCGGCGAGGTCCCGCAACCGGCGCAGCTGCGCCGCCCGCTCGGCCGCCTCCTGGGCGTCCCGCGGCCGGCCGACCGCGCCGAGCAGCAGCGCCTTGGTCTCCACGACCGCGTCCCGGGGGGCGGCCAGCAGGGCCGCGACCAGGTCGGCGGTGGCCGCGGCCAGCTCGGCCCGCGGCACCACGAGCGTGGCCAGCCCCGAGCGCAGCGCCTCGTCCGCGCCGACGCGGCGGCCGGTCAGGCACAGCTCCAGCGCCCGGGCGTAGCCGACCGTCTCCACCAGCGGCGCGGTGCCGCCGAGGTCCGGCACCAGGCCCAGGCCGGTCTCGGCCATCGCCAGCTGCGCGTCGTCGGCGAGCACCCGCAGGTCGCAGGCGAGCGCGAGCTGGAAGCCGGCGCCGATCGCGTGGCCCTGCACGGCGGCGACCGAGACCAGGTCCGGTCGGCGCAGCCAGCCGAAGGCCTCCTGGAAGCCGCGGATCGCGGCGTCCGCACCGGCGTCCGGAAGCCCGGCGATCTCGGCCAGCCCGGCGCATCCCCGGGATGCCGCCCGGGACGAACGCCGCCCGGTCCAGCCCGGCGGAGAACGCGCGCCCCTCGCCGCGCACCACCACGACCCGCACGTCGCCCGGCAGCGACTGCCCCGCCTGCCGCAGCGCCGCCCAGGTGTGCGGCGTCTGCGCGTTGAGCCGGTCCGGCCGGTCCAGCACGACCGTCGCCAGCGGGCCGGACCGCTCGACCCGGATCCCGGCGAGCTCCGCGTCGAGCGCCGGGTCCAGGCCCACGGTGCCGCTCAGGGCTACTTCTTCTTCCGCCGGGTCGCTCCGCCGCGGCCCCGCAGCGCGGTGCCGGACTCGGTGAGGATCCGGTGCACGAAGCCGTACGACCGCCCGGACGACTCGGCCAGGGCGCGGATGCTCTGCCCCGAGTCGTACTTCTTGCGCAGGTCAGTCGCCAGCTTGTCCCTCGCCTGCCCGGTGATGCGAGCGCCCTTCTTGAGGTCTGTCGCTGTCGCCACTCCTCGACCCTCCGTCGCCGTGTATGGGTCCCGCCAGGGGGGATGTACCCCCCAGCTACCCCATGATCACCCAGGGCAGCGAGTCGCACCACTCGACCGGCCCAGTGAATGCGGAAAGGGTCCTAGGCTCAGCTCGTGCCAGACCCGTTGCCGCTGACCGACCGGACCCGGCTGACCCGACTGCCCGAGCTGCAGCGCCGGGACCGGCGCACCCTCGACGCGGTGCTGGACGCCGGCCTGGTCGCGCACGTGGCCGGCTGCGTGGACGGGCTGCCGGTGGTGCTGCCGGTCGCGTACGCCCGGGACGGCGACCGGCTGCTGCTGCACGGCTCGACCGGGGCCGGCCTGCTCCGGCAGGCGGCCGCGGCGGCACCGATCGCGGTGGCGGTCACCCTGCTGGACGGCCTGGTCTTCGCCCGCTCGCTCTACGACTCGTCGATGAACTACCGGTCCGTGGTGGTCTTCGGGCAGGCGGTCCCGGTGCCGGCGGAGGCCAAGCTCGAGGCGCTGCGGACGCTGTCCGGGCGGCTGATGCCGGGCCGGTGGGACGAGGTCCGCCCGCCGACCCGCCGCGAGCTGGCCGGCACGCTGGTGCTGGCGCTGCCGCTGGACGAGGTGTCGGTGAAGGTCAGCGCCGGCCCGCCCAGCGACTCGGACGACCCGCCGCCGGACCTGGCCGGCACCTGGGCCGGCGAGCTGCCGCTCCGGCTGGTCGCCGGGCGCCCGGTGCCCGCCCCGGACGTCCCGCCCGGCCTGGCCGGCCCGCCGTCGCTGGCCGCCTCCGCCCGCCGCATCGCCGGCGGTGCCGGCGACGCGGGAGACCCGGACCGGGCTGCGGGCTAGCGGTCCCGCCCCGGGATCACCCCGTTCGGGGGACAGCGCACCCGAACGGCCGGATCGTCCGCGACCGACGCTAAAGTGTCGGCGATGACCGCGGACGGGCGCGAGCTGAGGCGGGTGCTCACCACCAGAGACCTCGCGGTCTACTACCTGTCCTCACTCGTCGGCGCGGGCGTCCTGGTGGTGCCCGGCATCGCGCTGGAGCTGGCCGGCCCGGCGTCGCTGCTCGCCTGGGCGATCCTGTCGCTGGCGTCGCTGCCGATCGCGGTGACCTTCGCCCGGTTCTCCGCCCGCTACCCGAGCGCCGGCGGGGTGAGCTTCCTGGTCCGCAAGGCGTTCGGCTGGCGGCCGGGCACCGCGATCGGGCTCTTCCTGCTCTTCCTCAACCTGGCCACCAACCCGATCCTCGGGCTGGCCGCCGCCCGCTACCTGTCGGCGTTGTTCGGCTGGGAGGGGCAGGGCGCGATCCTGCTCGGCGGTTTCGCGGTGATGAGCATCGGCGTGGCGACCAACATGCTCGGGATCCTCGTGGCCTCGCGGGTGCAGTTCGCGCTGGTGATCACGCTGGTGGTCGGGCTGGTGACGGTCGCCGCGGTCTCCGCGCCGGCGGCCGAGGCCGACCGGCTGACCCCGTTCGCCCCGAACGGCTGGTGGGCTGTCGGCGCCGCGATCGTGGTCTGCTTCTTCTCGTTCTTCGGCTGGGAGAACGTCGCGCACGCCGCCGAGGAGGTGCGCGACCCGGAGAAGAGCTACCCGCGGGCGGCGCTGATCGCGGCCTCCGGGCTCGGCCTGCTCTACTGCACGCTCGCCCTGGTGCTGGCGCTGGTGGTCCCCGTGGACGCGGCGACGGACAAGAACGCGGTGCTCTCGGCGATGCTGGAGTTCAGCCGGGGCGAGACCGCCGCCCGGGTGGGCGCCGCCCTCGCGGTCGCGCTGCTCGTGATCACGACGAACGCCTGGGTGCTCGGCGCGTCCAGGCTGCTGTTCGCGATGTCGCGGGACGGCGCGGTGACCCGGCGGCTGTCCCGGGTGTCCGGCCGCAACGGCGCCCCCACCGCGGCGCTCGCCGTCGCCTGGGTCTGCTACGGCGTCGACTTCCTGGTGCTGCTCGCCATCGGCGGCGACGAGAGCACGCTGATCGCGTTCACCGCCGCGTCGATCCTGGTCGTCTACATCGCGACGTTCCTCGCCGGGCTGCGGCTGTTCCCGGAGCCGCGCACCCGGGTGCCGTGCATCGTGGCGCTCGTGGCGGTGACCGCCTTCCTGCTCGTCGGCGGGCCCGCCTCCGCGCTCGCGGTGCTGGCCTTCGGGGTCGTGGTGGCCTTCGTGCTGCTCCGGCGCAAGGAGCCGCAGGCCGAGCCGGACGCCACCGACGAGCCCGGCGGCGCCACCGAGCCCGGCGGCAGCACCGAGCCGGGCGCCGCCGACGAGCCGGCGCCACCGGCCCAGGCCGAGACGCCGGCGCCCTGAGCCGCGAGCGCGCTCACCAGACCGTGCTGACCTCCTCGTCCCGGATCGAGTAGACGCGCCGGCCGAACATGGTGTTGAGGATGATCGCGCTGCGGATCGGCAGCAGCGTCAGGTTGGCGTCGAGCACGCCGTGGGTGTAGCGGGCGCGGTTCTGGGCGAAGATCTTGTGCCCGTCCGAGCCCTTCCAGCGGACCGAGTAGTCCTCGTCGACGACCAGGTCGCCGTTGTCGAGCTCGATCCGGTCGGCGAGCTCCTGGTCGAAGGGCAGCGGGGCGTTGCGCCGGCCGATGGCCAGCACGATGTAGCGCATCAGCCGCCGCTCGGGGCCCTTGGTGCCGCGGTCGCGCAGGACGTAGCCGCCCTCCCGGGTCGGCCGGGCCCCCACCACGTCCCGGGCCGGGTAGAGCGTCACCGGGAAGGCGCCGGTCGCCAGCATGCCCTCGTAGTTGGCCTGGTAGATCGACTTCAGCGAGCCGGGCGAGATCGCGTCGCCGGTCAGCGTCTGCTCCTCGACCAGCTCCCGGCGGACGTCCCGGCGCAGCCCCTGCAGGAACCTCAGGTACGCCGGCCGGTAGAAGTCGTTGGCCGGCGGCGAGTCGTCCAGCGGGGAGAACCACGGCCGGCGGCCGAACCAGTGGATGTCGCTGAAGCCGGTGGCGAGCAGCTCCAGCACGCACTCGGCACCGGTCTGCCCGCCGCCGACCACCGCAACCGGCGCCATCCGGTCCATCGCGTCCGTCCGCGCGCTGAGGTGGTCGGCGACGAAGACGTCCTCCGGGGGCAGCCCGGCGAACCGCTCCGGGATGAAGGGCTGGGTCCCCAGGCCGACCACGAGGTGGTCGGAGTGGGCCACCGGCCGGTCGTCGCTGTACGCGGTGAAGCCGGTGGACTCGTCGAAGGACACCCGCTCGACGGCGACGCCGTAGTGCAGGTCCGGGATCTGCTCGGCGGCCCAGGCCAGGTAGGCCACGTACTCCTGCCGCGGGATGACGTCGTACTGGGCGTTGAGCAGGGCGTAGATCCGGCCGGTGGAGACCAGGTAGGACAGGAAGGTCAGCGGGTGGCACGGGTCGACCAGCGAGACCAGGTCCTTCACCCACGAGGTCTGCATCCGTACGCCCGCGTGCAGCAGCTGCGGGTGCCAGCCCGGCCCGGACTGCTTGTCGAACAGCACCATCCGATCCGGCGCGACCTTGCGGAAGAGCGCGGCGAGGCTCAGGTTCGCCGGCCCCGCGCCGACGCCGATCGTGTGGTAGCGCGGAACCTCAGCGGACTCGGTGTCGGGCGACGACATCGGGGCGGACCTCCTCGGTCGGGGCGGGTGCGGACTCGGTCAGGCGCGCGGCGGCGAGCCGGCTCGCGGCCAGCACGGACTTGGCCGCGCCGCCGCTGCCGCCGGTGAAGGTGTGCAGGCCGGGCACGGCGGGGACGGCTCGCAGCTGCAGCAGCGGCGGGTCCGCGTACGCGTCGGCGGAGGCGACCACCTCCCGCGCCGGACCCAGCGGCACCCCGAAGCGGGCGGTGGCGAGCCGGGCGGCCCGCCCCGGCATCGACGGGTCGGCTCCCGGCCCGTCCGCGTCGACGTCCCACCGCCCGGACGGCACCCCGAGCAGGACCAGCCCGCCGGCGGCCCGGCCCCACAGACCGGTGCTCTCGTCCACGAAGGGGCGCGGCGACCAGTCGCCGGCGGGGTGCAGGCCGTACTGGATCGCCTTGGTGCGCAGGCCACCGGTGCCCAGCCCGGCGGCGGCCAGCAGTCCGGGGGTCCACCTGCCGGCGGCGAGGACCACCGCGTCGTAGCGGCCGGTCAGCTCGCGGAGCGGAGCGGCGCCGGTCGGGCTCAGGGTGGCACCGGACCGGGTGGCGTCGGTCAGCACGGCCCTGCGCAGCCGGTCCGGCGACAGCCAGCCGGCGTGTCGCTCGACCACGCCGACCAGGCCCCCGAGCGGGTCGAGCCAGCCGTGCCGGCGCAGCCCGGCGCCCTCGACCAGGGTGGCCGAGCCGGGCAGCCGTCCGTCCAGGTCGGACAGCATCGGCGCGAGGTCGGCGGCGGTCCGGCCGGCGCAGGCGTAGACCGAGCCGGTCTCCCGATAGGCCGCCCAGCGGGCCAGTGTCGGGTCTGCCCGCAGCTCGACGAGGCTGTCGGCGGCCAGCCGGCAGCCGGCCGGGTCCGGCTCGAAGCCGCGGACCAGGCCACCGGACGCGGCCGTCGCGTCCGGGCGGTCCGGCGCCGCGACCAGGTGTACGTCCGCGCCGGCGCGGGTGAGCCGCCAGGCCAGCAGGCTGCCGGCGACGCCGGTCCCGACCACGCAGACCCGCACCGCCGCTCCCCGTCAGGCGCGCGGGTCGTCGCCGGTCAGCGCGGCCAGCAGCGGCCGCGCTGAGTCCGGCTCGGCGGGAGCCGCGGCGAGCAGGCAGCGGGCCGCCACCGCCGGGTCGAACGTCGCCAGCCGCAGGGCGTGCTCGGCCCGGGCCAGCTCGAGCCGGGCGAGCTGCGCCGGCAGCCCGGCCGCCTGCCCGCCCAGCACCCGGTCCGCGTACCCGCGGAACGCCGCGTACCCGGCGAGCGTGAAGTCGCTCTCGTACGGCTGCGGCCGGTCCCAGCACAGGTAGAGCCGGACCAGCCCCGGGTCCTCCGTCGCCAGGAAGTCCTCCGCCCACACCGCGTGCCCCCGGCTGGTGGAGAACTTCAGCCCGTCCAGCCGGTAGAACTCGTTGACCACCAGGCCGCCCAGCACCCCGGTGGGCACCCCGGCCGCGGCGAACAGCGCCGGGGTCAGCACGCCGTAGTAGAACGAGTTGTCGATGCCGTGCACGTGCCAGAGCCGGTCCACCGCGCCCCAGCCGGCGACGCTGGCCCGGACGCCGCGACCGCCGGTGCCCAGCTGCCGGGGCACCGCGTAGAGGTGGCCGAGCGCCGTCTCGGCCCAGACGTCGATCCGCTCCCCGTCGTGCCCGCCGCCGGCGCGGATGCCCCAGTCCGTCGGGTACGCCAGCGGCACCTCGGGCAGCCCGGCGGACAGCAGCGAGGAGACCAGCCGACGCACCCGCGGCGAGAGCTCCGCCCGCGCCCAGGCCTCCGTCAGCTGCTCGCGGTAGTCCTCCATCCGCAGCACCGGCAGCTGCGCCTCCACCACCCGGGGCCGCCCGCCGCAGACCGTGCAGGCGGGGTCGACGAGGTCCACCGCGGCCGCGTAGCTGCCGCACCGCTCGCACGCGCCGCCGCCGGCGCCCTCGCCGCACACCCGGCACCGGCCGGCCACCCGGGCGTGGTGCAGCGTGCGGCCGCAGCCGGCGCACAGCGCCAGCGGGGCGGACTGGACGACGACGGCCTTCGTGTCGACGAGCTCGGCCAGCAGCCCGGCCACCCCGTCCCGGTAGTCGCCGTCCGCGGCGGGGTCGACCATCAGGTCGTACCGGATCCTGGCCAGCTCCAGCGCGGACGCGATCCGGGCGGAGTAGTCCGCCGCCACCTCCTCGACCGGGCGGCCCTCCTGCTCCGCCTTCGCCGGGACGTAGTTCTGGTTGACGTCGAGCCCGCAGACCGCCAGCACCCGCTCCCCGCGGGCCCGGGCGGCCCGCGCCGCCACGTCGCCGGACAGGTACGGACCGGACAGGTGTCCGACGTGCAGCGGCCCGTTGGGGGTGGGTGGCGGCAGGAGCAGGACGGTCAGGCCGGTGCCGTCACCGCTCATCGTCCGGCATCCAGTAGACGCTGAGCAGCACCAGCGGCTCGGCGGCCGACCCGTTGTGCCAGACGTGCCGCTCCTCGCTGTCCAGCAGCGCGGCGGTGCCGGTCGGCGCGGAGCGCCGCTCGCCGGTCGCCGTCGCCTCGACCTCGCCGCCCCCGCTGACCACCACCGCGAGCTCGCGCTCCGGGTGGCAGTCCTCCTCGCTGCTGCCGCCGGGCGGGATCACGCACCACATCGCGCCGAACGGGAGCTTCTCCGGCATCGGATACTGCTCCCAGCGCCCGATCTCGATGCCGTACTCCGGGGTGAGCTGTGCCGCTCCACTCGTGAAGGTCTGCATCGGTTGCCTCCCGGTCGTAGAGCAGGCCGGACACCTGCCATCCAGGACATCCTTACCCGGCTGAGCGGCATCGTCGACCCTGGTGCCGTGCCGAGTCCACCGTCGGTACAATATCTCCTACCGAGATGGCAAAAACGAGACATGGACCGGATCAGGTCCGTCCGCGGCTGCCTGGACAGCGACGACCGTCCATGATGTGATCTGGGTGGATCATGGACATTGACGAGTCCGCCGACATGACCGTCGACTACGACGGGCGCCGGTTCCGCGCCGAGGCGGCGGAGACCGCGGGCCGGGGCGGCGCGGTGCCGGTCGGCGAGTACCACCAGGACGGCGACCTGGTCTGGGCCGAGTTCCGCGGCGGCGCGGTCCGGATCGGCCGGCTCGTCGGCAGCTGCACTCCGGACGGCGTGATCACCGCGGCGTACTGCCAGCTGCTCGACAGCGGCGAGCTGGTCTCCGGGCAGCTGTCCAGCCGGCCGCACCCGCTGCCGGACGGGCGGGTGCGGCTGGAGGAGCGGTGGCGGCGGTACGACGGCTCGACCGGTACGTCGTGGATCGAGGAGCTGTAGGGACCCGCGGGCCTCAGGCGAGGGCGATGAGGTCGGCGAGGTCGTCGGACCAGGCGTCCTCGTCGCCCTCGGGCAGCAGGATGACCTTCTCCGGCCGCAGCGCGGCGACCGCACCCTCGTCGTGGGTCACCAGCACCACCGCACCGGTGTAGGTGTCCAGCGCGGCCAGCACCTGCTGCCGGGACGCCGGGTCGAGGTTGTTCGTCGGCTCGTCCAGCAGCAGCACGTTCGCGCCGGAGGTGACCAGCGCGGCCAGCGCCAGCCGGGTCTTCTCGCCGCCGGACAGGGTCGCGACCCGCTGCTCGACCGTCTCGCCGGAGAACAGGAACGCGCCGAGCACCCGGCGGATCTCCCCGTCGGTCGAGTCCGGCGCCGACGAGCGCATCGTCTCCAGCACGGTCCGGTCCACGTCCAGCGTCTCGTGCTCCTGGGCGTAGTAGCCCAGCCGCAGCCCGTGTCCCGGCCGCACCTCGCCGGTGTCGGGCGGCTCCAGCCCGGACAGCAGCCGCAGCAGCGTGGTCTTGCCCGCACCGTTCAGCCCGAGCACCACCACCCGGGAGCCGCGGTCGACGGCCAGCGACACGTCGGTGAAGACCTCCAGCGACCCGTACGACTTCGACAGCCCGTCCGCGGTCAGCGGGGTGCGCCCGGACGGCACCGGAGTCGGGAAGCGGACCCGGGCGACCCGGTCGGTCCTGCGCTCGCCCTCGGTGCCGGCGAGCAGCCGCTCGGCCCGCCGGGCCATCTGCTGCGCGGCGACGGCCTTGGTCGCCTTGGCCCGCATCCGGTCGGCCTGGGCGAGCAGCGCGCCGGCCTTCTTCTCCGCGTTGGCCCGCTCCCGGCGGCGCCGCCGCTCGTCGGTCTCGCGCTGCTGCAGGTACGTCGTCCAGCCGACGTTGTAGACGTCGGCCTCGGCGCGCACCGCGTCCAGGTGCCAGACCTTGTTGACCACCCGCTCCAGCAGGTCGCCGTCGTGGCTGATCACCACCACGCCGCCGTGGTGGCCGCGCAGGAAGTCGCGCAGCCAGCCGATGGAGTCGGCGTCGAGGTGGTTGGTCGGCTCGTCGAGCAGCAGCGTCGACGCGCCGGAGAACAGGATCCGGGCCAGCTCGACCCGGCGCCGCTGGCCGCCGGACAGCGTGCCGAGCGGCTGGGCGAGCACCCGGTCGGGCAGGCCGAGGTTGCTGCAGATCCGCGCGGCCTCGCTCTCCGCCGCGTAGCCGCCCAGCGCGGAGAAGCGGTCCTCCAGCTGGCCGTACCGGCGCACGAGCGCGTCGCGCGCCGCGTCGTCGACGGTCTCGGCCAGCTCGACCTGGGCCTTCTCCAGGTCGTGCAGCAGGGTGTCGAGGCCGCGGGCGGACAGCACCCGGTCCCGGCTGAGCAGGGCGAGATCGCCGGTACGGGGGTCCTGCGGCAGGTAGCCGACGTCGCCGCGGCGGTCGATCGAGCCCGCGTACGGCGGCGCCTCTCCGGCCAGCACGCGCAGGGTGGTGGTCTTGCCGGCGCCGTTGCGGCCGACCAGGCCGACCCGGTCGCCGGGCTGGACGCGCAGGGTGGCGCCGGTGAGCAGGATGCGGGAGCCGGCACGCAGCTCCAGGTCATGAGCGGTGATCACGGTGAGCTCTCTCGGGGTGGTGTAGGGACGCAGGCCGGTCTCGTCGCGAGCCCGGCCTCGTCAGCACATCCGAGGCGTCACCGCACCAGTGTACGGCCGGCTGGCGCCCGGTTTTCGCCGCGGCGGAGCGCCGTCGCCGGGACGCGCGTCGGGGCGGAAACTCCGTTGGCGCCCGCTGGCGGCGAACCTATGGTCGGGTGGTGGCCGAGCCTGCCGACGCGATGACGCTGACGGCCGCGGCCGCGCCGGACGTGCCCGCGGTCGAGGTCGTCGGCGCTGCGCAAGGAGTTCAAGCGGAAGGCGCCGCGCGGGGCGGCCGGCCCGCGGGTCCGCCGGGTCGCCGCCATCGACGGCGTCAGCTTCTCGATGGAGCGCGGGGAGACCATCGCGATCCTCGGCAAGAACGGCTCGGGCAAGTCGACCCTGGTGCGGATCCTGTCGACGCTGCTGCTGCACGACGGCGGTGTCGCGCGGGTCTTCGGCCACGACGTGAACCGCGATGCCCGGGCAGTCCGCCGGCTGGTCAACCGGGTCTCCGTCGAGGCGAGCTTCTTCAAGAAGATGTCCGCCGCGGAGAACCTCGGCTACGCCGCCCGGTTCTACGGCATGACCTCCCGCCGGACCCGCGACGAGATCCCGCGGATCCTCACCCGGGTCGGGTTCCCGCAGGGCCGCCGGCACGAGCCGATGGAGAACCTCTCCCGTGGCATGCAGCAGAAGGTCGCGCTGGCCCGGGCACTGCTGACCGCTCCGGTGCTGCTGCTGCTCGACGAGCCCACCACCGGCCTGGACCCGCGCTCGAAGCTGGAGGTGCAGGACTTCGTCCGCGAGATCCGCACGGCGCACGACGCGACGATCCTGCTGTGCACGCACGACATGCTCGAGGCGGAGGCGCTCGCCGACCGGGTCGGGATCATCGACCGCGGCCGGCTGCTCCGGCTGGAGAGCGCCGACGCGCTCAAGCGGCACTACGGCGCGGCCACGCTGGAGGAGGTGTTCTTCGCGGCGACCGGACGCGAGCTCGGCGACGAGACGGACGACGCCGACGAGGAGAGGGAGGTGTTCGGGTGAGGACCGCGCCGCGCGGGCTGCGCAACGAGCTGATCGGGCTCGGCGGCGTGGTCGAGCGCAACCTCTACCTGACCCGGCGCTACATCTGGTGGGACGTCGCGTTCTTCGTCTGGACGGTCGCGAACACGCTCACGATCGTCTTCATCGCCAACGGCATCGAGGCGACCGGCGGCACGATCGACGTGCAGCGGGCGACGACGTACCTGCTCATCGGCGCCGTCATCTGGGCGTACCTGGGGATCATCTTCGAGTTCCTGACCGAGACGGTGGCCTGGGAGCGCTGGGAGGGGACGATCGAGTACACGTTCATGGCACCGCTCAGCCGCTTCACCCACCTGGCCGGCATGGGCGCGTACTCGGTGCTGTACGGGCTGATCCGGGCGGTCCTGCTGTTCGCGGTCGTCGCCTTCTTCTTCGACCTGAGCATGCCGGACGCGAACTTCGTCGCCGCGCTCGTGGTCCTGCTCGTCGCGAGCGTGTCGTTCATCGGCATCGGGATGATGACCGCCGTGCTGCCGCTCATCTCGCCGGAGAAGGGCGCGCAGCTCGGCTTCGTCGCCCAGGGCGTCCTGCTCGTGGTGTCCGGCGTCTACTACCCGGTCGACGTGCTGCCCGGGTGGATGGAGAAGATCGCGGCGATCTCGCCCGCGACGTACGCCCTGGACGGGATCCGGCGCGCGATCATCGACGGCGAGGGGTTGACGTCGATGGGCCGCGAGCTCCTGCTGCTCACTGTCATCGGGGTGGTGTGCATCCCGGCCGGGCTGGCCCTGTTCTCGGCCGGCGAGCGGTACGCGAAGCGGAACGGCAAGCTCAAGCGTTCCGGCTGAGCACGCCCCGCCGTGCGGCCGGCCGGCCCGGTGGGTCGTCGGATCGGCTGCCGTACCGGCTCACTCCCGCTTGTGCATGTGGTTGCGGAGGGGTCGCTGGTTGGGGTCGGTCCAGGGTGGTGGTCGGAACTCGGGGATGCCGTCGCGCGGCGATGATGATCTCCCAGTGGCGGCGTTCGACGAGTCGGTGGTGGTGCCCGCAGAGCAGGACGCCGTTGTCGATGGTGGTGGTGCCGCCGTTCGCCCAGCCGGTGATGTGGTGGGCGTCGCACCAGCCGAGCGGGCCGGTCGCAGCCGGGGAACGCGCAGCCGCGGTCGCGTAGGGCCAGGGCGCGGCGGACGGCGCCGGTGAACAGTCGCCGGCCGCGGCCGAGGTCGAGGAGTTCGGAGTGGCCGCCGAGGACGGCGGGGATGATCGTCGCGTCGCAGGCCAGCCGGCGGGCCTCGGCCGCGGAGACGACGGTGCCGTCGTCCAACGTCGCGGCGCCGATCCCGTCCCGCAGCATCGCGTAGGGGACGGTGACCACGACCTGCGGGCGTTCCCCACCGTTGTCGGGCAGGTCGCCCGCGGTGAGCGCCCGCCGGCACAGCTCCACCAGCGCGTCCGCACGGCGGCGGGCCGGGGCTGCGCGGGTCGGGTCCGTCCGCCGCGGACGGCCGGGGCCGGGCGAGCGGGTCGAGGGCGGCGCGGACGGTGGCGGCGCCGGCCGGGTCGAGCCGGCCACGCAGCCACGACCCGCCCTCCCCGTCCGGGGTCAGGGTGAACTCCATCCGCCGCGCGGCCCGCTCCTCCGCCCGGGCCAGCGCATCCCCGTCCCGGGCGTCCGTCGCCGTCCGGGTCGACCACGGTCAGCAGCCGCCGGCCCAGCCGGGCCAGCACCGTCGGGTCGAACACCCGGGCGTGCCCGACCAGGTCGGCCTCCGCATCCGCCCGCAGCTGCGGATCCGCGCGGTAGCTCGCCGACCGTCCGGGTGATCACCGCCGCGTGCGGAAGCCCGATCGTGCCGTCCGCGCACGCCGCGGCGGTGGCGTCCAACCCGGCCCGCAGCCCACGGGCGGTCTGCACGTACGACGCCGCCTCGGACGGGGAGATCCGCAGCCGACCCCGCAGCCACACCTGCGAACTGGGCGCGCCGTCACCGAGCAGCACCCCCCGGGCGTCCGCCTCACCGACCAGGCCGAGCAGCACCGCCTGCGCCCGCGCCACCACCGCGCCGGCCTCCACCACCAGCGAGACCAGCTCCGCCTCATCCACCGACCACAACGGACGATCCGCAACGTCGGCGAGCAACGACCCGACCGCGGCCAACGCCCCACCCACAGTCGGCGGACGCTCCACCGTCACGGTCATACCGACACGCTAACCACCACCACCGACAAAAACGGGCAGCCCGGCGCCAGCGCCAGTCGCGCCGGCGCCGACAGTCTCGGCTTCGTTGGGGTGGCGGCGCTGGGTGCGGCCCGGAAGCGTCGTGAGCACCGGTCGGCGCCGACCGGGGCGTAGCCGGCGGCGAGGAAGGCGCGCAGGGAGGCGACGTTGGCCGGGGAGACCTGCGCCCAGAGCGGTGCGCCGGGCGGGACCACGGCGGCCGCGGCGGCGATCAGGCGGCGGCCCAGCCCGCGGCCGCGGTACGCCGGATCGACCTCCAGCGAGACCTCCCAGCGCCCGGCCAGGCCGCGGCCGACGACCAGCAGGCCGCCCTCGACGCCGTACGCCCGGACATCGCTCCGGTAACGCTCGGCCCGCCGCAGCCGGGCATGGTCCTCGCCCGCCACCGGCCGCAGCTCCAGCGGGGCCGCCGCGGCCGGGGCACCGGTGACCTCCGCGGCGGCCGGAGCCGGGACGCCGGCGGCCCGGGACGCCCGCGGCGCGACGAGCACCACGTCGTACGCACCGGGCTCGGCGCCGACCCGGTCAGCGAGCGCGGCGAGGAAGCGCGCCGACATCGGCGCGGACAGCGACCCGGCCGGCAGCACGGACCGGACCCACCCCGGATCGACGTCCGCGGCGACGACGTGGTGGGCGGTGTAGCCCAGCACCGCGGCCACCGCTCCCCCGGCCGCCCGCGGCACGACGGTCACCGACCCGTCGGCCGGCGGGGGCGACCCCGCCGCCACCCGGGCGAGCATCGCCGCGAGGTCCACCCGGGTCACCCTAGGCGGCCGGCGTCACCGGACGACGCGGTACCTCAGGTGGGTCGCCCACTCCGACTGCAGGGCGGCGACCGGCTCCAGCGCGACCCGGCGCTCGACACCGTCGAACAGCCGGCGGCCGGCGCCGAGCAGGACCGGTGCCACGTGCAGGTCGATCTCGTCCACCAGACCGGCCGCCAGGGCCTGGTCGATGACGCTCGCGCCGCCGGCGATCAGGACGGATCTGTCCCCGGCCGCCGCCGTCGCCTGCCGGACCGCGCTGGGCAGCCCGTCGGTGACGAAGGTGTACGTCGAGCTGCCGGCGACCCGCTCCGGCTGCGCGCGCGAGGTCACCACGAAGCATGGGACGCCGAACGCCGCGTCCTCGCCCCAGCCCTCCGCCAGGTCGTACATGCGCCGCCCGACGACCACCGCCCCGGCAGCGTCGAACACGGTGTCGAGGACCTGCCTGTCGACGCCGGTCGCCGTGCCCACCGTGCCGGCCCGGTTGTCGGCGTACGTCCACGGGCCGCCGAACACCCAGTAGTGCAGGGTCTCGCCGCCCTCACCGAGACCCTGCCCGACGTCGTCGTTCGGAGCGGCCACGAAGCCGTCCAGCGACATGGTGATCGTCGCGACGACCCCGCCCGGTGCCGGCCCGGGCGCGCCGTCGCTGCCGGTCTCACTCATCGGACCCTCCTCCTGCCGCCGTCCCCGGTCGGGGTCGCGTCAGGATCGACCGGGAGGAGGCCCGGAACTCATCGGCGCCGGCTCAGACGTTGAAGCCGAGCGCGCGCAGCTGCTCGCGACCGTCGTCGGTGATCTTGTCCGGGCCCCACGGCGGCATCCAGACCCAGTTGATGCGGAAGTCGTTCGCGATCCCGCCGCCCGGGCCGCCGGTCAGCGCCTCCCGGGTCTGGTCCTCGATCACGTCGGTCAGCGGGCAGGCCGCCGACGTCAGCGTCATGTCCAGGGTGACGACGCCGTCCGCGCCGATCTGCACGCCGTAGACCAGGCCGAGGTCGACGACGTTGATGCCGAGCTCGGGGTCGACGACGTCCCGCATCGCCTCTTCGACGTCGTCCACGGTCGCCACCGTCGCCTCGCTCATGCCCGCTCACTCATGTCTTCGCCCCTTCCGCGGCGACGGCCTGCGCCGTCGCGTCCTTCCACGCCATCCAGCCGAGCAGCGCGCACTTCACCCGGGACGGGTACTTCGAGACGCCGGCGAACGCGACCGCGTCCTCCAGCACATTCTCGTCCGGCTCCACCTCGCCGCGCGAGCGCATCAGCCGCAGGAACTCCTCCTGCACGGCCAGCGCCTCGCCCACCGGCTTGCCGACCACCAGGTCGGTGAGCATCGAGGTGGACGCCTGGCTGATCGAGCAGCCGGCGCTGTCGTACGACACGTCCGCGACCACCCCGTCGGCCACCCGCACCCGCAGGGTCACCTCGTCGCCGCAGGTGGGGTTCACGTGGTGCACCTCGGCGTCGTACGGCTCCCGCAGGCCGCGGCCGTGCGGGTGCTTGTAGTGGTCCAGGATGATCTCCTGGTAGAGCGAGTCGAGCCTCACCTGAACAGCCTCTTCACCTCGTCCAGCCCGGCGACGAGGGAGTCGACCTCGTCGTGCGTCGTGTACAGGTAGAACGACGCCCGGGTGCTCGCCGGGATTCCGAACCGGTCGCACACCGGCTTCGCGCAGTGGTGGCCGGCGCGGACCGCGACGCCCAGCCCGTCCAGGACCTGGGCCACGTCGTGCGGGTGGATGTCACCGGCCGGACCGCGCAGCGTGAAGCTGATCGCCCCGCCCCGGTCCACCGGCGTGTCCGGGCCGATGACCCGCAGCCCGTCGACCGCCGCCAGCCGCTGCAGCGCGTACGCGGTGATCTCCCGCTCGTGCGCGGCCACCGCGTCCATCCCCAGCGCGGACAGGTAGTCGACGGCGGCGCCCAGCCCGACCGCCGGCGCGATCGGCGGCGTGCCCGCCTCGTACTTGTACGGCACCGGCGCGTACGTCGAGCCGCCCATCCGGACCGTCTCGATCATCTCCCCGCCGCCGAGGAAGGGCGGCAGCGCGTCGAGCAGCTCCCGCCGTCCCCACAGCACGCCGATCCCGGTGGGGCCGCACATCTTGTGCCCGGTGAAGGCGAGGAAGTCGGCACCGAGCGCCGACACGTCCACCGGCAGCTGCGGCACCGCCTGCGAGGCGTCGACCACCACCAGCGCGCCGACCTCGTGCGCCCGCCGGGCGATCTCGGTGACCGGGTTGACGGTGCCGAGGGTGTTGGAGACGTACACCAGCGAGACGACCTTCGTCCGCTCGGTGACCAGCTCGTCGATCCGGGACAGGTCGAGCCGGCCGTCGTCGGTGATGCCGAACCAGCGCAGCCGGGCGCCGGTCCGCTCGGTCAGCAGCTGCCACGGGACGATGTTGGAGTGGTGCTCCATCTCGGTGATGACGACGTCGTCGCCGGCGCCGACCCGGTGCGGCGAGGGCCAGGCGAGCACGTTGGCCACCAGGTTGAGCGCCTCGGTGGCGTTCTTCGTGAAGACCACCTCGTCGCGGGACGGCGCGGACAGCAGCCCGGCGACCTTGTCCCGGGCGCCCTCGTACGCCGCCGTCGCCTCCTCGCCGAGCGCGTGCCCGGCGCGGTGGATGTTGGCGTTGTGCCGCTCGTAGTGCCCGGCCAGCGCGTCCAGCACCGGCCGCGGCTTCTGCGACGTGTTGGCGCTGTCGAGGTAGACCAGCGGCACGCCGTCGTGGACGGTCCGCTCCAGGATCGGGAAGTCCTTGCGGACCGCCTCCACGTCGTAGCGCTGTGTCCGCTCCGTCGACAGCCCGGCCGGCAAGCCGTCCGGCCGGCCGCCGTCGCTCCCGCTCACGAGGCCGCCACCCCCGCCGCGGTGTAGCGCTCGTAGCCGGAGGCCTCCAGCCGCTCGGCCAGCTCCGGACCGCCCTCCTCGACGATCCGGCCGTTGACGAACACGTGCACGAAGTCCGGCCGGACGTAGCGCAGGATGCGGGTGTAGTGGGTGATCAGCAGGGTGCCGACGCCGGTCTCGCGGACGGAGTTGACCCCGTCGGCGACGATCTTGAGCGCGTCGATGTCGAGCCCGGAGTCGGTCTCGTCCAGGATGGCGATCTTCGGCTTGAGCAGCGCCAGCTGCAGTATCTCGTGCCGCTTCTTCTCCCCGCCGGAGAAGCCCTCGTTGACGTTGCGCTCGGCGAAGGCCCTGTCCATGCCGAGCCGGGTCATCGCCTCGTTGACCTCCTTGACCCAGCTGCGCAGCTTCGGCGCCTCACCGCGCACGGCGGTCGCCGCGGTGCGCAGGAAGTTCGACACCGAGACCCCGGGCACCTCGACCGGGTACTGCATCGCCAGGAAGAGGCCGGCCCGGGCCCGCTCGTCGACGGTCATCGACAGCACGTCCTCGCCGTCGAGCAGCACGCTGCCCCTGGTCACCGTGTACTTCGGGTGGCCGGCGACCGAGTACGCCAGGGTGGACTTGCCGGACCCGTTCGGGCCCATGATCGCGTGCGTCTGCCCGGACGAGACGGTCAGGTCGACGCCGGTGAGGATCTCGTCGGCCGCTCCCTCGACGGACACGTGCAGGTCGCGGATCTCCAGGGTGGACACGCTCAGCTCTCCATCTCCACGAGAACGCTGTCGCCCTCGATCTTGGTGTCGTAGACGGGGACCGGCTCGGTGGCGGGCAGGCCGGTCGGCTTGCCGGTGCGCAGGTCGAAGCGCGAGCCGTGCAGCCAGCACTCGACGGTGGTGTCCTCGATCTCGCCCTCGGACAGCGGGATCTCCGCGTGCGAGCAGACGTCGTGGATCGCGTAGACGTGGCCCCCGGTGCGGACCAGGCAGACCGGCAGGTCGCCGATCTCGACCCCGACCGCGCCGCCCTCGGGCACGTCGGCGAGCGCGCAGGCCCGACGCCAGCTCATGCCCGCTCCACCCCCGCGAGCTCGGCCTCGATGGCGGCGGTGAGCCGGTCGGCCACCCCCGGCACGCCGAGCCGCCCGATCACGTCGGCGAAGAAGCCGCGCACCACCAGCCGGCGCGCCTCCTTCTCCGGGATCCCTCGGGCCATCAGGTAGAACAGCTGCAGGTCGTCGAAGCGGCCGGTGGCGCTGGCGTGCCCGGCGCCGACGATCTCGCCGGTCTCGATCTCCAGGTTGGGCACCGAGTCGGCCCGGGCGCCGTCGGTGAGCAGCAGGTTGCGGTTCAGCTCGTACGTGTCGGTCTGCACGGCCGCCGGCCGGATCCGCACGTCGCCGATCCAGACCGTGTGCGCGTCCCGGCCCTGCAGCGCCGACTTGTACGTGACCCGGCTGCGGCACTGCGGCACCGCGTGGTCGACGTAGAGGCGGGCCTCCTGGTGCTGGCCGGCGTCGGCGAAGGACAGCCCGAGCAGCTCGGCGTCCCCGCCGGGGCCGGCGAAGCGGACCGTCGGGCTGATCCGGACCAGGTCGCCGCCGAGGGTGACCACGGCGTGCCGGAGCCGGGCGTCCCGGCCCAGCAGCGCCGCGTGCGCCTCGACGTGCACGGCGTCGGCGGACCAGTCCTGGATGCTGACCAGCGTCAGCGACGCGCCGTCGCCGACCCGGAGCTCCACGTTGCCGGCGAGCCGGGTGCTGCCGACGTGGTCGACCACGACGACCGCCTCGGCGAACGGCTCCACGTCGACGACGAGGTGCGAGTACGTCCGGCCGCCGCCGCCGCGGACGGTGACCAGGACGGGGTCGGCCAGGCCGGTGCCCTTGGGGACGGCGAGCACGTGGGCGCGCCGGACCCGCTGCAGGGCGAGCGCGCTGACCCGGTCGGCCGGCGCGAGCACCGAGCCGACGGCCGGGTCCAGGCCGATCCGGTCGCCGGCGAGCTCGCGGTGCTCGACCACGTCCGGCGCGTCCACCTCGACGGTGAGCGCGCCGTCCGGCTCGAACGGGTTCAGCAGGTCGCGCAGCCGGGCCAGCGGGGTGAAGCGCCAGTCCTCCTCGCGGCCGGTGGGCACCCCGAACGCGTCCGGGTCGACCGAGGTGAAGCGCTCGGTCAGCGGGCGGTCGCCCGGTCCGTGCGAGTGCCCGCCGGCCGACGACGCGCCGGGCGGGACCTGGGTCGCGCGGGCCGGCCGGGTCGGCGGGCCCGCCTGCGCGCCGACCCCGGGCGCGAACAGCTCCCCCGCCAGCGCGGCGGCCGAGTCGTCCACCGGCCCCCCGGCCGGCGCCGGCACCGGCCGGGCGGCGGTGCTCGGGGTCGCCGCGCCCGGCGCGTCGACGTTCCCGCCGCCGGCGGTCCCGGCGGCGGTCTCGGCGTGGCTCATCAGCCGACGGCCCCTTCCATCTGCAGCTCGATGAGGCGGTTGAGCTCGAGCGCGTACTCCATCGGCAGCTCGCGGGCGATCGGCTCGACGAAGCCGCGCACGATCATCGCCATCGCCTCGTCCTCGGACAGGCCGCGGCTCATCAGGTAGAACAGCTGGTCCTCGCTCACCTTGGACACCGTCGCCTCGTGCCCCATCGACACGTCGTCCTCGCGGACGTCGACGTACGGGTAGGTGTCCGACCGGCTGACCGTGTCGACCAGCAGCGCGTCGCACTTCACCGTCGAGCGGGAGCCGTACGCGCCCTCGTTGACCTGCACGAGCCCCCGGTACGACGTGCGGCCGCCGCCCCGGGCGACCGACTTGGAGATGATCGTCGAGGAGGTGTGCGGCGCGGCGTGCACCATCTTGGCGCCGGCGTCCTGGTGCTGCCCCTCGCCGGAGAAGGCGATCGAGAGCACCTCGCCCTTGGCGTGCTCGCCGACCATCCACACGGCCGGGTACTTCATCGTCACCTTGGAGCCGATGTTGCCGTCGACCCACTCCATGGTCGCGCCCTCGTGCGCCAGCGCCCGCTTGGTGACCAGGTTGTAGACGTTGTTCGACCAGTTCTGGATGGTCGTGTAGCGGCAGCGCGCGTTCTTCTTGACGATGATCTCGACGACGGCGGAGTGCAGCGAGTCCGAGGAGTAGATCGGCGCGGTGCAGCCCTCGACGTAGTGCACGTACGCGCCCTCGTCGACGATGATCAGCGTCCGCTCGAACTGGCCCATGTTCTCGGTGTTGATCCGGAAGTACGCCTGCAGCGGGATGTCGACGTGCACGCCGGGCGGCACGTAGATGAACGAGCCGCCGGACCAGACCGACGTGTTCAGCGCCGCGAACTTGTTGTCGCCGACCGGGATCACCGTCGCGAAGTACTCCTTGAACATCTCCGGCTGCTCGCGCAGCGCGGTGTCGGTGTCCAGGAACAGCACGCCCTGCTTCTCCAGGTCCTCGCGGATCTGGTGGTAGACCACCTCGGACTCGTACTGGGCGGCCACCCCGGAGACCAGCCGCTGCTTCTCCGCCTCGGGGATGCCCAGCCGGTCGTAGGTCGCCTTGATGTCCTCGGGCAGCTCGTCCCAGCTCGCCGCCTGCTTCTCGGTCGAGCGGACGAAGTACTTGATGTTGTCGAAGTCGATGTCGGACAGGTCCGCGCCCCAGGTCGGCAGCGGCTTCTTGCCGAACAGCCGCAGCCCCTTCAGCCGGAGCTCGAGCATCCACTCCGGCTCGGACTTGCGCGCCGAGATGTCCCGCACGACCTCCTCGGACAGCCCGCGCTTCGCCGCGGCGCCGGCGACGTCCGGGTCGGACCAGCCGAACTTGTACCGGGACAGCTGCTCGATCTGCTCGTCCTGGGTGAGGGTCATGCTCGAGTCCTCCCGAGAGGGACTGGTCCGGGGATGGTGGCCCCGGCGGAGCTGGGAATGGACGTGGTGCAGACCGCGTCGCCGCGGGCGATGGTGGCCAGGCGCTGGACGTGGGTGCCGAGCAGCCGCTCGAACGCCCGCGTCTCGGCCTCGCACAGCTGCGGGAACTCGGCGGCGACGTGCGCCACCGGGCAGTGGTGCTGGCAGAGCTGGCCGCCGGAGCCGACCCGGTGGGCCGAGGCAGCGTAGCCCTCCGCGGTCAGCACGCCGGCGAGGGCCTGCACCCGCTCGGCCGGGGCGGCGGCGCGCACGCCGGCGCCGTGCCGCTCCTCGACCAGGGCGAGGCGGCGCTCGGCGAAGGCGGTGACCGCCTGCTCGCCGCCGGCCTCGGCCAGGAAGCGCAGCGCGGCGGCCGCGAGGTCGTCGTACGCGTGCGGGAAGGCCGCCCGGCCGGCGTCGGTGAGCAGGAACTCCCGGGCGGGGCGACCGCGGCCGCGGGCCCGCCCGCCGAGCGGGCGCTGCTCGCGGTCGGTGGCCAGCCCGTCGCCGACCAGCGCGTCGAGGTGGCGGCGGACCGCCGTCGGGCTGATGCCGAGCCGCTCGCCGAGCGCGGCCGCGGTGGCCGGGCCCTGCTCGAGCAGCAGCCGGGCGACCTCGTCCCGCGTCGGGGCGGGCCGGGCTGCGCCGGTGGACGGCATTTTCACACCGCTCATGTTACGTATATCCGCAACCAGGTGCACGCCCACCCTCCCGGCGCGTGTCCGGGCTCACCCTCCTACGCTCGGCCCGTGGGGGAACCGGCGGTCGAGGTGCACGACCTGGTGAAGCGGTACGGCGCCACGACCGCGGTCGCCGGCCTGTCGCTGTCCGTCGAGCGGGCCACCGTGCTGGCGCTGCTCGGGCCCAACGGCGCCGGCAAGACGACCACCGTCGAGACCTGCGAGGGCTACCGGCGGCCGGACTCCGGCACGGTGCGGGTGCTCGGCCTCGACCCGGTCCGCGACGCCGGCGCGCTGCGGCCCCGGGTCGGCGTGATGCTGCAGGGCGGCGGCGGCTACCCGGGCGCCCGGGCCGGCGAGCTGCTCCGGCTGCTCGCCTCGTACGCGGCCCGCCCGCTGGACCCGGCCGGGCTGCTCGACCGGCTCGGGCTGGCGGCGGCGGCGCGCACGCCGTACAAGCGGCTGTCCGGGGGGCAGAAGCAGCGGCTGTCGCTGGCGATGGCGGTGGTGGCGCGGCCGGAGCTGGTCTTCCTGGACGAGCCGACCGCCGGGCTCGACCCGCAGGCGCGGCACGCGACCTGGGAAGTGGTCCGGCAGCTGCGCGCGGACGGCGTGACGGTGGTGCTGACCACGCACCACATGGACGAGGCCGAGCGGCTGGCGGACTGCGTGGTGGTGGTCGACGCCGGGCGGGTGGTGGCGACCGGGTCGCCGGGCGAGCTGACCCGCGGCGGCGCGGAGGGCCAGCTGCGCTTCTCCACCAGCCCGGGCCTGGACGTGCTGGCGCTGGCGGCGGCGCTGCCGGGCGGGGTGCGGGCGAGCGAGCCGAGGCCGGGGTCGTACCTGGTCGAGGGCCCGGCCGGCAGCGTCGACCCGCACCTGCTGGCCGCGGTCACCGCCTGGTGCGCGGCCCGCGAGGTGCTCGTCGAGGACCTGCGGGTGCAGCGGCGCTCGCTGGAGGACGTCTTCCTCGAGCTGACCGGACGGGACCCGCGGTGAGCGGCACCGCAGCTCCCGGCGCGGCGCGCGGGCGGCCGACGCCGGACGGGGCCGGGTCGGCGGCGACGGGCGGCGGGGACTTCGCGCCGGCGCCCGGTGCCGCGCCGCTGCCCCGGATGCTCGCCGCCCAGACCGCGATGGAGCTGCGGCTGTCGCTGCGCAACGGGGAGCAGGTGCTGCTCACCCTGCTCATCCCGCTGGTGCTGACCGCGCTGCTGGTGGCCGAGCCGTTCCTCGGCGAGGTCGAGGGCCGCCGGGTGGACTTCGTGGTCCCCGGCGTGCTGGCCCTCGCCATCACCTCGGTGGCGTTCACCGGGCTGGCCATCGGCACCGGCTTCGAGCGGAAGTACGGCGTGCTCAAGCGGCTCGGCGCCACCGCGCTGCCCCGCCCGGCGCTGCTCGGCGGCAAGACGCTGGCGGTGCTGTGCGTCGAGCTGGTGCAGATCGTGCTGATCGGCGGGCTGGGGCTGGCACTGGGGTGGCGGCCGCACGGCTCGCCGCTCGCCGTGCTCGCGCTGGTCGTGGTCGGGACGGCCGCGTTCGCCGGGCTCGGCCTGCTGATGGCCGGCACGTTGCGGGCCGAGGCGACGCTGGCCGCGGCCAACCTGACCTGGTTCCTGCTGCTGTTCTTCGGCGGCGTGCTCTTCCCGCTGTCGAAGTTCCCGCCGCGCCTCGCGGCGGTGCTGGAGTACCTGCCGACGGCGGCGCTGTCGGACGGGCTGCGCGCGGTGCTGCGGGACGGCGCCGCGCTGCCGGCGCGCTCCTTGCTCATCCTGCTGGCGTGGGCCGTGGCGGCGCTCGGCGCGGCGGCCGTGACGTTCAAGTGGGAGTGATGCAGGGTAGGTCGGCCGAAACAGGATGATCCCGATCGGAGGGCCCCGACCCATGAGCCTCGCCCGCCGTGCCGCCCGCGCGGCGCTCGCCGCCAGCTTCATCAGCGGCGGCCTCGACCAGCTCCGCGACCCGCAGCCCAAGGCGAGCCCGGCCGCACCGGTCGCCAAGCCGCTCGCCGACCGGATCCCCCAGCTTCCGAGCGACCCCGAGTCGCTGGTGAAGCTCGACGGCGCGATCAAGGTCGCCGGCGGGCTCGGCCTGGTGTTCGGCCCGTTCGCCCGGCCGGCCGCGCTGCTGCTGGCCGGCAGCCTGGTGCCGACCACCCTGGCCGGCCACCGGTTCTGGGAGACCACCGACCCGGACCAGAAGGCCAGCGACCGGGTGGAGTTCTTCAAGAACGTCAGCCTCTTCGGCGGCCTGCTGATCGCGGCGCTGGACACCGGCGGCCGGCCGTCGATCCCGTGGGTCGCCGGCCGGGCCGTGCACGACGCGGCCGGGTCCGTGAGCGAGGCGGCCGACTCGGTCGGGGACGCGGTGCAGGGGGCGGTCGGTGCGGTCGCCGGCGCGGCCGGCGCGGTCGGCGGCGCCGTGGCGCACGGTACCGGGTCGGCCCGGAGCCGGGCCGGCCAGCGCGCGGCCGCCGGGCCGGCCCGGGGCCGGGCCGGCCGGCGCGCGGCCAAGGCCGCGAAGGTCAGCGAGGCGGTCACCGCCGCCGCGGCCGCGACGGCCGCCAAGGCGGCGAAGAAGGCCGAGAAGGCGGCCAGGTCGGGCAAGGGCGCGGCCACGGAGGTCGCGGTAGCCGCCAAGGAGAAGGCGAGCGCGGCCAAGGAGGCCGCGGTAGCCGCCAAGGAGAAGGCGGGCGCCGCCGTCTCCCGCTGAGGCTCGGTTCCGAGGCCCCGTCCCGCCCGCCGGGACGGGGCCTCGCCGGTCGCCCGGACGGGCCGCCCGGCCGGACCCCGAGGCGAGGCAGCTGCTCCGGCGACCTACGCTGGCGTCGTGCCGCTCCCCTCTGCGTCGGCGACCCTGGTCCGCCGGCTCGCGGTCGCGTCGGTGGTCGCCAACACGGCGATCGTGGTCACCGGCGGCACCGTCCGGCTGACCGACTCCGGGCTCGGCTGCCCGACCTGGCCGCGGTGCACGGAGGACTCGTTCACCCCGACCGCGGCGTACGCCGAGCACGGGCTGATCGAGTTCGGCAACCGGATGCTGGCGTACGTGGTCGGCCTCGTCGCGCTCGCGACGCTGATCGCGGTGCTGCTGCACCGGCGGCGGTCGCTGCGCACGCTCGCCGTCGTCGCCTTCCTCGGCATCCCGGCCCAAGGGGTGATCGGCGGGATCACCGTGCTCACCGGGCTGAACCCGTGGACCGTGGCCGCGCACTTCCTGGTCTCGATGGCGATCATCGCGGTCACCGTCACGCTCGCCTGGCGGGCCGCCCGGCCGGCCGACGGACCACGCCGGGATCTCCTCGGCCGGGAGCTGACCTGGCTGGTGCGGGCCGTGGTCGGGGTGACCGCGGTGGTGCTGGTGCTCGGCACGGTGGTGACCGGCAGCGGCCCGCACGCCGGCGACGCGGACGCCGCCCGCACCGGCTTCGACCCGGCGACGGTCAGCCAGCTGCACGCGAACGCGGTGCTGCTGCTGGTCGGCCTCACCGTGGCCCTGGTCCTCTGGCTGCGCGGCGCGCACGCGCCGGCGCAGGTGCTGCGCGCCGCCGTCGTGCTGCTGGCCGTCGAGCTGGGGCAGGGCCTCCTCGGCGTCGTGCAGTACGTCACCGGCCTGCCGGTGCTGCTCGTCGGTGCCCACCTGCTCGGCGCCTGCCTGGTCTGGATCGCCGCGGTCCGGCTGCTGCTCGCCAGCACCGAGCGATCGGCGCTCCCGCCGGCCGAGCCGGCCGCGCCGGGCTCGGCGGTGCCGGCCGCCGGCCGGCGCTGACCCGGGCCGGGTCCGGTCGGGTCAGCGCCCGGCTCAGCCGACCCGGGCGCGGATCGCGCCGGCGAGCCGGCCGGCGGCGGCCGGCACGGCGGTCAGGAACAGCGACGGCTCGGCCAGCTCGACCTCGATCACGACCGGCTCCCCGACCGGGCCGGGCAGCAGGTCGACCCGGGCGTAGAGCAGCCGGTCCGGCCCGCCGGGCACCGCGGCGAGCACCCGGTCGGCCAGCGCCCGCTCGGCCGCCGACGGCTCCCGCGGCTCGATCTGCTCCGGCCGCCACAGCTGCTCGATCTCGGCGGCGCCGCCGCTGGCCAGCAGCGGGCCCTTCCGGATCGTGTGGCTGTACGCACCGCCGACGTACAGCATCGCGGTCTCCCCCGCCTCGTCCACGCCGGCCAGGTACGGCTGGACCATCACCCGGCGGCCGGCGTCCAGCAGCACCGCCGCGTGCGAGCGGGCCCGGTCGACCTCGTCGGCGCCGTACCGGGCCGTGTCCCGCGCGCCGGCGCTGACCGCCGGCTTGACCACGACCTCGCCCCACTCGCCGGTCCACCCCTCGCCCCCCACCGGCTCGCCCGGCTCCAGCCAGCGGGTCGGCACCACCGGGACGCCGGCCGCCGCCAGCTCCCGCAGGTAGGTCTTGTCGGTGTTCCAGGCGATCACCTCCGCCGGGTTGGCCAGCCGCGGCACGCTCGCCGCCCAGGCCGCGAAGTCGTCCCGGCGCGGCACGTAGTCCCAGGTGGAGCGGATCACGACCAGGTCGTAGGAACCCCAGTCGACCGCCGGGTCGTCCCACACCCGCCACTCGGCGTCCAGCCCGGCGGACGCGCAGGCGGCCAGCAGCACCGCCGAGTCCTCGTCCCCGGCCGGCAGCTCGCGGCAGGTGGCCAGCGCCACCCGGGGCAGCGCCCGCGCCGGGCCCGGACGTCGCGAGCTCACGCCGGCCTCAGCGCACCAGCGCGTCGACGGCGACCGCGACGAACAGCAGCGCCAGGTACGAGTTCGACAGGTGGAACAGCCGCAGCGCCCGCGGCTCCTGCCCGCGGCGGACCCGGGCGAGCAGCCCGTGCGCGGCGGCCAGGAACCAGCCGCCGGCGGCCAGCGCCGCCACCCCGTACACCCACGTGGTCGCCAGCGGCCAGAGCAGCAGCGAGGTCGCGACGGTGAGCCACGCGTACGCCACGATCCGGCGGCCCACCGCGACCGGCGTCGCCACCACCGGCAGCATCGGCACGCCGGCCCGGGCGTAGTCCTCCCGGAAGCGGATGGCCAGCGCCCAGAAGTGCGGCGGGGTCCAGAAGAAGACCACCCCGAACAGCACCACCGGCGGCCAGCCGAGCGACCCGGTCACCGCCGCCCAGCCGATGAGCACCGGCATGCAGCCCGCGGCGCCGCCCCAGACGATGTTCTGCGGGGTCCGCCGCTTCAGCAGCAGCGTGTAGACCAGGACGTAGAAGAGGATCGCCGCGACGGTCAGCAGCGCCGCCAGCCAGGTGGTCAGCGCCATCACGGCCACCGCGACCAGCCCGAGCAGCACGCCGAAGACCAGCGCCGAGCCGGGCGAGACCGCGTGCCGGGCCAGCGGGCGGGCGACGGTGCGGCGCATCACCGCGTCGATGTCGCGGTCGAGGTAGCAGTTCAGCGCGTTCGCGCTGCCGGCGGCCAGCGAGCCGCCGACCAGCGTGGCCACCAGCAGCCCGAGCGGCGGCAGCCCGCCGGCGGCGAGCACCATCGCCGGGACGGTGGTGACGAGCAGCAGCTCGACGATCCGGGGCTTGGTCAGCGCCAGGTACGCCCGCAGGACCGCACCGGCCCGCCGCCGCCGCGCGGACCGCTCGGCCGGCACGTCGATGGCGGCCGGGCCGGCCGGCGGCCCCGCGGCCACCCGCCCGGAGCCCGGCAGCACCTGCGTCACAACCGAGCACTCTACGGCCCGGGGCGGCCCGGCCCGGACCCGCCACCCGCATTTCCGGCGACCCTCCCGACCCGCCCGGATCGGCGGGACCGGCCGTGTCGGACCGGGCCGGCCGGGGTAGGTCCGCGGGTAGCGGGTGACGGGCCGTGGCAGCGCTTTCGCCGGACCCTTCTCCACGTCGGCGCGGACGGCGCCCGGAGTGGACGACGGGTCTACGCTCAGCGTGATCACGCCTCACGGCACCCGTCGCCCGGCGGGTGTCGGGCAGCACGCCGAGCAGCCGCGCGACCCGACAGACCAGCCAGCCCGCAGCGCCGGCCCGTCCAGCGAGGAGCCACCCGCGTGACCGACACCACGGACCAGCCACCCGTCGGCAGCGACACCGCGGAGCCGGTCGAGAAGGCACCCGAGCCGACCCCCGAGCCGCCGGCCGACGCGAAGCCGCCGGCGTACCCGGACGGCTGGTCGGAGCTCGACTCCCGGGCCGTGGACCTCGTCCGGGTGCTGGCGATGGACGCCGTGCAGAAGGTCGGCAACGGCCACCCCGGCACCGCGATGAGCCTCGCCCCGGCGGTCTACACGCTCTTCCAGCGGGTGCTGCGGCACGACCCGGCCGACCCGGGCTGGATCGGGCGGGACCGCTTCGTGCTGTCCGCCGGGCACTCCAGCCTCACCCTCTACATCCAGCTCTACCTGTCCGGCTACGGCCTGGAGCTGGCGGACCTCGAGCAGCTGCGGACCTGGGGATCGCTCACCCCCGGCCACCCGGAGCACGGCCACACCGTCGGGGTGGAGACCACCACCGGCCCGCTCGGCCAGGGCGTCGGCAACGCCGTCGGGATGGCGATGGCCGCCCGCCGGGAGCGCGGCCTGCTCGACCCGGACCCGCCGGTCGGCCAGAGCGTCTTCGACCACTACGTCTGGTGCGTCGCCTCCGACGGCGACCTGGAGGAAGGGGTCTCCGGCGAGGCGTCCTCCATCGCCGGTCACCAGCAGCTGGGCAACCTCACCCTGGTCTACGACGACAACCAGATCTCCATCGAGGACGACACCGACATCGCGTTCAGCGAGGACGTGGCCAGGCGCTACGAGGCGTACGGCTGGCACGTGCAGGACGTCGACTGGCGGCGGGCGGACGGCACGTACGTCGAGGACGTGGCGGCCTTCGAGGCGGCGCTGCAGGCGGCCAAGGCGGAGACCGGCCGGCCGTCGTTCATCCGGCTGCGCACGATCATCGCCTGGCCCGCCCCGAACGCGCAGAACACCGGCAAGGCGCACGGCTCGGCGCTCGGCGCCGAGGAGGTGGCGGCGACCAAGCGGGTGCTCGGGCTGGATCCCGACGCCACCTTCGACGTCCCGGCCGAGGTGCTCGAGCACGCCCGGGCGGTGCGCGAGCGCGGCCAGCGGCTGCACGCCGACTGGCAGCAGCGCTTCGACGGGTGGGCCGCGGCCGAGCCGGACCGCAAGGCGCTGCTCGACCGGCTGCTGAGCCGGGCGCTCCCGGCCGGCTGGACCGACGCGCTGCCGAGCTTCCCGGCCGACCCCAAGGGGATGGCGACCCGCAAGGCCTCCGGCGAGGTGCTCTCCGCCATCGCACCGGTGCTGCCGGAGCTGTGGGGCGGCTCGGCCGACCTGGCCGAGTCCAACCTCACCACCCCGAAGGGCGAGCCGTCCTTCGTGCCGACCGAGCACCAGACCAAGGAGTTCCCGGGCGGGCCGTACGGGCGGGTGCTGCACTTCGGGATCCGCGAGCACGCGATGGGCTCGCTGCTGAACGGGATCGCCCTGCACGGCCTGACCCGCCCGTACGGCGGGACGTTCCTGATCTTCAGCGACTACATGCGCCCGGCCGTCCGGCTGGCGTCGATCATGCAGCTGCCGGTCACCTACGTCTGGACGCACGACTCGATCGGGCTCGGCGAGGACGGCCCGACCCACCAGCCGGTCGAGCACCTGGCCGCGCTGCGGGCGATCCCGGGCCTGGACGTGGTCCGGCCGGCCGACGCCAACGAGACCGTGGTCGCGTGGCGGACGATCCTGGAGCACACCGACCGGCCCGCCGGGCTGTGCCTGAGCCGGCAGAACCTGCCGACCTTCGACCGCTCCGGCGACTCGGCCGACGGCACCACCGGCGACGTCGAGGGCACCGCCCGCGGGGCGTACGTGCTCGCCGAGTCGGCGACGAGGTCGACCCCGGACGTGATCATCCTGTCCACCGGCTCCGAGGTCTGGATCGCGGTCGAGGCGCGCAAGCGGCTGGAGGCGGAGGGTGTCGCCACCCGGGTGGTGTCCATGCCGTGCCGCGAGTGGTTCCTCGCCCAGGACGCGGCGTACCGGCAGGCGGTCCTGCCGACCGGCGTCAAGGCCCGGGTGAGCGTCGAGGCGGCGGTCGGGCAGGGCTGGCGGGACCTGGTCGGCGACACCGGGGAGATCGTCAGCCTGGAGCACTACGGCGCGAGCGCCGCGTACACCGTGCTGTTCGAGCAGTTCGGCTTCACGCCCGACCGGGTGGTCGCGGCGGCGCACGCGAGCCTGGAGCGGGCCGGACGTCGATCACCGGCAGCACCACCGGAACCTAGGAGGTCCGTCATGAGCGACCCACTGGCCGAGCTGTCCGCCGCCGGAGTGGCGGTCTGGCTGGACGACATCTCCCGGGAGCGGCTGCGCAGCGGCAACCTGGCGCAGCTGGTCCGCGACAAGCACGTGGTCGGCGTGACGAGCAACCCGACGATCTTCCAGAAGGCGCTGAGCGAGGGCGACGCGTACGACGAGCAGCTGCGCGACCTGGCCCTGCGCGGCGTCGACGTCGGCGAGGCGGTCCGGACGATCACGTCGTACGACGTGCGCTGGGGCTGCGACGCGCTGCGGGAGGTCTACGACCGCACCGACGGCGTCGACGGCCGGGTCTCCCTCGAGGTCGACCCGCGGATCGCGCACGACACCGAGCGGACCGTGGCCGAGGCCAAGGCGCTGTGGTGGCTGGTGGACCGGCCCAACCTCTTCATCAAGATCCCGGCCACCGCCGAGGGGCTGCCGGCCATCACCGAGACGCTCGCCGCCGGGATCAGCGTCAACGTCACCCTGATCTTCTCGCTGGACCGCTACGACGAGGTGATGGACGCCTTCCTGGCCGGGCTGGAGCAGGCGAAGGCGAACGGGCACGACCTGTCGACGATGGGCTCGGTCGCCTCGTTCTTCGTCTCCCGCAACGACACCGAGACGGACAAGCGGCTGGACAAGCTGGGCAGCGAGGAGGCGAAGGCGCTGCGCGGGTCGGCCGCGATCGCGAACGCCCGGCTGGCCTACGAGCGGTACGAGGCGGTCTTCGGCAGCGAGCGGTGGCAGGCGCTGGCCGCCGCCGGAGCGCACCCGCAGCGACCGCTGTGGGCGTCCACCGGCGTCAAGGACCCGGCGTACGACGACACCCGCTACGTCGTCGAGCTGGTCGGCGACCGGCGTGGTGAACACCATGCCGGAGGCCACCCTGCACGCGGTCGCCGACCACGGCCAGATCCGCGGCGACACCATCCGCCCCATGTACGACGAGGCGCACCAGGTGCTCGACCGGCTGGCGGCGCTCGGGATCGACTACGACGACGTCGTGCAGACCCTCGAGGACGAGGGCGTGCGGAAGTTCGAGGACTCCTGGAACGAGTTGATCGAGCAGGTGACGTCGTCGCTGGAGGGCGCCGGCGCCGAGGTCGGGCCGGACGGCGCGGCCAAGCCCGCCGGGGCCGGGCCGGCCGCCGCCGACCGGGCGGGGACCGCCCGATGAGCCGGGGCGGTCGGCGGCCGCCCGGACCGCTGCTGGAGGCCGCGCCGTGACCACGGTGAACCTCGACCACCTGGACCCGCCGCGGGCCAACCCGCTGCGTGACCCGCGTGACCGCCGGCTGCCCCGGGTGCCGGAGCCGTGCGCGCTGGTCGTCTTCGGCGTGACCGGCGACCTGGCCCGCAAGAAGCTGCTCCCGGCGGTGTACGACCTGCACAGCCGGGGGTTGCTGCCGACGGACTTCGTGCTGGTCGGCTTCGCCCGCCGGGACTGGGGCGACGGCGACTTCGAGGACATGGCCCGGGAGGCGGCCCAGCTCGCACGCCCGCACGCCGTGGCGGGAGGAGGTGTGGTCCCGGCTCGCCGGCAACATCCGCTTCGTCCCCGGCGCGTTCGACGACGACAACGCGTTCGACCAGCTGAGGGACGCCCTGGACGAGATGTCCGACGCGCGCGGGATCAAGGGCAACGCGGCGTTCTACCTCTCGATCCCGCCGGCCGCCTTCCCGACCGTGCTCAAGCAGCTGCAGCGCACCGGGATGGCGGACAACGGCGAGTCCGGCGGCTGGCGCCGGGTGGTGGTGGAGAAGCCGTTCGGGCACGACCTGCCGTCGTCCCGGGAGCTCAACGACCTGGTCGACGACGTCTTCACCGCCGGCGACGTGTTCCGGATCGACCACTACCTGGGCAAGGAGACGGTCCAGAACATCCTGGCGCTGCGCTTCGCCAACATGCTGTTCGAGCCGGTCTGGAACGCCAACTACGTCGACTCGGTGCAGATCACCATGGCCGAGGACGTCGGCATCGGCAGCCGGGCCGGCTTCTACGACGAGACCGGCGCCGCCCGCGACGTGCTGCAGAACCACGTCCTGCAGCTGCTCGCGCTGGTGGCGATGGAGGAGCCGGTCGAGTTCACCCCGGACGCGATCCGCACCGAGAAGATCAAGGTGCTGCGCGCGATCACGCTGCCCGACGAGCTCGGGCCGTACGCGGTCCGCGGGCAGTACACGCAGGGCTGGCTGGCCGGCGACCGGGTGGTCGGCTACCGGCAGGAGAAGGACGTCCCGGAGGACTCGAACACCGAGACGTACTCGGCGGTCAAGCTCGACATCGAGACCCGCCGGTGGGCCGGGGTGGCGTTCTACCTGCGCACCGGCAAGCGGCTGCCGCGGCGGGTCACCGAGATCTCGATCCTGTTCAAGAAGGCGCCGCACCTGCCGTTCTCCAAGACCGACACCGAGGAGCTCGGGCACAACCAGCTGGTGATCCGGGTGCAGCCGGACGAGGGCGTGACGCTGAAGTTCGGCTCGAAGGTGCCGGGCTCGCAGATGGAGGTCCGGGACGTCTCGATGGACTTCCTCTACGGCGAGGCGTTCACCGAGGCCAGCCCGGAGGCGTACGAGCGGCTGATCCTGGACGTGCTGCTCGGGGACGCGACGCTCTTCCCGCAGGCCGCGGAGGTGGAGGCGTCCTGGCTGGTGGTGGATCCGCTGGAGGAGTTCTGGGCGGGCCGGGACCCGGCGTTCTACCGGGCCGGCGAGTGGGGACCCAAGGAGGCCGACGAGATGCTCGCGCGCGACGGGCGCGCCTGGAGGCGGCCGTGACGACACCCCGAGCGAACGGCACGACGATGACGGTGCGCCGCGCGGACGGAGTGAGCCGGTGACGACACTGTGGGACACCACCGGCACCGCCGTGGTCAAGGCGCTGGCCGCGGAGCGGCGGACCGGCGGCGCGGTGATGTCCGGGCTCGCGCTGACGCTCGTGGTGGTCGTCGACGAGAAGGACGTGCAGGCCGCGGAGGCCGCCGCGGCCACGGCCGCGTCCCGGAACCCGTGCCGGCTGCTCGTCGTCATCCGCCGCCAGGTGGACGCGCCGGTGCCGCGGCTGGACGCCGAGGTGCAGGTCGGCGGGCGGCTCGGGCCGGGCGAGGCGGTGGTGATGCGGATGTACGGCCGGCTCGGCCTGCACGCCGAGTCGGTGGTGCTGCCGCTGCTCGCCCCGGACGCCCCGGTGGTGACCTGGTGGCACGGCCCACCGCCGGACCTGATCGCGCACGACCCGCTCGGGGTCTTCGCCGACCGGCGGGTCACCGACGTGAGCCAGTGTGGCGAGGGGGTGGACGGGCTGCGCCAGCGGGCGGACGACTTCGTCCCCGGCGACACCGACCTGGCCTGGACCCGGACGACGCCGTGGCGGGCCGAGCTGGCCTCGGCCTTCGACACCGTGCGCTCGGCGCCGCTCGGCGCGCGGGTGACCGGCCGGCAGGGCGACCCGGCCACGCTGCTGCTGGCCGGCTGGCTGTCCGCCCGGCTCGGGGTGCCGGTGCCGGTCGAGCAGGCGGCCGGCCGGGCGCCCGGGGTCGGCGGGATCGGCGTGTCCGAGGTGGCGGTCGACCTCGCCGACGGCGGCACCGTGCGGATGTCCCGGCACGACGCACGGTCGGTGCTGCTGCAGCGGACCGACCAGCCCGACGGCGAGATCACCCTGCCCGAGCGGGAGCTCGGCGACCTGCTCGCCGAGGAGCTGCGCCGGCTCGACGCGGACCAGCCGTACGCGGACGCGCTCGGCGTGGCGACCGGTGTCGCCGGGCTGGCAGAGCGGCCGACCGAGCCCCGGGTGCTGATCTGGGTGGACCCGATGCTGCAGAACGGGGGCGCGAGCGGTGCGCCGGTCTCGGCGATGTCCGAGCCGCCGCCGCCGGTGACCGCGGCCGCGGCCGCGGCGGAGACCGAGGCCGAGCCCGGCGGGCGCACCGAGCCGGGCGGCGCCACCGACGCTCCGGCCCCTGCCGTCCCCGACGGCGGGTCCGGGTGAGCGGCGCGGGGTGAACAGCCCGGAGGTGGTGGTCCACGCGTCCGCCGACCTGCTCGCGAAGGCGGCGGCGGCCCGGCTGGTGACCCGGCTGGTGGACGCCCAGGCGGCGCGGGGCTGGGCATCGGTGGTGCTGACCGGCGGCGGGGTCGGCACCGCCGTGCTGCGGGAGCTGCGGGACAACCCGGCGCGGGACGCGGTCGACTGGCCCCGGGTCGACGTGTGGTGGGGCGACGAGCGGTGGGTGCCCGCCGCCGACCCGGAGCGCAACGACCTGCAGGCGCGGGAGGCACTGCTGGACTCGGTGGCGGTGGACCCGCGGCGGGTGCACCCGTTCCCCGCGGCCGACGGCCCGTTCGCGGGCGACCCGGAGGCGGCGGCCGGGGCGTACGCGGTGGAGCTGGCGGCTGCCACCCGGCACGAGGACCACGGCGCGGCGCCACGCTTCGACGTGCTGATGCTCGGCGTGGGCGAGGAGGGTCACGTGGCGTCGATCTTCCCCGAGTCACCGGCCGCGTACGAGGAGCGGCCGGTCAGCGCGGTCCGCGGCTGTCCCAAGCCGCCGCCGGTGCGGCTGACGATGACCTTCCCGACCATCCACGCCGCGACCGAGGTCTGGCTGGTGGCGGCCGGCGCGAACAAGGCCCCGGCGGTCGCGCTGGCGCTCGGCGGCGCCGGGCCGGTCCAGGTGCCCGCCGCCGGGGCCCGCGGCCGGGCCCGCACCCTGTGGCTGCTCGACCGGGCCGCCGCCTCCCGCCTGCCCGCCTCCGTGGTCCGCCTCCCCATCGGCTGAGCCGCGAGGCAGGCGCCGTCGGAGGATCTACCGCAGTCCGCTGACCAACCGGACGGGGTCTTCTTCGTGCGTCTGGACGACGCCCCGGCGATCACTGTCGCGCAGGCTGGTCGGGTGCGGGCCACATTGATCCACGCGCGCGAGGACATCCGGGTCGAGGACGTGCCCGACGCGCGCATCCTGACGCCGACCGACGCCGTGGTGCGGGTCGTGCTCGCCTGCATCTGCGGAAGCGACCTGTGGGCCTACCGCGAGATCGGCGAGCTCCCCGAGCCGTTCCGGATGGGCCACGAGTTCCTCGGCGTCGTCGAGCAGGTCGGTGCCGAGGTGCGGCGGGTGCGGACCGGCCAGACGGTGGTCGCCCCGTTCGTCTGGGCCGATGGCACCTGCGACCTCTGCCGGCTCGGGCTGCCCACCTCCTGCCCGAACGGCGGCGGTTGGGGCGCGCCGGGCGTCGACGCGGGGCAGGGCGAGGCGGTGCGCGTCCCGTTCGCCGACGCGACACTGGTGCCGGTGCCGCTCGGCGCCGACGACGCCGCGCTCACCGCCGTGCTGCCGCTGTCCGACGTGCTGGGGACCGGCCACCACGCGTGCGTCAGCGCCGGCGTCGCCCCCGGCGACACGGTGGCGGTCGTCGGCGACGGCGCGGTCGGGCTCTGCGCGGTCCTGGCCGCCCGCCGGCTCGGCGCCGAGCGGGTCATCGCGCTCAGCCGCAACCCGGCGCGGGCCGCCCTCGCCCGCCGGTACGGGGCCAGCGAGGTCGTCGGCGAGCGCGGGCCGGCTGCGGTGGAGCGGGTTCGCGAGCTGACCGGCGGCCTCGGCGTCGACCGGGCGCTGGAGTGCGTAGGCACCGACCTGGCCTGGCAGACCGCCCTCGGCAGCGTCCGCGACGGCGGAGCGGTCGGCTACGTCGGCGTCCCGGGCGGCGTGACGGAGACCCTGCCGGTCACCGCGCTGTTCGGCCGCAACGTCACCATCGGCGGCGGCGTCGCCCCGGTGCGCACCTACCTGCCGGACCTGCTCCCGGACGTGCTGGACGGGCGGCTGGACGCCTCGGCCGTCTTCGACTCGACCGTCGACCTCGACGGCGTGCCCGGCGGCTACGCCGCGATGAACGAGCGGCGCGCGATCAAGGTGCTGATCCGGCCGTGAGGGCCCGCGACTGCTTCTCGGGGTGAGGCCGGCTGCGCTGACGGCCGGCCGCGCCAGCCGGAGGCGCGGGTCACCGGCTGCGGCGGTCGCGCAGCTTCGCCAGCGCCTCCTCGAGGATGGCCTCGCCGTCCTCGTCCGTGCGGCGCTCGCGCACGTACGCGAGGTGGGTCTTGTACGGCTCGTTGCGCGGCGGGGCCGGCGGCTGCTGCTCGCTGCGCCCGGCCGGGAGCCCGCAGCGCGGGCAGTCCCAGGTCTCCGGCACGGCCGCCTCCTCCGCGAACGCGGGACGCGTCTCGTGCCCGTTGGCACACCAGAACGGGATCCGGCGGCGCGGCACGGACTCGCCGCGCTCGGCCTCTCCCATCGGGCCGGCCCCGACCCTGCTGCCCCGGATGGCGTTGCCACCAGCCACTGTGCCTGCTCTCCTCGAACCTGACCCGGGCGGACCCGGTTGCCCGATCGGGCGGGGAAGCGTATCTCAGGCGACCTTCAGCAGGAGGCCGAGACCGACGATGCAGATGGCCCACACCGCGCCGCAGAACAGGGTCAGCCGGTCGAGGTTCTTCTCCACCACCGAGGATCCGGACAGGGAGGACGAGACCGACCCGCCGAACATCGACGACAGGCCGCCGCCCTTGCCGCGGTGCAGGAGGATGAGGACCACCAGGAGCGCGCTGCTGAGAATGAGCACGATGGACAGGCCGAGGATCATCGCCGGGAGGGTGCCCTTCACGAGCGGGTGCGGTCGACTGGGGTAACCCCTGAAGTCTACTCGACGCCGAGCGAGGCGACGTCGTAGCCGCGGTAGGCGGGGTGCACGTAGGCGTTGCGGAGCCGCGGGCTGCCGATGAGCACCGCCCGGTCCTCGACCAGCGGGGCGTACGCGGCCGACCTCATCGCGGCCGCCGCCACGTCCCGCCAGGCCGCCGTCGCCTGCACCGGGTCCAGGGTCGCCGCCGCCTCGTCCACCGCCCGCTCCAGCTCCTCGCCGCCGAGCTCGGCGACGTTCGGGTTCGCGCTCGGCCGGATGCTGCGCCCGTCCGCGAGCGGGACCAGGAACGCGTACGGCGAGGGGAAGTCCGCCGCCCACTCGGCCACCACCAGCCCGAGCCCGTCCGCGCGCACCGCCGCCGGCGAGCCCGCCACCGCCGGCAGGAACGACCCGCGCGGGTACTCCTTCACCGTGACCTGGATGCCGACCCGGCGCAGCGCCCGGGCGACCGCGTCGGCGGCCACCTTGCCGCGCCCGTCGTTGACGGTGCCGAGGGTGGTGGCGAAGCCGGTCGGCCGGCGGCAGCGGGCCAGCTCGGTGCGGGCGGCGGCCAGGTCGCCGCGGTTGCCCTCGCCGGCCGGGTACGGCGCGGTGGCCGGATAGCCGGGCAGCCCGCGCGGCCACAGCGTGGTCGCCAGCGACGCCGCGTAGGTGCCGCCGATCGCCTCCTTGACCGCCGCCTTGTCCAGCGCGTACTGCACCGCCCGCCGGCAGTGCACGTCCGAGAACGGCGGCACCCGGGCCGGCATCGCGACGAAGCGGACCGTGCCGGTGCCCGGGTCGTCCACCCGGCCGGCGAGCACCGCGTCGGCCAGCACCCGGGCCGCGGCCTCCGGCTGCAGCCCGCTGCCGGTCACGTCGGCGTCCGCCTGCCCGGCCAGCACCCGGCGGTCCCGCTCGTCCGCCAGCACGTTCGGCCGCAGCTCGACCCGGTCCGGCAGCGCGGTGCGGACCGGGTCGAGGGAGCGGGACCAGTAGCGGTTGCGTTCGAACGTGACGGTGCCGTCCGCCGCGACCCGGGCCACCCGGTACGGCCCGGCCGACAGCGGCCGGCGGCCGTAGGTGGCCGCGGTGTCCGCCTGCTGCCGCACCGGACTGGCCGCCGGCAGCGCCAGCACGTCGTCCCAGTCCGCGAACGGGCGGACCAGCGTGAACACGACCGTGCGCGGGTCCGGCGTGCGGACGCTGCGCAGCCCGGGCCGGCCGGCCCGCTTGTCCAGGTACGGCCCGTCGTACGGGGCCGACCGGTCGTCCAGCAGCTGCACCGCCCAGGTCGGGCCGCCGGTGATGACGTCGGAGGCGAACAGCCGCTCGATGCCGTACTTCACGTCCGCCGAGGTCAGCGGCGAGCCGTCCTCCCAGCGCAGCCCGGGGCGCAGCGTGTAGGTCCAGGTCCGGCCGCCGTCCGTGGTGCGGCCGGGCGCGGTCGCCAGGTCCGGCACCACCCTGGTGCCCTCGGCGCCCGGCCTCGGCGCGTAGGCCACCAGCTGCCGGGTGTAGAGGCGCATCACGTTCCAGACGCCCGGCGAGTACGACCGGGCCGGGTCGAGGCTGTCGACCGTGCCGCTGACCAGCCGCAGGGTGCCGCCCCGCCGGGCGGACGGCTGCCGGACGCCGGTGCTGCCGGTGTCCAGCCCCCGGACCGCGGAGGGGTCCACCGCGGTCTCGCCGGGACGGCAGCCGGCGACGAGCGCGCCGGCCAGCACCAGCGCCGCGACCACGGCCGCGGTGTGCCGGTGCGGGCTCGCGGTCACCGGGCCGGTACGGCGGCCCGGCAGATCCGCGCGAACTCGTCGCCGTCCAGGCTGGCGCCGCCGACCAGGGCGCCGTCGACGTCCGGCCGGAGCACGATCTCGGCGGCGTTCGACGCCTTGACCGAGCCGCCGTAGAGGATCCGCACCCCGTCGGCCAGGTCGCCGGAGTAGCGCTCGGCCAGCCGGGTGCGAAGCTCCGCGCAGATCTCCTGCGCGTCGTCCGGCGTGGCCACCTTGCCGGTGCCGATCGCCCAGACCGGCTCGTACGCGAGCACGATCCGGCGGGCCTGCTCGGCCGGCAGCCCGCCGACCGCCGCGTCGAGCTGGTCCAGGCAGTGCGGCACCTGCCGGCCGCCCTCCCGGACGTCCTCCTGCTCGCCGACGCACAGGATGGGCACCAGGTCGTGCGCGTACGCCGCGCGCACCTTCGACGCCACCACCGCGTCGTCCTCGCGGTGGTGCTGCCGGCGCTCCGAGTGGCCCACCACGACGTAGGAGCAGCCGAGCTTGGCCAGCATCGGCCCGCCGACGTCGCCGGTGTACGCGCCGGCGGGGTGCGGGGAGAGGTCCTGCGCGCCGTAGCCGAGCAGCAGCTTGTCGCCGTCGATGAGGGTCTGCACGCTGCGGATCGCCGTGAACGGCGGCAGCACGACCGCCTCGACCGCCTCCAGCTCCGTCTCCTTCAGGCTGAACGCGATCTTCTGCACCAGCGCGATCGCCTCGAGGTGGGTCAGGTTCATCTTCCAGTTGCCGGCGACCAGCGGCCGGCGGCGGACGGGCTTGACCGCAGCCACTCAGCCCTCCGGCCCGGATCGGTCGCCGCGGCCGGCGGTCTCCGCCAGGACCGCGACCCCGGGCAGGACGCGGCCCTCCAGGAACTCCAGCGACGCGCCGCCGCCGGTCGAGACGTGGTCGAACGCCTTCTCGTCGAGGCCGAGCTGCCGCACCGCGGCGGCCGAGTCGCCACCGCCGACGACGGTGAACGCGCGGCTGCCGGCGATCGCCTGCGCCACCGACCGCGTCCCGGCGGCGAACGGTGCCACCTCGAAGACGCCCATCGGCCCGTTCCAGAACACCGTCCCGGCGTCCGCGACCGCGCCGCCGAAGGCGTCCGCCGCGACCGGACCGATGTCCAGGCCCTTCGTCCCGGCCGGGATCCGGTCGGCGTCGACCACCTGGGTCTCCGCGTCGTCGCTGACGTCCGCGGCGACCACGATGTCGGCCGGCAGCCCGATCCGGTCGCCGTCGCCCCGCAGCAGCCGCCGGCACGTCTCGACCTGGTCGGCCTCCAGCAGCGAGTCGCCGACCTCGAAGCCGCGGGCGGCCAGGAAGGTGAAGCACATCCCGCCGCCGACCAGCAGCCGGTCCACCTTCGGCAGCAGCGCGGAGATCACCCCGAGCTTGTCGGAGACCTTGCTGCCGCCGAGCACCACCACGTACGGCCGCGGCATGTCCGGGTCGTGCGCGCTGAGCCGGGAGAGCACCTCCAGCTCGCGCAGCAGCAGCGTGCCGGCGTAGCCCGGCAGCCGCTGCGCGACGTCGTACACGCTGGCGTGCTTGCGGTGGACCGCGCCGAACGCATCGTCCACATAGGACTCGGCGAGGGCGGCCAGCCGGTCGGCGAACGCGCCCCGGTCGGCGTCGTCGGCCGCGGTCTCCCCCGGCTCGAACCGCACGTTCTCCAGCAGCGCGACCCCGCCGTCCCCCAGCGAGCCCACGCACGCCTCGGCGCTGTCGCCGACGACGTCGGTCGCGAAGGCGACCTCGCGGCCGAGCAGCTCGCCGAGCCGGGCCGCCACCGGGCGCAGCGTGTAGCGCTCGTCGGGCGCGCCCTTGGGCCGGCCGAGGTGGGCGCAGACGACCACCCGGGCGCCGGCGTCCGCCAGCCGGGAGATCGTCGGCACCGACTCCCGGATCCGCCCGTCGTCCGTGATGGCCGGCGGTGCCTGCGCCGAGTGCTCGAGCGGCACGTTGAGGTCCGACCGGACGAGCACCCGCCGGCCGGCGACCCCCTCGGCGAGCAGGTCGTCGAGCGTCCTCACGACAGGCGGGAGCCGACGAGCGTGACGAGGTCGGCGAGGCGGTTGGAGTAGCCCCACTCGTTGTCGTACCAGCCGACGACCTTCGCCTGGTCGCCGATGACCTTGGTCAGGCCCGCGTCGAAGATGCACGACGCCGGGTCGGTGACGATGTCCGAGGAGACGATCGGGTCCTCGGTGTAGCGCAGGTAGGCCTTCAGCGGTCCCTCCGCGGCCGCCTTGTACGCCGCGTTGACCTCCTCGACGCTGCTGTCCCGGGAGAGCGTCACGGTCAGGTCGGTGGCCGAGCCGGTCGGCACCGGCACCCGCAGCGCGTAGCCGTCCAGCTTGCCCTTGAGCTCGGGCAGCACCAGCCCGATCGCCTTGGCCGCGCCGGTGCTGGTCGGCACCACGTTGATCGCGGCGGCCCGGGCCCGGCGCAGGTCGCTGTGCGGCCCGTCCTGCAGGTTCTGGTCCTGGGTGTAGGCGTGGATCGTGGTCATCAGCCCGCGCTCGATCCCGAACGCGTCCAGCAGCACCTTGGCCAGCGGGGCCAGGCAGTTGGTCGTGCAGGAGGCGTTGGAGATGATCGTCTGCGACCCGTCGTACGCCGAGTCGTTGACGCCGAGCACGACGGTCAGGTCCTCGCCCTTGGCCGGGGCGGAGATGATGACCTTCTTCGCCCCGCCCTGAGTCGACGTGCTTGCGGGCGTCGGCGGCGTTGGTGAAGAAGCCGGTGGACTCGATCACCACGTCGACCCCGAGGTCGCCCCAGGGCAGGGCACCGGGGTCCTTCTCCGCCAGGATCCGCAGCACCTTGCCGTCGACGGCGATGCCGTCATCGGTGACCTCGACCTCGCGGCCCAGCGGGCCGAGGATGCTGTCGTACTTGAGCAGGTGTGCCATGGTCTTGACGTCGCCGAGGTCGTTGGCGGCGACGATGTCGATGTCGTGGTCGCCGGCCGCCACCGCGCGCCAGAAGTTGCGGCCGATGCGGCCGAAGCCGTTCACGCCGACACGGACCGTCACGGTGACCTCCCTCGCTGGTGGGTGCCTGCCGACCCTACCCGGGCAGCGGGCCGCGACCGGCACCGGAGTGGGCGCTCCGGCGACCGGGTAGGCAGCCGGCATGGCTGATCAGCAACCGGGGCCGGACGGCGGCATGGACACCGGCAGTGAGGACGGCGAGCCGGGCGGCACCACCGACGCGCGGCCGCTCAGCGACGACGAGCGGGCGATCCTGGACCGGCTGCGGCACGCCGGCGGGCCGGCGGTGGTCGAGGGTGCTCCCGAGGAGGATGTCCTGGCCGCCGGCGAGGCGGCCGAGGACGATGCGCCGCTGCCCGACTACCCGGCCCCGCCACCGCACGATCCCGACCCGCTCGACCCGGTCTTCCGCGAGCCGACAGCCGACGATGGACGGTGACGACCTGCGGTCGACGGTGACGACTTCGGAGCGACGGTGACGACTGCGGAGCGACGGTGACGACGTAGAGCCCGTCACCGTTCGGGCGAAGTCGTCACCGTCAGCATGCCCGGGACCCGGCCGGCCGGGATAGGTCAGGGGGCGAGCATCTCGGGGGTCACGGCCGCCTCGGTGTCCGGCACGCCGAGGTCGGCGGCCCGCTTGTCGGCCAGCGCGAGCAGCCGGCGGATCCGGCCCGCCACCGCGTCCTTCGTCATCGGCGGGTCGGCGAGCTGGCCGAGCTCCTCCAACGAGGCCTGCTTGTGCTCCAGCCGCAGCTTGCCGGCCTCGGCCAGGTGCTCGGGCAGGTCGTCGCCGAGGATCTCCAGCGCCCGCTGCACCCGGGCACCGGCGGCCACCGCGGCCCGGGCGGACCGGCGCAGGTTCGCGTCGTCGAAGTTGGCCAGCCGGTTGGCGGTGGCCCGCACCTCGCGGCGCATCCGGCGCTCCTCCCAGGCCAGCACGCTCTCGTGCGCGCCGAGCCGGGTGAGCAGCGCACCGATCGCGTCGCCGTCGCGGATCACCACCCGGTCCACCCCGCGGACCTCCCGGGCCTTGGCCTGGATGCCCATCCGCCGGGCGGAGCCGACCAGGGCGAGCGCCGCCTCCGGCCCCGGGCAGGTGATCTCCAGCGAGGACGAGCGGCCGGGCTCGGTGAGCGAGCCGTGCGCCAGGAAGGCCCCCCGCCAGGCGGCCTCCGCGTCGCACACGCCGCCGGAGACCACCTGCGGCGGCAGCCCGCGCACCGGCCGGCCGCGCTGGTCGAGCAGCCCGGTCTGCCGGGCCAGCCCCTCACCGTCCTTGACCACCCGGACGATGTAGCGGTTGCCCCGGCGCAGCCCGCTGCCGGCGAGCACCTGCACCTCGCTGGCGTGCCCGTACACCTCGGCGATGTCCCGGCGCAGCCGGCGCGCGGCCGAGCCGGTGTCCAGCTCCGCCTCCACCACCACCCGGCCGCCGACGATGTGCAGCCCGCCGGCGAACCGCAGCAGCGCCGAGATCTCCGAGCGCCGGCAGCACGTCTTCGTCACCGGCAACCGGCTCAGCTCGTCCTTCACGGACGCGGTCATCGCCACCCACGAACCCCCGTTCCCCGTCCCCCGCGGTCGGTGCCCCGCAGCACCTCCCGGTACGCGGCCGCCAGCCGCTCCGGGTCGTGCCGCGCGGTGCCGTCGCCGGCAGCCACCGACGCGAGCACCAGCCGGCCACCGAGCGCGGACACGCCTGACATGAGACCACGCGCGTCGGGCACCGCGTCGGGGTCCGCCACAACCGCGTCCACCCGGAGCGCCGGCGCGTGCGCCGCCAGGACCTCCAGGTGCTGCTGCGGCGAGAATCCGGCGGTCTCGCCCGGCTGCGCGGCCAGGTTCAGCGCCACCACCCGGTACGCCGGGGTCTGCTCCAGCGCGGCGAGCAGACCGGGCACCAGCAGGTGCGGGAGCACGCTGGTGAACCACGAGCCGGGGCCGAGCACGACCAGGTCCGCCTCGCGGACCGCGGCGACCGCCTCCGGGCAGGCGGCCGGTGCCGCCGGCACCAGCCGCACCGACACCACCCGGCCGCAGGTGGTGGCGACGGCGACCTGACCGCGGATGTGCTGCATCCGGTCCGGGTCGGCCTCGTCGAGGCCGACCACGTCGGCGGCGATCTCCAGCGGTTCGGTGCTCATCGGCAGCACCCGGCCGACGGCGTGCACCAGCCGGGCGGCGGCGTCCAGCGCGGTCACCGGGTCGCCGAGCGTCTCCGCCAGGCCGGTGAGCACCAGGTTGCCGACCGGGTGGCCGGCCAGCGCCCCCGAGCCGCCGAAGCGGTGCTGCAGCAGCTCGGCCCAGGTACGGCTGTCCTGGTCCTCGCCGGCCAGCGCGGCCAGCGCCATCCGCAGGTCGCCCGGCGGGACGGCACCGAGCTCCCGGCGCAGCCGGCCGGACGAGCCGCCGTCGTCGGCGACGGTGACGACCGCGGTGACGTGCGGCGTGAGCCGGCGCAGGGCGCCCAGCGAGGCAGCGAGTCCGTGCCCCCCGCCCAGCGCCACCACCCGGGGCGCCCGGTCCCCGTCGGAAGCCACCGCGCGGGCCGGCTCGTCCCCGCGGGCCGCCGCCACGCGCGCGCCGTCCGCGGGCCGGCCCGGACTACTCACGCCCCAGGTCCCGGTGCACCACTGTGGTCTGCACGCCGTCGCCGGCGAGCCGCTTGGTCAGCTCCTCGGCGATCACGACCGACCGGTGCTTGCCGCCCGTGCAGCCGATGGCGAGCGTCAGGTAGCGCTTGCCCTCCCGCTGGTAGCCGGCGCCGACGAGCCGCAGCAGCTCGGTGTAGACGTCGAGGAACTCGCCCGCCCCGGCCTGGGACAGCACGTAGTCGCGCACGTCGTGGTCCTGGCCGGTGTGCGGCCGCAGCGCCGGGATCCAGTGCGGGTTGGGCAGGAAGCGCACGTCGGCCACCAGGTCGGCGTCCAGCGGCAGCCCGTACTTGTAGCCGAAGGACAGCACGGTCGCCCGCAGCGCCGGGGTGGCCGCGCCGCCGAACTCGCGCTCGATCTCCCGGCGCAGGTCGTGCACCGACAGGTGGCTGGTGTCGACCACCAGGTCGGCCACCGCGTGCAGGTCGCGCAGCAGCTCCCGCTCGGCCGCGATCCCGTCGACCAGCCGGCCGCCGCCCTGCAGCGGGTGCTCGCGCCGGACGTTCTCGAAGCGGCGCACCAGCACCTCGTCGGACGCCTCGAGGAACAGCACCCGCGGACGGTACCCCCGCTGGTCCAGGTCGCCGATGACGCTGCGGAGGTCGGCGGAGAAGGCCCGGCTGCGCACGTCCACCACGACCGCGATCCGGGTGAGGCCGCCGGAGGTGCGGCTGCCGAGGTCGACCATGGCCGCGATCAGCTCGGGCGGCAGGTTGTCCACGACGTAGTAGCCGAGGTCCTCCAGGCACTTGGCGGCCGTGCTGCGGCCGGCGCCGGACAGGCCGGAGACGACCACGACCTCCAGTCCCCCCGGGGCCGCGTCCGCCAGCAGCTCCGCCGGCTCAGCCATCCAGTACCTCCCCCGTGGTCGGGTCCACCGCCGGACCCGGCTCCGTCCCCGGCCGGCCGAGCGCCGCCGCGACCGCCTCCGCCGTCCGCCGCCCGACGCCGGGCACCGCCATGATGTCGTCCACCGACGCCGCGCGGAGCCGCTTCAGCGAGCCGAAGCGGGTCAGCAGCGCCTTCTTGCGCGTCTCGCCGAGCCCGGGGACGCCGTCCAGCGCCGAGCTCGTCATCGCCTTCGAGCGCTTCTGCCGGTGGTACGTGATCGCGAAGCGGTGTGCCTCGTCGCGCACCCGCTGGAGCAGGTAGAGGCCCTCGGAGGTGCGCGGCATGATCACCGGCTCGGCCTCGCCGGGCAGCCACACCTCCTCCAGCCGCTTGGCCAGCCCGCAGAGCGCGACGTCCTCGATGCCGAGCCCGGCGAGCGCCGCCCCGGCCGCCGCCACCTGCGGCGCGCCGCCGTCGACCACCAGCAGGTTCGGCGGGTACGCGAACTTCCGCGGTCGCCCCGTCTGCGGGTCGATCGCGGCCGGGCCCTGCGGCGCGGCGGCCGGGTCGCCGTCCGGTGCCGCGAGCGCGGCCGGGTCGTCGGCCTCCTCGCCGGTGTCGATCCGCTCGTCCAGGTAGCGGGCCATCCGGCGGCGGACCGCCTCCTGGATCCACTGCACGTCACCGCCTTGGAGGCCGCCGCCGCTGCCGCCGCTGCCGCCGTGGACGCCGCCGCCCGGCACCGTGCCGGCCGGCCCGCCGACGCCGCGGATGGCGAAGCGGCGGTACTCCGACTTGCGCGGCAGCCCGTCCTCGAAGACCACCATCGAGGCCACCACGTTCGTGCCCTGGACGTGCGAGACGTCGAAGCACTCGATCCGCAGCGGCGCGGTGTCCAGGCCCAGCGCGTCCTGGATCTCGCCCAGCGCCCGCGACCGGGCGGTGAGGTCGGTCGCCCGCTTCAGCTTGTGCTGGCCGAAGGACTGCTGGGCGTTGCGGGCGACGGTCTCCAGCAGCGCGCGCTTGTCGCCACGCTGCGGCACCCGCACCGACACCCGGCCGCCGCGCAGCTCCGCCAGCAGCTCCTCCAGCACGGGGACGTCCGGTGGCAGCTCCGGCACCAGGATCTCCCGGGGGACGCTCTCCCCGGCGTCCGAGCCGTAGATCTGCAGGCAGAACTGCTCGACCAGGTCGCCGGTGGTGACGTCCTCGACCTTGTCCACGACCCAGCCGCGCTGGCCGCGGACCCGTCCGCCGCGGACGTGGAAGACCTGCACCGCCGCCTCCAGCGGGTCCTGGGCGAAGGCCACCACGTCGGCGTCCGTGCCGTCGCCGAAGACGACCGCCTGCTTCTCCATCGCCCGGCGCAGCGCGCCGATGTCGTCGCGGAGCCGCGCCGCCCGCTCGAACTCCGTCGCGTCCGCCGCGGCCGCCATCTCCTTCTCCAGCCGGCGGATCATGCTGTCGGTCTTGCCGGCCATGAAGTCGCAGAAGTCCTCCACGATCCGGCGGTGCTCGTCGGCGTCGACCCGGCCCACGCACGGGGCGGAGCACTTGCCGATGTAGCCGAGCAGGCACGGCCGGCCGACCTGCCCCGCCCGGCGGAAGACGCCGGCGCTGCAGGTCCGCGCCGGGAAGACCCGCAGCAGCAGGTCGAGCGTCTCCCGGATCGCCCAGGCGTGCGCGTACGGGCCGAAGTAGCGGACGCCCTTCTTCTTCGCGCCGCGCATGACCTGCAGCCGCGGGTACTCCTCGTAGAGGGTGACGGCGAGGCTGGGATACGACTTGTCGTCCCGGTAGCGCACGTTGAACCGCGGGTCGTACTCCTTGATCCAGGAGTACTCCAGCTGCAGCGCCTCGACCTCGGTGGACACGACGGTCCACTCCACGCCCGCCGCGCTGCTCACCATCTGCCGGGTGCGGGGGTGCAGGGAGCCGAGGTCGGAGAAGTAGCTGTTCAGCCGCTGCCGCAGGCTCTTCGCCTTGCCGACGTAGATGACCCGCCCGCGCTCGTCGCGGAAGCGGTAGACACCCGGACCCTCGGGGATCGTGCCCGGCGCGGGGCGGTACGTGGACGGGTCGGGCACCCTGCGAGGGTACGCGCGGGCCGCCAGATCGACTGGCGTGCCGGCGGCCCCGGTGCAACGCTGCACTCGTCCGGATCCTCGAGGAGCAAGGGCAATGACCGAGACCGTGAGCCGCGAGATCCTCCTCGGCGAGGGTCGCCCGTGGCAGGGTCACGTCCCGGTCCTGCGGCTGTCCTGGTCGGCCGCCGACCCGCTCGCGGTCGTCCTCGTGGTCGGCGCCCACCCGCCGCACCCGTCGCTGCTGCGCGGCCGGTGGGTGCTGCTGCGGGACGCGCTGCGCTCGGTGCTCGCGCCGGGCGGTGGCCATCCGGGCCGCGCCGGGGTGGGCGCGCCGCGGCCGGCCGGCCACGTGCAGATGTCGCGCCAGGCCGAGCACGTCACGCTGACCCTGCGGGCCGCGTCGCTGCCGTGCGTGGTGACCGTGCCGGCCCCGCCGCTGCGCGACTTCCTGGCCGAGACCGACGCGGTGGTGCCGCCCGGCGACGAGCCCTGGGCGCCCGCGCTGGACGCCGAGCTCGCCCGGATGCTGCACCGGGACTGATCCCGCCCTCGCCCCGGTCTCGAGCTCGGGGACCCGGTCCAGGGCGGGACGGCAGCGGCCGAGATCGACGCGGACGGCGTCGTGTCGGGTCTGCGGTCGGCCTCGCCGCCGGTAGGCTGCGCGGCAGTTCCGGTTCCCCGACGGCACCTCCCCGCCAGGCCAGCGTCCCCCGCACGGCACGGCTCCCCCGCCCGGCGGCGCGTCCCAGCGCCCTCCCGTACGCGGCAACGCCTCCCCCACGCGGCTGCGCGACCCCCGGCGGCGGCGCCACCGGCGAGCGTCCCGCCCGGCAGCATGTCCTCCCGCGACGAGGGCGTGCCGGCCGGCGCGCACGGCAGCACCCCAGCGCACGACCGACCCCCGCACCGCGGCCTCCGGCGCCGCGGTGCGGGGGTCGAGCGCGTCCGGGACGTCCGCAACCCGACTCGCCAGCCAGGTACGGGAGCCGTCACCAGCCGCGGGCGCGCCAGGCGGGCAGGGAGGGGCGCTCGGCGCCGAGGGTGGTGTCGGCGCCGTGACCCGGATAGACCCAGGTGTCGTCGCCCAGCTCGCCGAAGACCCGCGCCTCCAGGTCGTCCATCAGGGAGCCGAAGCGGGCGGGGTCCAGCCCGGTGTTGCCGGGGCCACCGGGGAACAGCGAGTCGCCGGTGAACAGGTGCGTCCCGCCGTCCGGATCGTCGTAGCGCAGCGCGATCGAGCCGGGGGTGTGCCCGCGCAGGTGGATCACGGTGAGCGCGGCGGCGCCCACCGGCACGGTGTCCCCGTGCTCGACGGTCGCTCCGACCGGCACCGGCAGGCCCGGCGCGTCCAGCGGGTGGGCGACGGTCCGGGCGCCGGTGGCGGACACGACCTCGCCCAGCGCCTGCCAGTGGTCGGCGTGCCGGTGCGTCGTGACGACGGTGGCCAGCGGCGCGTCGCCGACGAGCTCGAGCAGCCGGCCGGCCTCGTTCGCGGCGTCGACCAGCAGTGCCGCACCGGTGCTGCGGTCGCGCAGCAGGTAGGCGTTGTTCGCCATCGGCCCGACCGCGAGCTTGGTGACCGTCAGGCCGGCCAGCTCCCGCTCGTCGGGCGGCCCGCCGACCCGCACGTCCCCGGAGTAGGTCATGCCGGCATCCTGCCCCACGGCGCTACCCTCGACGCGGACCACCCGGGAGGTGGACGCGGCTGACCGGGACGGCGCCGGGAAGAAACTGTCGGAGGTCGTCGCTACCGTAGGGCCGGCCTTCCCTGCCGTCCGGCTGGAGAGAGAAACACGTCGTGGCTGACCGTCTCGTCGTGCGCGGTGCGCGCGAGCACAACCTCAAGGACGTCCACCTCGACCTGCCCCGCGACAGCCTGATCGCGTTCACCGGGCTGTCCGGCTCGGGCAAGTCCAGCCTGGCCTTCGACACGATCTTCGCCGAGGGCCAGCGGCGCTACGTGGAGTCCCTCTCGGCGTACGCGCGCCAGTTCCTCGGCCAGATGGACAAGCCGGACGTCGACTTCATCGAGGGCCTGTCCCCGGCGGTCTCCATCGACCAGAAGTCGACCAGCCGCAACCCGCGCTCCACGGTGGGCACGATCACCGAGGTCTACGACTACCTCCGGCTGCTCTACGCCCGGGCCGGCCGGCCGCACTGCCCGAAGTGCGGCCGCCCGATCAGCCGGCAGACGCCGCAGCAGATCGTCGACCGGGTGCTGGAGATGGCCGAGGGCATCCGCTTCCAGGTGCTCGCCCCGGTGGTCCGCGGCCGCAAGGGGGAGTACGCGGACCTGTTCGGCGAGCTGCAGTCGAAGGGCTACTCGCGGGTCCGGGTCGACGGGGTCGTGCACCCCCTCACCGAGCCGCCCAGGCTGAAGAAGCAGGAGAAGCACACGATCGAGGTGGTCATCGACCGGCTGGCGGTCCGGGAGTCCTCCAAGCGCCGGCTGACCGACTCGGTGGAGACCGCGCTGGGCCTGGCCGGCGGGCTGGTGATCCTCGACTTCGTCGACCTGGCCGAGGACGACCCGCACCGGCAGCGCACCTTCTCCGAGCACCTGGCCTGCCTCTACGACGACCTGTCGTTCGAGGCGATGGAGCCGCGCTCGTTCTCGTTCAACTCGCCGTTCGGCGCCTGCCCCGAGTGCACCGGCCTGGGCACCCGCAAGGAGGTCGACCCGGAGCTGATCGTGCCCGACCCGGAGCGCAGCCTGCAGGAGGGCGCGATCTCCCCGTGGGGCACCGGCCAGACCGCCGACTACTTCCTGCGCCTGCTCACCGCGCTCGGTGAGGCGCTCGGCTTCCGGGTGGACACCCCCTGGGAGCGGCTGCCGGCGCGGGCGCAGAAGGCGATCCTGTACGGCCACGACAGCCAGGTGCACGTCCGCTACCGCAACCGGTACGGCCGCGAGCGGGCCTACTACGCCTCGTACGAGGGGGTGGTGCCGTTCCTGGAGCGGCGGCACGCGGAGACCGACTCGGAGTACAGCCGGGAGAAGTACGAGGGCTACATGCGGGAGGTGCCCTGCCCGGCCTGCGGCGGGGCGCGGCTGAAGCCCGAGGTGCTGGCGGTGACGCTCGGCGGCAAGTCGATCGCGGAGATCTCCGGCCTGTCGATCGGCGAGGCGCGGCGGCTTCCTGGCCGACCTGCGGCTGTCCGAGCGGGAGCGGATGATCGCCGAGCGGGTGCTCAAGGAGGTGCACGCCCGGCTGGGCTTCCTGGTCGACGTCGGGCTGGACTACCTCTCCCTGGACCGGCCGGCGGCGACGCTGGCCGGCGGCGAGGCGCAGCGGATCCGGCTGGCCACCCAGATCGGCTCCGGCCTGGTCGGCGTGCTCTACGTGCTGGACGAGCCGTCCATCGGGCTGCACCAGCGGGACAACCGGCGGCTGATCGACACGCTGGTCCGGCTCCGCGACCTCGGCAACACGCTGATCGTGGTCGAGCACGACGAGGACACCATCCGGACCGCCGACTGGGTGGTGGACATCGGCCCGGGCGCCGGGGAGCACGGCGGCCAGGTGGTCGTCTCCGGCACCGTGGACGACCTGCTGGCCTGCGAGAGCTCGGTGACCGGGGCGTACCTGTCCGGCCGCCGACAGATCCCGCTCCCGACGGCGCGGCGGCCGCGGGTGCCGGGCCGCGAGCTGATCGTCGAGGGCGCCCGCGAGCACAACCTGAAGACCGTGGACGTGGCCTTCCCGCTCGGCTGCTTCGTCGCGGTCACCGGCGTCTCCGGCTCCGGGAAGTCCTCGCTGGTCAACGACATCCTCTACGCGAGCCTGGCGAACAAGCTCAACGGCGCGAAGCTGGTGCCGGGGCGGCACAAGCGGGTCCGCGGCGTGGAGGAGGTCGACAAGGTCGTCGGCGTCGACCAGTCGGCGATCGGTCGGACGCCGCGGTCCAACCCGGCGACGTACACCGGCGTCTTCGACCACATCCGGCGGCTGTTCGCGGAGACCACCGAGGCGAAGATCCGCGGCTACCAGCCCGGCCGGTTCTCCTTCAACGTCAAGGGCGGCCGGTGCGAGGCCTGCGCCGGCGACGGGACCATCAAGATCGAGATGAACTTCCTCCCGGACGTGTACGTCCCGTGCGAGGTCTGCCACGGCGCGCGGTACAACCGGGAGACCCTCGAGGTGCACTTCAAGGGCAGGACCATCGCCGAGGTCCTCGACATGCCGATCGAGGAGGCGGCCGAGTTCTTCGCCGCGGTGCCGGCGATCTCCCGGCACCTGGTCACGCTGGTCGACGTCGGGCTGGGCTACGTGCGGCTGGGGCAGCCGGCGCCGACGCTGTCCGGCGGCGAGGCGCAGCGGGTCAAGCTGGCCTCGGAGCTGCAGAAGCGCTCGACCGGCCGGACGGTGTACGTGCTGGACGAGCCGACCACCGGGCTGCACTTCGAGGACGTGCGCAAGCTGCTCGGGGTGCTCGGCCGGCTGGTCGACGCCGGCAACACGGTGATCGTGATCGAGCACAACCTGGACGTGATCAAGACCGCGGACTGGGTGATCGACATGGGTCCGGAGGGCGGCAACGGCGGCGGCGCGGTGGTCGCGGAGGGGACGCCGGAGGAGGTGGCCGCGGTGCCGGCGAGCCACACCGGCGGCTTCCTGCACCGGATCCTCGGCGCCCGCGCCGCCGCCGGGCCCGCCCCGAGGCGCAGGCCCCGCACCAAGGCCGCAGCCGCCGTCTAGGTCGGCCCGCAGCACCGGGAGCGGCGCGCCTGCGCCGGTGCGCCGGGCGGTCAGATCCGGGTGCCGATGCAGAACGGGTGCCCGGCAGGATCGAGCATCACCACCAGCCCGTCCGCGCGGTGCGGCTGGTAGCCGGCCGTGCTGGCGCCGAGCCGGGTCAGCTCGGCCTCGGCGTCGGCCAGGTCGTCGACGGAGTAGTCGACATGGATCTGCAGCGGCACGTCGGCAGCAGGCCACGTCGGCGGCCGGTGGCCCTCGACGGCACGGAAGATCACCGTCACGCCGCCGATCTCGACCCAGACGCTGTCGCCGTCCTCGCGGGTGATCTCGCCCGCGCACGCGGCCTCGTAGAACGCCGCGACGGGCGCGGGGTCGCGGCAGTCGACGACCACGGCCGCCAGCTCGACGACCGGGCCTGGCCGGCCGGCAGCCCAGTCGGAGCGCAGGATGGCGTAGCCGACCGCGTCCAGCGCGGCGCCGCCCGGCACCGGCCACGCCCGCCGGTATCGCGACTCCTGGACGTAGCCGCAGCGTCGCAGCACCCGCCGCATCGCCCGGTCGTCCTTCCGGGTCGTCGCCTCGATCCGGGCGACCGCCGGCAGCTCCGTCGAGCAGGTACGTGCGTCAGCCATCGTCGACCGCCTGCCGCCCGAGCCCGCGACCGCGGTGGGCGGCGCGCAGCCGCGGCGTCGAACATCGGTACCCACGGCCGGGACGGTAGCGGCTCGACGCGTGAACTCGACGCGTGAACCGGACCTATTGCGAACCTACGGCGGAGGAGTCAGCGCCAGGCGTGGCGGCCCCAGCCGAACCAGAGCAGCAGCAGCAGCGGGAAGAACGGGAAGCCGGCGACCAGGCTGACCAGCAGGAAGACGGCGAGGATCAGCAGCACCGGTGGCGCCGGCGCGCGCCAGCCGGGGCGCCGGCCGACCCGCTCGCGGGCCGCGCGGCCGGCTTCCCAGCCGGCGCGGCCGGGCGGCGGGGCCGGCCGGAACGGCGCCGGCGCCGGCAGGTCGGAGAAGAGCCGCTCCAGGTCGCCGCGGGTGCGCGCGCCGTACGCCTGCTGGACGCGCGTGTCGTACTCGGCCTGGTCGAGACGCCCGGTGGCGAAGTGCTCGCCGAGCGCGCCGGCGGCCTCGAAGCGCTCGGTGTCGCCGACCCGGAGCTGGGAGGGCGGCAGGGGCTCGTACGGAACGGGGGCTGCGTCGCTCATCACGGCTCCGGAGGACTTGAAACGGTGTAATCAGCGTACCCGTCCCAACGCCGGGCCGGCCCGGGAAGTGCCCTCGGCCGGTCAGGCCCCGCGGTAGAGCCGCTCAGGCCACGCAGTAGAGGAAGACCTGCCGCTCCGGCGGCAGCTCCGCGGACGCCGGCTCGAACTCCTCCACGTCGACCTCCCGCACGTGCAGCCCGCCGGACCGGATCGCCGCCTCCAGGTCCGGACGCGGGTACGCGGTCACCCGCACCTGCTGGCCGAGGAAGGTCAGCGGGAAGTAGTCGAAGTCGCCCTCCACCATGCCGATCGCGACGACACCGCCCGGCCGGAGGATCGCCCGGACCCGCCGCAGCACCCGGGGGATGTCCGCCCGCCGCAGCATCAGCAGCGAGAAGAACGCGGCCACCGCGTCGAACTCGCCGAGCGTCGCGTCCAGCTCCAGCGCGTCCATCGCGACGAACCGGCCGGCCGGCACGTTGCGGCGGGCCAGCGCGAGCATCGCGGTCGACACGTCGATGCCGACCACCTCGAGCCCCGACTCGGCCAGCATGCCGGCGCTCGGCACCCCGGTGCCACACCCCACGTCGAGCACCCGGGCGCCGGCCGGCAGCCGGTCGACCAGCCACTGGGTCGCGATGATCTGCCCGGACTTGTGCGGGAAGGCGTCGTCGTAGCGCTCCCCGATGGCGTCGAAGGCCGCGGCCTGGCGGCTGGTGTCAGCGGAGAACACCCGGCGGGCCCTCTCGTCGGCGGTCACGGGAACGGACGATCATGATCATGTCAGCCCAGGTGCCGGGCCCACCAGTCGAGGATCGCCTCGAAGCGGGCCACCCGGTGGCTCGGCAGGCCGGAGCGGGACAGCTCGTGCCCCTCGCCCGGGAACAGCAGCAGCTCGGCCGGCACCCCGCGGGTGCGCAGCGCGACGAACAGCCGCTGCGCCTGCTCGACCGGGCAGCGCCAGTCCTGCTCGGAGTGGATGATCAGGGTCGGCAGCTCGATCTTGTCCACGTGCGACAGCGGGCTCTGCGCCGCGACCGCCTCCGGGTCGGCGCCGGCGTACGCCTCGGTGAAGACGTAGCCGATGTCGCTGGAGCCGGTGAACGAGTCGAACGAGGTCAGCGCCCGCTCGACGATCGCCGCCCGGAACCGGTGCCCGGCGTGCGCGGCGAGCCAGCCGGTCAGGTAGCCGCCGTACGAGCCGCCCATCACCCCGACCCGGTCGCGGTCGACGCCCTCGCCGGCCAGCACGGCGTCCAGCAGGGCGAGCACGTCGTCCGCGTCGACGGTGCCCATCGCGTGCCGGATCCAGCGCCCGTGCCGCTGCCCGTAGCCGGCGGAGCCGCGCGGGTTGCCGAGCACCACCACGTGGCCGGCGCCGGCGTACACCTGGGCCTCGTCGAACAGCGTCCAGCCGTACTGGGCGAACGGGCCGCCGTGGATGGCCAGCAGCACCGGCCGCGGCCCGGGGAAGGCGGCCGGGTCCGGCCGGACCACCCAGCCGTGCACGGGGTAGCCGTCCGGCGCGGTGGCGGTGAGCTCCTCCAGCGGCCGAAGCCCGCCGGCCTCGGCCAGCTGGGCGCCGAAGGCCGTCAGCGTCCGCTCCCCGCCCGGTCCGGTCGCCAGCACCTCGCCGGCGCTGCCCGCGTCCGCGACGGTGGCCACGACCGTGCCGGCCGCCGCCGCCCCGCCGGTCACCGTACGGGGGCCGCCCAGCAGCACCTCCGGCTCGGCACCGGTCAGCGGCACCCGGACCAGCTCCTGGGCGCCGCGCACCCGGCTGCCGACCAGCACCCCGGTGTCGTCGACCACCAGCCCGGAGCCCAGCTCGAACACGTCGGTGGTCTCCGCGTCGGTCAGCGGGGCCGGCGGCGCCGCGGCATCCGCCGGCACCGCCCAGAGCACCTCGTTGCGCCCGACGAAGTCCCGGCCGTCCTGGCCGAGCTCGGACGGGCTGAGGAAGACGACGGTGCCGCCGTCCGGGCTGGCGGCCGGCGCGCTCGCCGCGTGCCGGCCGTGCGTCACCCGGCGCAGCTCCGAGCCGTCGACCGCACATGCGTACACATCGCGGTACAGGTCGGTGTCGTCGGGGGTGTCGCGGTCGCTGGTGAACAGCAGGCCGCCGGCCGGGGTCCAGCTGACGTCCTCGTCGTCGTGGTCGCCGTCGGTCACCTGCACCGGGGTGGGCTCGTCCCGGAACGGCTCGACGACGAAGACGTGCGGCCGCCGGTCGGCCACGAAGCCGACGTCGTCCAGCCGGTAGCGCAGCGTCGTGATCCGCCGCGGCGGCTCCTTGGCCGCGTCCCGCCCCTCCTCGGTGCCGTACCGGCCCTGCTCGGGCACCCGCGCCGTGTACGCCAGCCGGGTCGAGTCCGGACTCCAGCGCGGAGCGCCCGCGCCGAGCGGGTGCTGCTCGTCGGTGGTGAGCCGGCGGGCGTCGCCGGTGTCCGCGGGCAGCAGGTGCAGGTGCGGCTTGCCCTCCTTCTCCGCCCGCAGGAAGGCGATCCACCGGCCGTCCGGCGACCAGGCCGGCGCCGAGTCGCGGTGACCGTCGGTCAGCGGGCGCGGCGGCGCGGCGCCGGTGGTGTCTAGCAGCCAGAGGCGGGAGCGGTACTCGTCCGCGTCGAGGTCGAGACGGGTCACCACCACGACGGCGCGGCGGCCGTCCGGGGACAGGGTCGGGGAGCCGGGGGTGCGCAGCAGCGCGAGGTCAGCGGGCTTCACCGGATGGACGTTAGCAACCCTAACGAGCGCCGCCCAGGTCGGCGTAGTGCTCGACCACCGGCGGCCCGGCGAAGTGCGGCCCGATCTCGGCCCGCCAGCGGGTGAACCGCTCGGTCGCCCGGAAGCCCTGCTCGTGCGCCTCGACCGAGTCCCACTCCACCAGCAGCACGAACCGGCCGGGCGACTCCACGCCGCGGGTCATCCGGACCGACTGGCAGCCCGGCGCGCTGGCCACCTCCTGGCGGGCCCGGCGGTACGCCGCGACGAAGTCCTCCTCCTGCCCCGGTGTCACCTCGAAGACCGCGACCTCCAGCACCACCCGCGCAGTGTGGCACGTCGCGGGGGGCCGGGCCGGTCGGCGCGGCCCGGCGTGGTGAGATCGTCGCCGTGCGCACGCTCTTCGCCTCCGGCCAGGTCTTCGACGGCACCGGCAGCCCGCCCGCGACCGCGGACGTGGTCGTCTCCGACGGCCGGATCGTGGCCGTCGGGCCGGGCCTGGACGGCGACGAGGTGGTCGACTGCACCGGCGCAACCGTGCTGCCCGGGCTCGTCGACTGCCACGTGCACCTGCTCTTCGCCGGCGTCCACCCGCTGAAGACCCTGCAGACGCCGTTCTCGTACCCGTACTACGAGGCGGTCGGCAACCTGCGCGCCACCCTGGACTGCGGCGTCACCACCGTGCGGGACGCCGGCGGCGCCGACCTGGGCGTGAAGGACGCGGTGGCGGCCGGGCTGGTGCCCGGGCCGCGGGTGCAGATCGCGGTCAGCATGCTGAGCCAGACCGGCGGGCACGGCGACGGCTGGTACCCCTCCGGCTGCACGGTCCCGCTGGTCCAGCCGCATCCCGGCCGGCCGCGCACGATCGTCGACGGCCCGGAGGAGGTGCGGCGCGCGGTCCGCGAGCTGGTCCGCGCGGGCGCCGACGTGATCAAGGTGGCGACCAGCGGCGGGGTGCTGTCCGCGCGGGACGACCCGCGGCACGGGCACTTCCGCGACGACGAGGTCGCGATGATGGTGGCCGAGGCGGCGGCGGCCGGGCTCCCGGTGATGGCGCACGCGCAGGGCAGCGAGGGGATCAAGACGGCGGTCCGCAACGGGGTGCGCTCGGTCGAGCACGGCATCTACCTCGACGACGAGGCGATCGAGCTGATGCTCGACTGGGGCACCTGGCTGGTGCCGACGCTGCTCGCCCCGCGCGCGGTGCTGGACCAGGCCGACGCCGGGGTGCCGTACCCGGACGCGGTGCAGGCGAAGGCGAAGATGGTGCTGGACGTGCACACCGACTCGATCCGGCGGGCGGTCGAGGCCGGCGTGACGATCGCGATGGGCACCGACTCGGGGGTCGGGCCGCACGGCGACAACCTGCGCGAGCTCGCGCTGCTGGTCGAGTGCGGGATGACGCCCGCGCAGGCGCTGCACGCGGCGACCGGCTCGGCCGCCGAGCTGCTCGACGTGGCCGCCGACCGGGGCACGATCGCGCCGGGACAGCGGGCCGACCTGCTGGTGGTGGCCGGCGACGCCCTCGACGTCGGCACGCTGCGCGAGCGGGTGCGCGGTGTCTACCAGGACGGGCTGCTCGTCGCCGGCGCCGCTCCCGGCCGGGCTCCCGGCCCGGCCTAGCGGAGATCGCGGAAGAAGGTCCGGATGTCCGCCGTGAGCAGCTCCGGTACCTCCATCGCCGGGAAGTGGCCGCCCCGGTCGAACTCCGACCAGTGCCCGATCGCGCCGGCGGGGTCCAGCACGCTGCGGATCGTGGTGTCCGCGGCGAATACCGCGACGCCGGTCGGCGGGCCGGGAGGCGCGCTCTGCGGGGCGCCCGCTCCCGCCGACTGCCGCGCGACCAGCTCGCGCCAGGCCTGCATGCCCTCGTACGTGGCGTGCGCCGAGGAGCCACCCGCACCGGTGAACCAGGAGATGCTGACGCCGGTGAGGAGCTGGTCGCGGTCGACGGCGTCCTCGGGCAGGGCCGCCGCCGGGTCGGTCCACTCCTGGACCTTCTCCACGATCCAGGCGAGCTGGCCGACCGGCGAGTCGGTCAGCGAGTAGGCCAGCGTCTGCGGTCGGGTCGCCTGCAGGTGCAGGTAGCCGAGCCCGTCGGCCTGGAACGCGTTGAACCGCTCGGCGCGGTCCCGGTCGGCCCCGGACAGGCCGTCGAGCTCGACGGCCGGCCCGAACGGCATCCCCGCCGCCGTTCCGGTGAGATGCACGCCCAGCACCCGCGCCGGTTCGACCATGGCCAGCAGCCCCGCCACCCCGGCGCCGACGTCGGTGCCGTGCACCGCGTACCGCTGGTAGCCCAGTCGCCCCATCAGCTCGGACCAGGCCTGGGCGACCCGGAACAGGTTGCCCCAGCCGGTCTCCCGCAGCGGCGTGGAGAAGCCGTAGCCGGGCAGCGAGGGGATGACGACGTCGAAGGCGTCGGCGGGGTCGCCACCGTGCGCACCGGGGTCGGTCAGCGGGCCGATGACGGCCAGGAACTCGACCGGCGAGCTGGGCCACCCGTGGGTGAGGACCAGTGGCAGCGCGCCCGGCTCGGGGGAGCGGACGTGCAGGAGGTGGATGTCCTGGCCGTCGATGGCGGTGACGAACTGCGGGACCTCGTTGAGGGTCGCCTCCTGTGCACGCCAGTCGAAGCTGCCGGCCCAGTAGGCGACCAGCTGCTGGAGGTAGCCCAACGGCACCCCCCGGCCCCAACCCACGCCCGGCAGCTCCCGCGGCCAGCGGGTACGGGCGAGCCGGTCGGTGAGGTCGTCGAGGTCGGCCTGAGGGATGTCGATGCGGAACGGGCGGATCGCCGGGTGGGTCATACCGGGCAACCTAAGGTGCAATGCGGAAGGTTTCGTTCCTCGTTCTGGCAGACTGGGCGGCGTGCCGGACACCGCGGCCCGCCTGCTCCGCTTGCTCGCCCTGCTGCAGGCGCAGCGTGACTGGGCGGGTCCCCAGCTGGCCGACCGGCTCGGAGTGACCACCCGGACCGTGCGCAAGGACGTCGGCCGGCTGCGCGGGCTGGGCTATCCGGTGCACGCCACGCCGGGCGCCGCCGGCGGCTACCGGTTGGGGTCGGGCGCCTCGCTGCCGCCGCTGCTGCTGGACGACGAGGAGGCCGTCGCCGTTGCGGTGGGACTCCGCACGGCCGCCGGCGGCAGCGTGGCCGGGATCGAGGAGACCTCGCTGCGGGCGCTGGCCAAGCTGGAGCAGGTGCTGCCGTCCCGGTTGCGCCACCGGGTCGGCGCGATCCACGCCGCCACCCTCTCGATACCCGGGTCGGGACCGACGGTGCCGGCCGAGGTCCTGACCGCGATCGCCGGCGCCGCCAGGGCGCATGAACGGCTCCGGTTCGACTACGAGTCCTTCGACGGCAGCGCCGGCAGGCGCACGGTGGAACCCCACCGGCTGGTGCACACCCGTGGCCGCTGGTACCTCGTCGGCTGGGACGTCGACCGCGACGAGTGGCGCACGTTCCGGGCGGACCGGGTCCGGCCCCGCTCGCCGAACGGTCGCCGGTTCGTGCCTCGCGGAGCCCCGGACGGCGACCTCGTCCGCTACCTCGAGCGAGGGCTGGGATCCGCGGGCTGGCGGTACCGGGCCCGGGTGACGGTGCACGCGCCCGCCACGGACATCGCCGCGCGGGTGCCGGCCGCGGTCGTGGTGGAGCCAGTCGACGACCGCAGCTGCGTCGCCGAGGTCGGCTCCGACTCGCCGTACCACCTCGCCCTCTGGCTCGGCATGCTCGACGCCGACTTCGACGTCGACGACTCCCCCGAGCTGGCCGACCAGCTCCGGACCCTGGCCGACCGCTACACGCGCGCGGTGCGCTGACTAGCGGCGCCGCTCGGCGGGCAGGTCCGCCTCCGGCGCGGACTCCGCGTCGGCGGCGACCGGCGGGGCCGTCCCCGCCGGCTGTTGCGCGTCCCCGGTCGCCGGATCGTCGGTGTCCGGCGCCTCGGCGTCGGGAGTGGGGCCGGCGTCGGGCGCCTCGGCGTCCGGCGCCTCGGCGTCGGGCGCCTCGGTCGGCAGGTGCCTGGCCGCCGACGGGTCCTGCCGCACCTTGCGCAGGCTGAGCACCGTCGTGACGACCAGCACGCCGACGATCACGATCAACGACGGCACGATGCCGATCTCCGGCGCCCACGACACCCCGCTGCCGTGCAGCGCCTCCAGGATCAGCTTCACGCCGATGAACCCGAGGATCAGCGCCAGGCCGATGTCCAGGTAGACGAGCCGGTTGAGCAGCCCGCCGAGCAGGAAGTAGAGCTGGCGCAGGCCCATCAGCGCGAACGCGTTCGCGGCGAAGACCAGGAACGGCTCCTTGGTGAGCCCGAAGATCGCCGGGATGGAGTCGAGCGCGAACAGGATGTCCGTGGTCCCGATGGCGAGCATCACCACCAGCATCGGGGTCACGTACCGCTTGCCGTCGATCTTCGTGAAGACCTTGGCCCCGTGGTACTCCTCGGTCACCGGCAGCGCCCGGCGGACGAGCCGGAGCACCACGTTCTCCTGGTAGTTCTCCTCGTCGTCGTCCTCCCGGCGGAAGGCCAACTTGTAGCCGGTGTAGAGGAGGAACGCGCCGAAGATGTAGAAGACCCACTCGAAGCGCTCGATCACCGCGGCGCCGGCCGCGATGAACAGGCCCCGCAGCACCAGCGCGGCGAGGATGCCGAAGAGCAGCACCTTGTGCTGGTGGATGGCCGGCACCGCGAACGTCGACATGATGATCACGAAGACGAACAGGTTGTCGACGCTGAGGCTGTACTCGGTGATGTAGCCGGCGAAGAACTCCCCCGCGTACCGCCCGCCGGAGAAGATCAGGATCCCGATCCCGAACAGCACCGCGAGGATGACGTAGAACACCACCCACCGGGCCGCCTCGCCGAGCCGGATGGCGTGCGGGTTGTGGTCGACGATGAACAGGTCGACCGCGAGCAGCACCAGGATCCCCGCGAAGGTTGCCAGCCACAGCCAGGTGGGTACGTTCACGATCCTCCTCCGGACGGACAGCGCTGGTCCACGTCCGGAGGTCTCTCCCGCCGCTTGCGCGGCCGGCGGCACCGGGCCCCGCGTCGCTCTGACGAGACCGTGGTGACGATGCCGCCGCGCAGGGATACTCCCCTCCACGACTGTGCCCAGTATCCCCCACCAGTCCAGCGGGGAACACCCGGGCGCGCCCGCGGCCCGGGAGTAGCGTGCCGCGAGTCGCACGACGGTGAGGAGGAGCCGTGTCCCGACCCGTGCACTTCGAGATCCACGCCGGCGATCCGGAGCGGGCCCGCCGGTTCTACGAGACGGTCCTGGGCTGGACGATCGAGCAGTGGGGCGACCAGCCGTACTGGATCGTCAGCACCGGCCCGGACGGGCAGCCGGGCATCAACGGCGGGCTGCTGCCCCGGCACGGCCCCGCCCCCGAGCCGGGCGCCGCGGTCAACGCGTCCGTGCTGACCGTGCAGGTGGACGACCTGGACGGCACGCTGGCCAGGGCGACCGCCGAGGGCGCCACCATGGCGCTCGACAAGGCGCTGATGGGCGGTGTCGGCTGGCTCGCCTACGTCACCGACCCGGAGGGCAACATCCTCGGCCTGCTCCAGCCGGAGACGCCGGCCGCTAGCTAGCGGCGTCCATCCCGCGCAGCTCCTTCTTCAGCTCCGCGATCTCGTCCCGCAGCCGGGCCGCCAGCTCGAACTGCAGCTCGCGGGCCGCGGCCAGCATCTGGTCGTTGAGCTGCTGGATCAGGTCCGCCAGCTCGGCCCGCGGCATCCCGGCCAGGTCCTTCGCGTGCGCCCCGGGCCCGGGCCGGCCGGACGTCCTCGACGACAGCCCGGGCACCGGCGCCTTGCCCCGGGACTGCTGCCGGCCCGACCCGCCGACCAGCTCGGTCGCGGTGTCGGCCGCCTCCCGGTAGATCCCGTCCAGGATGTCGACGATCCGCTTCCGCAGCGGCTGCGGGTCGACCCCGTGCTCGGTGTTGTAGGCGACCTGCTTCGCCCGGCGCCGGTTGGTCTCGTCGATGGCCTTGCGCATGGACGGCGTCACGGTGTCCGCGTACATGTGGACCTGGCCGGACACGTTGCGCGCCGCCCGCCCGATGGTCTGGATCAGCGACGTGCCGGAGCGCAGGAAGCCCTCCTTGTCCGCGTCCAGGATCGAGACCAGCGACACCTCGGGCAGGTCGAGCCCCTCGCGCAGCAGGTTGATGCCGACCAGCACGTCGAACTCGCCCTGCCGCAGCTCCCGCAGCAGCTCCACCCGGCGCAGCGTGTCCACCTCGGAGTGCAGATAGCGCACCCGGACGCCGAGCTCCAGCAGGTAGTCGGTCAGGTCCTCGGCCATCTTCTTGGTCAGCGTGGTGACCAGCACCCGCTCGTCCCGCTCGGCCCTGGCCCGGATCTCGTGCACCAGGTCGTCGATCTGGCCCTTGGTGGGCTTGACCACGACCTCGGGGTCGACCAGGCCGGTCGGCCGGATGACCTGCTCGACGTACTCCCCGCCGGTCCGACCCAGCTCGTACGGCCCCGGGGTGGCGGACAGGAAGACCGTCTGCCCGATCCGGTCGACGAACTCCTCCCACTTCAGCGGCCGGTTGTCCATCGCGGACGGCAGCCGGAAGCCGTGCTCGACGAGCATCCGCTTGCGGGACATGTCCCCCTCGTACATCCCGCCGGTCTGCGGCACGGTGTTGTGCGACTCGTCCATGACGAGCAGGAAGTCCTCGGGGAAGTAGTCGAGCAGGGTGTTCGACGGCGAGCCGGGCGCGCGGCCGTCGATGTGGCGGGAGTAGTTCTCGATGCCGGAGCAGAAGCCGACCTGCCGCATCATCTCGATGTCGTACGTCGTGCGCATCCGCAGCCGCTGCGCCTCCAGCAGCTTGCCCTGCTTCTCCAGCTCGGCCAGCCGCTGCTCGAGCTCCAGCTCGATCCCGCCGATCGCCCGCTCCATCCGGTCGGGACCGGCGACGTAGTGCGAGGCCGGGAAGACGAAGACCTCGCTGACCTCGCGGATGACCTCGCCGGTGAGCGGGTGCAGGTAGTAGAGCCGCTCGATCTCGTCGCCGAACATCTCGACCCGGACCGCCAGCTCCTCGTAGACCGGGAAGATCTCGATCGTGTCGCCGCGGACCCGGAAGGTGCCGCGGGTGAAGGACAGGTCGTTGCGGGTGTACTGCTCGTGGACCAGGTTGCGCAGGATCTTGTCCCGCTCGATCTCCTGGCCGACCGCCAGCCGGACGCAGCGGTCGACGTACTCCTGCGGGGTGCCCAGACCGTAGATGCAGGACACGGTCGCCACCACCACCACGTCCCGGCGGGTCAGCAGCGACATCGTCGCCGAGTGCCGCAGCCGCTCCACCTCGTCGTTGACCGACGAGTCCTTCTCGATGTACGTGTCCGTCTGCGGCACGTACGCCTCGGGCTGGTAGTAGTCGTAGTAGCTGACGAAGTATTCGACGGCGTTGTTGGGCAGCAGCTCGCGGAACTCGTTCGCCAGCTGGGCGGCGAGCGTCTTGTTCGGCGCCATCACCAGGGTCGGCCGCTGCAGCCGCTCGATCAGCCACGCCGTCGTCGCCGACTTGCCGGTGCCGGTCGCGCCGAGCAGCACCACGTCCCGCTGACCGCCGCGGACGCGCCGCTCCAGCTCGTCGATGGCCGCCGGCTGGTCGCCCGACGGGACGAACTCGCTGACGACCTCGAAGCGCCCCTCGGTGGGCACGATGTCGGTGACCGCTCGCATGACCAGACCATAAGCGCGGGAGCCGACAGTTTCTTCCGCCGGCGCCGGCCGGCCGTCCTGCCGACCCTTGACGGCACGGATGGATCGGGCCGGGCTCAGAGCCAGCCGTTGCGCTCCGCGGTCCGCAGCGCCTCGACCCGGTTGCGGGTGCCGGTCTTGGTGATCGCCGCGGACAGGTAGTTGCGAACCGTTCCCTCGGACAGGAACAGGCGCCCGGCGATGTCGGCGACCGTGGCGCCGTCCCGGGCCGCGACCAGCACGTCCCGCTCCCGGCCGGTCAGCGGGCTGGCGCCGCCCGCCAGCGTGGCCGCGGCCAGCGTCGGGTCGACCACCCGCTCGCCCGCGGCGACCCGGCGGATCGCGGCCGCGAGCTCCTCGGTCGGCGCGTCCTTGACCACGAAGCCGAGCGCGCCCGCCTCCATCGCCCGGCGCAGGTAGCCGGGGCGGCCGAAGGTGGTGAGGATCGCGACCCGCACGGCCGGGACCTCGGACCGCAGCGCCGCGGCCGCCGCGACCCCGTCCAGCCCCGGCATCTCGACGTCGAGCAGCGCGACGTCCGGGCCGGTGCGACGAGCGGCGGCCACCACCTCGTCGCCGCGGCCGACCTCGGCGACCACCTCGATGTCCTCCTCGAGGGACAGCAGCGCGGCCAGCGCACCCCGCACCAGGCGCTGGTCGTCCGCCAGCAGCACGCGGATCACCTCGCACCCGTTCCCGGCCCGCCGGTCCCCGGCCGGCCGACGGACGGCACGCCGGCAGCCGCTGCGCCCGCACCGGGCGGCGGTGACGCGACAGCAGGAGCGGCGGGCGGGACCTCGAGGCGCAGGCGGTAGCCGCCGCCGGTGACCGGGCCGGCCTCGACCCGGCCGCCGAGCCGGGCGGCCCGCTCGGCCAGGCCGGCCAGCCCGCTGCCCTGCCCGCCGGCCGCGCCGCGGCCGTCGTCGACGACCTCGATCGCGTCCGGCTCGACCAGGACGCGCAGGTGGGACGCGCCGCTGTGCCGGACGGCGTTGGTGACCCCTTCCCGCACCACCCAGCCGAACAGTTGCCGCAGCTCCGCCGGCACCTCGTCCACCGCCCGCGGGAGGTCCGCTGCGATCCCGGCCGCTGCGAGCACCTCCCGCGCGGTGGCCAGCTCGACGGCCAGGCTCACCTCGCGGTAGCCGGCCACCGCCGCCCGCACGTCGGCCAGGCTCTGCCGAGCCAGCCGCTCGACGGCACCGATCTCCTCGACCGCCCGCGCGTCGTCCCGGCCGACCAGCCGCCCGGCCAGCCGCGCCTTGACCGTGACCGCGGTGAGCGAGTGGCCGAGCAGGTCGTGCAGGTCCCGGGCGATCCGCAGCCGCTCGCGCTCGGCGGCCAGCTGCGAGACCTCCTGCTGCGCGGCCCGCAGCTCCTGCGTGCGCCGCAGCAGGACCATGAAGCCGAAGGCGGCCACCGCGGCGAGCAACACCTGCCCGGCCAGGACCCACTCATGGCCGATCTGCCAGCCCGGCACCAGCCCCGGCAGCAGGCCGGTCGCCAGGACGCAGGCCGCGGTCACCCCGACGGCCACCCGGACGGGCAGCAGGACCGCCGCGGCGACCACCACGTAGACGAGGGCGCCGAGCGCCTCCGGCCCGGCCGCAACGGCCAGCGCCGCGGCCAGCGCGGCCAGCAGCGCCGGTGCGCCCCACCGCAGCCAGCGGACCTGGTCGGTCAACCCGCGCGCGACCAGGTCCAGGTACGTGTAGCAGAAGGCGGCCAGCAGCAGCAGCGGGACCCAGCGCTCGGCACCCGCCTGCTGCCAGGCCCGGGCGAAGTCCGGCAGCAGGTAGACCAGCCAGATGCCGGCGAACAACCGCCACCGGCCCCGACCCCGCAGCCAGCGGCGGTCCTCGTCCGGCACGGCCGCCACGCCGACGACCCTAGGCGCGTGCCGTGTCGCGCCGGTAGGCACGCGCCGCCAGCAGGGCGAAGGCGACGGTCCACAGCGCGAGAACGCCGAGCCCGCCCCAGCCGATCCAGCTGCCGGCCAGCGGGGTGCGGCCGGCCTGGGCCAGCCAGTACGACGGGAGCGACTCGGCCACCCCGCGCAGCACCCGGGGCAACTGGTCGACCGGGAACCAGATGCCGCCCAGCACGGCCAGCCCGGTGAACAGCACCCCGGACACGGCGCCGAGCACGTCGACGGTGAGCAGGTGGCCGAGCCAGATGCCGAGCGCGACGAACGGCGCGAGCGCCAGCAGGCTCCACCCGAAGGCCTCCGCCCACTGGGCGGCCGGCAGCCGGACGCCCTCGACCGCGGCGCCGACCGCGTACACGATCACCAGCGCGGGCACCGCGACCAGCAGCGCGGTCCCCGCCTTGGCCAGCACGTACGCCCGACCGGGCAGCGGGGTGAGCCGCAGCTGCCGGGTCCAGCCGACCGCCCGCTCGCCGGCGATCCGGCCGCTGACCGAGATCGCGGCGGCCATCGCGCCGAAGACGGACATGCTGACCATCAGCCAGGCGGCGCCGCTGATGCCGTCCTGGGTGCTGCCGCCGTACAGCGAGGCGAACAGCAGGAAGAGGCCGACCGGCAAGCCGACCACGAAGACGAGGTAGCGCGGCGAGCGCAGCGAGCGCAGCAGCTCCATCCGCAGGTAGGTGGCGTTCACGAGGAGTCTCCCGGGGTGGTGAGGGCGAGGAAGGCGGACTCGAGGTCGGCGCCGTCGACCTCGACGTCCCGGGCGGCGGGCTCGGCGGCGAGCAGCGCGCGCAGCGCGGCGTCCGAGTCGGCGCAGCGCAGCGCGACCGCGTCGCCGTGGATCTCGACGGACGTGACGCCGGGCAGCGCGGCCAGCCGGGCGTGGTCGGCGCCCGGCAGCGTGAGCCGGACGGTCCGGCCGCCGACCACCGCCTTCACCGCGGTCGCGGGGCCGTCCGCGACCACCCGGCCGCGGGCCAGCAGCACGACACGGTCGGCGTACTGGTCGGCCTCCTCGAGGTGGTGGGTGGCGAACAGCACGGTCCGGCCGGCGGCGGTCAGCTCCCGCATGGACGCCCAGAACCGGCGCCTGGCCGCCACGTCCATCGCGGCGGTCGGCTCGTCGAGCACCAGCAGCTCCGGGTCGGGCACCAGCGCCAGCGCGAAGCGCACCCGCTGGGTCTGCCCGCCCGACAGCGCGCTCGTCCGCCGGTCGGCGACGTCGGTCAGGCCGGCGCGGACGAGCACCTCGTCGACCGGCATCGGCGCCGGGTAGAGCGAGGCGGCGAGCTCGACCAGCTCCCGGACGCTGACCTCGCTGATCAGGCCGCCGCTCTGCAGCATGGCGCCGACCAGGCCGGCGCGGGCGGCCTGCTCCGGCGACCGGCCGAAGACGGTCACCTCGCCGGCGTCCGGGCGGGTCAGCCCGAGCAGCACGTCGATCGTGGTGGACTTGCCGGCGCCGTTGGGGCCGAGCAGGGCGACCGTCTCGCCGGCGACGATGTCGAGGTCGATGCCGTCGACGGCGCGCACCGGCCCGTACGACTTGGTCAGGCCGCGGGTCCGCACACCCGCGGCGAGCAGGGTGTCTGTCATGCCGCCCACGCTGCTCCGGCGCAGCTCAGCCGGGTAGTGCCGGGTGTCCGGAAAGCACCGTGACAGGTGTCAGGCGGCCCCCTGACAGCGCCGCGAACGGACCGTCACGGAGGCGATCATCGCCGCCCGCCGAGCAGCTCGGCCGGCCGCCATCCGGCCAGCCGTGCGTCGGCCGAGCCACCAGTCATGCAACCAGCTAGTCCGGGCACGGGGCGTTAGGGTCGACACTCCCGGGACGCGCGGTGTCCCGGCCGAGGGGAGGGCGGGATGCAGGTGTGGCCCGGGTCGGCGTACCCGCTGGGGGCGACGTACGACGGCATGGGGACCAACTTCTCGCTCTTCTCCGAGGTCGCCGATCGCGTCGAGCTGTGCCTGTTCGACGAGACCGGCCGGGAGACCCGGATCCGGCTGCCCGAGGTGGACGGCTTCGTCTGGCACGGCTACCTGCCCGGGGTCGGTCCCGGCCAGCGCTACGGCTACCGGGTGCGCGGGCCCTACGACCCCGGCGCGGGCCTGCGCAGCAACCCGACCAAGCTGCTGCTCGACCCGTACGCGAAGGCGATCGACGGCAAGGTCGACTGGCACCCGTCGCTGTTCTCCTACGACTTCGACCACCCGGACGACCGCAACGACCAGGACTCGGCTCCGCACCTGCCCAAGGCCGTGGTGGTGAACCCGTACTTCGACTGGGGCACCGACCGGCCGCCGAACCGCCCGTACAACGAGACGGTCGTCTACGAGGCGCACGTCAAGGGTCTGACGTTCCTGAACAGGGCGGTCCCGCTGGAGATGCGCGGCACGTACGCCGGCGTGTCGCACCCGGCGATGATCGACCACCTGCGCACGCTGGGGGTGACCGCGATCGAGCTGATGCCGGTGCACCAGTTCATCCACGACCACTCGCTGCGCCAGCGCGGGCTGCGCAACTACTGGGGCTACAACACCATCGGCTTCTTCGCGCCGGACGCGGCCTACGCCGCCACCGGCACGGCCGGGCAGCAGGTGCAGGAGTTCAAGGCGATGGTCCGCGACCTGCACGAGGCCGGCATCGAGGTGATCCTCGACGTCGTCTACAACCACACCGCCGAGGGCAACCACTTCGGGCCGACGCTGTCCATGCGCGGCATCGACAACCGCGCGTACTACCGGGTCGTGGACGGCCAGCCGGAGTACTACATGGACTACACCGGCACCGGCAACACGCTGAACGTGCGGCACCCGCACACCCTGCAGCTGATCATGGACTCGCTGCGCTACTGGGTGCTGGAGATGCACGTCGACGGCTTCCGCTTCGACCTCGCCGCCACGCTGGCCCGCGAGTTCTACGACGTGGACCGGCTGAGCGCCTTCTTCGACCTGGTCCAGCAGGACCCGACGGTCTCCCAGGTCAAGCTGATCGCCGAGCCGTGGGACGTCGGGCCGGGCGGCTACCAGGTGGGCAACTTCCCTCCACTGTGGACGGAGTGGAACGGGCAGTACCGCGACACCGTCCGGGACTTCTGGCGCGGCGAGCCGGCGACCCTCGGGGAGTTCGCCGGCCGGATCACCGGCTCGCCCGACCTGTACGAGCACTCCGGCCGGCGGCCGGCGGCGAGCATCAACTTCGTCACCGCGCACGACGGCTTCACCCTCGACGACCTCGTCTCGTACAACGAGAAGCACAACGAGGCGAACGGCGAGGGCAACCGGGACGGCGAGAGCCACAACCGGTCGTGGAACTGCGGCACCGAGGGGCCCACCGACGACCTGGAGGTGCTGGAGCTGCGGGCCCAGCAGCGGCGCAACTTCATCGCCACCCTCTTCCTGTCCCAGGGGGTGCCGATGCTGCTGCACGGCGACGAGCTGGGCCGCACCCAGCGCGGCAACAACAACGCGTACTGCCAGGACAACGACATCACCTGGGTGGACTGGTCGGCGGTGGACGGCGACCTGCTCGAGTTCACCGCGATGGTCTCGCGGCTGCGCCGCGAGCACCCGGTCTTCCGCCGGCGCCGCTTCTTCAACGGCCGGCCGGTGCGGCGCGGGGCCGGTGCGCCGCTGCCGGACATCGCCTGGTTCACCCCGGACGCCGGCGAGATGTCCGAGGAGGACTGGGAGGCCGGCTTCGGCAAGTCCGTGGCGGTCTTCCTCAACGGGGACGGGATCCCGGACCGCAGCTCCCGCGGCGAGCGGGTCACCGACGACTCGTTCATCCTGATCTTCAACGCGCACGACGGGTCGATCGACTTCACCCTGCCCGCCTCGGAGTACGGCACGAAGTGGGAGGTCGTGCTGGACACGGCGACCCCGCAACAGGTCGAGCCGGCCGTCGCCGAGGCGGCCGGGACGCTGACCGTGGAGGCGCGCTCGCTCGCGGTGCTGCGGAAGGTGGACTGACGTGGCCGTCCCCGGCTCGACCTACCGGGTCCAGGTCGCCGCCGAGTTCGACCTGCGGGCGGCCGCCGGGCTGGTCGACTACCTGGCCACGCTGGGCGTGACGCACCTCTACTCGTCGCCGCTGCTCACCGCCGTCGCCGGCTCCGCGCACGGCTACGACGTCGTCGACCCCCGGTACGCGGACCCGGCCCGCGGTGGGGAGTCCGGGCGGCTGCAGCTGGCCGCCGCGCTGCGCGCGGCCGGTCTCGGGCTGGTCCTCGACGTGGTGCCCAACCACGCCGGGGTGGCCGCGGCGGAGCAGAACCCGGCGTGGTGGGACGTGCTGCGGCTGGGCCCGCAGTCGGTGTACGCCCGCTGGTTCGACATCGACTGGTCCCGCGGCCGGCTGCTGCTGCCGGTGCTGGCCGACGCGCCCGGGGCGCTGGACGACCTGCGGCTGGCGGACGGGGAGCTGCGCTACTTCGAGCGGCGCTACCCGCTGGCGCCCGGCACCCAGGGGATCGACGACCCGCGCAAGGCGCACGACCACCAGCACTACGAGCTGGTGTCGTGGCGGCGGGGCTCCACGGAGCACAACTACCGCCGGTTCTTCGCGATCAGCGACCTGGCCGCGCTGCGGGTCGAGGACGAGGCCGTCTTCGACGCGACCCACGCCGAGCTGCTGCGCTGGGTGGCGGCCGGCGACGTGGACGGCCTGCGGATCGACCACCCGGACGGGCTGACCGACCCGGCCGGCTACCTGGCCCGGCTGGCCGAACGAGCGCCCGGCGGCTGGGTCGTGGTGGAGAAGATCCTGGAGCCGGGCGAGGACCTGCCGGGCTGGCCGGTGGCCGGGACCACCGGCTACGACGCGCTGTCCGAAGTGGACGGGGTGCTGGTGGACCCGGACGGCGAGGCGCCGTTCACCGCGCTGGACGAGTCGCTCACCGGCGCGCGCACGTCCTGGCCGGAGCTGGTGCACGAGGCGAAGCTGGACGTCGCGACCGGCATGCTGCGCGCCGAGGTGCGGCGGCTGGCGGCGCTCGCGCCGGGCGTGCCGGACGCCGAGGCGGCGCTGGCGGAGCTGCTCGCCTCGTTCCCGGTCTACCGCTCCTACCTCCCGGACGGCGCCGAGCACCTCGCCGCCGCGGTGGACGCGGCGGCGCGGTGGCGGCCGGACCTCGCCTCCACAGTGGACCTGCTGGCGGCGCGGCTGGCCGACCCGGACGACCCGCTGGCGGTGCGCTTCCAGCAGACCTCGGGCGCGGTGATGGCGAAGGGCGTCGAGGACACCGCGTACTACCGGTGGACCCGCTTCGTCGCGCTGAACGAGGTCGGCGGCGACCCGGACCGCTTCGGCCTGCCGCTCGCGGAGTTCCACGACGCGCTGGCGCAGCGGCAGCAGCGGCACCCGGCCGGGATGACCACGCTGTCCACACACGACACCAAGCGGTCGGCGGACGTGCGCGTCGCGGCTCGCGGTGCTGGCGGAGCTGCCGGCGGAGTGGGCCGCCGCGGTCGCCCGGTGGTCGGCGCAGGCGGCGCCACCGGACGGGGCGCTCGGGCACCTGCTCTGGCAGACGGTGGTCGGGGCATGGCCGCTGTCGGCGCAGCGGCTGCACGCGTACCTGGACAAGGCGATGCGGGAGGCGCGCACCCGGACCAGCTGGAACGACCCGGACCCGGCGTTCGAGACCGCGCTGCACGCGGTCGCGGACGCGGTCCTCGACTCGGCGCCGCTGCGGGCCGACGTCGCGGCCTTCGCCGAGCGGATCACCCCGTACGGCTGGTCGAACTCGCTGACCGCGACGCTGGTGCAGCTGACCATGCCCGGGGTGCCGGACACCTACCAGGGCGGCGAGCTGTGGGACCTCTCGCTGGTGGACCCGGACAACCGGCGGCCGGTCGACTACGACCTGCGCCGGTGGTTGCTGTCGCGTGTGGACGGCGGCTGGCAGCCACCGGTGGACGCCTCCGGCGCCGCCAAGCTGCTCGTCGTCACGCGGGCGCTGCGGCTGCGCCGGGACCGCCCGTCCGCCTTCTCCGGCTACCAGCCGCTGCTCGCGTCCGGTCCCGGTGCGGAGCACGCGGTCGCGTTCTCCCGCGGCGACGCCGTCACCGTCGGCACCCGGCTGCCGGTGCGACTGGAGCGGGACGGCTGGGGCGACACGACGCTCCCGCTGCCGCACGACCGCTGGACCGACGTCCTCACCGGCCGCTCGCTGCCCGGCGGCGACACGCCCCTCGCCGACCTGCTCGCGCAGCTACCCCGTCGCCCTGCTCACCCGCTCCTGACCCGCCGCGTCCTCGACCCGGATCACGGGGCCCTGCAGGCTGCGGCGCGATGCCGGGCATCCGGGTGCCGGAGCTGCGCACCACGATCGCCGACTCCGCCGTCGCGGTTGCCTGAGCGCCGTCAGCGGGCGGCGGCCTCGACGGCGGTGAGCCAGGTCTCGGCGAAGGCGTCGCCGTCGATCCGGCCGACGACACGGGCGGGGTGGCCGGCGGGGTCGGGTACGAAGACCAGGGTGTCGCGGTCGTAGCTCGGCCGCAGCCGCGCGTCCGCCGCGGTGGCGCCGGGCCAGCCGACGGCGACGGCACAGGCGGCCGGGTCGTACTGGAAGTTGAGCAGGTCGTCCGGAAGGCCGGGATGGGCGCGGCCCAGGGCCGGCATGTCGTGCTGCCGGCCGTGCGCCTCGGCCTGCCCGGCGAGCAGCCCGCCGAGCCGGCCGGCGGCCCGCAGCCGCGGCAGGTCGCGCGCCCGCAGCTGGGCGGCCAGCGTCGCCGGGAGGGTGACCAGGGTGGGGTGGGTGGCACCGACGACGATCTCGGCCGCCCGGGTGTCCCACTGGACGTTGAAGTCCATGTCCGGCCCCCACGGCACCAGCCCGTCGGCCGGCGGGTGGACCCAGCCACCCATGAGCACCACCGGCACGCCGGCGAGGCGGCCGGGCCGGCAGATCTCGAGCAGCGCGAGGTTGGTGTACGGCCCGATGCCGATCACCGTCGCGCCGGCGGACACGCTGCGGTCCAGCAGGTCGAGGGCGGCGCCGGGCGGCGCCGGGCGGGGCGGCAGGTCGAGCGGCCAGTGCCGCTCGTCCCCGGTCACCGGGTCCGCCCGGCGCAGCGTGGTGAGCGAGCGGCCCGCCCCCGCCGCCACCGGGATCCCGGCTCGCCCGGCCAGGCCGAGGACGTGCTCCGCGTACGCCGCCCGCAGGCCGTCGGCGTCGGCGACCGTGGTGATCCCGACGAGCTCGACCCCGGGCCAGCCCAGCAGCATCGCGAGCGCGCAGGCGTCGTCGGTGTCCCCGCCGAGGTCCGTGTCCAGATGCACCCGCACGGATCGCAGCGCCTACGGGTCGGTGGGTGCGGCGAGGGCGGCCTTGAGGGACGGGACGTCGAGGTCCGGCTGCGGGTAGCGCGGGTCGAGCTCCCGGAGGGTCTCCAGCAACAGCCGGGCGACGGCCCAGTTGCGGTACCACTTGCGGTCCGAGGGCACGACGTACCAGGGCGCCTCGGACAGGGAGCAGCGCTCCAGCGCGATCTGGTACGCCTGCTGGTAGTCGGGCCAGCGGGCCCGCTCGGCGATGTCGCCCGGGTTGAACTTCCAGTGCTTGGTCGCGTCGTCCAGCCGGGCCAGCAGCCGGTCCCGCTGCTCGTCGTGGGAGATGTGCAGGAAGCACTTCACGATGACGAGCCCGTCCGCGACCTGCTGGCGCTCGAAGCGGCCGATCTCGGCGTACCGCCGCTCGAGGACGTCCGGTGGCGCCAGCCCGTGCACCCGCACGACCAGCACGTCCTCGTAGTGCGACCGGTCGAAGACGCCCAGGAACCCGGGACCGGGCAGCTGCCGGCGGACCCGCCACAGGAAGTGGTGCCGCAGCTCGGCCTCCGTCGGCTTCTTGAACGACGCGATGCGCACGCCCTGCGGGTTGACCTGGCCGACGACGTGCTCGATCACGCCGCCCTTGCCGGAGGTGTCCATGCCCTGCAGCACGAGCAGCACCCGCTGCCGGCCGCCGCCCGCGGCGCCCTGCGCGTACAGCCGCTCCTGCAGCTCGTGCAGCACGACGGCGTGCTCGGCCATCGCCGCCCGGGTGGCGGTCTTGCCGCCGGGGGCGAGCGGGGTGGCCCGGGGGTCCCAGGCCGCGAGGTCGACCGGCTTGCCGGGCTCGACCCGGAGCCGGTCGCGCAGCGACTGCTTCGCCATGGTCCCCCCGCACGTCGGCCGGCCGGTGCCCGGGAGACTAGCGCCCGGCGCGGGTGGGGGCGCGGCGGCACGGGCGCAGGGCGGAGGGAGACCGGATGACGACGTTCGAGGTGTGGGCACCGGACCACGAGCGGGTGCGGCTGCGCACGCTCGGGTCGGACCACGAGATGGCCGCGGCCAGCGGCGGGAGCTGGCGGGTGACCGTGCCCGGCGCCGGCCCTGGCACCGACTACGCCTACCTCCTCGGCGAGGACGACACGCCGCTGCCCGACCCCCGCTCGCGCTGGCAGCCCGCCGGGGTGCACGGTCCGAGCCGGCTGCACGACCCGCTGGCGTACGAGTGGAACGACGAGCGGTGGACCGGGCGGCAGCTGGCCGGGTCGGTCGTGTACGAGCTGCACATCGGCACCTTCACCCGGCCGGGCACGTTCGCCGCGGCCGTCGACCGGCTCGACCACCTGGTGGACCTCGGCGTCGACCTGGTCGAGGTGCTGCCGGTGAACTCCGTCAACGGCACCCACAACTGGGGCTACGACGGGGTCGGGTGGTACGCGGTGCACGAGCCGTACGGCGGGCCGGACGGCTTCAAGCACTTCGTCGACTCCTGCCACCAGCGCGGGCTCGGCGTGCTGCTCGACGTCGTGTACAACCACCTCGGGCCGTCGGGGGCGTACCTGCCCCGCTTCGGGCCGTTCTACAAGCCGGGCCGCAGCACCTGGGGCGAGCTGGTCAACCTGGACGGCCCCGGCTCCGTCCCGGTCCGGCGCTACATCCTGGACAACGCGCTGATGTGGCTGCACGAGTACCACGTCGACGGGCTCCGGCTGGACGCCGTGCACGCGCTGGTCGACCTGAGCGCGCTGCACCTGCTCGAGGAGCTGGCGGTCGAGGTGGACGCGCTGTCGACGCACCTGCGCCGGCCGCTGAGCCTGATCGCCGAGTCCGACCAGAACGACCCGCGGCTGGTGCGGTCCCGGGACGCCGGCGGGCACGGGCTGACCGCGCAGTGGGACGACGACGTGCACCACGCGCTGCACGCGCTGCTCACCGGCGAGCGGCAGGGCTACTACGCGGACTTCGGGTCGCTGTCGACGCTGGCCAAGGCGTTCACCGGTGCGTTCGTGCACGACGGCGGCTTCTCGTCGTTCCGGGACCGGGTGCACGGGCGCCGGATCCACCGGGACGACACCCCGGCGCACCGCTTCGTCGCGTTCCTGCAGGACCACGACCAGGTCGGCAACCGGGCGCTCGGTGACCGGCTCTGCGCGCTGCTGTCCCCCGCGCTGCTCAAGATCGGCGCTGGCCTGCTGCTCACCTCCCCGTTCACCCCGATGCTGTGGATGGGTGAGGAGTGGGGGGCGTCCACCCCGTGGCTGTTCTTCACCTCGCACCCGGAGCCGGAGCTCGGCGCGTCCGTCGCGGCCGGTCGGCGGGAGGAGTTCGCGGCGCACGGCTGGACGGCGGCGGAGGTGCCGGACCCGCAGGACCCGGACACCTTCCGGCGCTCCACCCTGGACTGGTCCGAAGTGGACTCCGAGCCGCACGCCGAGCTGCTGGACTGGTACCGGCGGCTGCTCGCGCTGCGCCGGCAGCGGCCGGAGCTGACCGACCCGTGGCTGGACCGGGTCGCGGTGGCGTACGACGAGTTGGCCGGCTGGCTGGTGCTGACCCGGGGGGCGCTTCGGGTCGCGGTCAACCTGGCCGGCGAGCGGCAGGAGGTGCCGCTGGACGGGACCCCGATGGCGGTGCTGCTGTCCTCCGTACCGGGCTTCGTCTACCGGGCCGGGGCGGTCGAGCTGGCGGCGGAGTCGCTGGCCGTCGTCGAGCTCGCCGCCCACCACCCCGTCCGTGAGTGAGAGAAGTTGGACCCGATGAGCAGTAGAGTCTCAGTCCTCACTCGCGCGGGGCGCGGGTGGGGGCGGGGGCGCGGGCCGCGGGCTCAGCGCAGGTGCAGGGGAGGCAGGGTGAGCGGGCCGTCCGGCGGCAACCCGAGCCGGGCGGCGACGTCGGCGAGCCCGCCCCAGCCGGGCCACCAGTCCCCCGGCGGCACCGCGGCGGCCGCCCGGTCCTCACTGGACCGTGCCGGCGACAGCCGCCCGGCGGGCCGCAGCTGCGGCCAGCGGCGCAGCTCGGCGCCGGCGGGCAGCTCGGCCCGCGAGCGGGCCAGCTCGGCCGCCCGGTCCAGCCCGCCCAGCTCGTCGACCAGCCCGCGCTCGTGCGCGTCGGCGCCGGTCCACACCCGGCCGCGGGCCAGCTCGTGCGCGCGCTCCCGGCTCATCCCGCGCCCGGCGGCGACCTTCCGGACGAAGTCGTCGTACACCCGGTCCAGCCACTCCTCCAGCCGCCGCCACTGCTCGTCGTCGAAACCGACGCGCGGGGAGAACATCCGCGCCTGCCGGCCCTCGGCGACCGCGTCGGTGCCGACGCCGAGCCGGGCCAGCAGGCCGGCGGTGACCACCTTGCCGCCCAGGACGCCGATCGAGCCGGTGACGGTGCCGGGCTGGGCGACGATCGCGTCCGCACCCATCGCGACGAAGTAGCCGCCGGACGCGGCGACGTCGCCCATCGAGGCGACGACCGGCTTGCCCGCCCGGCGCAGCTGGCCGACCTCGCGCCAGATCACGTCGGAGGCCACGTACGACCCGCCGGGGCTGTTCACCCGCAGCACGACCGCCTTGACCGAGTCGTCCCGGCCGGCGGCCCGCAAGGCGGCGCCGACGGTGTCCGACCCGGCGCCGGCGCCGGCCGACAGCGGCCCGCGCCGGCTGCGGCCCTGGTGGATGCCTCCGGCGACCGTCACGAGCGCGACGACCGGCTTCGAGCGGTGCCGGATCGAGCCCACCAGCCGGGCCGGAGCCGCCTCGCGACGGTAGCGGGCGACGAACAGCAGCCGGGTGTCGGCGCCGAACCGGCGCCGGACGTCCGCGTAGACCTCGTCGCGGTAGCCGAGCCGGTCGACCAGGCCGGCCCGGAGGGCGTCCCCGGCCGACAGCGGCGCGGCGTCGACCAGCTCGCGCACCCGCTCGGGGGTGAGGCCGCGCGCCTCGGCGACCCCGGCGACCACCTGCTCCAGCGCGGACGCGGCGAGCCGGGAGGCGGCCTCCCGGTAGGCGTCGGTGAACCCGTACCGGCTCAGCTGGTCGGCCGCGTTCTTGTACTCGTGCCGCTGCCCGAGCTGCGGCTCCAGCCCGACCTTGTCGAGCGTCCCGCGCAGGAAGGTCGCCTCGACCGCCACGCCGGTCAGGCCGAGGTCGCCGGACGGCTGCAGCCACAGCTCACCGAAGCCGGTGGCGAGCAGGTACGCGACCGTGCCGGAGCCGCCCTCGCCGAAGGTCTCCGCCCAGCCGACCGCCGGCTTGCCGGACCCGGCGAACACCCGGACCGCGTCCCGCAGCTCCTGCGCGCGGGCCAGCTCCAGCCGGCCGCCGACCCGGGCGAGCAGCCCGACGACCTTCGGGTCGTCCGCGGCGTCCCGGAGCGCCTCGACGACGCCGCGCAGCGTCGGGCGGCGCCGCGACCGCACGAGGCCGAGCGGGTCGGCCGGCGGCGCGTCGGCCGGCGGCTCGGTGAGGTCCAGCTCCAGCAGCACCCGTGTCCCGCTCACCTGTCCGAGCCTAGCCAGCGCCCGCCGCGCCCGCCGGGTCGGCGGGGTCAGCGGGGTCAGCGGGGGTCGGTGACCCGGGCGAGGAAGAACAGGCTGCCGGTCGGACGGTGCCGGACGAGCAGCAGGAACGGCCGGTCGACGCGGACCGGGACCGGGCGGCGCGGGGCGGTGACCGAGGCCAGCCGGGTCATCATCACGGCCGTCGCGGCGGCGCCCTCCAGGCCGGTCTCGTCCAGCGTCAGCACCGCCTTGTGCACGGCCGCGTCCACCATCAGCCCCTCGGCCCCGTCGGTCACCCCGGACAGGTCGGCGGCCGGCGTGAAGAGGGTCCGGACGCCGAGCTGCGCCAGCGGCTCCGCCAGCGACGCCTGCCCGCGCACCCGCACCCGCGGCAGCTCCAGCGCCACCTCGGTCGGCGACGCGGCGGCCAGCAGCCCGTCCAGCCGGTCGGCGTCCAGCCCGGCCTCGGCGCCGGCCAGGTCGCCGTCCGGCAGCAGCACGTCGGCGACGACGCCCTCTCCCGCCGGCACGGTCACCACCGTCCACCCGTCGCGGGCCACGTACGGCAGCTGCCGGGTGACCCGCATCGTCGGCACGTCGACGTCGCCGCCCGGCGCGGCGAACCGCTGCGGCCGGGTGCCGCCCTGCTCGAACGGCTTGAGCCACGACGCCCGCAGCCACAGCGCGTTGACCACGACCGCACCGGTGTCCCGGCCGAGCAGGCCGGACTCGATCAGGTCGGTGATCAGGCCGTGCGTGCTGCGCTCGACGTCGGCGTTGATCTCGCGCCGGGAGCCGTCCGGGTCGCCGCGGAAGTCGGCGCCACGGGCGGCACCGCCCGGCCAGGACTTCACGACACCCAGGAACGCCGGGGACACCGGCAGCGTCAGGTCCGCCCACAGCGTGTTGGCGACCGCGAGCCGGGCGGAGGCGTTCGGGACCCGGCGCAGGTCGGCGCCGGCCGCGAGCGCGGCGGCCAGCCGGTCGAGGTCGCCGTCCGGGGTCAGCGCGGCGACCAGCTCGTCCCGGGTCGGCCCGCGGGCGCCGGCGGCGGTGAGGCCGAGCGCGGAGGCCACCGAGTACGGCGACCAGGCGAAGCCGGCGTCCCGGCGGCCGGCGACCAGGCCGTGCAGGGCGAGCGCGAAGCGGAGGTCCGGAGCGGTCACCCCGCCCATGCTGCCAGCCCCCGCCACGGTGTCCTACCGCCGTGCCGCTCGCCCCCTGTGGGCAGGCGACCACCGGGCGGGAGCCGGCCGGCGCTTGCGCCCGCCGGCCGGTCCGCGGCAGCGACCACGGTGCCGGCCGCCCCCGTGACCGCTCGGCGTGGTGGGATGCCGGGGTGCGACGACTGCTGCCGGAGCCGGCCGGGGACCTCACCGCCGACGACCTGCTCGCCGCGTACGCCCCGCCGGAGGGCTGGCCCAGGCACGTCCGGGTCAACTTCGTCGCGAGCGCGGACGGTGCCAGCTCGGTCGACGGCCTGTCCGGCGGCCTGTCCTCCCCCGCCGACAAGCGGGTCTTCCACCTCCTGCGCGACCTCGCCGACGTCATCCTGGTCGGCGCCGGCACGGCCCGGGCGGAGGGCTACAGCTACCCGCCGTACGGCGCGGACCGCCGGGCCCGCCGCCGCGCCCTGGGCCTGGCCGAGCTGCCCACCTTCGCGGTCGTCTCCGGCAGGTTGGACCTCGACCAGACCTCGAGACTCTTCGCCGGCGCCCCGGTCCGGACCCTGGTGCTCACCTCCGCGGCCGCCCCGCCCGAGAAGCGGGCCGCCCTGGAGCCGGTCGCCGAGCTCGTGGTCGCGGGCGACCGGCACGTCGACCTCGCCGCCGGGCTGGACGCGCTCGCCGACCGCGGCCTGCGCCGCATCCTCTGCGAGGGCGGACCCACGGTGCTCGGCGGCCTGGTCGCCGCCGGCCTGCTGGACGAGCTGTGCCTGACGGTCGCCCCGCTGCTCGCCGGCCCGGGCCCGGGCCGGATCACCGCCGGCGCCGGGCACGGGCCGCGACCGCTGCGTCTGGGCCACGTGCTGACCGAGGACGGCGCGCTGTTCCTGCGCTACCCGCTCACCCCTCCCCACCGATCTTGACCTCGCGGACTCCGACACGCCGTGCAACGCGTCCGGAAGGGTCAAGATCGGCGCGGCGGGGGGCGGATGATGGGCCGATGGACCTGCCCGTCATGCCCCCGGTGGCGCCGATGCTCGCCAAGTCGGTCAAGGAGGTGCCGGCCGGCCCCGGCTACCTCTACGAGCCGAAGTGGGACGGCTTCCGCTGCATCGTCTTCCGGGACGGCGACGAGGTGGAGCTCGGCAGCCGCAACGAGCGGCCGATGACCCGCTACTTCCCCGAGGTGGTCGACGCGGTCCGGGCGCAGCTGCCGGAGCGCTGCGTCGTCGACGCCGAGATCGTCGTCGCCGCGCGGCGACCGGCTCGACTTCGAGGCGCTGCTGCAGCGGATCCACCCGGCCGACTCCCGGGTCCGGCTGCTCGCCGAGCAGACGCCGGCCAGCCTGGTCGCCTTCGACCTGCTCGCGCTCGGCGACGAGTCGCTGATGGAGACCCCGCTGGCCGAGCGCCGCCGCCGGCTGGACGAGGTCCTCGCCGAACGTGACGCCGCCGGTGCACCGCACCCTCGGTCACCGACGACGCCGCCGTCGCCCGGGAGTGGTTCGCCACCTTCGAGGGCGCCGGGCTCGACGGGATCGTCGCCAAGCCCGCCGACGGCACGTACGAGCCGGACAAGCGGGCGATGCTCAAGGTCAAGCACGAGCGCACCGCGGACTGCGTGGTGGCCGGGTTCCGCTGGCACAAGAGCGGGCCGGTGGTCGGCTCGCTGCTGCTCGGCCTGTACGACGACGATGGGTCGCTGCAGCACGTCGGGGTGGTGGCGTCGTTCCCGATGGCGCGGCGGGCCGAGCTGGTGCGAGGAGCTGGCGCCGTGGCGGGAGAACGCGCTGGACGGGCACCCGTGGCGGGACTGGGCCGAGGCGCAGGCGCAGGCAGAGGGCCGGATGCCCGGCGCGCAGTCGCCGGTGGAACGCGAAGAAGGACCTGTCCTGGGAGCCGCTGCGCGCGGAGCGGGTGGTCGAGGTGCGCTACGACCACATGGAGGGCACCCGATTCCGGCACACCACCCAGTTCGTCCGCTGGCGGGACGACCGGGACCCTCGCTCGTGCACCTACGAGCAGCTGGACGAGCCGGTCAGCTACGACCTGGCCGCGCTGCTGCGCTGATGCCCGGTCGCGCTGCGGGCACCCGCGCTCGCTCGGCCGCGGTCGGCTACCGTCGGCGGATGCGCCGCACCTCCCGTGGCCTGACGGTGCCGATCGCGGCCGCGCTCGTGCTGGCCGCGTGCACGACGACGGCGGGCAACGGGCGCTACGCGCGGGGACCCGATCCCGGGGGCGCCGGCGCCGAGCGCCACCCCCGCCCCGGCCGTCCCCGCCATCTCGCCGCTGAAGTTCGACGACTGCACCTCGGTGATCGCGCCGCAGCTGCGTGGCCAGCCCGGCGGCGACCGGCCGCTGTCGTTCTTCTGCGGCCGGCTGCGCGTGCCGCTGGACTACCGCGAGCCGGCGGCGAAGGCGATCGAGCTGTTCCTGATCCGGGTGCGGCTGGCCGGCCAGCAGCAGCGGATCGGCTCGCTGGTGGTCAACCCGGGCGGGCCGGGCGGCTCCGGGGTGGACGCGGCGGTCGGGCTGGCCCTGACGCTGCCGATCGAGCTGATGCGCCGCTTCGACGTGGTCGGCTTCGACCCGCGCGGCGTCGGGCTGTCCTCCCCGGTCGAGTGCATCCCCGCGGAGCTGAAGGACCGGGCGATCGCGCTGGACCCGGACGCCCGCAACGAGCCGCAGTACCAGGAGCAGGTGAAGACCGCCCGCGAGGTCTCCCAGGGCTGCCTGAAGAAGTACGGCGAGGACCTGCGGCACTACAACACCGAGGAGACCGCCCGGGACATCGACCTGGTGCGGCAGGCGGTCGGCGACCCGAAGCTGACCTATCTCGGCTACTCGTACGGGACCCGCCTCGGCTCGGTCTACGCGCAGCTGTTCCCGAAGCGGGTCCGCGCGCTGGTGCTGGACGGCGCCGTGGACCCGCGGGCCGGCGAGGTGACCGCCGCGGAGGGGCAGGCGCGCGGCTTCGAGAAGGCGTTCGGCCAGTTCGCCGCCGACTGCCAGCGGCGCGGCGCGACCTGCCTGATCGGGCCGGACCCGCGGGCGGTGCTGGTGCGGCTGCTCGCGAAGGCACGGCAGGCCCCGATCCCGTCCGGGAACGCGGACAAGCGCAAGGCGACCGCCGGGCACGTGTTGCTCGCGACGATCTCCGCGCTCTACGACCAGGACGACTGGCCCGAGCTGGAGTCGGCGATCGCGGAGGGCGACGGCGGCGCGGCCAGCGGCATCTTCACCCTCGCCGACCGGTACGCCCAGCGCGACCCGAAGGGCGAGTACACCAACCTGCAGGACGCCAACACGGCGATCAACTGCGCGGACACCCGGGAGAAGGTGCCGGACGCGACGGTGCGCCGGGCGCTGACGTCGTGGCGGCAGAAGTACCCGCTGTTCGGCAGCGCGCTCGCGCTCGGGCTGCTCGGCTGCCAGCAGTGGCAGGCGCAGCGGCTGCCGCTGCCGGCCGTGCGCGCCGCCGGCGCCCCGCCGCTGCTGGTGATCGGCACGGTCAACGACCCGGCGACGCCGTACGCGTCGGCGCGGGTGCTGGCGAAGACGCTCGCCACCGCGCGGCTGCTGACCTGGAACGGCGAGGGGCACACCGCGTACCCGAAGACGCCGTGCGTGACGAACGCGGTGAACGCCTACCTGGTCTCGCTGCGGCTGCCACGGACCGGGGCGACCTGCGCCGCGTCGGGATAGCCCGTAGACCATTGCAGTGATCCGGACAGTACACTGAACTGCACCGCTGTCCGGCTGTCGGAGGTCGTCGGTGTCCGTCCTGCTCGCCCTCCTCGCGGCGGTGTCGTACGGGGTGTCCGACTTCGTCGGCGGCGCCGCGTCCCGGCGCGAGCCGGCGCTGCGGGTGCTGCTGCTCAGCTACCCGGTCGGGCTGGTGCTGATGGTGGCGCTGCTGCCGCTGGTGCCCGGCCGGGTGGACCCGGCGACGCTGCTGTGGTCCGGCGCGGCGGGGGTGGCCGGTGCCGCCGGCGTCGTGCTGCTCTACCTCGGCCTGGCCGCGGGCCCGATGGCGGTGGTCGCGCCGCTGACCGCGGTGGCGTCGGCGGTCGTCCCGGTCACCGTCGGGATCGGGCTCGGCGAGCGGCCGCCCCCGCTGGCGTACCTCGGAGTGGGGCTCGCCCTGCTCGCGGTCGCGCTGGTCAGCCGCGGTCCGCGTGGCGCCGACCGCACGCCGGTCACCGTCCGGGCGGTGGGGCTGGCGCTGCTGGCCGGCGTCGGCTTCGGTTGCTACTTCGTGCTGCTGTCCCGGGCGCCGGAGGCCAGCGGCGGGTGGCCGCTGGTGATCTCCCGGCTGTCGTCCACCCTCGCGGCCGGCGGGCTGGCCCTGGCCACCGGTCGCGCCGGCCGGCTCGCGCCCGGCGTCGTCCGGTTCGCCGTGGCCGCGGGCGCGCTCGACGCGCTGGCGAACCTGGCCTACCTGCTCGCCGTCCGGCAGGGGCTGCTGTCGCTGGTCGCGGTGCTGGTCGCGCTCTACCCGGCCGCGACGATCCTGCTGGCCCGGCTCGTGCTGGGCGAGCGCACCGGCCCCGCCCAGCGGCTGGGCCTCGCCGTCGCCGCCGGCTCGGTCGTCCTCATCGCCTGGTCCGGCTGACCTGCCGGCGCCGCCCCCGGCTGGGCCCGAGCCCGGGATCCGGCGGGGTCCGGATCTCCTGCCCGTGGGGGGAGGCGGCGGGTCGGTCCCCGGGTCGATGACCGCCGCCGCGGGCGGTCCTACAGTCGGGCCGTGGGCGCGCCGAGCTGGACCTCGCGCGGCCACGCCTGGTTCGCCGGCGCGGCGGCCGCGGTGGCGGCGGCCGTCGGGGTGCTGGGCGTGGTCGGGACGGCGGCGCGGCGGCCCGGCTCGAGGTCGCCGCGCTGTCGGCGCTCACGGTCGCCGGCTTCCTCGTCGCCGGCCGGCGCCGGCTGCCGACGGCGCTGCTCGCCGCCTGGACCTTCGCCCCGGCGATCGTGCTCGCCCTGCGCGAGCGCGGCGAGGGCACGATGTTCCTGCTCATCGTCGCGCTGAGCTACCTGGTGCTGGTCGAGGACGACCGCTGGGTGCGGATCGCCGCCGGGACCGTCGCCGTGCTCACGCCGGCCGCCGTCACGCTGGCCGTACGGCCGGACTGGGGCTGGCCGTTCTGGACCGCCGGCATCCTGTTCGGCTGGCTGTCCGCCGAGCAGATGCGCCGCTTCCGCGCCCTGGTCGCCGAGCTGACCGCGACCCGGGAGCGGCTCGCCGAGCAGGCGGTGCTGCTGGAGCGGCGGCGGATCGCCGCGGAGCTGCACGACCTGGTCGGACACTCGCTCGGCGTGCTGCTGCTGCACGTCACGGGTGCCCGCCGCCGGATCCGGGACGACCCGGCGGGCGCCGAGCAGGCGCTGCGCCAGGCCGAGACCATCGGGCGCTCCGGCCTGGCCGAGATCCGCCGCGGCGTCGCCGCGCTCCGGGACGAGCCGGGCGCCGCGCTGGCGCCGACGCCGACCGCCGCCGACCTGCCCGAGCTGGTCGAGCGGACCGCCGCCGCCGGCTCCCGGGTGGAGCTGGCGGTGACCGGCGAGCTGGCCGGCGTGGCGGCGATGACCGGGCTCGCGGTCTACCGGGTCGTCCAGGAGTCGCTGGCCAACGCGGCGAGGCATGCACCGGGCGCCGCGGTCCAGGTGCGGGTCCAGGTCCGGCCCGACGCGGTGGAGGTGGCCGTCGTGGACTCCGGTCCGGCGGCGGCCGGACCGACCCGGCCCGCCGCGGGACCGGGCGCCGGGGTGGGCCTGGTCGGCATGCGCGAGCGGGTGGAGGCCCTCGGCGGGACGCTGTCGGCCGGCCGGGTGCCGGGCGGCTGGCGGGTCGCGGCCAGCCTCCCCCGCGCGCCGGACCCCGAGACGGTGCCGAGCCGGTGATCGGGGTCGTGCTGGTGGACGACCAGCCGCTGGTCCGGGCCGGCCTGCGCTGGGTGCTCGCCGAGGCGGACGGCTTCGCGGTGGTGGCCGAGTGCGGCGACGGGGCGGCGGCGCTCGACGCCGTGCGCGACCACCGGGAGGCGGTGGACGTCGTGCTGATGGACATCCGGATGCGCGGCGTCGACGGGATCGAGGCGACCCGCCGGCTGCGGGAGCTGGGCGGCCCGCCGGTGCTCGTGCTGACGACGTTCGACGAGGACGAGGTGCTCTGGGGCGCGATCGAGGCCGGCGCGGCCGGCTTCGTGCTGAAGGAAGCGTCCGCCGAGGACCTGATCGCCGCGACCCGGGCCGTCGCGGGCGGCGGCGCCTGGCTGGACCCGGCGGTCACCCCGCGGGTGCTGGAGGTGACGCGCCGCTCCGGGCTGCCGCGGCACCGGGAGGCCGCCCGGGCCGTCGAGCTGACCGACCGCGAGCTGGAGGTGCTGCGGCGGATGGCCACCGGCGCGTCCAACCCGGAGATCGCCGCGACCCTCGTGGTGAGCGAGGCGACCGTGAAGACGCACGTCGGCAGCATCTTCGCCAAGCTCGGCGTCCGGGACCGGGCCGGCGCGATCGTCTACGCGTACCGGCACGGCATCTCCTCCCCCTGACCCGGGCGCCGTTCCCCCCGCGGGCGGAGGCCGACGTCCCGCCCACGCTCCGATGTGGACTCCCGGCCGCGCTGCGAGCGTGGTGCCGTGGCGGGAGCTCCCGCCGGAGCGGAGGGGACGACGGTGAGCACCGCAGTGGTGGAGGTCCGCGGGCTGCGCAAGCGGTACGGCGACCGGACCGTGGTCGACGACGTCGACCTGGACGTCGACGAGGGCGAGATCGTCGGCCTGCTCGGCGCGAACGGCGCCGGCAAGACGACGACCGTCGAGTGCCTGCAGGGGCTGCGCCGCGCCGACGGCGGCTCGCTTCGGGTGCTCGGCCTGGACCCGGCCAGGGACGGGCCGCGGCTGCGGTCGCTGGTCGGCAGCCAGCAACAGGACTCGGCGCTGCCGGACCGGCTGCGCGTCGCCGAGGCGGTCGAGCTGTTCCGCGGGCCGCGCTCCGCGCCGGTCGACGGGCTGCTGGCCGCCTTCGGCCTGGCCGGGCACCGGCGGACCGCCTTCGCCGCGCTGTCCGGCGGCCAGCGGCAGCGGCTGTTCCTGGTGCTGGCGTTGCTCAACCGGCCGCAGCTGGTGGTGCTGGACGAGCTGACCCAGGGCCTGGACCCGGCCGCCCGGCGCGACGTCTGGGACGCGATCCGGGCGCTGCGGGACGGCGGCACCACGGTCCTGCTGGTCACCCACTACATGGACGAGGCGGAGGCGCTGTGCGACCGGGTCGTCGTGATGCGCGACGGCCGGGTGGTGGACAGCGGCACGCCGGCACAGCTGGTGGACCGGCACGCGCCGTGGGCGACCGTCCGGTTCACCTCGCCCGCACCCGGCCCGGACTGGGCGGCGGTTCCCGGTGTCCGGGAGGTCCGCCGCGACGGCGACGCCGTCGAGCTGCACGGCGACCGGGCGATGGTCGCCCACGCCGGGGCCGAGCTGGTCTGGTCCGGGCGGGTCCCGACCGACCTCGCCGTCGACATGCCCGACCTGGAGACGGCGCTCGTCTCCCTGCTCACGCCCGGAGGCTCCCGATGACCACTGTGGACACTGTCACACCCGTCACCCCGCCCGACACCCGCAGGACCGCCGCTGCCACCGTGGCCCGGCTGGTCCGCACCGAGCTGCGGCTGGTGCTGCGCGAGCCGGTCGTGCTCGCGTTCGTCCTCGTCTTCCCGGTGGTGACCGTGCTCGTCCTCGCCGGCTCCTTCGCCGCCGAGGACGCCGTCGACTTCGACGGCGTCGTGCCGGCGCAGTGGTACGTCGCGTCCTACCTCGCGGTGGTGATCGCGGCGGTCGGGCTGGTGATGGTGCCGGTGCACGTGGCCGCCTACCGGGAGCGCGGGGTGCTGCGCCGCTTCGCGGCCGCCGGCTTCCCGAGCTGGTCGTTCGCCGTCGCCTCGCTGGTCGTGGGTGTCGCGCTGACCCTGCTCGGCTCCGCGGTGCTGCTCGCCGTCGCGGCCCCGCTCTACGGCCTGCCGCCGGTCCGGGATCCGCTGTGGACCGTCGCCGGCGTCCTGCTCGGCGCGGTCACGTTCACCAGCATCGGCCTGCTGATCGGCTCGCTGGTGCCGAACGCCAGGGCGGCGCAGGGCATCGGCCTGCTCGCCTTCTTCCCGTCGTTCCTGCTCGGCGGTGGCGGGCCGCCGCCGAGCATCATGGGCGACGGGCTGCGCCGGGCGGCCGACGTGCTCCCGCTGACCCACGTCACGGCGTCCATCCGCGACCCCTGGCTGGGCACCGGCACCGGCGCCGGCCACCTCGCCGTGGTGCTGGGCGTCCTCGCCGTCTCAGCCCTCGGCTGGTGGCGCGCCGTCCGGCTCTGACGGCTCCACCCGGCGCCGCGCGCGGCTCGGCTGCACGCGCATCGGCTCGCCCTCCATCTTGGGGAAGTTGGGCGGGTACGGCGCGTCGCCGAGCCCGCGGTCGCGCTCGTCCCGGTCGGCCCACTCCAGCAGCGGCTCGATCGAGAAGGGCCGCTCGTCGATGCCGGCGTGCACGTCCCCGAGATCGGCGAACCGGCCGGGGACGGTGGCCAGGGTGAAGTCCTCCGGGTCGGCGTCCGGCACCTCGTCCCAGGTCAGCGGTGTCGACGCCGGCGCCCACGGCTCGCCGCGCAGCGAGTACGCCGAGCGGATCGTCCGGTCCCGGGCGTTCTGGTTGTAGTCGACGAAGACCTGCGAGCCGCGCTCCTCCTTCCACCACGCGGTCGTCACCAGCTCCGGCGCCCGCCGCTCGACCTCGCGGGCGAAGGCGAGCGCGGCCCGGCGAACCACGGTGAAACCCCACAGCGGCGGGATCCGGACGTAGATGTGCATCCCCCGGCCGCCGGACGTCTTCGGCCACCCGACGGCGCCCAGCTCGTCGAGGATCTCCTGGACCACCGTGGCGACCACCCGCGCCTCCGGGTACCCGGTGCCGGGCTGCGGGTCGAGGTCGATGCGCAGCTCGTCCGGCCGCTCCGTGTCGGCCCGCCGCGAGTGCCACGGGTGGAACTCCACAGTGGACATCTGCACCGCCCAGGCCACGCTGGCCAGCTCGGTCACGCACAGCTCGTCCGCGGTGCGGCCGGACGGGAACCGGACCTGCACCGTCTCGACCCACGGCGGCGCCCCGGACGGCAGCCGCTTCTGGTAGATCTTCTCGCCGTCGGTGCCCGCCGGGTAGCGGTGCAGCATGCACGGCCGCTCGCGCAGCGCCCGGACGATCCCCTCGCCGACGGCCAGGTAGTAGTTGACGACGTCGAGCTTCGTCTCCCCGCGGACGGAGAAGTAGACCCGGTCCGGGTTGGTCACCCGGACGACCCGGTCCCCCACCTCGACGTCGACGTACGGCGAAGCCACGGCGGCCACGCTACCGCCCGTTGACCAGCGGACCGGAGGCGCACCCAGGAGGCGGTCCGCGCCGCCGCGCTGGTGCTGTTCGCCGAGCGCGGGTACGACGGCACGTCGATGGCCGACATCGCGTCGGCGGCCGGCGTCGCCGTCGGCGCGGTCTACCGGCACTTCCGGACCAAGCGGCAGCTGCTGCTCGTCCTGGTCGACCGGATGCTCTGCGAGATCGAGGCCCTGGAGCTCACGCCGCCGGCCGGCGCGGACCCGCGGCAGGCGGTCGCCGGCCTGCTCTGGGTCGCCCTCGCGACGGACGCGAAGTACGTCGGCGCGTACCGGGCGTGGGCCGGGCTCGCCGCCCGCGACTCCCGGCTGGCCGAGGTGGACCGGCAGATCGTGGACTGGAGCGCGGACCGGCTCGCCGGCATCCTCGCCGTCGCCCGGGACGCGCCCGCCGGCCGCCGGGACCTCGACGTACCGGTCACCGCCCGGCTGCTCACGCTGCTGTTCTGGCGGCTGCTGCTCGAGCCGGACTTCGACTCCGAGCGCACCGTGCGGGCGCTGTCCGGCCTGCTCGGTCACCTGCTCTTCACCGACGATTCGTGACGGCGCGGGCGCCGGCTGCTAGGAAGGGCTCGTGCGTCCCTCCTCGCCGCGCATCGCCGCGCTCGCCGCCTGTGTCCTGATCGCCGCCGGAGCCGTCGCCCTGACCGCAACGCCGGCCGCCGCCGTCTCGCCGGACGTGGTCATCAGCCAGGTGTACGGCGGTGGTGGCAACTCCGGCGCCACGTACACCCACGACTTCGTCGAGCTGCGCAACACCTCCGCCGCCGCCGGTCGACGTCACCGGCTGGTCGGTGCAGTACGCGCTCGGCCGCGGGCACGTCCTGGCAGGTCACCGTGCTGTCCGGCGCGGTGCCGGCGGGCGGCCACTACCTGGTCCAGGAGGCGGCCGGCGCCGGCGGGACCACCCCGCTGCCGACGCCGGACGCGACCGGCTCGATCGCGATGAGCGCGACCGCGGGCAAGGTCGCGCTGGTGACCGCGAGCACCGCGCTGACCTGCGGCGCCGACTGCGACACCGCCGCCGGGGTGCAGGACTTCGTCGGCTACGGCAGCGCCAACGACTTCGAGACCGCGGCGGCGCCCGGCCTGTCCAACACCACCGCCGCGCTGCGCGGCGCCGGCCCGGACACCGACAACAACGCGGCCGACTTCACCGCCGGCGCGCCGAACCCGCGCAACTCCGGCGGCGCGCCGCCGCCCGACCCGGGTGAGCCGGGCCTGCGCATCCATGACATCCAGGGCGCCGCGCACCGCTCGCCGCAAGGTGGGCGTGCTGGTGGCCGAGGTGCCGGGCGTGGTGACCGCGGTGTCCGGCAACGGCTTCTGGATGCAGGACCCGCAGCCCGACGACGACCCCGGCGACCAGCGAGGGACTGCTCGTCTTCACCGCGGCCGCGCCGAGCGTCGCGGTCGGCGACGCGGTCACCGTGACCGGCACGGTCGCCGAGTTCCGCCCCGGCGGAGCGACGTCGACCAACCTCAGCACCACCGAGCTGACCGCGCCGGCGGTGACCGTCACCGGCACCGCCGCCGTGCCGGCGCCGACCGTCGTCGGCCCCGGCGGCCGGGTGCCGCCGGGCGCCGTCGTCGAGGACGACGCGACCGGCGACGTCGAGGCGCCGGGGGTGCTCTTCGACCCGGCCGAACGACGGGCTGGACTTCTGGGAGTCGCTGGAGGGCATGCCGGCTGCAGCTCGACGACGCCGCCGTGGTCGGCCCGACCAGCGGCTTCGGCGAGCTGCCGGTGGTGCCGGCCGGCGCGACCGTGCGCACCGCCCGCGGCGGCATCGTGCTGCGCGCCGCCGACCCCAACCCGGAGCGGATCATCCTCGACGACGTGCTGGCGGCGATCCCGACCGCGGACGTCGGCGACTCGCTGCCCGGCGCCACCGTCGGCGTGCTCGACTACTCCTTCGGCAACTACAAGCTGCTCGTCACCGCGACCCCGACCGTCGCCAGTGCGACAGCTGCCGCGGGAGCGCACCCGCGCGCAGCGCGTCGCTACGAGCTGGCGGTCGGCGACCTTCAACGTCGAGAACCTCGACCCGGGCGACCCGCAGGCCAAGTTCGACGCGCTCGCCGGCCAGATCGTGACCAACCTGGCCAGCCCGGACCTGGTCGCGCTGGAGGAGGTCCAGGACAACACCGGCCCGACCAACGACGGCGTCGTCGCCGCGGACGCAGACGCTCGACCCGGCTGATCGACGCGATCCGGGCCGCCGGCGGCCCGGCGTACCAGTGGCGGCAGATCGACCCGGACGAACAACGCCGACGGCGGCGAGCCGGGCGGCAACATCCGGGTCGCGTTCCTGTTCCGCACCGACCGCGGACTGTCCTTCGTGGACCGTCCGGGCGGCGACGCGACCACGGCCGCGACGCAGGTGGTCCGCGGCACCGCTCGGCCTGCCGCGGCTGATCGCTGTCCCCGGGCCGGATCGCAGCCGACCGACCCGGCCTGGCGAGTCCAGCCGCAAGCCGCTCGCCGGCGAGTTCCGCTGGCGCGGCCGGCCGCTCTTCGTGGTGGCCAACCACTTCACCTCCAAGGGCGGCGACCAGCCGGTCAACGGCCGCTTCCAGCCGCCGACCCGCTCGTCCGAGGTGCAGCGGCACGCGCAGGCCGGGCTGGTGGCCGCGTTCGCCGACCAGATCCGCGACCTCGAACCCGCTGCGCCGAGGTGATCGTGCTCGGCGACATCAACGACTTCGAGTTCTCCGAGACCGCCGACATCCTGGTCGGCGACGGCGACCTGGTCGACCTGCCGCGGACGCTGCCCGCCGACCGAGCGCTACACCTACGTCTTCGAGGGCAACTCGCAGGTGCTCGACCACATCCTGCTCAGCCCCGGCGCTCGCGCTGCGGCGTCGGCCCGCTCAGCCGGTACGACTACGACGTCGTGCACGTCAACGCGAGTACGCCGACCAGGTCAGCGACCACGATCCGCAGGTGGTCCGGCTCCGCCCCTGACCCGCCGGCCCCACTCGTGGGTGACGACTTCGCGCCGCCGGTGATGAGGCGTAGCTCGTCACCCGCAACGCGAAGTCGTCACCGACGAGCGGACGTCGTCACCGTCGGGGCGAACCGCGGACGCCGGCGAACAGCTGCGGGGCGCGAGCGGCCAGCGCGCCGCGAACGTCCGCCACCGGCACCTCCGGATGGGTGAACACCTGCGCGGCCGTGTAGTAGAGCACGTCCCAGCCGGCTCGGCGCAGGTCCATGTGCCGGGCGGTGTCGCGGCGCATCCGGCCCGGGTCCGCGTGCTCCGCACCCTGGTACTCGACGGCGAGCCGGGCCGCCGGGTACGACAGGTCCGGCTCGGCGAGCCAGCCGCCGCGCTCGTCGTGCACCGAGACGTTGACCTCCGGCGCGGGCAAGCCGGCGCCGACGAGGGCCACCCGGAGGTGCGACTCCGGACGCGACCGGGACCGCCGGTCGACGAGCGCGACCGCCGCTCTCGCCCGGGCGGCGCCGGCTCGGCGCCCACGGCGTACGACCGCGTCCGCGAGGTCCGCCGCGCCGATCCCGCAGCGCAGCGCCGAGTCCCCGGCGGCCACCAGGTCGGGAAGCCCCAGCACAGCGGAGAGGTCCGCCCAGGTCCTCGGCACCGACGTGGCCGGGATCCCGCCGACCTCGACCACCTCGTCCGCCGCCAGCACGGCTCGGTGCGCCACCAGCTCGCGCCGCTGCGGCACGGTCGTCAGCCGGCTTCCCCGCGGCCCGGCCGGCACGGTCACCTCGACTCGGCTGGCCGGCGCCACCCACAGCCCGTGCAGCCAGGCCGCGGTGACTCCGCTCAGGACGGTGCCGGGCGGCAGCGCGGCGAGCAGCGCGGCGAGGCGCGCGACCGGCTCGGCGGCGACCGCCGCCGGGAGCCAGACACCCCGGGTCACCCGGACCGTACGGCTCTGGCGGATCGTCACTCGCCCAGCCTGCCGATCCCGCCCGGCCGGTCGCTGCGGCCATCCACAGGCGGGGCCGGCGGACCGCACGGGAGGTGACGACATCCGCCCGGCGGTGACGACCTCCGCCGCGAGGATCGTGACGATCCTCTAGGTCGTCACCACGTCTCCGAAGTCGTCACCGCCGCGGCGACGTACCGTGGTGGGGTGACGAGCCCCGCGCCGAAGGTCGAGAAGTCCGACGCCGAGTGGCGGGCGCAGCTGTCCCCGGCCGAGTACCAGGTGCTCCGCCGGGCCGGCACCGAGCGCCCGTGGACCGGTGAGTACGTCGAGGAGAAGCGGACCGGTGTCTACCGCTGCCGCGCCTGCGGCACCGAGCTGTTCCGGTCGGACACGAAGTTCGACTCGCACTGCGGCTGGCCGAGCTTCTGGTCCCCGCTCGCCGGCGACCGGGTGCGGCTGATCGAGGACCGCGCGCTCGGGATGACCCGGGTGGAGGTGCGCTGCTCGACCTGCGACTCGCACCTCGGGCACGTCTTCTCCGGCGAGGGCTACGGCACCCCCACCGACGACCGCTACTGCATCAACTCGGTCTCGCTGAGCTTCGAACCCGCCTGACCGACCCGCCCGGTCCGCCGCCGGGTGTCACGGCAGGGCGGCGACGAGGTCCGCGACCGGCCGGCGCCGGCCGGTGTAGAACGGCACCTCCTCGCGGACGTGCCGGCGGGCGGTCGAGGCGCGCAGGTGCCGCATCAGGTCGACGATCCGGTGCAGCTCGTCCGCCTCGAAGGCGAGGATCCACTCGTAGTCGCCGAGCGCGAAGGAGGAGACCGTGTTCGCCCGCACGTCCGGGTAGTCGCGCGCCAGCTGCCCGTGCTCGGCGAGCATCGCGCGCCGCTCGGCGTCGGGCAGCAGGTACCACTCGTACGACCGGACGAACGGGTAGACGCACAGGTAGCCGCGCGGCCGCTCGTCGGCGAGGAACGCCGGCACGTGGCTCTTGTTGAACTCCGCCGGCCGGTGCAGCGCCAGCACCGACCACACCGGTCCCAGCGAGCGGCCCAGCGCGGTGCGCCGGAAGCGCGCGTACGCCTCCTGCAGGTCGTCCGCGGACGCGGCGTGCCACCAGACCATGAGGTCGGCGTCCGCCCGCAGCCCGGACACCTCGTACGTCCCGCGGACCACCACGTCCTTGGCCGCCAGCTGCTCGAACAGCGCCTCCGCCTCGGCCGCGACCGCCGCCCGGTCGTCGCCCAGCGGCCGGTCGGCGCGGAAGACCGACCACGCCGTGTACCGGATCACCTGGTTGAGCTCACGCGCCCGCTTTCCGTCCACCACCCGGCCAGTCTTTCAAATGGCCCACGATCTCGGCAGCGGCGGCGTACCCGGACCGCACGCACGCCGGCACCCCGACCCCGTCGAACGCCGCGCCGCAGACCGCCAGCCCCGGCACCCGGGCCACGTCCGCGCGGATCCGGCGCACCCGCTCCAGGTGACCGGGGGCGTACTGGGGCAGCGCCCCGCCCCACCGCGTCACCCGGCCGGCGACCGGCGCGGCGCGGATCCCGGTCAGCGCGGACAGCTGCCCGGCCACCAGCCGCAGCAGGTCCACGTCGTCGCGCTGCAGCACCCGCGCCTCGCCGTGCCGCCCCACCGACGCGCGCACGATCGCCACGTCCCGGCCGGCGCCGGGAGCGAGGTGCGCCCACTTCACCGACGAGTACGTGACCGCCTTCACCGCGCGGGCCTCGGAAGCCGGGACCAGCAGGCCCGAGCCGCGCAGCCCCGCCGTCGCGGCCGCCGGGTAGCCGAGGGTCACGATGCCGACGCTCGCGTACTCGATCGCGGCCAGCTCGTGCGCCGCCCACGGGGCCAGCTCCTCGAGCAGGCCGGCGGCCTTGCTCGCCGGCGCGGCCACGATCACCGCGTCCGCGGTGAGCGTCACCGGGCTCGGCACCGGACCCCCGACCAGCCGGAAGCCGCCCGGGGTGTGCTCGATCCGGCGGACCGGCAGCCGCAGCCGCACGGCCGCGCCGGCCGCCTTCGCCACCGCCTCCGGCAGCAGGCCGAGCCCGCCGTCCAGCGAGGCGAAGACCGGGCCGGCGTCCGGCGGCGCCGCCTCCACCACCGAGCGGGCCGCGGCCACCAGCCGGCCGCCGCGCGCGTCGAGCGCCGCGGCGAGCTGCGGGGCCGTCGCCCGCAGCGACAGCCCGTCCGCTCGGCCGGCGTAGACGCCGCCGAGCAGCGGGTCGACCAGCCGGTCGACCACCTCCCGGCCCAGCCGGCGGCCGACGTACTCCCCCACCGCCGGATCGCCGAGCGGCGCCGGCTCGGGCTTGTCCGCCCCGACGGCGGCCAGACCCAGCTCGCTGAGCACGCCGGAGCGACGCAGCGCGGCCCGGTCGCCCGGCACGCCGAGCACGGTCCGGGCCGGCAGCCCGCGGGCGACGCCGTCGACCACCAGCGCGGCCTGGCTGGTCAACGGGTGCACGACATCGTCGGCGAGGCCGACGTCGCGGACCAGCTCGACGCCCTCCGGCGCCCGGGCCAGGAAGGTCTCGGCGCCCTCGTCGACCAGCAGGCCGGCCACCGGCGAGGCCCGCAGCTTGCCGCCGAGCCGGGACGCGCCGTCGACGACCGTCACCTCCGTGCCGGCGGGGGCCTCGCGGGACAGGGCGAGCGCGGCGGCGAGACCCGCGATGCCGCCGCCGACCACCACCACCCGAGCCACCCGCCCATCCTCCCCCGCCGGGCCGTCCCGGATCGAGACCAGATCGCGATCTTCGGTCCGGAACCGACCCGCGCCGGGGCCGGTCGGAGCGGGCACCACGGCAGACAGGAGGCGGCGATGGCCAGCGGAGTCGGCGGAAGGCGGCGGCGGCGGGCGACGGCGTGGCTGGCGGCGGCGGGCGCGGGGACGCTGCTGGTGCTCGGCGGCTGCTCGTCCGGCGACGGCGAGGGCGAGGGCGCGGGCGGGGCCGCGGCGGGCGAGCCGGCACCGCAGTCGGCCGACGCGGCCGGCACCGCCCCGGCGACCGGCTCGCGGCCCGGCGAGGCGGCAGCCGGTGCCGACCGGTCCGGCACCGGCGGGCAGACCGCGTCGATCCGGGTGGACCAGCCGGCGCTGATCCGGACCGCCGAGCTGACCGTCCGGGTCGACGACGTCCCGGCGCAGGCGCGGGTGGCCCAGGGGTACGCCCGGGCGGCCGGTGGCTCCGTCGCCGGCGACAGCCGCTCCGGCTCCGGCGACGAGGCCCGCGCCGACCTGGTCCTCAAGGTCCAGCCGGGCCGGCTCGACGGCGTTCTCGACCAGCTCGGCGGTCTCGGCGAGGAGCTGCAGCGGACCAGCTCCAGCGAGGACGTCACCGAGACGGTCGCCGACCTCGACTCACGGGTGGCCACCATGCAGGCGTCCATCGCCCGGGTCCGGGCGATCCTGTCCCGGGCCACCCGGATCGGCGACGTGGTCGCGGTCGAGGGCGAGCTGTCCCGGCGGGTCACCGAGCTGGAGTCGCTGCAGGCGCGGCAGCGGGCGCTGGCCGGGCGGGTCGAGCTGGCCACCGTCACCGTGCACCTGGTGGCGGCGCGGGAGGCGGCGCCGCCGGTCGACCGGGCCGGCTTCCTGGGCGGCCTGTCCGACGGCTGGACCGCCTTCACCCGCACGGTCGGCTGGCTGCTGACGGTGCTCGGCGCGGTGCTGCCGTTCCTGATCGTGCTCCTCCCGGCCGCGGTCGCCGTGCGCTGGGCCGCCCGCCGGCCGCGCCGGCTGCCGGCCGCCGGACCCGGTCCCGGACCCGCCCCGGACCCGCCGCCAGCTAGTCTAGCGGTCGGCGGACTCCGCGTGGACGAGCTCGACCACCCGGGTGAGCACGTCCGGGTCGGTCTGCGGCAGCACGCCGTGGCCGAGGTTGAAGACGTGCCCGGGGGCGGCCCGGCCCTCGGCCAGCACCCGGCGCACCTCCCGCTGCACCACCGGCCAGCCGGCGAGCAGCAACGCCGGGTCGAGGTTGCCCTGCAGGGCGCGGTCCGGACCGACCCGGCGGGTCGCCTCGTCCAGCGGCACCCGCCAGTCCACCCCCACCACGTCCGCGCCGGCCTCCGCCAGCAGCCCCAGCAGCTCCCCGGTGCCGACCCCGAAGTGGACCTTGGGTACGTCCAGGTCGGACAGTGCCGCCAGCACGGACGAGCTGTGCGGCAACACGTGCCGCCGGTAGTCCGCCGCCGACAGCGCGCCGGCCCAGGAGTCGAACAGCTGGACCGCGGCGGCGCCGGCGCCGACCTGGACCCGCAGGAAGGTCGCGGCGACGCCCGCCAGCCGCTGCAGCAGCGCCGAGCAACAGCGCCGGGTCGCCGTGCATCAGCGCCTTGGTCGCGGCGTGGTCCTTCGACGGGCCGCCCTCGACCAGGTAGCTCGCCAGCGTGAAGGGCGCACCGGCGAAGCCGATCAGCGGGACCCCGCCGAGCTCGCCGCACCAGGCCCCGGACGGCCTCGTCGACGTAGCCGACCTGGCCCGGGTCCAGCGCCGGCAGCCGGTCCAGGTCCGCCGCCGTCCGCACCGGCTCGGCGACGACCGGCCCGACCCCGGGCACGATGTCGAGGTCGACGCCGGCGGCCCTGAGCGGCAGCACGATGTCGGAGAACAGGATCGCCGCGTCCACCCGGTGCCGGCGGACCGGCTGCAGGGTGATCTCGGTGATCAGCTCCGGCCGGGTGCAGGCCTCGAGCATGCCCACGCCGGCGCGCAGCGCCCGGTACTCCGGCAGCGACCGGCCGGCCTGCCGCATGAACCACACCGGCGTCACCGGGACCGGGCGGCGGCGCATCGCCCGGACCAGCGGCGACTCGGTGGGCTCCGGCGGAGCCGGACGAGCGGGCTCCGGCGCCGGAGTCGGGGAGGCGGCATCGTCCGGCGGGCTCATCGCGGCAATCCAACCACGCGCCCCGGCTCGCCGCCGGGGTCGGTGCCGGCCGGAGAGCCTATGGACGTACCTGGACGAACCGGACCGGTCCCGGCCGGGCGCGCGACACGCCGCCCGGCCTCCACCGCGCCGGCCGCCGCTCGTGTCACCGTCGCCCGTACGGCCGGAAGCCCGCTTGGTGCGAGGAGGACCGATGCCCACGCAGCTCAGGCTGTGCCCGTCCTGCGGGGACGAGCGCGTCTTCGAGGCACCGCCGTGCGCCGACGGCCATGGCCCCGACTGCGCCGAGCTGGCCTGCCTGGACTGCGGCGCCGCGCTCATCGTGGGGCCGCCGGCCATCGGGCCGCGCCGCGGTCCGCGCCCGCACGGCCCCGCGCTCGGCGCGGCGGCCTGACCGGGCGGGCCGGCGAGGAGATGGCGGCTTCGGTGCCGGAACGCGGCGTGCCGCGCCCGCGCGGACGGGCGCTCGCGCCGGCGGAGTTCGCGGCCGCCGTGCGCAGCCTGTCCGTGGCACGGGCCCGGCCCGAGGTCCGGGTGGAGGAGGTCCGGCCGCCGCAGAAGCTCGCGCCCTGGACCCACGCCCTCGCGCTGACCGTCCTGGTCGGCGACGACGAGCTGGCGACCGGCCGGCTCGTCCTGCTGTACGACCCCGCCGGCTACGAGGCGTGGGAGGGCACCCTGCGGCTGGTCGGGTACGCCTCGGCCGAGCTGGACCCGGAGATGGCCGGCGACCCGCTGCTGCCCGAGGTCGGCTGGAGCTGGCTGCTGGACGCGCTGCAGGCGGCCGGAGCCGAGCACCGGGCGGCCGGTGGGACGGTCACCCAGACCTCGTCCACCCGGTTCGGCGACCTCGCCGGACCACGCCGGACCAGCGACCTGGAGCTGCGCGCGTCGTGGACGCCGGTCGGCCAGGATGTCTCCGCACACCTGCGCGCCTTCGCCGACCTGCTGTGCACCGCGGCCGGGCTGCCGCCGCCCGGGGTGACCGCGCTGCCGTCCCGGCCGGCGCCCGGCTGAGGCGCCGGAGGCGTCAGCGTCAGGCGACCTCGGCCGGGCTGGTCTCGGGTGCCACCTGCGCCGCGCCGCCGGCGCCGCCGGCTGCAGCTGCCCGCCCAGCGCCGTGCGCGGGTTGAGCGGCAGCCGCAGGACCAGCGTCGTGCCCTCCTCGGGTGCGGTGGTCAGCTCGAGCGACCCGCCGGCCAGCCGGGCCCGTTCCCGGAGCAGGCCGAGGCCGACGTGCCGGCCGCCGTCCGAGCGCACCTCGCTGGGCACGAAGCCGGCACCGGCGTCGCGCACCTCGGCGACCAGCTCGTCGCCCTGCACGCTCAGCCCGGCCTCCGCCTCGTCCACGTCGGCGTGCTTGACGACGTTGAGCAGGGCCTCCTGGAAGAAGCGGTACACGGTCACCGCGGAGACCAGCGGGAGCGGGTACGGCTGCTCCGGCCAGGACAGCCGGACGGTGACCAGGTAGCGCAGCGCGAACTCGCGCCGCAGCGCGCCGACCGCGGAGGCGAGGTCGCCGTCGCGCAGCTCGGCCGGCCGGGTGCGGGCCATCAGCGCCCGGACCTGCTCCTCAGCCTCCTCGACCAGGCTGCGGACCCGGGCGATCCGGTCCGCCTCCGGCACCGACAGGTCGTCCTCGCTCAGCAGCGACCGGGCCACCGCCAGCGACTGGGCGACCGTGTCGTGCAGCTCGGCGGACAGCTGGCCGCGGGTGGCCTCCTCCGCCGCGACCAGACCGGACAGCAGCTCGAACACGCCCGCGCTGGTGTGCTCCGCGGTGCGCCGGGACTGCTCGGCGAGCTCGTCGGCGACCCGGGCCCGCAGGTGCAGCGCGTCCAGCACCCGGGCCAGGTCGGCCAGCTCGGTGCTCGCGGACAGGATCTCCGGCCGGCCGGCGTCCGCGCGCAGCGACGGGTCCCGCAGCCGGCGTACGGCCTCCGCGTGCAGCGCCTGCAGCCCGGCCGTCACCTTCGTCGCCCACAGCACCCGCAGCACCACGATGACGGTGCCGAGCGCGAGGCCGACGGCGAGCGCAAGCGTCTCGGTGGCGGTCAGCCCGTCGCGGGAGAGCACCAGTGCGACCGAGCCGACCACCCCGACGACCGTCGCGACGGCGCCGAGCGCCAGCCAGACCGCTAGCGGCAGGCTGGGACGGAGCCTGGTCACGGCCCGACGGCGTCCTCGAGCCGGCCGGTCGTCGTCCACTCGGCGTCGGGGCGGGCCGGGGCGGCGGTGTCCGCGGCCAGGGCCTGCCGGCGGGCCGGGCTGTCGCTGGCCAGCGCGATCGCGCCGAGCAGCGAGGCGACGGCGCGCTCGACCGAGTAGAGCTCGGCGACGATCTCGGAGACCGCGTCCGGCCCGTCGTAGCGGGAGGCGAGCCTGGACAGCCGGTGCGCGGACTCGCGCAGCACGGCCAGCGCCGGCACCGTCTCCTCGCCGAGGTCGCCCAGCACCCGGCTGGCCGCGCCGTAGGCCTCCGCGCGACCGACCGCGACGTCGTGCCGGGCGGCCAGGTCGGCGACCGACAGCCAGGACTCGGCCTGGCGCACGAGCACCTCGGCCAGCTGCGCCTCGCCCCGGGTGAACGCGGCCGAGCGCGCCGGCCGGTGCGCGATCAGCACGGCCAGCGGCTGGCCCGGATCACCGAGGACGGCGCAGCAGTACGGCCGGTCGCCGTCGTGGCCGATCATCACGCCGCGGCCGGCGAGCGCGCGCAGCACCCACGGCGCGTCCAGCGCGTCCGCGTCGGCCCGCAGCCGGGCGCTGACGCCCTGCTCGTCACCGACGTAGCGGAGCAGGCCGTCCGGGTGCCGCAGCAGCACCTCGACCTGGGCGGCCCCGAAGAGCTTGGCGGCGGCGGTCGTGATGACCTGGGCCGAGGCGTCGACCGAGCCGCCGACCCGCTCCTGGCCGCGGGCCAGCTCCGCGAACAGCTGAGCCTCGGACGCGCGCCGGGTCTGCTGCTGGTAGGACCACCACAGCAGCCCCACCGGCACCACCAGCCCGAGCAGCCCGAGCGGCGCGTTCAGCCGCCAGCCAGCCGGCGAGCAGGCCGACCGACGCGTTCCCGGCCGTGTGCATCGACGCGCGAGCGGGCCGCGGGCGGCGAGCACCCGGCGGTACGGCACGCCAGACGTGATCGCGATCGGGATCGCGACCAGCAGGTGGTTGAGCACGGCGTAGGTCGCCAGCCCGGCGCAGCGCGCCGAGGACGCCGCCGCCGAGCAGCGGCGTGACCAGGACGCCGGCCGCCACCGCGCAGAAGTGCTGCGCGCGGTTGAACGCCAGCTTGAGCCAGCGGACGCCGGCCGACCTTGGCCAGCAGCGAAGCCCAGCGCGCATCGCGACGGCGACCCAGGCGCCCGGGGCCAGCACGAACGCCACCGCCATGACGGCGTCGTTGAGGGCGAATGTGACGCCCTGGCGGCCGACCACCATGCGGACCGACGCGCGCTCGGCGAGCGACGGCGGCCAGCACGAGAGCGGGGAACGCCCACCAGGGCGGCGAGCCCCAGCCGACCGCGAGCGCGAAGGCGAGGCCAGCAGTGCCAGCACGATGCTAGCCAGGGTGACCCCGCGTTCTGGTGCGCTCCGCGGCACCGTCGAGTCGACCATCGCCGGGACGCTCAGTCCCAGCTCTGGCCGTCGGTGGTGGGGCTGCCGCCGCCGAAGTCGAAGTCGAGGGCGCCGGCCGCGGACGCGCCGCCCACGGCGACACCGACGGCGACCGCGATGAAGATCAGCGCTCGGACGAGACGCTTGCGCATGATGTGTGCTCCATTCCTGCCCGGCCACCCCCCGTGGATCCAGGTGGATCATGCAGCACCGTAGCGGGTGTCGACGCGCCGTGAGGCCACGACACCGAATATGACGCAGCCGACCACGGAGAATACCCCGAAGGGAGTAGCGTGCGAAGCACCGCGCACGGCACGCTGTCGTGCGAGTGTCGGCCAACCGGCGGGGCGAGGGTCGGCGCGGAGGGGTACGCGCGGACCGCGAAGGCAGCACGGGAGGCGGGACGTGACCACGGAGGGCACGAGAGGGGCGGACGTGACCGCACTGCAGGCCACGCCAGGGGCCATTGGACGGCGCCGGGCCGGCCACCGCCGAGCGCTTCACGGCGCTGGTCGTCGACGACCACCCGTTGCTGCGGGAGTCCATCGTCAGCAAGCTGCGCGCGATGGGCGCCGCGGAGGTGTACGAGGCGGCCAGCGTCGCCGAGGCCCGGGCCCGGGCGCACGCCTCCGGGCCCTGTGAGCTGTGCATCCTCGACCTCGGCCTGCCGGACGGCAACGGGCTGGACCTGCTCGGCGAGCTGCGCAACGCGGGCTGGCCGCGGCTCGTCGTCCTGTCCGCCGCCGACGACCCCTACTCGGTGCGGGCCGCGTTCGTCGCCGGTGCCCAGGGCTACCTGCTGAAGTCCGCGTCGCCGTCCGTCGTCTCCGACGGCGTGCGCCGGGTGCTCGACGGCGGGGTCTACGCGGACCCGTCGGTCGCGTCGCTGCTCGCCGCCGGGCTGCGCGGCGGCCCGAGCGAGAGCGGGGTCGCCGACCTGTCCGCCCGGGAGATCGAGGTGCTCCGGCTGGTCGCGGACGGCAAGTCCAACAAGCAGATCGGCGAGACGCTGAGCCTGTCCGCGCTCACCGTGAAGAGCCACCTGGCCCGGATCGCCCGCAAGCTCGGCACCGGCGACCGGGCCGAGATGGTGGCGCTGGTCATGCGGGCCGGCATCATCCGCTGACGGCTCGCCCGCGGCAGCGCGCCGAGTGACCGGCCGCCGACCGACGGCCGGCCCCGAGACCGAGTGAGCCCGCCGTGCGCGGACCCGTCGCCGTGCCCGCTCCGGCCGGCCGCGTCGAGGACCGCGCCGGCCGCGGTCGGTGCCGACGGCGGTGCCGCTGATCGAGCCCCGCGACGGCGTGCCGGAGCCGGTCGACCACCGGCGCCGCGCTGGCGGCGGCGGTGCGCCGGCTCGCCGCCGGCACCGGCCCGGTCGCGCTGGACGCCGAGCGGGCCTCCGGCTACCGGTACGGCCAGCGGGCGTACCTGGTGCAGCTGCGCCGGGCCGGGGCGGGCACGGTGCTGATCGACCCGGTCCCGCTGCCGGACCTGTCCGCCCTCGGGCGAGGCCCTGGCGGACGACCGAGTGGGTGCTGCACGCGGCCAGCCAGGACCTGCCCTGCCTGGCCGAGCTCGGCCTGCGCCCGACGACGCTCTTCGACACCGAGCTGGCCGGCCGGCTGCTCGGCCACGAGAAGGTCGGGCTCGGCGCGATGGTGGAGCGGCTGCTCGGGCTCGCCCTGGAGAAGGGCCACTCCGCGGCCGACTGGTCGACCCGGCCGCTGCCGGCGGCGTGGCTGGCGTACGCGGCCCTGGACGTCGAGGTGCTCGTCGAGCTGCGCGACCTGCTGGAGGCCGAGCTGGCCGCGAGCGGGAAGCTGGACTGGGCGCGGGAGGAGTTCGCCGCGGTCGCCGCCGCCCCGCCGGCGCCCCCGCGGGCCGAGCCGTGGCGGCGGACGTCCGGCATCCACCGGATCCGCGGCCGGCGCGCGCTGGCCGCGGTGCGCGCGCTCTGGGAGTCCAGGGACGCGCTGGCCCGGCAGCGGGACATCGCGCCCGGGCGGGTGCTGCCGGACAGCGCGATCATCGCCGCCGCGGTGGCCGACCCGCGCTCGGCCGAGGACCTGTCCCGGCTGCCGGTCTTCGGCGGCCGGCAGCAGCTGCGGCAGCTCGGCCGGTGGTACGGCGCGCTCGCCGCGGCGCGGGCGCTGCCCGACGACCGAGCTGCCGCTGAGCGCGCTGCCCGTCCGACGCGCCGCCGCCGCCGAACCGGTGGGCCGACCGCGACCCGGACGCCGCCGCCCGGCTGGCCGCCGCCCGCGCCGCGCTGGCCGCGCTGTCCGCGCGAGCACGCCGTCCCGGTGGAGAACCTGCTCTCCCCCGACCTGGTCCGCCGGCTGGCCTGGCAGCCGCCGCTCGACGCGCTCCGCGGCCGGGGTGGCCGCCGTGCTGGCCGCCGGCGGCGCCCGCCCCTGGCAGGTCGAGCTGGCGGCGGTCCCGCTCGCCGCCGCGCTGGCCGCGACCGCCGCCCGGAGCGGCGCCGCCTCCCCGCCGCGCTGATCTCGCACCCGGCCGGCGGCCCGCTGACACGATCGCGTCGCGGCAGGGCGTTGTTACCGGCGAGTAGCACGATCGGCTAGAGTGGCCGCATGGCCGCCACCCGCCCCGTGCGGGACGTCGTCTTCGTCGACGGCGCGCGCACCCCGTTCGGCAAGGCCGGGCCGACCGGCCTGTACGCCGAGACCCGGGCCGACGACATGGTCGTCGCGGTGATCCGCGAGCTGCTGCGCCGGCACCCCGAGCTGCCGCCGGAGCGGGTCGACGAGGTCGCCATCGCGGCCACCACGCAGACCGGCGACCAGGGGCTGACCATCGGCCGCAGCGCCGCGCTGCTGGCCGGGCTGCCGGCGTCGGTGCCCGGCTTCGCGATCGACCGGATGTGCGCCGGCGCGATGACCGCGGTGACCACGGTGGCCAGCGGCATCGCCTTCGGTGCGTACGACGTGGCCATCGCCGGCGGGGTCGAGCACATGGGCCACCACCCGATGGGCGAGGGCGTCGACCCCAACCCGCGCTTCCTGTCCGACCGGCTGGTCGATCCGTCCGCGCTGGTGATGGGCAGCGACGGCGGAGAACCTGCACGACCGCTTCCCGGAGCTCGACCAAGCAGCGGGCGGACGCCTTCGCCGCGGCGAGCCAGGCCAAGCTGGCCAAGGCGTACGCGGACGGCAAGGTGCAGCCGGACCTGGTGCCGGTGGCGACCCGGTCGGCGGAGCGCGGGCTGGGGCCTGGCCACGATCGACGAGCCGCCGCGGCCGGGCACCACGGTGGAGGCGCTGGCCACGCTGCGGACGCCGTTCCGGCCGCACGGCCGGGTCACCGCGGGCAACGCCGCCGGGCCTCAACGACGGCGCGACCGGCTGCCTGGTCGCGGCCGAGGAGCGTCGCCGCCGAGCTCGGGCTGCCGGCCCGGATGCGGCTGGTCGGGTACGGCTTCGCCGGCGTCGACCCGGAGGTGATGGGCATCGGGCCGATCCCGGCCACCGAGCGGGCGCTGCGGACCACCGGGCTGTCCATCGGCGGACATCGGGCTGTTCGAGCTGAACGAGGCCTTCGCCGTGCAGGTGCTCGCCTTCCTCGACCACTTCGGCATCGCCGACGACGACCCGCGGGTCAACCCGTACGGCGGGGCGATCGCGGTCGGGCACCCGCTCGCCTCCTCCGGGGTCCGGCTGATGACCCAGCTGGCCCGGCAGTTCGGCGAGCACCCGGAGGTCCGGTACGGGCTGACCGCGATGTGCGTCGGCTTCGGCATGGGCGGCGCGGTGGTCTGGGAGAACCCGGCCTGGGAGGGCGCGGCGTGAGCGCGGAGGCTCGCAGCGCGAGCGCGGGAGCGGACACCGTGACCGGGTTCGCCGACGAGGTCGTGACCCGGGCGCTGGTCCGCTACGTCGAGGTGCCCGGCCTGCCGGGCGAGGTCGCGCTGGTCACGCTGGACAACGGGCACGACCACACCAGGCCGTCGACCTTCGGACCGGCCGGTCTGTCCTGTCTGGACAGTGCGCTGGACGAGGTCGAGGCGCGCTCGCCGCGGGTCGCCGCGATCGCGGTGACCGGCAAGCCGTTCGTCTTCGCGGTCGGTGCCGACCTCACCGCCGTGCCGCGGATCGCCGACCGCGCGACCGCGCTGGAGCTCGGGCGGCTCGGCCACCGGGTCTTCCGCCGGCTGCACGACTCGGCGATCCCCACGTTCGCGTTCGTCAACGGGGTGGCGATGGGCGGCGGGCTCGAGCTCGCGCTGCACTGCCACTACCGCACGCTGTCCCGCTCGGCCGGCAGCGCTCGCCCTGCCGGAGTGCTTCCTCGGGCTGCTGCCCGGCTGGGGCGGCACCCAGCTGCTGCCGGGTCTCGTCGGCGCCGGCGCACGCGGTCACCGTCATCGTGGCCAACCCGCTCGACCAGAACCGGACGCTCCGGCCGGAGCAGGCCGCCGCGCTGGGCATCGCCGACGTGCTGCTGGACGGCGCGGACTTCCTGGCCGAGTCGCTGCGCTGGGCGGCGCTGGTGGTCCGCGGCGAGGTCACGGTGACCCGGACAGCGGTCGACCGCGGGCCGGCCTGGGACGAGGCGGTCGCCCGCGGGCGGGCGCTCGCCGACGCGAAGCTGCACGGCGCGGCGCCCGGCGCCGTACCGGGCGCTGGACCTGATCGCGCTGGCGAGGACCGCCGCCGCCGGACGAGGGCTTCGCCGCCGAGGACGAGGCGCTCGCCGACCTGGTGCTCGGCGAGGAGCTGCGGGCCGGGCTCTACTCGTTCGACCTGGTGCAGAAGCGGGCGCGGCGGCCGGTCGGCGCGCCGGACCCGGCGCTGGCCCGGCCGGTCGACCAAGGTGGGCGTGCGTCGGCGCCGGGCTGATGGCCGGCCAGCTCGCGCTGCTGTTCGCCCGCCGGCTGCGGGTGCCGGTCGTGCTCACCGACGTCGACCAGGATCGGCTCGACCGCGGCGTCGGCCGGGTGCACGGCGAGATCGACGCGCTGCTGGCCAGGAGACGGGTGAGCCCGGACGAGGCCAACCGGCTCCGGGCCCTGGTGACCGGCTCGCTGGCGCACGGACGCCTTCGCCGACGCCGACTTCGTCATCGAGGCGGTCTTCGAGGACCTCGCGGTCAAGCGGCAGGTGCTCGCGGAGGTCGAGGCCGTGGTCCGGCCGGAGTGCGTGCTGGCCACCAACACCTCGTCGCTGTCGATCACGCGAGCTGGCGGCCGGGCTGGCCCACCCGGAGCGGGTCGTCGGCTTCCACTTCTTCAACCCGGTCGCGGTGCTGCCGCTGGTCGAGGTGGTACGCGCCGCCGGGACCGACGACGCGACGCTGGCCACGGCCTTCGCTGTCGGCACGGAGCTGCGGAAGTCGTGCGTGCTGGTGCAGGACGCGCCGGCGTTCGTGGTCAACCGGCTGCTGACCCGCTTCCTCGGCGAGGTGACCGCGGCCGTGGACGAGGGCACGCCGATCGGGGTGGCGGACCGGGCGCTGGAGCCGCTCGGGCTGCCGATGTCGCCGTTCACGCTGCTCGCGCTGGTCGGGCCGGCGGTCGCGCTGCACGTCACCGAGACGCTGCACGCGGCGTACCCGGACCGCTTCGCGGTGAGCGGGAACCTGGCCCGGCTGGTCGCGGCCGGCAAGCCGGGGGTGCTCGCCTGGGGCGCCGGCGGGCCGGAGGTCGACCCGCAGGTGCGGGAGCTGTTCGTCGTCGGCGACCGGCCGTCCACCGCGGCGCAGGTGCGGGAGCGGGCGCTCGCCGCGCTGGCGTCGGAGACCCGGGCGCTGCTGGACGAGGGCGTCGTGGCCGCGGCGCAGGACGTCGACCTGTGCCTGCTGCTCGGCGCCGGCTGGCCGTTCCACCTGGGCGGCATCACGCCGTACCTGGACCGCACCGGGGTGTCCGAGCGGGTGACCGGCCGGCGCTTCCTGCCGCCGCGGAGTGGCGAGCCTGCCCTGAGCCCGCCCGAGGGTCCGGGGGCCCGGCGACCTGACAGCCGACGTGACCACGGTGTCCGAGATGCGGCTCGCTGTGCCAAGCCGCCGGGGTCCCCGCCTCCGGCGGGGCTCGTTGGGTGAGCCCGCTGGTCACCAGGCACCAGCCAGCGGAAGCGCTCGCCCGGGGGTCCGGGGGCCGCCCCCCGGATGATCACGCCTGGGTGACGGCCGAGGCGGCCGGCAGGTCGTCGCCGAGCAGGTAGCCGGCCCGCTCGCCCGGCGTGTAGTAGACGATCCGGCCGTCCGGGCGGGCCGCGAGCACCCGGCCGGACGCGGTGAACGCCGGCGGCGCGGCGTCCGGTCTCGGCGGGCCGCCGTCCAGCGCGACGTTGTTGATCGCCCCCTCGGTCCGGGCCGCCGTCGGGCCGACGATCAGCCGGGCGTAGTCGTTGGTCCGGGCGAGCACCGCGAAGGTCTCGCCGCCGGCGTCCAGGGTGCCCGGGCCGATCACGTCGACCGCGGCCAGGTTCGGCAGCCAGCGCGGCATCCGCAGCCCCGGCCGCGGCGAGATCACGCCGAGCCGGCGCTCGTCGTCGCGGACCAGCACGACGTCGCCGGTGGCGGCGACCGCCTCGGCCGCGGCGACGAACCGGGCCGCGCCGGTGCGGGAGACGACCAGGGTGGTCAGCGGCACGCCGTCCGGACCGGTGGACGGCACCGGTGAGGCGGTCGTGTACGGCGGGGTCGTCGGCGTCGCGGCGCTCGGCCCGGTCGGCCGGCCGGTGCCGCTGCCGGAGCCGTCGGTCGGCGGCCGGTGCGCGTCGGTCGGCGTGCCGGGCGGCGGGGTCGGCGTCGGCACCCGGGGCGTGCCCGGCGTCAGGCTGGGCCTCGGGGTGGGCCGCCCGGGCAGCCGCGGGTCCGGCACGGTGCCGCTGGACACGACCAGGCCGGACGGGGTGTCGCCGACCAGGCGGGTCGCCTTCGGCAGCGGCACCGCCCGCCGGGTGCCGCCGCCGAGCGGCACCAGGGTCGCCACCCGGCGGTAGACCAGCCAGACGCCGGCCAGGTCGGCGCTCGGCACCGCCACCTCCGCCGGTCCGAGCGCGACCGGAGGCCGGCCCGGCGCGAGCTGGTAGACCACGGTCCGACCGGTCGGCAGCCGGCCGAGCACGATGTCGTGCCCCCGCTGGGTCCACACCCGCAGCGCGGTCAGCCCGCGCGGCAGCCGCACCGGCCGGGCCCGGCGCTCCGCGGTGTCGAAGCGGATCAGCCGCCCGTCCGCGACGACGAGCAGCGTCCCGACCGGCCTGGTGTACGACCGGTCCGCGTTGACGCTGACCCCGCTGTCGCGGGCCGCCGGCGGCGGCTGGCCCTCCACCACGCTGACGGCGACCGCGATCACCAGCAGCGCCACGGCCAGCGCGGGCCGGCGCACCCAGCGGGCCACCCGGCCGGGGCGCCGGTGAGCCCGGGGATCCGCCGCGGGCCGGAGGCCGCTCGCGGGGTCGGGCGGAGACGGCACGGCGGACATTCTCGCAGTCCCGTACGACGACCCGCGTCCGGCGGTCCCGGCCCGGCCGCACCATCCCCGTGATCTTGCACTTGGCGGCAACGCCTGTGGCTGGTGTCCGTTTCTGTCGCGGGCAAGTGCAAGATCACCCGGGTGGGAGAGGCGCCGCCGGGGAGGGCGGGCCGGGGTGGTCAGGCGTGCGCGGCGACGGGGCTGGCCGGGACCCGGCTCGGCGCCGGCAGCCGTACGGTCACCTCGAGCCCGCCGCCGGGCCGCGGCACGGCGGACACCGCGCCGCCGTGCGCCGCCGCGACCGCGCGGACGATCGACAGCCCGAGCCCGGCCCCGCGCGAGCCGGTCCGTGCCGTGCCGCCGCGCCGGAACGGCTGGAAGAGCTCCTCCACGTCCCCGCCGTGCACGAGCGGGCCGGTGTTCACCACCGTCAGCCAGGCGCCGGCGGCCGGGTCCGAGCCGGTCCGCACCGTCAGCCAGCCGCCGTCCACGTTGTGCCGGACCGCGTTCTCGACCAGGTTGCCGACCAGCCGCTCCAGCAGCTGCGGGTCGCCGTCGGCCTGGGCGGCCGCGGTCTGGGCGGTGACCGACAGGCAGCGCGCGGACGCCTCCGCGGCCATCGTCCCGACCGCCGCGCGGCACCAGCTCCGCCAGGTCGACCGGTTCCCGCTGCTCCAGCCCGGTCCGGGCCTGTCCCTCGCTGCGGGCCAGCACCAGCAGCGCGTCGACCAGCCGGTCCGCCCGCACGCTCGCGTCCCGGACGACGTCGCCCATCGTCCGCAGGTCGGCGATCGTGGCGTCGGCGTCGCCGAGGGTCACGTCCACCTCGGTCCGGATCACCGCCAGCGGGGTGCGCAGCTCGTGGCTCGCGTTCGCCACGAAACGGCGCTGGCTGTCGAAGGCGGCGTCGAGCCGGGCCAGCATCGCGTCGAACGTGTCGGCCAGCTCCTTCAGCTCGTCCGGCGGCCCGTCCAGCGCGATCCGCTCGTCCAGCGTCTCCTCCGACAGCCGGCGGGCGGTGGCGGTGACCCGGCTGACCGGCTGCAGCGCCCGCCCGGCCAGCACGTACGCGGCCGCGATGCCGACCACCGCGGTGACCGCGAAGACCAGCCCGGCCGAGCGGAGCAGCTCGCCGCGGGCCGAGTCGCGCACCAGCTCGGCGAACTGCGCCGCGGTGAGCGAGGAGCCGTCGGACAGCACCAGCCTCACCCCGGGCGGGAACTGCGGCAGCGACCGCAGCGCGCGGTCCAGCACGATCACCGCGGCGCCGAGCAGGGTCGCCGCCACCACCGCCAGCAACCCGCCGTAGAGCAGGGTGAGCCGCAGCCGCAGGGTCAGCGCGGGCCGCCGGCCGGGCATCCTCGTCGACCTCCTACCCCGACGCGGCGGCCGCGCCGGGCGGGTCGGCCGGACACCCGGTAGCCGGCGCCGACCACCGTCTCGACCACCGCCGGGTCGCCCAGCTTGCGCCGCAGCGTCATCACGGTGACCCGGACCGTCGTGGTGAACGGGTCGGCGTTCTCGTCCCAGACCCGGTCGAGCAGCTCCTCGCTGGAGACCACCGCGCCCCGGGCGGCCAGCAGCACCTCCAGCACGCCGAACTCCTTGCGGGTCAGGTCCACCGGCCGCCCGTCCCGGGTGACGGTCCGGCGGGCCGGGTCCAGGACCAGGGCGCCGGCCGTCAGCACCGGCGGGGCGGGCGGGGTGGACCGCCGGCCGAGCGCCCGCACCCGGGCCGCGAGCTCGGCGAAGGCGAACGGCTTGGCCAGGTAGTCGTCCGCGCCCAGCGACAGCCCTTCGACCCGGTCGGCGACGGTGCCGCTCGCGGTCAGCATCAGCACCCGGGTCAGCGCCGGCTCGGCCGCCAGCCGCCGGCACAGCTCGTCGCCGGACATGCCGGGCAGGTCGCGGTCGAGCACGACGACGTCGTAGCGGGTCACGGTCGCCTTCTGGTGCCCGTCCGCGCCGTCGTAGGAGACGTCGACCGCCATGCCCTCCCGCCGCAGGCCCCGCGCCACCGCGTCGGCCAGCGGCGCCTCGTCCTCCACCACGAGCACCCGCACGCCGTCCAGGATGCCCGACCCGGCGCAGGCCCGCGCCGCACGCCGGCTGCGGCCCGGTCCGACCCGTCGGCGGCCGGCGGCCGCGCCGGCTGCACGGCCGCCGTGTTACTCGATCGTTACCGGCGGCAGTCGTCCGCGTCGCGCGGCTGCCGCGGGCCGCTGCCCGGTACGCCGGTGGATACGTTGTCGGTCACAACATTCCGCAGGCAGGCGCGGAGCGGTCGGCGCCACGACCCTGCAGCGGCGGAAGCGGCGACTCACCCGCAGCCAGGAAGGGACGGAAAGCCCATGCGCACACGGCACCTCCGGCGCGCCCCCTTGCTCGCGGGGCTCATCGCCGGCTCGCTCCTGCTCACAGCCTGCGGCGACGACAGCGACTCCGGGTCCGGCGACGCGGGCGGCGGCGGCGCCGCGACCGGCAAGGTCGGCGTCATCCTGCCGGACGCGGCGACCTCCCCGCGGTGGGAGGCCAACGACCGCCCGCTGCTGGCAGGACGCCTTCAAGGCGGCCGGCATCGAGTCCGACATCCAGAACGCGGACGGCGACAAGTCGAAGTTCGGCACCATCTGCGACGGCATGATCAACGCCGGCGTCAAGGTGCTGCTGATCGTGAACCTCGACTCCGAGTCCGGCAGCGCCTGCCTGAAGAAGGCGCAGACCGCCGGCGTCAAGACGATCGACTACGACCGGCTGACCCTCGGCGGCGGCGCGTCGTACTACGTGTCGTTCGACAACGTGGCGGTCGGCAAGCTCATGGGTGAGGGCCTGCAGAAGTGCCTCACCGACGACGGCAAGACCGCCGGCAACATCGTGTTCATCAACGGCGACCCGACCGACAACAACGCGGCGCTGTTCAAGTCCGGCTACGCCGAGGCGCTCAAGCCGACGATCGACTCCGGCAAGTACAAGCTCGTCGGCGACCAGACCGGCAACTGGGACGCGACGAAGGCGGGCACCGCCTTCGAGCAGATCTACACCCAGAACAACGGCAAGATCGACGGCGTCGTGTCGGCGAACGACACGATGGCCGGCGGCATCATCGCCCGGCTCAAGGCCAACAACCTCAACGGCAAGGTGCCGGTGACCGGCCAGGACGCCAGCGTCGCCGGCCTGCAGGCGATCCTCGATCGGCGACCAGTGCATGACCGTCTACAAGGCGATCAAGAAGGAGGCCGACGCGGCCGCCAAGCTCGCCATCGCGCTGATCAAGGGCGAGGACGCGGCGAGCATCGCCTCCGGCAAGGTCACCGACACGGTCCTGAAGAAGGACGTGCCGTCCGCGCTGGAGACGCCGCAGTCGATCTTCAAGGACAACGTGAAGGACGTCATCGACGACGGCTTCTGGAAGGCCTCGGACATCTGCACCGGGGCGTACGCGACCGCCTGCACCCAGGCCGGCATCTCCTAGCCGGCAGCCGGCGCCCCGGGTCCGGCCCGGCCGGCAGGCCAGGTCGGGCCGGACCCCGGGCTCGGCACCGGCGACCCGCCACAACCGAGGAGAGGTCGAGCATGACGACGCCGAGCGCCACGACGACGAGCCCGCCGGCGCAGCAGGCCACGCCGCTGTTGTCCCTGCGCGGGGTCAACAAGAGCTTCGGCGCGGTCCACGTCCTGCAGGACGTCGACTTCGACGTCTACCCCGGCCAGGTCACGGCACTGGTCGGGGACAACGGGGCCGGCAAGAGCACGCTGATCAAGGGCATCGCCGGCATCTACGCCTTCGACTCCGGCGACTACATCTTCGACGGCCAGCCGGTGCACCGTCACCAACCCCAAGCAGGCGAACGCGCTGGGCATCGAGGTCGTCTACCAGGACCTCGCGCTGTGCGACAACCTCGACATCGTCCACAACCTCTTCCTCGGCCGCGAGCTGACCACGTCGCGGGCGTGCTGGACGAGGCGACGATGGAGCGCCGGGCGACCGAGACGCTCGCCGGCCTGTCCGTCCGGACGGTGCGAGTCGATCCGCCAGCAGGTGGCGAGCCTGTCCGGCGGCCAGCGCCAGACGGTGGCCATCGCCCGGTCGGTGCTGTGGAACTCCAAGGTCGTCATCCTCGACGAGCCGACCGCGGCGCTGGGCGTCGCGCAGACCGAGCAGGTGCTCAAGCTGGTCCGCCGGCTCGCCGACCGCGGCCTGGCGGTCGTGCTGATCAGCCACAACCTCAACGACGTCTTCCAGGTCGCCGACAACATCTCGGTGCTCTACCTGGGCAGGATGGCCGCCCAGGTCAAGGCGAAGGACGATGTCAGCTCCAACGAGGTGGTCGAGCTGATCACCTCCGGCCGGTCCGGGTCGATCGGCCTCGCGGCCGCCGACGAGCCCGAGGACGAGGTCGCCGAGCTGGCCGAGGCCGACGCCGCCGCGCCCGCGTCCACCGCTGCCCCGGAGGCGACGTCATGACCGCGACCACCGTCGCCCAGGAGGACGCACCCAAGGTGACCGCGCCGCGCCCCGCGCGGGCTCGGGCACGGCGGTCCGCGACTACATCGCCCGGGTGCGCGGCGGCGACGTCGGCTCGCTGCCGGCGGTCCTCGGGCTGATCGTGCTGGTCATCGTCTTCTCGGTCCTGCGACCGACGACGTTCACCAACGCGTTCAACCTCGTCCAACCTGATCCACCAGGCCGCCGCGGTGACCGTCATCGCGATGGGCCTGGTCTTCGTGCTGCTGCTCGGCGAGATCGACCTGTCCGCCGGCTTCACCGCCGGCACCGCCGCGGCGATCATGGGCATCGCCGTGACCCGCAACGAGTGGCCGTGGTGGGCCTCGGTGCTGGTCTGCCTCGCCACCGGCGCGGTGATCGGCACCTTCATCGGCATGCTGGTCGCCCGGCTCGGGATCCCGTCGTTCGTGGTCACGCTGGCCGCGTTCCTCGGGCTGCAGGGCGTGCTGCTCAAGCTCATCGGCGAGGGCGGCACCATCGCGATCCGGGACCAGGTGCTGCTGGCGATCAACAACGACAACATGCCGGTCTGGCTCGGCTGGACGCTCTACGTGGTCGTCGTCGGCGGCTACGCGGCCACCGTCGCTGCGCCGGGCGGCGTCCCGGCGGGCCGGCGGCCTGCAGTACGAGGCGCTGTCCGTGCTGGTCGCCAAGATCGCGGCGCTGGCCGTGCTGCTCGGCGCGGTGACGTACTACCTGAGCATCGAGCGCAGCCGAAACCCCGCCGTCGCCGTCGATCAAGGGCGTGCCGGACGTCGTCGCGCTGCTGCTCGTCCTGCTGGTCGGGCTCAGCTTCCTGCTCGGCCGGACCGCCTTCGGCCGGCACGTGTACGCGGTCGGCGGCAACGCCGAGGCGGCCCGCCGGGCCGGCATCAACGTGCGGCAGGTCAAGCTGACCTGCTTCATCATGTGCTCGACGCTCGCGGCGGTCGGCCGGCATCCTGCTGGCCAGCCGGGACAACTCCATCTCGCCGACCACCGGCGGCGCGGACACCCTGCTCTACGCGGTCGGTGCCGCGGTCATCGGCGGCACCAGCCTCTTCGGCGGCAAGGGCAAGGTCGATCGACGCGGTCTCGGCGGCCTGGTGATCGCGGTGATCATCAACGGGATGGGCCTGCTCAACCAGCCGTCGAGCGTCGTCTTCATGGTCACCGGAGTGCGTTCTGCTGGTCGCGGCGAGCGTGGACGCCCTCTCCCGCCGGCGGGCCGCGGCCTCCGGCCGCGCGTGACCGGAGCCACGGTGCGAAGCTCTGGCGCCACCGACCCAGGAGGAGGTGCGCCGGCAGAACCTCGGCGCGGTGCTCACCCAGGTGCACCGGGCCGGGCCGCTCACCAGAGCCGAGCTGACCGCCCGGCTGCGGGCTCAACCGCAGCACGATCGGCGCGCTGACCGCGGAGCTGGTCGGGGCCGGCATCGTGCGGGAGTCGGTGCCGGCGGCGGGCGACCGCGTCGGCCGCCGGGTCGCCCGCGCCGGCCGGCCGTCGCTGGTGGTGGCACCCGAGGCCGGGCTGATCTCGGTGCTCGCCGTGGACGTCGGCGTCGACCGGATCGCGGCCGCCCGGGTCGGCCTCGGCGGCCGGGTCCTGGATCGGCTCGACCAGCGGCTGCCGCCGGACGGGCACCGTTTCGAGCCGGTGCTGGCGTCGGGTCGTCGCGATGGCCCGCAGCCTGCTCGACCGGACGGAGCCGGGCGCGTCCTGCGTCGGGGTGGGCATCGGCATCTGCGGGATGGTGCGCCGCGAGGACGGGATGGTCCGGCTGGCGCCCAACCTCGAGTGGGCGGACCGCCCGCTCGGCCGGGTGGTCGCCGAGGCGCTGCCGGCGGGGCCGCTGCCGGTGCGGGTGGGCAACGACGCCGACCTCGGCGCGCTCGCCGAGCACGTCCGCGGCGCCGCGGTCAGCTCGGACAACGTCGTCTACCTGGCCGGCGAGGCCGGTGTCGGCGGCGGCATCCTGGTCGACGGGCGGCCGCTGCGCGGGCCACGGCGGGTACGGCGGGCGAGGTCGGGCACCTGGTCGTCAACCCGACCGGCCGGCTCTGCCGGTGCGGCAACCGCGGCTGCTGGGAGACCGAGGTCGGCGAGGACGCGCTGCTGGTGCAGGCCGGGCGCGCGCCGGGCGGCGGCCGGGAGGCGGTGCTCGGGGTGCTCGCCGCGGCCGGAGCCGGGGAGCCGGCGGCGTCCCGCGCGCTGGACCGGGTGGCGCGCTGGCTGGGCATCGGCGCCGGCGGCCTGGTGAACACGTTCAACCCCGAGGTGATCGTGTTCGGCGGCATGCTCGCCGATGTCTTCGCCGCGGTCGAGCCGCGGGTGTCCGAGCAGCTGGCGGCCGTCGCGCTGTCCGCACCGCGGGAGCAGGCCCGGCTGGTCCGCGCCGGGCTCGGCCTGGACTCCACCCTGCTCGGCGCGGCCGAGCTCGCCTTCGCCCCGTTCCTGGCCGACCCGCTCGGCCGGGTCGTGCCCTCGCCTGCCGTGGCGACCTGAGCGCGCCGGCCGGCGCTCCTGTCACGTGTCCGTGACGCGCGCCTCACGTCGCCGAGTGACGGCGCAGCCGGCGTCGCTCGGCGGTGGACGGCGTCACTCGGCGGCGGAGGGCGTGACCCGGCTCGGCCCGGTCCAGGCCGGCTGCGTGCGGTCGAGGCCGGCGGCCCAGCCGACCAGCTGGCGGGCGACGTCCTGCGCGGTGAGGCCGATCTCGGCGCGGATCGCGGCGACCTTGCCCTGCTCGAGGAAGCGGGCCGGCACGCCGAGGTCGCGGGTCGGGACGTCTATCCCGGCCGACCGCAGCGCCTGGGACAGCCGGCTGCCGACCCCGCCGGCGACGACGCCGTCCTCGACCGTGACCACCAGCCGGTGCCGGGCGGCGAGCGCCAGCAGCGCCGGGTCGACCGGGGTCACCCAGCGCGGGTCGACGACGGTGGCCACGATGCCCTCGGCGGCCACCCGGTCGGCGACCTCCAGGGCGGCCTCGGCGGTCGCGCCGACCGCGACCAGGAGCAGGTCCGCCGCGGGTGCCTCCCGCAGCACGTCCACCCCGCCGTCCCGGCGGACGGCGGGCAGGTCCGGCCCCAGCGGCGTCTTCGGGAAGCGGACCACCGTCGGGCCCTGCTCGTACGCCACCGCCTCGGCCAGCTCCTCCCGCAGCGTCGCCCCGTCCCGCGGCGCGGCGATCCGGACACCCGGCACCACCCCGAGGATGGACAGGTCCCACATGCCGTTGTGGGACGGCCCGTCGTCGCCGGTGAGGCCGGCCCGGTCCAGCACGAAGGTGACCGCCAGGCCGTGCAGCGCGACGTCCATCAGCACCTGGTCGAAGGCCCGGTTCAGGAAGGTCGCGTAGACCGCGACGACCGGGTGCAGCCCCCCCATCGCCAGCCCGGCCGCCGAGGTGACCGCGTGCTGCTCGGCGATGCCCACGTCGAAGCAGCGGTCCGGGTACGCCTCCGCGAACGCGGCCAGGCCGGTCGGGTGCAGCATCGCCGCGGTGATCGCGACCACGTCCGCCCGCTCGGCGCCGATCCGGACCATCTCCTCGGAGAAGACGTCGGTCCCGCGCCGGCCGGCGGCCGCCAGCGGGAGGCCGGTCACCGAGTCGAACGCGCTCGACGGGCTGTGCATGCAGTCGGCCGCGTCCGCCTCCGCCGGGGCGTAGCCGAAGCCCTTGCGGGTCACGCAGTGCACGATCACCGGGCGGCCGAAGTCCCGGGCCCGGGTGAGCGCGGACTCCACCGCGGCCTCGTCGTGCCCGTCGACCGGACCCACGTACTTCAGCCCGAGGTCCTCGAAGAGCCCCTGCGGGGCGATGGCGTCCTTGAGTCCCCTCTTGATCCCGTGCAGCGCGTCGTACAGCGGCGGCCCGACCAGCGGGGTGCGCGACAGCGTCTCCCGGATCAGCTCCAGCGCCCGCTCGTAGCCGGGCTGCAGCCGCAGCGTGGCCAGGTGGTCGGCCAGCCCGCCGATGGTCGGCGAGTACGACCGGCCGTTGTCGTTGACGACGATCACCACCGGGCGGTCGGCGCCGGCGATGTTGTTCAGCGCCTCCCAGCACATGCCGCCGGTCAGCGCGCCGTCGCCGACCACCGCCACCACGTGCCGCTGCTCCCCGCGCAGCGTGTACGCCTTGGCCAGGCCGTCCGCGTACGACAGGGCGGTGGAGGCGTGCGAGTTCTCCACCAGGTCGTGCTCGGACTCGGCCCGGCTCGGGTAGCCGGACAGGCCGCCGCGCTGGCGCAGCCGGTCGAAGCCGTCCTGCCGCCCGGTCAGCAGCTTGTGCACGTACGCCTGGTGGCCGGTGTCCCAGACGATCCGGTCGTGCGGCGAGTCGAACACCCGGTGCAGCGCGATGGTGAGCTCGACCGCGCCCAGGTTGGGACCCAGGTGGCCCCCGGTGCGGGAGACCTTCTGCACCAGGAAGTCGCGGATCTCCGCGGCGAGCCGCGGTAGCTGGCCGGGGTCCAGGCGGCGGAGGTCGGCCGGCGAGCGCACCTGCTCCAGGAGGGACGTCACCGGACCAGCCTAAGGGCGACCGCCCGGCCCCGCGGCCGGAACCGGTGCCGACCGCGTCACTGCCGCGGGCTCCACCGGTCGGGCGGGGGCGTTCCGGGGGCGCCCGCCCAGCGGCCGGCGCCCGGGATCCAGGTGTGCCCGCGCAGCGCCTCCTCGACCGCGGCGACCTGCCGGGCGAGCTCGGCCAGCTGGGCGCCCAGCAGCTCGTACGCGCCGACCGCCTCCTCGACGACCTCCGGTGGCAGGTCCCGGCCGACGTCGCGGCGCAGCGTCCGCCACCCCGTCCGGGCCGCCTCCAGCGAGGCGGCGACCTGCGCCGCGGCGAGCCGGGCGAGCAGCGTCGGGTGCCGGCGGAGCACGTCGTACGCCCGCCACTCCCCCGGCACCTGGTCGAACAGCCAGCCGACCGCGCTGCGTTCCCACTCCGGCGTGCCGGGCGGGTGGACCTGCGCCGGCCACTGCGGTGGCACCGGCTGGGCGCTCACGGTGCCCACTCCGGCGCCCGCTCCAGCTCGACCGTCGCGGTGGCGGCCTGCTCGTCGGTGAGCACGTGCACCACCGAGAAGCCCTCGTCCGGCAGCGTCGACAGGGCGCGGCGGAGCCGGCCACGCTGGCCGCGCAGTGCGGTCCCGGGCACCGGCGGCCGGTCCTGGCGGGACCGGTTGCGCGCGGCGCAGACCCGCGGCGCCACGTCCAGCACGACCGCGACGGCCGGCACGCGGTGCGCGCGGGCGAGCTCGACCAGGTCGGCACGGGCGTCCGGCCAGGTGTTGGTGGCGTCCACGACGGTGAGCCGGCCGCGCTGCAGCCGCAGCGCCGCGACCCGGTGCACCAGCTCGAATGCGGACCGGCCGGCGGACTGGTCGCCGCCGTCGTCGGTCAGCATCGCCCGGAACGCGTCGGTGGACAGCACCTGGGTGGGCGCGAAGACCCGGCGGGCGAAGGTGGACTTGCCCGAGCCGGCGACGCCGACGAGCACCACCAGGGCCGGGTCGGGGACGGTCAGGAGCCGGGGCAGTGCCCGCTCGCGCTGCGAGCTCTCGCGCTCGCTCACCGTGCCCGCTCCTCGCTCACCGTGCCCGCTCCTCGGGCTGGCCCAGCAGGGCCACGGTCTCCACGTGGTGGGTCATCGGAAAGCAGTCGAAGGCGCGCAGCGCGCGCAGCTCCCAGCCGGCGTCGAGGGCCACCCGCAGGTCGCGGGCGAACGAGGCCGGGTCGCACGCGACGTAGGCGATGGCGCGCGGAGCCAGCCGCACCAGCGCGGCCATGACGTCCCGCCCGGCGCCGGCGCGCGGCGGGTCGAGCACGACGACCTGCGGGTGGATGCCGAGGCCGCCGAGCAGGCCGGGCGTGACCCGGGACCGGCGGACCCGGACGTCGGCGGCGGCGCCGGCCAGGTTGGCCTCGGCGTCCGCGGCCGCGGTGGGATCGGCCTCGACGGCCACCACCTGGCCGGTCGGGCCGACCGCGTCGGCGAGCAGGCGGGCGAAGAGCCCGGCGCCGGCGTACAGGTCCAGCGCGGCCTCCCCGGGTCGCGGCCGCAGGAAGCCGAGCGCGCAGGCGGCCAGCGCGTCCGCGGCGGCGGGGTGGACCTGCCAGAAGCCGGTCGCGGCGGCCCGCCACTCCCGGCCGGCCGCGATCTCCCGGACCCGCTGCGGGCCGGTCACCACCGCGCCGTCGGCGAGGACCGTGGTGTCGCCGCCGGTGGAGGCCGCCACCTCGACCTCGGCCACGCCCGGCCAGCGCCGGTCGCCGACCCCGGCGGCGGTGACGCGGTCGGTGCCGAGCGGGCAGTGCCGGACGGGCTCCAGCTCGTGCGAGCGGTGCCTGCGCAGCCCGGTCCGGCCGTCCGCGTCCACCGCGAAGCGCACCCGGGTCCGCCAGCCGAGCAGGCCGTCCTGCGCCGATGCCGCGGGACGTCCCGCGAGCTCCCCGCCCGACCCGGCCGCGCCGGCCCGGGCGGCCCCGGCTGCGCCGCCGGCCGCCGTCGTCGCCGGCCAGGTCGTCGCCGGCCGGTCGTCGCCGGCCAGGTCGTCGCCGGCCGGACGGGTGGCGGGCAGCGGCTCGACGAGCACCGGCACGTCCGGCAGCCGGGCCAGCCGGGCCAGCTGCTCGCGCACGACGGCCGCCTTGCCGGCCCGCTGCGCCGCGCCGGTCGCGTGCTGCCAGTCGCAGCCGCCGCACCGGCCCGGCCCGGCGTGCGGGCACGGCGGGCTGACCCGGTCCGGCGAGGCGGCCAGCACCCGGACCGCGTCCGCGCGGCAGTACGACCCGCCGCCGTCCTCGGTCACCAGGGCGACCACCCGCTCGCCGGGCAGCGTGTGCCGGACGAAGAGCACCCGACCCTCGTGCCGGGCGACGCAGTGCCCGCCGTGCGCGACCGGGCCCACCTCCACCTCGAGCTCGCGGCCCAGCCAGGGTCCCTGCCGCTGCGGCGACCGCGGGCGGCCGCGCCGCCGCTGCCCGCGCACCTCCGCCCCGGTGGACCCCGTCACCCCCACCACCCCGCCGCCGGCCCGCGCCGGTCCGCCGGCCCCGAGGGCGCGCTCACGGGCCGGGGTCCCGGCCGGCACCCACCGGGGCGGCGCCCGGCGGCTCCGGCCGGCCCGGCACCGCCGCGTCGACGGCGACGTCGTCGGGACCGCCGCCGGCGTCCGCCGGGTACGGCGACTCGGCCGGCGCGCCGGCGGTGCCGATCCCCCGCCGCGCCGCCCCCGGCTGCGCCCGCTCCGGCCGCCGCGCCGCCCGGTCGGAGGAGTGCAGCTGCCAGGGCACGCTGGTGACCATCACCCCCGGCGTGAACAGCAGCCGGCCCTTCAGCCGCAGCGCGCTCTGGTTGTGCAGGATGTGCTCCCACCAGTGGCCCACCACGTACTCCGGGACGAAGACCGCCACCACGTCCCGCGGGGTCTCCCGCCGCAGCCGCTTGACGAAGGCCAGGACCGGCCTGGTGATCTCCCGGTACGGCGACTCCAGCACGGTCAGCCGGACCGGGAGCCCGCGCCGGTCCCACTCCTCCTGCAGCGCCCGGGTGTCGTCGTCGTCGACGTTGACGGTGAGCGCGGTGAGCGTGTCCGGGCGGGTTGCCCGCGCGTACGCCAGCGCGCGCAGGGTCGGCTTGTGCAGCTTGGAGACCAGCACCACCGCGTGCACCCGGCTCGGCAGCATCGCGCCCTCGTCGTCCGGCACCAGCTCCTCGGACACGGAGGTGTAGTGCCGGTTGATCGAGCGCATCGTCCAGAAGATGATCGGCATCGCGACCACGACGATCCACGCCCCGAGCAGGAACTTCTCCACCGTCACGATCACCAGCACCACGCTGGTGACGGTGCCGCCGACGGCGTTGATCCCCCGGGAGCGGATCATCGTGCGCCGCTGCTGAGGGTCCCGCTCGGTCGACAGCGCGCGGTTCCAGTGCCGGACCATCCCCCACTGGCCGAGCGTGAACGAGGTGAACACGCCGATGATGTAGAGCTGGATGAGCCGGGTGACCGACGCGTCGAACGCCCAGATCAGCAGCATCGCGAAGCCGGACAGCACCAGGATGCCGTTGGAGAAGACCAGCCGGTCGCCGCGGGTGTGCAGCTGCCGCGGCAGGTAGCGGTCCTGCGCGAGCACCGAGCCGAGCAGCGGGAAGCCGTTGAAGGCGGTGTTGGCGGCCAGCACCAGGATCAGTGCGGCGGCGGCCTGGATGTAGAAGAAGCCGATGGAGGAGTCGCCGCCGAAGACCGCCGCGCCGAGCTGCGCGATGACCGTCCGCTGCGGGTCGGTCGCGCAGTCGCCGGGGAAGCCGACCAGGTCGCAGGTGTTCTCCGAGATGTGCACGTCGGCGACCAGCGCCAGCGCGGTGATCCCGCTGAACATGGTGATGGCCAGCACGCCGAGCAGGGCCAGCGTGGTCGCCGCGTTGCGGCTCTTCGGCGGCCGGAAGGCCGGCACGCCGTTGGCGATGGCCTCGATGCCGGTCAGCGCGGTGCACCCGGAGGAGAAGGCACGCAGCACGAAGAAGAGCAGCGCCAGGCCGGCCAGCGCGGTGTAGCCCGGCTCCGGCTCGATGGTCCACTCGGCGCTCTCGGCCTGCGGCGGGTCGCCGAACGCCGCGCGCAGCAGGCCGGTGACGATCATCACCAGCACGCCCGCGGTGAACAGGTACGTCGGGACGGCGAAGGCCGTGCCGGACTCGCGCACCCCCCGCAGGTTGGCGGCGGCGAGCAGGGCGACCAGGGCCAGCGCGATGCCGACCCGGGCGGGGTTGAGGCCCGGGAACGCGGAGATGATGTTGTCGACGCCGGCCGAGACGGACACCGCGACGGTCAGCACGTAGTCGACCAGCAGCGCGCTCGCGACCGTCAGGCCCGGCGAACCGGCCCAGGTTCTTCGTCGCCACCTCGTAGTCGCCGCCGCCGGACGGGTACGCCCGCACGACCTGGCGGTAGGACGCGACCACGATCGCGAACAGCAGCACGATCGCCACCGCCACCCACGGCGCGGCCCACAGGAAGGCGACGCCGGCCAGGGACAGCACCAGCAGGATCTCCTGCGTCGCGTACGTCACCGAGGACAGCGCGTCGCTGGCGAAGATCGGCAGCGCGATCCGCTTGGACAGCGCCGCCTCGCCGAGCCGGTCGCTGCGGACCGGACGGCCGATCACCAGGCGCTTGGTGACCCTCGTCAGCAGCGACACGGCCCGATCGTACGGCGGGGCGGCGACCTTTCCCGGCGTTCGGTAGCGTCGGCGCCGTGCACATCGTGGTCATGGGCTGCGGCCGGGTCGGGTCCAGTCTCGCCCGGAATCTGGAGCGTCTCGGGCACTCCGTGTCGATCATCGACCAGAACCCGGCGGCCTTCCGGCGGCTCGGCCCGGACTTCTCCGGCGACCAGGTCACCGGCGTCGGCTTCGAGCGCAGCACGCTGGCGAAGGCGGGGATCGACCGGGCCGGCGCGTTCGCCGCCGTGAGCAGCGGGGACAACTCCAACATCATCTCCGCCCGGGTGGCCCGGGAGACCTTCGGGGTCGCGCACGTGGTCGCCCGGATCTACGACCCCAAGCGCGCCGAGGTGTACGAGCGGCTGGGCATCCCGACCGTGGCCACCGTCCCGTGGACGACCCACCGGCTGCTGTCCGTGCTGCTCGGCGACAAGCACGTCGAGGACTGGCGGGACCCGTCCGGCGCGGTCGCACTCATGCAGGAGGCGGTGCACGAGGGCTGGATCGGACGGCGGGTCGACGAGCTGGAGCGGGCCAGCGGGGCCCGGGTCGCGTTCGTGACCCGGTTCGGCAAGGGCATGCTGCCGACCGCGTCGACCGTGCTGCAGGACGGCGACCAGGTGCACGTGCTGGTGACCGACGACGTCGCGGACGCGGTCGAGCAGATCGCCGCCACGCCGCCGGTCGGGGAGGGCTCCTGATGCGGGTCGCGATCGCCGGGGCGGGCGGGGTCGGCCGGTCCATCGCCCGGGAGCTGATCGGCAACGGGCACGCGGTCATGCTGATCGACCGCGACCCGGGCAAGGTCGACCCGGGGCAGGTGCCGGCGGCCGAGTGGCTGACCGCGGACGCCGCCGAGCTGGCGTCGCTGGAGGAGGCCCGCCTGCAGGACTGCGACGTGGTCATCTCGACCACCGGCGACGACAAGGTGAACCTGGTCGTGTCGCTGCTGGCCAAGACCGAGTTCGCGGTGCGCCGGGTGGTGGCGCGGATCAACCACCCGAACAACGAGTGGCTGTTCACCGAGGCGTGGGGCGTGGACGTCGCGGTGTCGACGCCGCGGGTGCTGGCCGCGCTGGTCGAGGAGGCGGTGTCGGTCGGCGACCTGGTGCGGCTGATGACCTTCCGGCAGGGCGAGGCCAACCTGGTCGAGATCACGCTGCCGGACACGGCGCCGGTGGTCGGCCACCCGGTCCGTGATGTGACGCTCCCGCGGGACGCCGCGCTGGTGGCCATCGTGCGCGGCCACCGGGTGGTCGTGCCGGAGCCGGACGAGCCGCTCGAGGCGGGCGACGAGCTGCTCTTCGTCGCGGTGCAGGACGTGGAGCCCAGCCTGCGCGAGCTGGTCTGCGGACCCGAGGCCTGCTGAGCCACCGGAGCGGCCCGGGCGAGTGAGCACTTCGGACCCCGAGTGAGCACTTCGGACCCCGAGTGAGCACCAGCAGCGTCTCACTCGACTGCCGAACTGCGCACTCGACGCCGGAACTACTCACTCGCCACTGGCGAGCAGCCGGGGTCAGCCGTACGGCTGGGTCGTGCCGCGCGCCGGCTCGGACGGGGCGCGGTCGCCGGCGACCCGGTCGGCCACGTCGGCGGCCCGCGCCGGGTCGCTCCGGTCCGCCGGCACCTCGTGCCGTGGTCCGGTCGCCCGGCGCACCCGGCGTACCGCGATCACGGTGACTGCCAGCGCCCCGACGGTCAGCGGGTAGCCCATCGCGAGCCGGGCGACCGCGAGCCAGCCGGTGCGGTCCTCCTCGTACAGGAACCGCTGCACCAGGCCGCGGGAGAGGAAGACCCCCACCCAGACCAGCGTCGTCCAGGTGTAGACCCGCATCAGCGCCCGGTCCCGCCGCCACTGCCCGCCGACCCCGTCGACGTACTCCCAGATCACCCCGACGAGCGGCCACCTGGCCAGCACGGACGCCGCGAACAGCCCCGCGTAGCCGAAGCTCGCCCAGATGCCGAGCAGGAAGAAGCCCCTGGCCTCCCCGGTCCGGGAGGCGATGTACGCGGCCAGGGCGACGCCGAGGAAGCCGCTGACCGCCTGCTGGACGCTCTCCCGGCGGGCCAGCCGCAGCACGAGGAGCAGCACGCCCGAGGCGACCGCCGCCCAGATCGCGGCGGTCAGGCCGGCGGCGGCGTTGACCGCGACGAACACGACCACGGGCAGGCCGCTGTCCACCAGGCCACGCCAGCCGCCGATGGACTCGACCAGCAGCGGCCTCGGGCGCTGCGCTGGGACGGCGTCGTCGTCCCGCTGGCCGCCCGCAGCCGTCACGCGCCCACCGGCTTCAGCTCGTACCACGGGTTGAAGATCGCCTTCGTGCCGTCGTGCTCGGCCACCCGGCCGCGGGCGACCAGCGCGCGGCCCGGCTCGATGCCCGGGATGCGGCGGCGGCCGAGCCAGATCAGGTGCACGGAGCCGGAGCCGTCGAAGAGCTCGGCGTCGACGGTCGGGACCGTCTCGCGCGGGGTGTAGACCACCGAGCGAAGCCGGCCGGCGACGGTGACCGGCTCGCCCTGGCCGCAGGTGGCGACCGGCCTGGCGCCGGCCACGACCACGTCGCCGCGCAGGTCCTCGGCGTCGAGCTCCTGCTCGTCCTCGGTCAGCCGGCGCACGAGCCGGCCGAGCCAGCCGTTGCGCGGCGGGGCGGGCGTCTCACTCACGGGTCCAGGGTAGGCCATCTCGACCGGACGGCTCGGCGGGCGCGGATGCTGCCCCGGCCGCGCGGATCCGCCAAGATGGCGCCGTGTGCGGGGGACGGCGGGTCGCGGTGCTGTTGCCGGGTGCGGGATCGTCGGCGGACTTCGTCAGCCGCGCCTTCCGGCGGCCGCTGGAGGCGGCAGGGTACGAGCTGGTGGCCGGCGCGCCGACGCCGGGTCCGGCCGTGGTCGAGGCGGCATTCGGGATCCTGGACGCGGCGCGGCGGGCGTACGGGCCGCGGCTGGGGATCGTCGGCGGCGTCTCCCTCGGCGCGCACGTGGCGGCGCGGTGGGCCGCGTCGGCCGGCGCCGACCCGGACCGCTCCGGCGGGGCGGCCCGGCTGGACGGGCTGCTGCTGGCGCTGCCGGCGTGGACCGGGACGCCGGGGGTCGTCGCCGCGGCCACCGCGGCCGCAGCGGGCGAGGTGGCGCGGTTGGGAGTGACCGAGGCGCTCTCCCGGGCCGCGCGCGCCGGCGTGCCGTGGGTCGCGGACGAGCTGGCGGCGGCGTGGCCGGGCTACGGCGACCGGCTGGCGGCGACCCTGCAGGCGGCGGCCGCGTCCTGCGGACCGGCGCCGGACGAGCTGGGGTCGCTCGACCTCCCGGTCGGGGTCGTCTCCTTCGTCGACGACCCGTTGCACCCGCTCGCCGTCGGCGAGAGGTGGGTCGCGCTGCTCCCCCGCGCCACGCTGGCTCGGCTCCGCCTCGCCGACCTCGCCCCGGACCGTTCGGTCCTCGGCTCGGCCGCCCTCCGCGCCCTGTCCCGCGTGGCACCCGGTGCGGTTCCGGTAGCGCCGCCTTGACGGTCCACGCCGCACAACCCGCACCTTGGCGCCGGCTGAGCGTCCTCGCTACGCGTCCGTTCCGGCGGGCCGACTGGCGCCGGCTGAGCGTCCTCGCTACGCGTCCGTTTCCGGCCGGCCAGACTGGCGCCGGCCGGACTCGGCGCCGGGCTGAGCGTCCTCGCTAGGCGTCCGTTCTCGGCGGGCCGGACCGGCGCCAGCCGGACTGGCCGGCGGCTCAGCGGCGACGGCGGCGGTCGCCGCGGCGCCGTCCGGTCACGGGTCGCGCCGCCTCCGGAGCAGGCTCCGGCTCGAGGTCGAGATCGGCGTCCGGATCGGCCTCCGGGTCGGCGTCCGGGTCGGCGTCCGAGCCGACCGCGTTGGAGTCGTGGGAGTCGCGCTCGGGTGCCGCGTGGGCGCCGTGCGCGTGCTCGGCCTGGTCGGCGACCTCCTTGGGCAGCTGCAGCGGCAGCGGGTCGCGGACCGGCATCGGCGAGCTGCCGCGGACCACCACGATGTTGCGCACGGCGTCCTCCAGCGCGGCCGCCCTCGCCGGATCGGTCGCCGCCGCGCCGGTGAACAGCGCGCGGACGAACCAGCGCGGGCCGTCCACCCCGACGAACCGCACCGCCTGGAAGCCGCCCTGCACGGGTACCCGGCCGGCCAGCTCGGTGCCGAAGCGGCCGTCCCGGTCCTGGGCGGTGCCGCCCTGCGAGGCGATCGAGCCCCGGATCTCCGCGCGGATCTCGTCCCAGATGCCGGCCGTCCGCGGTGCCGCGAAGACCCCGATCTGGGCCTCGCTCCCGCCGTAGGACAGGGTGGCGGCGACGACCTGCCCCTCCGGGCTCACGTCGACCCGTACCTCGACACCGGCCACGACGGGTATCCGCAGCGCACCGAGGTCGAGTCGCTCCAGCTCGTCGTCGGGCGCGTCCGCCTCGTCGTACGGGCCGGTGGTCGGCTCGGTGTCCCGGTCCCGCTCGGTGGCCCAGGGCGGGGTCGCGTCCAGCTTCGCCCGCTCCGAGCGGCGGGTGCGGCGGCCGAGCGCCATCACGCGCCCCCGGCGGAGACCGCGGGCGCCGGCGCGCCGAGCCGGGCGTGCCCCCCGGTGGACCCGTGCCCTCCGGAGCCGCGCTCGGACCCGGGCAGCACGTCGACGGCCCGGAAGACGGCCCGCTCCACCCGCTGCAGCACCAGCTGCGCGATCCGGTCGCCGCGCGCGAGCCGCAGCGGCTGCACCGGGTCGTGGTTGATGACGATCACCTTCACCTCGCCGCGGTACCCCGAGTCGACGGTGCCCGGCGCGTTCACCAGCGACATGCCACAGCGCGCGGCGAGACCGGAGCGCGGATGCACGAAGGCCGCGTACCCCTCCGGCAGCGCCAGCGCCAGGCCGGTCGGCAGCACGGCGCGCTCGCCCGGGGCGAGCTCGGCGTCGACGGTGGTCACCACGTCGGCCCCGGCGTCGCCGGGCAGTGCGTACGCCGGGAGCGGGACCGTCGGGTCCAGGCGCTGGACCAGAACCACGACCGGCTGGTCGCCGGCGGGCGGTGGTACGGGTTGCGGCACGACGGGCAGGCTACCCGGGCGGCGGTCCCGACCCGAGCCCGCGGCTCCCGCCGGGAGCGGGGAGCCTGGCGGTGGACCCGGTGCCGGGAGTCCGCCGCGAACGGAGGCGGCTGCGCCGCCGCAGGCCGGCTCGGGCAGGCGGTGGCGACGCCCGTCCAGGGGTCGCCGGGCCGCGCCCGACGCATCGAGCAGCGGCGACCAGCGGCGGCGCGCCGGCTCACCCGGGCAGCGTGCGGCGGCCGTCCCGGCGGCCGCGCAACTCGGCGGTGACCTTCTCGCCGACGCCGCGGGTGGCCCGGCGGTTCACGGCGCCGCCGGCCACCGCTCCGGCGAGGAACGGCGCCAGCTTCGCCAGGCCGCGCCCCATCCGGCGGGACAGCGCGGTCTGCAGCTCGCGCTTGGCGGCGTAGCCGAGCACGGCGGACAGTCCGGCCGCGCCGGCCGCCGGGTCCAGAGCGCGCTGGTTGACCCAGCTCATCAGGTACGTGGAGCCGCGCTGGCCGGCGGAGCCCGGCGCCGGCTCGCCGTGGATCTCGTGCAGCTCGGCGACGAGCTTGATCTCGACCGCGGCCACCGCGACCGTCTCCGCGGCGAGCTGGACCGGCACGGCCAGGTAGGTGGCCGGGGCGAGGAACTCGACTGCCGCCATCGCCCCGACCCCGGCGCCGAAAGCCGCGGTCGCCCGCGCGGCGTTGCGGACGAGCGCGTCGGCGATCTCGTCGTCGGTGCGGCCGGGGTGGTGGTCCCGGAGGGTGGCCGCGTCCCGGATGCGGATGCGCGGCGCCGCGTCGGCGACCACGTCGGCCAGCATCTGGGCGACGTTGCGGACGCCCCCACCGGCGCCGCGGGCAGCCGACGCCAGTCCGCGGATCAGGGCCGTGAACGTTCCGCGCCGGTCGGCGGGCTCGTCGGCGATCCGGGCGACCAGCTCGCCCAGCCCAGCGGCCCGCGCGCTCGCCGCCGGGTCGCCCGGGTCGCCCGGTCGCCGGCCGGCGGGCCGGCGGGACCGGCGACCGCCGGCGCGTCGCCGCGAGCCGGGTCGCCAGCGGTCGACAGCGGCGGCGGGCCCGACCGCGCCGTCAGCCGGTCGCCCGCGGTACCGGCGTCCGGGACGACGGCGGGGCACTGGGAGCACGATGGGGCGATACCCCTGGTCAGGCCGCGCAGTCGCGGCACACGGGCTGACCGTTGCGCTCGCCGGCCAGCCGGCTGCGGTGGTGGACCAGGAAGCAGCTCGAGCAGGTGAACTCGTCCTCCTGCTTCGGCAGCACCCGGACGGTGAGCTCCTCACCGGACAGGTCCGCCCCGGGCAGCTCCAGATTCTCGTTGAGCTCGGCCTCGTCCACGTCGATGGAGCCGGACTGGGCCTCGGCACGCCGGGCCTTCAGCTCCTCGAGAGAGTCCTCCCCAAGCTCGTCGACCTCGCTGCGGCGAGGTGCGTCGTAGTCGGTAGCCATGCTGTGGTCACTCCTGAGGGTCGTGCGGGTGGCGTGCGGGCAACGCATCGGCGCGCGGTTTTGTGCCCGCCGGGCGCGGCCGGGGCGAACTGGTCGTAAACCCCTTCGGCGCGGCGGCCGCGGAACGTTACCGTGCCGGTCATGGGCCGCTGGGCAGCGGCGCGCGGGAGGTGTCGGCCGGAGGTGTGACGTGCTCGCGGAGCTGGGCTGGGACGAGAGCTGGGCGGCGCTCGCCGCGGGTCGACCCGACGCCGTGCCGGCCCGGGTCACCCGCACCGACGCCGGCCACGTCCGGCTCACCGCCGACCGCGGCGAGGTCCGGATGCTCGGGCCCGCCGGCGTGCCGCTCGTCGCCGGCGACTGGGTGCTCCTGGACGGCGACCCACCCGACGGGACCGGCGCGGACGACCGCGCCCGCACGGCGACCGCGGCCGGCTTCCCGGCCATCCTCGAGGTGCTGCCCCGCCGGACCGAGCTGGTCCGCGGCTTCGGCCGGCGGTCGGCCGCCCGGCAGGTGCTCGCCGCGAACGTCGACGTCGTGCTGGTGGTGGTCTCGCTCGCGTCGGCGCCGAGCCCGGCCCGGCTGGACCGGATGCTCGCGGTCGCCTGGGACTCCGGTGCCCAGCCGGTGGTCGTGCTGACCAAGGCCGACCTGTCCCGCACCGCGGAGTCCGAACGCGACGAGGTGGCCGAGACCGCGCTGGCCGCGCCGGTGCTGCTGACCAGCACCGCCGACGGCCGCGGGCTGGACGAGCTGCGCGGCCACCTGCGTCCCGGCCGTACGTCCGCCCTGCTCGGCGTGTCCGGTGCCGGCAAGTCCAGCCTGCTGAACGCGCTGGCCGGCACCGACGTCGCCCGGGTCGCCGACGTCGGGCACACCGGCAAGGGACGGCACACGACCGTCGCGCGGCAGCTGGTCCTGCTGCCCGGCCTGGGTCCGCTCGTGGACACGCCCGGCCTGCGGGGGGTGCAGCTGTGGGAGTCCGACGAGGGCCTGGAGCGCGCCTTCGCCGACGTGGCCGAGCTGGCCGGCCGGTGCCGCTTCCGGGACTGCCGGCACGTCGACGAGCCGGGCTGCGCGGTCACCGCCGCCGTCGCCGCCGGGACGCTGTCCGCGCGCCGGGTCGCCAGCCACGCGAAGCTGGAGCGGGAGGTGGCGTGGCTGCGGGACCGCTACGACGCGCGGCTGCGGGCCGAGCAGCGCCGCCGCTGGCGGGAGATCGCCCGGGCGATGCGGTCCAGCCCGCGGCGGTGACGCGGAGCCCGGTGCGGCCGCCTCCGCCGGGCCGGCTCGACCGGCTGTCGCCCAGGACCGTGCCCGCCCGCGGGACGAGTCAGCCCACGACGGCGAAGGCGGCGACCGGGCTCCCGCCGGTGTGCGTGACGGTCCCGTCCGGCCGCGACGACGAGCCGGACCGAGTCGTCGCCCGGGTGGTTGGGGTCGTAGATCGCGACCTCCGCCCCGCCGCCGGCCCGCTCCGCCAGCCCGTAGCCGAGCACGACGTGGTGCTCGACGACCCGACGCGGGTCCCAGGAGACGGCGCGGACCAGCCCGACCAGCGGCGGCCGCCCGGCGGCGAGCGAGCCCCGCACCCCCGGCAGCCCCCTGGTCAGCGTGAGCCGGTGCCGGCGCCGGTCGCCCACCGCCGGCAGCTGGAACCACAGGTAGCGCAGCGGCCCGAGCGGCAGTCCGAGGCTCGCCAGCTGCGCCCGCCACAGCCGGTCGGCGAGCGGGCCGCCGGCCGGGGCGGCGCTGTCCGCGGGCAGCGGCTCGCCGGCCAGCCAGGCCTGCCTGGCCGCGTACGCCATGCCGCCGCACAGGCCGCCGTGCACCCGGCCGAGGGCGAGCCCGGCGAACCGGACCGGCGCCCCGCGCGGCCACGAGTTGCCGAAGCGGAAGCCGTCCCGGCTGGGCCGGAAGTCCAGGACCACCATCGGCGCGGGGATCAGCAGGCCGGCAGCGGCGCCGCGGTGGCCGGCGCGACGAGCCCCTGCGCCCGCTGCCTCTTGGCCAGCTCGGCCGGAGTGGACAGCCGGCGGTAGCCGGGACCGAGCGCGAGGTCGACGACGGCGTCGGCGCGGACGTCGCGGTAGAGCTTCGCTCCCGGCACCTGCCGGCGGACCACCTCCGCCTGCTTGGCGCCCGCGGGGCCGTGGCGGACCTCGGCAGAACCGCTGACCTGCCGGATGTCGACCAGCGGGTCGTTGGCGGTGGCGATCACGGCGAACCTGCGGCCGCGCAGCTGGTCGGCGACGGACCGGGCGAGGCCCTCCCGGTCGGTGCTGTTGTAGACCCGGACCTGGATCCGGCGCGGGTCGAGCGGGCCGGCCGCCGCCGTCCCGGGTCCGCACGCCGTCGCACCGGCGGCGCCGGCCGCGCCGGCGTCCACCCGGTCGAGCACCCGCAGCCAGACCGACCCGGCCAGCGCCGACAGTCCGATGATCATGACCAGGGCGGGGATGGCGCGGCGGAACCGCAGCCGGTAGCGGCGGCGCGGGCGCCGGAGACGCTGTCGCCGCGCGGGCACCCGCCCCAGCGGGCTCAGCGCCGCCACGGCGCCGGTCCGGCCGCGAGAGCCTTTACCACCGCACTGAGCGCGGTCCCCATGGGACTGAGGGTAGCTGCCGGATCGTCGCGGCGCGCGGGTATCCGCGACGGCCGGGTGGCGTCAGTCCAGGTCGGGGCGGCTCAGCGCGGCCCGGCCGCTGTCGGCGAGCGGATCGATCACCCGGGCCAGCCCGCCGTCGCTGTTGTCGGCCATCGCGCCGGCCCGGTGCCGGGCCAGGATCCCGGCGACCACCACGGCGAGCTTGAAGAAGCCGAACGCCACGTACCAGGGCAGCGCCGAGACGTCCCGCCCGGTGCGGCCGGCGTAGCGGGCCACCACGTCGCCGCGGCTGGGGAACCCGGGCAGCGCCGTCACCGACGGCGTCACCACGGCCGCGTCACCGGCCCGGCCCTGCTGCCAGTAGACGAGCAGCAGGCCGAGGTCGGCGAGCGGGTCGCCGAGGGTGGACATCTCCCAGTCCAGCACCGCGGTCACCCGCCCGGGGTCGGCCGGGTCCAGCACGACGTTGTCCAGCCGGTAGTCGCCGTGCACGACCGGGCCGCCCGGCGCGTCCGGCAGCCGGTCGGCCAGCTCGGCCGCCAGCGCGTCGACGGCCGGGCGGTCGGCGTCCCGCAGCGCCTGCCACTCGCCGAGCCAGCGGCGCAGCTGCCGGGCCAGGTACCCGTCCGGCCGGCCGAAGCCGGCCAGCCCCACGGCCGCGGGGTCGACCGCGTGCAGGTCGGCCAGCACGTCCACCAGGGCGGCGGTCATCGCCACCCGCTCGGCCGGCGTGTCCGCGTAGCCGGGCGGGAGCGAGCCGCGCGCGATCACCCCGTCCACCCGCTGCATCACGTAGAACGGGGCGCCGAGCACGCCGGGGTCGGTGCACAGGTGCAGCGGCCTGGGCACCGGCACCGCGGTGCCGACCAGCGCGGACAGCACGCGGTGCTCGCGGGTCATGTCGTGCGCGGTCGGCCGCACCGCGCGCAGCGGCGGGCGGCGCAGCACGATGGTGCCCGCCGGGCTGCTGACCGCGTACGTCAGGTTGGACCGGCCGCCGGCGATGACCTCGACCGCACAGCCCGCCCAGGCCGGCTCCGCCAGCACCCGGGCCAGGTACGGCCCGACGACGGCCGGGTCCGCACCGGGGACGGTCATGGTCCGGACGCTACCGAATCAGACCTCGTCCGCTCCGAGCTCCTCCAGCAGGGCCTCGAGCTCGGCGGCGACCGCCGGCGACGCCGCCACCGTGACGATGCCCGGCGGCCGGCCGCGCAGGCCGCCGACCACCGCGCCGGCCTCGGTGGCGACGAGCGCGCCCGCCGCCCGGTCCCACGGCTCGAGGTGCTGCTCGAAGTAGGCGTCCAGCCGGCCGGCGGCGACGTAGCAGAGGTCGAGCGCGGCCGAGCCGAGCCGGCGCAGGTTCGCGACCCGGGGCAGCACCCCGGCGAGCACCCGCCCCTGCCCGGCGCGCCGTCCCCCGTCGTAGGAGAAGCCGGTGCCGACCACCGCCCGGTCCAGGCTCGGCGCGACCCAGCGCCCACCCACCGGCCGCCCGTCCAACCAGGCGCCGGCTCCGCGCCGCGCGGTGAACGCCTCGCCCGAGGTCGGGTCGTAGACGCAACCGGCGACCACGATGCCGTCCCGCTCGGCCGCGACCGAGACCGCGTACGGGCGGAGGCCGTACAGGAAGTTGACCGTGCCGTCGATCGGGTCGAGCAGCCAGCGCACGCCGGTGCCGCCGGCCTTCGCCGCCCCCTCCTCGCCGAGCACCGCGTCGTGCGGGCGCAGCTCGGCGAGCTGCCCGACCAGCCACCGCTCGGACGCGCGGTCGAGCTCGGTCACCAGGTCCGTCGGCGTGCTCTTGACGTCGACGCCCAGGCCGGCTCCGGCGCCCGACCCACCCGAGCCGGGGCGGCCGCCGGGTCCGGAGCGGGCCGCCGCCGCGGCACGGCCGACGCGAACCAGCTCACCGGCGCCGCGGGCGAGCCGCTCGGCGATCTCGATCAAGTCGGGATCGTCTCCGTCGGATGTGGGCATGGTGACCATGTGACCACGTAAGGTCCTGGTCGGGGAGGGGAGGCAAGGGTGGCCATGCTCTCGAGAAGCCCGCGGAGCCCGAGAAGCCCGCGGGCCCCGCGGAACAAGACGACCACCGCGTTCGGGGTGGACATCGGCGGCAGCGGCATCAAGGGCGCGCATCGTCGACCTCGAGCCGCGGCGACCTGGCGACGGAGCGGGTCAAGTACCTGACCCCGAACCCGTCCACCCCCGAGGCGGTGGCCGACGTGGTGGCGCGACTGGTCCGCGAGGCGGGCTGGAGCGGCGTCCTCGGCGCGACCTTCCCGGCGGTGATCAAGAAGGGCGTCGCGCACAGCGCGGCCAACGTGGACAAGAGCTGGATCGGGACCGACGTCGACAAGGTCTTCACCGACATCACCGGCTGCGACGTGACCGTGCTCAACGACGCGGATGCCGCCGGGCTGGCCGAGGCGCGCTTCGGCGCGGCCAAGGGCGTCGACGGCGTGGTGATCCTGCTGACCTTCGGCACCGGGATCGGCAGCGCGCTGCTGCTGGACGGGAAGCTGGTCCCCAACTCCGAGCTCGGTCACCTCGAGATCGACGGCCACGACGCGGAGAAGCGGGCGTCGTCCGCGGCCAAGGACAACGAGGGGCTCTCCTTCAAGCAGTGGGCCAAGCGGGTCCACCGCTACCTGGCACAGGTGGAGAAGCTGTTCTCGCCGGACCTGTTCGTGGTCGGCGGCGGCGTCAGCAAGAGCTCCGAGAAGTGGCTGCCGCTGGTGAACATCCGCACCCCGATCAAGCCGGCGGAGCTGCTCAACAACGCCGGCATCGTCGGCGCTGCGCTGGCCGCGCACGAGCACTTCAACGTCTAGCGGGAAGCTCGGCCGGTCCGGCCCGCGGCCGCCCATTCGAGTGTCATCGGATGATCACACACCGTGTCGGCAGGCCGATCCGTCCCCGTCGGACCGGGCCGCTGTGCACCGGGTGGCACGCCGCGGTCCGGCGCGAAGTTACACTGGCACGGGCACGGGCACGGCCGGCCGGCGAACCGGACGACCGCCCCGCTCCCCACAATCTCTTGCCCGCCCGGGCAGTTCATGTCGTGCGACCTCTCCCGCCGCGGAGAGGCACCGTTCGTGAAAGGGCGTTCGTGGCAGCCGATCCCCGCACCGACAGCAGCGCCGGAGCGACCGACCCGACCCGCGACGTCGCAGCGCACCTCGTCTCCCGGGGCCGACACGAGCGACACCCGCACGCGGGCGTGATCACCCCCGCGTCCGCCGACCCGGGGCCGCCCGGCTCGCCCGACCCGCACGTCCGGGGCACCCTCAGCGACTCGGGAGTGACCGTCATGGTTGATGCGTCCTCGGGAAGCACCGTCGCGCCGACGGCCGCCAGCACCCGCCGCCCCGCGCGGACCGCCGCCGCCGCGGCCTCGACCCGCAGCACGGTGACCAAGAGCACCGCCACGCGGGCGACGGCGCGGTCGGGCAAGGCTGCCGCGGAGACCACGCGGACCCGGCCCGCGCCCGCCCGCGACGGCGTCGCACTGGCCGCGGTCCCGGAGCAGGCGGCGGTCCCGGAGCAGGCGGCGGACGCCGCTGCCGGCGCCGCCCCGGCCCCGGCGAAGCGCAGCCGGCGGAAGGCGGCGGGAGCGCCGGCCGGCGGGCCGCCGAAACCCGCCGCCGGCGCCGATCAACCGGCCGGTGCCGCCGCTCCCCCGGTGGCCGGCGCCGCGCCCCCGGCCGACGGTGCCCCGCCCGAGGCCGCGGACGGACTCGCGATCGACGAGCCGGTCGAGCTGACCGCCGCCGGCGCGGGCACCGAGGAGGCCGAGGCGGAGGAGTTCACCTGGGACGAGGAGGACGAGGAGTCCGAGGCGCTGCGGCAGGCCCGCAAGGACGCCGAGCTCACCGCCTCCGCCGACTCGGTCCGGGCGTACCTCAAGCAGATCGGCAAGGTGGCGCTGCTCAACGCCGAGGAGGAGGTCGACCTCGCCAAGCGGATCGAGGCCGGGCTCTACGCGGCGGAGCGGGTGCGCCGCACGGAGGACGCCCGGACCGCGGGCAAGAAGGGCGAGCAGGTCTCCCCGCAGCTGCGCCGCGACCTGCTCTGGATCGTCCGCGACGGCGAGCGCGCGAAGAACCACCTGCTCGAGGCCAACCTGCGGCTCGTGGTCTCCCTCGCCAAGCGCTACACCGGGCGCGGCATGGCCTTCCTCGACCTGATCCAGGAGGGCAACCTCGGCCTGATCCGGGCGGTCGAGAAGTTCGACTACACCAAGGGCTACAAGTTCTCCACGTACGCCACCTGGTGGATCCGGCAGGCGATCACCCGGGCGATGGCCGACCAGGCCCGCACCATCCGGATCCCGGTGCACATGGTCGAGGTCATCAACAAGCTCGGCCGCATCCAGCGCGAGCTGCTCCAGGACCTCGGCCGCGAGCCGACCCCGGAGGAGCTGGCCAAGGAGATGGACATCACCCCGGAGAAGGTGCTGGAGATCCAGCAGTACGCCCGGGAGCCGATCTCGCTGGACCAGACGATCGGCGACGAGGGCGACAGCCAGCTCGGCGACTTCATCGAGGACTCCGAGGCCGTCGTCGCGGTCGACGCGGTGAGCTTCACGCTGCTGCAGGACCAGCTGCAGTCGGTGCTGCAGACGCTCTCCGAGCGGGAGGCCGGCGTGGTCCGGCTCCGCTTCGGCCTCACCGACGGGCAGCCGCGCACGCTGGACGAGATCGGCCAGGTGTACGGGGTCACCCGGGAGCGGATCCGGCAGATCGAGTCCAAGACGATGTCGAAGCTGCGGCACCCGTCCCGCTCGCAGGTGCTGCGCGACTACCTCGACTGAGATCTGGTCTCGTTGTTCGCGTCGGGCTGAACCCGGGAACGAGGCCGGATCGTGGGTAGTTGGACGGGACGTGACCGACAACTCGAAGGGAACGCCGTGACGCCGACCCTGACGCCCACGACCTCCCCGGCGCCTCCGTCGGCCGGCGACCGCTGCGACCGGTGCCGCGCGCAGGCCAAGATCCGCGTCGTCCTGCCGGGCGGCGGCGACCTGGTGTTCTGCGGACATCACGCGCGGGAGTACGAGACCACGATCCGCAAGGTGGCGGTCGAGGTCGTGCAGGTGGAGGAGTCGGTGGACCCGATCGAGCAGGTCCGGTAGAGCCAGCCCCTGGAGCCGCCCGGAGACCCCGTCCGGGCGGCTCCGGCGTGTCCGGTCCGCGGCCGGGCCGGCCGCGCGCGGCGCCCGGCGCTCAGCCCCAGCCGAGCGGGGCGGTCTCGCCGTGGTCGTGGGTCTTCGCGTAGTCGGCCAGCTGCTCGTCGTACGACGGGGTGGAGCCGAGGGCGAAGGTCTCCCCCGACCCCTTGACCACGACGATCGGGCCGGCGCCGGGGCCGATCGCGTCGGCGATGTCGTCGGTCTCGTAGTAGCGCGCGGTGTTCCAGTCGTAGACCCAGGCCCAGCCGACGTCGGCGACGTACTGCTCGTCGACCAGCTGCAGCGGGTGCTCCGCGGAGGACATCCGGTCGAGCTCGGCCTGCGCCGCGGTCCTGGCGTCGGTGCGGTCCATCGCTGGCTGCGCTCCTCGGGCGTGGTCGGGTCGGTCAGCGCGTGCGGAGGAACTCGAGACCGCCGCGGAAGTCTTCCAGGCGGGCGAACTTGCCGGTCTGCCCGTCGAGGAAGTAGATCCGGCCGTTGCGGTTGACGACGTTGAAGACGTGTCCGGCGACCGACCGTCCCCGCGCGTCCACCCGCATCCCGTGGACGATACCGCGGGCCCCGTCGCCGGCGTTGTGCAGCTGCGTCACGACGTCGTCGTAGCTGCCCGCCCGCTGGAACGTGTTGCCCGTGCCCACCGCGTCGGCGATCTGCTCGCGCCACTGCGGCCGGGCGAAGATGTCGTGCTTGGAGCCGACGAGGCGGCGGACCGCCGAGGTCGCGCTGCCGCCGAGCTGGTTGTCCACGGCGACCACGCAGCTCTGGCAGTTCTGCCGGAAGCCGGCGCCGGCCGCGTGCGGGAACCGCGACGTGACGGCGGTGCTGCGGAACAGCGGGTTGGTCCCGGCGAGCTCCGGGAACAGCCGGCGCGCGGCCGCGTTGCCCGCGTTGCCGCTGTGCACCGCGGTCGAGCCGAGCCCGCGCACCGGGTTGCCCCGGCCCGCCACCGTGCCGGCGGCCCGGGCGAGGTCGTCGGTGCCGCGGGCGGCGGTTCGGGCGCCCTTGAGTCCGGACAGGATCTTGCCGCCGGGCAGGAGGGTGAGGGCGGCGTCGATGCCGATCGCCGCCCAGGAGCCTTCGCCGGTGGCGAGCTTGATGCCGACGTCGATGAGCAGCGCGGCGCCGGCGGCCAGCAACGCGAACGGGGCCAGGAACTGCAGGCCGGGCACGAACGCGAGCACCCCGAGAACCGCGGACACACCCTTGAGCACGGTGGAGATCGACGCCAGGACGTCGGCGTTCTCGGCGATCCACCCCTTGACCGAGTCCCACGCTCTCGACAGCCACCCGGGCTCGGCGTACGGCGCGTCCGCCACGTCCCGGATCGCCCGCGCCGCGGCACCCGCCGCCGCCTCGTGCTCACCGTGCAACCGCCGCGCGTCCGCGACCACCTGCCCCAGCTCACCGCCGACGCCGTCCGCCCGCGACCTCGCCGCCGCATGCTGCGAGCGCAGCTCCGCCAACTGGGCCGACCCCTCCGGCGCGGTCCGCCCCGCGATCCGGTTCACCTCCGCGACCGCCGCCGCCTGCCGCCGCCGCAGCTCCTCCGCCCGGAACTCCAGCTCGCCGGCCCGCCGCTGCCGAACCTGCAACCCCCCGCCGTACTCCGACAGCGCCCGCGCCGCCGTCTGAAACGACCGCGCCGCCAGATCCAGATCCCGCGGCAGATCCTTCAACTGACCCCGGAACGCCTCCGCCGCCTCCCCCGCCCACCCCGACGAGTTCAACCGCGACACCGACGCCGACGCATCCCCGAAGGTCCGCCCCGCAGCACCCGCCCCACCCGCCGCCGCGGACACCGCACCCACATCCCCCGGCGCCGGGTCGAACCCCAACGCCGGAAACTCCCGCCTCGCCACTCCCGCCCACCTCCGGTCTCGCCGGCCGGCCCGCTGAGCTGAACCCTAGCCCAACTTCTCCTTTTTGCGCATTATGTCCGTGGAGCTGGTGTCGAGTCGTAACACCGAGGGAACAAACACCAGGCATCGTGAGTGGACAGGTGCCGAGCCCGCGAGGGCGGCGCCCGCCGAGAGGGGAGAGCCCGCCATGACTCCGACCCTGATCCCGGACAGCGCCGCCATCCTGACCGCCGCCGACCGCTGCGACCGCTGCGGCGCCCGCGCCACCACCCGCGTCGTCCTCACCGGCGGCAGCGACCTGGTCTTCTGCGGCCACCACTCCCGTCGCTACGACGAGGCACTGCGCGCCGTCGCCGTGGAGGTCCTCACCGCGAGCTGACCGGCTCAGCGGGCGGGACGAAGCCGATCGTCCCGGCCGGCGGCCCCGGCGGCGGCAGCGGCCGGCCGTCCGCGCCGAGGAACTGCAGCGTCCCGGCGACCCGGCCGGCGAAGCCGACGAAGTCCTGCGAGCCGGCGACGTCCGGGGTCGACGCGGTCAGCACGGCGAGCCAGTCCGCCGCCGGCTCGGGCGCCGGCACCAGGTGCTGGACGACGACCACCTCCTGCCGGCGGGAGGTCAGCGGCACCGGCGTGAGCTGGCGGTTCGCGACCCGGACGGCCTCCCCGTACGGCAGCGGGATCCGGCGCACCTCCCGCCGCGCCGGGTCCTCCCCCGGTGCCGGGTCGTCGTCGCGGAAGAAGACGACCAGCCCGTCGAGGTCGATCCCGCCGGCGAAGCGGCGCCAGGCCAGGGTGAGGCTGGCGCCGATCATCTCCCCGGGGGACGCCCCGGTGCCGGCCAGGTAGGAGGCCAGCAGGATGCCGGCCGCCCGGTGCTCGGTGACCACCCGCTGCAGCACCTGCCGCGCCCGGACCCGCTGGCGCGCCGCGCCGGGCACCGCGGCTGTCCGCTCGTCGAGCAACCGCTCTATCGACGCGTCCGAGGTCGCCGGGTCCAGGTCCAGCACGGTGAACTCGTCCGGAACGTCGAGCCGGAACCCGAGCGGCGGGCGGGGCGCGGCCGGGTCGACGCCGATCTCGCTCGACCCGGCGAGCGCGGTCACGTCCGGCCCGCGGCGGCGTCGGCGACGGCGGCGTCGGTCTGCTGGTAGCCGTCCGCCGCGGCCTGCGTCTTCTCCGCGACCGCCTGGGCGGTCTCGCCGATCTTCTTCAACGAGTACTCCCACTTGTCCCGGAAGTGGTGCACCGCCGAGGAGAGCCCACCGTCGCCGGTCTGGGCGTCGCCGAGCCCCTCCAGGCCGTCCTGCGCGCCGGACACCGTCTGGCCGATCGACGTGAGCTGCCCGGACAGCGCGACCAGCGTGCCGACCTCGACCTCGAACCCGTCTGCCATGGAACCCACCCGAATCAGATCAATACCGGCTTACCGGTCGCCGATGCTATAACGTCCGGTCGCCGGGGTCCACGACCGTACCGGGGGGACGGCGAGGGCGAGGCGGCGCGCCGCGCTCCCCCGGCGTGTCCACGCCGCCGGCGACGGGCACACTTCACGGTGATGACCGGCACCCGTGACCCGGTGACCCGGCGGCCGGGGGTCACCGGCGCCGCGGCGGTGCGCCGGGTCCTCGGTCGCGGCTCCCGCCGCCGGCGGAAGGCGGCGGCGGCCGTACGGGAGGCGGCGAGGCCGGTGGCGAGGCAACGGCACGTGCACTTCATCCGCCGCACGGTGGCGAAGGCGTGGGACGACCGGATCCTCGGGCTGTCCGCGGAGGCCGCGTTCTGGCAGCTGCTGTCGCTGCCGCCGCTGTTCCTGGCGCTGCTCGGCAGCCTCGGCTACCTGTCGAACCTGATCGGCGAGGAGACGGTCGGCCAGATCGAGACCAGGCTGCTGGAGGCGTTCTCGCGGGCGTTCACGCCCAGCGTCGTCGACCAGGTCATCGCCCCGACCGTCAACGAGGTGCTCACCGAGGGCCGCGTCGGCGTGGTCAGCATCGGCTTCCTCATCGGCCTGTGGGCCGGCTCGTCCGCCACGGCCACCTTCGTCAACACGGTGACGATCGCGTACGGGATGCGCGACCTGCGCGGCGCCGTGCACAGCCGGCTGCTGGCGCTCGGCCTCTACCTGCTGACCCTGGTCATCGGCGTGCTGCTGCTGCCGGTGATGGTGCTCGGACCGAGCCGGTTGGTCACGCTCCTGCCGCAGTCGGTCCGCCCGGACGCGGAGACCGTCGTGAGCGCCGCCTACTGGCCCACCGTGATCGGGCTCCTGCTGCTCGGCCTGGTCACCTTCTACCATCTGGCGCCGCCGCGACGGCTGCGCTGGCGGCGCGGCTTCCCCGGCGCGATCCTGGCCGCGGTCGTCTTCCTGCTCGGCAGCGTCGGCCTCCGGACGTACATCGGCTTCGTGGTCGGCCAGGGCTTCACGTACGGGGCGCTCGCCGCGCCGATCGGCGCGCTGCTGTTCTTCTACGTCCTCGCGCTCGCGGTGCTGCTCGGCGCGGAGCTGAACGCGACGATCGAGCAGCAGTGGCCGAGCCGGCCGGTCGGCCCGGCGCAGGCCGATGCCGAGCCGGCCTAGCGGTCGGGGTCGCCGTCCTCGCCTGGTGGCAGGCTCTCCCAGATCTGCTTGCACTCCGGGCAGACCGGATACTTCTTCGGGTCCCGGGACGGGGTCCACACCTTGCCGCAGAGGGCGCGCACCGGCGTGCCGTTGACCAGCGCCTCCATCAGCTTGTGCTTGGGGACGTAGTGCGAGAAGCGCTCTGAGTCGCCGGGCTCCGGGCGCAGGTCGGGCCGGGCGTCGGTGCGCTCCTCGACCGCCGTGCCGGTGCCGGGTTCGGGCAGCGTTGTCACGCTCACCATCCTGCCATCCCGGCCCACCGTCGACCCCGCTGGTCCGGCCGGCAGCCGGACCGTCAGCCGGTCGCCGCCCGGTCTCCCGGTGGATGCCCGGACCGGGTCGGGTCCCGGCGGTCCACGCCGGGCTGGGCGGCGGCCGGTGAGTCCGCGCGGTCGAACTCGTCGAACAGCTCCGACAGGCTCGTGCCGAGCGCGTCGGCCAGCTTGAACACCCGGTCGAGGGACGGCGAGTACGCCGCGTTCTCGACGCGGTTGATCGACTGTCGGTCGCAGCCCGCCCGCTCGGCGAGCTTTTCCTGGGAGAGTCCCAGCGACTTGCGCTTCGCGCGGACCACCGCACCGAACGCCAGGCGTCGCCTTTGGACGGAGGGGTTCGGAGACGGCGGCACCCGCTGAGTTTCGTCAGATGATTAGGTCGGGTCTGTATCAGACGTGCCTAAGTGTGCCTCAGAACCATGCCATTCGCGAGCATCCCGTGCCGGAGGAAGCGCTCCAACCAGACAGTCCGGGACAGTTGAGGACGGACCGCATCATCCCTCGATCACCCGCCGCTCGTTCCCCGGCGCCTCGATCGCGCGGCCGGGATCGGGCCGCCCGGCGTACCGGTTGACGGTGCGCGCCTTCTTGGGCGGCCGGTCGTTGGCGATCAGCACGGCCATCCACGGCAGCACCACCCCGCCGACGACCAGGATCGCCATCAGCCACCAGGTCCGGTAGAACACCGCGGCGAGCACCAGGCAGACCGCCCGGGTGCCCATCATGATCGCGTACTTCTTCCGGCGGGCGTGGAACTGGTCGTCCAGGCTGGGCTCGGCCTCGGTGATCAGCACCGGTTCGCCGTCCCGGCCCCTCGTCGACCTCACAGCACGCCTCCCGACCGGTCGCGTCGGCGCGCCCCGGCCACCTCCATCGTCCCACCGCGCCGGGGGCGCTGCACCCGCGCGGCACCCCGAACCCTGCCCAGTGGCGGGTGAGGCGTGCGGCGTCGCCCTACGCCTCGGCTTTGGCGGCGGCCTTCAGCTGCTTCTTGTACTCGCGGACCCGACCCAGGGACGCGGCGTCGGTGATGTCGGCGACCGACTTGTCGGCACCGTCCGGGCCGAACTCCCCCGCGGCCTCCCGCCAGCCGGGCGGCGTGACGCCGTACTGCTTGCCGAGCAGGGCGGTGAAGATCTGCGCCTTCTGCTTGCCGAACCCCGGCAGCGCTCCGAGCCGCTGCAGCAGCTGCCTGCCGTCGGCGGCGGTGGTCCAGACGTTGGTGACGTCGTTGTCGTACTGCTCGGCGACGGCCCGGCACATGGCCTGCACCCGCTTCGCCATGGACCCGGGGAACCGGTGCAGCGCCGGCGGTTTGGAGAAGATCGCCACCAGGGTGTCCTCGTCCATGCCGGCGATCTCGGCCGCGTCCGGCACGTGCCCGAGCCGCTCCGCAAGCACCCAGGGGCTGGAGAACGCCTTCTCCAGCGGGATCTGCTGGTCGAGGACCATGCCGATCACCAGGGCCAGCGGGTCCCGGTCGAGCAGGGCGTCCGCCTCGGGCTGCTGGCTGAGCATGAGACCCATGCCCGGCAGGCTAGCGCCACTCCGCCGGCCGGCGGCGGGCGGCGATCGGGGTTCAGCCGTGCTCGGCGTCGCGCTCGGCCGCGTCCATGACGTCGTCGGTCACCTTCGTGACGGCGACGGCGACGAGGGCGAGCGTCAGCATCGCCATCACGGCGAACACCGCACGCAGCCCGAGGATCTGGGCCAACACGCCGGCGGTGATCGCCCCGAGCGGCCTGGTGCCCCAGGCGACGAGCCGGTAGCCGCTGTTGAGGCGTCCGAGCAGCCGGTCGGGGGTGACCCGTTGCCGCAGTGAGACGGTGATGACGTTCCAGATGGCGATGGTGGTGCCGCCGGCGAAGAACGCGGCGCCGATCAGGTACGGGTTGGTCGTCAGCGCGGGGGCGCCGACGGCGAGGGCGCCACCGAGGGTGGTGAGCACGAGCGAGCGGGCCCGGCCGAGCCGCCGTTCGACCCGCTCGGCGACGAGGAAGCCGAGCAGGCCGCCAGCCGCGGACGCGGTGAGCAGCAGACCGTAGCCCGGCTCGGACAGCCCGATGGCGGACGCGGGGCCGACCGCGTAGAGCACGAGGATGGCGAAGATGGCGTTCGTGGCGAAGTTGGAGACGCCCACCATGACCGCGAGGGTGCGCAGGAGGCGGTGCCGCCACAGGAAGCGCAGCCCTTCGGCGATGTCGGCGCGCATGGTGGTGGGCTCGTCGCGCTGGATCCGGAACCGGCCGCGGACCAGCAGCAGGACGCCCACGGCGAGCGCCCAGAGCGCCGCCGGGGTCACGAACGCCAGCGCCGCGCCCACCGCCACCAGGACGCCACCCAGGGGCGGGCCGACGAACTCGTTCGCGGTCAGCTCCGCGGCGAACAGGCGCCCGTTGGCCCGCGACAGCCGGTCGCGCGAGACGACCTGCGGCAGGATCGACTGTGCCGAGGTGTCGTAGCTCGTCTCGGCGGTGCCGATGCAGAGCGCGATGGCGTAGAGCACCCAGATCGAGCCGATGTCGAGCATGACGGTCAGCGCGAGCACGGCGAGCAGCACCGCCCGGACGGCGTTGGCGCCGAGCATCATCCGGCGGCGGTCCAGCCGGTCGGCGAGTGCGCCGGCCGGCAGCGCGAACAGCAGCCACGGGACCATCAGCGCGAAGGCCAGTCCCGCGATCGCCGCGGGGGAATCCGTGAACCGGATGGCGACCAGCGGCAACGCGACCTTGACGATCCCGTCGGCCAGGTTGGACAGGCCCGACGACGTCCACAGCCGCCAGTACGCGGACCCGAGGCGAGTCGGCCGCTCGTCGGTCCGCGTCCCGTCCTCCGCTGGCATTGGTTGACAATCTCAGATCGATTAAAGAAAAGTCAACCGATGTGGCGACCGTAGATCGGTCGACTACCCTGCGGTCATGACCGATCAGGGCACCCAGCCGCAGCCGCCGGGCGTGCCTGCTCGCTACCCGCGGTCACGACGTCCCGCGACGGTTCTCGAGGCCAAGGCGCTGGCGCATCCGCTGCGCGTGCGCATCCTGCGGCTGTGCACCCAGCGGGAGCTGACGAACAAGCAACTGGCCGACCGGCTCGACGTCCAGCCGGGGACTGCGCTCTACCACGTCCGCCTGCTCGTCGAGGCAGGCCTGCTGCAGCAGGCACCGGTGCGGACCGGCGACAGCGGCGCCCTCGAGAAGCCCTACCGGTCCACCGGCCACACCTGGTGGCTGGACGGCCCGCTGAACGACTTCGAGCCCGACGCCAGGTTCGCTCCGGTCCAGGCGTTCCAGGACGAGCTGCGCGAGGCGGGTCCGGCCTCCGTCCAGCTGTTCGAACGCTTCGTGCTGCACCTGTCGCCCGAGGACGTCGAGGAGCTGGACCGGCGCATCCTCGCGATCCTCGACGAGTACGTCGAGACCGACGACCAGCGCCTCGACCGACCCGCGCTCGGCGGCATCGTCGCCCTGCATCGACTCGCCGACTGACGTTCGATGCGCGCGGTCGTGCAGCGGGTGTCCTCGGCGAGCGTCACGGTCGACGGCGAGGTGGTCGGCGCGATCGGCGCCGGCCTGGTGGTGCTGGTCGGCGTCACCCACACCGACGAGCCGGCCACCGCGGCCGCGCTCGCCCGCAAGGTGCACGAGCTGCGCATCCTGACCGGCGAGCGGTCGGCCGCCGAGGTCGGCTCGCCGCTGCTCGTGGTCAGCCAGTTCACCCTGTACGCCGACACCCGCAAGGGCCGCCGCCCGACCTGGAACGCCGCCGCTCCCGGCCCGGTCGCCGAGCCGCTCGTCGAGGCCGTGGTGGCGGCGCTGCGGCAGCGCGGCGCGCACGTCGAGACCGGCGTCTTCGGCGCCCACATGCTGCTCGCCCTGGTCAACGACGGCCCGGTGACCATCCTGGTCGAGACGTAGCGGCCCGCGGCGTGGCACCTCCCCCAGCGGGAGGTCGTACGGTCGACGGCGATGGACGACCGGCTCGCGATCGGACGGTTCGCCCGGCTGTCCGGGCTGACCGTCAAGGCGCTGCGCCACTACGACGCCGTGGGACTGCTGCCGCCGGCGTCCGTGGACCCGGTCACCCGGCACCGCTGGTACGGCCCGGACCAGCTCGAGCCCGCCCGCCGGATCCGCCGGCTGCGGGCGCTCGACCTGCCGCTCGAGGAGGTCCGGGCGGTGCTGGCGGCGCCGGACGGAGGCCGGGCGCGGCTGGAGGCGTACCGGCGGGAGGTCGAGGCCAGGGTGGCCCGCGACCAGCGGGTCCTGCACCGGCTGGCGCATCTGATGGAGGGGGACGAGATGACCGGAACCGACCCGGAGCGCGCGGAGCTGCCGGCGGCGGAGGAACGCCGGCTCGCGAAGGACCTGTTCAACCTGGTGTGGGAGCTGCTGGAGCAGCCGGGCCGCACCCAGGCCGAGGACGACCGGATGGTGCACGCGGCGCACGCGTCCCGCTACCACTGGGGCCAGGTCGGCGGGGCGGAGCAGCTCGCCGTCGGCGAGTGGCAGTGCGCGCGGGTCTACGCGGTGCTCGGGCGCGCCGAGCCGGCCCTGCACCACGCCCGGCGGTGCGCCGGGATCGCCGCCGAGGCGAACCTCCCCGACTGGCTGGTCGCCTCCAGCCACGAGGCTCTGGCCAGGGCGTACGTGGCCGCCGGCGACCGCCCGGCCGCGGCGGCCGAGCTGGCCCGGGCGCGCGAGGCGCTCGCCCGGGTGAGCGACCCGGAGGACCGGCAGGTGGTGGAGAGCGACCTGGCCGGCATCCCTGTGTGAGAACTGAGAGGGGGCCCGCGGCGAACCAGACCGGGGAACACCGCGTCGTGTCAGACGTTGATATCGACGTAGGACGCCACCCCGACTGGAGAGCGCTCAGTGACCGTTCCTCGCACCGACCCTGTCGCGCCGCGCCGCCGTGCGTCGGTGGAGCCGCGCATCATGTCGCGGCCGCACCGCAGCCAGCGGCCGACGGTGCCCGACGCGGCCGACCCGGACGCGGTGGTCGAGGAGACCGAGGAGCGCCTGCCCGACCTGGACGAGCAGAGCGCGGCGGTCTCCGCCGACCTGGTCCGGGTGTACCTGAACGAGATCGGCAAGGTCCGGCTGCTCAACGCCGAGCAGGAGGTCGAGCTGTCCAAGCGGATCGAGGCCGGCCTCTACGCCGACCACCTGCTCGGGGACAAGGCCGTGCGGCTGACCGCGGCCAAGCGCCGCGACCTGCTGGCGCTGGCCGCCGACGGCCGGCGCGCCAAGGAGCACCTGCTGCAGGCCAACCTGCGGCTGGTCGTCTCGCTGGCCAAGCGCTACACCGGCCACGGGCTGCCGTTCCTGGACCTGATCCAGGAGGGCAACCTCGGCCTGGTGCGCGCGGTCGAGAAGTTCGACTACACCAAGGGCTTCAAGTTCTCCACGTACGCGACGTGGTGGATCCGGCAGGCGATCACCCGCGCCATGGCGGACCAGGGCCGGACCATCCGGCTGCCGGTCCACCTGGTGGAGCAGGTGAACAAGCTGGAGCGGACCCGCCGGCTGCTGCACCAGCAGCTCGGCCGCGACGCGACCCCGCAGGAGCTGGGCGCCGAGCTCGACATCACCGCCGAGCGGGTGACCGAGCTGTTCCAGTACGGGCGCGACCTGGTCAGCCTCGACCAGAGCGTCGGCGACGACGAGGACGCCCAGCTCGGCGACTTCATCGAGGACTCCGACGCGGCCGACGCGCAGGACGCGGTGGAGTTCGGCTTCATGCGCGAGCAGCTCGACGCGGTCCTCGGCACGCTGGAGGCGCGCGAGCGGCAGGTGCTGCGCATGCGGTACGGGCTGGACGACGGCCGGCCGCGGACGCTGGACGAGATCGGGAAGGCCTTCGGGCTGTCCCGGGAGCGGATCCGGCAGATCGAGCGGGACACGATGGCCAAGCTGCGCCACCCGTCCCGGTCGCAGTCGCTGCGCGACTACGTCGAGTAGCCGACTGACCGGCCGGAACGGGCCGAGACCCCGCCGTGGGAGCATCCCGGGCGGGGTCTCGTCGTCTCGTCGTCCCGACAGGAGTCCGGCATGGGCCAGCGCAAGTCCGCCGCCGTCGTCCTCGGGGTGACCGCCCTGCTGGCGCCGTCGCTGTCGGCGTGCTCGTCCGAGGACGAGGGGTCCGAGAGCCAGGCGGTCTGCGTCGACCGGAGCACCGAGGAGCGGGTGGCCGACGAGCAGTGCGACCCGGACGACGAGGCCAACGTCGGCGTGGGCGGGCTGTTCTTCTGGTACTTCCTGGCCACCCGGGGCGGCGCCTTCTTCCCCGGCATCGGTCAGCGGGTGTCCGGCGGGACCTACTCGACGCCCGGCGGCACGTACCAGCGTGGCGGCGTGCCGGCCGCCGGCGGGAACGTGCCGCGCGGCGGTTTCGGCGGCGGCACCAGGTCCGGAGGGTAGGGCCGGATGCGGCGGGAGCGCTCGGCGGCCCGCCGGGACTGGCGGCGCACCGTCGAGTCGCAGGGGCTCGTCTACCCCGTCACCGCGCGCGAGGACGGCACCGAGGTGCCGTACTGGTACGAGGACGCGGCGTACGTCCTGGACGAGTGGGAGGTCGAGCACCTCGAGGAGGTGACCGGGCGACTGCACGGCATGTGCGTCGAGGCGGCCCACCACCTCGTCACCGGAACCATGGGCGAGCTCGGGCTGTCCGAGCGGGTGCTGGCGCTGGCCCGCGACTCGCTCGCCGCCGACCCGGTGTCCGTCTACGGCCGCTTCGACCTGCGTTACGACGGCCAGGGCCCGGCCCAGCTGTACGAGTACAACGCCGACACCCCCACCGGGCTGATCGAGTCCTCGGTCGCCCAGTGGTACTGGGTGCAGGACGTCCGTCCGGAACGGGACCAGTGGAACTCGCTGCACGAGCGGCTGGTCGCCGCCTGGCGCAAGAACGCGGACCGGATCGGCCCGGTGCTGCACCTGGCCCACTCGGAGACCGAGCCGTCCGGGGAGGAGTGGATGACCGTCGCGTACCTGCGCGACACCGCCGACCAGGCCGGGCTGAACACGGTCGGCATGACGATGCAGCAGATCGGCTTCGACCACGACCGGCGCCGCTTCGTCGACCACGAGGGCCGGCTCATCGCGACCTGCTTCAAGCTCTACCCGTGGGAGGACATGGTCACCGACGAGTTCGGCGACCGGCTGCTCGCCGACCCGGACTCGACCCGCTGGATCGAGCCGCTGTGGAAGGTCGTGCTGTCCAACAAGGCACTGCTCGCGGCGCTGTGGCACCTCTACCCGGGGCACGAGAACCTGATCCCGGCCTACCTGGACAAGCCCTGGGGGATGGACTCCTGGATCGCCAAGCCGCTGCACGGCCGGGAGGGCGACGGCATCCGGTACGTCCTCGACGGCACCGAGCACCGCACCCCCGACCAGCACTACGGCGCCGAGGGCTACTGCTACCAGCAGTGGGCGCCGCCGCCGGACTTCGACGGCAACCACGCCGTGCTCGGGGCCTGGGTCGTCGACGGCCACCCCGCCGGCGCCGGCATCCGGGAGTCCGACGGGCCGATCACCGACTACTACGCGCGATTCGTCCCGCACTACATTGACGCGCCGACCCCCGGCGCCAAGCAGCGCGCGGCCTGGCTGCGCGAGGACGGCGTCAAGACCTAGGAGAGCCCATGCTGTCGAACATGCTCGCCGCGGTGGTCTACCTCGGGGTCGGCATCGGGCTGCTCGTGCTGGCCGCGTTCGTCGTCGACCTGTTGACCCCGGGCCGGCTGGTCGTGCACGTGACGGAGCACGGCTCGTACAGCGCGGCGCTGGTGCTCGCCGCCGCCCTGCTCGGCCAGGGCGTGGTGATCTTCACCGCGATCTGGACGAACGCCGACTCCGGCTTCGGCGACGCTCTGCTGTGGACTGTCGCGTTCGGACTCCTCGGCGTCGGGCTGACCGCTGTCTCCTTCGTGGTCGTCGACCTGCTCACCCCGGGGAAGCTCGGTCAGATCCTGGCCCGGCCGGGCCCGGTGCAGCCGGTCGCGATCGTCACCGCCGCCGCGCACCTGGCGGTGGCGGCGATCGTGGTCGCCTCCATCGCCTGAGAGCGGGTATTCAGGCGAGACGGCGGCGGGGGCCGGGATCGGCGCGGGCGGTCGGCGGCCCGACGGTCGCCCGGGCGGACAGCACGGACAGCCCGGCGCGGGCGACCAGGACCGGGTTGAGCTCGAGGGCGAGCAGCTCGGGGACGTCCTCGGCGAGCCGGGACACCCGCAGCAGCAGGTCGGCGAGCGCGCCGGTGTCCACCGGCTCCGCGCCGCGGTGCCCGGACAGCAGCGGCGCGGCCCGTGGCGTCCGGACCAGCTCGGCGGCGTCCAGATCGGACAGCGGCACCGGCGCGTACGCCCGGTCGCCAAGCAGGTCCGTGGCCACGCCGGCGATCCCGAAGGACACCAGGGCGCCGAAGGACGGGTCGTCGAGCACCTCGACCACCGTCGCGACCCCGGGCGGCGCCATCCGCTGCACGACAACCGGCGCTCCGTCGAGTACGGCGAGCGCGGCCACCGCCGCCCGCACGGCCGCGTCGTCGGCCACGTCGAGCCGCACCGCGCCCAGGTCCTGCCGGTGCCGGAGCGACTCCGCCGTCGCCTTCACCGCGACCGGGAACCCGAGCTCGGCGGCGGCGGCGACCGCGTCGGCGGCGGTGGGCACGACCCGTTGCGGCAGCGGCGTCAGCCCGTACGCGGCCAGCAGCCGGCCGGCCTCCGCGCCGGTCAGCTCCCGCCCGCGCGGCGCCTCGGCCAGCACCCCGGCGACGAGCGCGCGGGCCGAGTCGGTGTCCACGCCCGGCAGCTCCGGCAGCTCGCCGGCCGGTCGGCGCCGCCACTCGGCGTACCGGCTGGCCGCGGCGAGGGCGCGCACCGCCCGCTCCGGGGTCGGGTACGACGGGACCGAGCCGCGGGCGGCGGTGTCCCCGTCCGGCCCGGCGCGGCGCAGCGGGGCCGGCACGCCCTCGGTACCGAGGAAGGTCGACAGCACCGGCACCGGGGCGGACGCGGCGACCTCGGCCAGCGCCCGCGCGTAGTCGTCCCCGGGGGTCGCCAGGACCGGCGCGAAGACGGCGACCACGGCGTCCGCGCCGTCCACTGCGGAGCGCAGCCCGGCGGCGAAGCCGGCCACGTCGACGTCCGGCCCGAGGTCGGTCGGGGCGCCGGCGATCTGCAGCCCGGCGGTCAGGCAGGCGTCCGCGACCAGTGCCCCGAGCGCGGAGGAGTTGGTCACCGCGGCCACCCGCCGGCCGGTCGGCAGCGGCTGGTACGCCAGCAGCTGCGCGACGTCGAAGAGCTCCGTGAGGGTGTCCACCCGGATCACCCCGGAGGCCTCGAAGAGTGCCTGGACCCGCTCCTCCGGCAGCGGCACCGAGCCCGCCGCCGGCGCCGCGGCCGCGTTCCGGCCGGTCTTGACCGCCACCACCGGCTTGGTCCGGGCCACCCGCCGGGCCAGCCGGGCGAACTTCCGCGGGTTGCCGAAGCTCTCCAGGTACAGCAGGACGACGTCGGTGGCCGGGTCCCGTTCCCAGTACTGCAGCAGGTCGTTGCCGCTGACGTCGGCCCGGTTGCCGGCGGAGACGAAGGTGGACAGGCCGAGGCCCCAGCGCGCCGCGGCGGCCAGGATCGCCACCCCAAGCGCGCCGGACTGGCAGAAGAAGCCGACCCGGCCGCGGCCCGGTGCCTGCGGCGCGATCGTCGCGTTCAGCCGAACGGCCGGGTCCGCGTTGACCACGCCGAGGCAGTTCGGGCCGACCACCCGCATGCCCTGCGCCCGGGCCGCGGTGACCAGCTCCCGCTCCAGCTCCCGGCCGGCCGCGTCCCGCTCACCGAACCCGCCGGAGACCACGACCAGGCCGCGCACGTGCTTGCGCGCACACTGCTCGACCACGCCGGCGACCGCCGCCGCCGGCACCGCGACGACGGCGAGGTCCACGTCGTCCGGCACGTCCAGCACGCTCGGGTACGCCCGGACGCCGCCGACGTGCCGGGCCTGCGGGTGCACCGGGTAGACCGGCCCGGCGAAGCCGTAGGCCATCAGGTTGGCGAACACGACGTGCCCGATCTTGGCCGGGTCGGTGCTGGCGCCGATGACGGCGACCGACCCGGGAGTGAGCAGCCGCTCGATCGAGCGCGACTCGGCCCGCCGTTCCCGCTCCGCGGCGACCGCCCGGGACTCGTCGGTCGGCGCGATCGGGAAGCTCAGGTGCACGACCCCGGAGTCGTACTCGTAGCTGGCGTGGTAGCCGGCATCGGCGAAGGTCCGCACCATCCGGGAGTTCTCGGCCAGCACCTCGGCGACGAAGCGCTGGATGCCGCGCTCGCGGGCGGCGGCGGCGAGGTGCTCGAGCAGCAGCGAGCCGATGCCGCGGCCCTGGTGCGCGTCGTCGACGACGAAGGCGACCTCGGCGTCCGCGGTGCCGGTGACCCGGTCGTAGCGCCCGACCCCGATCAGGTCGGCGCCGAGCAGCGCGATCAACGCGACCCGGTCGCGGTGGTCTACGCGCGTGAAGCGGTCCAGGTCGGCGGCGGACAGCGTCGGGTGCGGCGCGAAGTAACGCAGGTAGACGGTTCGCTCGGACAGCCGGGAGTGGAACGCGACCAGCCGGTCGGCATCCTCGGGGCGGATCGGCCGGATGTGCACGACGCCGCCGTCGCTCACCGCGACGTCGGCCTCCCAGGCGGCCGGGTACGCCTCGGCTGGCACCGCGTCGCCGGCCACCACGCCTCCTCAGTCGCGCGGGTCGTCGGGGTCGAGGCCGTGCAGCGGGTAGACCGCGCGCCGGGTGGCGGCGATCGCCCGGTCCAGCGGGCCGTCCGCCCCGGGCTCCCACGCCCGGAAGGCGATGCCCTGCGGGGTCGGGTCCAGGTCGCTCATGGTCACCGGCGGCGGGGTGCGCAGACCGCGACGGCGGACCTCCTCGACCCAGGCGTCGGGCACCGGGGTGCGCGGGTCGACCCGGGCGCCGGCCGCCTCGGCGAGCAGGTGCGTCCACGCCCGGGGCACGCACCGGACCAGCCCGTAGCCGCCGCCGCCGAGGGCGACCCACCGCCCGTCGCACAGCTCGTCGGCGAGCTCGTGCAGCACCCGGTACGAGCCGCGCTGGCCGTCGACGGTGAGCGCCAGCTCGGCCAGCGGGTCCTCGAAGTGGGTGTCGCAGCCGCACTGGGTCACCAGCACCTGCGGGCGCCAGGCGCGCAGGACGCCCGGAACCACCGCGGCGAAGGCCCGGTGCCAGCCTTCGTCGCCGGTGCCGGGCGGCAGTGCGACATTGACGCTGGTGCCGATCGCGTCGCCGCGGCCGGTCTCGTCCGGGAAGCCGGTGCCCGGGAAGAGGCTCAGCGGCGTCTGGTGCAGGCTGACCGTCAGCACCCGCGGGTCGTCGTAGAAGGCGGCCTGCACGCCGTCGCCGTGGTGGACGTCGACGTCCACGTACGCCACCCGCTCCGCGCCGAGCTGGAGCAGCCGGGCGATCGCGATGGCCGCGTCGTTGAAGACGCAGAAGCCGGAGGCGCGGGCCCGCATGGCGTGGTGCAGGCCGCCGGCGATGTTCACCCCGTGCCGGGCCTGGCCCGCCCAGACCCGCTCGGCGGCGAGCACGCTGCCACCGGCGATCAGCGCCGACGCCTCGAACATCCGCGGGAAGACGGGGTTGTCCGGGGAGTCGAAGCCGTGCCCGACGCCCCACGGGTCCTCCGGGGCACGCCGGACGACCTCCAGGTAGGCCGGGTCGTGCACCAGGGTCAGCAGGTCGTCGCCGGCGGGCCGCGGCGCCACCAGCTCGACCCCCGGGCCGTCCAGCACACCGAGCGCGCGGGCGAGCGAGATCGTCAGCGCGAGCCGCACCGGGTGCAGCGGGTGGTCGCCGCCGAGGTCGTACTCGAGGTAGCCGTCGTCCCAGACCACCGTCACGGCGTCGGTCACCCCCCGACGCTACCGTCCGCCGTCCCGCGGACCGGTGCGGCCCGACCGAGATCCCGCTCCTGGTGCGGAATCCGCGCGCGGCCACGGACCTGCGGTCGGAGCCCGGCTGGTGCGGAGCACGTCCCGCCTCCGGTCACCCCGTAGGCTGTGGCTCCACCGCGGCGCGGCGCGGGAACTGGTGCTTTCGTCGGCACCATCCCGTCGCGTCCGAGTGTGTGTCGCGAGACGACAGGGAGGACCGGCCCGAATGACGGCGCGACGGATGCTGGCGGGGCTGGCCCTGCTGATGGCGGCTGCCGCGACGGCCGCGTGCTCCCAGGTGGTACCCGGCAATGGCACGATCGCCGCGGACGCCCGCGCCGGTGGCGGCCCGGCCTCGCCCTCCGCGTCGCCGTCGTCCTCGCCGTCGTCGAGCGACCCGACCGGGTCCCCCTCGCCGTCGCCGTCGGCGTCGGGCTCGGGTGGCACCAGCCCGGTCTGCCAGGCGCTGGACCGCAGCGCGGTCGAGGACGCCTTCGGCACGTCGGTGACCTTCAACCGGTCGCAGAGCAGCGGCTGCCAGATCCGCGCCGACGACGGCCGGTCGATGATCGTCGCCGTCTTCGACTACCTGACACTGTCGGAGTACAAGAAGCCCGGCACCACGGAGCTCAAGGTCGGCGGCTACCCGGCCGTCCGCACCGCCACCACGATCATCTACGTCGGCCGGTCGATGGACCCGAACGCCGACGGCCTGCTCGCCGGGTACTTCAGCGGCCTGCGCGACGGCGGCGACGCCGTCGCGGTGAAGGTGCTCGAGCTGCTGATCCAGAAGTACGCGAAGTAGGGGTTCGCCGGGCCGGGGCGGCGCGGCCGGGCCGTCCGGGTCGCCGATGCACCGCCCGGCGAACCGCCGACCGCGGCCCGACCCGGATGCGACGTAGCATCGCAGGTGACGAGCCGGAGGACAGTTGAGTCACCACAGCGAACTGATCGACACCACCGAGATGTACCTCCGCACGGTGTACGAGCTGGAGGAGGAGGGTGTCACTCCGCTCCGCGCCCGGATCGCCGAGCGCCTGCGGCAGAGCGGGCCCACCGTGAGCCAGACCGTCGCCCGGATGGAGCGCGACGGCCTGCTCACCGTCGAGGGCGACCGCCACCTCGAGCTGACCACGGAGGGCCGCCGGCACGCGACCGCGGTGATGCGCAAGCACCGTCTCGCCGAGTGCCTGCTGGTCGACGTCATCGGCATGGAGTGGGAGGAGGTGCACATCGAGGCCTGCCGCTGGGAGCACGTGATGTCCGATGCGGTCGAGCGGCGGATCGTCACCCTCCTCGGCAACCCCACCTCGTGCCCGCACGGCAACCCGATCCCCGGCCTGAACGAGCTCGACGGGCTGCCCGGGCCGGCCGCCGCCTCCTCGCCGAGCGTCGACCTGCTGACCATGGAGGAGGCCGTCCGGCAGGGCTCGCCGAGCGCCGTCGTGCGCCGGATCAGCGAGCAGATCCAGCCGGATGCCGAGGTGATGCGCGAGCTGCGCGAGGCGGGGGTGCAGCCCGGCCGGACGGTGACGCTGTCGCCGGCCGGCGGCGGACTGCTGGTCAGCTCGGACAGCGGCGAGACGACCGTCGACGAGCTGGTCGCCCGGCACGTCTTCGTGACCGTCGCCTGAGCCCTCGCGCTCAGGTCGTCAGGGTGCCGCGCAGGACACTCGTGGTCGAGTGCGTCTGGTCGTCGTCGTACGGTTCGAGCGAGATGTCGACGACGTTGAAGACGTCCAGGTCGATCGTCGCCGGCAGTGCGACCGTCGCGGAGTCCCGGCCCAGCACGCCGACCGCCTGCATCCGCTCCTTCCCGTCGAACATCCAGATCTGGTAGAAGCCCGGCTGGCGTGGCAGCCCCGAGGTGGTGATCCGCAGCTCGGGGCCGGTGCTGCCCTGCAGGACGGTGACCTGGCCCTGCACGTCGCCGGGCCCCCCAGGCACCGCCCGGAGCGTGGCGCTCGATGTGATCCGGGGCGCAGGCGCGTCGCCGTCGCTGGTCCACGGCCGGATGGCGACCAGCGCGCCGAGCACGCCGACGGCAGCCGCCGCGGCGAGCGCCGCGACCCTGCGGGTCCACCGTCGGCGCGACGATCCGGGGTGACGAGTGCCGCCGCCGGAGCCCACACCGCCGGAACCCGCCCCCGCACCGAGGTCGCCCGAGGCGACACCAGCCGAACCGGCACCGCCCGAACCGGCACCGCCCGAGTCCGTTCTGCCGGGACCCGTGCCGCCGGAACCCGTGCCGCCAGGACCCGTGCTGCCGGGACCCGTGCTGCCGGGACCCGTGCTGCCGGAACGGCCGCCGCGGCCACCCGGTCCGCCGAGGTCTCGGTGTCTTCCGCGCCGATCCGGTCCGGCGCCCGGGTCTCCGGACCGCCTCCCGGCGGGGCCGGTGCCCGCCGCGCCGGGACCGGGCAGGACGCTCGCGCCACGGCCGGAGTCGGGCGGGCCTCCGGACCACGACGACGTCGGCGACGTCGGCGAGAACCAGTCCACCCCCTCCGCCGCGCCTGTCGCCTCGCCCGCCGGGGTGGGCCCATCCGCCGGGGTGGCCGAGCCCGGCTCGCCATCCGCCGGATCGGCCGCGTGCGGAGCCGGCCCGACGAGCTCGGTGCGCGGTGCCGGCGGCGTGGCCGCACCGCCGACGCCGAGCTCGGAGACGATGCCGACCCAGACCGCCTCCGGCGGGCGCTGCCCGTCGTCGTCCCGGTGTGCGACCGCCTCCCGAGCGAGATCCACGGTCAGCCGCAGGGTTCGTACCTCGTGCTGGCACACCTGGCACTCGGCGAGGTGAGCGGCCAGCTCGGGTTCGTCGGCCTGGCTCACCGCCGGTTCATCGAGCGCGAGAAGCGCCAGCCGATCGGGATCCACGTGCTGCACCGTCCACCTCCCATCTCGTCCTCAGTCGGTCGAGCCCGCGCCTGATGTGGCTCTTCACCGTGCCGAGCGGGATTCCGGTGACGCTCGCGATCTGCAGGTGGGTCAGATCGTCGAAGAAGGCCAGCTCGACCACCCGCCGCTGTTCGGGCGACAGGCGACGCAGCTCGTCCACGACGACGAGGCGGTCGACCACCCGCTCGGGGCCGACGGCCTCGGCGTGCGCGGGTCCCGCTAGCCGCATCGCAGCCGTCACGCTGCGCTCGCGATCGATGACCCGCAAGCGGTCGAGAACCTGCCGGCGGGCGATGCCCAGCAGCCACCCCGCCAGCGAGCCCCGATCCGGGTCGTATGTCTGCCGCCCGCGCCACGCGGCGACGAACGTCGACTGCGTCACGTCCTCGGCTTCGTGGTGGCGGGACAGGCAAGAGACACCCAGCCGGTACACCAGCCCGCCGTAGCGGTCGTAGACCTCCCGCAGGACGGTCTCGTCGCCGTGCCGGAACCGCTCGGCGAGCGCCAGCTCGTCGTCGGCGTCCAGCCGGTCGAGCGGCGTCACGACATCGCCACCGGGATCGCGGTCACCGCGATGTTGTCCTGGTAAGACCCGACGTCTTCGCGGAAGCCCCCGCCACAGGTCACCAGCGTCAGCCGGGGCGCACCGGACCGGGAGAAGATCCGGTCCAGCGGGACCACGGTCTTGGGCCACACCTCCCGGGCCACCACCCGGTACCGCCAGGACCGGCCGGAGCTCATCCGGACCAGCACCGTATTGCCAGGCCGCAGCTCGCGGAGCCGGAAGAAGGAACCCTTCCCCTGCTCGGCGGAGTCGATGTGCCCGCTCATCACGACCGACCCCTGGCGGTCCCCCGGGCCGGGACCGAACCGGTACCAGCCGACGGTACGGACGTCCTCGGGGATCTCCAGCTCGCCGCCGCGCTCCACCCCGATCGGCAGAACCCGCGCGTCGATCCCGAGCGACGGGAGGCGCAACTCGACGGGCGTGATCTGCACCGACCCACGGGATCCGGTGCCCAGCCGACCATCCTGGACCGGCACCGCGGGAACCCTGGGGGCGGCAGCGGTGGCCGGTCGGGATGGCGTCGCCGTCGTGCCGGCGGGGGCCGAGGTCGCCGCGGCCAGAGCCTCGGCGACCTCCGCACCCACGGTGCCCGGATCACGGGTGACGAACCAGGCTGTGGGGACTCCGAGGGTGACGAGCACGCCGGCGGCTACCAGCCCCGTCAACAGCAGCCGCCGGCGTGTCATTCGCGGAGTCCTCCCCATCTGGTATCCGTCAGCGTCAGCCTGCCCTCAGCGACGCGCCGCCGCCAACCGGAGGCCACCGCCAGCCGCCATCAGCAGGCCGATACCGGCGGTCAGCAGGACCCACGCGGGCACGCCGTCGCCGGCAAGGCCGCCGCTGCCGGCGGGAACGCCCGACGGCGACGAGTGCAGGCCGCTGATGGTCTGCACGACCAGTCCCAGCGTCTCTTGCTCGGCGGACCCGATCGCGTACACGATCGTGGCAGTGCCCTCCTTGAGCGTCACGTCCGCCGGCCCGATGACCACCGTGTCGGTGCCCGCGAGCACGACGTCGGCCGCGACGGTGGCGGCCGGCAGGTTGAGGACCTGCTGCTTGGGGTTCGTCAGACCCTTGATCACCGCCGTGCCGCCGGCGCGGACGTCGACCGCCGGGGCGGCTGCGGTGTGCCGGACGATCAGGCGTGCCTGGCCGGCGGACAGCTTCGAGACGTCGTTCACGAACGGCGTCAGGGTCGGCTCACCGGCCGCGGTGAGGTGCGCCGCCAGAGTGACGTTCGCGCCAGCGGGCACCTGGGCGCTGGCCTGGATGACCGGCGTGCCCGTGCCGGCCTTGTTCGCGGCCGGGAAGATCTTGACCTCGTACGTGCCGGCCGGCAGCGACAGCGGTCCGGCGACCGTGCCGGGCTTGAAGTTGTCCAGCGTGAGCTTGCCGTTGACGAAGACGTTGACAGGCGTGTCCGGAATGCCGTGAACCACACTCACGGCCGCATTCTCGGCAGCCCCGGCGACGCCGCCGGTGCCGAGCACCGCGAGGCCCGCTGCGACAGCGAGCACCGCGGCGGCGGTGAAGCGCTTCATTCATCCTCCAGGGGTTGAGTCGGTCGCGAACTGTCGACCTCCCTACGGCACCCATCCCGTCGACGGATGCACGGCGCCTCGACCGTCCGGTGCGCGAAGTCGGGCACCGCCGGTCGGCCGAACGGGAGGGCGCATCTGGTCGAGCAGACGACTAGGGTCGGAACATCCAGCGACAGGAGGAGCCGCGCAGATGACCGAGCAGGGCGGCTCCCGCCCCCGAAGGCGGGACAAGGACCGCGAGACGGCCACCTCGACCGGTCGGCGGCGCACCGACCGTGGCGACCGCGGGACGCCGTTCGACCACCTCGCCGAGTACGCGGGCCTGCCTCGCGTCAGTGGGCTCATCGCGTCCCCCGACGGCGGACGCCTTGTGACGACCGTCGCCGAGCCGTCGGCAGACGGCAAGCGCTACTCGTCATCCCTGTGGGAGGTCGACCCGGCCGGCGGGCACCCGGCGCGCCGGCTGACCCGCTCGGCTCCCGGCGAGTCCCAGCCCGTCTTCCTCCCGGACGGCCGGCTGCTGTTCGCCTCGCGCCGTCCGGATGCCGAGGCGAAGGACGACGACTCCGAGGACCGCGTGGCGCTATGGCTGCTGCCCGAGACCGGCGAGGCCCGGCAGATGGCCCGGCGAGGCGGGGACGTGGGCGAGGTGGCGGTCGCTCGCGGCTCAGGCGATGTCGTCTTCACCGCCCTTGCCCTGCCCGGCACCAGCACCGTCGACGAGGACGAAGCACGCCGCAAGGCGCGCAAGGAGGCCGGCGTCACCGCGATCCTGCACGAGCGTCATCCAGTCCGGCACTGGGACCACGACCTGGGACCCGACGAGTCCCACGTGCTCGTCGCCGGCCCGGTGGCGGCGGGCGAGGGCAAGCTGGCCCCGGTCCGCGACCTGACTCCGCAGCCGGAGGGACGCGTCGAGGAAGGCCTCGCGATCTCACCGGACGGCCGGACGATCGCCGTCGGCTGGCGGGTCGACGACACGCCCGCCGCCAACCGGCCGTCCCTGGCGTTGCTGGACACGGTGAGCGGCGAGCGCCGCCTCGTCGAGCAGGACGACGAGCTCTTCGGCGAGCCCGCGTTCTCCCCGGACGGGCTGACCCTCGCCTGCGTCCAGGAAGGGTTGGGCGACTGGGAGGTCGCCCCGCACTGCACCCTCCGCCTCGTCGACGCGCGGACCGGCGAGGTGGGCCGGGACCTGCTCCCTGACACCACGCTCAGACCGAGCGGGCCCGTATTCGCGCCCGACGGCAGGTCGCTCTACTTCGTCGCCGACGACCGCGGGCACGCTCCGGCGTTCCGCCTCGACCTGACCGGCGGTGAGGTCGTGCGGCTGACATCCGCCGGTGCCTACACCAACCTCGTCGTCGCGCCGGACGGCAGCGCCCTGTACGCCCTGCGCTCGGCGGTCGACTCGCCTCCCACACCGGTCCGCCTCGATCCGGCCCGGCCGGAGCAGGAACCGCAGGTGCTCTTGGGCCCGGCCGAGGACCCGCCCCTGCCCGGCTTTCTGACCGACGTCACCACCACCGCGGACGACGGCGTCGCGTTACGGGCCTGGCTCGCGCTGCCTGACGGAGCGTCGCCCGAGCGGCCGGCGCCGCTGCTGCTATGGATCCACGGTGGCCCACTCGCCAGCTGGAACGCCTGGTCCTGGCGGTGGAACCCCTGGCTGATGGTGGCGCGCGGCTACGCGGTGCTGCTTCCTGATCCGGCCCTGTCCACCGGCTACGGCGACGCCTTCATCCAGCGGGGCTGGGGCCGGTGGGGAGGCAGGCCCTTCACGGACCTGATGGCCGTCACCGACGCCGCCGTCGCGCGGGGCGACGTCGACGGCACTCGGATGGCCGCGATGGGCGGCTCCTTCGGTGGCTACATGGCCAACTGGGTGGCGACTCAGACGGACCGCTTCCGTGCCATCGTGACGCACGCGAGCCTGTGGCATCTGGACGCCTTTGCGGGTACGACGGACGAGCCGCCGTACTGGTACCGCGAGTTCGGCGACCCACTGGAGAAGCAGGAGCGCTACCTGGAGAACTCGCCGCACCTGCGGGCCGAGAGCATCCGAACGCCGATGCTCGTGATCCACGGGGACCGGGACTACCGGGTACCGATCGGCGAGGCTCTGCGCCTCTGGTACGACCTCGGCCGCTTCTCGGTGCCCGCCAAGTTCCTCTACTTCCCGGACGAGAACCACTGGATCCTCAGTCCGGGTCACGCGCAGGTCTGGTACCAGACCGTGCTGGCGTTCCTCGCCCAGCACGTGCTGGGTGAGCAGTGGCGGCGGCCGGACCTGCTCTGACCCGAGGTGCCGGTCGTCGGCCGGTACGATCGGAGGAACCCTGCGAGCCGGTGCCGTCTCGCCGCCAGCGAGACCGCCGCCGAGCCAGGGAGGTGCACCGTGGTCGCGAACCCGTGGGGGTTCCTGCGGCACGCCCGGACCGACGCACCCAAACGGCCGGTCGCGGAGCGCCTGCGCGACTGGGACCCGGTCTACGGCCGACCCGCCGGCGCCGATGTGCGCATCCAGGCCAGCCGCTGCATGGACTGCGGCGTCGCCTTCTGCCACGCCGGCTGCCCCCTCGGGAACCTGATCCCGGAGTGGAACGAGCTGGTCGCCGACGACGCCTGGCACAGCGCTGTCGAACGGCTCCACGCGACCAACAACTTTCCCGAGTTCACCGGCTGGCTGTGCCCGGCGCCGTGCGAGGCGTCCTGCGTGCTGGCCATCAACGCGGAGCCGGTGGCGATCAAGCAGGTGGAGCTCGCGATCATCGACCGCGCCTACGACGAGGGCTGGGTGAAGCCCAGGCCCGCCGCCGAGCGGACCGGCCGGCGTGTCGCCGTCATCGGCTCCGGACCGGCCGGCCTGGCGTGCGCGCAGCAGCTGACCCGAGCCGGCCATGAGGTCGCGGTCTATGAGCGGTCCGACCGGCTCGGCGGGCTGCTGCGCTACGGCATCCCGGACTTCAAGATGCCCAAGCGGGCGATCGACCAGCGACTCGCCCAGATCGCCGCCGAGGGCACCGTCCTGCGCGCCGGGGTCGACGTCGGCGGGCCGGGCGGTCCCGACCCGGTCGAGCTCCGCGCCGGGGTGGACGCCGTCGTCCTGGCGACCGGGGCGCTGCGCCCGCGCGACCTGGACATCCCCGGCCGGACGCTGATCGGTGTCCATCAGGCGATGGACTACCTGCCGCTGGCGAACCGGGTCCGGACCGGCGACCTGCCGGCGACCTCCATCGACGCCGCCGGCAGGCATGTCGTCATCATCGGCGGCGGCGACACCGCCGCCGACTGCCTCGGCACCGCCAATCGCCAGGGAGCGGCGGGTGTCACCCAGCTGGACCACAACCTCAGGCCGCCGGAGGCCCGGGACGTCGCAGCGAACCCGTGGCCGCAGTGGCCGAGGGTGCACCGGACGTCGGCCGCGCACGAGGAGGGGGTGGTCGAGTCCTGGGCGCGGGAGGCGGTCGCCTTCCTCCCGGACCAGCACGGCCGCGTCCGGGCCGTGGTGACCGAGGAGGTGCAGATCCTCCGGCTCGACGGGCAGCGGGTCTTCCGGGCGGTCCCGGGCAGCCGTACCGAGGTTCCCTGCGAGCTGGTGCTGCTCGCTGCCGGTTTCGTCGGCACCGAGCGGGGCTCCCTGCTGGACGGCCTCGGCGTCGAGGTCGACGGCCATCGGGGCACGGCCCGGGTACGGGGAGGCTGGGAGACCTCGGCGGAGGGTGTCTTCGCCTGCGGCGATGCCACCCGCGGGGCCAGCCTCGTGGTGTGGGCGATCGCCGAAGGACGGGCCTGCGCGGCGGCCGTGGACACCGCGCTGACCGGAAGCACGCAGCTGCCGGCCCCGGTGCGGCCGGGTGCCCGCCCGCTCTGACCGGACCGCTCGGCGGACCTGCGCGCACGCGCCGGACCACAGTCGGGTCGCTCGCGCGATGGCGAGCCCGAACCGGCCCACGAGCCGGCGGACCCGATCGACGCGACGAGTGCTCATGACCCGGAGCCGTCGTCGCTCGGCCCGGTCGCGCCGAGCGGCGGAACCAGCCGCGGATCGACGCCGGCCCGGATCAGCTCGGCGAGCATGCCGCTGGCTCGGTGCGCCGGCTCCTCGTCGAGGGCGGAGTCGACCGCCACCTTGGCCGCGATGTCCTCGCCCCGGCGCCAAGCCGTCCAGCCGAAGAGGAACAGCGGGTCCACCCGGTAGGGCGCGACAGCGTGCCGGGCCAGGTGCCGCCACAGGACGAGCCACCGCTCGTCGGCCTCGTCGTCCTCGATCCGTGCCCAGCAGCTGTCACGGACGGCTCGGTCGACGAGCGCGACCACGAGCGCGGCCGTCTCCGCCCGTGAGACCCGGGACGTGGTGATCCGGTCCCGCGCCGCGTCGACCCGTCCCTCCATGCCCCGCCGCCAGGCACCGATGCCGCCGCCCGCCACGACGTCGGCCACGAAACGCGCCTCTGCCCGCTCCAGCAGCCGACGCAGTCGCGGAGCCGCCCCGCTGGCCGGGGCAAGGTCGGTCGCAACGGCGACCGGATCCGCCAGCGCCGCGAGATCGCGCCGTGGCGCGGCTTCCGGCACGGAAGGCCCCAGGCTGCCGACGGGCTGCGTGGCCCGCGGACCGGCCGGGACAGGCTCGGGGCGCGAGGCGACCCGCAACCCGGCGAGCGCGCCGCATCCGGCTTCGAGGTGGGACATCCTGCTGGTCACACCCTCGACCCTGCCCGGCGGCGGCGCACCCGGACAGCGAGGCGGCGAAGTTGTGGACGGCGCGTTCACTTGTGGATCGCCGCTTGACGGACCACCTCGGTGTGTGCCACTCGGCGGATGGGTAGACGACCTCGACACAGGCCGTGAGGAGCAGCTGCCATGACCGAGCCGACCGGCTCCGAGATCGTTCCGGACACCGACGCGGCGGAGGACTTCGCCGGCGGGATCGGTGTCGACCCGACGCAGGACGAGATCGTCCACTACCAGCGCCTGGAGGGCGAAGCGCCGGACGAGGACGCGGCCGTCGGCGGCGATGCCGCGCCATCGGATCCGTCGGTGAGCTGACCGCCGGCGCCAGGACGATGTTGCCGCCACCCCGGCCGGCCTCTCGCCGGGCCGCGACGGGGTCGAGCCTCTCGGCCCGCGACAGATCGACGTCAATGCGACCACGGAGCCGGCGGCACCGAAGCGACCAGGAGATGCTCGCTCGGCACGAGCGTCGGTAGCAACCAGCCGTCGACCGCCCGCCCTGCCGCGACACCGCTGGGTGCGATGTCGTCCCAGGCGGCGACCCGCCGCCTGCCGCCGTCGTCCACGACCAGCTCGAACGGACCAGACTCGACGACGGCCAGCCGACGCCGCCGGACGCCGCTCCACAGGCTCAGCAGCCGGCGCTCGCCGGCTGGAAGGAGACTCGCCCGGCTCTCCAGGTAGCCGGCCGCGGCCAGCGCGACCGGGTCCTCCTCGTACCTCCGGAGCCGGAGTTCCGGCTCAGCTCCGCCGGACGAGTGCGCGGGCATGCAGCCGGACCACGGCCGCCGGGCCCAGCGGTACAGCCGACGGCGTAGCCACCGCGCGTGCGTCGCGCCGACCAGGCGAGATCTCGGGCAGCTGCGGCCTCCCGAACACACCAGCACGCACCAGAGCGCACCCCACTGCGCCACCGGATCCGGACGGCCCAGCTTGACCACCAGGTCCCAGGCCAGGTCCGGCCGGCCGGCGTCCTCGGCCAGGTCGATGCCGATCTCGATCGCGGATCGCCGAAACTCCCGCGGCCGGATCGCCGCCCGGATCACGGCGAGGGCTTCGTCCGCTGCGTTCCTGCGGGCCAGCGACACGGCCAGCAGGACCGCGGGCCCGATGTCGTGCGGCGGTCGGGACCGCTCCACCAGCAGCCGCCACAGCCGCTCCCCCTCGACCGCCGCCACCCACCAGCCGTGCCGGCACAGCTCGTCGTCGAGGAGGACCTCGAGGAGCCCACGAACGTCACCCGCGTCGATCCGGCCGTCGTGCGCCTCGTGCCGACGAGCCCCGTCGGACAGCGTCAGCAACCGCGCGGCGAGCTCCGGCGAGACGTCGAGGTCGGCGGCGGTCGATCGCACGAAACGGGCCTGCTGCTGCGGCGTGCGCGGAGGCGACATGGCGGCACCGTGACGACGCCGCCGACGGCCCGCCAGACCACACTCGCAATCTGTGGACGGCCGATCTGCTTGTGGATGACCGTTTGCGCGGTCTGGCGGGCCGGCCGTACCAAGTCAGGCATGGCGCTGCCGCTCCGCTCGCTGTGTCGGCTCGGCCGGCGACTCGCCCGCCGGCTGAGGGCGTGGACCCTCGCGCAGCCGAGCCGGGTGGCGACGCGATCGGAGGCCGCTCCCTCACTTCGCGTCGGCGTAGCAGCCGACCGCCGACACCTCCAGCGGAAACCGGACGGGTGTGTCCGCGAAGACCAACCGGCTCGCTTCCTGCGCAGCCTCCGTGAGCGCCGTCGAGACCTGCGCCGCGGCCTGCTCCGGACAGTGCACGATCACCTCGTCGTGCTGGAAGAAGACCAGCTCGGCGCCCGGCGCGGCGCCGGCCAGCAGGCGCCGGCGGAGCGCCGCGAGCAGCACGGCGGCCCAGTCGGCGGCGCTCGCCTGCACCACGAAGTTGCGCGTGAAGCGACCCCGGTCACGGGCGGTCTGACGGGCCCGGGCCCGCTCCGACTCACCCGCGCCGGGCAGCGACGCCCGCTCCTGGGTCTCCCGCCACCCTGGCGACGGTGGCGGGCAGGTGCGACCCAGGCGGGACCGGACGAGCCGGCCGGCCTCGCCGTCCCTGGCCGCGGTCTCGACGTAGCCGACCGCGGCCGGGAAGCGCCGGCGGAGCACCGCGAGCACCGGCGCGGCGTCGCCGCCGGTGGCTCCATAGAGGGTGCCGAGCAGCGCCACCTTCGCCCGGGAGCGGTCACCGCCGAAAGCATCCGCCGCGAGCGCTCCGTACAGGTCGGTCGCCATGGCCGCGGCCGCCATCCGCTCATCCCCCGCCAGCGCGGCCAGCACGCGCGGCTCGAGTTGGGCGGCATCCGCCACCACCAGCAGGTGCCCGGGCTCCGCGACCACCGCGCGGCGGACGGCGTGCGGGATCTGCAGGGCGCCGCCGCCTCGACTCGCCCACCGTCCCGACACCACTGCCCCCACCACCCAGTCGGGTCGGAAGCGACCGCCGTGCACCCACCTGTCCAGCCAGGTCCAGCCGTTGGCGGAGTGCAGCCGCGCCAACTCCTTGTACTCCAGCAGCGGGGCGACAGCAGGATGGTCGATCCGCCGCAGCAGGAACGCCCGCGCGGAGGCGAGGGCGACCCCGGATCGGCTGAAGGCCTCCACGACGTCCGCCGGAGAGTCCGGGTTGACTCGCCGGCCGCCGAAGGCGTCGGCGATCCGGTCGGCGAGCTCGGTGAGCCGGCGCGGCGGAAGGCCCGCCGAAGGACGGGCACCGAGCAAGCTCGTCAGCACGGCGTCATGGATGTCGGCTCGCCAGGGCACGCCGACGCGGGTCATCTCCGCCGCCACCAGGGCGCATGCCGACTCGGCCGCCGCGAGCAGCCGCAGCCGGTCCGGCGACTCGGTCCGGCCGAGCCGGCGCAGTTGATCCGCATGCACCGCGACGGCAGCGTCGATCGCGGTGGCGCCGCCGGGCAGCCCCGGCGCGGCAGTCTCGAAGAGTCCAGGCTGGGCTTGCCGCGCGCGGGGGACCGGATCGGCCGGGACCGGACGATCGGTCAGCCGGGCCCAGGCCGCCGCGAGCGATCGCGGCTCGCCCCACCGGCCCGCCACGCCGAGCAGGACAGCCTCGACCAGCGCGAGATCGACGCACCGGTCCACCACCACACCGGCCGCCAGCAGCTCCGGGTAGATGTCCTCAGCGGAAGGCCAGACCCACCTGGGGTGGTGGGCCCGTTCCAGCTCCGCGACGGCGGCGGCCAGATCGTCCACCGACCGGGCGGGGCCGAGCGGGGACCCGGTCTCGTCAACGGGCCGCAGCCAACCCCGCCCGCCTTGGCCCTCGGCCACCGCAACCCACCGCACGAGGACATCATCGGCGGCCCCGCCGACAGTCCGGGGTGCCCGCCGCGCCGCCTGGCGCCGGGCATCAACCGGTCGGGGCGGCGGATCCGGAGAGGGGACGGCGCGCGCCTCGACCGAGCGGTCAAGCGCCAGACGACGACCGGTCGCAGTGCCGCGGGGCCGGGGCTCCTCAGCGTGCCGGCGGTCCGGCGTCCGCTCCGATCTGCCCGTTGCCCGCCGGAGGCCGCTGGGTCTGCCGATACTCCCCGACCAGCAGCGACTCGACTGCGGCGAGCTCCCGGCGGAGCCACTGCACGAGCTCGAGCCGCTCCCGCAGCCGTTCGGTTGGCAATGGCACGCGGCCAGGGCGGACCTGGGTCAGGGTGGCGAGGACGCGATACAGCGACTCGGCCAGGTCCGCATCCGTGTCGAGATCGTCGCTCGTCGAAGAGTTCGTCACCAAGACCGTTCGTTACCCCCGGGTCAGGACGTTCAAACTGGGTGCTTCCCGTACCAATGGCACTCCAGGCGGAGAGCCGGCACGTCGGTGCGGGACAGGGGACAGGGTGCCATCGTCGTGGGGGAAGCAGGGGCGGGATCGAAGACTTGTGCAGGAATGTGCGGGCCGATGACACGCCGGTGGTGAGCGAGCCGGAAGACAACGGCCAGGTCGGGCCGCCACCTCCGACGCGGATGATCCGCGCCGGTCCTTCCGGGCGAGCGGACACCGACCGATCCGTCCTTCCGCGGCCCGCCGGGCGGGAGGGGACGGACGTGCCCGCTCCGGACCGACGCCAGCCCGATCACCGACTCCGCCGCCGACGCCCGTACGGCGCGCCGGGTCGCGCTGACGCTGGGAGTGCTCTTCGGCCTCACGGCGACCGGCTCGTCGGCGGCTGCGGTGGCGCTGCCCGACCTGCAGGCCGGGTTGCGGCTCACCGCTCCGGAGGCGGCCTGGGTGCTGAGCATGTACGCGCTCACGCTGGCCGTGACGACCGCCGTATACGGTCGGGTCGCCGACGTCGTCGGGATCCGGCGGCCACTCGCGGTCGGCGTGCTCCTGATGGCCGCTGGTGCCGGGATCGCCGCGGCGGCGCCCTCGCTGCCGCTGCTGCTCGTCGGCCGGCTGCTGCAGGGTGCCGGCGCGGGAGCCGTGCCGGTGTTGGCTACCGCCCTGATCTCCGCCCGGTTCACCGGCGTCGCGCAGACCACCGCGCTCGGCCGGGTCGCCGGCGCAGCCGCGGCGATCAGCGCGCTCGGTCCGCTGCTGGGTGGTGCCCTCGCCACCGTGGGCGGCTGGCGGGCGGTGATCGCCCTGCCCGCGGTCGGACTGCTGCTGCTGCCGTCCGCCGTGCGGGCGGCGCCCTCGGCAGGCGTCGGCGGCCGGGTCGATCTGCGCGGCGCAACGCTGGTCGCCGGCACCGCGGCCGGTCTGGTCCTGCTGCTCCAGTCCGCCTCCGCCGGTGTCGCCTTCGCCGCTGTCGGCGCGGCGCTGCTGCTGGCCGGCATTCCGCTGACGGTCCGACACGTGCGCGAGCGCCCCGACGGCTTCCTGCCGCGCTTCGTGATGACCCGCGGCGCCGTGCTCCGCGCCTCGCTCGCCGGCGCCTCGGTGCCGGCGGCGTGGTTCGCGCTGCTGCTGGCGGTGCCGGCGTCACTGGACGCCCGCGGCTGGAGCCCGCTCCAGGTCGGCCTGGCGTTGGTCCCGGCGGCGGCGGTGGGCCTGGCCGCCGCCCGGGTGGCCGGCACCGTCCTGCACCGGCTCGGTGCCCGGGCCACGCTCGCCGGCTCGGCCGCGCTCGCCGCGGCCTGTCTGGTGGTCGCCGCGGCGGCCGTCGGCGCCGGCTGGCCCGCGGTGCTCGCGGCCACCGTGGGCGGGGTGACGGTCGCCTTCAGCGTCGGGCAACCGGCGATGGTGGCGGCGGTCGGGGCGGCGGTGCCGACACCGGTGCGCGGCATCGCGCTGGGCGTGGCGACGCTCATCTTCCTGGTGGGTGGCAGCCTCGGATCCGCCGCGGTCGGAGGGCTGACCGACGTCATCGGCGCCTCGGCGGCGCTGTGCGCCGTCGCCGTGCTGCCGGTGGTCGGTGCCCTGGTCGCCGCACTCGCCGGTCGCCCGGGCCAGGACGGTTCCGCCGAGACCCCGACACGAACCCGGTAGCAGCCTGCCGGCTCCGCCGGCCGTCTCGGCGCGCACGCCCCAGGCGGGTCCGCACCGGATCGGATGGCGGGCACGGCCCGGTCGACCGGCAGCGGTCGGCGGAAGGGCTTTCGCCACCGGGTGGCGCGGAGGATCATCCCGAGCATGAGCGAGGGTGCGGAGACCGGCGGTCCGGCGGACGACGTCGAGGTGCAGTCGCCAGGGCCGGTCGAGCAGATCCCGCCCGACGGGCGGCCGCTGGTCCGCGGGAGCACCCCGTCGGCGTTCCCGCCGATCGGCGACTACGCCTTCCTGTCCGACTGCGAGACGACCGCTCTGGTCGCCCCGAACGGCGCGGTCGAGTGGCTGTGCGCCCCGCGGATGGACTCGCCGAGCGTCTTCGCCGCGATGCTCGACCGGGGCGCCGGCTCCTTCCGGCTCGGAGCCGCCGAGGCCGAGGTGCCGCACGCCCGGCGCTACCTGCCCGGCACGCTGGTCGTGGAGACGAGCTGGAACGTCGGCGAGGGCTGGGTCATCGTCCGGGACGCCCTGCTGGTGGGGCCCTGGCGGATCCGGGACCCGGACCGTTCCACGTACCGGCGGCCACCGACCGACTACGCCGCCGAGCACGTCCTCGTGCGGACCGTCCGGTGCGTCAACGCCGAGGTCCAGCTGCTGATGGAGTGCGAGCCGGCGTTCGACTTCGGCCAGCGCCACGCCACCTGGGAGAGCACGGAGGCCGGCTATCACCAGGCCGTGGCGCGCGTCGAGGGCGACGACGGCCTGCGGCTGACGCTCACCACCGACCTGCGGCTCGGGTTCGAGGGGCCGCGGGCGGTCGCCCGCACGCTGCTGAAGGAGGGCGAGGTCCGCTTCTGCGCACTGTCCTGGGGCGACGCCAAGCCGCCGAGGACCTACAAGCAGGCGTACAAGCGGCTGACCTGGACCGCGCACCACTGGCAGCACTGGCTGGCCGGCGGCCGCATCCCGGACCACCCGTGGAAGAGCCACCTCGCCCGCAGCGCCCTCACCCTCAAGGGACTCAGCTACGCGCCGACCGGCGCGATCGCGGCCGCCGCCACGACCTCGCTGCCGGAGACGCCCGGCGGCGAGCGCAACTACGACTACCGCTACAGCTGGATCCGGGACTCCACCTTCGCGCTGTGGGGCCTCTACACGCTCGGCTTCGACTGGGAGGCGACCGACTTCTACCACTTCATCACCGACGTGGCGGAGCGGGACGGCGACCTGCAGATCGTGTACGGCATCGACGGCGAACGGGACCTGGTGGAGCGGGAGCTGCCGGACCTGCACGGCTACGAGGGAGCACGGCCGGTCCGGGTCGGCAACGAGGCCTACCGGCAGCGGCAGAACGACGTGTGGGGCTCGGTGCTCGACTCGGTCTACCTGCACACGAAGTCGCGGGACCGGCTCGACGACCGGGTCTGGCCGGTGCTGCGCCGGCAGGTCGAGAACGCGATCGCGCACTGGCGGCTGCCGGACAGCGGCATCTGGGAGGTGCGCGGCGAGCCGAAGCACTTCACGTCGTCCAAGGTCATGTGCTGGGTGGCGCTCGACCGCGGCGCCCGGCTGGCCCGGCTGCGCGAGGAGTGGGAGCTCGCGGCCGAGTGGCAGGCGATCGCCAACGAGATCCGGGAGGACGTGCTGGCGAACGCGGTCGACGAGCGCGGCGTGCTCACCCAGCACTACGGCACCGACGCCCTCGACGCGTCGATGCTGCTGGTCCCGCTGCTGCGCTTCCTGCCCGCGGACGACCCGCGGGTCCGGGCGACGGTGCTGGCCATCGCCGACGAGCTGACGGTCGAGGGCCTGGTCTTGCGCTACCAGGTGAAGGAGACCGACGACGGCTTCAGCGGCGAGGAGGGCACCTTCACCATCTGCTCCTTCTGGCTGGTCTCGGCGCTGGCCGAGATCGGTGAGCGCAGCCGGGCGCGGGCGCTGTGCGAGAAGCTGCTCGGCCACGCGAGCCCGCTGCTGCTCTACGCGGAGGAGCTCGACCCCCGCACCGGCCGGCAGCTCGGCAACTTCCCGCAGGCGTTCACCCATCTCGCGCTGATCAACGCCGTGATGCACGTGATCCGGCTGGACGAGGGAGGCAGGTTCGGCACGGACGGCAGGAGGTCGCCGAAGGGCTGACCGGCTACCGTGCGCCGGTGCCCACGATCGTCCTGTTCGGCGCAACCGGCTACACCGGCCGGCTCGTCGCGAGCGCCCTGGTCGCGTGCGGGGCCCGACCCCTGCTCGCGGCGCGCAGCCGGGAGCGCCTGGCGGCGCTGGCGGCCGAGCTGGCAGCCGCGGGCGGCGGCGTGCTCGAGACCGCCGAGGCGGACGTCCACCAGCCCGCCACGGTCCGCGCGCTGATCGGACGCGGTGACGTCCTCGTCTCGACCGTCGGCCCGTTCGCCCGGTGGGGGACGGCGGCGGTGCAGGCGGCGGTGGACGCCGGCGCGCGCTACCTCGACTCGACCGGCGAGCCGGGCTTCATCAGGGACGTCTTCGAGCGCTGGGGACCGCGGGCGGCCGGCACCGGCGCGGCCCTGGTGCCCGCCTTCGGCTACGACTGGGTGCCGGGCAACCTCGCCGGCGCGCTGGCGCTGCGGGACGCCGGCGACGGCGCGGTCCGGCTGGACGTCGGCTACTTCGTGACCGGGGCGGCCGGCCCGGGAGCGCTCAGCGGCGGCACGCTCGCCTCCGTGGCGGGAATGCTGGGCGCACCCGGCTATGCCTGGCGGGGAGGCAGGCTGGTCGAGGAGGCGCCGGCTCTGCACCACCGGGTGTACGAGGTGCGCGGCCGTGCCCGCGGCGCGCTGAGCGTCGCCGGCTCCGAGCACCTCGCCCTCCCCCGCCTCGCGCCCGGCCTGCGGGACGTGACGGTGCACCTCGGCTGGTTCGGGCCGGCGGCCCGGCCGGTCCAGGCGCTCGCCCAGGCCACCCGGCTCCCACTGGTGCCCCGGCTGCTGGACGGGGCCGCGTCGCTGCTCCCGCGCGGGTCCAGCGGCGGTCCGGACGAGGCGGCGCGGCGTCGGACCGGGACGCACGTGCAGGCGCTCGCGTACGGCGAGGACGGCCGGGAGCTCGCCCGGGTGGTGCTGGAGGGTCCGAACCCGTACACGCTGACCGGGGACCTGCTCGCCTGGGCAGCCGTGCGGGCCCGGGATGGCGGCCTGACCGGCACCGGCGCGCTCGGCCCGGTGGCGGCGGTCGGCCTGGACGTCCTGGCCGCCGGCGCCGCCGGCGCCGGCCTGGTCCGGCGCTGAACACCGCGACCGGGGTGCGGGCGGGCGGTAGCGTCGGCGGATGGCCGCACTCTCCGACCGGGCCGCCGAGGCCCGCGAGGGCATGATCGGCGGGACGACGCCGGGCGACGGGTTGGCGCGGGTCCTCGACGAGCACGCTCGGGAGGGCAGGCGGCTGGCGTCGATCACCTTCGGCGAGGCGCGGCGCCGGCTCGGGCCAGGCGGCGCCGAGGTCCCGCCGGTCGCCGTCGAGCGGACCCGCGGCTGAGCCGGCGCAGCGCCGCCGGCGCGGTCGCGGTGCGGCTGGCGCTCGCGGTCGAGGACGTCGTGCAGGTCGCGCTGGTGGCGCTGGTGGGCCTGCTCGGCCGGCACCGGGTGGCCGTGCTGCCGTTCCTGGGCCACGGCTCGCCGGAGCGGGTCCACGTACGGGCCCGGGTGGTGCTCGGCACCCGCCGCCTGCCGGCCCCCGGGGAGGAACCTCCGGCGACGTCCCGACCGGGCACCGGCGCGGCAACTCCCCCGGTACGGCGGTCGCTCTGGCGGACTCTCCGCACGTCGCTCGGGCGCTTCCTGACCGTCGAGCTGCCGCACAGCCTGGTCACGGTACGAACCGCCGCCGGCGAGACGACCGCCCGCTGCGACCGCGAGGGGTACCTGGACACGGTGGTCGAGGTGGCCGGCCTGCCGCCCGGCTGGAGCGACGTCACGCTCGTCGTCACCTGGCGGGACCGGTCGGCCACCGCGACGGCCCGGATCCTGGTCGTCCCCGCGGACGCCCGGCTGGCGCTGGTCAGCGACGTCGACGACACCGTGATCGAGACCGGGCTGACCCGCGGCCTGGCGTTCCTGCGGCTGACGCTGCTGACCGAGGTCGCCGACCGGGCGCCGCTGCCCGGGGCGGCCGAGCTCTACCGGGCGCTGGCCGCGGGCCGGGGCGGCCCACCCGGGCCTGTCTTCTACCTGTCCACCAGCCCGTGGAACCTGCACGACCTGCTGAGCGACTTCATCGTCCGGCGCGGCTTCCCGCCCGGTCCGCTGCTGCTGACCGACTGGGGTCCGGGGCGGGGGGCCTTCTTCCGGGTCCCCGCCGAGGAACACAAGCTCACCCTCATCGGGCAGGTCCTCGCCGACCACCCGGCGCTGCGCGTCGTGCTCGTGGGGGACACCGGCCAGCTCGACCCGGAGATCTACGCCTCGGTCGCGGAGCAGGCCCCGGACCGGATCGCCGCCGTCTACGTCCGGCGCACGGTCGGGATCTCCCCCGCCCGCGATGCCGAGGTCCGCGACCTGGCCAGGCGGGTCAGCGCCGGCGGTGTCCCGATGCTGGCCGTCGACGACAGCGTGCAGATCGCGGAGCACGCGCGGTCGATCGGGCTGCTCGACCGGGCCGCGGTGGACGCGGTACGCCGCGCCTGCGCGGCGGCTGACGGAACCGTTCGGCCGCGGTGGCCGAACGGCTGGCGTGAGGTTGGTGGCCGACAGTCCGTCGCCACCCTCCCGATCCGACGAGGATGCCTGGGGGGCGGAGCTCGTCCGGCGGGTGGGCGTCGGGGACGCCCGCGCGCTGGAGCAGCTCTACGACCGCTACGCGCGGCCGGCGTACTCGCTCGCCCGCCGGGTGACCGGCGACCCGGCCTTCGCCGAGGAGGTCGTCCAGGAGGTGTTCCTCGCCGTGTGGCGGCAGCCGGAGCGGTTCCAGCCGGGCCGCGGGAGCTTCGCCAGCTGGCTGCTCGCGGCCGTGCACCACAAGTCGGTGGACGCGGTCCGGCGGGAGGAGGCGGTGCGGCGCCGTGCCCTGGCCCTGCAGGCGATGGGCGGCCTGGACGCGTCCGACTCGCCCGCCGACCGCACCGAGGACCTGGTCGAGCAGCGGCTCCGCGGCGAGCGCGTCCGGCAGGCGCTGCGCAAGCTGCCGGACTCGCAACGGGAGGCGCTGACGCTGGCCTACTACGGCGGCTACACGCAACGCGAGATCGCCGCGTTGACCCAAACGCCGCTCGGGACCGTGAAGACCCGTATGCACCGGGCGATGCACCAGCTGCGGGCCACGCTCGACGACCTGGCCGACCTGGCCGATCTCGCGGCTGCGGGACCGGTCGAAGGGGGGAGCGGGTGAGCGCGCCGACCCTGCCCACCGGGCACGAGGAGTACGAGGCACTGGCGGTCGCCTGGGCGATCGCCGCGCTGGAGCCGGCCGAGCAGCACCGGTTCGAGGGGCACCGGGCCCGCTGCGCGAGGTGCGCAGGCGTGGTCGCCGATGCGCTCGACGTGGCGGTCGAGCTGGCCTACTGCGTTCCCGACGTCGAGCTGCCGACCGGGCTGAAGAGCCGGCTGCTGGCGGCCGTGGCGGTGGACCGGCCGGCCGGGGCGGTGACGGCCCTGCCGACGTTCGTCTTGGACGCCCCGCCGCGGGTCGACCCGCTGGCCCTCGGACCGCCGGCTACCCGCCGCAACCCACCGGCGGCCGGCGACCAGCGCCCGGTCGGCTCGGCCGGCGCCGCACCCGAGCAGCCCGGGACTCCCGGCGCGGCCGGGCCGGGCGGATCCGGGCCGCCGGTGGCGGCATTGCCGGTGGCGACTCGCGCCGGCGGCTGACGCCGGTAGCGGCTACGCCGGTGACGACTGCGCCGGTGGCGACTGCGCCGGTCCAGGACGGCGACCCGGGTCGGCCGCGCCGGACCCGGCCGGGCCGGCACCGGGCGCCGGACCCCCGGCGCCTCGCCACCGCGCTGGCCGCGGCCGCGATCGCCCTGCTGTCGGTCGTCACCACCTGGCAGGTCGCCGGCTCCCGTGACACGCCCACGCCGGCTCCGGCCGCCGCGCCGGCGGACCGGGTGGCCGCCCTCCGCGCCGGGGTCGGCGACCGCACGGTGGCCACCGTGGTCCTCCGCGGCGACCGCGCGGAGGTGGTCACCGACGTCCTGGCGCCGAACGCCGGCCGCGACTCCTCGTACGTGCTGTGGGGCGTGCCGGCCGGCGGGGGCGCCCCGGCCGCGCTGGGCAGCTTCGAGGTGGTGACCGGGGACGGGCTGCGCTCGTACCCGGTCCGGCTCGTCCGCGCTCCGGCCGGCTACCCGGTCCTGGCCGTCAGCGAGGAGCCGGCCGGCAGCCTGCCGGCGGAACCGGGCTCGGTCATCGCCAGCGGCGCGCTCAGCCGCTGAGCCCGCCGCTGGCGAGCTGCTCGTCCAGCGCCGCGACCAGCCGGCGTGGCGCGACCGCCCGGTAGGCGTCCGCGATGATGTCCGCCACCTCGTCCCAGTCCACCGGCACGTCGAGGTAGACGCCGAGCCAGCCACGGCCGCCCACGTACGGCGGGACGAAGTAGCGTCCTGGCTCGGCCGTGACCCGGGCCTGCTGCTCGCCCGGCGGGGCGGCGCACCAGAAGCCGAGCCGGTCGTCGTGGTGCCGGTCGGCGTAGGTCACGAACACCTTCCGGTCCCGGACGAACCAGGTCGGCTCCCCGTGGCTGGGCCGCTCGGTCGCCTCCGGCATCGCCAGGCACGACCGCCGGACCCGCTCCAGGATCTCCGCCTCCCGCACCGGACGACCGTACCGGCCGCGGCCTAGGCTCCGCTGAGGCGTTCCGCCGGAGCCGGTAGGAGACCCATGGAGAAGTTCAGCCTGGAAGCGATCGCCCGCGACCAGTCGCACCGGGCCGCGGCGTCCTCGAGCGGCCGCGCCGCGACGACCGTCTACGGCGGGCACGAGCGGACGCTGCGGCAGACCGTGATCGCGCTGACCGAGGGCAGCGTGCTGGACGAGCACGAGAACCCCGGCGAGGCCACGGTGCTGGTGCTGTCCGGCCGGGTCCGGCTGGTCGCCGGCACCGTCTCCTGGGACGGCCGGCAGGGCGACCTGCTCGTCGTCCCGGACGCGCGGCACCGGCTCGAGGCGGTCACCGCCGCCGCGGTCCTGCTCACCGTCGCCAAGCACCGCTGACCGCCCGCCGGAGCATCCCCGGCGGGACCGCGGGACCGCGGGACCCGCAGGACCGCAGGACCGCAGGACCGCGGAACCGGGCCCGCCGCTCGCCCGCCGCCGCGTCGCGGCTCACCGGCCGCCGCGCCGCGGCTCACCCGCCGCCACGCCGCCGCGCCCTGCGCTCCCGGAACGACTGGGCCCGCTCGGCCATCACCCGCCGCACCGCCTGCCGCTGCCGATCGCTGACCCTCGGCGGCCGCCACTCCTGCTCCGGCGGCCGGACCGCCGAGGCCACCTCCACCCGGAAGCGGTCCACGGCCGCGAGCACCGCCCCGTGCTGCTCCCACGCCGCCGGGTCGGCCGCCGGGTCGACCAGCAGCATGGACGCCAGCCGGTCCCGGCGCCGCAGCAGCTCGTCCAGCAGCCGCTCCACCCGCGGGCGCGCCGAGTCCGTCCGCATGGTCCCGGCGGCCACCTCGCCGATCTCCCAGACCGCGTCCGCGGTGGTGTCCAGCACGTCGGCCAGCGCGCCGCGTGCTTCCGGCCCGTACGCGTCCGCCTCCTGCTCCGCGGGCAGGTAGAAGGTCCGGTCCAGCAGCCCCCGGCACAGGCCGCGCAGCGAGATGTACGCGTGCTCCAGGCCGCCCAGCGCGACCCGCAGCCGCGGCTGGACCCGGCGGGCGAGGCCGCCGCGCGGGTTGAGCACGGCGCTCTGCTCCGCCCGGTCCAGCGTCGCGTCCGCGCGCTCCACCTCGGCCGCGAGCGTCCGCGCCTCGGCCAGCCAGTGGTCGGCGGCCTGCCGCGACCAGCCCTCCCGCAGCTGCCCGGCCAGCGAGCGCAGGAAGCCGGCGATCCGGTCGGCGAGCTCGGCGATCGCGTCCTCGGCCGGCTGGACGTAGAGCGGCGGCGCGATGAGGAGGTTGACCAGGATGCCGACCGCGGTGCCGATCAGCGTCTCGTACACCCGGTCGATCGCGAGCGCCTCGGCGTCGCTGCTGACGGCGAGCACCAGCATCGCGCTGATCGGCACCTCCATCAGGTGCGGCCCGAGGCGCAGCGCCCGCCCGATGGCGATGGACAGCGCCACCACCGCGCCCAGGCTCCACCACGTCAGCCCGACCAGCGAGCCGATCCCGACCGCGACCAGCACGCCGGCCAGCACGCTGAGGATCCGTTCCCAACCGTGCTGGAACGTCTCGTACATGGTCAGCTGCACCACGAGCAGCGCGGTGAGCGGCGCGAGGACCGGCTCGGCGCTGGTGTTCAGCGCGTCCGCCAGCGCGAAGGACAGCACCGCCGCGAGCGTCGACTTCGCCGTCCGCAGGCCGGGTGTCCGGCCACGGCGGAACAGGATGCCGCGCAGCCGGCGGCGCACCGCCGTCTTCAGCCGGGCCACCCGACGAGTCAAGCCGACGGTGCCCGAGTCGTCGAGGCAGGGTCGGTGCCCGATCGGGTCTGGACGGCGCGCCGCCGACGCGCCACCCTCGGCAGGTGGCCGTGACGCGCCGCTCCGAGCCCTCGACCGCGCTGCGGATCATCCAGGCGGTGCGGATCGCCGCCGCGCTGCTGCTGCTCGCCGGCCTCGCCGGCGCCGCCGCCAGCGCGGCCCGCCGCGAGTCGCTGGCCACCTTCCGGGCGGACCTGGACGCCGGCCGGGTGACCGAGGTCCTCCTGGCCGGGCCGGGCAGCTACCTCCCGCCGGGAGCAGCCACCGACTCCGGCCGGTTCGGCCGGACGGTGCGGTGGGAGGTGACCGGCGGCGGCCGGCGGGTCGCGGCGCTGTCCGACGGCGTCGGCGCCGCAGACCCCGGCGACTGGTCCGGCGAGGTCAACCTGTCCGACGGGTCCGACCTGCCCGGCCGCCAGCCGAGCACCGAGACCGAGGTGGAGCAGGACCTGCGGCGGCGGGTGGAGGCCGCCGGCGTGCCGGTCGGCGAGCCCGGCGGGCACTGGCCGGAGCGCGCGCTGTGGCTGTCCGGCATCACGGCGCTGCTGCTCCTGCTCGTCCTCGTCGGCGGGCCGCAGCCGCGCCGGGCGACGAAGTGGGCCTGGTTCTGGCTCATGCTGGTCCCCGGCGGCATCACCCAGCTCGCCTGGCTGGCCGCCGAGGCGCCGTGGTCCGGGCCGGCCCGCCGGCGTCCGGAGCCGAGACCGCACCGGCAGCAGCCGGACGACCCGCGGCTGACCGGCGGCCGGGCGGTCCTGCTGGCGATCGCGGTCGGCATCCTGCTCGGCGTCGCCGGGCGGCAGCTGGCGGACTGGCTCGCCGGCTGATCAGCCGGCCGGGACGTGCCGGCGGGACTGCACCACCCGGAAGCGGCCGGAGACGAAGTGCCCGTCGGTGAAGGCGGCATTGGCCGCCGGGTTCGCGCCGGTCGCGTGGAAGTCCGAGAACGCCGCGGACTGGTTCACGTAGACGCCGCCGGTCAGGTTCTCCGACAACGCCACCCCGGCCTCCAGCGCCGCCTCCCGCGCCCGCTCGACCACTTTCTCGTCGGTCGAGTAGACCGAGGCGGTCAGCGCGCCCCGGGCGCCCACCGTCCGGCGGAAGACGTCCAGGCTCTCGTCCGTGGAGTCCGTCGTCACCAGGAAGGCGACCGGGCCGAAGCACTCGGTCGCGTACGCGTCGGAGTCCGCGGCGACCCGGACGACGGCCGGCGTCCGGACCCGCGCGTCCGGGAAGGCCGGATGCGCCACCGGCCGCGACGCCACCGCCACCTCGCCGAGCGCGCCCGCACCGTCCACCCGGGACAGCACGTCGTCGTTGACGATCGCGCCGAGCAGCTCGACGGCCTGGGCGTCCTCGCCCAGCACCCGGTCGATCGCCGCGCCGAGGTCGCGCCCGAGCTGCTCCACCGACCTGGGCCCGGCGTCGGTGGCGATCCCGTCCCGCGGCACCAGCAGGTCCTGCGGCGTGGTGCACATCTGTCCACTGTAGAGAGACAGGGAGAAGGCGAGGTTCGCCAGCATCCCGGCGTAGTCGTCCGTCGAGTCGATGACGACCGCGTTGACGCCGGCCTTCTCGGTGTACACCACCGCCTGCCGCGCGTTGTCCTCCAGCCAGTCCCCGTACGCCGTCGAGCCGGTGAAGTCGACGACCCGCACCTCCGGCCGGGTGGCCAGCTGCGAGGCGACCCGGCCGCCGGGCGCCTCCGCGACCAGGGTGACCAGGTCGCGGGCGAAGCCGGCCTCGGCCAGCACCTCCCGCGCGATCGCCACCGTGATCGCCAGCGGCAGGATCGCCGCCGGGTGCGGCTTGACCACCACGGCGTTGCCGGTGGCCAGGCTGGCGAACAGCCCGGGGTAGGAGTTCCAGGTCGGGAACGTGGTGCAGCCGACCACCAGCGCCACCCCGCGCGGCACGACCGTGTACGTCTTGTCCATCACCAGCGCCGGCCGCTTGCCCTGCGGCTTCTCCCAGCGCGCCGTCGCCGGCACCCGGGCCTGCTCGGCGTACGCGTAGGCCACCGCCTCCAGCGCCCGGTCCTGCGCGTGCGGTCCGCCGGCCTGGAAGGCCATCACGAACGCCTGCCCGCTGGTGTGCATGACGGCGTTCGCGATCTCGAAGCTGCGGGCGTTGACCCGCTCGACGATCTCGACACAGACCGCCGCCCGGACCCGCGGCCCGGCGTCCCGCCACGCCGGGATCGCCGCCTGCGCCGCGGCGAGCAGCACGTCCAGGTCCGCCTGCGGGTAGCTGATCCCCAGCTCCGGCCCGTACGGCGAGCGCTCCGCGCCGACCCAGCCGACCGTGCCGGCCTGGTCCAGCTCGAAGCGGCGGCCGAGGTGGGCCTGGTACGCCGCCTTGCCGGCCTCCGCGGCACCCTCGCCGTACACCCGCGGGCTCGGCGACTCGGGGAAGGCCGACCAGTGCCCGCGCTCGGAGATCGCGGCGAGCGCCCGCTCCAGCGTGCCGGCGTGCTTGGCGACGACGTCCTCGGCGGCGGTCCCGGTCATGCGTCACTCCTCGTCGAGTGCGGGCTGGTCCGCACCCAACCTATCCCGGCCGACCGGGGTCGAGCCGGGCCGCCGGGCGAGCGTCACAGCCAGCCGCGGCGGACCGCCTCGACGCCCGCCTGGAACCGGCTCGAGGCGCCCAGCCGGAGCAGGAGGTCGGCGGCGTGCCGGCGGTACGTGCGGTCGGAGACGTTGAGCTGGCGGGCGGCGGCCTCGTCCTTGACGCCGCTGCTCATCAGCATCAGCACCGCGCGGTCCAGCTCGGAGGCGACCGGTGTCGCCGACCGCAGCGCCTGGTCCAGGTCCAGCGCCGTCGACCACAGCGACTCGAAGAGCACCACCAGGTTGGCCGTGATCGCCGGCTCCCGGACCACCAGTGCGCCGCCGCTGGGCCGCCGCGGGTCGACCGGCAGGAAGGACACCGCCCGGTCGAAGACGACCAGCCGGTGCGGCAGCGTGTCGGCGATCCGTACCTGGGCGCCGTGCCGGACCAGCGTCTCCAGGTAGCCGCGCATGACGTCGCTGGCCAGCTGCTGGGAGGTGTACAGCAGCAGGCAGCGCACCCCGCGGTCGAGCAGCGCGAGGTCGTGCGCCAGCGCGGCGTCCAGCACGGCCGCGGGCAGCGGCGGGCCCGGCAGGACGCTGAGCGCCTCCTGGTGGCAGCGCGCGGACAGCTCGTGCAGCACCTCCAGCACGCGGTCCACGTCGTCGAGCCGGCGCACCTGCCGGACGGTCCCCGCCGCGGCGTCGTCACCGCGGACCAGCCGGGCGAGCTCGGCCCTGGCCTGCAGCAGCTCCCGCTCCCGCCGGGACAGCTCGGCCTGCTCCAGGGACAGCAGGGCGTCCAGCGCGACGTCCGGGTTGACCGGGACGTAGATGCGCCCGGCCGCGGGCTCGCGGACCAGGGAGAGCTCGACGAGCCGCCGCAGCGCCTTGCGCACCGCCGGCTCGTCGGTGCCGAGCCGGCCGGCCAGCGCGGCGAGATCGGCGTCGGGATCGGCCAGCAGGGCCCGGTAGACGGACTCCGACAGCCCGTCCAGGCCGAGGATCTCCAACGCCACGGGCCGCCGCTCCCCGCTCGAGTGCCGGCTCGACACTAACCGGGGCGAACGGGAGCCACAACGCGAACGGGCGCCAGGACCGGGCCGGCCGGGCAGGGACATACCCGGCCGAACCCGATCGCCGTGCCGGCCGGAGCCGTCTACGGATCCGGCCGGCCGCCCCGGACCGCCCGCGCCGGCCGTCCGACCGGGACGGGGGCCGGCGCGCGAGCGGCGGTCGGCGGCACCGGTGACCGTGCCCGCCCCGGACCGGCGGAGCAAGGCCGCGGGACGGGGCTGACCAGTCCCGGCCGCGCCGGTGCGGACGAGGGGGGCAGGCGGGCATGAAGCCGACCGATCCGCTGGCCGGTTCCGGACAGTGCCTGGGCCGCCGGCGAACGACCTGGTGGACGGCCCGGCGCCTGTCCGGTTCAGGACAGCAAGCGACAAGCCGTGGCAGGAACCGGCCGGCGGTGGAAGGCTGCCCGCGCCGACCGCACCATGCCGACCTCCGGGAGCCGATGTGAAGCTCGTCCGTGCGCTTCTCGCCGCCGCCGCGGCACTGGCCGCGGCCGCCGCCGTCCAGCTGGCGTCGTCCCCGGCGGCGTCCGAGACCGCCGACCTCGCCTGCGTCAACTGCTGGTCGCACAACATCGGCGGATCCGGCTGACCCGGCCCGCCGCAGCCGGTCGAGGCCGGCCGGCGGCCGCCGCCGCGTGCCGGGACATCGGACACCGGCCCTAGGGAGCGGCCGCCCGGCCTGCCAGACTGCGGACAGGCCGCGCGGGCACGGCGGCCGGTCCGGGACGGTGCGGCGAGGTGGCCATGTCGAGTGTGCAGCCGGGGGTCGTCGTCGGGCTCGACGTCGGCGGGACGTCGATCAACGCCACCGTGCTCGACGGGTTCGGCACCTTCCTGGTCGAGACCCTGCAGGAGACCCCGAGCCGGGTGCTGGAGGGCCCGACGGTCGCGGTCGAGGCCCTCGCCGGCGCGATGGACGGGCTGCTGAGCGGCCTGGGCCTGCGGCACCCGGCGGTCCGCGCGGTCGGCCTGGACACCCCGGGCCCGGCCAGCGCCGACGGGGTGATCTCCTCCAAGGGCGGGACCAACTTCAACCAGCCGGAGTGGCACGGCTTCGACATCCGCGGCGCGCTCGCGGCCCGCCTCGGGCTGCCGGTGGTCTACACCAACGATGCGAACGCGGCCGCCCTGTACGCGCACCACGTCCACTTCGGGCCGGACGCGGACCGGCGCTCGTCGGTGGCCGCGATCGTGGGCACCGGGCTGGGCGGCGGCGTGGTGGAGAGCGGCCGGGTGGTGCAGGGCGCCGCCGGGATGGCCGGCGAGCTCGGCCACGTGCAGATCCCGACCCGGGACATCCTCGCCGAGGACCAGCCGGTGCCACTGTGCAACTGCGGCTTCGCCGGCGACGCGGAGAGCTTCGCCTCGCTGACCGGCATCCAGCGCAACCTGCTGCCGTACTGGTTGACCCGCTACCCGGACCACGACCTCGGCCGGGTGGGGTCGGTGCGGGAGGCGGCCAAGCAGATCCGCCGGTACGCCGAGGCGGGCGACCCGATGTCGCTGCAGATCTTCGAGCAGCAGGCCGCCGCGCTGGGTCGGCTGTTCACGATCGCGGCGAACTTCACCGACCCGCACGCGTACTTCCTCGGCGGCGGGGTGGTCGAGACCGAGCCGCACTTCCGCGAGTGGTTCATCGGCCGGGTCCGCGAGCACATCCTGCTGCGGCAGGAGCAGGAGAAGGTCGCGAGCCTCGAGCTGGTGCCGGACCGGGACATGGCCGGCGCGCGCGGCGCCGCCATTGCCGCCCGGGACGCCCATGACGCCTACGAGGCACGCGGCGCAACGCTCTGACGCCGACACTCCCCCGGCGGCCCCAGGACGCGGTCGACCGCGGTGAGCCGACCCGTCCCGCTCATCCGGGCGGCGGGATCCAGCGGCGGCGGTCGGGGAGGCGGGCGGAGGCGATCACGCCGGCTCGCTTGGTCACCGTCAGCCGGCCGCGGGCGGTGCCCGAGTAGACGCCCGACGTCGGCGCCACGTCGGCGTAGTCCCGGCCGACGGCGACCGGCAGGTGCCGGCTGCCGGTCCGGCAGCCGTTCGTCGGGTCCACGGCCAGCGCCCGGGCGTCGCTGCCGTCACGCACCAGCACCTCCACCCAGGCGTGGCTGCCGCCGGGCTGGCCCAGCAGGTGTCCGGAGACGTACCGGGCCGGCACCCCGGCCGCCCGGCACAGCGCGAGCAGGACATGCGCGAAGTCCTGGCACACCCCGCGGCCGGCGGCGTACGCCTCCGCCGCGGTCGTGGCCACCGAGGTCGCGTCGAACGCGAAGTCCAGCTCGGCGTGCACCCGGGCACAGGCGGCCTCGGCGAAGGCCGCGCCGCCCGCCGTCCGGGAGCGCAGCTCGGCGGCCAGCGCGCGCAGCGCCGCGTCCGGCCGGGTCAGCCGGGTCGGGCGCAGGTGCCGCGGGTCGGCCAGCGCCGCGGCCGGCAGCCGCGCGTCCGCCGGCGGGCCGTGCCGGCGCACCAGCGCGGCGAGCGTGAACTCCACCGACTCCGGCACGAGCGGCAACCGGACGTCGACGACGAGGTTCCCGTGCCGGTCCCGCCGCTCGGTGCCGCGCGCGCCCGGCACCGACACCGCCACCTCGTGCGTCCGGCGGCGCAGCGGGCCGTGTCGCTGCCGCGGCACCGCGACCAGGCGCTGCCGCAGGTCGTACGCCGGCGAGTCGTAGTCGTAGCGGAAGCGCTGGTGCAGCAGGTAGGTCACCGGCCCGGCGGCCTCCAGGTCCACCGCGTCCAGGTCCAGCAGCGGGAGCGCGAGCAGCGGCTGGTCCGGCCGGCCGGTCACCCGGCCGGCACCTCCTCCGCCCACACGTCCATCCGCTCCAGCACCGGCCCGCCGAAGGTCGTCACCATCGCCACGTCGAGCGCGTCCCTGCCCCGCCCGATCAGGACCCGGCCCTTGCGCGCCTCGTTGTTGCGCGGGTCGAAGGTGAACCAGGTCCCGTCCAGGTAGACCTCGATCCAGGCGGCGAAGTCCATCGGCTCCGGCGCCACCGGCACCTCGATCTCCGGCAGGTAGCCGAAGACGTAGCGGGCCGGGATGTTCAGCGCGCGGCAGAAGCTGAGCGCCACGTGCGCGAAGTCCCGGCAGACGCCCTGCCCGGCCGCGTAGACGTCCGCCGCGGTGCTCAGCGGCGAGCTGCTGCCCATCAGGAAGCTCAGGTGCGTGTTGACGTGGTCGCAGATCGCCTGCACCCGCCGGTAGCCCGGCTTCATCGAGCCGAACAGCCGCCACGCCTCGTCGCCGAGCACGTCCGGCAGCACGTAGCGGCTGGGCATGGTGTAGAGCAGGGCGTCGTCCGGCAGCTGCGTCACCGGTGTCTCGGCCGCCTCGAGGTCGACCTGCTCGGTCGCGTCCGGCACGGACACCAGCGCGTCGAAGCGCAGCGTCGAGGAGCCCGCCGGCAGCGTCAGCCGCTGGCAGCCGTTGCCGTAGAGGTCGCGGTAGCCGTGCCGGAGCAGCTGCGGGGTGCTCTCCCAGCCCTGCCGCTGCACGATCGCGGGGCCCTCCTCGTACGGCTGCACCTGGAAGACGGCCGGCGTCTCGACGCTCGCCGCGTACCCGAACTCGCAGCCCACCCGGACCTCGCGCCGCTGCTCCATGGCCCGGATGATCCCGCACGTCGGTTTCTGGAACGTTACGCAAAGTTCCCGTAACACAATCGGGGTAGAACCAGCACGTGGAGGGACTGCTCGCCGGGTACCGCAGCGACGCGTTCGACGAGATGGTCGACGCGGACGGCACGCCGTACCCGCACACCAAGTCGCTCTACGAGGCGTTGCAGCTGCTGTCCGCCGCCGACCTCACCGAGCGCGGTGCCGCCCGGGCCCGCAGCTTCCTGGAGCAGGGCATCACCTTCTCCTCCTCCGGCCGGGAGTGGGTCTTCCCGCTCGACCTGATCCCGCGGCTGATCCCGGAGCAGGAGTGGGAGCACGTCGAGGCCGGGGTGGTGCAGCGGGTGCGGGCGCTGGAGGCGTTCCTCGCCGACGTCTACGGCGACCGGCGGGTGCTCGCCGACGGCATCGTGCCGCACTCGCTGGTCGTGACGAGCAGCAACTTCGCCCGCGCGGCCGCCGGCATCGAGCCGGCGTCCGGGGTGCGGGTGCACCTGGCCGGCATCGACCTGGTCCGCGGCGCGGACGGGGTCATCCGGGTGCTGGAGGACAACCTGCGGGTGCCGTCCGGGATCTCGTACGTGGTGGAGAACCGGGAGGCGCTCACCCGGGTCTTCCCGGGGCTGTTCCTGGAGCAGCAGGTGCAGCCGGTCGCCGGCTACGTCACGATGCTGCTGGACTCGCTGCGGGCGGCCGCGCCGACCGGCGTCGACGACCCGACCGTCGTGCTGCTCACCCCGGGCGTGCACAACTCGGCGTACTTCGAGCACGCCTTCCTGGCCCGCAAGATGGGCATCGAGCTGGTCGAGGGCCGCGACCTGCTCTGCCGGGACAACGTCCTGTACATGCGGACCACCGGCGGGCAGCGCCGGGTGGACGTGGTCTACCGGCGGATCGACGACGACTACCTGGACCCGGTGCAGTTCCGGCCGGACTCGATGATCGGCTGCCCGGGGCTGCTGAACGCCGCCCGCGCCGGCACCGTGACGATCGCGAACGCGGTCGGCAACGGCGTGGCCGACGACAAGCTGACCTACACCTACGTCCCGGCGCTGATCGAGTACTACCTCGGCGAGCGGCCGCTGCTGCCGAACGTGCCGACGTTCCGGCTGGACGAACCCGACGTGCGGGAGCACTGCCTGGCCCGCGCCGACCAGCTGGTCTTCAAGCCGGTGGACGGGTCCGGCGGGCACGGCATCGTGATCGGTCCACAGGCGACGGACACCGAGCTGGCGGAGGTCACCGCCAAGGTGCGCGACCTCCCCCGGGCCTGGATCGCGCAGGAGGTCGTGATGCTGTCCACGGTGCCGTCCCAGGACGGCGACCTGCTGGTGCCCAGGCACGTCGACCTCCGCCCGTTCGCGACCAACGACGGCGACAGGGTGCACGTGCTGCCCGGCGGGCTGACCCGGGTCGCGTTGCGGCAGGGCAGCCTGGTGGTCAACTCCAGCCAGGGCGGCGGCTCCAAGGACACCTGGGTGCTCACCTCGCGGCCCACCCGGTCGTCCAGTGTGGACGGTCCGCTGGACCTGGTCCCGGCCGCGCTGCCCGCGGACGCGCCGGACCCCGGCCCGGCGACGGAGCAGGCCCAGCAGCAACAGCAGGGCGGCGGGCGGCTGGGGCCCGGGTGCTGAGCCGGGCGGCCGAGGCGCTGTTCTGGATCGGGCGCTACGCCGAGCGGGCCGAGGACACCGCCCGGCTGCTGGACGTCCACTTCCACCAGATCGTCGTCGACCCCGCGGTGGACGAGGTCGAGACCTGCCGGGTGGTCGCGACGGTGATGGGGCTGCACGACCGGGCGCCGGAGACCGCCCGCGGGGTGCTCGACCTGCTCGCCTTCGACGCGGACAACGCCAGCTCCATCGTCGGGTCGGTCACCGCCGCCCGGGAGAACGCCCGCGGCGTGCGGGAGGCCCTGTCCAGCGAGATCTGGGAGTGCCTGAACGCGACCCACCTGGAGCTGCCCCGCCGGGTGGCGGCGGCGCGGGAGTTCGGGCCGGCGCCGTTCTTCTCCTACGTGCGGCAGCGGGCGGCGATGCTGTCCGGCTACGTCGCCTCGACGATCAGCCGGGACGCCGGCTACGACTTCCTCGCCCTCGGGCGCAGCCTGGAACGCGCGGACATGACCGCCCGGCTGCTGGCGGCGGCGGTGAGCACGCCCTACCGCGGCGACGACTGGGTGACCACGCTGCGGGCGTGCTCGGCGCACGAGGCGTACCTGCGGACGTACCAGCGGGGCATCGAGTCCCGGCTGGCGCTGGAGTTCCTGCTGCTGGACCGGCTGTTCCCCCGCTCGGTGCTGCACGCGCTGACCGTCGCGGAGGAGGCGCTGGCCCGGCTGGACCCGGGCCGGGCCGGGCGCGGCGGTGGGCAGGGCGACGAGGCGCGGCGGCTGATCGGCCGGGTCCGGACCGACCTGGAGTTCCTGCCGCTGGACCGGCTGCTGGAGGGGCTGCCGGAGCGGCTGCACGGTGTCCAGCGCGGGATGTCCGAGGTCAGCGAGGCGGTCGCGCGGCGCTACTTCGCCAGCTCCGCGGTGGTCGGCTGGAGCCTCGAGGAGGCTCCCCGGTGAGCGGCCCCCGGCGGCTCACCGCAGAGCGCCGGCGGCGGGCGCTCGCGCCTGCCGGCCGACCGACGGAGCGGACACCGTGACCTGGCGGATCGCGGTCCGGCACCGCACCGGCTACCACTACGGCACGCCGGCGCGCGCGTCGTACAACGAGGCGCGGATGACGCCGGCGACCGCCGGCGAGCAGCACACCCTCACGTCCCGGCTGGAGATCGTCCCGGAGGCGCGGCCACTGCGCTACGTCGACTACTGGGGGACGGTCGTGCACGCCTTCGACGTGCACGTGCCGCACACCGAGCTCGTCGTGACGACGTCGTCGGTGGTGGAGACGCCCGGTCCCCGGCCCGCGCCGCCGCCGACCGGCTGGGACGAGCTGGCCGACCCGGCCGTCCGGGACCGCTTCGCCGAGCTGCTGGCGCCGTCCCGCTACGTGGTGTCCGAGTCCGACGTGGACGCGGTCGCCCTGGAGCTGCACGGTGCGCATCCGCCGGCCGAGGCGGGCCGGCAGGCGGTCGGCTGGGTCAACGACACGCTCGACTACGTCCGCGGGGCGACCGAGGTGGGCACCACCTCGGCCGAGGCGCGGGCCGGCGGGCGGGGGGTGTGCCAGGACTTCTCGCACCTGGCCCTGGCGGTGCTGCGCTCGGCCGGGCTGCCGGCCCGGTACGTCTCCGGCTACCTGCACCCGGGCCGCGACGCGGGCCTCGACGAGCCGGTGCGGGCCGAGAGCCACGCGTGGGTGGAGTTCTGGGCCGGCGACTGGGTGCCGCTCGACCCGTCCAACCTGTCCGAGGTCGCCGGGCGGCACGTCGTCGTCGCCCGCGGCCGGGACTACGCGGACGTCCGCCCGCTGGCCGGGATCTACTCCGGGCCGGCCGCGCAGGCGCTCGGCGTCACGGTGGAGCTCACCCGCCTGCGCTGACCCGCCGCGGCCTGCGCACCCGGCGCATGCTGGAGGCGGTCCGGGTGGTACCCAACCCATCAGGGAGGTCCGCATGGCTGATCCTTCGTCGGTGTCCGAGCTGCGACTGGTTGTCACCGCCGAGGACTACGACTCGGCGTTGCAGTTCTACCGGGACGTGCTCGGGCTGCCCGAGCTGGCCGACTACTCCTCCCCGAACGGCCGGGTGACGCTCCTGGACGCCGGCCGCGCGACACTGGAGCTGACCGACCCGGCGAACGCCGCGTTCGTCGACGAGGTAGAGGTCGGCCGTCGGGTCGCCGCCCACATCCGCGTCGCTTTCGGCGTCGCCGACTCCGCGGCCATGACCGCATCCCTGGCCGCCGCCGGCGCCACCGTCATCGCCGAGCCGACCCGCACTCCCTGGCACTCGCTCAACTCCCGCCTTGACGCACCCGCCGGCCTCCAGCTCACCCTCTTCACCGACCTCGACGGGACCGGACAGACCGATGCCGACCGGTGAGTGACGGCCCGCCGCGCGGCCGGGTCAGTCCCGGGGCCTGCGGGGTGAGGCGGGCACGACGAGCGAGGCAGTTCGATGCGGATCGGGCCGCCGTCCTGGACTTCATGCAGCAGCGTGCGGACCTGACCGAGCTCTTCGCGGTGGGGTTCTGCATCGGCGGCCACCTGGCGTTCCGGGCGGCGTTCGACCCGCGGGTCGCGGCGACGGTGTGCTTCTACCCGACCGGCCTGCACAACGGTGCGCTGGGTGCCGATGCCGACGCGGGATCGCTCGCCCGCGCAGGCGGCATCCGGGGCCGGCTGATGATCGTCTTCGGCTCCCGGGACCCGCACGTACCCGCCGACGCCCGGGTGCGGATCGTGTCCGCTCTTCATGACGCCGGTCTGCACGACCTCGAGCTGCACGTGTACGCCGGTGGCGAGCATGCGTTCATGCGGGACGTCGGTGCCCGACACGACCCGGTCCTCACCGACCTGGCACTGGGTGAGGCGGTCTCCTTCCTGACCGGCCGCTGACCCGGAGCGCGGCTGGCTCCGAGTCCACAGCGGACGCACAGCGCGGTCACGGGCTCCGCCCAGCGGCGGCACCGAGCCTCGGCACATGACGACCCTGCCGCCCGGCCTCGAGGAGTCCGCCGGGGAGTCCCGGGCGGCGCCGGCCCGGCCGGCGCCGGACCCGTACGGGGTGCCGGCGTTGGACGTGGTGGTTCCGGTGCACAACGAGGAGGCGGATGTGGCGGCCTCCGTCCGCCGGCTGCACGCGCACCTGACCGCGGGCTTCCCATACCGGTTCCGGATAACCGTCGCCGACAACGCCAGCACCGACGGCACGCCTGCGGTCGCCGAGCGGCTGGCCGCCGAGCTGCCCGAGGTGCGGGCGGTGCACCTGGCGGAGAAGGGCCGCGGGCGGGCGCTGCGCGCGGTCTGGTCCACTTCGGACGCCCCGGTGCTCGCGTACATGGATGTCGACCTGTCCACCGACCTGGCCGCACTGGCACCGCTGGTTGCACCGCTCCTCAGTGGACACTCCGACCTGGCCATCGGCACCCGGCTGCACCGCGGCTCCCGGGTGGTGCGCGGCGCGAAGCGCGAGTTCGTGTCCCGTTGCTACAACCTGCTCCTGCGCGGCACCCTGGTCGCCCGCTTCTCCGACGCGCAGTGCGGCTTCAAGGCGATCCGCGCCGACGTGGCGGCCGGGCTGCTGCCGCTGGTCGAGGACGAGGGCTGGTTCTTCGACACCGAGCTGCTGGTGCTGGCCGAGCGCGGCGGGCTGCGCATCCACGAGGTGCCGGTGGACTGGGTGGACGACCCGGACAGCCGGGTCGACCTCGTCGCGACCGCGGCCGCCGACCTGCGGGGCATCGCCAGGCTGGCCCGCGCGCTGGCGACCGGGCGGCTGCCGGTGGCCCGGCTGCGGGCCCAGCTCGGCCGCGCGCCGCTGGACCCGGTCACCGCGGGCGTGCCGCCTGGGCTGACCCGCCAGCTGGTGCGGTTCGCCGGCATCGGGGTCGCCAGCACGGTGGCGTACCTGCTGCTCTACCTGCTGCTGCGCACCGGCCTGTCCGCGCAGCCGGCCAACCTGCTCGCGCTGCTGCTGACCGCGGTGGCGAACACCGCCGCCAACCGGCGGCTCACCTTCGGCGTCACCGGCCGCCGCGGCGCGACCCGCCACCAGCTGCAGGGCCTGGCCGTCTTCGCACTCGGGCTGGCGCTGACGAGCGGCTCGCTGGCGGCGCTGCACGCGGTCGCCGGCGCCGCCCCGGTGGCGGTCGAGGTCGGCGTCCTGGTGGCGGCCAACCTGGCGGCCACGGTGCTGCGCTTCCTGCTCCTGCGCTCCTGGGTGTTCAGGCCTCGCCGGCCGGCGGGCCGGGCCCGGAACCGCGCGCGACCCAGGACCGGAGGCGGTGCCTGACCGGGAGCGGACCGCGGGTGGCCGCCCTGGCAGGATGCAGCCAACCGGCACGCGACAGGAGGACTGGACGTGACACTGCACCTCGCCGCGGTGACCGTCGACTGCGCGGACGCGCTGATCGTCGCGCGGTTCTGGGCGGCCTCCCTCGATCGACCCCTCGATCCGACGTCGTCGAGCGACTTCGCCTCCATCGGAATGGTCGGGCATCGCGACACGAAGGGTTGGCACCTCGACGGCGACCCGACCTGGCTGTTCCAGCGCGTGCCCGAAAGAAAGACCGCGAAGAACCGCATGCATGTCGACATGGCGACGGCGGATCGGGACGCCGAGGTGGCCCGCCTCGTTGGCCTGGGCGCGACGCGGGTGGCGGACATGAACGAGTGGGGCTACGAGTGGACAGTCATGCAAGACCCCGAGGGCAACGAGTTCTGCGTCGCGCAGCTGAGGTAGTGGCCGGCCCACCAGGGATTCCCGGGTTCGTACGTCGATGTCGGCAAGCCGCGGGGCGGACCGGGCCCGGAACCGCGGGCGGTTGACCGCCGAACCCGGTGTGTGAACGGGGCGCGGATCGGGACGAGGCTGGCCAGCGGTGCCGCGGGGGCGCTGGCCGCGGCGGTGGCGGTCGGGGTCGGAGAGCTGGTCGCCGCCGCCGTCCGGCCGCAGTCCGCGCCGGTGGTCGCGGTCGGCGGCGCGGTCATCGACCGGACGCCCCGGGCGCTGAAGGAGTTCGCCATCCGGCAGTTCGGCGAGCGGGACAAGGTGGTCCTGATCGGCGGGATCGTGGTGCTGCTGGCCGTCTTCGCCATCGCCGTCGGGATCGTCGCCCGCCGCAACGTCCGGCTGGGCGTCGCCGGGGTCGCGCTGTTCGGCCTGGTCGGCGCCGCGGCCGCGCTGAGCCGGCCCGGCGCCGGACCCGAGGATGCGCTGCCGTCGCTGGCCGGCGCCCTGGTCGGCATCGCCGCGCTGATCCTGCTCGACCCGCCGCCTCTCCCCCGCCGCGCCCGAACCCGCCCGCGAGCCGGCGCTCGCGGCCGTCCCCGCCGGCGCGCCCGGCGGGTTGCGGGCCGAGCTGGTCCGGTTCGACCGCAAGGGAGCGGGCGGCGTCGACCGGCGCGGCTTCCTCGTCGCCGGCGCCGGCGTCGGTGCCGTCGCCGCGCTGGCCGGCTTCGGCGGCCGCGGGCTGCAGTCGGTGCGCTTCGACGCGGCCGGCTCCCGGGCCGGCATCCGGCTGCCGGCCGCGGCCAGCCGGGCGCCCGCGCTGCCGGCCGACGTCGAGGCCGGCGTGCCCGGCCTGCAGCCGTACGTCACGCCGAACCGGAGCTTCTACCGGGTGGACACCGCGCTGGTGGTGCCGCAGGTGCCGGCCAGCACCTGGAAGCTGCGGGTGCACGGCATGGTCGAGCGGGAGATCGTGCTCGACTACCCGGCCCTGCTCGGCCGCCCGCTGATCGAGCGCGACATCACCATGACCTGCGTCTCGAACGAGGTCGGCGGCACCCTCGTCGGCACCGCCCGCTGGCTCGGCGCGCCGCTGAAGGACCTGCTGGCGGAGGCGGGCGTCCGGCCCGGCGCCGACCAGTTGCTCGGCACCTCCGCGGACGGCATGACCATCGGCACGCCGACCGCGGCCGTGCTGGACGGCCGGGACGCGATGCTCGCGGTCGGCATGAACGGCGAGCCGCTCCCGCTCGAGCACGGCTTCCCGGTCCGGATGCTGGTCCCCGGCCTGTACGGCTACGTCTCCGGCACCAAGTGGCTCCTCGACCTGGAGCTGACCACCTTCGCCGCCGCGGACCCGTACTGGGTGCAGCGTGGTTGGGCGGAGCAGGCGCCGATCAAGACCTCGTCGCGGATCGACACGCCGAAACCGTTCGCCCGGCTGGCGGCCGGTCGGGTCGCCGTCGCCGGTGTCGCCTGGGCTCAGCACCGCGGGATCGAGACGGTCGAGGTGCGGGTCGACGACGGCGAGTGGCGCCCGGCGCGGCTGGCCGCCGACCCGTCGGTCGACCTGTGGGTGCAGTGGGTCTACGAGTGGGACGCACCGCCGGGGAGCCACACCATCACCGTGCGGGCCACCGACCGAAGTGGACAGACGCAGCCCGAGCAGCGGGCCAGGCCGTTCCCGAGCGGCTCGACCGGATGGCACTCGATCGTCGTCACCGTGACCTGACCGGCCGACGACCTAGCCCGGGGAACCGCCCGGCCGGGCGCGACGAACCCAGGGCAAGACCCGGGAGCCGGCAAGGCGCTCGGAAACCCAGTGAACGAAGGGAAGATCTCATGCGCATGCGTCCACTCGCGACAGTCGCGGCGCTCGCCGCGATGGCGCTGACGCTGTCTGCCTGCGGCGGCGACGACACGGCGAGCGGCGGCTCCGGCTCCGCACCCGCGGCGTCGTCGGCCGCTCCGTCGCCATCGGCGGGCGGCGAGGGCGCGCAGCCGTTCGGCGCCGCCTGCAGCGCGGTACCCGCCAGCGGCAAGGGCAGCTTCGACGGCATGGCGACCGACCCGGTCGCGACCGCCGCCTCGAACAACCCGCTGCTGTCCACCCTGGTGACCGCCGTCAAGCAGGCCGGCCTGGTCGACTCGCTGAACACCGCCCAGGGCATCACGGTCTTCGCGCCGACCAACGACGCGTTCGCCAAGATCCCGAAGGCCGACCTGGCCAAGGTCCTCGCCGACAAGGCGACCCTGACCAGCATCCTGACCTACCACGTGGTCCCGCAGCAGCTGTCCCCGGACCGGCTGGCCGGCTCCTTCCCCACCCTGCAGAAGGGCATGGTCGAGGTCAGCGGCAGCGGCGAGGCGTTCACCGTCGGCGACGCCGGCGCCAAGGTCCTGTGCGGCAACGTGCAGACCGCGAACGCCACCGTCTACATCATCGACTCGGTGCTGATGCCGAAGTCCTGACCCGCGCCACCGCCGGCGAGGGCGCCGCCCACCCCACGGGAGGCGCCCTCGCCGGCGACGTCGTGCCGGCGGTGGCGGGCAGGGTCAGGGCTGGAAGCGGTAGCCCATGCCGGGCTCGGTGATCAGGTGCCGCGGCCGGCTCGGGTCCGGCTCCAGCTTGCGGCGCAGCCGGTTGAGGTAGAGCCGCAGCGACGACGTGTCGGCCGTGTACGCCGGCCCCCAGACCTCGGTGATCAGCTGCCGCTGGCCGACCAGCTTGCCGGGGTGGCGGACCAGCGCCTCCAGCAGCCGCCACTCGGTCGGGGTGAGCCGCACCTCCGGCTGGCCGTCGACCCGCTTGTCCAGCAGGTCGACCCGGTACCCGCCCACGTCCACGCTGGGCGAGCCGTCGTCCGCGGCGACGGCCCGCCGGGTGACCGCGCGGATGCGGGCGAGCAGCTCCTCCACGCCGAACGGCTTGGTCACGTAGTCGTCCGCCCCGGCGTCCAGCGCCGCCACCTTCTCGCCGCCGGAGGTCCGCCCGGACAGCACGATGATCGGCACGCTGGTCCAGCCGCGCAGACCCCGGATCACCTCGATGCCGTCCAGGTCGGGCAGGCCGAGATCGAGCACGACGATGTCCGGGTGCGCCCCGGCCGCCTCGGACAGCGCCTTGCGGCCGGTGGCCGCGGTGACCACGTCGTAGCCGCGGGCATGCAGGGTGATCCGCATCGCCCGCAGCAGCTGCGGGTCGTCCTCCACCACCAGCACCCGGCCGCGCTCGTGCCGCGGGCCCTCGCTCACGCCGTCGCCTCCTCCGGGTCCGGGACCGGACGGGCGGCGGGCGCCGCCGGCAGCGAGAGCACGAGGGTCAGCCCCCCGCCGGGCGTGTGCTCGGGGGCGAGCGAGCCGCCCATCGCCTCGGCCAGCCCGCGGGAGAGCGCGAGGCCGAGCCCGACGCCGGTCGAGGTGTCCCGGTCGCCGAGGCGCTGGAACGGGACGAAGATCCGGTCCCACTCCGGCTCCGGGACGCCGGGGCCCTGGTCCACCACCCGCAGCTCGACCCGGTCGCCGAGGGCGCTGCCGGAGACCAGCGGGCGGCCCTCGGCCGGCGAGTGCCGCAGTGCGTTCGCGATCACGTTCGCCAGGATCCGTTCCAGCAGTCCGGGATCGGCGAGCACTTCGGGCAGGTCGACCGGCAGTCGCAGGTCGACGCGGTGGCCGGCCGCGCCGAGCTCGTCGAGCACCGGCGGCAGCAGGTCGTCCAGCCCGACCGGGTGGGTGGAGATCGCCAGCGCGCCGGCCTGCAGCCGGCTCATGTCCAGCAGGTTCTCCACCAGCCGGGTGAGCCGGTCGAGCGACTCGTCCGCGGTGGCCAGCAGCTCGCCGCGCTCGGCCGGGCTCCACGGCAGGTCCGCGCTGCGCAGCGCCGTGACGGCGGCCTTCGCCGAGGCCAGCGGCGAGCGCAGGTCGTGGCTGACCGCGGCGAGCAGGGCGGCCCGGGTGCGGTCGGCCTCCGCGAGCGGCTCGGCCTCGGCGACCGCCTCGGCCAGTCGTTGCTGCCGGAGGGCGACCGCCGCCTGCGCCCCGAACGCGGCCAGCACCCGGCGGTCCTCCGCGGGCAGGTTCCGCCCCCGCAGCGCCAGCGCGAGGTCCTCCCCGATCGGCACCTCGGCGTCGGCCTCCTCCGGCCGCGCGCACGGGTCGGACCCCGACGTCGCCACCACGTGCCAGCCGCGCCGCTCCGGTGCTCCGGCGCCGGCCGTCGCCCTCCCGTCCGCACCGTCCGCCGGGCCGCGTTCGAGCAGCGTGGCCGACGTCATGCCGAAGATCTGCCGGAGCCGGTCGAGCAGCGCCGGCAGCGCCGGCTCACCGCGCAGCACGTCGCCGGCCAGCGTGGACAGCGTCTCCGCCTCGGCCGAGGCCCGGGCCGCCTGGCTGGTCCGGCGGGCCGCGAGGTCGACGACGGCGCTCACCATCGCCCCGACCGCGACGAAGACCAGCAGCGCGAGGGCGTTGTTCCGCTCCGCGATGGTGAACCGGCCGACCGGTGGCACGAAGAAGTAGTTCAGCAGCAGGGACGCGGCCACCGCCGCGCCCAGGGCCGGCCACAACCCGCCGGCGAGGGCGACCCCGACGACCGCCAGCAGGAAGACCAGGAAGTCGCTGGTGAGGTTGAGGCTGTCGCGCAGCAGGGCGAGCACCACCGTGATCGCCGGCAGCAGCACGACGGCCAGGGCGGCGCCGGCGAGCCGCCGCCGTACGGTCAGCCCGGCGGAGATCCGCGGCAGCCGCCGCCGACCCCGGCCGGACTCCTCGTGGGTGACCATGTGCACGTCGATGGACCCGGACATGGCGGTCACGGTCGTGCCGATGCCCGGGGACAGCGTCTGGGCGAGCCGGCCCCGTCTCGACGCCCCGAGCACGAGCTGGGTCGCGTTCTCGGCGCGCGCGAAGTCCAGCATCGCCCGCGGCACGTCGTCGCCGACGATCTGGTGGTAGGAGCCGCCGAGGCTCTCCACCAGCGCCCGCTGCCGGGCCAGGTTGCCCGGGTCGGCGCCGGTCAGCCCGTCGGAGCGGGTGACGTGCACGGCGAGCAGGTCGGCTCCGGTGTTGCGGGCGGCGATGCGGGCGGCCCGGCGGACCAGGGTGTCCCCCTCGGCGCCGCCGGTCAGCGCGACCACCACCCGCTCCCGGGTCTCCCAGGTCGAGGCGATGCCGTGCTCGGCCCGGTAGCGGTCGAGCTGCTCGTCGACCTTGCCGGCCAGCCACAGCAGCGCCAGCTCGCGCAGCGCGGTCAGGTTGCCGACCCGGAAGTAGTTGCCGAGCGCGGCGTCGACCTTGTCCGCGCCGTAGATGTTGCCGTGGGCCATCCGCCGGCGCAGTGCCTCCGGGGTGATGTCGACCAGCTCGACCTGCTCCGCGCCGCGGACCACCTCGTCCGGCACCGTCTCCCGCTGCGGCACCCCGGTGATCTTCTCGACGACGTCGTTCAGGGACTCCAGGTGCTGCACGTTCACGGTCGTGAGCACGTCGATGCCGGCGTCCAGCAGCTCCTCGACGTCCTGCCAGCGCTTCTCGTTGCGACTGCCGGGCACGTTGGTGTGGGCGAGCTCGTCGACGAGCGCGACCCGCGGACGGCGCGCCAGCACCGCGTCGACGTCCATCTCGGGAAAGCTGGCGCCGCGATAGGCCATCTCCTGGCGCGGCACCACCTCGAGGTCGTCGAGCAGCGCGGCGGTACGGGAGCGGCCGTGCGTCTCGACGAAGCCGACCACCACGTCGGTGCCCGCGTTCCAGCCTGCGGTGCGCCTCGTTGAGCATGGCGTAGGTCTTGCCGACGCCCGGCGCCGCGCCGAGGTGGATGCGCAGCTTTCCCCGCACCGCGTTCACCTGCTCAGGGTCCCACCGCGGCGGTGCGGTCGAGGTCCAGGTTGAGCTCGAGCACGTTCACCCCGGGCTCGCCGAGGAAGCCCAGGGCCCGGCCGGTCGTGTTGTCGCGGACGAGTTGGCGGACCCGGTCCGGCGGGAGGTTGCGCTCGCGGGCGATCCGGGGCACCTGGACGGCCGCGTACGCCGGGCTGATGTGCGGGTCCAGGCCGCTGCCGCTGGCGGTGACGGCGTCGGCCGGCACGGCCGGCGTCGCCGGCGCGTCGCCCCGGATCGGCACCACCCGACCGGCGCTCACGTCGTCGCCGGCGCGGTGGCACTCCACCCGGGCGCCCCGGTACTGGGCCAGGAACGGTGTCGGGGTGGCGTCGCAGTACTCGTTGATGCTGACCGCCCGGGTGACCGGCCCGGCGTAGCCGGGACCGGCGTGGAAGACCGCCAGCACCGCGCCGACCCCGGAGGGCGCGCAGTACGGCCGGCGGCCGTCCACGCCCTCCAGCTGGCCGACCGCCTTGCTGCGCGCGCAGACCTGGGTGAGCAGGCTCGCCCGGTCCGCGGTGTCGACGACGTCCTCCGGGCCGAGGTTGGACGCCGCGGTCGAGGTCGGGTCGTAGCCGTCGCCGGCCGCCGACGGCCGGGACTGGAAGTACCGCGGCAGCGGGTTGCCGTCCTCGTCGGTGAACGACTGCCCGATCAGCCGGGAGCCGGCGACCGACCCGTCCGTCCCAGTGACGAGCGAGCCGTCGGCCCGCGAGTCGAGCCCTGGAATCCGGGCGATCGCGGTGATCGCGAGCGGGTAGACGAGACCCAGCAGGACGGTGACGACGAGCAGGGCTCGGACGGCGGCCAGGTGCTGGCGCACCCAGCTCGGCAGGCGGGTGGCCATCTCAGCTGACTCCGGGGAGGAACTGGACGAGCAGGTCGATCAGCTTGATGCCGAGGAAGGGCGCGATCAGCCCACCGATCCCGTAGCGGTAGAGGTTGCGGGAGAGCATCCGGGTGGCGCTGGCCGGCCGGTACCGCACCCCGCGCAGTGCCAGCGGGATCAGCGCGACGATGATCAGCGCGTTGAAGATCACCGCCGAGAGGATCGCCGAGGTCGGGCTGTGCAGCCGCATCACGTTCAGCGTGTCCAGGCCCGGGTAGAGCGCGACGAACATCGCCGGGATGATCGCGAAGTACTTGGCCACGTCGTTGGCGATCGAGAAGGTGGTCAGCGAGCCGCGGGTGATCAGCAGCTGCTTGCCGATCTCCACGATCTCGATGAGCTTGGTCGGGTCGGAGTCGAGGTCGACCATGTTGCCGGCCTCCTTGGCGGCCGAGGTGCCGCTGTTCATCGCCACCCCGACGTCGGCCTGGGCGAGCGCCGGGGCGTCGTTGGTGCCGTCCCCGGTCATCGCGACCAGCTTGCCGCCCTCCTGCTCCTTGCGGATCAGCGCCATCTTGTCCTCGGGGGTGGCCTCGGCGAGGAAGTCGTCGACGCCGGCCTCGTCCGCGATCGCCCGGGCGGTCAGCGGGTTGTCCCCGGTGATCATGACCGTCCGGATGCCCATCCGGCGCATCTCGTCGAAGCGCTCCCGCATGCCCCGCTTGACCACGTCCTTGAGCTGGATCACCCCCAGCACCCGGGCCGGCCCGCCGGCGGTGACCTCGCCGACGAGCAGCGGGGTCCCGCCGGAGGCGGCGATCCCGTCGACGAGCTGGCCGGTCTGCTCCGGGACGTCGCCGCCGTGCCCGCGCACCCAGCCGACCACCGCGCTCGCCGCGCCCTTGCGCACCTGCCTGGCCGGCCGTCCGTCCACAGCGGACAGGTCGACGCCGGACATCCGGGTCTGGGCGGTGAACGGCACGAAGGTCGTGTGCGCGAGCTCACCCTGCGGCCGCTGGCGGAGCCCGTAGCGGTCCTTCGCCAGCACGGTCACCGACCGGCCCTCGGGGGTCTCGTCGGCGAGGCTGCTCAGGTGCGCGGCGTCCGCCAGCTCCCGCGGGTGCAGGTCGCCGAGCGGGACGAAGTCGGTGGCCTGCCGGTTGCCCAGGGTGATGGTGCCGGTCTTGTCCAGCAGCAGCGTGTTCACGTCGCCGGCGGCCTCGACCGCGCGCCCGGACATGGCGAGCACGTTGCGCTGCACCAGCCGGTCCATGCCGGCGATGCCGATCGCGGACAGCAGCGCCCCGATCGTGGTCGGGATCAGGCAGACCAGCAGCGCGACGAGCACGATGCCGGTGACGCCGGCGCCGGTCAGGGTGGCCGAGTCCGGCACGCCGGGCTGCTGCGCCTTGGCGTAGATCGCCAGCGGCTGCAGGGTCGCGACGGCGAGCAGGAAGATGATCGTCAGCGCCGAGAGCAGGATGTTCAGCGCGATCTCGTTCGGGGTCTTCTGCCGCGCGGCACCCTCGACCAGGGCGATCATCCTGTCGATGAAGCTCTCGCCGGGCCGCTGCGTGATCCGCACGACGATCCGGTCGGACAGCACCCGGGTCCCGCCGGTGACCGACGAGCGGTCGCCGCCGGACTCCCGGATCACCGGCGCGGACTCGCCGGTGATCGCCGACTCGTCCACGCTGGCGATGCCGTCGAGCACGTCGCCGTCCCCGGGGACGAACTCCCCCGCCTCGACCACGACGACGTCGCCCTGCCGCAACTGCGGTGCCGGGACCTGCTCGGCCCCGGCCACGGCGCGGGTCGGGTCGGCGCCGACCTCCCAGCCGGGCAGCCGGCGGGCGACCGTGTCGGTCTTGGCCCGGCGCAACGCCTCGGCCTGCGCCTTGCCACGACCCTCCGCGACCGCCTCGGCCAGGTTGGCGAAGACGACCGTCAGCCACAGCCAGCCGGTGATCAGCCAGGAGAACCAGGACGGGTCCCGGACGGCGAGCACGGTGGTGAAGACCGCGCCGATCTCGACGATGAGCATGACCGGGTTGCGCCAGAGCGTGCGCGGGTCGAGCTTGCGCAGCGCGTCCGGCACCGAGCGGAGCAGTTGCCCGGGGTCGAGCAGCCCGCCACCGACCTTCCCTGACGGGTCCGTCGGCCGCGCCCGGTCGGCCGGGACGGCGTCGACAGTGGGGGTGCTCATCGGATGCCCTCCGCGAGCGGCCCGAGCGCGAGCGCCGGGAAGAAGGTCAGCGCGACGATGATCAGCGTCACGCCGGTGAGGAGCCCGACGAACTGCGGGCGGTGGGTCGGCAGCGTGCCGGCCGAGGCGGGCACCGGCTGCTGCCTGGCCAGCGAGCCGGCCAGCGCGAGCACCAGCAGGATCGGCAGGAAGCGGCCGAGCAGCATGGCCAGGCCGAGCGCGGTGTTGTACCAGACGGTGTTCACGGTGATGCCGGCGAAGGCGGAGCCGTTGTTGTTCGCCGCCGAGGTGAACGCGTACAGCACCTCGGACAGGCCGTGCGGACCGGCGTTGAGCATGCCGGCCCGCTGGCCCGGCAGGGCCATCGCCACCGCCGTGCCGACCAGCACCAGGGTCGGGGTGGTGAGGAAGTAGAGCGACGCCAGCCGGATCTCCCGCGAGCCGATCTTCTTCCCGAGGTACTCGGGTGTCCGCCCGATCATGAGCCCGGCCACGAAGACCGTGACGATCGCGAGCACGAGGATGCCGTAGAGGCCGGCGCCGACACCGCCGGGCGCGACCTCGCCGAGCATCATGTTGACCAGCAGCGTCGCGCCGCCGATCGCCGTGTACGAGTCGTGGAACGAGTCCACCGCACCCGTCGACGTCCCGGTGGTCGCGGAGGCGAAGATCGCCGACTGCGGCACCCCGAAGCGGGTCTCGGTGCCCTCGCTGGCGGCGCCGACGGCCTGCGGCACGGTGCCCTGGTGCGCGCTCTGGAAGCCGGCGTTGACGGCGAAGCTGCCGACGAGGATGACGGCCATCACCGCGACGATCGCCCGGCCCTGCCGCTTGTCCCCGACCAGCTTGCCGAAGGTGCGCGGCAGCGAGAACGGGATGAGCAGGATGACGAAGATCTCCAGCCAGTTCGTCCAGCCGGTCGGGTTCTCGAACGGGTGGGCGGAGTTGACGTTGTAGAAGCCGCCGCCGTTCGTGCCGAGCTCCTTGATGATCTCCTGCGAGGCGACCGGCCCGCCGGTGATCGTCTGGGCGGCACCGGCCAGGGTGCGCGCGGTCGTACCGGCGCCGAGGTTCTGCACCATGCCGCCGATCACGAAGGCGATCGCGCCGACGACGGCGATCGGCACCAGGATCCGCACCAGCGTGCGGGTCAGGTCGACCCAGAAGTTGCCGAGCCGGTCGGTCCGGCGGCGGGCGAAGCCGCGTACCAGGGCGATCGCGACGGCCATCCCGACCGCGGCGGAGACGAAGTTCTGCACCGCGAGTCCGGCCATCTGGGTCAGGTGGCCCATCGTCGACTCGCCGGAGTACGCCTGCCAGTTGGTGTTCGTGGTGAAGCTGACCGCCGTGTTCCAGGCGAGGTCGGACGGCACGCCGGAGAAGTCGAGGCTCAGCGGAAGAGCGCCCTGCACCCGCTGCAGGAGGTAGAGGAACAGCACCGAGACCGCCGAGAACGCGAGCAGGCTGCGGGCGTAGACGCCCCAGCTCTGCTCGCGGCCCGGGTCCACCCCGGTCACCCGGTAGACCCCGCGCTCGACCGCCAGGTGCCGCGGGCTGGAGTAGACCCGGGCCATGTAGTCGCCGAAGGGTGCGTGCAGCACGGCCAGCACCGCGACGAGGGAGGCGACGACGATCAGCGCTGCCACGGTCGTGTTCATCTAGAACCGCTCCGGGAAGAGCAGGGCGACCACCAGGAAGACGGTGATCGCGACGGCCAGCACCAGGCCGACCACGTTGGTTGCGCTCACAGTCGCTCCAGCCCCCGCAACGCGAGCGCGAGCAGGGCGAACAGGGCAACGGTCAGCAGGACGTAGACGATGTCGCTCACGGATCGACCGTGCGCGCCGGCCGGGCAGTCCGGCAACGCTTCTCACGCGCCGCTAACGGCGGCCGGGCTGCTTCTCACACGCCGCTCACACCGACGCTGCGAGGCTGGGAGCTCGAGTGGACGGTGGGTGAGCCGCCTGGCAGGCTGCCAACAGGGACTGTGTCCGTGCTGGCCGCGGCAGAGGCTCAGGGAGCCTGAGCATGAGCAGGAGCCGATTCGCTCGTCGAGGCGCCAGGCGCGGTGTCCATCGCCCGTCTCCCCCGCTCACCGGCCGGCAGGATGACATCGAGGCGCTGGACGACGTGGTCCGGTCGGTCCGGGAGCGGCTCAGCGGCGTGCTGGTGCTCGTGGGAGAGCCGGGGATCGGCAAGACCCGGCTGCTGGAGTACGGGCTGGACTCTGCCGCGGACCTGCGGACTGCCGGTATCGCGGGGGTGGAGTCGGAGGTCCGGCTGGGCTTCGCCGCGCTGCACCGGTTGCTGCTGCCGTTCCTCGACCGGGCCGACGGGCTGCCCGGCGCGCAGCGGGAGGCGCTGGGGGCGGCGTTCCGCCTCGTCCCGGACACGCCGGCGGACCGGTTCGTCGTCGGCCTGGCCACGCTGGCGCTGCTCGCGGAGGTCGCCGCCGAAGCGCCGGTGATCTGCGCGGTCGACGACGTGCAGTGGGTCGACCGGGAGTCGCTCGACGTGCTGGGCTTCGTGGGGCGGCGCCTGCACGCGGACGGGATCGGGCTGCTGTTCGGGGTCAGGGACGCTGCCCCGGAGGGGCTGTCCGCGCTGGAGGGCCTGCCGGTGCGTCGGCTGGCCGGCCTGGACCCGGCGGGGGCCCGCGACCTGCTCGGCTCGCACGTCTCGGGACGGCTGAACCCGCAGGTGGCCGACCGGATCGTGGCTGAGACGGGCGGGAACCCGCTCGCCCTCCTCGAGGTCGCCGGCTCGCTCACCCGGGAGCAGCTCGCTGGCATCGCCGTGCTGCCGGCGCAGCTGCCGGTGGGCGGCCGCGCGGCCTGCGTTGCCGCGGCACTGTGGCCGGAGCGGTGCGCCGGCCTGGTCTGCGTCAACGGCTACCTCGTCCAGGACCTCGCCGCGGCGACGACCCCGGTCCGCCCGGACCTCGAGGCCGGCTTCTGGTACTTCTACTACTTCCTCACCGAACGGGGGCGGGCCGGGCTGGCCGCGAACCCGCGCGGGGTCGCGGAGGTGATCTGGCGGCGGAACTCTCCGAAGTGGACGTTCGACGACGCCGTGCTGGACCGCGCCGCCGAGGCGTTCGGCAACCCCGACTACGTCGACGTCGTCGTCCACTCCTACCGGCACCGGCTCGGCTACGCCCCGGGAGCCGGTCCGTACGAGGAGATCGAGGCGAAGCTCGCCGCACTGCCGCCGATCCCCGTCCCCACCGTGACCCTGGACGGGTTGGCTGACGGCAACTTCCCGGCCACCGACGGCAGCCCGTACGCCGGCCACTTCACCGGCCCCCACGTGCACCACCAGATCCCGGACGCCGGGCACAACCTCCCCCAGGAGGCTCCCGACGCCTTCGCCGACGCAGTGCTGCACGTCGCAGACCTTCCCAGCGCCGACCACGGAGGACGCCCGTGACACCCGACGGCACGACGAGCTCCCAGCGACCCGCCGACGAGCTGACCGGCAGGCTCAAGCGCACCGAGATCCAGCACAGCGCCTCATCCATCCCGGGGCGCGACATCGTGCAGGTGCTCACCGAGATCCCCGCCGGCATCGAGTCCGGCTGGCACACGCACCCCGGTGAGGAGGTCGGCTACATCATCGCCGGGACCGTGCGGATGATGATCGAGGACCGGTCGACGCTCACGCTGAACGCCGGCGACGGCTTCCTCATCCCGCCCGGCACACCCCACAACGCGCTGGACGTGGGTCCCGAGACCGGCCGGATGCTCTCCACCTATCTCGTCGAAGCCGGACGACCGGTGGCCACGCTCGTCGACGGCCCCGCTGGCTGAGCGGAAGGGTCGCGGTAGACCGGCCGACCGACGCGACCGGGCAGCTCACACCGGCGCGTCCGGTTCCACCGTTGCGCCGGACTATACCTAGCAGTACTATGCCTCGTACTTCTAGGGTATGGAGGTGAGGTCTCCTGAGGGTCGCCAAGGATCTGGTGGCCGCCTCGGCGACACCGATGGTGCTCGGCATCCTGGCCGAGGGGGAGAGCTACGGCTACGCCATCCTCAGGCGGATCAACGAGCTGTCCGGTGGCGAGCTGGACTGGACCGAGGGGCTGCTGTACCCGTTGCTGCACCGGCTCGAGCGCCTCGGTCATGCGGAGTCGAGCTGGCAGTCGGTCGCCGGCGAGCGGCGGCGCAAGTACTACCGCATCACCGACAAGGGCCTGGCCGAGCTGGCCGAGCAGCGCCGCCAGTGGGACACGGTCGTGGACGCGCTCAAGGAGATCTGGCTCGGCCTCGGCGACCGCAGGCCGCTGACGGCGATCCCGCTGGAGGGCCGGGCATGACGGCGCGGGAGGGGCAGGAGTTGGAGGCGCAGTTCGCCCAGTGGCGTCACTACGTACAGCGCCGCAGGGAACTGCAGCCGTCCGACGCCGACGAGCTCGAAGACCATCTCCGCGGTTCCGTCGACGCGCTGGTGGCAGCCGGCCTGAGCGCGGATGAGGCGTTCCTGGTCGCGGTCAAACGGATGGGTAGCCTCGACGAGCTGTCCCGCGAGTTCGCCCGGGAGCATTCGGAACGGCTGTGGAAGCAGCTGGTGCTGACCGGCCAGACCGGCAGCCCGGCGGCGGACCCGCGGTCGCGGCGGGACCTGCGGGCGATGGTCGTCTGCGCGGCGGGCGCGGCGGCGTCCATCAAGGTCCCGGCGCTGTTCGGGATGAGCTTGGCGGAGGACGGCTCGTTCTACGGGCCGAACGCCAGCCTGTTCGCACTGCCCTGGCTGGCGGCCTTCCTGGCCTGGCGCCGGCAGGCCCGGCGCCCGCTGATCGGGATACTGGTGGCGCTGTTCGCGCTCGGCGCCGTGGCGGCCAACGCCTATCCCCTCGCCGAGACGTCGCAGTCGGTGGTCGTCACCAGCATCCACCTCCCCATCGCCCTGTGGCTCGTGGTGGGGCTGGCCTATGTCGCCGACGACTGGCGCTCGTCCCGGCGACGCATGGACTTCATCCGCTTCACCGGCGAGTGGTTCGTCTACTTCGTCCTCATCGCCCTCGGCGGCGGTGTACTCATCGCGTTCATGTTCGGCACCTTCGAGGCCATCGGCATCGTCCCGGAGGAGTTCATCGCGCAGTGGCTCCTGCCCTGCGGTGTGGTGGCCGCGGTCGTCGTCGCCGGGTGGCTCGTCGAGGCCAAGCAGGGTGTGGTCGAGAACATCGCCCCGGTGCTCACGCGGCTGTTCACCCCGCTGTTCACGGCGGTCCTGCTGGCCCTCCTCGTCGCCATCGGCTGGACCAGCGCTGGCATCGAGGTCGAGCGCGAGGCGCTGATCCTGTTCGACCTCCTGCTGGTCGTGGTGCTGGGGTTGCTGCTCTACTCGATCTCAGCCCGCGACCCGCTGGCCCCGCCGGGCCTGTTCGACAACGTCCAGCTCGTCCTCGTGGTCAGCGCGCTGGCCATCGACGTGCTGGTGCTGATGGAGATCACCGGGCGCATCGCCGAGTACGGCACCACACCCAACAAGGCCGCGGCGCTCGGCGAGAACGTCATCCTGCTGGCCAACCTCGCCTGGTCGGCGTGGCTGCTGCTGAGGTTCGTCCGTCGGCGCACGCCGTTCGCGGCGCTCGAGCGCTGGCAGACCGGCTACCTGCCGGTGTACGCCGCGTGGGCCTGGACCGTGGTCCTCGTCTTTCCGCCGTTGTTCAGCTACGCCTGAGGGATGGTCCGGCGCCGCCGGCCGGACGGCTCACTCCGATCGGGAACGGCTCAGGCGTCGTAGTCGACGGTGACCGCGTCGGTGACCGGGAGCGACTGGCAGGTCAGCACGAAGCCGGCGTCCACTTCGGACTCGTCGAGCGCGAAGTTGCGGCGCATCCGGACCTCACCGGCGCTGACCCTGGCCCGGCAGGTGCCGCAGACCCCGCCCTTGCAGGCGAACGGCAGGTCCGGCCGGTGCCGCTGGGCGGCGTCCAGGACCGGCACGCCGCGCGGCAGGGTCAGCTCCGACGAGCGGCCGTCCAGCACCACGGTGACCGTGCTCGTCGGCCCGTCCACCGCCAGCTCGTCGTGCCTGGCCTGCTCCGGCGGGGTGTCCTCGACGAAGAAGAGCTCGGTGTGCACCCGCTCGGCAGGCACCCCGGCCTCGGCGAGCACCTGCCGGATCCCGACGACCATCTCGTACGGCCCGCACAGCCACCAGTGCTCGACGTCGGCCGGGCTGACCACGGCCGCCAGCAGGGCGCGGACCTTGGCCGGGTCGAGCCGGCCGGTGTGCAGGTCGACCTCCCTCGCCTCCCGGGACAGCACGTGCACCAGCTCCAGCCGGGCGGTGTGCGCGTCCTTGAGGTCGGCCAGCTCGTCGGCGAACATCACCGTGTCGCTGCGGCGGTTGCCGTAGAGCAGGGTGGCGCTGCCGGCCGGGTCGGCGAGGATGGCGTGCGCGATCGAGAGCACCGGGGTGATGCCGGAGCCGGCGGCGACGAGAACGTGGTGGCCGCTCGGGTCCCGCGGGCTGAACGAGCCGGTCGGCGGCGCGACCTCGATCTCGTCGCCGGGCCGGACCTGCCGGACCAGCCAGCTGGAGAACAGCCCGTCCGCCACCTCCCGGACGCCGACCCGCGGTGCCGCGCCGGGGGCGGCGCAGATCGAGTACGACCGGCGCTCCTGGCGACCGTCCACCGTGCGGCGCAGGGTGAGCGACTGGCCCGGCCGGAACGCGTAGCGGTCGCGCAGCTCGTCCGGCACGGCGAACGTGACGGCGACCGCGTCGTCGCAGAGCCGATCCACCGCGGCGACCCGCAGCCGGTTGAACACCTGCCGGCGGCGGGCCGGCGCCTCGGCCAGCGCGGTCACTAGATCTCCTTCACGTGCTCGAACGGCTCGGCGCAGGATCGGCAGCGGCGCAGCGCCTTGCACGCGGTGGCGCCGAACTCGGACGTCTCCTCGGTGTCGGCCGAGCCGCACCGCGGGCAGGCGACCATCCGCTGTGGACGGACCAGGGTGAGCGGCACCGGGCCGGCGGGCCGGCGCGGTGCCGGTCCCGGCGGCGCGATGCCGTACTCGGCCAGCGCCCGGCGGCCGCGTTCGCTGATCCGGTCGGTCGTCCAGGGCGGGTCGAGCACCGTCCGCACCTCGACGTCGGGATGGCCGGCGGCCCGCAGCCGGGTGCGCAGGTCGGCGCGCATCGCCGCCATCGCCGGGCAGCCCGAGTACGTCGGGGTGATCGTCACGATCACCCGGTCGCCGTCGAGCCGGACGTCCCGCAGCACGCCGAGGTCGGCCAGCGTGAGCACGGGGAGCTCAGGGTCCAGCACCTCGGCCGCGACCGCCCACACCCGCTCCAGCCGGGCGACCGGCGGCTCGGCCGGCGTCGCTCTGCTCACCAGGTCGCCCCGGGGTGCGCGCGGGCCACCGACTGCATCTCGGCCAGCAGGTAGCCCAGCGCCTCGGTGTGCACGCCGTCCCGCCCGGTGCGGCCGGCGACCGGAGCGGCGGGCGGCACGTCCGGCGCCGCCAGACCGGCCGCGGCGAAGACCTGCGCCAGCGCGGCGTCGAACTCCGGCCGCAGGCCGGCCGGGTCCACCGCGACGCCCGCCAGCCGTCGCTCCACAGTGGACGAGCGGAACAGCTCGTCCACCCAGGGCCACACGTCGGCCAGCCCGCGCTCGACCCGCTCGCGCGCGACCGGCGTGCTGTCGCCAAGCCGGACCACCCAGCGCGCGGCGTAGTCCCGGTGGTAGGTCAGCTCCATGGCGCCCTTGGCCGCGATGGCCGCCAGCACCGGGTCGCGCGAGGAGGTCAGCCGGGAGAACGCCGCCAGCCGCCAGGTCGAGAAGACCAGCAGCCGGACCAGCGAGCGGGCGAAGTCGCCGTTGTCCAGCTCGCACAGCCGGACGTTGCGGTAGGCGTGCTGCTCCCGGAAGTACGCCAGCGCGTCCTCCCCGACGTCCGTGCCCCCGGCCGGGACCACCGACCGGTCGGCCTGCGCGGCGCGGGCGAACAGCAGCCGCGCCTGGCCGAGCAGGTCGAGCGCGACGTTGGCCAGCGCCACCTCGTCCTCGAGCTCGGGCGCCCGGGCCACCCACCCGGTCAACCGCTGCGAGGCGACCAGCGCGTCGTCGCCGAGCATCAGGCAGTACGCGGCGAGGTCGGCACCGTCCACACCGGACGGCACGGTGGCGTCCACTCCGGACAGCGGGTCGTCGAAGCCGGTGCCGAAGGCCCAGCGCGGGTCGTCGTGCACCTCGGCGAGCGCCTGGTACGCGCTCTCGTCGCTCACCGTGACCCGCTCACATGTGCGGGACGTCGTCGGGGATGGAGTAGAACGTCGGGTGCCGGTACACCTTGTCCCCGCTGGGCGCGAAGAACGGGTCCTTCTCCGCCGGGCTGGACGCGGTGATCAGCTCCGAGCGCACCACCCAGATGCTGACGCCCTCGTTGCGCCGGGTGTAGACGTCGCGGGCGTTGTGCAGGGCCATCTGCTCGTCGGCGGCACGCAGCGAGCCGACGTGCACGTGGTTGAGGCCGCGCCGGCCCCGTACGAAGACCTCGAACAGGGCCCAGTCGCGGCGGGACGGCGGGGCATCCGGCTCCACCGGGACGCCGGCGGTCGGCACCGCGCCGTGCCCGCCCTCCGCGGTGAACCCGCCGGCCGGGTCCGCGCCGGCGCTCACGCGACTGCCCCCCGGGCACGCTCGGCCTGCTTCGCGGCATGGACGGCGGCGGCCTCGCGGACCCACTGGCCGCCGTCGTGCGCGGCCCGCCGGTTCGCCAGCCGCTCCGCGTTGCACGGCCCGCGCCCGGCGACGACCTCCTTGAACTCGGCCCAGTCCGGCTGGCCGAAGTCGTACCGCCCGCGCTCGGCGTTCCAGCGCAGCGCCGGGTCGGGCAGCGTGACCCCGAGCGCGTCGGCCTGCGGGACGGTCATGTCGACGAAGCGCTGCCGCAGCTCGTCGTTGGTGTGCCGCTTCACCCGCCAGCGCATGGACTGCTCGGTGTTCGGCGAGTCGGCGTCCGGCGGGCCGAACATCATCAGCGACGGCCACCACCACCGGTCCACCGCCTCGGCCACCATCGCCCGCTGGGCGTCGGTGCCCCGCATCATCGTCAGCAGCAGCTCGTACCCCTGCCGCTGGTGGAACGACTCCTCCTTGCAGATGCGCACCATGCCGCGCGCGTACGGCCCGAAGGAGCTGCGGCACAGCGGGACCTGGTTGCAGATCGCGGCGCCGTCGACCAGCCAGCCGATCACCCCGACGTCGGCGAACGTCAGCGTCGGGTAGTTGAAGATCGACGAGTACTTCTGCCGGCCCTCGATCAGCTTGCGGGTCAGGTCGTCCCGGTCGGCCCCGAGCGTCTCGGCCGCGGCGTACAGGTAGAGCCCGTGCCCGGCCTCGTCCTGCACCTTCGCCAGCAGGATCGCCTTGCGCCGCAGCGACGGCGCCCGGGTCAGCCAGTTGCCCTCCGGCTGCATGCCGATGATCTCCGAGTGCGCGTGCTGGGCGATCTGCCGGATCAGCGTCCGGCGGTAGGCGTCCGGCATCCAGTCCCGCGGCTCGATCCGCTGGTCGTCGGCGATGGTGCGGTCGAAGTACGCCTGCAGGTCGGGTGTCTCGTCGACGAGGGTCACGGCGCCACCTTACCCGAACGATCGGTCGGTTATAGTCTCGGGCATGGCCGAGCCGATCGCAACCGCCGAGCCGATCGCACCCGCCGAGCCGATCGTCGCGGTGCCGCGGCGGGGCCGTCCGGGCTACGACCGGGACGGCCTGCTGCGGGTCGCCGTCGAGGTCTTCATCGAGCGCGGCTACGACGGCACCAGCATGGAGGACCTGGCCGGCCGCCTCGGCATCACCAAGTCCTCGATCTACCACCACGTCGCCGGCAAGTCCGAGCTGTTGCGGCTCGCCGTCGACCGCGCGCTGGACGCGTTGTTCGCGGTCACCACCGAGCCCGCGGCCAGCACCGGCCCGGCGATCGACCGGCTCGAGCACGTGGTGCGGCGCAGCGTCGAGGTGCTGGTCGCCGAGCTGCCGTGCGTGACGCTGCTGCTGCGGGTGCGCGGCAACACGGCGGTGGAGCGGGAGGCGCTGCGGCGCCGGCGCGGCTTCGACCGGGTCGTCACCGACCTGGTGGCCGAGGCCGAGGCGGCCGGGGACGTCCGGCCGGACGTGGACCCGGCGCTGACCAGCAGGCTGCTGTTCGGCCTGGTCAACTCGCTGACCGAGTGGTATCGGCCGGACGGCGGGCTGACCGGTCCGGACCTGGCCGACGCCGTCGTCACCATCGCCTTCGGCGGCCTGCGCGCCCGGCCCGCGCCCGGACGGCGCGTGAGATCAACACCCGCTGGGTAGCAGAGACCCGTGAGCGCAGCCCGGGTCGCGGTGGTGGCCCACCAGCGGAAGTCGCTCGGCGGCGGGCTCGACGAGCTGCGCCGCCGGATCACCGACGAGGGCGTCGGCGAGCTGCTCTGGTACGAGGTGCCGAAGAGCAGGAAGGCGCCGAAGAAGGCCCGCCGGGCGGTGCGGGAGGGTGCCGAGCTGGTCGTCGTGTGGGGCGGCGACGGCATGGTGCAGCGCTGCGTGGACGCCCTCGCCGGCTCCGGCGTGCCGGTCGCGATCGTCCCGGCCGGCACCGCCAACCTGCTCGCGTCGAACCTCGGGATCCCGGCCGAGGTGGCCGGAGCGGTCCGGGTGGCCTTCCACGGCGCCCGGCGGACGCTGGACCTCGGCCGGGTCAACGGCGAGCACTTCGCCGTGATGGCCGGCGTCGGCTTCGACGCGGACATGATCGCGGACGCCGACCGCGGCGCGAAGGACCGGCTCGGCAGGCTCGCGTACGTCCGGGCCGGCCTGCGGCACGTCCGCGGGCCGACCGCGCGGGTGCGGGTCGAGGTCGACGGCAACACCTGGTTCCGCGGTGACGCGAGCTGCGTGCTGCTCGGCAACGTCGGCAAGATCACCGGCGGCATCCCGGCCTTCGACGACGCCGAACCGGACGACGGCTGGCTGGAGGTCGGGGTGGCCACCTCCAGCGGCGCGCTGCAGTGGGCGCGCACGCTCGGCCGGATGGCGGTCGGCCGGTCCGACCGCTCGCCCTTCATCCGCATCACCCGGGCCCGCAAGGTGGACGTCCGGCTCTCCGCACCGACGCGGTACGAGCTCGACGGCGGGGCGCGCGAGCGGGTCACCCGGGTCAAGGCCCGGGTCGTGCCCGGCGGGATCACGGTCTGCGTGCCGACCGGCGCCCCGGACCACACGCCGGAGAGCAGCGCCCTGGCCACCGCATAGGCTGCCCGGTGTGGCGGCACCTGAGGACATCCTCGGCGGGTACAACCGGTGGCTGGGTCTGGAGCTGGTCGAGATCACGGGCGACCGGGTCGTCGCCACCTACGACCTGCGACCCGACCACCTCCAGCCGTACGGGATCGTGCACGGCGGCGTGCACTGCTCGGTGATCGAGACGGTGGCCAGCACCGGTGGTGCGATCTGGTTCGGCGAGCGCGGCAAGGTGGTCGGGGTGAGCAACCAGACCGACTTCCTGCGCGCGGTCCGGGACGGGCGGCTGGTCGCCACCGGGCTGCCGATCCACCGCGGCCGGCTGCAGCAGCTGTGGGCGGTCGAGATCCGCGACACCGGCGAGCGGCTGGTCGCCCGCGGCCAGGTGCGGCTGCAGAACATCGCCGCCGACCATCTCGACGGCGCCCGCTGACCCGCCCGCGCCCCGCTTCCCGCCGATCTTGACGTTACGGACGCCCTCCGCGGCGTGTCGGAGTCCGTAACGTCAAGATCGGCGGGAAGCGGGGGTCAGGCGCGCTCGACGAGCATCGAGACCCCTTGGCCGACGCCCACGCACAGGGTGGCCAGGCCGCGCCGGCCGTCCTCGCGCTCGAGCCGGCCGAGCAGGGTGACCAGCAGCCGCGCCCCCGAGCAGCCGAGCGGGTGGCCGAGCGCGATCGCGCCGCCGTCGGCGTTCACCCGGTCCTCGTCCAGCTTGAGCCGCCGGATCACGGCGAGGCTCTGCACGGCGAACGCCTCGTTCAGCTCGACGGCGTCCAGGTCGCCGGCACCGCCGCCGGTCCGCGCCAGCAGCTTCTCCGTCGCCGGCACCGGCCCCAGGCCCATCAGGTGCGGGGGCACGCCGGCGCTGGCGCTGCCCAGCACCCGGGCCCGCGGGCGCAGGCCGTGCCGGCGCACGGCCTCCTCGCCGGCCACCACGATCGCGGCCGCGCCGTCGGACAGCGGCGAGGACGAGCCGGCGGTGACCACCCCGCCGGTGCGGAAGACCGGTCGGAGCGCGGCCAGCTGCTCCAGCGTGGTGGACGGGCGCGGGCCCTCGTCGGTGGTGACCTCGCCGTCCTTCGCCGGCACCGGCACGATCTCGGCGGCGAAGCGCCCGGCCGCGGTGGCGGCGACCGCCCGCTGGTGGCTGCGCAGCGCGAAGGCGTCGCTGTCGGCGCGCGAGATGCCGTCCAGCGCGGCCACCTCCTCGGCCGTCTCCCCCATCGACAGGGTGACCGGCGGCTCGGCGCCGGCGAACCGCGGGTTGGTGAAGCGCCAGCCCAGCGAGCTGTCGACGATCTCGCCCGGCCGCGCCCACGGGGTGCCGGGCCTGGCCAGCACCCAGGGCGCCCGGGTCATCGACTCGACCCCGCCGGCGACGACCAGCTCCGCCTCGCCGGACCGGACCGCCTGGGCGGCCGCCGCCACCGCGGTCAGCCCGCTCGCGCACAGCCGGTTGACCGTGTAGCCGGGGACGGTGTCCGGCAGCCCGGCGAGCAGGATCGCCATCCGGGCGACGTTGCGGTTGTCCTCACCCGCCTGGTTGGCCGCGCCGAGGATCACCTCGTCGACGGCGTCCGCCGGCACGCCGGCCCGGCGGACCACCTCGCCGACCACCAGGGCGGCCAGGTCGTCCGGCCGGACGCCGGCGAGCGAGCCGCCGAAGCGGCCCTGCGGCGTGCGCACCCCGTCGACCAGGTAGACCTCGGGCATGTCCCGACGCTACCTGCCGGGCCGGTGCCTAGTGCTCGGCGTCCCGCTCGGGAGGAAGGTGCTCGGGGATGCTCAGGCCGGCCGAGGCGAGCACCGCGGGGGGCACCTCCTGGACGGCGGTCCGCAGGTGCACCTTGGCGCCGAGCGTGCCGAAGGCCACCCCGTGCGCGGCGCGCAGCAGCGGCACCAGCCAGTACAGCTGCTGGTTCTCCATGCCGGCCGCACTGGCCTCGCGGGCGCGGTGGTCGCGGATGACCAGGTCGAGCAGCTCGCGCAGCCGCACGACCTCGGCGCGCAGCTGTCCCGCCTCGGCGGCGTCGGCCCAGCCGCTGGCCCGCAGCACGTCGAGCACGGCGGCGGCGGCGAAGTGCGGGGAGTCCACCGCTCCGGCGTCGGCGCCGGTCAGCACGGGTCCGGCGGAGCCGTCGGCCAGGAGGCCGCCGAGGGGCGCGGCCGGCCCGGGTCCGTCGGTCCCCCCGGCCGGCTCGTCGGTGCCGCCGGGCGGCCCGGCGGTGCCCCGGCCGGCCCGGCGGTGCCCCCGGCCGGCCCGGCGGTGCCCCCGGCCGGCCCGGCGATGCCGCCGGCCGGTCCATCGGCGTCGGCCGCCGGGTCGGTCGGGGCCATCCTGGGCGCGCTGCCGTTCGCGGAGGCGCCACCTGGCGGGCTGGCGACGGCGAGCGGATCCCGCCCGTTGCCCCGGTTCGGCGCGTCGGGCCCGGCCGCCACCGCAAGCTGGGCCGCCACAGCCTCGACCGTCGACTCGGCCGCTTCCTCCGTCTCCACCACGGATCTCGGCGCTTCGGCTGCCATGTCACCCCCCGGAGAGAGCTCGGCGGTCGGTGTCCGGTGCGGAACCGGTCCGGCCGCTCGGCGCCGTCCACCATAGGGGCTAACCGCCGTACCGTCTGCCTGAAGTCGCGGTACGGACGACTACGTTGAGTAGTTACCGGACGGCGCCGCCGCGCCGGCGGAATTGCGAGGACGAGGAGGCAGGGTGAGCGGGTTCGAGCGCGGTGACCGGGTACGGGTGACCGAGGGTACGTTCGCGGGCGGGCTCGGCGTGGTCGTCGAGGACGCCGGCCTGGTCGGTGACGGCATCACGGTCGCGCTGGCCGACTCCGGGCGGGTGATCGACACCTCGACCGGCCACGTCGAGGCGGCCGAGGGGTGGCGCTCCTCGGTGCAGACGGGCGAGTCCGTGATCGTCGCGGAGGGTGACTTCAAGGGCGAGCAGGGGGTGGTCGTCGGGGACTCCGGCGTGCTCGGCCAGCGCATCGTGGTCCGGCTGAACTCCGGCCGGGAGATCGACACGAAGGAGAGCCACGTCTCACGCTGCCGCCCGGGCTAGCCTTCCGCGGCGGCCGGACCGGGCAGCAGCGCGTACCGGACGTCGACCGCGGCCGAGACCGGCACCGGCTCGGGGCGCAGCTCCAGCACCGGCCCGCCGTCCCGACCGCCGGCGGCCGCGTCCGCGGCCGCGAGCTGGCGGCCGACCGGCCACGGCTCCGGCGACCTGCTCGCCTCCGGCTCGGTCACCCACTCCAGCGCGCCGAGGCGCAGGTCGGCGGCTCGGGCATAGTCGCCCGCCCGCGCCCGCGCGTCGGCGACCGCGGCGGCGCGCAGCCGGCCGTGCGCCGGGTTGTCGGTGTCCACCAGCCACTCGGTGCCGCCCAGGGTGGTGTCGGGGATGGCTGCCAGCTCGCGGAGCAGCCGGCCGAGCGGCGCGTCCGCGCGGGCCTCGACGACCACCGTGCGCTGCGCGCTCTGCCCGGCAACCTCGCCGGTCGGTGACCAGCGCGGCGACAGCGACACGGCCGACGGGCGCTGCCGGAGCAGGCCCTCCGCCGAGTCGAGCACCTCGCCCGCCGCCGCCGACCGCACCGCGAGCTCGGCGAGCGCCTCGGCGGCCTCCGCGGCGTCCGCCCGTACGGTGACCGCCAGCCGGACCCGGTCCGGCGCCACCTCCAGCTCGGCCCGACCCCGTACTGTCGCCGCCGCCATCGCGTCTCCCTCCCGGTCGACTGCCGTCCCAATGCCCGGCACCTAACCCCAGACCTGGCGCAGCCGCACGGTGAGCACGGCCAGCACCAGGCAGCTGATCCCGGCCGCCGCGGTCCCCCACCGGCTGCGCTCGGACAGCGCCCAGACCGCCCCGATCGGCGGCACCAGCAGGGACGCGAGCGCGTAGCCGGTGAAGGTGGCCGCGGCGTCCGGCCGCTCGCCGCGCAGCACCAGCACGACGGCGACCGCGACCTGCACCAGCGCGGCCAGCTCCACCGCGGCCAGCCCGCCGAGCAGCCAGAGGACCGGCCGCCGGTCGGCCAGCGCCAGCACCACGATGCCGACGCCGACCAGCAGCGACACCGCGATCACCACCGCGGACAGGCCGGGCCTCACCGGGCCCGCCCCGGCTGCCGGCTCGGCGCCGTGTGCCGCAGCCAGGCCAGCCCGAGCACCGGCAGCACCAGCGGTACGAACCCGTAGCCGCGTCCGTAGGAGGACCAGACGGTGGCGTCCGGGAAGTCCTCCGGCACCAGCAGGCTGACGGTTCCCACGGTGAGCACCCCGACCAGCTCGACGGTGCAGGCCACCAGGGCCAGCCGGCGCGCTCCCGGGCCGGACCGGGCCAGCCCGACGGTGGCCAGCGCGTAGACGACCGCGGCGAGCGCGGACAGCAGGTAGGCCACCGGCGCGTCGGCGAAGCGGGTCGCGATCTGCACCGCGGCACGCGCGCCGGCGGACAGCGCGAAGATCCCGTACACCAGCACCAGCAGCCGGCCCGGGCCGCTGGACGTCGCTCTGCCGTCCGCCACGCCGGCAACCTACTGGCCGGCTCGAGCGCGAGGTGCGGCAGTTCCGGTCGAGGATCCGGCGACCGGTGCGATCTTGCGTACCGTCGCCGACGCCGCCCCGACGGATGCCCTCGTGGCACTGGGCAGAGCGACCACCGAGAGAAGGAGAACACCGTTCAGATGGGACACGACAGCGACGGGCGGGTGCTCGTCATCGGAGCGCACGGCGTCATCGGACGCGCCGTCACCGAGCACCTCACCGACCTGGACCGGGACGTCGTCACCGCCGCTCGCCGCGGCCCGCTGACCGACCTGCTCAACGGCCGCCCCGCACCCGAGCACGTCACGGTCGACCTGCTCGACCCCGAGGCGTCCGGGGCGGCGCTCGCCCGGTGCGGCGACGTCAGCCACCTCGTCTACGCCGCCTACACCGAGCGCCCCACCATGGCCGAGACCCTCGCGCCGAACGTCGCCATGCTCGCCAACACCCTCGCCGGCCTGCGCCGGGCCGGAGCGCCGCTGCGGCACGCCGTCCTCATCGGCGGCGGCAAGTCGTACGGGGAGCACCTGGGCGCGTACAAGACACCGGCCAAGGAGAGCGACCCGCGGGTGCTCGGCCCGATCTTCTACAACGAGCAGGAGGACCTGCTCCGCGACGACGCCGGCTCGGCCGGCTACACCTGGACCGTGCTGCGACCCGACGGAGTGTTCGGGCCGAGCACCGGGTCGCCGATGAACATCCTCACCGGCCTCGCCGTGTTCGCCGCCGTCAGCCGGCAGGAGCACGCGCCGCTCCGCTTCCCCGGCACGGCGCAGGCCTGGCAGGCGCTGCACCAGAGCACCGACGCCGGGCTCCTCGCCCGGGCCGTGACGTGGGCGCTGCACGCGGACACGGCGCGAGGCGAGGTCTTCAACGTCACCAACGGCGACAACTTCCGCTGGCAGCACCTCTGGGACGACCTCGCCGCGTTCTTCGAGATGCCCACCGCGCCGCCGCAGCCGATGTCCCTCGCCGAGCAGATGGCGGACAAGGAACCGGCCTGGCAGCGGCTCGTCGCCACGCACGACCTGCGCCCCACCCCGTACCGGGAGATCGCGGCCTGGCCGTTCGTCGAGGGGTGGCTCGGCACCGGCTACGACATGGTGCAGAGCACCATCAAGATCCGCCGGGCCGGGTTCGCCGAGTGCATCGACTCGCACGAGAGCCTGCTGCGGAACCTCGACCTGCTGCGCCGGCACCGGCTCATCCCCTGACCGGGGCGCCCCGGCGACCACCCGCGGCACCCGCCGGCCCGTGCGATCCTGGTCCGGAGAGAGGGGCCTTGACGTGCGTGTATCTCCTTCGCTGCGGCGCCAGCGCGCCGGACCCGCCGCCACGCCGGCTCCCGACCCGGTGCCGGACGGGGACGTCCCGGTCGAGCTGTCCGACGCGGTCGCCGACTGCGCGGTGTACGAGAACGGTCGCCGCCGCGCGGGCCGGCTCGCCGTCACCGACGCGCTGGACTCTGCCCGGGCGGTCCGGGACGGCTTCGTCTGGCTGGGGCTGGTCGAGCCCACGGCGGCGCAGTTCGCCTCGGTGGCCGCCGAGTTCGAGCTGCCGGCGCTCGCCGTCGAGGACGCGGTGAAGGCGCACCAGCGACCGAAGATCGAGCGGTACGGCGACCTGCTGTTCGTCGTCGTGAAGCCGGTGCGCTACATCGACCACGACGAGATCGTCGAGGTCGACGAGGTCGCGGTCTTCCTCGGCCCCACCTTCGTGGTCACCGTCCGGCACGGCGACAACGACGTGGTCAGCCGGATCCGCAGGGAGCTCGACGACTCGGAGAAGCTGCAGCGGGGCGGCCCGTCGACGGTGCTCTACCGGCTGCTGGACTCGGTCGTCGACAGCTACGCGGACGTCGCCAACCAGATCGACATCGACGTGGACGACATCGAGGTGCAGGTCTTCGGTGGCGACCGGGCGGACCACAGCGAGCGGATCTACAAGCTCAAGCGGGAGGTGCAGCAGTTCCGGCATGCGGTGCAGCCGCTGGCCCCGGCGGTGGAGGAGCTCGCCGCCGGCGCGGTCGAGGGCGTCAGCCCGCAGACGGCCGAGTACTTCCGCGACGTGCACGACCACCTGCTGCGGGTCGGCGACCGGATCGACGGCTACGACAACCTGCTCACCGGCGTGCTGCAGGCGGACCTGGCCCAGGTCGCGGTCCGGCAGAACGAGGCGGCCGCCCGGCAGAACGAGGACCTCCGCAAGATCAGCGCCTGGGCCGCGATCGCCCTGGTGCCCACCGCCATCGCCGGCATCTACGGGATGAACTTCGAGAACATGCCGGAGCTGCGCACCGAGTACGGCTACTTCGTGGTGGTCGGCGTGATCGTCGCCATCTGCATCGGGCTGTACGTCCAGTTCCGCCGGCGCGACTGGCTCTGAGCTGGCGCCGGGCGGCTGCCCGTTTTTGTCGGTGGTGGTGGTTAGCGTGTCGGTATGACCGTGACGGTGGAGCGCCGCCGACGCTGGGTGAGGCGTTGGCCGCGGTCGGGTCGTTGCTCGCGGACGTTGCGGATCGTCCGTTGTGGTCGGTGGATGAGGCGGAGCTGGTCTCGCTGGTGGTGGAGGCCGGGCGCGGTGGTGGCGCGGGCGCAGGCGGTGCTGCTCGGCCTGATCGGTGAAGCCGACGCCCGGGGGGTGCTGCTCGGTGACGGCGCGCCCAGTTCGCAGGTGTGGCTGCGGGGTCGGCTGCGGATCTCCCCGTCCGAGGCCGCGTCGTACGTGCAGACGGCCCGCGGGTTGCGGGCCGGGTTGGACGCCACCGCCGCGGCGTGCGCGGCCGGCGCGATCGGCCTGGGGCACGCGGCGGTGATCACCCGGACGGTCGGCGAGCTGCCGCCCGGGCGGGCGCTGCGGTCGGCCGCGGAGTCGCGAGTTGGTCGGGCACGCCCGGGTGTTCGACCCGACGGTGCTGGCCCGGCTGGGCCGGCGGCTGCTGACCGTGGCCGACCCGGACGGCGACGACGCCCGGGACGGGGATGCGCTGGCCCGGGCGGAGGAGCGGGCCGCCCGGCGGATGGAGTTCACGCTGACCCCGGACGGGGAGGGCGGGTCGTGGCTGCGCGGCCGGCTCGACCCGGCCGGCGCCGCCACCGTCCGCGCCGCCCTCGACCCGCTCGCCCGGCCGCGGCCGTCCGCGGCGGACGGACCCGACCCGCGCAGCCCCGGCCCGCCGCCGGGCGGACGCGCTGGTGGAGCTGTGCCGGCGGGCCCTCACGGTCGGGGACCTGCCCGGACAATGGTGGGGAGCGCCCGCAGGTCGTGGTCACCGTCCCGTACGCGACGCTGCGGGACGGGATCGGCGCCGCGACGCTCGACGACGGCACCGCCATCTCCGCCGCCGAAGCCCGCCGGCTGGCCTGCGACGCGACGATCATCCCCGCCGTCCTCGGCGGCCACTCCGAACCCCTCGACCTCGGCCGCGGCCGGCGACTGTTCACCGGCGCCGCCCGCCGCGCATTGGCGTTACGCGACCGCGGCTGCGCGTTCCCCGGCTGCGACCGGCCGACTCGGCTGGTGCGACGCCCACCACATCACCGGCTGGGCGAACGGCGGCACCACCACCATCGACAACGGGGTGCTGCTGTGCGGGCACCACCACCGACTCGTCGAACGCCGCCACTGGGAGATCATCATCGCCGCGCGACGGCACCCCCGAGTTCCGACCACCACCCTGGACCGACCCCAACCAACGACCCCTCCGCAACCACATGCACAAGCGGGAGTGAGCGGGTACGGCAGCGGATCCGACGACCCAACCAGACTGGCCGGCCGCACAGCGGGGCGTGCACAGGCGGGGCGTGCTCAGCCGGAACGCTTGAGCTTGCCGTTCCGCTTCGCGTACCGCTCGCCGGCCGAGCTCACCGTCGACATCGCCTCGATCCAGGCACCGCGCCCGGGCCGCACCCGGGCCGCCCAGGGCCGCACCCGGGCCGCCCAAGCCGCACCCGCCGCCCAAGCCGCACCCGGGCCGCCCAGGCCGCACCCGGGCCGCCGGGCCGCACCCAACGGGCGCGGCCCACTTGCACCGGACCGGACGCCTGAGGTGCCGCGGCACGGTCCGCTCGGCGGCGGGCGGAGCCGTTCCCTGGGCGTGTCCGTCGACCCGGGGATGCCGGGAATCCGGTCGGGTCGGGGCCGGGCCGGCGGCTGTGACTTTGCCGTAACCCTCGCGCTGACACGGATCGTGTTGCACGATCGGTCGGGTACCGCGGACGAGGGAGGGAGACCGGGCGTGCGCCACGAGGCGGCAGGGCCGGCGACCCGGAGGGTCGGCCTGGCGCTCAGCCGGCGCATGACCGTCGCCGCCGTGTGCGGTTGCGTGCTGCTCGGCGTGACCAGCACCGCCTCGCAGCCGGTCCCGGTCCAAGTCCGGGCGCCGGTCCCCGCCGCCGGGCTCGCCCAGGCGGGCTGGCAGGTGGCTGCGCCGGCCGAGCAGCGGCGGGAGCTCGGGGTGCTGCGCGACCGGGAGCGGCTGGTGCCGGCCGCCGGACCGCTCGCGCTCGTCCCGCTGGGAGCGCTGCGGCCGGCGACGTCGCCCGCGGTGTCCGGGCTGCCGGCGGCGATGCCGGGTGGCGACGGGACCGTCGTCGTCGGGCCGGAGGCCGTCGCCGTCGCGCTCGCGTTCGCGCTCGCGCAGGTGGGAAAGCCGTACGTCTGGGGCGCGGAGGGGCCGGACTCCTACGACTGCTCCGGGCTCACCCAGCGGTCCTACGCCGAGGCCCAGGTCGGGCTGCCGCGCACCTCGCGGGAGCAGGCCCGGGTGGGCACGCCGGTCCGGCTCGCCGACCTGCTGCCCGGCGACCTGGTCTTCTGGGCGTACGACCCGGCCGACCTGGGGACCGTGCACCACGTCGCGATGTACGCGGGGAACGGGATGGTGGTGCAGGCGCCGCAGCCTGGTGAGTTCGTCGAGGTCAGCCCGCTGTGGCTGGACGGGTACGCGGGGGCGGTGCGGATCGCCGGCGGACCGGCCGTGGCGCGGCTGCCGTCCGTGCCTGGTCCGGGCGTCGACACCGGCGTCGATCCGGCGGCGCCGGGGATGACGGCCGCCGCCGCGCCCGGGTCGGACCCGACCACGTCCGTGCCGGCCGGCCCGACGGCCGCCGCGCCGGCGCCGACGACCGCGGCTCCCTCGGGCACCACGACGCCGAGCCCGACCACGACCGGCACACCGAGCCCGACCGCCAACCCGACCGCCACCGGAACGCCGGGTCCGACCGCCGCGCCGGACGCCAACCCGCCCGCGACCGGCACCCCGCCGGCGACCTCGCCCACCGCGAGCCCGACGACGCCGCCGGCCACGACGCCGACGCCGACACCAACGCCGACACCAACGCCGACACCAACGCCGACACCGACGCCGACACCGACGCCGACGCCGACACCGACACCGAGTACGCCCGCGGGCACCACGCCCGCCGGCGCCACCCCATCGCCGACCGCCTCGCCCACCCCCAGCCCGTCCCCCTGACCGGGTGATCCTGCGGCGACCGCGGTCGGGGATCCGGCCGGTCGGGGCGGTGCGGGTCGTCCGGTCTCGGGCGCGGTACGCCACCCGGCCGGGTAGCACCGGACGGAGTCCGACCCCGTCCGACGGAGGAACCCATGCCCCGCGCCGCCACCGGTCCGAGGTCGACGCTGGCCGCCGTCGCCGTGGCGGTGGCCGCGCTCGTGTCCGGCTGCGTCCTGTCCACCGAGAGCCCGCGGGAGGAGCAAGCGCGCGCCGACCCGATCGACCGGGTGAACCGGGAGGAGTTCGACGCGGACGTGAGCGGTGCGGTCGCGGCGACCGACGGCTTCTGGCGGCGCACGTTCGCCGACGAGTTCGGCCGCTCGTACCGTCCACCCCGGGTCGCCGGCGGCTACCTCGGCGAGGACGGCCCGAGCTGCGCGGGCGAGCCGTCGGTGCCGTTCAACGCCATCTACTGCCCGGCGGAGGACTTCATCGCCTGGGACGAGAACCTGATGGCCGCCGGCTACGAGCAGATCGGCGACGCCTGGGTCTACCTGATCATCGCGCACGAGTGGGGCCACGCCATCCAGGCCCGGCTGGAACGCGACCGGGTCTCGGTCGCCGCCGAGCTGCAGGCCGACTGCCTGGCCGGCGCGACCATCTTCGGCGCCGCCCGGCTCGGCCTGGTCGACCTGGAGCCGGGCGACACCGAGGAGCTGGCGCGGACCCTGACCGCGGTGGCGGACGACTTCCCGTGGACCACCGAGCGGGACCACGGGAACGCCCGGCAGCGGACCAGCGCCTTCGACACCGGCGCCCAGGACGGGGTCAGCGCCTGCGCGTGAGCACCGCGTTGAGCTCGACGTAGTCGAGGCCGCCGGCGAGCGCGCCGTACGTCCCCTCAAGTAAGCAGCTCGACGGCCGCCCGGCGGGCCACCCCGTACGCCGCCTCGGCCAGCGACGGCCCGACGCTGACCCGGCGCACCCCGAGCGCGGCGAGCTCGGCGACCGGCGGCGCGCCCGGACCGGCCATCACGTTGAGCGGCGCCGGCACGGCCGCGACCAGCTCGCGCAGCACCGCCGCGTCGAGCACGCCGGGCACGAAGATCCCGTCCGCACCGGCGGCGAGGTACGCGGACGCCCGCCGGACCGTCTCCGCGAGCCGGTCGGCCGGGTCGCCGACCTGCCGCAGGTACATGTCGGTCCTGGCGTTGACGAACAGCGCCACCCCGGCCGCGTCGGCGGCGGCCCGGACCACCGCGATCCGGGCGGCCTGCTCGGCGGCGGGCAGCAGCGGCGCGCCGCCGGAGTCCTCGATGTTGATCCCGACCGCGCCGGCCGCGAGCACCGCCCGCACCGTGGCGGCCAGCTCGTCCGCCGTCCGCCCGTAGCCGGTCTCCATGTCGGCGCTGACCGGCACCGAGACCGCGCCGGCGATCCGCGCCACCGCCAGCACGGCCGGCTCCCGCGGCAGCCGGTCGCCGTCCGCGCTGCCGAGGGTCCAGGACACCCCGGCGCTGGTGGTCGCCACCGCGGCGGCGCCGGCGTCCTCGATCAGCCGCGCGGAGGCCACGTCCCACGCGTTGGGGAGGACCAGCACCCCCTCGGCGTGCAGTCGGCGGAACAGCTCGGCGCGCTCGCTCAGGCTCGTCATGGGGACAGTCCAGCAGACCGGTGCGACGGTTTCCGGCGCGCTTCCGGACCCGACCGGCAGCCCGGTGACCAACGCACCAGCTTGCGGGAGCGCTCGCCCGGGGTCCGGGAACCCGCCCCCACGCCCTGACAGCGCGCCCAGCCGTGTCCGGGACGCGGTTCGCCATGCCAGGCCGCCGGGGTCCCCGCCCCCGGCGGGGCTCGTTGGGCGAGCCCGGTGATCAACGCCACCAGCTTGCGGGAGCGCCCGCCCGGGGTCCGGGGCCGCCCCCGGGTCTAATTGCGCCACGCCCGCCCGTCCCGGCCGATCAGCCGGTCCGCCTCGGTCGGACCCCAGGACGCGGCCTCGTACGTGGGGATGGGCGCGGTGTCGTCGGCCCAGTGCCCGATGACCGGGTCGACGATCCGCCAGCACTGCCGGACCTCGTCCGAGCGGATGAACAGGGTCGGGTCGCCCACCAGCGCGTCCAGCAGCAGCCGCTCGTACGCCTCGGGCGACTCCTCCGGGAACGACTCCCCGTAGGAGAACTCCATCGACGCGGAGCGGACCCGGAAGCTGTGCCCGGGGACCTTCGCGCCGAAGCGCAGCGCGATCCCCTCGTCCGGCTGGATCCGCAGCACCAGCGCGTCGGCGGCGAGCTCGGCGGCCTGGTCCGCCGCGATCGGCAGGTGCGGCGGCCGCTGGAACTGCAGCGCCACCTCCGTCACCCGGCGCGGCAGCCGCTTGCCGGTGCGCAGGTAGAACGGGACCCCGGCCCAGCGCCAGTTGTCCACGTCGAGCCGGAGCGCCGCGTAGGTCTCCGTCCGGGACAGCGGGTCGACCCCCGGCTCCTCCCGGTAGCCGGCCATCAGCTCGTCCCGGGTACCGCCGCGGGTGTACTGCCCGCGCACCCCGATCCGGTCGATCTCCGGCGTGGTCGGCAGCCGGATCGCCTGCAGCAGCTTGACCTTCTCGTTGCGGACCGCCTCCGCCGCGAACGACGTCGGCGGCTCCATCAGCGCCAGCGCCAGCACCTGCAGCACGTGGTTCTGCAGGATGTCGCGGGTCGCCCCGGCACCCTCGTAGAAGCTGCCGCGGGTGCCGACGCCGAGCGTCTCGGCGACGGTGATCTGGACGTGGTCGACCCAGGTGCGGTTCCAGATCGGCTCGAAGACGGCGTTGGCGAAGCGCAGCGCCAGCACGTTCTGCACCGTGTCCTTGCCCAGGTAGTGGTCGATCCGGAAGACCTGCGTCTCGTCGAACGCGGCGTGCACGGCCCGGTCCAGCTGCTGCGCGGTGCGCTCGTCGTGGCCGTACGGCTTCTCGATCACCACCCGGGCGACCGCGCCGTCACCCGGGCGGTTCAGCCCGGCCGCGCCCAGCCCGCTGACGATGTGCGGGAACGCCTCCGGCGGGGTGGCCAGGTAGAACAGCCGGGTGCCGGCGGTGCCGCGCTCGGCGTCCAGCCGGTCGAGCAGGTCGCCGAGGCGGCGGTAGGTCTGCGGGTCGTCGTACGCCCCGGACAGGTAGCGGAAGCCCTCGGTCAGCTCCGGCCGCACCGAGCTGCCGTTCCCGCCCAGCACCAGCCGGCGGAACTCCTCGTCGCCCATCGGCGTGCGGGCGACCCCGACCACGGCGAACTCCGCCGGCAGCCGCTTGGCCCGCGCGAGGCTCTCGATCGCGGGCACCAGCTTGCGCCGGGTCAGGTCCCCGGAGGCGCCGAAGATGACCACGGCGGCGGGCGGGGCGTTGCGCTCGGCACTGTCTGCGGTGACCTCCACGCCGGACACCCAACCCGCTCCCGCGGCCGCGCGCCAGCACCGCCGCGCGCCGGAACATCCGGGTGCGGTCCCGCGTTCCCGCCGCACCACGAGCGCTGGAGGACCGCGATGGCAGACCAGGACTTCCCCGCTCCGGCCGAGGGCTTCCTGCTCACCCACTTCGCGGTGGTCTCCGACCAGGACCGCTCCCGCGAGTGGTACGAGAAGGTGCTCGGCGCGAGGACCGTGCACCCCCGCGACCCGGTGATCATGAAGGTCGCCAACGGCTGGATCATCCTCAACGTCGGCGGCGGGCCCACCGACGACAAGCCGGACGTCGTCCTGGAGACACCGCCCGACCCGAGCCGTACCAGCGCGTTCCTGAACCTCCGGGTCGCCGACATCGGGCGGGCCTACCGGGAGTGGGGCGCGGCCGGGGGCCGGTTCCTGACCGAGCCGAAGGACCACGGCGGCGAGATCCGCTGCTACCTGCGCGACCCCGACGGCCACCTCATCGAGGTCGGCCAGGCCACCGGAATCCTCGGCTGAGGGTGCGGTCGGGCCGGTCCGGGCCGGGAACCGGCCGATCCGCTCTGGGCAACCGAGGCCGCGACCAGCACCCTGACACCCATGACGACGGCGCGACCGCCCTCGGGGCGGCAGGTGGAGCTCCGGCACGGCGACCAGCGGGCCGTGGTCGTGGAGGTCGGCGGCGGGCTGCGGACGTACGAGGCCGGCGGCGCCGCGGTCCTCGAGGGCTACCCGGAGGACGAGATGTGCCGCGGCGGGCGCGGGCAGCTGCTGCTGCCGTGGCCGAACCGGATCGCCGACGGCCGCTACCCCCTCGACGGCGAGCCGCAGCAGCTCGCCCTGACCGAGCCGGCGCTGCACCACGCGATCCACGGCCTGACCCGGTGGCAGCCCTGGCAGCTGGACCAGCCGGACCCGGCGGAGGCCGTCGGCACGTACCGGCTGCACCCGCAGCCCGGCTACCGCTTCGCGCTCGCCTGCGAGGTCTCCTACCGGCTCGACCCGGACGGCCTGACCGTGACCATGACCGTGGCCAACCTCTCCGACCGGCCGGCTCCGGTCGGCCTCGGCGCGCACCCCTACCTGGCGGTGGGGACGGGACTGGTGGACCAGGCGCGGCTGGCGGTCCCGGCGCTGAGCAGGCTGGTGACCGACGAGCGCTCGATCCCGCGCGGCCGGGAGGACGTCGCCGGCGGCCCGTACGACTTCCGGCGCAGCCGGGAGGTGGGAGGCGTCGTGCTCGACACCGCGTACACCGACCTGGTGCGGGACCCGGACGGGCTGGCCCGGGTCCGGCTGGCCCGCGCCGACGGCCGCGAGGTCACGCTGTGGGCCGACGGCGCCTGGAGCCACCTGCAGCTGTTCACCGGCGAGACGCTGCCCGAGCCGCAGCGGCGGCGGAGCCTGGCGGTGGAGCCGATGACCTGTGCCCCGGACGCCTTCAACAGCGGCGACGGCCTCCGGCTGCTCGAACCCGGCCAGGCCCTCACCGGCGCGTGGGGGATCCGTCCGGAGGTCGCGGCGTGAGCGGCGCGGGGCTGGAGGGCACCCGGCGCGGCCTGCACGGGGTCGCCGAGCTGCTGGTCGCCGGCCCGCAGTACCGGGCGACCGGGAAGATGCGGCTCGCCGTGCGACCCGGCGGCTTCGGCACCACCCGGCCGTACGGGGACGTCGACCTGGTCGCCGTGGACGGCATCGAGCTGGTCGTCTCCCGGCCCGGCGGGCAGCACCGGGTCGCGCTCGCCGGCACGTACGGGCAGCTGGCCGCCGCCGCCGGCCTGGCGCTGGGCGGCCTGGAGGGCGCGTACGGGGACACGACGGGACTCGGGGCTGCCGACGAGGTCGTGCTGGACCCGGGCGCCGCCGCGCGGCTGGCCGCCGCCTGGGCGGCCGGCGACGCCGCGCTGCGCCGGCTCGACGGTGCGGAGGTCCCGGTGCTGTGGCCCGAGCACTTCGACGTCGCCGTGACCCTGGACCAGGTCAACTACGGCGTCTCCCCCGGTGACACCGCCATCGACGAGCCCTACGCCTACGTCGGGCCGCCCGAGCCGCGGCAGGGGCCGTTCTGGAACCAGTCCTTCGGCGCCGCCCGGACGGTCCGGGAGCTGGGCGGCGAGGACGAGGTGCTGGCCTTCTTCCGGGAGGGCCGCGCGCTGGCCGGCTGAGCTCAGGTCCAGGGCCCGGGGGCGGCGGCTCCGCCGGCGAGCAGGTGCAGCAGCGCCTCGGCGTACGCGGCCTCCGGCTCGGAGTCGGTGAACTCGACCACCTCGTTCCAGACGGTGGCGACCACCCGGTAGCGCACCCCCGCCCGCTCCAGGCGGTGGAAGGCGTCGCCGAGCAGCTCGCGCAGCTGGTCCTCGCGCGGCAACCAGAGCGCGGCGTCCTTCTCGACGTCGTCCAGCGCCCACTCGGTGGTGCCGTTGAAGCCGATCACCGTCCGGCCGGGCAGGTCGTGCACCTCGACCGTCATCGTGCTGAGCACGAAGACCTCGTCGTCCATGCCCTTGTCGGGGATGGCGAACCGGTCGCCGGGGGCGGGCTCCCAGGCCAGGCCGGCGTCCCGGAGCCGGATGGCGAGGCGGACCGAGAGCACACCTGCATCCTGCCTCCTCGCCGGCGCGTCCGGCACCCCGCCCTCAGGCGTGGAAGGCGGCCAGCCGGTCGGCCTCCTCGTCCAGCTCCCGGCGTACCGACCGGGGCAGCGGGTGGAACTCGGTCCGCGCGATCCGGCCGTCGTCGTACCGCCAGCTCCCGGCGACGGACCCGTCCACCAGGAAGGTGTTCAGCGAGTGCGGGTTGCGGCTGGTGAAGACGATCCCGCGGTACTGCTCCGGCAGGATCCCGGTGCGCCGGGCGTGCACGAGCAGCGTCGCGTCCCAGACCGGCAGGTAGCGGACCGGGGCCGCGGTGTCCTCCGCCGGCAGCGGTGCGTCCGGCAGGTCGAGCAGCTCCGCGCCGTCGGCGGCCCGGAAGCGGCGCAGCTGCAGCCGGCCGAGCGCGCCGGTCAGGTCGCCGACCGACGTTCCCGCCCAGGTCGCCAGCTCCTTCGGCGTGGCCGGGCCGAAGCCGGCGAGGTAGCGGCGCGCCAGCAGCGCCAGCCCGTCCTCGGCGCTGCCGGTCGGCGGGCCGAGCCAGTCCTCGGCGGCGGCGTACAGGTCGGCACGGCGGCGCTCCCAGGTGCCCGACGGCGGCACCCGGACCAGGTCGAGCCACTCCCCGACCCCGAGCCGGAACTCCCGGGGCACGATCCGGTCGATCTCGGCCTGCCGGAGCGGGCCCGCCGCCAGCGCGTCGCGGAGCCGGCCGGCGGCCGCCGCGACCTCCGCCGCCGGCGGCCTGCCCCGCGCGACCCGCTCGTACCAGGCGCGGCGGGCGGCCCGGGTGCCGAGCGCGAACGGCCAGTAGTCCGCGGCGGAGACCAGGTGGATCGTCGAGCGCAGCAGCGTCGCCTGCACCACCGACCGGTCCTGCAGCGCCCGGGTCAGCGCGTCCCGCTCGAAGCCGGCGAGCCGGGTCCACAGGCTCACGTACATCGCCGGGGCGTACTGCGCCTGGATCCCGCCGACCCGCTCCAGCAGCCGCGGCAGCGGCAGCCGGGCCCGGGTGAGCAGCGACTGGCGCTCCAGCAACGCCCGGTTCAGCGCGCGCGGGGACAGCACGCGCCGCTCCGCACCATCCCGCATGGCCCGATGATGCCGTCCGGCTACGACAGAACTCGCTGTATCCGAGCCTGTACGCACGGTGTCATGCTTCGGCTGCCGACCCGGTACGACCCCGGAGGACGTCATGGCCAACGGACGCAGCGGGATCTTCGCCATCAAGGACGTGCACGCCCTGATCGACGAGACCGGCGAGGAGGGGCACACCCTCAAGCGGTCCGTCGGCTCCCTCGGCCTGACCGCGATGGGGGTCGGCGCGATCATCGGCACCGGCATCTTCGTCGTCATCGGCGAGGGCGCCGCGCTGGCCGGCCCGGCGCTGGTGCTGTCGTTCTGCCTGGCGGCGGTGACGTGCCTGTTCTCGGCCCTGTCCTACGCCGAGCTGGCCTCCTCGGTGCCCGTCTCGGGCAGCGCCTACACCTACGCGTACGCCACCCTGGGCGAGCTGGTCGCCTTCATCATCGGCTGGGACCTGATCCTGGAGTACGGCGTCTCGGTCGCGGCCGTCGCGGTCGGCTGGGGCGGCAACCTCAACGTCTTCCTCGACACCGCCTTCGGATTCCAGCTGCCCGAGTCGATCTCGACGTCGCCCGGAGGACGGCGGTGTGTTCAACCTGCCGGCCGTCATCATCGTGCTGGCGATCACCCTGCTGCTGGTCCGGGGCACCCGGGAGAGCGCCGCGGTCAACCTGGTCATGGTCTTCGTCAAGATCGCGGTGCTGATCTTCTTCATCATCGCCGCCTTCACCGCGTTCAACTCCGGCAACTTCACCCCGTTCGCCCCGCAGGGCAGCTCGGGAGTGGTCACCGCGGCAGGAATCATCTTCTTCGCCTACATCGGCTTCGACGCGGTCAGCACCGGCAGCGAGGAGTCCAGGAACCCGAAGCGGGACCTGCCGCTCGCGATCGTCGGCTCGCTGATCATCTCGACGCTGCTCTACGTGCTGGTCTCGATCGGCGCGATCGGCGTCGCCCCGGTGAGCCTGCTGGCCGAGAGCGAGGCGCCGCTCGCCGAGGGCCTGCAGGAGGGCGCCGGCCTGACCTGGGCGGCGGCCGTGCTGTCGTTCGGCGCGGTGGTCGCGATCACCAGCGTGATCCTGGTGATCCTGTACGGGCAGACGCGGATCTTCTTCGCCATGTGCCGGGACGGGCTCATGCCGATGCGCTTCGCCGCGGTGAACCCGCGCTTCGGCACGCCGGCGCGGCTGACCATCACCTTCGGGCTGCTGATCGCCGTGCTGGCGGCGCTGGTGCCGCTCAGCGAGATCGTCAAGCTGGTCAACATCGGCACCCTGTTCGCCTTCGTGCTGGTCAACATCGGCGTCCTCGTGCTGCGGCGGACCCGGCCGGACATGGAGCGGCCGTTCCGGGTGCCGTTCTCGCCGGTCTTCCCGATCATCGGCGTCCTGCTCTGCTTCTACCTGATGAAGGACCTGCCGGGCACCACGTGGCTGCGGTTCCTCGCCTGGCTGCTGGTCGGTCTGGCCATCTACTTCCTCTACAGCCGCAAGCACTCCCGGCTGCGGGACCGGCCGGCGACGGACGAGCCGACCGAGGTGCCCCGGTGACCGCGGGCGGCCGGGTCGCCGGCCGGGTGCTCGTCGGCTACGACGGCGGGACGAACGGCGCCGACGCACTCGCCTTCGCCCGCCGCTGGGCGCAGGCCAGCGGGGACGAGATCGTCGTCGTCACGGTCCATCCCGGGGCGGCGCCGGTCGGGCCGCAGCGGGTGGACGCCGAGTGGGCGGCGTACGAGCGGGACGAGGCCGAGAAGCTGCTCGACCGGGCGCGCGACGAGCTCGGCGACACCGCGGCGTCCTTCCGTCGGGTGGACGCGGGGTCGGCCGCCCGCGGCCTGCACGAGGTGCTCGAGGAGCAGCCGGGGAGCACCGCGCTGGTGGTCCTGGGCGGGCGCCGGGAGGCCTCGTCGCACGCCTCGTCGCACGCTCGTCGCCCGGCAGCACCGCGAGCCGGCTGCTGCACGGCGCGTCGGCCCCGGTCTCGCTGGTCCCGGGCGACTACGCCCGGCAGCCGGGTACCGGCCTGTCCCGGATCCTGCTCGGGTACGTCGACACGCCCGAGGGCCGGGTCGCGCTCGACGCCGCGGTCCGGCTCGCCGGCCGCTTCGCGGCGACGCTGGCGGTGGTCACCGTCGTGCCCGACACCCGGGTGACGCCCGCGATGGGCGAGCCGCACGTGTTCGCCGACGCCCAGCACGCGGACTTCGCGGCCGCGAACGAGGCGGCCGTGGAGCGGGCGCGGCGGGCCGGGGTGCAGACGTCCGGCGAGCTGGCCGAGGGCGTCGTGCACGAGGTGCTCGCCGGTCTCGGCCCGGACCGGGGCGACCTGCTGGTGCTCGGCTCCCGCGGCTACGGGCCGGTGCTCAGCGTGCTGCTCGGCGGCGTGTCCGGCCGGGTGGTCCGGTCCGCGCGGCTGCCGGTCGTGATGATCCCCCGCGGGGACCGCTGACGCGGCGCCGAGGCCGCGGAGGATCATGGCCGCCATGACGACTTCCGCGCCGGACGGGCGGGCCGGGGCCGGCCCGCTGGGGATCTACCTGAACGACCACCTCGGCGGGTCCACCGGCGGCATCGAGCTGGCCCGCCGGGCGGCCCGCGCGCACCGGGGGACGCCGGCCGGTGAGGTGCTCGGCCGGATCGTCGCCGAGATCGACGAGGACCGGCAGGCATTGCTGCGGATGATGCGGACGCTCGACGTCCCGGTCCGGCGGTACAAGGTCGCCCTCGGCTGGGCGGCGGAGAAGGCGAGCCGGCTCAAGCCGAACGGTCGGGTGCTGCAGCGGTCCCCGCTCAGCTCGGTGGTCGAGCTGGAGTCGCTGCGGATCGGCATCGAGGGCAAGGCCGCCGGCTGGCGGGTGCTGCGTGCGGTGGCCGAGCGGGAGCCGCGGCTGGACGCGGCGCTGCTCGACCGGCTGCTCGGCCGCGCCGGCGAGCAGGCCGACGCGGTCGAGGAGCTGCGGCTGCGGGCGGCGACGGAGGCCTTCACCCGCTGAGCCGGGCCGGGTGTGGCCGAGCCGCGAGGTGGGCAGACCGTGATCACCTGCGGTCGGGAGGATCCTCGTGGCGACGGTGTGCGTGCGGTGGAACGAGGCACTGCTCGCGGCGGTCCGGGCCGGCCGGCTCGGCCCGCCGGTCGTGGCCCGCGCGATCGCCGTCGTGCACACCGCGATGTACGACGCCTGGGCCGCGTACGACGAGCGGGCCGTCGGGACCCGGCTCGGCGGGCTGCTGCGCCGGCCGGCCGCGGACCGCGTCGACGAGAAGGGGCGGGAGGCGGCGGTCGGGCACGCGGCGTACCGGACGCTCGTCGACCTCTTCCCCGCCGAGCAGCCGCGCTTCGACGCGCTGCTGGCCGAGCTCGGGCTGGACCCGGCCGACGGCCCGGCCGACCCGACCAGCCCGCGCGGGATCGGCAGCCTCGCCGCCCGGGCGGTCCTGGAGTTCCGGCACGGCGACGGGTCGAACCAGCTCGGCACCCTGCACCCGGGCGCGTACTCGGACTGGACGGGCTACCAGCCGGTCAACACGCCGGACCTGGTCGTCGACCCGCGGCGGTGGCAGCCGCTGCGGGTGGACGACGGCCGCGGCGGGGCGGTCGTGCAGGCGTACGTCGCCCCGCACTTCGGCCTGGTCACCCCGTTCGCGCTGCCGGCCGGGCCGCCGGAGCTGCCGGCTCCCCCGGCCGCCCCGGGATCCGCGGCCTTCGACGTCCAGCTGCTGGACGTCCTGCGGCTCAGCGCGGAGCTCGGTGACCGGGAGAAGGCCGTCGTCGAGTACTGGGCGGACGGGCCGAGCTCGGAGCTGCCGCCCGGTCACTGGTGCCTGTTCGCGGCCGAGGTGTCCCGCCGGGACGGGCACGATCTCGACGCGGACGTGCTGATGTTCTTCGCGCTGGGCAACGCGCTGCTGGACGCGGGCATCGCCGCCTGGGCGGCCAAGCGGGAGTTCGACTCGGTCCGGCCGATCACCGCGGTCCGGACGCTGCTCGCCGGCCGGCAGGTGCGCGCCTGGGCCGGCCGCGGTCGCGGCACCCAGCTCGTCGACGCCGCCGGCTGGCTGCCGTTCCAGCCGCCCACGGTGGTCACGCCGGCCTTCCCGGAGTACGTCTCCGGGCACAGCACCTTCAGCGCGGCCGGCGCGGAGGTGCTGCGGCGCGCCACCGGCGGCGACACGTTCGGCGCGTCCGTCACGATCCCGGCGGGCAGCTCCCGGGTGGAGCCCGGGCTGACGCCGGCGGCGGACGTCACGCTCGGCTGGAGCACGTTCTCCGAGGCGGCGGCCGAGGCCGGCCTGTCCCGCCGGTACGGCGGGATCCACTTCGAGGACGGCGACCGGGCCGGCCGGGCGCTCGGCCGCTCGATCGGCGCCCGCGCGTGGCGGCTCGCCCGCCGCTACCGCCGCGGCGCCGCCTGATGTACGCGGCCTCGCGCGGGCGGCTGGCGCACCCCGACGCTCAGGAGGACCCGGGCATCGGCTGGGAGTGCTCGACGTCGGCGTCGATCTCGGTGAGCAGGTCCATCAGGTCCTGGGCGTTGGTCTGGGCGTAGTCGCGGTAGCAGTTGTTCATGAAGACGTGGGTCTCCCGGGCGCTCTCGGCCAGGCCGGCGAGCTTGGGGGCCCAGTCGGCCAGCTCCTTGCCGGAGTAGCGGTAGCCGAAGCGGTCGTAGATGTCCTTGCTGGTCCACTTCTCGCTGTGGCCGTGGAAGCGGACCACGGCGAGATCGGCGGTGGCCGCGACCACGGGAGGCACCGACGAGGCGTGCCCCTGCGGCATGTCGACGCACACGTACGGCACCGCGTACGAGGTGAGGAAGTCGAGCGTCTCGGCGGCGTTGCCGTCCGAGAGCCAGGTCTTGTTGCGGAACTCCACGCAGATCGGCACCGGCTCGCAGCGCCGCTTGCACTCCAGCACGTACTGCTTGTTGGCCCGGCCGATCGGGAACCACTGCGGGAACTGGAACAGCAGCGCGCCCAGCTTCCCGGCCTGGTGCAGCGGGTCCAGTGCGGACAGGAAGCGCTCCCAGACCTGGTCGACGACGGCCTGGTCGAGGTCCTTGGCGTAGAGGTTGCCCTTGGCGTCCTCGGGGCGCAGGTCCTTGTAGAGCGCGCCGGGCCGGGTCGGGTGCTGGGTCAGCAGCGAGAAGGCCTTGATGTTGAAGGTGAAGCCGGGCGGCGTCCGGGCCACCCACAGCTCGCTGTTGCGCTCGTTCGGCGGGGTGTAGTAGGTCGAGTCGACCTCGACGATCGGGAACCGGGAGGCGTAGTAGTGCAGCCGCGCCTCGGCGGAGGAGGCGTCGTCCGGATACCACCCGCTGGCGAGCAGGGTCTTGTCCGTCCAGGACGCGGTGCCGATCCGGATCTTCCCCACGGCTCCTGTCTACCGCCTCGGTCCGACAATCTCCACGCCGGCGCAGCCGGGGCTGCCGTCAGTGCAGGGTGCCGTCCCGCCAGGCGGCCGCGGCCCGGTGCAGGGCATCGGCGCAGCGCTCGTTCCGGTCGGCCCGCTCGGCCTCCAGGACGTCGCGGTCGGCTCCGTCCGGGCCGCCAGCGAGCTCGCGCCGCCCGGTCGCGACGACCCGGAAGAACGACGCGGCCCGCTCCAGCGCCACGTCGAAGTCCCCGCGGTACGCCCCGGTCAGCACCGCGTCGGCCAGCGCCCGGACCGCCGCCGGGTCGGCGTCCTCGGCGACGCCCGCGACCACCTCGTCCACCGGCGCGTACGCCCGGCCGGCCCGGTACAGCCGGGCCACCGCCTCGCCCTGCTGCTCGGTCCAGCTCCGCAGCAGGTACAGCGCCCACAGCGCACCCGGAAGCGAGTCGGCCGGCGCGTCCCGCCACAGCTCGGACAGCGTGTCCAGGCCCACGGTCTCGGCCAGCCCGACCAGCCGGGAGGTGTCCGGTCCGCCGTCGCCGCGACCGGCGTCGACCAGCGCGGCGGCGGTGGCGTGGGCCAGCTCGAGCCGCGCGTACGGCTCGCCGCCGGCCGCGGCGGCGGCCAGCGCCTCGACGTCGGCGGAGGGCAGCGGGCGGTGGTGGTCGCGCCGCCGGTCCGGCTCCGACACGCGGTCTCCTTCGCTGGGCGGGTCGGGTGCGGCCGGGCCGGCCGCGGTCCGTCCATGGTAGGCGGGCCGCAGCTCTTCTCTCCCGGCGAACCCGGGAGTCCTACCGCCCGCCCGCGCGTTGCCAGCACAGACGAGTCGTGGAGGGCGCGTGAGCGAGGGAGTGGCCGGGCAGCGGCCCGGCGACGGCGAGCGGCCGGAGCGGTACGCCGAGACCGGCGGCTGGCCGCCGCCCGGACCGGACCAGCCGCGGTACGGCCCCGGCCCCGCCGGCCCGCCCGCGCAGCCCGGGCCACCCGCCGCCGGGCTGGGCGGACCCGGCTGGCCCGCGGCCCGCGACCCCGGCGACCCCGGGCCCGGCCACCGCGGTCCGGGCGGACCGCCGGCACCGTCGTGGGCCGCGGGCGACGCGCGCTACGGGCGGCTGGCCGGCGGCAGCTGGGGCGGCCCCCCGCCGGCCCGCCGGCCGGCCCCGGCCCGGCGCCCGTCGCCGACCAGTGGCCGCACCCCGGTCACCCTCGCGATGATCGTGCTGTCCGTGCTCGGCTACCTCCTCCAGCAGGCCGACCCGGCGCTGACCGCCCGCTACGGGCTGCTTCCGGTGGCCGTCGAGGCCGGCCAGTACGAGCGGCTGATCACCGCCGCGTTCCTGCACGCCGGCCTGCTGCACCTGGTCTCGAACATGCTGGCCCTCTACATCGTCGGCGCACCGCTGGAACGGGTCCTCGGCTCCGCCCGGTTCGCCGTGGTCTACCTGGCCTCCGCCCTCGGCGGCTCGCTGCTGGCGCTGGCCCTCAGCCCGCCGGACGTCCTCGGCGTCGGCGCGTCCGGCGCCGTCTTCGGGCTCTTCGGCGCGCTGGTCGTGCTGCGCAAGCGGGTCGGCGCGGACGCCCGCGGCATCGGCGTGCTGATCGGGATCAACCTGATCATCTCCTTCGCGGTCCCGAACATCAGCTGGCAGGCGCACATCGGCGGCCTGATCACCGGTGCCGCGGTGGCCCTGCTCGTCGGCGGTCGCCCGCCGGCCCGCCGGCCGCGCTGAGCAGGTCGGCTGGCAGGCTGGTCCGGTGCGCGGCGACGGCGACGGCTGGGTCCGGTGCTCGGCCGGCCACCGGCACTGGGGACGGTACGGCGCGGCCGGCCTGCTGCTGCGCGACCGCACGCCCGGCGGCGACCCGGCGGACCCGGCGGACCCGGCGGATCCGGTGGAGCCGGCCGGCCGGACGGCCCCGGCGGACCGGGTCGTCCTGCAGCACCGGGCCTGGTGGAGTCACCAGGGCGGCACCTGGGGACTGCCGGGCGGCGCCCGCAACAGCGAGGAGACAGCGGTCGCCGCGGCGCTGCGGGAGACCGCCGAGGAGGCCGGCATCGAGCCGGCCGCGGTGCGCCCGACCGGTGTGCTCGTCGACGACCACGGCGGCTGGTCGTACAGCACCGTTCTCGGCCACCCGGTCGCCCCGACCGATCCCCGGCCGACCGGCGGCGAGAGCGAGGACGTCCGCTGGGTGGGCGCCGACGCCGTGCAGCGGCTGCCGCTGCATCCCGGCTTCGCCGCGACCTGGCCGCGGCTGCGGTCCGCTCCCGCGCTGCTGCTGGTGATCGACGCGGCGAACGTGGTGGGTGCCCGCGGCGGCGGCGACGGCTGGTGGCGGGACCGGGCCGGCGCCACCCGGCGGCTGCTGGCCGCGCTGACGCCGCTGGTCGACGGCCTGCCCGCCGCCGCGCTGCCGGCGGCAATCGGCGGCGGCGGTCTCGATGTGCTGCTGCCGCGCGTCCTCGTGGTGGTCGAGGGCGCCGCCCGTGCGGTGCTGGACGACGGCACGGCCGGGCCGGTCGAGCCGGTCGGGGCACCCGGGTCCGGGGACGACACGATCGTCGAGGTCGCCGCCGCGGCGCCGGTCGGGTACGCCGCGCTCGTGGTGACCGCGGACCGCGGCCTGCGCGCTCGGCTGGCGAAGGTCGGTGCGGCCGCGGTCGGCCCGTCCTGGCTGCTCCGCCTCATCGACGGGCCGGCCGACGGGCGGCCGACGGGCCGGCCGACGGGGCGGTGGACGGTCGGTGACGACGCGCCACCCGTCCCGGGAGTGTCGCCAGTCGTGTTCGTCCGATTACGCTTGGTTGGAGCGGAGGGGTCGGAGGTGAGCGTGGCGACGCCGCAGGACGGGCGCGCCCTGCGCGCGGTGCGGGCGAGCGTCGAGCGGATGCTGGCTGCCGCGGCCGCGGCGGACGGGATGTCGCCCGCCTTCGCGGTGGACGCCACCCGGGTGGCCCGCGGCCCCGGCGGCTGCCTCTACCGGGTCGACCCGCCGCCGGAGGTGGCCCTGGTCGAGGACGCGCCGGTCCGGCTGAGCGCCGGCGGGCGCCGGGTCCGCGGCCGGCTCGGCGCGGTGGCGGACGAGAGCTGCCTGGTGGAGACGGCCGTCGACCTCGGCCCGCGGGTGCCGGACGGCTGGCTGGTGGTGGACAACGCCGGGCCGGTGCGCTCGCTGGCCGACCGGCTGGCCGCGCTGTCCGGCGGGACGCCGCCCGAGTTCCGGTTCGACCAGGCCGCGCTGGTGCTCGGCGCGCCGGGCGGGCGGCTGCGGGACCGGATCGCGCAGGCGGCCGCCGGGACCGACGGGTGGAGCCTGGACGACCGCGCCGGCGACGTGCTGCACGCCGCGCTGCGGCAGCGCTGGGCCTGGGTGCAGTCGCCGCCCGGCGGGGATGTCGCCGCCTCGGTGGCGCTGGTGGCCCGGCTGCTCGACCGGCTGCTCCAGCTGGACGCCACCGTGCTCTTCGTGGCTCCGTCCAACCACGGCGTCGACCGTACGGTCGGGGCGCTGTGCGAGCGGCTCGCCGGCACCCGCCGGCTGCGCTCCGGGCTGGTCCAGCGGGTCGGCCCGCTCGCGCCCGGCGCCGTCCGCGACCGCTACGGGCCGTACGTCGAGGCCGACACCATCGCGGCCGACCTGCGGGCCGGCCTGGACGACCGGCTGGCCGCGATGGGCCTGCTCGACCGGCGGCTCCGGTTCGAGGAGGCGGAGCACCGGATCACCGAGCTGGACCGGGACGCCGAGGCCGTCGACGACCAGCTCGGCCAGGCGGTCGGCGGCCGCCCGGAGCGGCGCCGGTACACCGACCCGGACACGCTGGTGCTGCGCCGGCACGCGTTGCGGGAGCAGCGGCGCTCCGCCCGGCAGGACGCGGACCGGATCGCGCGGGAGCTGGCCCGCGGCGGGCCGGCGCCGCCGGTCGAGGAGGTGCTCGGCGGCAGCCAGGTCGGCGAGGTCGGCGAGGTCGGCAGCTCGCCGGCCGAGCGGCGCCGGCGGCTGGCCGAGGCCCGGGACGAGCTGGCGGGTGCCCGCGCGGGCATCGAGGAGACGCTGCGCGGGCGGTGCCGGCTCGCCGCCACCACGATCCGCTCGGCGTACGCCCGCGACCTGCCCCGGGCCGGCTACGACGTCGTCGTGATGGCCGGGTCCGTGACGATCCCCGAGGCGTACTACCTCGCCGGCCTGTCCGGCCGCAGCGTGATCAGCGTGGGCGACTCCGCCGGCGACGCTCGGCAGCCGGCGGAGGGCACCGGCCGGACGGTCCCGCCCGCCGAGGGCGCGCTGCCCCGTCGGCACCGGACGACGGACCGGCCGGCCGACGCCCGTCCGGCCCGGCCGCGGTGGCGCCCGGGGACGCCCGGCTGAGCCGGCCGGGTCAGGTCAGTGGGCGGAGTTCGGCGTGTGCGGCCGCTTGCCGAGCTGCCGCCAGTCGGTCTCCGCGACGTCCACCCCGAAGTGGTCGGCGGCCTTGCGGATGTTGGCGAAGGCCCGGTCCCGGTCGGCGTCGCTGACGTCGCGCACCTGGTCGAAGCGGGCGAGGGCGGTCCGCACGTGCCCGGCGTCGGTCAGCGGCTCCTTGCGCTGTTCCGGGAACGCGTACGCGCTGTCCGGCAGCTCGTTGCGGTCGGCCGCGTCGAGCTGCCCGTGGCCGGCCTCCTGCGGAGGCTTCCAGGTCGTCTTGGTCACGTCCGCATCCCTACCCCGGCGGGCGTGATTCCATCACCTGAGCAGCACCAGGGAGTGGAGGGCCAGAGGTGGACAGCGTCGTCGCACGCCGGGCCTGGCAGCGGGTGGAGCCGCTGCACGCGGTCACCTACTTCGCCCCGGAGACCCGGGCCGCGACGGACGCGCTCGGGCTGCGCGGCGGCTGGATGAGCTACTTCGGCTGCCGGGCCGCCCCGCTCGGGCCGGTGCCGGCGGCGGTGGTCACCGCGCTGTTCCACGGCTTCCACCCGGCGATGGTGGCCCGCGCGATCCCGGACGCCTGGCGGGCGGCGGCGCCGCAGCGGCTGCTGGCGGCCCGGCTCGGCGCCGTCGACGCGGCGTACCGGCGGCTGCTCGGCGACGCCGACGGCGCCGGGGTGGACGGGCCGGAGGTCCGTGCCGCGGCCACCCTCGCCGGCCGGGCCGCCGCGGCGGCGGACACCTCCGGCCGGGCGCTCGCCGCGGCCAACGCGGCGCTGCCGCCGCCGGACGAGCCGCACCTCGCGCTGTGGCAGGCGCTCACCGTGCTGCGGGAGCACCGCGGCGACGGCCACGTGGTGACGCTGACCGCCACCGGCATCGAGCCCTGCCAGTCGCAGGTGCTCGCCGCGGCTGCCGGCCGGGCGCCGGCGGACACGCTGCGGACCAACCGGAAGTGGAGCGAGCAGGAGTGGGCGGCCGCCACCGCGGCGCTCGCGGAGCGGGGCTGGGTGACCGCTGCCGGCGAGCTCACCGGCAGCGGCCGGGCGGTGCGGCGCGAGGTCGAGGAGCGCACCGACCGGCTCGCGCTCGGGCCGTACGCGGCGCTCGGCGCGGACCGGGCGGACGAGCTGCTCCGGCTGCTGCACGCGCTGGCCGAGCGGATGGTCGGCGCCGGCGGCGTGCCCCGGCCCAACCCCATCGGGGTGCCCTGGCCGCCCACCGACGAGATCACCTGACCATCGGCGCGGACCCGGCGAAACCCGTGCCGGTCGTGTCGGACACCCTGGCTAGGGTGCGCCCTGTGAGTGGAGAAGGCGCCTACCTGCGCTACCCGAGCATCCGCGGCGACCGGGTCGCCCTCGTCGCGGAGGACGACGTCTGGCTGGCCCCCGCGGACGGCGGCCGGGCGCTGCGGCTGACCGCCGACTCGGCCCCGGTCGCCGGCACCCGACTGTCCCCGGACGGCGCGATGGTGGCCTACACCAGCACCCGCGACGGCGAGCCCGAGGTGCACGTCGCCCCCGTCGACGGCGGGCCGGCCCGCCGGCTCAGCTACTGGGGCGACCCGTTCACCCGGACGGCCGGGTGGACGCCGGACGGCCGGGTGGTGGCGAGCACGGCGACCGGCGAGCCGTTCCGCAGCCGGGTCTGGGCCTGGGCGCTGCCGCTCGACGGGGGCGTCCCGGAGCGGCTGCCGTACGGGCCGGTCAACACGGTGGCGGCCGGGCCGGGCGGGGCGACGGTGCTGGGCGTCGACCAGAACCGGAGAGCCGGCGCCACCTGGAAACGCTACCGGGGCGGCACCGCCGGCAAGCTCTGGATCGACCGGGACGGCGGCGGCGAGTTCCACCGGCTGCTCGGCGAGCTCGACTCCCAGCTGGAGGACCCCGACTGGGTGGGCGAGCGGGTGGTCTTCCTGTCCGACCACGAGGGCTGGGGCAACGTCTACTCGGTGCTCCCGGACGGCACCGACCTGCGCCGGCACACCGACCATGCCGAGTCCTACGCCCGGGCGATGCGCACCGACGGGCGCCGGGTGGTCTACCAGTGCCTCGGCGAGCTGTGGCTGCTCGACGACCTCGACCCGGCGACCGGCCCGCGCCGGCTGGACATCACGCTCGGCGGCCCGCGCACCGGCCGGCAGCCGCACCCGGTCCCGGCCCGCGAGTCGCTCGGCGACGTCGCCGCCGACCGGTCCGGGCGGGCCAGCGCGGTCGAGGTGCTCGGCACCGTGCACTGGCTGACCAGCCGGGACGGGCCGGCCCCGGCGCTCGCCGACCGGCCCGGCGTGCGCGCCCGGCTGCCGCAGGTGCTCGGGCCGCCGCGCGCGGCGGAGGCGGCGGTGCCGGCGGTGGCCTGGGTGACCGACGCCGACGGCGACGACGCGATCGAGATCGCCCCGGCGGACGGCGCCGGGCCGGTGCGCCGCGTCGCCGGCGGCCGGCTCGGCCGGGTGCTGGAGCTCGTCGCCTCCCCGGACGGTGCGTTGCTGGCCGCGGCCTCGCACGACGGGCGGGTGCTGGTCGTCGACGTGGACGGCGGGGAGGTCCGGCAGGTCGACCGGACCGGCCACGACGACGCGTCCGGGCTGTCCTTCTCCCCCGACTCCGCCTGGCTGGCCTGGTCGCACCCCGGCGCCGAGGCGCTGCGGCAGGTGCGGGCCGCCCGGGTCGCCGACGGGGCCGGCGCGGCGGTCGTCGAGGTGACCCCGCTGCGCTTCGTGGACACCAACCCGGTCTTCACCACCGACGGCCGGCACCTGGCCTTCCTGTCCACCCGCACCCTCGACCCGGTGTACGACGACTGGGTCTTCGACCTGTCGTTCACCGCCGCCACCCGGCCGTACCTGGTGCCGCTGGCGGCGACCACGCCGTCGCCGTTCCACCCGGAGCCGGGCGGCCGGCCCACCGCCGGGCCGGATGCCTCCGGCGACGGGGAGGACGACGGCGAGGACGCGCCCCCGCAACCGGTCACCGTGGACCTGGAGGGGATCGGCCAGCGGGTGATCCCGGTGCCGGTGGCGACCGCGCGGACGTCCGCGCTGCGGGCGGCCAGGGACGGGCTGCTCTGGCTGGAGACGCCGCCGGCCGGCCTGCTCGGCGAGGGCCGGCCGACCGCGGACGGCGACCCGGTGCGCCCACGCCTGGTGCGCTACGACTTCCGCAAGCGTCGCATGCTCACGCTCGCCGACGAGGTCGACGGCTACACGGTCACCGGAGACGGCCGGCGGCTGCTGGTCCGCGACGAGCACGCGCTGCGGCTGGTGCCGGCCGACCGCCGGGTCGACCCGGACTCCGACGGCGACCGGGACGCGGTCGTCGACGTCGACCTGCACCGGCTGCGGGTGCAGGTCGACCCGCCGGCGCAGTGGCGGCAGATGTACGACGAGGCCGGCCGGCTGATGCGCGACCACTTCTGGATCGCCGACATGGGCGGCGTCGACTGGGACGCCGTGCTGGCGCGCTACCGGCCGCTGGTGGAGCGGGTGGCCACCCGCGACGACCTGTCCGAGCTGCTGTGGGAGGTGCAGGGCGAGCTGGGCAGCTCCCACGCGTACGAGTTCCCCCCGCCGCGGCCGACCGAGTCGGGCCGGGCGCTCGGCCACCTGGGCGCCGACCTGCAGCGTGCCGGCGACAGCTGGCTGGTGCGCCGGGTGCTGCCGGGCGAGTCCTCGGTGCGCGGCGCCCGCTCGCCGCTGAGCTCGCCGGGCGTCGCGGTCCGCGCCGGCGACGCGATCCTGGCCGTGGACGGGCGACCGGTCGACCCGCACTGGGGGCCGGCGCCGCTGCTGGCCGGCGCCGCCGGGGTGCCGGTGGAGCTGTCCGTGCGGCCGGCCGACGGGGCCGAGGTGCGCCGGGTGGTCGTGGTCCCGCTCGAGGACGAGCGCGCCCTGCGTTACCAGGCCTGGGTGGCCGACCGGCGGGCCGCGGCGCACGAAGCCTCCGGCGGGCGCGTCGGCTACCTGCACGTCCCGGACATGGTGGCCAACGGCTGGGCCCAGCTGCACCGGGACCTGATCCTCGAGGTGGCGCGGGAGGCGCTGGTCGTCGACGTGCGGGACAACAACGGCGGCCACGTGTCCGAGCTGGTGCTGGAGAAGCTGGCCCGCCGGGTCCAGGGCTGGGACACCACCCGGCACGGCCCGCCGACGACGTACCCGTCGAACGCGCCGCGGGGGCCGATGGTGGCGGTGGCGAACGAGCAGGCGGGCTCCGACGGCGACATCGTCACCGCCGGCTTCAAGCAGCTCGGCCTCGGGCCGGTGGTCGGCACCCGGACCTGGGGCGGGGTGATCGGCATCGACATGCGTTACAAGCTGGTGGACGGGACGGCGGTGACCCAGCCGCGGTACTCGTTCTGGTTCACCAGCGTGGGCTGGGGGGTGGAGAACCACGGCGTCGAGCCGGACCACGAGGTGCCGATCGCGCCGCAGGACTGGGCGGCCGGCCGCGACCCGCAGCTGGACACCGCGGTCCGGCTCGCGCTGGAGGCGCTCGACCGGGAGCCGGCGGCCCGCCCGCCCGATCCGGCCACCCGGCCGTCCCGCCGGCCCCCGGAGCTGCCGCCGCGGTGACCCCGGCGTCCCGCTGCCTCCCGGCCGGTCGCGGGAAGACCGGCCCGCCGGGACGGGTTGGCGCAGCAGAGGTGAGCGGAGGGAGCGCGGTGCGGGTCGAGATCTGGTCGGACGTGGTGTGCCCGTGGTGCGCCATCGGCAAGCGGCGCTTCGAGGCGGCGCTGGCCGCGTTCGAGCACCGCGACGACGTCGAGGTGCGGTGGCGCAGCTTCGAGCTGGACCCGAGCGCGCCGCGGTCCGTGCCCGGCGGCGCCGCCCGGCGGCTGGCCGACCGGTACGGCGTCCCGCTGGAGCAGGCCCGGGCCATGCAGCAGCGGGTCACCGACGCCGCCGCCGCGGAGGGCCTGCGCTTCCGCTACGACATCGCCAGGCCGGGCACCACCCTCGACGCCCACCGGCTGCTGCACCTGGCCGCCGAGCGAGGCGCGCAGGGCGCGGTGAAGGAGCGGCTGCTGCTGGCGTACTTCACCGAGGGCGAGCCGGTCGCCGATCGCGACGCGCTGGTCCGGCTGGCCGGCGAGGCCGGGCTCGACCCGGCCGAGGCCGCCGCGGTGCTCGACTCGGACGCGTACCTCGCCGAGGTCCGCGCGGACGAGGCGCAGGCGCGGGCGCTCGGCATCCAGGGGGTGCCGTTCTTCGTGCTCGACCGGAAGTACGGTGTGTCCGGCGCGCAGCCGGCCGAGGTGCTGCTCGAGGTGTTGCGAAAGGCATGGGCCGAGGCGCACCCGATCACCGTCGTGGCCGCCGGCGGCGCCGGTGCGGAGTGCACGGACGACAGCTGCGCGGTCTGACCGCGGCAGTCCACCAGGGCAGGAGGACTCGTGGCGGACGACGAGCAGGTGATCGACAGCCCGGTGGGATGGGTCAACAAGCACATCGGGCGCTACGTCGCCAGCGGCGGCGAGAAGGGCCACGAGTGGCGGCCCGGCGTGCCGACGCTGCTGCTGACCACCCGCGGCCGGACGTCCGGGCTGCTGCGCCGGACCGCCCTGATCTACGGCCAGGACGGCGACTCCTACGTCGTGGTCGCCTCCTACGGCGGCTCCGCCGAGCACCCGGCGTGGTACCGGAACCTCGACGCCGACCCGCGGGTGCACGTGCAGGTCGGCGCGGAGGAGTTCGACGCGCTGGCCCGGACGGCGACCGCCGCGGAGCGGGCGCGGCTGTGGGTCCAGATGACCCGGACCTGGCCGGAGTACGACGCGTACCAGACCAGGACCGACCGCGAGATCCCCGTGGTGCTGCTCGACCGCGCCGGCTGAGCCGCCAGCGCCACCGCCGCGCCGGGGTGCTGTGCTCGTCGGCGCCTGTCCTGCCAGCGATCAGGGTGCGTCCACGGGTCGACAACGCTGCGCCGGACGTGGGCCGCTCGGCAGTTGCGACGCCGAGCGGGCAAGATGAGCGGCCATGGCGCGACCTCCGATCTCCCCCGTCGTCTGGCAGCCGCCGCCCGCCCCGGCCCGGTCCCGGCGACCGCGCAGTGCCCGACCGCTGCCGGCGGTGCGGGTGCTGGAGGTGCTCGGTCGCGGGCCGGAGGACGTGCTGGTCGACGACACCGGCCGGGTGCTGACCGGGGTCGAGGACGGCCGGGTGCTACGGCTGACCCCGGACGGACGGCAGGTGCAGGTGCTCGCCGACACCGGCGGCCGGCCGCTCGGGCTGGAGTGGCTGCCGGACGGCGGGCTGCTCGTCTGCGATGCCCGGCGCGGGTTGCTCCGGGTGTCCGTGGAGTCGGGGACCGTGCAGACGCTGGTGTCCGACGTGGACGGCGAGCCGATGCGCTTCTGCAACAACGCCGCGGTCGCGCCGGACGGCACGGTCTACTTCAGCGACTCGTCCCGCCGTTTCGGCATCGAGCACTGGAAGGCCGACCTGCTGGAGCACTCCGGCACCGGGCGGCTGCTGCGCCGCGGCCTGGCCGCCGAGGTCACGGTCCTGCTCGACGGTCTGCAGTTCGCGAACGGGGTGGCGCTCGCTCCGGACGGGTCCTTCGTCGTGGTCGCCGAGACCGCCGCGTACCGGCTGCGCAGGCTGTGGGTGACCGGCCCGCGGGCCGGTGAGTCGGAGGTCTTCGCCGACAACCTGCCCGGGTTCCCGGACAACCTCTCGACCGGCACCGACGGGCTGATCTGGGTGGCCATGGGCAGCCCTCGGGACGCCGCCGTCGACCGGCTGGCGCCGCGGAGCCCCGCCCTGCGCAGGGCGGTCTGGGCCCTGCCCGCCCGCCTGCAGCCGCGCCCCCGGCACACCGTCTGGGTGTATGCGCTGTCGGCGGACGGCGAGGTCGTGCACGACCTGCAGGCACCCGGCGACCGCTTCGGCTTCGTCACCGGCGTCCGGGAGCACGCCGGCACCGTCCACATGGGAAGCCTCACCGGCGACACGGTCGGCCTCTTCGACCTGCCGTGACCACCCGGCCCGGGCGCCGTCAGCCACCCAGCCGGGCGAGGCGGTCGGCGAGGAAGGCGCGCTCGACGTCGTTCTCGGTCAGCAGCACGGCCTCGGAGTACGCGGTCCGCGCGTCCTGGGTACGGCCGAGGCGGCGGAGGAAGTCGGCGCGGGCGGCCGGCAGGTAGGCGTAGCCGGCCAGCTGCGGCTCGGCGGCGAGCGCGTCCAGGGCGGCGAGCCCGGCCGCCGGGCCCTGTGCCAGGCCGACCGCGACGGCCCGGTTGAGCGCGACGACCGGCGACGGCCACACCTGGACGAGCAGGTCGTAGAGGCCGACGACCTCGTCCCAGTCGGTCGCGTCCCAGTCCGGCGCGTCCGCGTGCACCGCCGCGATGGCCGCCTCGAGCACGAACCGGCCGGGCGGCCGCCGGGCGAGCGCCTCCCGCACCAGCGCGAGGCCCTCCTCGATCGCGGTCCGGTCCCAGCGCGCCCGGTCCTGCTCGGACAGCAGCAGCAGCCGGCCGTCGGCGGCCACCCGGGTGGCCCGGCGGGCGTCGGTGAGCAGGATCAGCGCGAGCAGTGCCGCCACGTCCACGTCGTCGGGCAGCAGGGTCCGCAACATCCTCGCCAGGTCGAGCGCCCGCTCGACCAGGTCCCGGCGGACGAGGTCCGCGCCGACCGGTGCCGTGTGGCCGGTGGTGAACAGCAGGTGCACGACGGCGAGCACGCCCTCGATCCGGGCCGGCAGCTCGTCGGCGTGCGGCACCCGGTACGGGATGCCGGCCGCGGCGATCTTCTTCTTCGCCCGGGTGATCCGCGCCGCCATGGTCGGCTCGCTGACCAGGAAGGCGCGGGCGACCTCCGCGGTGGTGAGCCCGCAGACCAGCCGCAGGGTCAGCGCGACCTGCGCCTCGGGGGCGAGCGCGGGGTGGCAGCAGGTGCAGATCAGCCGCAGCCGGTCGTCCGGGAACCGGTCGTGCTCGGCGGTCGCCGGCGCGACCTCGTCCTCGACCAGCAGCGGCAGCGCCCGGCGCAGCGTCGCCTCGCGCCGGAGGAGGTCGAGCGCCCGGCGCCGGGCCACCGTGGTCAGCCACGCGCCGGGCCTGGTCGGGACCCCCTGGCTCGCCCAGGCCGTGAGCGCCTGCGCGTACGCGTCCTGCACGCACTCCTCGGCGAGGTCGAGGTCCCGGGTGACGCGCACCGTCGCGGCGAGCACGAAGGCCCACTCGCGACGGTGCGCGACGGCGACCGCGGTTGCGGTCGCGCTCACCCGAAGATCTGCACCGGCCGGACCTCGACCCCGCCGAACGGCGCCGGCACCGTCTTGGCCAGCGCGATGGCCGCGTCCAGGTCGGCGGCCTCGAGGATGTAGTAGCCGCCGAGGGCCTCCTTGGTCTCCACGAACGGCCCGTCGGTGACGGTGAACCCGCCCGCGCCGTCCTTGCGGATCGTCGTCGCCGTCGACGTCGGCTGCAGCGCCTCGCCGCCCTTCATTGCCGCACCCGCCGCGGCCGCGAATGCGCTGTGCTCCTCCATGGCCTGGTTCATCGCGGCCTCGTCCGCGTTCGCCCAGCCGTTCTCGTCCTCGTAGATCAGGACCAGGTACTGCGACATCTGGCGTCCCTCCCGCTCGCGGCCCGACGATCGGGCCTCACATCACCCCGTCGAACGGCATCCGCCGGCATCGACAGGGCCGCCGACTTCTCTTCCGCAGGTCTACACCCGGCGCGGCCCGACCGCGGCGTACTTCGGCCACCGGACACCGCCCGGAGCGCCGCGGCGAGCCTGGGTCCGGGCGGCTCAGCGCGCTCCGCCGCGGGTGACGAAGTCCGTCCAGGCGTCGAGGGCCTGCTCGGCGTCGAGGGCGGCCACCCGCTCGGGCGGCAGGCCAGCCGTGTGGACGAGTCGTCTCGCCAGCCAGTCCGGCAGCGGCTCCCGCCGCGGATGCGCCGGCGGATCGACTCCGCCGGCGAGGCGTCCCAGCCGGGCGACCAGGTCGGCGAAGGTCAGCAGGACCGGCCGCTCCCGGGCGGCGGCACGGACTCGGGCCGCAGCAGAAATCCGAGAGCCGCCGGACAGGAGCACGTACGGTCGGCGGCGTGACCGGGGACGTGCTCGGGCCGCGGGCGCTGAACAGGGCGACCCTGGAGCGGCAGCTGCTGCTGCGCCGGTGGGCGCTGCCGGCCGAGGAGGCGGTCGAGCGGCTGGTCGGCCTGCAGGCGCAGGCGCCGCTGGCGCCGTACGTCGGGCTGTGGACGCGGCTGGCGGGCTTCGAGGCCGCCGAGCTGTCCACGCTGCTCACCTCGCGACGGGTCGTGCGCGGCGCCTTCGTCCGGGCGACCGTCCACCTGCTGACCGCCCGCGACTGCCTGGCGCTCCGGCCGGTCGTCCAGTCGGTGCTCGAGCGCGCCTTCCGCGGCCAGCTGGGACGGCAGGCGGCGGGGCTCGACCTGGCTGCGGTGGTGGCCGCCGGGCGGGCGCTGCTGGCGGAGCGGCCGCGGACCCGGGCCGAGCTGGGCCCGCTGCTGACGTCCCGGTGGCCGGCCGTGGACCCCACCCTGCTCGCGTACGCGGTCAGCTACCTCGCGCCGCTCGTCCAGGTGCCGCCGCGCGGGGTCTGGGGCCGCACCGGACCGGCGGCGTGGACGACCGTCGAGTCGTGGCTGGCCGCCCCGCTGGGGACCGACCGGTCGCCGGACGAGCTGGTGCTGCGCTACCTCGGCGCGTTCGGGCCGGCGACCGTCGCCGACGTGACCACCTGGTCCGGGCTGGCCGGCCTGCGGGAGGTGCTCGACCGGCTGCGGCCCCGGCTGCGGGTGTTCCGGTCGCCGGACGGGGCCGAGCTCCTCGACGTGCCGGCCGGGCCCCGCCCGGACCCGGACACGCCGGCGCCGCCGCGCTTCCTGCCGGAGTACGACAACCTGCTGCTCTCGCACGCCGACCGCGGCCGGGTCAACCCGTCCGGCCGGCCGGTGCCGCTGCCGCCCGGCAACGGCGCGACGGCCGGCACCGTGCTGGTCGACGGCCGCTGGTGCGCGACCTGGCGTACCGAGCGGTCGCCCGGAGCCGCCACGCTCGTCGTCGAGCCGTTCGCGCCGCTGCCCGCCCGGGACGCCGACGGGGTGGTCGAGGAGGGCGCCAGGCTGCTCGGCTTCATCGCGCCCGGCGCCGACCACGACGTCCGCCTCCACCCGGCGCACCGGACGCGGACCTGATCAGCATGGCCCGAGCATGACCGGCCGGGCACCGGCGGCGGTTGCCTATCCTGTTCTCGCGTACGGTCGGCGGGCTGGTGCCGGAGGTGGAGGGAGCGACCGCGGGTGGTTTCTGCGACGGGAGTCGGCGAGGGGCTGGCCGGGCACGAGCTCGAGCAGCGGCTGGAGCAGCACCGCGGCGAGCTGACCGGGTACTGCTACCGGATGCTCGGCTCGGCCTTCGAGGCCGAGGACGCGGTGCAGGACACGCTGGTGCGGGCGTGGCGGGGCCTGGACCGGTTCGAGGGCCGGTCGGCCCTGCGGTCGTGGCTCTACCGGATCGCCACCAACGTGTGCCTGACGATGCTGGACGGTCGCAAGCGCCGCGCCCTGCCGATGGACCTGGCGGCCACCCCGTCGAGGGTCGGGGCACCGCTCGACGCCCCGCTCGTCGAGACGACCTGGATCGAGCCGATCGCGAGCGGTCGGGTCCTGCCGACGGGTGGCGACCCGGCCGAGGAGGCCGTGCTGCGGGAGTCCGTCCGGTTGGCCTTCGTCGCCGCGCTGCAGCACCTGCCGCCCCGACAGCGCGCCGTGCTGATCCTGCGGGACGTGCTGCGCTGGCAGGCGAGCGAGGTGGCCGAGCTGCTCGACAGCTCGGTCGCGTCCGTCAACAGCGCACTGCAGCGGGCCCGCGCGACGCTGGCGGAGCGGAACCTGACGGTGGCGGAGGCTTCCGAGCCGGCGGACGACACGCAGGACGACCTGCTGGCGCGCTACGTCGAGGCCTTCGAGCAGTACGACATCGGCGCTCTCGTCGCGCTGCTGCGCGAGGACGCCACCCAGGCGATGCCGCCCTACGACATGTGGCTGCGCGGCCGCGACGAGATCGGCCGGTGGCTGCTCGGACCGGGGAACGGCTGCCGCGGGTCGCGCCTCGTCCCGGTGGACATGAACGGGTCGCCGGCGTTCGCGCAGTACCGGCCGAGCCCCGACGGCGGGCACGAGCCGTTCTCGATCCAGCTCATCGAGGTCTCGGACGGGCGGATCGTCGGGTTCACCCACTTCCTCGACACCCGGCTGTTCGCCCTCTTCGGGCTGCCTCCCCGCCTCGAGGAGTGACCGCTCGGCCGATTACTTCCGGCCCGCCGGGAGGTCCAATGCACCGACAGGACGAGAGTGAGGAGGGTGTCATGCTCGACGGCAGCAAGGCGTTCGGCGGCTTCTCGGTGGACGACGTGCCCGCGGCCAAGAGGTTCTACGGCGAGACGCTCGGTCTGACGGTGACCGAGCAGAACGGCATGCTCGGACTGAAGGTCGGCGGCGGCACGGAGATCCTGGTCTACCCGAAGCCGGACCACGCCCCGGCGGTGTTCACGATCCTCAACTTCCCGGTGGACGACATCGACAAGACCGTCGACGAGCTGACCGCGCGGGGCGTCCGCTTCGAGCGCTACGACGGGTTCGACCAGGACGAGAAGGGCATCGCCCGCGCCGAGGGCCCGTACATCGCCTGGTTCACCGACCCGGCGGGCAACATCCTGTCCGTGCTCCAGGACCGCTGACCGGCGCGCCGGCGGCGCCGGCGGCCGGATCAGTCCGCGCCGACCCAGCGGTAGATCTGGCCGTCGCGCAGCTCGTACGAGGCGGGCGGATCCAGGACGGGCCGGGCGGCGAGGTGCGCCAGGACCTTGACCCGGCCGCGGGTGGTCACGCCGTGCTCCGACCAGTGCAGGTACGGATGCAGGACCTGCTTGAGCAGCGCCCAGTCCCGGTGCTCGACGGCGGCCAGCGCGTCCCGCACCTGCTGCTCCACCCGGCCAGTACAGCACGGCGCGGGTGTCCGCCCGCGCCTCCAGAGTCGGGACTGCCGGAGCAGGCAGTCCAGGCGTGGGCGACGTGCGGCTCGGTGCGGCCGGCCGCGCGGGCGACAGGTCCGGGCGGTGCACCGCCTGGACGTCCTCAGCAAGTCCAGCGGCACGACGCGGGCGGGCTCGTAGTCGCGAGGGCGGCGGCACGTCCGGCTCATAGGAGGCGGTGCATGACGTGCAGGCCGACGGGGCCGCGGATCGGGTGGTCGAAGGCCTCGGGCACGGTGGCGAGGATGTCGAAGCCGAGCGACCGCCACAGCGCGACCGCGCCGGTGTTGGTCTCGACCACGGCATTGAACTGCATCGCCCGGTAGCCGTCGGCCCGCGCCCGGTCGAGCACGTGCTCGGCGAGGAGGCGGCCGATCCCGCGGCCTCCATGCGCGGGGTCGACCATGAAGCCGGCGTTAGCGACATGCGCTCCGGCACCCGCCTGGTTGGGGTGGGTCTCGGCGGTGCCCAGCACGGCGCCGGCGGCGTCGACCGCCACCACCGTGCGGCCGGGCGCTTCCTGCATCCACTTGGCCCGGGCGGTCGCCTCGGTGACGTCGCGCGGCCAGCAGTACGTGTCGCCGGCGGCGACGATCTCCCGCAGGAACGGCCAGATCGCCGCCCAATCATCCTCGGTCGCGTCCCGGACGGTCACCGCACTGTCCACCCGGGACGGTCGCGGCTCCGGCCCGAGCTCCTCGAAGAGCGTGATCTGCAGCCCGGCCGGCGCGTCCAGCCGCGAGTTGAGCGAACGCCACGGTGTCAGCGTCGGCGGCGCCACCTCCCGGGCGCCGGCCGCGACCAACTCGGCCGTCCGCGCCCGGCTGTCGTCGACCTCGAAGGCGACCCGCAGCCGCGGCGCCACGCCTTCGCGGCCCGCCTCGACCCGGTCGATGTACTGCCGCTGCGCCGGGTTCGCCAGCTCCAAGGTCGCCCGGCCGGCGTCGAGGATCGTGACGTGCGCGCCGCCCGGCCCGGCGATCGCCTCCCGCTCGGGCAGCCCCAGCACGTCCCGGTAGAACCCGACAGCCCCTGCGTAGTCCTCCGCCGCCACCACCAACCGCAACTGCCGCACGCTCATCGCCCCTCCTCGGATCCCGACCGCGTCACGGCACCGTCCCGCGCGGCACCACCCAACGCACGTCCTGCTCGGTGACGGCGGCGACATGCTCGAAGTCCGCGTCGTAGTGCACGACCGGGATCCGGTGCAGGTCCGCAACCGCAGCAATCAACAGATCGGGGATGCCGACCGACCGGAGCTGGGACCGCTGGGCCAGCACCGCCTGCACCGCCTCGGCCCGGCGCCACACCCGGTCGTCGATGGCGAGATGTTCGTACGCGCGCGACCGGTCCTCCCTCACCCGGACATACTCGGCCGGCGTGCGGGTGCTGAAGAGCACCTCCATGTCGATCACCGGACAACTCGCGACCAGCCCCGCCTCGATGAGCGGGACGAGTTGCTGAGCTACGGCCGGATGACGCATCCGAGCCAGCGCACTGGTGTCGACCAGATACCGGGCTACGACCGCCAAGCGGCATCTCGCACGTCGGCCGCGCCCAGGTCCGGCAGCGCTCCGGAGGTGAGCCGCTCGATCTCGCGGCGCCGCGCGGCTTGTGCCGCGGCCAACCGCAGCGCGGCCGTGACCGTCTCCCGGATCGTCCGCGTCTCCAGCGCGGCCCGCGCCGCCTCGAGGTCCTCATCCTCCAAGTCGACGAGCCGCTTCGTCACGACGACCTCCCTATATACGCGGATGGGCTCCGAGTATATCCGAGGGGACGCGGCGGACGGCGCGTCCCCTCGGCACCACTCAGCTGCAGCCGGAGGTGGAGCCGCAGCCCTCGCAGACGTAGCAGGAGCCCGCTGGTCGCATCTTCGTGCCGCAGGTGAAGCAGAGCGGCGCGTCGGCGACCGTGCCCTGCTGCAGCTCGAGCAGCTCGGTGGACGAGTGGGCCTCGGGCGGGGCGGGCTTGCCGGCCACCGCGGCGGGCACCTGCGGCTCGTCCGGCGCCGGGTGGTGGGTCTCCACCGGCGCCGAGGACCGCAGCGCCTCGACGTCCACGTCGGACTCGTCGGTCTCGGCACCGGCGCCGTACGAGCTCGACACCGCCGCCGCCCGCTCCTCGGCGGTGAAGATGCCGAGCTCGGCCCGCTTCTCGTACGGCAGGTAGTCCAGCGCGAGCCGCCGGAACAGGTAGTCCATCACCGAGGAGGCGATCCGGATGTCCGGGTCGTCGGTCATCCCGGCCGGGTCGAAGCGCATGTTGACGAACTTCGACACGTACGTCTCCAGCGGCACCCCGTACTGCAGGGCGATGGAGATCGCGATGGAGAAGGCGTCCATCACGCCGGCCAGCGTGGAGCCCTGCTTGGACATCTTCACGAACAGCTCGCCGAGACCGTCGTCCGGGTAGGACGACGACGTCACGTAACCCTCCGCGCCGCTGACCGAGAAGGACACCGTCTGCGACGGGCGCTTCTTCGGCAGCCGGTGCCGGGTCGGCCGGTACTCCACCACCGGCGCCGGCTCCGCGCGCGGCGGCCGGCTTCTTCCGGGTGGACAGCGGCTGGCCGACCTTGCAGTTGTCCCGGTAGATCGCCAGCGCCTTGAGGCCGAGCTCCCAGCCGGCGCGGTAGATCTCCTCGATCTCCTCGACGGTGGCGCTCTCCGGGGTGTTGATCGTCTTGCTGATCGCCCCGCTGATGAACGGCTGCACCGCGGCCATCATCCGGACGTGTCCCATCGGCGCGATCGACCTCGTGCCCATCGCGCAGTCGAAGACCTCGTAGTGCTGCTCGCGCAGGCCCGGCGCGTCGACCACATGCCCGTGCTCGGCGACGTACTCGACGATCGCCTCCACCTGCTCCTGCTGGTAGCCCAGCGAGCGCAGCGCCCGCGGCACGGTCTGGTTGACGATCTGCATGGACCCGCCGCCGACCAGCTTCTTGAACTTCACCAGCGAGAAGTCCGGCTCGATGCCCGTTGTGTCGCAGTCCATCATGAAGCCGATGGTTCCGGTCGGTGCCAGCACGCTCGCCTGCGCGTTGCGCCAGCCGTGCTCGGCACCGAGCGCGTTGCCGCGCTGCCACTGCTCGGTGGCCAGCCGCAGCACCGCGGCGTCGTCGGCGCCGACCGGCCGGACGGTGTCGCTCGCCGCCGCGTGCTTGCGCATCACCCGCTGGTGCGCCGACGCGTTGCGGGCGTAGCCGTCGTACGGCCCGACCACGCCGGCCAGCTCGGCGGAACGCCGGTACGCCGTCCCGGTCATCAGCGAGGTGATCGCCGCCGACAGCGCGCGCCCGCCGTCGGAGTCGTACGCGTGGCCGGTCGCCATCAGCAGCGCACCCAGGTTGGCGTAGCCGATGCCGAGCTGGCGGTACGCCCGGGTCGTCTCGCCGATCGCCTCGGTCGGGAAGTCCGCGAAGCAGATCGAGATGTCCATCGCGGTGATGACCAGCTCGACCGCCTTGACGAAGGTCCCGCCGTCGAAGGTGCCGTCGTCCCGCAGGAAGCGCATCAGGTTGAGCGAGGCCAGGTTGCACGACGAGTTGTCCAGCGACAGGTACTCCGAGCATGGATTGCTTGCGGTGATTCGTCCTGTTTCAGGGTTGGTGTGCCAGTCGTTGATCGTGTCGTCGTACTGGATGCCGGGATCCGCGCACTCCCACGCGGCCTGCGCCATCGTGCGGAACAGCGCGCGGGCGTCGACGGTCTCCAGCACCCGGTTGTCCAGCCGCGCCCGCAGCCCGAACGGCTTGCCGTCCGCGACCGCGCGCATGAACTCGTCCGAGACGCGGACGGAGTTGTTGGCGTTCTGGTACTGGACGCTGGTGATGTCCTTGCCGCCGAGGTCCATGTCGAAGCCGGCGTCCCGCAGGACCCGGATCTTCTCCTCCTCGGACCGCTTCGTCTCGATGAACTCCTCGACGTCCGGGTGGTCCACGTCGAGCACGACCATCTTCGCCGCCCGCCGGGTGGCGCCGCCGGACTTGATCGTCCCGGCGCTGGCGTCCGCGCCGCGCATGAAGCTGACCGGGCCGGACGCGGTGCCGCCGGAGGACAGCAGCTCCTTCGAGCTGCGGATCCGGGACAGGTTCAGCCCGGCGCCGGAGCCGCCCTTGAAGATCAGCCCCTCCTCCCGGTACCAGTTCAGGATCGAGTCCATCGTGTCGTCGACCGCGAGGATGAAACACGCTGACACCTGAGCAGGGGCGGGGGTGCCGACGTTGAACCAGACCGGGGAGTTGAAGCTGAACACCTGGTGCACGAGCATCCAGGTCAGCTCGTGCTCGAAGACCTCGGCGTCCTCGGGCGTGGCGAAGTAGCCGTGCTCCTCGCCGGCGCGCCGGTAGGTGTGCACCACCCGGTCGACGAGCTGGCGCAGGCTCGACTCGCGCTGCTCGGTGCCGACGGCTCCGCGGAAGTACTTGGACGTGACGATGTTCGTCGCGTTGATCGACCAGAAGTCCGGGAACTCGACGCCGCGCTGCTCGAAGTTGACCGAGCCGTCGCGCCAGTTGGTCATCACCACGTCGCGCCGCTGCCAGGCGATCTCGTCGTACGGGTGCACGCCGGGGCTGGTGTAGACGCGCTCGACGTGCAGTCCCCCACCCGACCGCGGCGGCATGCCGCCGCTCCGCTCGGCGTCGGCGATCTCCGTCATCGCAGCGTTCCTCTCCTGGCTCTCGATGTCCCCCGGCGTCCCCGTGGTCGCCGCGGGTGGTGCTGACGTGCTCACCCGGTCCTGCTCGGCCGTCCGGCCCGGTCGGCGGCGGCTCACGAGGTCGGCTCCAGCTGGCGCTCGGCCCGGCTTCCCGAGCCGGGATCCGGCTGGGCGTCGACGTGCTGGCCGTGCCGGCGGAGTGCCTCGATCTCCCCCTCGAAGTCCTCGATCGAGGTGAAGGACCGGTAGACGCTGGCGAAGCGCAGGTAGGCCACCTCGTCCAGCTCGCTCAGCGGGCCGAGGATCGCCAGGCCGACCTCGTGGCTGGGGATCTCGGCGCAGCCGGTGGCGCGGACCGCGTCCTCCACCCGCTGGGCGAGCAGGGCGAGCGCGTCCTCGTCCACCGGCCGGCCCTGGCAGGCGCGGCGGACGCCCGTGATGACCTTGCCCCGGCTGAACGGCTCGGTCACCCCGCTGCGCTTGATCACCGCGAGGGTGGCCTCCTCGACCGTGGTGAAGCGCCGGCCGCACGCCTGGCAGGAGCGCCGGCGCCGGATGACCTGGCCCTCGTCGACCTCGCGGGAGTCGACGACACGCGAGTCGGCGTGCCGACAGTACGGACAGCGCACCCCGTCCGACCTCCTCCCCCGACGCCTGCCGGCGTCCCCGCTGTGGACCGTCCTGGGGATGTCCTGTGGACCACCTGTGGACCAGCGACCCCAACCTGTGGACGACTTACATCAGTGTAACTACCAGATGTAGTGGATGAAAGTAGATCGCCGCCTGCCGGGACGCAAGCACCGCACGGCGTGTCGGACCCAGCCGGCCGGGCGTGTTCGGTCGGGCCCGCCTGCCGAGGTGGCCGATCCGCCGGTGTCGGCTGTCGCGGCCGGCGGGCGGGACGGATGATGCCCGGGTGATCGGTGCCGGCTGGTTCCTCCTGGGTGCTCCGTGGGACTGCTCCGGCTCCGGCCGCGGCGAGCAGGCGGCACCGGCCGCGTTGCGCGGCGCGGGGCTGGCCGCCCTGGTGGGCCGGGACCTCGGCGACGCCCGCACCATGATCGACAGCACCCGGCGGGACGGTCGCACCGGTGTGCTGGCACTCCCGGAGACCGTCCGGGCCGCGCGTGCCCTGGCCGACACCCTGGCGGCGGCACTGCACGACCTGCCGGGCCGGCGGCCGCTGGTGGTCGGCGGGGACTGCAGCATCCTGCTCGGCATCGTCCCCGCGCTGCGCAGGCAGCTGGGTCCGGCCGGCCTGTGGTTCGTCGACGGGCACCCCGACTACCTCGACGGGACGGGGTCCGACACCGGCGAGACCGCCGACATGGACCTCGCCGTGCTCGCCGGGGACGGTGCGGCGCCGCTGGTGACGCTGGCCGGCGAGCCACCGATGGTCCCGGTGGGCGAGATGGTCCTGCTGGGTCATCGCACGCGCGGCCTGGACGACGGCGCCGCGGCCGAGCTGGCCCGGCTGCCGGCCGAGCTGCGCCGGATCGACGCCGCGACGCTGGCAGCTGACCCGGTGGCGGCGGGTCGCCGCGCCGAGGCGTGGCTGGCCGGCGCCGGCCGCGGCGGGTGGCTGCACCTGGACCTGGACGTGCTCGATCCGGAGTCGCTGCCCGCGGTGACCTACCCGCAGCCGGGAGGACCGGACTGGGACCAGCTCGCGGCGGCGCTCCGACCGTTGGCGCGCTCACCCCGGCTGCTCGGGGTCAGCGTCGCCGACTTCCGCCCCGACCTGGACCCCACCGGTCAGCTCGCCAACCGAGTCGTGGACCTGCTCGACCGCACCCTGCCCTGATCGGGACCGGATCGGGCCGCGGCGGCCGGCAGGCTGGCCGAGCCGCCGGCCGAGCCGCTGGCCGCGCCGCCCCGCCTGCGATCAAGCCGCGAGGGCGGGCAGGTCGCCGAAGAAGCCGGCGACCCGGACCAGCCGGCCGTCCTCGTCCACCTGAGCCACGTCCAGCCCGGCCACGGCGACCTGGCCGTCGGGTCCGACCAGCTCCCACGCGTAGCGGGCATATCCGTGGTGGGCGTCGATGCCGCTGGTCCGGCGGAACCGGTGCCCCGGGAAGCGCTGCAGCGCGGCCGCCACCAGCCCGCCGATCTCCGCGTGCCCGGCGCCCTCGAACGGCGGGTCAGCGAGCGACCCCGCCGGCGCCCAGACCTGCGCGATCAGCTCCGCGCGCCGGGTCTCGTCGGGCTCGCCGTAGGCCTCGAGCCAGCTGTCGACGGTCGTGGTGAGGTCGGGCATCGGTACCTCCTGGGTCGGAACGGCCTGCTGGACGGAACGATCCGTCAGCACCGAACCGGCCGCAATTACCTCCGGGGTAACGGACTCAGGAGCGGATCTCGGCGGCCAGCCGCAGCCCGAAGCCCAGGAACACGGCGGCGGTGACCCGGTCCAGCCAGACCCGGACCCGGCGCCGGTCCAGCAGCCCACCGGCGACCGCGGCCACCCGGCCCAGCAGGAGATACCACAGGACGGCCTCGACGGCCTGCAGCGCCGCCAGGGCCAGCGACGTGCTCCCCACCGCGGCTCCGGGCGGGATGAACTGTGGCAGGAAGACCACGAAGAACACACCCAGTTTCGGGTTGAGCACGCAGGTCAGTAACGCCCGCCGGTAGCCCCAGCCGACCGAGGGGAGCCGGCCGTGGCGTGCCGTCGTCAGCTGGTCCTCGCCCGCTGGTGACTCCCGCCGCGCAGCGCGCAGGGCCTGCACCGCCAGGAAGACGAGGTAGGCCGCGCACGCCAGCCGAAACCCGTCGTAGACGACCGCGCTGCTGCGCAGTGCCGCCGCCAGCCCCGCCGCGGCCGCCGCTCCCCAGACCAGCAGGCCGGTGCCGACACCCCAGGCCGCCCGCACGGCAGCGCGGCGGCCCGCCTTGACCGCGGTGGCCAGCACCATCGCGGTGTCCGGGCCCGGGAGCATCGTGATCAGTGCTGCGGGGATCGCGTACGCCAGCAGCGCGTGTGCCAGGTTCATCCATCCACCTTCGGTGCCGGCACCGTCCCGGCCGGAACCGACGTCGTGCGGGCCGTGGGCGGGCCGCCGATCGTCGCGGCGGCCGGCGGACGGTCACCCCTGGGCCGCTCCGAACGGGTGGTCGAAGACGTACCTCCAGCTGCCGTCGGGCTGGCGGCGGGCAACCTCGGCGGTGCCGCCGCGCAGCTCGACCGGGTTCCCGGCCGGATCGACGCCGCCGGTGAGATGGAAGTCGATACGCCCCATGGCCAGATCGCCCTGCTGCAGCCAGTAGCGCGGCTCGAAGGTGATCCGGCCACCCAGGCCGACCAGCTGACGCAGGGACGACTCGATGGCCGCCAGGCCGGCTACCGGGGAGGCGCCCGGACCGGGGACGATCACCGCGTCGGGCTCGTACATCTCGAGCAGGGCGGGGACGTCTCCGGCGTTGAAGGCGGCCGCCCAGCGGGTGTTGATTTCGCTGGGGTGATCTGCGGTTGTCATGGTGTCCTCATCTGCCGGGCCGTCTCGGCGTGGCGCAGCTACATTGACACCAATACATTGACGTCAATGTAGCCGGTTGTCAAGGCGGTGTCGGGAGCGGGACCACATCGGTGCGGAGGGCGGGCGGATGTCCCATCAGGACGAACAGCCGGGGCGTCGGGCGCAACCGGTGCTCGCCGTCGAGCTCGCCGACGAATTCGGGCGCACGGCGAAGCTGCTCGGAGGCCGACTGACCGACCGGCTCGCCGACCACGGGCTGTCGATGCCGCGGTTCCAGCTGCTCGTCCAGCTCGACCGGCACGGCCCGCTGCGACTGACCCAGCTCGCCTCGCGGGTCGGGGTCAGCCAGGGCACCGCGTCCACCCTGGCCGAGGCGCTGGTGCAGGACGGTCTCGTCGAGCGCAGCACCGATCCACAGGACGGCAGGGCGACCCGGCTCGCCTCGACCGCCGCCGGCCGCCGCCGCGCGCGGGCATGGCTGCGCGACTACGAACGCGCGGCCGAGGACGTCTTCGCCCCGCTGCCCGTCGAGCAGTGGTCGGTGGTCCTGGACGCCCTGCGGACGCTCGGCGAGGGACAGCCGCCCTCGGCCGAGGAGTGAACGACCGGCCGCCGGCGCCCCGGCCGTCAGGAACCGCGGAGGCGAAGCCGCTGGCCGGCCTGGACGTCACCGGACGGCAGGCCGTTGAGCCGGCGGACCTGCTCGACGACGCCGCGCGGGTCGCGGTCGGGGGCGACCCGCTCGGCAATGCTCCACAGCGTGTCGCCGGGCGCCACCACCACCTCGGCCGGCGCCGACGCCGGGACCGGAGCCGTGTCGTCGAGAGCCTGCACCCGGCCGGTGGCCGCGATCACCGCGACAGCGGCGGCCAGCGCGGCGAGCAGGCCGAGCAGCAGGTGGGCGCGACGGGTCAGTCGCAGCCCGGGCCGGGCCGGCCGGACCACGCGGGCCGGTGCCAGGCCGGACCGGACCGGACCGGCCGGGCGGTGCTCCCGGCCGGTCCCGGCGGCCGGCTCTCCGACGAGCCGGACGGCCCCGGCCGGCCGCACGACCCGATCCGAGCGGACGAGCTCACCGGGCCGAGGGAGCACACCGCGCCGCACCAGCAGGTCGGGACGCACGGACTCCCCGGGCGGACGGAGTACACCGCGCCACATCAGCAGGTCGCGACGCACGGACTCGGCTGGCCGCCTGAGTCCAGCGCGCTCGGCGGGCCGCGGGAGGTGGCCGGGCCCGCCCTCCACCGGCCCGCTCCACCAGGCCGTGGCGGACGACGGCGCGACCGGCACCGCTCCGGCCGTCCACCGCGGGCCCGGCTGGACCGGCCCGGCCGCCGGACGGCGGCTGACCGTGCCGGCGGGATGGCGGAGCGAGGTGCGCCGGCGCCCGGCCCGCGCCGGCACGACGGCGGTGCTGTCGAGCTCGCCGCGGCGGCTGGCGGACCCCGGCGGCAGCTCCGGTGCGACGGTCATCGCGGTCCTCCCGATCCAGGCATCCGAACACTCGTTCGATCGAACTGCTGTGCGACTTTGTAGCACCGGGCTCCGACGAAATCGAGACTCAACGGCGTGTCGTTCGAACAGATGTTTGAGAAGTGTCGGTGCCGACGGCTAGCTTGGCGATCACAGGCGGGCCGAGGAGGAGGGGTCATGGCGGCAGGGTCGGGCGGCAGACAGCGCGGGGACGCGGGCACGCGGGCGGGAGCCGGTAAGGGGCCCGCGGCGCCACCGGGCACCGCCCGGCCCGCGGTGGTCCGCGACTTCCCCGACGGTCCCGTGGACTCGACCGGCCTGACCCAGCGGCAGCGCCGGATCCTGGAGGTGATCCGGGAGGCGGTCCAGCGGCAGGGTTACCCGCCGAGCGTGCGGGAGATCGGCCAGGCGGTCGGCCTGACGTCGACCTCGAGCGTCGCCCACCAGCTCACCACGCTGGAGCGCAAGGGCTACATCCGTCGCGATCCCAACCGGCCCCGAGCCGTGGACATCCGGCCGCCGGATCCCGGCTCGACCGCGACCCGTCCAGCCGCCGTCGAGCCCGCGGACGAGGAGGCGGAGCGCTTCGCCCGGCCGGTGGCCGCGTACGTGCCGGTCGTCGGTCGCATCGCGGCCGGCGGCCCGGTGCTGGCGGAGCAGTACGTGGAGGACGTCTTCCCACTGCCCCGCGAGCTGGTCGGCGAGGGGACCCTGTTCCTGCTGCGGGTCGCCGGTGACTCGATGATCGACGCGGCGATAGCCGACGGCGACTGGGTGGTGGTCCGGCAGCAGCCGGTCGCGGACAACGGCGACATCGTCGCGGCGATGATCGACGGCGAGGCGACGGTGAAGACCTACCGGCGCCGGGACGGGCACGTCTGGCTGCTGCCGCACAACCCGGCGTACGCGCCCATCCCCGGCGACGAGGCGACCGTGCTCGGGCGGGTGGTCACCGTGCTGCGAAAGGTCTGAGGCGCCGCACCCGGCTCGCCGTTGCAGTATCCGGTCCCAGTCCACCGTCCTGGCCCAGTCCGCGTAGCTGTGCCACTGCCCGGCCGGGTAGCCCGCCGGAGTGCCGCGATGTCGAGGAAGTCGGTGTTGTCCTCGAACCGCTGGACCATGTCGGCCATGTCGTTGCCCGCCCATCGGCGGACCTGCTCGAGCGGCGTCTGCCGGTAGGCGATCTCCCGGCCGAGGATCTCGCTGAGGACCTTGGCCGCCTGCTCGTCGCTGACGCAGTCCGAGGCCAGGTCGACCCCGCACCCCGCCGAGCAACGACCTCGTGGCCGTGCTCCAGCAGCAGCTCGGCGACCGCTCCGCCCTGCCGGCCGGTCGCGCCGACGACAAGGACCTTGGGCGCCCGCTGCCGCGTCCGCGGCGGGCCGGTCGGCCGGGCACCGATGAGTTCCCCTCGTCCGGCGGGTCCTGACTGCGAGACCACCCGAGTGAGAGGACGACGAGAATGTCAGCCACGGCTACCGCTCCCGACCTGCGGAAGGCGACCCGCCGGGAGTGGGTCGGGCTCGCGGTGCTCGCCCTGGCCTGCCTGCTCTACGTCATGGACCTGACCGTCCTGCACCTCGCGGTGCCGGCCATCAGCGCCGACCTGCAACCGACCAGCGCCCAGCTGCTGTGGATCATCGACGTCTACGGGTTCATGGTGGCGGGCTCGCTGATCACGATGGGCACGCTCGGCGACCGGATCGGCCGCCGCCGGCTGCTGCTCATCGGCGCCGCCGCGTTCGGCGCCGTCTCGGTGCTGGCCGCCTTCTCGACCAGCGCCGAGATGCTGATCGTGAGCCGGGCGCTGCTCGGGCTGGCCGGGGCGACGCTGGCGCCGTCGACGCTGTCGCTGATCTTCCACATGTTCCAGGACCCGAAGCAGCGGTCGATCGCGATCGGGGTCTGGATCGGCAGCTTCTCCGCGGGCAGCGCCATCGGCCCGGTGCTCGGCGGCCTGGTGCTGGAGGTGTTCTGGTGGGGAGCGGTGTTCCTGCTGGCCCTGCCGGTCATGGCCGCGCTGCTGGTGCTGGGCCCGCGGGTGCTGCCCGAGTACCGGGACCCCGCGGCCGGGCGGCTCGACCTGACCAGCGCCGCGATGTCCGTGCTGGCCCTGCTCGCGGTGATCTACGGGCTGAAGCAGATCGCGCAGGACGGCGTGGCGTCGGGTCCGATGCTGGCCATCGTGGCCGGGCTGGTGGTCGGCGTCGTCTGGGTGCGCCGCCAGCGCCGCCTCGCCGACCCGATGATCGACGTCGGGCTGTTCCGCATCGGGGCCTTCAACGCCGCCCTGGCCGTCAACTTCCTGGCGATCTTCGTGGCGGTCGGCTACTTCCTGTTCATCGCCCAGTACCTCCAGCTGGTCGTCGGGCTGTCACCGCTGGAGGCCGGACTCTGGTCGCTGCCCTCCGCGTTCGGGTTCATCGTCGGGTCGCAGCTCGCCCCGCGGATCGTGCACCGGATCGGCCCGGCACCCCTCGTCGCCGGCGGGCTCGCGGTGGCGGCGGTGGGCCTGCTGATTCTCACCCAGGTCGGCGTGAGCCATGGTCTGGCTGCCCTGATCACCTCGTCGGTGGTGATCTCACTCGGTCTCGGGCCGGTGTTCGGCCTGACCACCGAGCTGATCGTCGGCTCCGCGCCGCCCGAGAAGGCGGGAGCGGCCTCGGGCGTCTCGGAGACGGCCGCCGAGCTCGGCGGCGCCCTCGGCATCGCCGTCCTCGGCAGCGTCGGCGTGGCGATCTACCGCGCCGAGCTGGCAGCAGCGCTGCCCGACGGCGTCCCCGACCGAGGCCTCGGCGGCCGCCAGGGACACCCTCGGTGCGGCCGCGGGCGTCGCCGACCAGCTGCCCTCGGACGTCGGCGCGGCCCTGCTCGACGTCGCACGCGGCGCGTTCGTCACCGGGCTGCACCTGACCGCCGTCATCGCCGCCGCCATCGCCGCCGCTATCGCGGTCGTCGCCGCCGTCATGCTGCGCCCGAACGGCGCGCCCGCAGCACCACCCGACGGGGACGAGCCAGCCGAACCAGGCGAGCCAGCCGAGCCCGCCGAGCAGGCCGAGCGAGCCGAGCAGCCGGCCCCGGTGGGGTGCGCCGGCTAGGGACCCGAGCCGGCCGGCCGTAGCCGGCGTGGGCCCGCGACAGGTCGGCACCGGGGCGGGACGGCGGTCAGCGGCGGCGGACCAGGCGTCCGGCAAGCAGGACCAGCACAGCCAGCGCCGCGAGGCCGACAGCCGGGCCGAGCAGCGACGGTCCGCCGTTCCCGGCGGCGGCGCCCGGAGCCGACCCGGCCGGTCCGGTCGGTCCGGTCGGCTCAGTCGGTCCGGTCGGCCCAGTCGGCCCAGTCGGCGCGGGTGCCGCGTCGCCGAGCGGCACCTCGTGCACCGGTCCGGGCAGCCCCTCGGTCGTGGTGAGCAGCGAGCGGCCGTCCGGCGCGACCGCGACCGCCTCCCCCTGGGCGGTCGCCGGCAGCGGGATCCGGCGGGGACTGCCGGACAGGGCGACCTCGACGTCCCCGTCCGGCGCCGACCAGACGTACGCGTCGGTGTAGGTGCGCAGCACGACGAGGCGCCCGTCCGCGGAGACGGACCCGCCGGTGACCAGCACCTGGGACGCCGCCCCGACCGGTCCGCCGGCGCTGCCGGTCGGCAGGAAGCTCAGCGTCGCCACCCGGCGCAGCGCCGTGGGACGCCGCGACGTCAGCGGCCCGGCCGGCGTGTAGACGCCGGCGCTCAGTGGCTCCTTGGTGACCACGAAGGGCCGGCCCCGGCCGTCGAGCAGCAGCGCCTCCGCGTCGTGCGGGCCGTCCGGGTAGCTGAGCCGCAGCAGCGTCGCACTCCCGTCCGGTCGCAGCCGCTCCAGCGCGACGGTCGACCGGCGTTGCTCGTTGTCGCCCGTGTCGGCCAGCCACAGCGTCCCGTCGCCGGCACGGGCGAGGTCCTCGACGTCGTACGGGTCCAGCGAGCCGACGACCGTCCGCCGTACCCGGCAGGACCGGTCGAGGACGAAGACCCGCAGCCGGTCCCCGCCGTCGTTGACGGTGTAGAGCGCGTCGCCGGCCGCCGCCAGCCCGCTGGACTCGGGGATGCGGGCGTCCCGGATCGTGCACAGCGTCCGCGCGGCGGCCCGGTCAGCCGCCGCCGGGCTCGGCACCAGTGGCCAGGCCGCGGCGAGCGCCGCCACCAGCACCAGCCGCACCGCCCGCCGGTGGACCGCCTCCCGCTCGCGCACGCACCCAGTGTCGCAACGCCGGCCGGTCCAGCCCGCGCAGCACGCCCAGCAGGACGACCCCGATCGCCGCGCCGCCGATCAGGTCGGAGAGCCAGTGGTAGTCGAGGACGAGCATTCCGATCATGGCCAGCAGCGGGCCGAGCCAGGCGAGGGTGACCGCGACCCGGCGCTCGGGGAGGCTGCGGCCGTACTCGATCACGGTCGCGGCCAGCAGCCCCCACAGCGCCACCGCCGTGACCATGTGGCCGGACGGGTACGAGCGGCCGCTCTCCAGCGGGAGCACGATCGACGCCGGCGGTGGCCGGGAGGCACCCGCCTTCACCGCGAGGACGGCACCGATCACCAGCGCGCCCAGCACGGCGAGCCGGACGAGCGGCCACGCCGTCCGGTGCCGCCGGCACACCAGGGCCAGCCACGGCAGCACCACCGCGAGCACCGGCAGCCACGACCCGAAGTCGGCGAGCACGCCGAAGAAGACCCGCGCCGGCGAACCCGGCCGCTGCTCCCGCACGCCGGCGGCCCAGAACAGCTCGGCGAGGGCGCGGTCGAGCCTGCTGAGCGGTCCGCCGACCAGCACGTCCACCGTCACCAGGACCGCGACGACCGCCGCGACGACCACCGCGGCGGCCGTCGGCCGGCGGGCCACCCGGTCAGCCGTCGGCGACCGCGTACCGCGACAGCGTGCCGGCCAGGTCCCCGGACACCCTTGCGGCGAGCAGCGTGCCGTCCGCGGTGTGCTCCTCGGTCACCACCTCGCCGGTGCTGTGCACGCGGGAGACCAGGTCGCCGCGGTCGTACGGCAGCAGCACGCGCATCTCGACCGACGGTCGCGGCAGCCGGGCCTCGATCGCCGCCGCGAGCTCCGGCAGGCCGTGCCCGGTCCTGGCCGAGACGACGACCGCGTCCGGCGCGACCCGGCGCAGCCGGGCCAGCGTCTCCGCCGAGGCGGTGTCGCACTTGTTCACGACCAGCAGCTCGGGCACGGCGGCGGCGTCGATCTGTCCGAGCACCTCGCGGACCGCCGAGATCTGCCCCTCCGGGTCGGCGTCGGACCCGTCCACCACGTGCAGGATCAGGTCGGCCTCGGCGACCTCCTCCAGCGTCGAGCGGAACGCCTCCACCAGCTGGTGCGGCAGGTGCCGGACGAAACCGACGGTGTCGGCCAGCGTGTACTCCCGGCCCTCCGGCGTGCGGGACCGGCGCACGGTCGGGTCGAGGGTGGCGAACAGCGCGTCCTCGACCAGCACGCCGGCGCCGGTCAGCCGGTTGAGCAGGGACGACTTGCCGGCGTTGGTGTAGCCGGCGATGACCACCGACGGCACCTCGTGCCGGACCCGCTCCTGCCGCTGGGTCGCCCGGGTCGCGCCGAGCCCGCCGAGCTGGCGGCGCAGCTTGGAGATCCGGCTGTTGATCCGGCGCCGGTCGGTCTCGATCTTGGTCTCACCGGGCCCGCGGGTGCCGATCCCGCCGCCGCCGGCGACCCGGCCGCCGGCCTGCCGGGACATCGACTCGCCCCAGCCGCGCAGCCTCGGCAGCAGGTACTGCAGCTGGGCCAGCTCGACCTGCGCCTTGCCCTCCCGGCTGCGGGCGTGCTGGGCGAAGATGTCGAGGATCAGCGCGGTCCGGTCGATGACCTTGACCTTGACGACCTCCTCCAGCTGGCGCAGCTGGCCGGGAGCGAGCTCGCCGTCGCAGATCACGGTGTCGGCGCCGGTGGCCACGACCACGTCGCGGACCTCCCTGGCCTTGCCGGAGCCGATGTAGGTCGCCGGGTCCGGCCGGTCGCGCCGCTGCATCAGGCCCTCCAGGACCTGGGAGCCGGCCGTCTCCGCCAGCCGGGCGAGCTCGGCGAGCGAGTGCTCCGCGTCGGTCACCGTGCCGGAGGTCCAGACGCCGACGAGCACGACGCGCTCCAGCCGGAGCTGCCGGTACTCGACCTCGGTGACGTCGGCGAGCTCGGTCGCGAGGCCCGGGACGCGGCGGAGCGCCCGCCGTTCCTCGAGGTCGTACGAGCCGTCCGAGTCGACGCGGTCGGGGTCGGCCGGGGTGGTGGTCAGTGGGTTGGTCATCGTCCTCCGATGGTGTCACGCGGAGTGGTCGCCGGCACCTGGTTTCCCGATCGGCCGGTCGTCCCGGTGCAGGCCCACGAACAGCGACCACGGCTCACCGTCGGACCTCCGCCCGCGGAAGTCCTCGTACAGCTCGCTGAGCCGCTGGGTGAGCTCCTCGTGCTCTGCCGGGGTGAGCCGCAGGCCGAGCCGGGCGCCCTCCACGTTCTCCGGGCCGACCCGGCGCACGTCCTCGACGAACGCCTCGACCAGGGCGATGGTGGCGCGGTCCTGCGCCTGGTCAACGACGTCGAGGGTCCAGGACTTCCCGGTCGCCCGGTACGGGACCTCGCGGGCCCCCCGGGACCCGCGGCGCTCCTGCTCGGGCGCCAGGAAGCCGGTCCGGACCAGCCGGCGTACGTGGTAGAGAACGCTCGCCGGGTCGCGGCCGAGCGCGGCGGCGATCTGCTTGTTGGTCAGCGGCGCGTCGAGGCAGAGCCGCAGGATGCGCAGCCGCAGCGGGGACGCCATCGCCCGGGCCTCCTCGGCGGTGGCGGGGCGGCGCTCGGTCTTCACGCCGCCAGCATAAGTGATTGACAACTCTCAATCAGTCGGGGCACGCTGTGGCGATGAGCGGCAGCCTGTGGCGGCACCGGGACTTCCTGCGGCTGTGGGCCGGCGACACCCTCAGCCAGGTGGGGACCCAGATCACCGTGCTGGCGCTGCCCCTGCTGGCGATCAAGGTGCTGGACGCGGACGCCTTCGAGGTCGGGCTGCTCACCACCTTCGAGTTCCTCGCATTCCTGCTCATCGGCCTGCCGGCCGGCGCCTGGGTGGACCGGGTCCGCCGCCGCGGCGTCCTGGTCGCCGCGGATCTCGGCCGGGCGGTGCTCTTCGGCTCGATCCCGCTGGCCTGGTGGCTCGACGTGCTGACGCTGCCCCAGGTGTACGCGGTCGCCCTGCTGGCCGGGGTCTGCACGGTCTTCTTCGACGTGGCCTACCAGTCCTACCTGCCGCACCTCGTCGGGCGCGACCACCTGGTGGAGGGCAACGCGAAGCTGCAGGGCACCCAGTCGGTCGCCCAGGTCGCCGGGCCCGCGCTCGGCGGCGTGCTGGTCCAGGCGCTGACCGCGCCGTACGCGGTGCTGCTCGACGCGCTGTCCTTCCTCTGGTCGGCGGCCTGGGTCGGGTCCATCGCGTCCCGGGAGCCGGTGCCGCAGCGGCCGCCGGAGCGGCACCTGCTCCGCGAGGTCGGCGAGGGCCTGTCCTTCGTCCTCGGCAACCGGCTGCTGCGAGCCATCGCCGCGTGCACCGGCACCGCCAACCTCTTCTTCACCATCGGGCAGACCGCCTTCGTGGTGCTGCTCGCCGACCCGGCCGAGCTGAACCTCTCCGCCGGCGTCATCGGGCTGCTGTTCAGCACGCTCGCGGTCGGCGGGCTGCTCGGCGCGCTGGTGGCCCGCCGCTTCGCCGCCCTGGTGGGGCAGGGCCCGGCGATCTGGATCCCGGCGGCGCTGCAGGGGCCGCTCGATGGTCGCCCTCCCGTTCGTGCAGCGCGGCTGGCAGCTCTGGCTGGTGGCTGCGTCCTTCGTGGCGCTCGGGATGACGATCGTGGTCTACAACATCACCCAGGTGTCGTTCCGGCAGCTGCTGTGCCCGGAGCACCTGCTCGGCCGGATGAACGCCACCATCCGCTTCGCGGTCTGGGGCACGATCCCGATCGGCGGCTTCGTCGGCGGCGTGCTCGGCTCCACGATCGGCCTGCGGCCGACGCTGTGGGTGGCGGCGGCGGGCTCGGCGCTGGCCTTCCTCCCGGTCTTCCTGTCACCGCTGCGGCGGATGCGGGAGCTGCCGAGCGCGTACGAGGTGCCGGACGACGGCGAGGCGGCGGTCCGCTGACCCGCCGGTCGTGCCGGGCCCGGCGCGACCGGTCCTGGCTGGTCACGGCCCGCGCGGACGGCCGCGCGTCGCGTCCGGGTCGGCCATGCGGCACCATGGTCCCTCGTGGCACGGCACCGGGCACCGGAGACGGTGGGGCGCGATCCCGTCGCGCGGTTCCCGGTGGACCGTCCAGGTCCGGGCCCGGCGGGTGCCGCGGCCGCTCCCGGCGGCGTGGAGCAGGCGGTGGAGCAGCCGACACAGCGGATCGCGCCGGAGCCGCTCCGGCCGGCACCGCCGCCGTCGCCCCCGGGTGGCTGGCCGGCGGCGCCGGCCAGCCACCGGCTGTCCGAGCCGTCCGACCGCCCGCAGCATGCAGCCGGCCCGTCGACCGCGCCGCCGCCGGCATCAGCCGCACCGCCACCGCCGCTACCACCGCTCACCGGCGCGGGCGGCCCGGTCGGGTCGTACGGCGGCGCGGGGTTGGACGACTCGACCGGGACCTTCACCCGGGTCCTGCTCACCGGGCTCGGGGGCGACGCCGATCCCGGACCGCCGGCCGCGCCCCCGCGGCCGCGACCCCGCCCGACACCGAGGACGCCGGCCGAGCGGGCCGCGAGCGCCGCCCGCGCCGGCTGGGACGCGGCGGTCGGCACGACCCGGCGGCTCGCGGCCAGGCTGGCCGCGCTGCGGGGCGACGAGCGCACCGCGATGCTCGTCGTCGGCGCCGTGCTCGGCCTGGTCCTGCTGCTCCTCGCCGTGGTGGTCGTCGTCGCCCGGCTCACCGACGACGCCGGCACGCCGGCGGCGAGCCCGGTCCGGGCCACCACCGCCCCGAGCCCGACCCCCACCGCGAGCACGTCCCCCAGCCCGACGGGCAGCCCGGCGCCGCCGGCCGGCGGGTCCTTCGCCGCCCGGCACTCCGGCTACTGCCTGGCCGTCCCGGTCGGCCGGGAGGACGACGGCGCCCAGCTCGTCCAGCGGCCCTGCGGCACCGACCCGGCCACCGGCTTCCTGCTCGTCGCCCGCCCCGGCCGCTCCGACGCGTACTCCCTGGTCAATGCCGGCACCGGCCGCTGCGCGGACGTCCTGGGCGGCGAGGGCGGCGACGCCGTCGCGGTGGTGCAGTGGGAGTGCCACGACGGCGACAACCAGACCTTCACGCTGCGGCCGGTGCCGGGGGTGGACGGCTACGTGCAGATCATCGCCGATCACAGCGGGAAGTGCCTGGACGTCGCCGGGATCTCCCGGGACGAGGGCGCGCCGATCCAGCAGTACGAGTGCCACGACGCGACGACGGAGGCGCAGACCGGCAACCAGACCTGGAAGCTCAGCGAGGGCTGAGCCGGCTCAGCCGACCGCACCGAGCCGGTCGGGATCGACCTCGCCGCGCGCCACCAGGACGGCCGGCCCGGACAGCAGCACCGGGCCCGCCGACTGCCAGGTCACCGACAGCCGGCCGCCGGGGACGTCGACCGCCCACGGCTGGTCCAGCCCCTCGCCGCCGGCCCAGGCGACCGCCGCGACCACCGCCGCGCAGACGCCGGTGCCGCAGGAGCGCGTCTCCCCCACGCCGCGCTCGTGCACCCGCAGCACCAGCCGCCGCGGGCCGGACCGGACCACGAACTCGACGTTCTGGCCGTCCGGCAGCGGCGGCCGGACGACCGGCGGCCGGGACAGGTCCAGGGCGAGCAGCCGGTCGAGGTCGGAGACCTCGACGACCACGTGCGGGTTGCCCATGCTCACCGCGGTCCCGGGCAGGCCGTCCACCGACGGCGCCGCCTCGATCGGGGCCGGCGGTCCCATGTCGACGGTGACGTCGCCGGTCGCCGGCACGTCCACCGCGCGCACGCCGGCGCGGGTGCCGATCAACAGCGGGCCCGGCTCGGCCAGGCCGGCGTCGACCAGGTGCCGGGCGAAGACCCGGATGCCGTTGCCGCACATCTCGGCCACCGAGCCGTCGGCGTTGCGGTAGTCCATGAACCAGCCGACGCCGGCCGGGTCCCGGGGTCGCCGCTCGACCCGCAGCACCCCGTCGGCGCCGAGCCCGGCCCGCCGGTCGCAGAGCGCGCGGGCCAGCTCGGCGGTCAACGGGACGGTCGCGTCGGGCAGCACCACGAAGTCGTTCTCGGTGCCGTGACCCTTGACGAACCGGATCGCGCTCACCGGCCGAGCGTACGGCGGACGAGGTCGGCGGCGGCGCCGTCGAGGTCCGGGCGGGCGGCGTCCAGCCACCCGACCCGCCCGTCCCGGCGGAACCAGGAGCGCTGCCGCCGGACGAGCCGGCGGGTCGCCCGGACCGTCTCCGCCCGTGCGGTCGCCTCGTCGCAACGCCCGTCGAGGTGGGCGAGCACCTGCCGGTAGCCGAGCGCCCGGCTCGCCGTCGGACCGTCCCGCAGGCCGTGCCCGGCCAGCTCGCGCACCTCCTCGACCAGGCCCCGGGCCCACATCCGGTCCACCCGGGCGGCGACCCGCTCGTCCAGGTCGCCCGGCCGGTCCAGTCCTATCTGGACCTGGTCACGGCCGGCGGCCGGCGGCGGCAGGGTGGCGGCGAACGGCCGCCCGGTCAGCTCGAGGACCTCCAGCGCGCGGACCACCCGGCGCCCGTTCGACGGCAGGATGCCGCGCGCCGCCTCGGGGTCCACTCGGGACAGTCGCGCGTGCAGGGTGGGCGCCCCGACCGCGGCCAGCTCGGCCTCCAGCCGGGCCCGCAGGTCCGGGTCGGTGCCGGGAAAGGCGAACTCGTCGAGCACCGCCCGGACGTACAGGCCGGAGCCGCCGACCAGCACCGGCAGCCGGCCGCGGGCGAGCACGTCGGCCACGGCGGCGCGGGCCAGCCGCTGGTACGCCACGACGCTGGCCCGCTCGGTCACCGCCCAGACGTCGAGCAGGTGGTGCGGGACACCGCGGCGTTCGGGCCCGGTGAGCTTGGCCGTGCCGATGTCCAGGCCGCGGTAGAGCTGCATGGAGTCGGCGTTCAGCACCTCGCCGCCGAGCCGCTCGGCCAGCGCGAGCCCGAGCTCCGACTTGCCGGTGGCGGTCGGGCCGACGACGGCGACGAGCGGTCCGCGGGTCACCGCGGGACCCAGGAGGCGACCAGGTAGCCGACGCCGTACGGGGCGGAGCGGTGCAGCAGCTCGGCCGTGAGGTCGACATCGGCGGCGGCGTGCCCGGCGACCCGCCAGGCCGGCACGCCGGCGGCGAGCAGGTCGGCGCCGAGGGTCGGGTCGAGCGCGCGCAGGGCCGCGGCGTCCCCCGCCGCCAGCGCCGCGGCCACCGCCGCGTCGAACGGCTCCGCCCGCGGGTCGACGTACCCGGGCGCCCGCTCGCACCGGCGCGCCGACCCGTCGCCCATCACCAGCAACCCCACCGTCCCCAGCCCGAGGAGGTCCGCGGCCAGCTCGACGGGATCGGCCTCGGGACCGATCGAGCGCCCGACCGCGACCGGACCGGCCAGGCCGGCGTCGGCGTCGGCGTCGGCGTCGGCGAGCAGCCAGGCGCCGACCGTGAGCGCCGGCGGGAGCGTCGCGGCAGTGCCGTCCGGCCGCCCGAGCGAGGCGAGCACCGGCACTCCGTAGCCGGCCAGCGATCCGGTCGAGCCCGGAGCGTAGGACAGCGTCGCCGGGCCGGCGCCGAGCACCACCACCCGGTCCGGCCGCGCGGCGACCAGCCGCCGCACCGCCTCCCGGCAGGCGGCCCGCAGCCCGTCCAGCTCGGCCGCCGCCCCGGCCGCCAGCGCCGGCACCAGCAGCGGCGACTGCGGGCAGAACGCGATGGCGGCCGGCACGTCGGGCAGAGTAGGACGTTCGGCGGCGTGCTGAGAGGATGCGATGGGCGCAGCAGGCGCGAGGAGGAGCGGGACGATGACTGCCAGCAACGAGTGGGGGCGGATCGACACCGACGGCACGGTGTACGTCCGCACCGCCACGGGCGAGCGGGCGATCGGCTCGTGGTACGCGGGCAGCCCCGAGGACGGCCTGGCCCACTACGCCCGGCGGTACGACGACCTCGCCACCGAGGTGGCGCTGCTGGAGAGCCGGCTGCAGTCCGGGGCCGGCGACCCGAAGGCGACGCTCGCGCACGCCGAGACCCTGCACGGCTCGCTCGACACCGTCGCCGTGCTCGGCGACCTGGCCGCCCTCGACGTGCGACTGGTGGCGCTGGCCGAGGCTGCCCGCGGCAAGCTGGAGCAGGCCGGCGCCGCGAAGGCGGCGGCGCGGGCGGCGGCCGCGGCGGCCAAGGAGAAGCTCGTCCTCGAGGCGGAGGAGCTGGCGCAGAGCTCGCAGTGGAAGGCGACCGGCGACCGCTTCCGCGCGATCGTCGAGGAGTGGAAGGCGATCCGCGGCGTCGACCGGAAGACCGACGAGCAGCTGTGGAAGCGCTTCGCCGCGGCCCGCGACGCCTTCACCCGGCGGCGCGGCAGCCACTTCGCGTCGCTGGACGAGCAGCGCGGGGTCGCGCGGGCACGCAAGGAGGAGCTGGCCGCGCAGGCGGAGGAGCTCGCCGAGTCGACCGAGTGGGGTCCGACCGCGAGCCGGCTGAAGAGCCTGATGACCGAGTGGAAGGCGGCCGGGCGGGCGTCGAAGGACTCCGAGGAGCAGCTCTGGGCCCGCTTCCGGGCCGCCCAGGACCGCTTCTTCGCCCGGCGGGCCGAGGTCTTCAGCGAGCGGGACGCCGAGCAGCTGGCCAACCAGCGCACCAAGGAGGCGCTGATCGCGGAGGCCGAGGCGCTCGACCCGGGCGCGGACCTGCGGGGCGCGCAGGCGCGGCTGCGGGACATCCAGGAGCGCTACGACGCGGTCGGGCACGTGCCCAGGGACGCCATGCGGCCGCTGGACGCGCGGATGCGGGCCGCCGAGCAGCGGGTGCGGGAGATGGCCGACTCGGAGTGGCAGCGCGGGTCGGTGACCAGCAACCCGCTGCTCGACCAGCTCCGGGACACCGTCGCCAAGGCGGAGGCGCAGCTGGCGAAGGCGCAGGCGAGCGGCGACTCCGACCGGGTGGCCGAGGCGGAGGCCGCGGTCGCGGCCCGGCGGGAGTGGCTCGCCGAAGCCGAGCGGTCCGTCCGCCGCTGACCGTCCGCAACGGCCGCCGACCGCCCAGCCGAGGACCGTGGTGACGTTCATCGGGTGGCGCCCGCCCCAGGCGTTCGTCATGTCATCCGTGGTCGTGGCGTGATGTGCAAGGCTGAGCCGGATGGCGATCACCGTCCAGCCGGTCAGCGAGACGCTCTTCGACGATGTCCAGACGATCCTCGGCACCAAGGGCCAGGCCGCTCGCTGCCAGTGCCAGGGCTATCGGATGGGCTGGTACGCACGGCACTCCGACGACGTCCAGGGCCGCCGCGAGCTGCTCCGCGACCAGGTGATCGAGGGACACGGACTCGTGGCGCACCTCGACGGTGAGCCGGTGGGCTGGTGCTCGCTCGCACCGCGCAGCGACTACACCTACCTGCGCCAGACGACGTGGAAGGGCCGCAACGAGAACAAGGACGACGCGAGCATCTGGGCGGTCACCTGTTTCGTGACCCGGGCCGGCTTCCGCCACCAGGGCGTGAGCCGCGCGCTGGTGGGCGGCACGATCGACCTGGCCCGCGACAACGGCGCCCGGGCGCTCGAGGCCTATCCGATGAAGCCGGCCCCCGGCAAGGACGTCACCTGGGGCGAGATGCACGTCGGGGCGCTCAGCGCGTTCCTCGCCGCCGGGTTCCGGGTCGTGCACGTGCCATCATTGCGGCGCGCGATCGTGCGCTACGACTACTAGACCAGCCGACCTGCCTACCCCGGCCCTGAGCTTGCTTGCCGATGTCTAGGCTGTTGCCCGGCCAGCGGGGAGCCGACCGGAGTTCGTAGGCACTGCCGAAGGCGATTACGACCGGCGATGACCTCCATGAGCCGCATGGGTCGCGTGTGGACCGTCGTGCTGGTGACGGCCGCGGTCGCGGGGTGTGCCGGGGACGGGCCGCGGGTCACCCGCCGCACCGAGGCACCGTCGACCGCGGTCAGCACGAGCGCGGCCCCGCGGCCGACGCCGAGCACCCTGCTGCCGCGCCTCGAGCCGGCCGAGCTGGACTTCGGCCGGCTCGAGTTCGGCCGGCCCGCGACCGCGGCCGTCACGGTCCGGCCGGGGCGGCGGCCGGTCCGCTTCGGGCCGACCGAGCTGCGCGGCAGCCCCGCGTACGAGCTGACCGCCGACAGCTGCGGCGGGCGCACGCTGACCGCGGCCTCGGACGGCTGCCGGCTGGAGGTGACCGTGCTGTCCCGGGCGAGCGGGGACCTGCGGGGCAAGCTGGTGCTGCCGACCGTCCCGGGCCCGGCGGCGCTGCAGGTGCCGCTGACCGCGACGGTCCCGCTCTCGTACGCGGTCTCGATCACGGTGGCCGGCCGCGGCACCGTGACCGGCGACGCGGCCGGCATCGCCTGCTCGGGGACCTGCACCGCACGCGTCGCGCAGGGCACCGTGCTGGTCCTGACCGCCTCCCCGGCCGCCCGCTGGGGCGGCGACTGCGCGGCCGCCGGCACCGCCGCGACCTGCCGGCTGCCGGTCACCCTGCCCCGTCAGGTCTCCGTCGCCTTCCGCTAGTGCCGCCCGCCGCCCGGCCGGCGAGCCGGGCGTCACTCCCCCGTCGCGCCGTCGATCTGCTCGCGGATCAGGTCGGCGTGCCCGTTGTGCCGCGCGTACTCCTCGATCATGTGCAGGTAGATCCAGCGCAGCGAGTACGTCCCCCGCGCGCCGGTGAAGGTGTCGTCCAGCGACCGGCCCCGCGCCACTGCCTTGGCGGCCTCCACCTCGACCCGGAAGGTCGCGATGTCGGCGGCCGGGTCCGCGTCGGCGGTGTCGAGGAAGTCGCCGTCCGGGTTGTCCTCGGTGTAGAAGAGGTCCGGCAGGTCCTGGCCGGCGAAGCGCTGCCGGAACCAGCTGCGCTCGACGTCGGCGAGGTGCCGGACCAGCCCGTGCAGGGACAGCTGCGACGGCGGCACCGGCCGCTCCCGCAGCTGGTCGTCGGTCAGCTCCGCGCACTTCCACAGCAGCGTCTGCCGGTGGAAGTCGAGGAACCCCTCCAGCAGCGTGTGCTCGTCGGCGACCTGCGCAGGCTCGGCTCGGTCGTCCTTGGGGGTCGGCATGCCCGCGACCCTAGCGAGCGACGCCGAGAGGTTTCAGCTCCGGACGGACGGCATCCCGAGCAGCACGCCGGGCGCCGCGGGGGTCGCCGGTGCCCGGCCGGCCTGGTGCGCGTCACCGGCAGGTGTGCGCCGGTGCGCCAGCGGCTGGCCGTCCGCGACCAGGTGGTGCGGCGCCCCGTACGTGACCGCCGTGGTCACCACGTCGCCCGGCCGCACCTCGCCGCCGCAGGAGAAGTGCACCAGCCGCCCGTCCCGGGCCCGCCCGGAGCGCCGGCCGGTGGCGGCGTCCTTGCGTCCCTCCCCCTCGGCGACGAGCACCTCGACGGTCGATCCGACCAGCGCCCGGTTCGCCGCCAGCGACAGCTCGTCCTGCAGCGCCACCAGCCGCTCGTACCGCTCCTGGACGACCGCCCGCGGCAGCTGCCCGTCCATCGCGGCGGCCGGCGTGCCGGGACGCGGCGAGTACTGGAAGGTGAAGGCGCCGGCGAACCGCGCCTGCCGCACCAGGTCGAGCGTGTCGGCGAAGTCGGCCTCGGTCTCGCCGGGGAAGCCGACGATGATGTCCGTGGTGATCGCCGCGTCCGGCATCGCCGCCCGCACCTGCGCCAGGATGCCCAGGTAGCGGTCCCGCCGGTACGAGCGGCGCATCGCCCGCAGCACCGCGTCCGACCCGGACTGCAGCGGCATGTGCAGCGAGTGGCACACCGCCGGGGTCTCGGCCATCGCCTCGATCACGTCGGCGGTGAAGTCGCGCGGGTGCGGCGAGGTGAAGCGGACCCGCTCCAGGCCGTCGACCGCGCCGACCGTCCGCAGCAGCCGGCCGAACGCGTGCCGGTCGCCGAACTCCCGCCCGTAGGAGTTGACGTTCTGCCCGAGCAGCGTCACCTCGAGCACGCCCTGCTCCACCAGCGCCGTCACCTCGGCCAGCACGTCGCCCGGCCGCCGGTCGCGCTCCTTGCCGCGCAGCGACGGCACGATGCAGAAGGTGCAGGTGTTGTCGCAGCCGACCGAGATCGCGACCCAGGCCGAGTACGCCGAGTCGCGCCGGGACGGCAGCACGGACGGGAACGTCTCCAGCGACTCGCGGATCTCGACCTGTGCCTCGGCCTCGACCCGGGCGCGCTCCAGCAGCACCGGCAGCGAGCCGAGGTTGTGGGTGCCGAAGACGACGTCGACCCACGGCGCGCGGCGGGTGATCTCGCCGCGGTCCTTCTGCGCGAGGCAACCCCCGATCGCGATCTGCATGCCCGGGCGGGAGTCCTTGGACCGGCGCAGGTGGCCGAGGTTCCCGTACAGCTTGTTGTCCGCGTTCTCCCGGACCGCGCAGGTGTTCAGCACGACCACGTCCGGGGCCGAGCCGGCCGCCGCCCGCAGGTAGCCGGCGCCCTCCAGCAGGCCGGCCAGCCGCTCGGAGTCGTGCACGTTCATCTGGCAGCCGAAGGTGCGGACCTCGTACGTCCGGGCGGCCGCCGTCACTGCCCGCTGGTGCTGCGGGCCCTCGCACTCGCTCATGGCGAGAAGAGGGTATCCCGCACCGCCCCGGCACCCCCCGGGCCGGCGCCCAGGTCTCGGTCCGGCCACGAACGCCGCCAGACGCGGGCGGACCGTCCTGGGGCGTCGCAAGGTGGCGCTATGGTGCGTCGCATGGCAGACGGCGACGGCGGCACCGGGAGCACCCCGGCTGCTCCGGACGGCCCGCCGCTGGTGGTCATGGAGCGGGTCAACAAGCACTTCGGCCCGCTGCACGTGCTGCAGGACGTCGACCTCACGATCGACCGCGGCGAGGTCGTGGTGGTGATCGGCCCGTCCGGCGGCGGCAAGTCCACCCTCTGCCGGGCGATCAACCGGCTGGAGCCGATCGACTCGGGGACCATCGCCGTCGACGGCCAGCCGCTGCCGGCGGAGGGCAAGGCGCTGGCCCGGCTGCGCGCGGACGTCGGGATGGTCTTCCAGTCGTTCAACCTCTTCGCGCACAAGACGATCCTGGAGAACGTCACGCTCGGCCCGGTGAAGGTGCGGCGGCGCTCCAGGGCGGACGCCGAGCGGCGCGCGCTGGCGCTGCTCGAGCGGGTCGGCATCGCCAACCAGGCCCGGAAGCTGCCGGCCCAGCTCTCCGGCGGCCAGCAGCAGCGGGCGGCGATCGCCCGGGCGCTGGCCATGGAGCCGAAGCTCATGCTCTTCGACGAGCCCACCTCCGCGCTCGACCCGGAGATGATCAACGAGGTGCTCGAGGTGATGACGTCCCTGGCCCGCGACGGCATGACCATGGTCGTGGTGACCCACGAGATGGGCTTCGCCCGCCGCGCGGCCAACCGGGTCGTGTTCATGGCCGACGGCCGGCTGGTCGAGCAGTCGGCGCCGGACCAGTTCTTCAGCGCCCCGGACAGCGAGCGCGCCAAGGACTTCCTGTCCAAGATCCTGACCCACTGACACACGAAAGGACCCTCCGATGCGACTGCGCACTGTGGCCGCGGGTGTGGCCGCGCTTGCGCTGGCCCTCACCGCCTGTGGCGACGACGAGAGCGGAGGCGGCGGCGGCGCTGCCGCCTCCGTCGTCGACAAGGCCAAGAACGACAAGAAGCTGATCATCGGCATCAAGTACGACCAGCCCGGGCTGGGCCTGCGCAGCGCGGACGGCTCCTACAGCGGGTTCGACGTCGAGATGGCGAAGATCATCGCGAAGGACCTGGGCGTCGAGGAGTCCGGGATCACCTGGAAGGAGACGGTGTCCAGCAACCGGGAGCCGTTCATCCAGCAGGGCCAGGTCGACCTGGTGTTGGCGACCTACTCCATCACCGACACCCGCAAGGAGAAGGTGTCGTTCGCCGGCCCGTACTTCGTGGCCGGCCAGAGCCTGCTGGTACGCAACGACAACACCGACATCACCGGCCCCGAGTCGCTGAACAACAACAAGAAGCTGTGCTCGGTGAAGGGCTCCACCCCGGCGCAGAAGATCCAGAAGGAGTACGCCGAGAAGGTGCAGCTGCAGGAGTACGACAGCTACTCCAAGTGCGTCGACGCCCTGCTCGGCAGCCAGGTCGACGCGGTGACCACAGACGACATCATCCTCGCCGGCTTCGCCGCCCAGAACCCCGGCAAGCTGAAGGTCGTCGGCAAGCCGTTCAGCACCGAGAAGTACGGCGTCGGCATGAAGAAGGACGACAAGGCCGGCCGGGACGCCGTCAACGCGGCGATCGAGAAGGCGTTCACGGACGGCACCTGGAAGGCCGCCCTGACCAAGACCATCGGGCCGTCCGGCTACCCCATCCCGGCCGCCGCGCCGCCGCTCGAGAAGTACTGACCGACCGGTCGTCCGCGGCTCGGGCCCCGACCCGAGCCGCGGACGCCCCGGCGCTGGGGACTCGGTGAAGGGGTGGCATGCAGGTCCTCCTCGACAACCTGGACGTGCTCCTCGGGGGCTTCTGGCTGACGGTGAAGCTCACCGTGGCCAGCGCGATCGGGTCGTTGCTGTTCGGCACGCTGCTGGCGGCGATGCGGGTCTCCCCGGTGCCGGTGCTGCGCCGCGCCGGCGGTGCCTACGTCACCACGCTGCGGAACACCCCGCTCACCCTGGTGATCTTCTTCTCCGCCACCGGCCTGGGGGCCACCCTCGGGCTGGAGTTCTCGGACACGATCAAGACGAACAACTTCTGGCTGGCCGTGCTCGGGCTGGTCGCCTACACCTCGGCCTTCGTGTGCGAGGCGATCCGGTCCGGCATCAACACGGTGCCGGTCGGGCAGGCCGAGGCGGCCCGGGCCATCGGGCTCAGCTTCGGGCAGTCGCTGCGGATCGTGATCTTCCCGCAGGCGTTCCGGTCGGTGATCGCACCGCTCGGCAGCGTGCTCATCGCGCTGACCAAGAACACCACCATCGCCGCGACCATCGGCGTCGCCGAGGCCGCCGGGGTCATGCGCGACCTCATCGAGACGGAGAGCGAGGTCTTCGCGATCTTCCTGGGGTCGCGCTCGGCTTCGTCGTGCTGACGCTGCCGATGGGGCTGCTGTTCGGGTGGGCGGCTCGGCGGGCGGCGGTGCTGCGATGACCGCCTCGCGGCTGCTCGCCCGCCGGGCGGGCTCGGGCGGGCGCCCGGCGGAGCGGAGGTCGGCGTGAGCTCCGTCCTCTACGACGTCCCGGGACCCCGGGCCCGCAGCCGCAACCGGTGGCTCAGCGCCCTGTTCGCCGTGCTGCTGCTCGGCCTGGCGTACTACGTCTACGTCAAGTTCGACGAGAAGGGCCAGTGGGCGGCGGAGAAGTGGTCGCCGCTGGTCCAAGCCGACGTCTGGGAGAACATCCTCATCCCGGGGCTGATCGGCACGCTGCGCGCCGCTGTGGTCGCCGGCGTGCTGGCGCTCATCCTCGGTGTCGTGCTCGGCCTGGGCCGGCTGTCCGACCAGCGGTGGATCCGGGCGCCGGCCGGCGCGGTGGTCGAGTTGTTCCGGGCGATCCCGCTGCTGGTCCTGATCTTCTTCGCGTTCTTCGGCTCGTTCGCCCTCACCGGCCAGTCGATCAGTGCCTTCGCGGCGGTGGTCTTCGGGCTGACCCTCTACAACGGGGCGGTCATTGCCGAGATCGTGCGGGCCGGGGTGCTGGCGGTGCCGCGCGGGCAGTCGGAGGCCGCGTACGCGCTGGGCCTGCGCAAGGGCGCGGTGCTGCGGCTGATCCTGCTGCCGCAGGCGATCCGCTTCATGCTGCCGGTGCTGATCTCGCAGCTCGTGGTGCTGCTGAAGGACTCGGCGCTCGGCTACGTCATCGGCTACGTGGAGCTGCTCCGCCAGGCGAACCAGATCGGCACCGAGTTCAGCAACACGCTGCAGGCGACCATCCTGGTCGCGGCGATCTTCATCGTGATCAACCTGCTGCTGGGCTGGCTCGCGTCGTGGCTGGAGCGGCGCAGCGGTCGGGCCGGGCAGCGGGCGCCGAAGCTGGACCCCGGCGCCGAGATGGGCGGTGGCGGCGCCGCGCCGGAGCCGGTGCGCGAGCCGGTCGCCCGCTGATCAGCGCCTGCCGTTGACCACCTGCACCTCGTTGACCAGGAAGGCCGGCTGCGCCCAGGCGGGGCCGGTCTTGTCGGCCAGCCCGCCGCCGGAGCCGTCGCTGCCGCGCCAGAGCGCCGAGTACGACGTCGCCGCGGACAGCCCGTACCGCCCGGCACGGGCGAAGGTGATCGAGCACGAGCTGGCGCCGGCGCCGGCGTTGGTGCCGTCGGGCCCCAGGTCCGGGCAGGCGAGCGAGGACGGGTCCGGCCCGGTCGCCCGCACCGAGATCCGCTCCGGGGTGGCCTGCACCTCCGCCCACACCGGGCCGACGCTGGCCCGCACCAGCCGGACGTCCCGGTCGGTGGACCAGAACCAGGTCGGCAGCCGGACGGTGCCCGCTCCCACGGGGCTGTGCCGCATGTCCGGCGCGAGCAGCAGCAGCGCGCGCTCGGCGAACCAGACCAGCATCTGCGGCGTCACCGGTGGCGCCGGCGGCCCGGTCGTCGACCAGACGATCGCCGCCGTGTCGGGATCGACGAACTGCCGGTAGAGCGCCTGGATGGCGGCGCTGGAGCCGGTCTCCACGCCCACGTACGCGGGCGGGCGGACGCAGTCCTTGATGTACCAGGCGCCGCTGGTGTCGCCGCGACGCCGCTCGAACTCGGCCAGCGTCGGGGACCGGTGCCCGTCGTAGAGGCCCATGTAGCTGTAGCCGTCGGTCCCGATCCGGTCGCCGGTGACGTTGTCCTTCGCCCAGTCGGCCATCTCGGCGGTGCCCATCCCGTCCTGCCACACGCACGGGACGAACGGCGGCGCACCGCCGTCGTAGCTCGGCGTGCCGTTGCCGCCGGTGTCGCCGGACAGCCGGACGTGGCCGGCGAGGGCGGTCCAGCCGTGCGGGTCGCTGGTGACGTCGGTGTAGTCGCCCGGCGGGTCGGCGGACGCGCCGGGCGCCATGACGACTGCCAGCCCGAGCACGGCGGCGCTCGCCGAGGCGATGACGAACCGACTGCGGAGTCTCACGATCCCGACCTCTCACATGCGCTGGCAGGCCCCGCACTCAGGGCGCTGACGACGTAACGGACGGTGGACGGCGTGTCCACGAGCTGGACCTGGACGGGCCGGCGCCGCCCCACGTCACCGGTCGGCTTGCCGGACCGGTCGTGGAACCGCTGCCGGCTGGCGTCCAGGCAGTCGACGAGGACCACGGTCAGCGCGCCGGACCCGCCCGCCTGCAGGGCCGGCCGCAGCGTCACCGGGCCGCGCAGGGTCAGACCGTCCTTCGCGTTGCCGGCGATGCCACGGGAGAAGTCGGCGAACGCGGCGGGGGTGGTGCGCCGGCGCAGCTCGGCGGAGGCGGCGTCGCCCCTGCCGAGGGCGTCCGCGTACGCCGCGAAGAAGCCGAGGTAGGCCTGCAGGACCTGCCGCTGGGCCGCGTCCTGCGGGCGCACGGTCAGCCGCACGACGCCGCTGGTCAGCACCGAGGAGCCCGGCGCCGGCGCCGCCGCACCCGAGCCGGACGGGGTGGCGCTCGGGCCGGTCGGCCGGGCCGACCCGCCGCCGGCCGACAGCGGGGTGGCGTCGCCCTGGCCGGTGCAGGCGGCGAGGGCGACGGCCGCCAGCACCACGGCGACTCCGGCGCGCACGGCCACGGCCCTCCTCCCGATCGTGGGCCGTAGCTTAGGGCACCCGAGCGACGAAATCGCCGTCCATATCCGTATGTGACGGGTCGACGACGACCCGTCCACCTGCTCCCGACTTCCCGCCGGGCGCCCTCAGCGGGCGATCTCGGTGGCCCGGGACTCCCGGACCACGGTGACCCGGATCTGGCCCGGGTAGGTCAGCTCGTCCTCGATCTGCTGGGCGACCTCGCGGGCCAGCAGCTGGGCGGTCAGGTCGTCGACCCGCTCCGGCTGCACCATCACCCGCACCTCGCGGCCGGCCTGCATCGCGAAGACGCGCTCGACCCCGGGCTTGCCGGAGGCGATCTCCTCGATCCGCTCCAGCCGCTTGACGTACGACTCGAGGCTCTCCCGGCGGGCGCCCGGCCGACCCCCCGAGCAGGCGTCCGCGGCCTGGGTCAGCACGGCGGAGACGGTCCGCGGCGGCACCTCGTTGTGGTGCGCCTCGATCGCGTGCACGACGTCCTCGCTCTCGCCGTACTTGCGGGCCAGCTCGGCGCCGACGAGCGCGTGGCTGCCCTCCACCTCGTGGGTCAGCGCCTTGCCGATGTCGTGCAGGAACGCGCCGCGCTTGATCGGCGCCGGCTCCAGCCCGAGCTCGGCCGCCATGATCCCGGCGATGTGCGCGGTCTCCACCAGGTGCTTGAGCACGTTCTGCCCGTAGGAGGTGCGGTAGCGCAGCCGCCCGAGGACCGTCACCAGCTCCGGGTGGACGCCGGACAGGCCGACCTCGACCAGGGCGTCCGCCCCGGCCCGGACGCAGAGCTCCTCGACCTCCTCCCTGCTGCGCTCGTAGACCTCCTCGATCCGGTGCGGGTGGATGCGGCCGTCGAGGATCAGCTTCTCCAGCGTGATCCGGCCGATCTCGCGGCGGACCGGGTCGAAGCAGGACAGCAGCACCGCCTCGGGAGTGTCGTCGATGATCAGGTTGACCCCGGTCACCGACTCGAACGCCCGGATGTTGCGGCCCTCGCGGCCGATGATGCGACCCTTCATCTCGTCCGCGGGCAGGTGCAGCACGCTGACCACGCTCTCCGCGGTCTGCTCGCTGGCGACCCGCTGGATGGCGTCGACCACGATCCGCCGGGCCCGCTGGTCGCCCTCGGCCTGCGCCTCCGCCTCCAGGTCCCGGACCAGGATCGCGGCCTCGCGCCGGGTGCGTTCCTCGACCGTGCGCAGCAGCTCGGACCGGGCGTCCGCGGCGGTCAGCCCGCCGACGCGCTCCAGCTCGCGCTCGTGCTCGCCGGCCCGGACCTCGAGCTCGTCCTCCCGCCCGGCGAGCGCCCGCTCGGCGGCGGCCAGCTCCAGGTCACGCTGCTCCAGCCGGCGGCTCTCGGCGTCGAGGCGCTCCTCCCGCTCGGCGAGCCGGGCCTCGCGGCGCTCGACGTCGAGCTTGACGGCGCGGGCGGTCTCGGTGATCTCGGCGGCGTCGAGCTCGGCCTGCCGGCGCGCCTCCAGCAGGCTGGTCGAGACCTCCATCTCGGCCTGCCGGCGGGACTTCTCCGCCTCGGCCTGCAGGGCGGCGCGGATCGCCTGGGCCTCGGACCGGGCGCCGCGGCGAACCGCCTCCGCCTCCGCCTCCGCCAGCCGGCGAGTGTTCGCGACCATGCTGTCCGCCTCGGCGCGGGTCGCGGCGGCAGCCTGGACCGCGTCCAGGCGAAGGGTGGACAGCTCGTTCTCGACCGTGCGACGGGCCTCGGCCAGCAGGTCGGCCGGGACGTCGCTCGCCGCCGGGCGGACCGGGCCGCCGGCCGCGCCGTCGGCGGCGTCCATCGGGACGACGCGGGCGGAGCGGGGCTCGGCGGGGGTGCGGGCGGCGCCGGGGGCCGGGCGGGCTGCTGGACCTGGGCGGCGCTCGGCGGCGCGCACCCGACCGACCATGAAGCCGACCGCGACGAGCAGCGCCAGCACCGCCACCACCAGGACGATCTCGACTGGCGTCGACATCGCACCCACCTCCGTCCCGGTGGGCCGAGTGCTGCGGGCACGCGGCACGGTCACGGTGAGGAGGACCTCGGCGCGGGACGTCGCCGACCCGGCGACCGTCGCGACGGCCGGCTGCCGACGCGACGCTTCCGGCAGGTGCGCTGACCTGCGGCGTTGCAACACAGTCGTCCGCTGGGGCGGACGGGGAGGTCATACCGGGTGCTCTATGTCTGTCGCGTCCGGAGCCGGTCGACCCGGGCGCGAGGTGGACTCCTCGTGCCGCTGAGGCTAGGTCCGCCCTACCGGCCGGTCAAGGAAGGCCAGCCGCGAGGCACGGTGGAACCGTCTCGACGTCCCGTCGACGGTGTGGCCGTCGGGCCTGCCGGCGGTCGGTCCGGCGGTCGAGCGCGCCGGTCGGTCCGGCGGTCGGATACACCGCCGGGCCCCGCCGGTCGGGTCGGGCCGTCCGGTCCGCCGTCGGGCCTGCCGTCGGGCCGGCGGTCGGGTCGGGCGGTCGGGTCGGGCGGTCAGGACTCGTCCGGGGCCGAGTCGTCAAGGTCGGCCAGCTCGCCCGGGTCGGTGCCCTCGGCCGCCAGCTCCTCGCGGACCACCCGGACCGCGAGCCCGGGCGGGTAGCCCTTGCGGGCGAGCATCCCGACCAGCCGGCGGACCCGGACCGGCGGGTCGAGCCGGCGGGTGGCGGCCAACCGTCGGCCGACCAGCGCGCGCGCCGTCCGCTCCTCGGTGGCCGGGTCGAGGATGGCCACCGCGTCGCCCGCGGTGCCCTCGTCGACGCCGCGGCGGCGGAGCTCGGCGGCGAGCGCGCGGCGGGCGAGCCCGCGCCCCGCGTGCCGGGTGCCCACCCACGCCTCCGCGAACGCCCGGTCGTCGATGAGCCCGACCTCGGCGAACCGCCCGAGCACCGCCTCCGCCGCCTCCGGCGGCACCCCGCGCCGGGCCAGCGCCGCCGCCAGCTCGGCCCGGGTCCGCGGCTGGCCGGTCAGCAGTCGCAGGCAGATGGCCCGGGCGACCGACTCCGGGTCGCCCGGAAAGTCCTCCGGGTGCCCGGGCGCCACCGGCTGGCTGCCCTCTCGGCCGGCTTCCCCACCACCGGGTCGATCTGCCCGGCGCCGCCATCCGGAGCCAGATCCGGCGCTCCGGCGGCCGGACCGCCCCGACCGCGCCGGCAGCGGCTCCGGCGTCGCCGGCGGGTCGAAGAGACCCTCGGCCGGCGGCACCGTGCGGACCGCTCGACCGCTCGCCGACGGCGCGCCCGGGTCGTCGGTGGTCATCGCTCAGAAGTCGACCGGGGCGGAGACGACCTGATCCTCGTCGAGGCGGGGACCGACGCCGAGCTTCTCCTTGATCTTCTTCTCGATCTCGTCGGCGAGGTCGGGGTTGTCGCGCAGGAAGCTGCGCGCGTTCTCCTTGCCCTGGCCGAGCTGGTCGCCCTCGTACGTGTACCACGCGCCGGACTTGCGGACGATCGACTGCTCGACGCCGACGTCGATCAGCGAGCCCTCCCGGCTGATGCCCTGCCCGTACACGATGTCGAACTCGGCCTGCTTGAACGGCGGGGCCACCTTGTTCTTCACGACCTTGGCGCGGGTGCGGTTGCCGACCGCGTCGGCGCCGTCCTTGAGCGTCTCGATCCGCCGCACGTCGATCCGGACCGAGGCGTAGAACTTCAGCGCCCGGCCGCCGCTCGTCGTCTCCGGTGAGCCAAACATGACGCCGATCTTCTCCCGCAGCTGGTTGATGAAGATCGCGGTGGTGCCGGCGTTGTTGAGCGCACCGGTGATCTTGCGCAGCGCCTGGCTCATCAGCCGGGCCTGCAGGCCGACGTGGCTGTCGCCCATCTCGCCCTCGATCTCGGCCCGCGGCACCAGTGCGGCCACCGAGTCGATGACGATGACGTCCAGCGCGCCGGAGCGGATCAGCATGTCGGCGATCTCCAGCGCCTGCTCGCCGGTGTCGGGCTGGGAGACCAGCAGCGCGTCGGTGTCGACGCCGAGCGCCTTGGCGTAGTCGGGGTCGAGCGCGTGCTCCGCGTCGATGAACGCCGCGATCCCGCCGGCCGCCTGGGCGCTGGCCACCGCGTGCAGGGCGACCGTGGTCTTGCCGGACGACTCCGGGCCGAAGATCTCGACCACCCGCCCGCGCGGCAGGCCGCCGATGCCGAGCGCGACGTCGAGCGCGATCGACCCGGTCGGGATGATCCCCATCGGCACCCGGATCTCGTCGCCGAGGCGCATCACCGAGCCCTTGCCGTACTGCTTGTCGATCTGGGCGAGCGCGACGTCGAGCGCCTTGTCGCGGTCCAGTGCTGGCATCGGGTCTCCACCTTCGCCTCGAGCGGACGGTCGTTGTCGGAGGAGACGCTAGGCCGGACCACCGACAGTTTTCAGCCCGCACAGGCCGATCTGTGGATCTCGACCCGCGCTGTGGACACGCTAGCCGAACACCTGTTCGACCAACCCCCGACACGCCGGGCCGGCGCGGCGACCTACCCTGGACGCCGTGCGGCTGTCGGAGTTCTGGACCCGGATGCGCGACCACTTCGGCGAGGGGTACGCCGAGTCGGTCGCGCACGACCACGTCATGAAGTCCCTCGGCGGCCGGACGGTGGACCAGGCGCTGGACTCCGGCGAGGAGGCCAAGCGGGTCTGGCGGGCGGTCTGCGAGGAGTTCGACGTGCCGGCGGGGAGGCGGTGATGCTCGACGGCCCGGTCGGACTGCTGGTCGAGCTGGGCTTCATCGGGTGCGGGATCGCGCTGCTGATCCTGCTGGTCCAGCAGTTCCGCCGCACCGGCCGCGACGACGACTGACCGGCAGACGCTCGCGACCACCTCCGTTCAAGCGTGACGACTTCCGCTCAAGCGTGACGACTTCCGTTCAAGGGTGACGACCCATGGGTCGTCACCCGCGGCGCCAAGTCGTCACCCGCCTCGTCGAAGATCGTCACCGATCTGCTGGTCCAGCAGTTCCACCGCACCGGCCGCGACGACTGACCGGCGTACGGTCGGCCGGTGCCCGCCGACCCGTCCCGCCTCGACGCGACCGTCTGCGTCGGCCCGGCCGGCAACGATCCCGCGGCCGTGCGGCGCCTGCTGCGCGGCCTGCCGGAGTGGTTCGGGATCGAGTCCGCGGTCGCCGAGTACGTCGAGGCGGCCGGCCGGCTGCCGACGTTCCTCGCCAGGCCCAGGCCCAGGCCCGGGGCCGGCGCCGAGCCGGTCGGCGCGCTGCTGCTCGAGCGGCACTTCCCGGCCGCCGCGGAGATCCACCTGCTGGCGGTCGAGCGGTCCTGGCACCGCCGCGGTGTCGGCCGGGCACTGGTCGAGGCCGCGGAGCGGTCCCTGGTCGCGGACGGCGTCCAGCTGCTCAGCGTCAAGACGCTGGGCCCGTCCCGCCCGGACGAGGCGTACGCGGCGACCCGGCTCTTCTACGCGGCGCTGGGCTTCCTGCCGGTGGAGGAGCTGGCCGACCTGTGGCCCGGCAACCCCTGCCTGATCATGGTCAAGCCGCTCGGCCCGGCGGGCTGACGGTCAGTCGCGCAGCACCGGGCGGAGCGCGTCCAGCACGGCCGGGTCCTCGATGGTGGACGGCACCGGCGCGTCCTGGCCGTCCGCGATCGCCCGCATCGAGGCTCGCAGGATCTTCCCCGACCTGGTCTTCGGCAGCGCCCGCACGACGTCCACCCGGCGCAGCGCCGCAACCGCGCCGATCTCCTCCCGCACCCGCCGCACCAGCTCCTCGGCCACCGTCTCCGGCGGGGAGTCCACGCCGGCCTTGAGCACGACCAGGCCGCGCGGCACCTGGCCCTTCACCGGGTCCGCGACGCCGATCACCGCACACTCGGCCACCGCCGGATGCCCGGCCAGCACCTCTTCCATCGCACCGGTGGACAGCCGGTGCCCGGCGACGTTGATCACGTCGTCGATCCGGCCCATCACGAACAGGTAGCCGTCGGAGTCGAGGTGCCCGCCGTCGCCGGTCAGGTAGTGACCCGGATAGCGGGTGAGGTAGGAGGAGACGTAACGCTCGTCGTCCCGCCACAGCGTCGGCAGGGTGCCGGGGGGCAGCGGCAGCCGGATCACGATGGCGCCGTCGGTGCCGGCCGGCTGCTCGGCGCCGGCGGAGTCCAGCACCCGCACGTCGTAGCCGGGCAGCGGCACGGTGGGCGAGCCGGCCTTGGCCGGCAGCGCCTGCAGGCCGAGCGGGTTCGACGCCACCGGCCAGCCGGTCTCCGTCTGCCACCAGTGGTCCACCACCGGGATGCCGAGCAGGTCGGACGCCCACCGGTAGGTGTCCGGGTCGAGCCGCTCCCCGGCCAGGAACAGCGCCCGCAGCCGGCTGACGTCGTGCGGGCGCAGCAGCGCCCCGCTCGGGTCCTCCTTGCGGATGGCCCGGAACGCGGTCGGCGCGGTGAACAGGACGTCCACCCCGTGCTCCGCGACCACCCGCCAGAAGGCCCCGGCGTCCGGGGTGCCGACCGGCTTGCCCTCGTACAGGACCGTCGTGCAGCCGGTGAGCAGTGGTGCGTAGACGATGTAGGAGTGGCCGACGACCCAGCCCACGTCGCTGGCCGCCCAGAAGACGTCCCCGGGCTGGGCACCGTAGACGTTCGGCATCGACCACCGCAGCGCGACCGCGTGGCCGCCGTTGTCGCGCACCACGCCCTTGGGGCGGCCGGTGGTGCCCGACGTGTAGAGGATGTAGAGCGGGTCGGTCGCCCGGACGGTCACGCACCCCGCCGGCGCGGCCGCGGCGAGCGCGGTGGCCCAGTCGAGGTCCCGACCGGGCACCAGGTCGGCGACGAGCTGCGGCCGCTGCACCACCAGGCAGTGTTCCGGGGCGTGCTCGGCCAGCTCGAGGGCGCGGTCCAGCAGCGGCTTGTACGGGAGCACCTTGGCTCCCTCGATGCCGCAGGAGGCGGTGACGACGACCCGCGGCCGGGCGTCGGTGATCCGGGTGGCCAGCTCCGCCGCGGCGAAGCCGCCGAAGACCACGGAGTGGATCGCGCCGAGCCGCGCGCAGGCCAGCATCGTGATCACGGCCTCGGGGATCATCGGCAGGTAGACCACGACACGGTCGCCCCTGACCACCCCGAGCGCGCGCAGCGCCCCGGCCGCGCGGGCCACCTCGTCGCGCAGCTCCGCGTACGTGTAGCGGCGGACCGTCCCGGTCACCGGGCTGTCGTGGACCAGCGCGAGCTGCTCCCCACGGCCGGCGGCGACGTGCCGGTCGACCGCGTTGAAGCAGGTGTTCAGCTCGGCGTCGGGGTACCACCGGTACAGCGGCGGCGAGCTGGCGTCGAGCACCCGGGTCGGCGGGGTGTCCCAGTGCACGGCGGCCGCCGCGTCCGCCCAGAAGCCCTCCGGGTCGTCCAGGCTGCGGCGGAACTGCTCGGCGTAGCGGCCCATGGCAGCAGGCTAGAGGCCGAGGCCGCGCCCGACGATCTCCTTCATGATCTCGTTGGTGCCGCCGTAGATCGCCTGCACCCGGCCGTCCAGCCACGCCTTGGACACCGGGTACTCGGTCATGTAGCCGTAGCCGCCGTGCAGCTGCAGGCAGGAGTCGGCGACCTTGTTCTGCAGGTCGGTCGTCCACCACTTGGCCATCGCCGCGTCCGAGACGGACAGGTTGCCGAGCAGGTGCTGGCGGATGCACTCGTCGACGAAGGTGCGCGCGACGGTCGTCTCGGTGGTCAGCTCCGCGAGCAGGAAGCGGCTGTGCTGGAACGAGCCGATCGGCCGGCCGAACGCCTGCCGGCCCTTCACGTACTCCAGGGTCAGCTCCAGCACCCGCTCGCAGGCGGCCACCGCCACCACCGCGATCGACAGCCGCTCCTGCGGGAGGTTCTCCATCAGGTGGACGAAGCCCCGGTTCTGCCCGCCGAGCAGGTTCTCCGCCGGCAGCCGCACCTCGTCGAAGAACAGCTCGGCGGTGTCCTGCGCCTTCAGGCCGATCTTGTCCAGGTTGCGGCCGCGCTCGAAGCCGGCCATCCCGCGCTCGACCGCGAGCAGGCTGAGGCCCCGGGCGCCCTCGGCGTCCGGGTCGGTCCGGGCGACCACCAGCACCAGGTCGGCGTTGATGCCGTTGGTGATGAACGTCTTCGAGCCGGACAGCACCCAGTCGGCGCCGTCGCGGCGGGCGTGCGTGCGCACCCGCTGCAGGTCGCTGCCCGCGCCGGGCTCGCTCATCGCGATCGCGGTGATGAGCTCGCCGGAGCAGAAGCCGGGCAGCCAGCGGCGCCGCTGCTCGTCGGTGCCGAGACTCAGCAGGTACGGCGCGACGATGTCGTTGTGCAGGCCGAAGCCGAGCCCGGTGGCGCCGGCCCGGGTGATCTCCTCGTCCAGCACGGTGTTGTAGCGGAAGTCGGCCACTCCCCCGCCGCCGAGCTCCTCGGGCACGTCCATCCCGAGCAGCCCCTGCTTGCCGGCCTCCACCCAGACGTCCCGGTCGACGATGCCGGCCTTCTCCCAGTCCGCGTGCCGCGGGGCGACCTGCCGTTCCATGAAGGTGCGGACGGTCCCGCGGAAGGCGTCGTGCTCGGCCTCGAAGAGGGTGCGCTGCATGCCCACAGTCTCGCCCGGCGCGGGGCCGGTGGCGAGCAGGACGGAAACTGTCGGACCGGACCGGCAGACTGGGTGCCATGCCGGACGCGCTCGACCGCTTCTCGCCCGCGACCCGGGCGTGGTTCAGCGGCGCGTTCGAGGCGGCCACCGCGGCCCAGCTCGGCGCCTGGGAGGCGATCGCCCGCGGCGAGCACACCCTGGTGGTCGCGCCCACCGGCTCCGGCAAGACGCTGGCCGCCTTCCTGCAGTCCCTCGACCGGCTGGCGGCCACCCCGCCGCCCGACGACCCGCAGCGCCGCTGCCGGGTGCTCTACGTCAGCCCGCTCAAGGCGCTGGCCGTCGACGTCGAGCGCAACCTGCGCTCCCCGCTGGCCGGGATCCGGCAGGCTGCGGTCCGCCTCGGCTGGCCGCAGCCGGAGATCCAGGTCGGGCTGCGGTCGGGTGACACCTCGGCCGAGGAGCGCCGGCTGCTCGCCCGGCGGCCGCCGGACATCCTGATCACCACGCCCGAGTCGCTGTTCCTGATGGTCACCAGCGCCGCCCGGGAGTCGCTGCGCGGGGTCGAGATGGTGATCGTCGACGAGGTGCACGCCGTCTGCGCCACCAAGCGCGGCGCGCACCTGGCGCTGACCCTGGAGCGGCTGGACCAGCTGCTGGAGCGGCCGGCGCAGCGGGTCGGGCTGTCGGCCACCGTCCGGCCGATCGACGAGATCGCCCGGTTCCTGGCCGGCGGGCGGGCGGTCGAGGTGGTGCAGCCGCCGGCGCGCAAGACCGTCGAGCTGCGGGTCGTGGTGCCGGTCGAGGACATGTCCCAGCTCGGCGAGCCGGCGGGCGAGGTGCACGGCTCCGCCGCCGGGGCGCAGCCGCGGACGTCGATCTGGCCCGCGGTCGAGGAGCGGGTCCTCGACCTGATCGAGGCGCACCGCTCGACGATCGTGTTCGCCAACTCGCGCCGGCTGGCCGAGCGGCTGACCGCCCGGCTCAACGAGCTGGCGTACGAGCGCAAGCACGGCGAGACCCCGCAGGACCTCGCGGACTACGACCGGGCGCTCGGCCCGGGCCGGGACGGCCCGCCGGGCGACCCGCTGGGTGGCGGTGCCGGGGGCGGGCACGACCCGGCGCAGCGGCAGCGCTCGGGTGGGCAGCCGGGTGGGCTGCCGGCCGAGGTCATGGCGCAGTCCGGGCAGGCCGAGGGCGCACCGGTGGTGGTCGCCCGGGCGCACCACGGCTCGGTGTCGCGCGAGCAGCGCACCCTGGTGGAGGAGGAGCTGAAGTCCGGCCGGCTGCCGGCCGTGGTCGCGACCTCGAGCCTCGAGCTCGGCATCGACATGGGCGCCGTCGACCTGGTCGTGCAGGTCGAGGCGCCGCCGTCGGTGGCGGCCGGCCTGCAGCGGGTCGGCCGGGCCGGCCACCAGGTCGGCGCCGTCAGCAAGGGTGTCCTGTTCCCGAAGTACCGCGGGGACCTGGTCGAGTCGGCCGTGGTGGCCGAGCGGATGCAGGCCGGGCTGATCGAGTCGATGCGCTATCCGCGCAACCCGCTCGACGTGCTCGCCCAGCAGGTCGTGGCGATGGTCGCGATGGAGCCGTGGACGGTCGAGGAGCTGGCCGCGCTGGTCCGCCGGGCGGCGTCCTTCGCGACGCTGCCCACCTCGGCGCTGGAGTCGGTGCTCGACATGCTGTCCGGGCGCTACCCGTCGGACGAGTTCGCGGAGCTGCGACCGCGGCTGGTCTGGGACCGGGTGACCGGCACGCTGACCGGCCGACCGGGCGCGCAGCGGCTCGCGGTGACCAGCGGCGGCACGATCCCCGACCGCGGTCTGTTCGGGGTGTTCCTCGTCGCCGGCGCCGGCGAGACCGGCCGCCGGGTCGGCGAGCTCGACGAGGAGATGGTGTACGAGTCGCGGGTCGGCGACGTGTTCCTGCTCGGCTCGACGTCGTGGCGCGTCGAGGAGATCACGCACGACCGGGTGCTGGTGACGCCGGCGCCCGGGCAGCCGGGCCGGATGCCGTTCTGGCACGGCGACGCGCCGGGCCGCCCGGTGGAGCTCGGCCGCGCCCTGGGCGCCTTCCTGCGGGAGCTGGGCGGGCTGTCCGAGCAGCAGGCGGCCGACCGGGCGCGGGCGGCGGGGCTGGACGAGTGGGGCACCGCCAACCTGCTGGCGTACCTGGCCGAGCAGCGCGAGGCGACCCGCCACCTGCCGGACGACCGCACGCTGCTGGTGGAGCGCTTCCGCGACGAGCTGGGTGACTGGCGGCTGGTGGTGCACTCGCCGTTCGGCGCGAAGGTCAACGCGCCGTGGGCGCTGGCGATCACCGCCCGGCTCCGCGAGCGGCACGGGGTGGACGTGCAGTCGATGCACTCCGACGACGGGATCGTGCTGCGGCTGCCGGAGACCGACGGGGAGCCGCCGTCCGGGGAGGTGGCGCTGTTCGAGCCGGAGGAGATCGAGCCGCTGGTGACCGCGGAGGTCGGCGGGTCGGCGTTGTTCGCGTCCCGGTTCCGGGAGTGCGCCGCGCGGGCGCTGCTGCTGCCGAAGCGGGACCCGCGCCGGCGCACGCCGCTGTGGCAGCAGCGGCAGCGGGCGGCCCACCTGCTCCAGGTGGCCAGCGGGTACGGGTCGTTCCCGATCGTGCTGGAGACGATGCGGGAGTGCCTGCAGGACGTCTTCGACGTGCCCGGCCTGGTGGGGCTGATGCAGGAGCTCCGGTCGCGCTCGGTGCGGCTGGTGGAGGTGGACACGCCGCAGCCGTCGCCGTTCGCCCGGTCGCTGCTGTTCGGCTACGTCGGGATGTTCCTGTACGAGGGGGACGCGCCGCTGGCCGAGCGGCGGGCGCAGGCGCTGTCGCTGGACACCGCCCTGCTGGCCGAGCTGCTCGGCCAGGCGGAGCTGCGCGAGCTGCTCGACGGCGACGCGGTCGGCGAGATCGAGCTGCAGGTGCAGCGGCTGACCGACGACCGCCGGGCGTACGACCTCGACTCCACCGCCGACCTGCTCCGGCTGCTCGGCGACCTGACCGCTCGGGAGGCGCTCGACCGCGGCGCCACGCCGGCCTGGCTCGCCGAGCTGGAGGCGGCCCGGCGGGCGATCCGGGTGCGGGTCGCCGGCGAGGAGCGGTGGCTCGGGATCGAGGACGCCGGCCGGGTGCGGGACGCGCTGGGCGTTGCGCTGCCGGTGGGGGTGCCGGAGACGTTCACCGAGCCGGTCCGCGACCCGCTCGGCGACCTGGTCGCGCGGTACGCCCGCACGCACGGGCCGTTCCACGCCGCCGACTGCGCCACCCGGCTGGGCCTCGGGGTGGCGGTCGTGTCCGGCGCGCTGGAGCGGCTGGCCTCGACCGGTCGGGTGGTGGCCGGCGAGTTCCGGCCGGGCGGCGCCGGCCAGGAGTGGTGCGACGCCGAGGTGCTGCGGATGCTGCGCCGCCGGTCGCTGGCGCGGCTGCGCAAGGAGGTCGAGCCGGTGCCGACCGAGGCGCTGGCCCGCTTCCTGCCGGCGTGGCAGGGGGTCGGCTCGCGCACGCGGGGGGCCGAAGGGCTGCTGCGGGTCGTCGAGCAGCTCGCCGGCGCGGTCGTGCCGGCCTCCGCGCTGGAGACGACGGTGCTGCCGTCCCGGGTGGCCGGATACTCCCCCGCCCTGCTCGACGAGCTGACCGCGGCCGGCGAGGTCACCTGGTGCGGCGTCGGGTCGCTGCCCGGCGGCGACGGTTGGCTGGCGCTGGCGCCGGCCGAGGTGGCCGACCTGCTGCTGCCCGCGGTGTCCGACCTGGACCCGACCGAGTCGCACCGGGCGGTGCTCGCCGCGCTGGACGGCGACCAGGCGCTCTTCTTCCGCTCGCTGTCCGACCGGGTCGGCTCGACCGACGACGCGGCGCTGGTCGCGGCGGTGTGGGACCTCGTGTGGTCCGGTCACCTCACCAACGACACGCTGGCGCCGCTGCGGGCGGTGCTCGGCTCGCCGGGCGCGCGGTCCGCTCCCGGCCGGCGCCGGGCGCCGACCCGCGCCCGGTACGGCAGGGCGGGCCGGCCGGCGATGCCGTCGCGCACCGGCCCCCCGGTCGCCGCCGGCCGGTGGTCGCGGGTGCCGCAGCGGGCGGCGGACGTCACCCGGCGGGCGCACGCGCAGGCGGAGGTGCTGCTCGACCGGCACGGCGTGCTCACCCGCGGGGCGGTCGCCGCCGAGCGGGTCCAGGGCGGCTTCGCCGCGGTCTACCCGGTGCTTCGCGCGGCCGAGGAGTCCGGCCGGGCCCGGCGCGGATACTTCGTCGAGTCGCTCGGGGCGGCCCAGTTCGCCTCGCCGGGCGCCGTCGACCGGCTCCGGACCCACGCCGGTGACCGCCTGCCCGGCACCGCCGACCGTGGGCGTGAGCCGGCGCCGGCGGTGGTGCTGGCGGCGACGGACCCGGCGCAGCCGTTCGGCGCTGCGCTGCCGTGGCCGGAGCGGGAGTCCACAGTGGATGGTGAGGGCGCGGGCCGGGGCCACCGGCCCGGGCGGAAGGCGGGCGCCCTGGTGGTGCTGGTCGACGGCCGCCTGACGCTCTACGTCGAGCGCGGCGGGCGGACGCTGCTGTCCTGGACGGAGGAGCCGGCGCGGCTGCAGGCCGCCGCCGACGCGCTGGCCCTCGCGGCCCGCGAGGGCGGTCTCGGTCGGCTCGCCGTCGAGCGGGCCGACGGGGAGAGCGTCCACGCCTCCTCCCCGCTCTCCGACGCCCTCGAGTCGGCCGGCTTCCGGCCCACCCCCCGCGGCCTCCGCCTCCGCGCCTAGGTTCGGGCGACAAGGTGCCCCGTCCCGCAGCGCCTTCTCGCCCGATCGCGGGCAGTAGCGTGCGCGGGGTGGACGTGACGCTGGTGGACCTGGAGCCGGGGGACGAGCGGCTGGCGGCGGAGGTGCTGCCGGTGCTGCGCGAGCTGCGCCCGCACCTGGACGAGGAGAGCTTCGCGGCGGTGTACGCGGAGGGACACCCGCAGGGCCTGCGGTTCACGGCCGCGTACGACGGGGACCGGTGCGCCGGCGTCGCCGGCTGGCGGCTGGTCTGCAGCACGCACACGATCCGCAAGCTCTACGTGGACGACCTGGTCACCTCGGCGGACGCCCGCTCCGCCGGCGTGGGCCACACGCTGCTCGCCGACCTCGAACGCCGCGCCCGGGAGGCCGGCTGTACGGCGCTCGACCTCGACTCCGGCGTGCACCGCTTCGACGCGCACCGCTTCTACTTCCGGGAGCGGATGGCGATCACCAGCCACCACTTCGTCAAGCAGCTCGGGTAGGGACACCTCCCACCGCGCAACGGCCGGTCTGCACCGTGGTCGCGGGGGCCGCCCGGTCCGCGCCCTGCGTCGCCGTGCAGGCGGGCGGCACTCGGGCACTGCTCGGGCAGTCGGTGACCAGCTCGGGCGGGAGGGTCAGCTGAACTTCGTGCTCGGTCGCTCCTGCCGGACGCCGTCGACCCACACGTCGACCTTCTCGTCGTAGAAGGCGACGAGCCCGGCCACCCGCTGGCTCTCCGGCAACGGATGCCGGTAGGTCCAGACGAGGTCGTCGTAGCGGCGGCCGTCCTCCAGCTCCACCGAGTAGTAGGGCCGCGGTCCCCTTGTACGGGCAGCGCGTCTGGGCGGTCGACGGCCGGAGCAGGTCCGTGCGGACGTCCGGCAGCGGCAGGTAGTAGCGCGGCGGCAGCCCGGTCTCGAAGAGCATCCGAGGCGCGCGGGAGTCCGCGACGGTGACGCCCCCGATCTCCACCCGCACGTGCCGGCTGCTGGCCAGGATGTCGACGCGCGTGTACGGGTCGCGCGGATGGGTGTAGACGGGCTCGTCCTCCTCCAGCCACTCGTCCATCGCGTCCCAGTCCAGCCGCGCGGTGTCGCGCAGCTCGGGGATCGGCGAGTCGGCGTGACCAGGGCGGCGCTCGCAGCCGCGGCGTCCCCGTGCGCCGAGCAGCACTCGGCGGCTGATCCGGACAGGCGGCAGGCGGGGCCGGCACCGCGCCCGCCGGGGAACGGGCAGGATTGACCGGTGCCCGAGGGAGACACGGTCTGGCTGGCGAGCAAGCGCATGCACGAGGCGCTCGCCGGCCGGGTGCTGACCCGCTTCGACCTGCGGGTGCCCCGACACGCCACCGCCGACCTCACCGGCCGCCGGGTCACCGAGGTCGTCGCCCGCGGCAAGCACATGCTGACCCGGGTCGACGGCGGTCTCACCCTGCACACGCACTTCCGGATGGACGGCAGCTGGCACCTGCTCCGGCCCGGGCAGCGGTGGCGCGGCGGGCCGGCGCACCAGGTCCGCGCGGTGCTGGAGAACGCCGACTGGCAGGCCGTCGGCTACCGGCTGCACGACGTGGCGCTGCTGCCGACCGGCGAGGAGGACCGGGTGGTCGGGCATCTCGGCCCGGACGTGCTGGGCCCGGACTGGGACCCGGCCGAGGCGGCCCGCCGGCTCGCCGCCGACCCGGACCGGGCGGTCGGCGAGGCGCTGCTCGACCAGCGGGTGCTCGCCGGTGTCGGCAACCTCTACAAGACCGAGACGCTCTTCCTCTGCGGGTTGTCGCCGTACGCGAAGGTCGGCGAGGTGCCGGACGCGCCGGCGGTGGTCGCCACCGCGCACCGGCTGCTGCGGGCCAACCGGGACCATCCCGAGCAGTCGACCACCGGCAGCCTGCGCCGCGGCGAGACGCACTGGGTCTTCGAGCGACCCGGCCGGCCGTGCCGGCGCTGCGGCACCCCGGTCGAGGTCGGCGAGCAGGGGCCCGCCGGGTACGCCCGGGTCACCTACTGGTGCCCCCGCTGCCAGCCCGCCCCCGCCGCTCAGGGCACGCCCTAGGGTTCGCCCATGGGCATCTCGCATCACGGCCACACCGAGCGGCTCTACCTGGCCGACCCGACCCTGCGCGAGTGGGAGTGCACGGTGGTCGGGGTCGACCCGGAGCGCGGCGTCGTGCTGGACCGGTCCGCCTTCTACCCCGGTGGCGGCGGGCAGCCGCCGGACCACGGCGTCCTGCTGTGGCAGGGCGTGCAGACCCGGATCGTCGGCACGCTCAAGGGCGACGACCTCTACCTGGTGCCGGCCGACGGCGACCCGGTCCCGGCCACCGGCACCCGGGTCACCGGAGCGGTCTCCGACGCCCGCCGGAGCATGCTGATGCGCACCCACTCCGGCCTGCACGTGCTCTGCGGGGTGGTGTTCCGCGACTTCGGCGCGCTGGTCACCGGCGGCAACATGGAGCCCGGCGAGGCGCGGATGGACTTCAACCTGCCGGAGCTCCCGGAGGGCTTCAAGGCATTGGTCGAGGAGCGCATCAACGCCGAGGTCGACGCGGACCGGAAGGTCGTGGTGACGGTGCTGCCCCGGGAGGAGGCGCTGGCCATCCCGGACATCGTCCGCACCCAGACCAACCTGATCCCGGCGGAGGAGACCGAGGTCCGGATCGTCGACATCATCGGCCTGGACGTGCAGGCCGACGGCGGCACCCACGTCGCCTCGACCCGGCAGATCGGCCGGCTGCAGGTGGTGAAGGTGGAGAACAAGGGCCGGCAGAACCGCCGCGTCCGGGTCCGGATCGCCGACTGAGCGTGCGGGCCGAGGAGCGGGCACCGAGGTTGTCGATTCCGACCGGGCCCGTTCGTCATGCGGGTGACGGTGGCCACCCGGGCCACCCGACGGGAGGTCGACGTGGAGTACGTCTTCCTGATGGTCGCGAACGAGGCGACCGCGACGGCGACGGCGGAGCAGCTGCAGGCCCAGTGGCCGGCGCACGACGCCTACCTGGAGAAGCTCACGGCGGCGGGGGTGGTGCGGGGCGGCCGGCCGCTGCAGCCGCCCGCCGCCGCGACCACGGTGCGCAGCGGCGACGGGCTCGAGCGGCTGGTGACCGACGGGCCGTACGCGGAGGCCAAGGAGCAGCTGGCCGGCTACTACGAGGTCGAGGTCGCCGACCTGGACGAGGCGCTGCACTGGGCGAAGCAGCTGCCGCTGCTGCCGGGCGGCGCCGTGGAGGTCCGGCCGGTCATGCCCGTACCGGAGGTGTGAGATGGAGTTCGTGCTGCTGATCCAGATCGACGAGTCGGCGTACGCCGCGCTGGACGAGGAGACGGGCAAGGCGCTGTACGCCGAGCACTTCGCCTTCATGGACGAGATGAAGGCGGCCGGCGTGTCCTCGCCGTACAGCGCGGAGCTGGCCGTCGGCGCCACCGCGCAGGCTGGTCCGGCCGGACGGGGACGGCCGGATGGTGACCGACGGGCCGTATGCGGAGACGAAGGAGCAGCTCGGCGGCTTCTACGTGGTCGACGTGCCCACCATCGACGAGGCGGTGCGGTGGGCGAAGCGGATCCCGGTGCTGCCGAGCGACACGGTGGAGGTCCGTCCCGCGAAGTGAGGGAGGCGAGCCACAGCCATGGCGACGTGAGCCCGGCGGCGGAGGTGGAGCGGGCGCTCCGGGAGCACTGGGGGCGCCTGCTCGCCCTGCTCACCCGGCTCGTCGGCAGCCTGGACGTGGCCGAGGAGGCGCTGCAGGACGCGTACGCGACCGCGCTGACGGCCTGGGAGCGCGACGGCGTGCCGGACCGGACCGACGCGTGGCTGCTGACCACCGCGCGGCGCAAGGCCCTGGACCGGCTCCGGCGGGAGGCGACGCTGGCCCGGAGGCTGCCGCTGCTGGTGGTGCCGGACGCCGGGCCCGGGCCGGGCGCCGGCGTCGCCGGGGAGGGCGGTGAGGATGTGTCGACGATCCCGGACGAGCGGTTGCGGCTGCTGTTCACCTGCTGCCACCCGGCGCTCGCCGCCGAGGCGCGGGTCGCGCTGACGCTCCGGCTGCTCGGCGGCCTGACCACGGCGGAGATCGCCCGCGCCTTCGTGGTGCCGGAGCCGACGATGGCGGCGCGGATCACCCGGGCGAAGAAGAAGATCGCCGCCGCCGCGATCCCGTACCGGGTGCCGACCGACGCCGAGCTGCCGGACCGGCTGGCCGGCGTGCTGGCCGTGCTCTACCTGGTCTTCACCGAGGGCCACTCGGCGACCTCCGGGGACGCGCCGGTGCGGCGGGAGCTGTGCGAGGAGGCGATCCGGCTGGCCCGGGTGGTGGTCGCGCTGATGCCGGACGAGCCGGAGGCGACCGGCCTGCTCGCGTTGCTGCTGCTGCAGCACGCCCGCCGGGACGCGCGGGTGGACGCGAGCGGGCGGCTGGTGCTGCTGCCCGAGCAGGACCGGTCCCGCTGGGACGCCGGGCAGATCGCCGAGGGCCAGGCCCTGCTGCGGGCGGCGGCGCGGGGCGGGCGCGCCGGGCCGTACCTGTTGCAGGCCGCGATCGCCGCCGAGCACGGCCGGGCGGTCACGGCGGCACAGACGGACTGGTCCCGGATCGCCGCGCTCTACGCGTTGCTGGAGGAGCTGACCGGCTCGCCGGTGGTCCGGCTGAACCGGGCGGTCGCGGTCGCCGAGGTGGACGGCCCGGCGGCCGGGCTCGCGCTGCTGGCCGGCCTGGACCCGCGGCTGCCCGGCTTCCACCTGCTGCCGGCGACCCGGGCCGACCTGCTGCGCCGGCTCGACCGGCCGGACGAGGCGCGCGCCGAGTACGCCCGGGCTCTGCAGCTGGCCGGCAACGCCGCCGACCGCGACTTCCTCACCCGTCGCCTCGCCGCCCTCCGACCGCCGGATCCGTCGGCCGGCGATCTGCGCGCGCACGAGCCGAGCCGGCCGGCCGTCGACCGTGGTGGGCGCCCCGCGGGCGGCCGGAGGAACGGCGCCGGCCCAGGCTAGGCCGGGCTGCGGTCCTCCCGCAGGTCACGCCCGAGCTCGGCCGCGGCCGAGTCCTGGACGACCATGCCGGCAGCATCGCACCACCGTCCGACAGAACACCGTGTCGCTGGAGTTCCTCACCCGCCGCCCTTCGCTGGAGTGTCCGGCGAGGGCCGCAGCTGCGTCACCACCCGTTCCACCTCGTCGTAGTCCCGCAGCGGGATCTCGAGCGTCTCCTCGATCCGCCCCTCGATCGCAGGCGCAATGCCGCCCACCAGCCGGCCCCGGATCTCGAGGACGATCCGCTGCCCGCGGTGGGCGGCGGTGTAGGCGCCGAACGTCGCACCGTCGGCCGGCTCGAACTCGATCAGGATCCGGTGCTGGCTCGACGACCGGTCCGGACCCAGGACGTCCAGGTAGCGGACGCTGCGGATCGCGACGACCGCAGGGCCGAGGATCAGGCACTCCCCCTCGTGCTCGACGGCCGGGCCGGAGCAGGGCGGCGAGGTGTGGCGGAGCACGGGCCGGATCGCCAGCGGCGTGGCGAGCTGGCCGGGCCCGAGCCAGGGGAACCCCGGCTGGAGGTCCGAGCTCGCCGGCGAGCTGCTCGGCGTCGGCGACGCTGTCCATGGCGATCTCCAGCGTCATGGTCCGCTGATCCGCGATCACCGGCGCGGCGCCTCGCACCTCGCCACGGACGAACGTCACCAGCCGCCGGCCGCGGTTGACGTTGATGAGGTAGCTGAACTCGCCGCCATTCATGCTGTCCAGCTCCAGCTCCACGCTGGCGGCGCCTCCGGCGCGGGGGACGACATGCATGCCTACCACCTGGCGGACGACCAGCGCAGGCTCGGAGACCCGCAGGCAGTCGGGACCGACGCGGACGAGGTCGTCGCTGCCCGTGCACCCCGGGTCGTCGGCGACGGACGCCGCGCTGACCTCGACCGGCGTGGTGAGCCAGCCCGCGCCGATCCAGGCAGTCGATGCCGGAGGCCGGTCGGGCGCCGGCTGGCCGGTCAGCGCCACCGCGACGGCCGCGACCAGGCTCGCGGCACCGAACGCCACACCCCGGCGCACCCGGGTCACCGTCCGGGCGCGGGACCGGAGCAGCGGCCCGGCATCGGGACGCGCCTGCAGGCCCTCCGGCGGGGCGAGCAGGACACCCACCCGCCGGCCGAGCTCGTCGTCGCGGTCGCTCATCGGGTACTCCACTCGCGGGTGGCCGGGTCGAGCTCGGACCTGAGCCGGGCCAGCGCCCGGGACGACAGCGACTTGACCGTGCCGACCCGCACGCCCAGCAGCTCCGCGGTCTCCGCCTCGGACAGGTCGGCGCAGAACCGGAGGGTGAGCACGGTGCGCTGCCGGGGGCTGAGTCCGGCCAGCAGCCGGCGTACCTCGTCCGCCTGCTCGGCGTCGAAGCCGACCGACTGGACCGCGGCGACCTCGGGCGCGGTCTCCACCAGCGGACTCGCGGACCCGGTGGCGGCGGAACCGGGCGAGGTTGGCGTTGACGACGGCGCGCCGCACGTACCGCTCGGGGTCGTCCGGCACCATCCGCCGGCTGCGCAGGTAGACCTTCACCAGCGCGGTCTGGACCAGGTCCTCGGCGTGCCCGAGGTCTCCGGTGAGGGCGTACGCGAACCGCACGAGCGAGCCCATCCGCGCCCCGACGAAGGCGTCGAAGTCCGAGTCGCTCCAGCGGGCCACGGGTCACCTCCACCCGTCACGACTCCCGGCAAGGGGCGCAGGGTTGACGCCTCAGCGGGTGATCTCGTGCAGGCCGGCGGCGAGACCGGCCAGCGAGTCGGTGGCCTCGGCGAGCCGCGCCAGCAGCACCGGGTCGCGCGCGTGCAGGGTCGCGTCGGCGGCGACCGCCTCGGCCGCGGCCACGACCAGCGCGTCGTACCCGGCGACGCCGGTCTCCAGCTGCCCGACCAGCCCGGCGACCGCGGCGTCGAGACCGGCGGCCGACTCCGCCGGCGCGCCCCGGCGGGCGAGCTCGACAGCCGAGGCCCGCGCGCCGAGCTCGCGCAGCGCGGCCGCCGCGTGCCCGGCGACCGCGCGAGGCTCGTCGGCGGCGGCGCCGAGGTGTACGAGCAGGCCGGCCAGCGCCCGCTCCCGCTCGGTGAGCCGGTCCAGCGGCCGGCGAGCGGGCGAGCCCCGCGGCGGCCGTCTCGGGCCCGCCGGCAGCCGCGGCCGCGCCGGCGGCACGGGGACGCGGCGCAGCTCGACCAGCCGCCGCCCGGCCCGGACCGCGCCCACCGCGGCAACGGCGGTGGCGCCGCCCCAGGCGACCTCACCGAGCTCGATGCCCGGCACGGCGCCGACCGTCGCGGTCACCCAGGCCAGCCCGCCGGCCGCGACCGAGCGAACGCCAACCGACCGCTGGGCGCGGCGGACCCGCTTCGCGTGCAGCCGGGCCGGGTCCGGCCGCCGGCCGATCGCCTCGCGCAGCCCGGCGAGACCGTCCTGAACGCCGACCCGAGCCTGCTCGGCCGCCCACTCACGCACGTCCCCGGCCAGTCCCCGCAGCACGTCCCGGCCGGCGCCGCCTCGGCTGCCGCCGCCGGACCACCCCACCCCGATCATGACAACCCCTGCCCGTGCCAGCCGCCCGGCGCCAGCCGCGTCGCGACGCGGGGCCGGCCGGGCCGAGTCGGCAGGCTCGCGCCCCGGGCCGGCCGGTCGCAGCCGGCCAAACGACCGGCTCGGCCGGCGGCGGCACGGGCGGACGACACGGCTATCCCTGGTCGGCGCGCTGCTGCTCGGCGGGCTGCGCCTGCGGGGCCGGCTCGGCGACCGGCTCGGCCGGCTGGCCGTCGGTCACCGCCGGGGTCGGCGGCACCGGTGGCGCCGCGGCGAGCTGCCCGCCGGACATGCTCGCCCGGATCTGGTCCAGCCGGGCCGACCCGGCCATGTCCAGAGTGGACTTCTGCACCTCGAGCATCCGGCCCTCGACCGAGTTCTGCGCGAGCTCGGCCTGGCCGAGCGCGTTCGCGTACCGCCGCTCGATCTTCTCCCGCACCTCGCCGAGCGAGGGGGTGCTGCCGGGCGCGGACAGCTCGGACATCTGCCGCAGCGACGCGGACACCGTCTCCTGCATCTTGGCCTGCTCGAGCTGACTGAGCAGCTGGGTGCGCTCGGCGAGCTTCTGCTGCAGCAGCATCGCGTTGCTCTCGACGGCCTTCTTCGCCTGCTCGGCGGCCTGCAGCGCCTGGTCGTGCAGGCCCTTGAGGTCCTCCATCGACGCCTCGGAGGAGACCAGCTGGGTGGCGAAGACCTGCGCGGTCTGCTCGTACTCGCCGGCCTTCGCCTCGTCGCCCTTGGCGCGGGACTGGTCGGCCAGGGTGAGCGCCTGCCGGGCGGAGGCCTGCAGCCGCTCCACCTCGGACATCTGCCGGGACAGCTTCATCTCCAGCTGGCGCTGGTTGCCGATCACCGCGGCGGCCTGCCGGGACAGCCCCTCGTGCTGGCGCTGGGCCTCCTCGATCGCCTGCTGGATCTGGATCTTGGGGTCGGCCCGCTCGTCCACCTGCGCACCGAACCAGGACATGAAGTACTTCCAGGCCTTCACGAACGGGTTGGCCATCGTCCGGGATCCTCCTGTCCTGCGGCGCACCCCACGGTACGCCGTGCCGGTGCCCATCGTGTCAGGTCGCGGCGGGTGCGCGGACGCGCGGCCTAGCCGTCCAGCACCCGGCGGGTGACCTCCTCGGCCTCCGCCAGCCCGGCCCGCAGCCCGTCCAGGTCGCCGCTGAGCGCGGCGAGCCGGTCCTCCGAGCTGTCCACGCCGGCCGACGCGGACATCGCCAGCACCTCAGCCGCCCGCGCCACCAGCCCCTCCAGCGCGAAGACCGTGGCCTGCATCCGGGCGAGCAGGGTGTCCCGCGCGGCCGCCAGCCGCCCGGCGACCGCCAGCTGCTCGGTCACGCTGTCCAGCGACCGCTGCCGCTCGGCCCGCAGCCGCTCGCTGCCGGCCGCCGCCACCGCGGCGGTCAGCCGCTGCCGTTCCGCGCTCAGCCGGGCCTCCGGGACCCGCTCCAGCGCGTCCTCGACCGCGGTCACCTGACCGGCGAAGCGCCGCATCGTGGTCACCGCCTCGGCTGCCCCCTCGCGCACCGCCGCGAGCTGTCCGCGGGCGACCGGATGGTCCGGTGCGCCGGCCAGCTCGGCCAGCTCCCGGTCGGCCCGCTGCGCGCGGACGAGCCACTGCTCGGCCGGGCTGCCCCGCCGCGGCGGCCGCAGCGGCGGTGCGTCGCGCTCGACCCGCTCGTCCTCGGCGCGGTGGCCGCGGGCGAGCATGCCGGCGCCGACCTTGACGCCGTAGACGGCCGCGGCGACACCGAGCCCGACCGGCAGCGCGACGGCGCCGGCGGCCGGCACCACGGCCCAGGCGAGCCCGCCGGCGATCCCGGCGATGACCCCGCCCCAGGGATCGAGGAGCTCCTCGCGCAGCCGGCCCACGCCCGTAGTGTCCCGCTCCGGGTCAGAAGTTGGACAGCACGGCGACCAGCACCCGCTGGATGGCCGCCGGGTCGGTGGCGTCGTACGCGACCGCGCGGGACGCCTTGGCGATCTCCTGCAGCACGCCGAGGTCCGCTTTGTCCCCGTACGCGACCGGGAACACCCGGACGGAGGTGTCGGTCTCCTCGCCGCCGAGGTCGCCGATCAGCCGGCCGAGGTCGTTGTCCTCCGGGTACTCGTTCTTGCCGTCGGTCAGCAGCACCACCGCGTTGATCCGGCTCCGGTCGAAGGACGACTGGACCCGCCGGACCGCCGCCCGGGTGGTCGCGTAGAGCGCGGTGCCGCCGTCGGCGACCAGACCGTCCACCTTGGACTGGAAGCTCGGCAGCACCGAGCGCACCGACCCGGTCGGCACCAGCTCGGTCCACGGCTCGGACTGCCCGCCCAGCGGGGTGGAGAAGGTCCACAACCCCAGCTCGTCGTCCGGTGCCAGCCGCTTCACCGCGCCGGACGCCGCCTGCTTGGCCAGCTCGAGCTTGGTGCCGCCGCCACCCGGGACGGTGCCGTTCATGGAGCCGCTGACGTCGATCACCATCAGCACCCGGGCCCGCTTGCGCAGCTGCCCCCACGACCGCGCCACCTGGTCCAGCACGGCCGGTGCCGGCGGGTCGATCACCGAGAGCCGGACGTCCGGGAGCAGGCCGTTGTCCCGGCTGAGCGCCGCACCCGGCTTGCCGTCCGCGGAGCGGAACGCGGCGTCGGTGAAGCGCTTCTGCTGCGCCGGCTCGCGGACGTAGCCGAGGAAGGCCTGCGCGGCCTTCTGCTTGGCCGCGTCCACCCACTCCGCGGTGAGCACCACGTACGGGTTGTCGGACAGCAGCGTGCCCTCCTTCGGGTACACCGCGACCAGCGGCACCCGGGGCTTGCCGCGCTTGCCGAGGGTGGCCGGGTCACCGGACGGGTTGCCCTGGTTGTAGTCCCAGACCGACTTCTCCTCGACCGTCACCGCGCTGATGTACGTCAGCCCGCGGCCGGCCTCCGCCGCGGAGTACAGGTTCTCCAGGAAGGTCAGCGTGGTGTCGCCGTAGTGGACGACCGAGCTCTCCAGCTGCCGGATGTACGCGACGACCTTGGGGTCGGCGACGTTGCGCGCGGTCAGGTCGCTGGAGCGGCCGGTCGCGGCGAAGTACGCGCCGATGGTGGCGTTCAGGCCCGAGGTGGAGAACTCGGGGTTGGTCTTGCCGAGCTTGAAGGCGCCCCACTCGGCGTGGCCGCGGCCGCCCCAGCCGCGCGTGTCCCGGGTCAGCGAGAGCACGTCGGCCCAGCCCAGCGGCTTGGCCGGCCAGCCGAGCGCCTCCGCCATCGGCTTCGGCATCGCGATGACGAGCGGGGTCTGGGCGATCGACGGGGTCTCGTCGGGCACCAGGTCGCCCTTGTCCTGGGCGGCGGTGCGCTGGCGCAGCAGCACCGACCAGGACGACGACGCGGGGCTCCAGACGTCCGGCCGCGGGCCGTCGACCCGCTCGTCCCAGCCGCGGGCGAGCGCCTCCGCCGCGCCGCCGGAGGCCTTGGAGGTCACCTGCACCTGCACGCAGGCGCCGTCGACGCTCTGCTGGGCGCGGTTGTAGTCGCCGGCGATCGCGGCCAGCAGGGCGGCCTTCTCCGAGGAGGCGGTCACCTTCAGCGGCAGGCAGTCGGTGCGGCCGCCGCCCGCCTCGGCGCCGCCACCACCGCCGGCACCGCCGTCCGCACCCGAGTCGCCGTCGGTGACGGCGGCCCGGACCACCAGCACCAGCGCGATCCCGACCACCGCGGCCAGCAGCAGCGGCAGCACACGGCGAAGTCCCGACCGGCCCGCCTGCTCCCCGTACGTCACCGTCTGCCCTCCCCTGGTGCCGGTGGAACGTGCCGCCGGCTCCGGCGGTTCCGCCGGCGGGTCAGGAGCCGGTCGGCGCGGGGCGGGTCATGAACCACTCGACGAACTCGGCGCACCGGTCGCCGTCGAAGCGCAGCACCCAGAGGTTGTCGTAGGTCTTGCCGTCGGAGTAGCGGCTCTCCCCGACGGCGGTGGCGCGGTCGCCCTCGATCAGCAGCGGCCGGTACTCGGCCTCCCACGTGCCGGGCTCGTCCACGTCGTCCTGCCAGTCCGCGACGATGGCGTCCCGACCGCGGACGACGGCGTCGCCGGTGTCCCAGGGGTGGTAGGCGTAGGTCGCGTCCTCGGTGAACAGCGCCCCGATCGCCTCCGGGTCATAGCTGCGCCAGGCCCGGACGTACGCGTCCAGCCAGGCCTGCAGTCGATCACGTGTCATGCGCTGACCCTACGGTCCAGCCGGTCCGCGGGCTCCGCGGTCGCCGGCAGCCCGCGGGCCAGTGCCTCCGCCGCGGTGCGGGCGGCCGGCCCGGTGGCGGGCACTGCCAGGTGCGAGGCGAGCCAGCGCAGCACGAGGTCGTCGCCGGCCAGCCCGGCGGCGGCCAGCCGGGCGCGGACCGCCTCCTCGGCGGCTCGCCAGCCGGCCGAGGCCGGGCCGCGGGCGAGCAGGCCGGCCAGCGCGGCCGGCTCCGACTCGGCGACCAGGCGCAGCACCGGGTGCTCGCTCAGCCGGCGGGCGGCGTGGGTGAGCGCGCCGGCCAGGTCGAGACCCGCGCACTCGGCGGCGACGGCGCGCACCTCGGACTCGACCAGGGCCGCCCACACGTCGTCCTTGGTGCGGAAGTGGTTGTAGAGGGTCGCCTTCGCGACCCCGGCCGCGGCGGCGATGTCGTTCATGGTCGTCCGCCGGGTGCCGCGGGCGGTCACCACCCGCAGGGCGCCGTCGAGCAGGCCGGCCCTCGTCCGGGCCATCGCGTTGCCGGCCCGGGACCGGGTGCCGCCGGCCCGGCGCGGCGGGGCGGACGCGGCCGAGGTCGACACGGTCGAGCGGATCAGGTGGTCCAACGGGTCGCGTACGCGGTCCGGCACGCTCACTTGATCCCACCCGGCCGCCCCGAAAGCAAGGAGCCGGGCCGTAGTGGCCCGGCTCCTTGTGTCTGGCGGCGGTCAGGCTGCCGCCACCGCCAGGCAACGGGCCCCGTACGGCCCGTCGCCGCGCCCCGTCAGGTCGGTGAGGCCGAGCAGGACCTCGACCTCGCCGAGGCCGTCGCCGGTCTCCAGCTCGGCCAGGTCCACCCCGTCCAGCTCGGCGTCGTCGCCGGGCTCGGCCGGCCGGGCCGGCGCGGCGGCCACGCTGTCGGTGACCCCGACCGGCTCCCCGGCGTCGGCCTCGAACTCCTCCTCGAACGCCGCCTCCTCGAAGGCGCCGCCGAGGTCGTCGAAGGGATCCGGGCCGGGCCCGGGACCGGCGCCCACCCCGGCCGGCACCGGCGTCCGGGCCGCCGCGGGCAGGATCACCCGGCCCGGCATCCGGGCCACCTCGGCGGCCCGCTCGGACCGCCGCATCATCTCGGAGACCTCCCGGAGGAGGTCGGACAGCTTCACGTCGAGCGCCTCGCAGATCGAGGCGAGCAGCTCGGAGGAGGCCTCCTTCTGCCCGCGCTCGACCTCGGACAGGTAGCCCAGGCTCACCCGGGCCGCTCCCGACACCTCTCGGAGGGTGCGTCGCTGCCGCAGCCGGCGGCCGCGCAGCGTCTCCCCCAGCACGCGGCGGAGCAGGGTCATCGGCGCACCCTTTCCGTAGTCGTCGTCCGTCTCGTCACGGTACCTCTAGGTCCCGACCGCGGCGCCGCGGTCACCCGTGCTGTACGCCAGAAGCGAAACGATGTAATCAGCTCGGTGATTCCCCGGTCGTCCGGGCCAACGAACGGTCGGCGGCCAGCCGTTCCGCGAGCAGGGTGAGGGCGGCCCGCACGCTGGCGTCCCGGATCCGGGCCCGGTCGCCGTCCAGGATGACCTTGCGCACCTCGCCGCCGCCGGGGCCGGCGATGCCCACGAAGACGGTGCCGACCGGGACGCCGCCCTGCGGGTCCGGTCCGGCGACCCCGGTCAGCGACAGCCCGTACGTCGCGCCGAGCCGATCCCGGGCGCCGCCGGCGAGCGCACCGGCGACGTCCGGGCTGACCGGGCCCTGCGCGTCCAGCAGCGGTGCGGGCACCCCGACCAGCGCGGCCTTCAGGTCGGTGGCGTAGACGACCAGCCCGCCGCGGACGACGGTGCTCGCGCCGGCGGGTTCGGTGAGCGCGGCGGTGAGCAGGCCGCCGGTGAGCGACTCGGCGACCGCGACGGTGGCACCGCGGTCCCGCAGCGCGGCCAGCACCGCCGCCGGGGTGACGTCGGCGCCGGCCGGCGGGGCGCCGCTCACCGGGCCGCCGGCCGGCCGGCACGGCGCAACGCCAGCGCCCGGGCCACGTAGTCGATGCCGGTCACGACGGTCAGCACGACCGCGACTCCCATCGTCCAGGCCGCGACGGTCGCGAGCGCGTCGTCCAGCGGCAGCAGGTAGAGCGCGATCGCGACCGACTGGGCCAGCGTCTTGAGCTTGCCGCCGCGACTGGCCGGGATCACCCCGATGCCGGATCACCCAGAAGCGCAGCAGGGTGACGCCGATCTCGCGGACCAGGATCACCGCGGTCACCCACCACGGCAGCAGGTCGAGCGCGGACAGCCCGACCAGCGCGGTGCCGGTCAGCGCCTTGTCCGCGATCGGGTCGGCGAGCTTGCCCACGTCGGTGACCAGGCCGCGGCGGCGGGCCAGCTCGCCGTCGAAGCGGTCGGTCATCGAGGCGACGACGAAGATCGCGCAGGCCACCAGGCGCCAGGTCGTGCTCTGGCCGTCCTGCTGGAACAGCGCGAGCGCGAAGACCGGGACGAGCAGCAACCGCAGCAGGGTCAGCGCGTTGGCGACGTTGGCCACCCGGGCCGTCTGCGGCGGCGTGGCAGCCGGATCGGGTACGACCGCGCTCATGCCCGCTCCTCGGCCGGCCCGGCAGGCGCAAGCGCCGGCCGCACCGCCCTCCTCGCTCCCCGCTCGCGCTGCGAGCCCTCGCGCTCGCTCATGTCCGCTCGCGCCCGCTCAATGCCCGCTCGCCCGGGCCAAGCCCGCGGCGCCGGGCGAGCCGAGGCCGTCGACGGTGCCGAGGTACCCGGCGCTGAGGTCGACGCCGGCGCTGCCGGTGACCCGGGCCCGGACCAGGTCGCCGACCCCGGCGCCGGCCGGCAGCCCGGTCACCGTCGTGCCGCCGTCGACCTCCGGTGCCTGGTGCGCGGCCCGGCCGTCCCCCTCGGCGCCGTCCACCGACTCCAGGAGCACCTCGACCGTCTCGCCGAGCCGCTCCTCGGCCCGCTGGGCCATCAGCTCCTCCACCAGCCGACCGAGCCGGGAGACCCGGCGGTCCAGCACGTCCCGGCGCAGCTTGCCGGCATGGCCGGCCGCCTCGGTGCCGTCCTCGTCGGAGTAGCCGAAGACGCCGACCGCGTCCAGCCGGGCGGCGGTCAGGAACCGGGCGAGCTCGGCGACGTCGGCGCGGGTCTCGCCGGGGAAGCCGACGATCACGTTGGACCGGACGCCCGCCGCCGGAGCCCCGGCCCGCACCTCGTCGAGCAGCGCGAGGAAGCGGCCGGTGCTGCCGAAGCGGCGCATCCGGCGCAGCACCGGCTCGCTGGCGTGCTGGAAGGACAGGTCGAAGTACGCGGCGACGCCCGGGGTGGTGGCGATCGCCTCGATCAGCGACGAGCGGGTCTCGGCCGGTTGCAGGTACGACACCCGGACCCGGACGATCCCCGGCACCGCGGCCAGCGCCGGCAGCAGCGCCTCCAGCAGCCGCAGGTCACCGAGGTCCTTCCCGTACGAGGTGGAGTTCTCGCTGACCAGGACCAGCTCGCGCACGCCCTGCCCGGCGAGCCAGCCGGCCTCGGCGAGCAGCTCCTCCGGCGGCCGGGAGACGAACGAGCCGCGGAACGACGGGATCGCGCAGAAGGCGCACCGGCGGTCGCAGCCCGAGGCGAGCTTCAGCGGCGCGACCGGGGAGTCGTCCAGCCGGCGCCGCAGCACCGGCGGCGCCCACCCCGGCCCGCCGCGATCCGGCTCGCCACCCTGGCCACCAGCAGGCCGCGCACTGCCGGGGCTGCCCTGGTCGGCCGGTTGGTGACCGTGATCGCGACCGGGTGGAGGAGGGCCCGGGATGGTGACCGCGCCGGTGGCGGACGGCACGGCGTGCCCGGGGATCGCGACCGACGCCGACGCGGCCCGGCGCCGGACCGGCGTGATCGGCAGCAGCGTGCGGCGGTCGACGGGGGTGTGCGCGGCGACCGGCCGGCCGGCGAGCACGTCGTCGAGCCGGTCGCCGATCCGGGCGTACGCGTCGAAGCCGAGCACGGCGTCGGCCTCCGGCAGGCTGTCCGCCAGCTGGGCGCCGTACCGCTCCGCCAGGCAGCCGACCGCCACCACCTTGCGCTCGCCGTCCGCCGCCGCGAGCAGGGTGTCGATCGAGTCCTTCTTCGCACTCGCGACGAAGCCGCAGGTGTTGACGAGCACGACAGCGGCGGCACCGGGGTCGGACAGCTCCCAGCCGTCGGCGCTCAGGCGGCCGGCCAGCTCCTCGGAGTCCACCTCGTTGCGGGCGCAGCCCAGCGTCACCAGGGCGGCTCGGCGAGGCGTCGGGCTGGGCACGGTAAGACACTACCGCCGGCGGCGGCGCCCTCCCCGGCCCGCGACGGACCGCTGTTCCGCCGGCCGCTCAGCCGGCGGCGGCCGGGCCGAAGGAGACGGTGCACACGTCGGTGTCGCAGCGGGGCGCCCCGACGTCCCGCCCGTTCTGGGTGATCCGCACCGCCGGTGAGTTGCCGAAGCGGACGGACAGCTGGCGCGCGTCCCGGAAGTCCCGGGCCTGCCCGTCGGAGATGATCCCCTGGTAGACCTCGGTCCCGTCGCTGTTGGTCACCGAGACCCAGCTCTCCCCGCCGGTCGCCCGCAGCCGCAGCGTCACGCCCGACACCTTCGGCGTGGCCGGCGGCCGGGTCGGGCGCGCCGACGGCGCCCGGGACGACGGCGCGGCCGAGCTCGACGGGGCCGGCGCCGCGCCCAGTGGCTGCCCGGGCCCGCCGTCGCGGCCGATCACCCAGCTCACCACCAGGAAGAGCGCCGCCACGGCCAGCACGCCGACCGCGGCCGACGCCCAGCTCGGCGACTGCCGGCCGGACCGGCCGGCGTCGCGCGGCGGCTCGAAGGACGGCAGCGGGCTCGTGGTCAGCGGCGGCACCGGCTGGTCGAACCGCCGGTCGAACTCCTCCACCAGCGGCTTCGGGTCGGCCCCGGCAACCTGGGCGATCGCGCGCAGGTGGCCGCGCGCGTAGACGGCGCCGCCGCAGGAGGTGAAGTCGTCCCGCTCGATGGCGCGCACGATCGTCGCCCGGATCCTGGTGGCCGCGGCGACGTCCTCGACCGACAGCCCGCGCTGCTCCCGCGCCGCGGTCAGGGCGGCACCGAGCGGGACGTCGTCGGCCAAGGGATGGGACCTTCCCGGAGAAGGACAACCGTGCCGGTCGTGCGGGTGACCCGGACCCAGTCTAGGCAGCTTGAGCGGCTACGGACAAAGACCATCGGTAAACGGCGGGTCGCAGTCCGGTCACCGTACGCTCGACGCCCCAGGACCGACCGGGCGAGCGCCGTGCCGCCGGACGGACGCATCGGCGCTGCGCAGGTCGAGCCGGTAGAGCACCCGGTCGAAGCGCTCGTCCCCGACCGCGACGAAGTCGGGGTACCGGCCGCAGACGTCGAAGCCGAGCGTCTCGTAGAGCCGCATCGCGGCGTGGTTGTTGCCCCGCACGTCCAGGGTGAGCGTCTCCACCCCGTACGCCCGGGCGTCGTCGACGAGCGCCGCGACCAGCCGCCGGGCCAGCCCGCGGCCGCGCGCGGCCGGGTGCACCATGACCTGCCTGATGTCGGCGTTCACCGCCACGGTGGAGCCCTCGTACCAGGTCCACCGGCCGATCCCCTCGACCCGGCCACCGCTGCGCACGACCGCCACCCGGGACCGGCCGGAGGCGACCTCGGCCACCCGCTCCGCGAGCCAGCGTGCCGTCTCCTCCCGGCCCGGCACGGCGAGCCAGCCGACCGCACCGCCGAGCGCCATCACGCCCTCGACCACGCGGTGGACGGCGTCCGTGTCCGGCGGCTCGGCCGGGTCCAGCCAGGACAGCTCCACTCACTCGCCCCGGAGGGTGCCCAGCAGGCCGTCCAGCTCGTCCGGCTTCACCAGCACGTCACGCGCCTTGGACCCCTCCGAGGGGCCGACCACACCGCGGCTCTCCATCAGGTCCATCAGCCGGCCGGCCTTGGCGAAGCCGACCCGCAGCTTGCGTTGCAGCATCGACGTCGACCCGAACTGGGTGGAGACCACCAGCTCGACCGCCTGCAGCAGCAGGTCGAGGTCGTCGCCGACGTCCTCGTCGACGTCCTTCTTCGGCGCGGTCGGGATCAGCACGTCCTCGCGGTAGACCGGCTGCAGCTGCTGCTTGCAGTGCGCGACCACGGCGTGGATCTCGGCCTCCGGCACCCAGGCACCCTGGATCCGCTGCGGCTTGCTGGCGCCCATCGGCAGGAACAGGCCGTCGCCCTGGCCGATCAGCTTCTCCGCGCCGGGCTGGTCGAGGATGACCCGGGAGTCGGCCAGGCTGGCGGTCGAGAAGGCGAGCCGCGACGGCACGTTGGCCTTGATCAGGCCGGTGACCACGTCGACGCTCGGGCGCTGGGTGGCCAGCACGAGGTGGATGCCGGCGGCCCGGGCGAGCTGGGTGATCCGCACGACGGCGTCCTCGACGTCCCGCGGGGACACCATCATCAGGTCCGCCAGCTCGTCGACGATCACCAGCAGGTACGGGTACGGCCGGTAGACCCGCTCGCTGCCGGGCGGCGCGGTGATCTGGCCGGCGCGGACCTTGCGGTTGAAGTCGTCGATGTGCCGGACGGCGGAGGCCTGCATGTCCTCGTAGCGCAGGTCCATCTCCCGGACCACCCACTGCAGGGCGTCGGAGGCCTTCTTCGGGTTGGTGATGATCGGGGTGACCAGGTGCGGGATGCCCTCGTAGCCGGTCAGCTCGACCCGCTTCGGGTCGATGAGCACCATCCGCACCTCGTCCGGGGTGGCCCGGCTCAGGATCGAGATGATCAGGGCGTTGATGCAGCTGGACTTGCCGGCGCCGGTCGCGCCCGCGATCAGGATGTGCGGCATCTTCGTCAGGTTGGCGACGACGTAGCCGCCCTCGATGTCCTTGCCGAGGCCGACCAGCATCGGGTGCTGGTCGCGGGTGGTGGTCGGGCTGCGCAGCACGTCGCCGAGGCTGACGATCTCCCGGTCGCTGTTGGGGATCTCCACCCCGACCGCGCTCTTGCCGGGGATCGGGCTCAGGATCCGGACGTCCGCGCTCTTCACCGCGTACGCGATGTTGCGGGACAGCTGGGTGATCCGCTCCACCTTCACCGCCGGGCCGAGCTCCACCTCGTAGCGGGTGACGGTCGGGCCCCGGCTGAAACCGGTGACGGCGGCATCCACGCCGAACTCCGCGAAGACCTGCTGCAGCGCGGAGATGACCAGGTCGTTGGCCTTGGTCCGGGCCTTCGCCGGTGTCCCTCCGGCCAGCAGCGAGGACGCCGGCAGCGTGTAGACGCCGGCCTCCCCGGACAGCGACAGCTGCACCGGGCGGGTGACCGGCTCCGGCTCCCCGCGCGGCTTCGACCCCGGCGGACGGCGGCGGCCGGGCGGCGGATCGTCCTCGTGGGCCTGGCCACCGGTGCCGTCCGGCTCGGCGGCCGCGGCGTCCGCGCCGTCCGGGTCGAGGTCGGCCAGGGCGCCCTGCCGGCGGCGGGACGGGCGGCGCAGCCGGACCGGGGGCACCTCCTCGGTGGGCGCCTCGGGGTCGACCTCCGCGTCCGCGTCCCGCCCGGCCGCCGGCGGGCGGCGCAGCAGCCGGTCGCGCAGCTCGCGGATGCGGGCCGGCACCGTGTTCACCGGGGTCTTGGTGACCACCAGGACGCCGAAGACACCGAGCAGGAACAGCAGCATCACGGCCAGCGCGGCGCCGACGCCGCGCTCGAGCGGGCCGGCGGCCAGCGAGCCGACCAGGCCGCCGGCCCTCGCCCGGGCGTCGCCGGCCGGGGAGTCGCCGCCGAGGTGGAACAGTCCGGTCACCGCGAGCAGCAGCGCGGCCCAGCCGATCCCGACCCGGCCGCGCTCGTCCGGCTGCGGCAGCTGCCGCAGCAGGTGCACGCCGGCGACCGCGAGCAGGATCGGCAGCACGGCGGCGGCGGTGCCGATCGCGGCCCGGAGCAGGTCGTCGACGGTCCCGCCGACCGGGCCGCCGCCGTGCCCCCAGACGCCGACGCCGACGATGACCGCCAGGCCGAGCACGGCGAGGCCGAGCCCGTCCCGGCGGTGCGCCGGGTCGAGCCGCGCGGTGGCAGCCTGCCGGCCGACCGCCCGGGCGGCGCCGCCGGCGCCGCGGGCCAGCATCAGCCAGCTCGCGGAGACCGCCCGGCCGGCCGACGCGAGCGGGCCTCCCCCCCGTCGCCGCGCCGCGGCGCGGGTGGCACCGCCGCGGGGACGGGTCGAGCTCCGGGCAGGCACGCCGCCGAGGGTAGCCGCGCGGCCGCCCGATCCGGCCCATCGCGGCCCCGGTGCGACCCGGGTGTCGCGGTCGCGGCCGGACCGGAGCGCGTGCAGGGACCTCCGGCGCCGGGCGCTAGCATGGTCGCACCGCCGGCCCGTCGGGACGGGTCGCCGGCACGGACCGGTGGGGGGACGCACCCCGCCATGGCCGGAGCCCGGTGGGGCGCCCCGGGCACGTCTGGAAGACCGACGATGACCTCCCTCGAGCCTGTCCCCGTCCGTCTCGTCTCGGTCCAGGTGGGGCGCCCGCGCGACTACGTCTGGCTCGGCCGGCAGCTGCGCTCGGGCATCGACAAGCACCCGGTGTCCGGTCCGGTCGCGGTGGGCGCGACCGGCCTCGAGGGCGACGAGCAGGCCGACCCGCAGCACCACGGCGGCCCGGACAAGGCCGTGTACGCGTACGCGTCCGAAGACCTCCACTGGTGGAGCACCGAACTCGGCCGCGGCCTCGGTCCCGGGGCGTTCGGGGAGAACCTCACCACCCGGGGACTGGACCTGCGCGCCGCCGTGATCGGCGAGCAGTGGCAGGTGGGCACGGCGGTGCTGCAGGTCAGCGAGCCGCGCACGCCGTGCTGGAAGCTCGGGCATGCGGATGGGGGACGCGAGCTTCCCGCGCGCCTTCGCGCGGGCGCGCCGACCCGGGGTGCTGCTGCGGGTCCTGCGGCCGGGTCGGCTGCAGGTCGACGACCGCGTCGAGGTCACCCGGGTGCCCGGGCACGGCGTGACCGCCGGCGACGTCGCGGCGATGTACTACGGCGACCGGGTCGACGCCGGCCGGATCCTCGCGGCGCCCGAGCTCGCCGCGCACTGGCGGGAGTGGGCCTCGCACCGGACGGTCTGGCACCTCGCCGACGAGCGCGAGCGGGGAGCGTCGTGACCGGCGGCCCGGGCGCGAGCACCGCCGCCGAGCTGCGCACCGCGCCGGCGGTCGTGGCGGGCCTGCTCGGCCGCCTCGACGCCGCGGCCACCGGGCTGGCCGGCCGCACCGCCGGCGGCGTCCGGTTCGCCGGCTGCGGCTCGTCGCACCTGGTGGGCGGGCTGGCCGCGACCCTCGTCCGGCAGCGCGCCGGGGTGCCGGCCGACGCCGTCGTCGCGTCGGAGCTGGCCTACGGCGGCGGGGCGGCGGACCGGGCCGGCCCGCGGCCGCTGGTCGCGATCTCCCGCAGCGGCCGGACCACGGAGACGCTGGCCGCCGTCGGCGCGGCGCGCTCCGCGGGCGTCGAGTCGGTGCTCGCCGTGGTGTGCGACGCGCGATCGCCGCTGGCCGAGGCGGCGGACTCGGTCGTCGCGATGCCCGAGGCGGCGGAGCGTGCGGTGGCCCAGACCCGGTCCGTCGCCGCCGCGCTGGCGTTCGGGGTGCTGCTGGCCGAGCGCGCCGCCGGCCGGGACGGTACGGCGGCGCTGCGGCAGGCGCTGACCGCCGTCGGGCGCCGCCAGGCGCGGTGGGCCGGGGACGCCGAACGGATCGCCGGCCGGGCCGGGCCCGGCCGGCTGGTGGTGCTCGGCGGGGCCGAGCGGTGGTGGCTGGCCCGCGAGGCGGCGTTGAAGGTCACCGAGATGGCCCGCGTCGACGCGGTGGCCGAGCGGGTGCTCGAGGTGCCGCACGGGCCGATCGAGGGCCTCACGGCCGCCGACACCGTCGTGGTGCTGCCCGCCCCGCCCGGCGGGCTCGCTCGCCGCGAGGCAGCCGTCGTACGCCGGCTGCGGGACCTGGTGGGTGCGCTGGTCGTGGTCGGCGAGGACGCCTTCGGGCCGGGCGACGGCCCGGCGGCCGAGCCGCTGCCCGGCCAGCTGCACGCGCTGCACCTGCTGGCGCTGGCCCTGGCCGTCGACCGGGGCGTCGACGCCGACCGCCCGGCCCGGCTCAGCCCGTACCTCGTCCTGGACGACACCACCCCGGACGACACCACCCCGGACGACACCCTGGCCGGCGCGTGAGGGTCGCGGTCGTCGGCGCGGGGTCGACGTACACGCCGGAGCTCGCCGACGGGCTGCTCCGGCGGCGCGGCGAGCTGCCGGTCGACACGCTCGCGCTCGTCGACCCCGACGAGCGGAGGCTGGCCGTCCTGGCCGGCTTCGTCGGCCGGATGTGCGACGCGGCCGGCGCCGAGGTGACCGTCGAGGCCACGACGGACCTGCGCGCCGGGGTGCGCGACGCGACGTTCGTGTTCTCGCAGTTCCGGGTCGGCGGGCAGGCGGCGCGGCACGGCGACGAGCTGCTCGGCCGCCGGTGGGGAGTCGTCGGGCAGGAGACGACGGGCGTCGGCGGCCTGGCGAAGGGGTTGCGGACCATCCCGGCCGCCCTCGCCGTGCAGGCCGCGGTGGCCGCCGCCGCCCGCCCGGACGCCTGGCTGGTCAACTTCACCAACCCGGCGGGCATGGTCACCGAGGCGTTGCTGGCACACGGCGTCGGCGACCCGCCGCGGGTGGTGGGGCTGTGCAACTTCCCGTACACGCTGCGCGCCAGCCTGGGCGCCGCGCTGGACGCACCGGCGGCCGAGGTCGATCTCGACTACGTCGGGCTCAACCACCTGGCCTGGGTGCGCGACGTGGTGGTCCGGGGCCGGTCCCGGTTCGCGGCGGCCCGGACCGCGTGGCGGCGGGGGCCCGACGCGCCGTTCGCGGCGCAGCTGCTCGACGACCTGGGCCTGATCCTCAACCCCTACCTGCAGTACTACTACGAGACCCGGCGCATCCTCGAGCGGCAGCGCGGCGCGCCCACCCGGGCGGCGGAGGTCGCCGCCGTGGAGGCCGACCTGCTGCGCCGCTACGCGGACCCGGCGACGAGCTGGGCGCCGGCGCTGCTGTCCGGGCGCGGCGGGGCGTCGTACTCGGAGGCGGCCGCGGCGCTGGCCACCGACCTGTACGCCGGCGCCGGCGGCCTGCACGTCGTCAACGTCCGCAACGGCGGAGCCCTGCCCGGCCTGCCGGACGACGCCGTCGTCGAGACCACGTGCCTGGTCTCGCCTGCCGGCGCCGAGCCGCGCCGGACCGCGGCGCTCACCGAGCCGGCCCGCGGCCTGGCCGCCCAGGTCAAGGACTACGAGCGGTACGCGATCGCCGCTGCCGTCGCCGGTGACCGGCGGGCCGCGCGGCTGGCCCTGCTGACCCACCCGCTGTGCCCGGACGCCACCGTGGCGCCCCGCCTGCTGGACGACCTGCTCGCCACCAACCGGCAGTGGCTGCCGGCCTTCGCGACGTGAGCGGCCTGCTCCTGGGCGTCGACGCCGGCGGCACCAAGACCGACGCGCTCCTGGTGCGGGCGGACGGCGTCGTCCTCGGCTGGGCCCGCGGTCCCGGTGCCAACCACGAGGTCATCGGGTGGGAGGCGGCCGAGGCCGGTCTCCACCGCGCGGTCGGCGCCGTGCTGGGGATGGCGGGCGTCCCGGCACCGGCGGTGACGGCGAGCGGCTGGGGGCTGGCCGGGCTTGGACTGGCCGGCCGACGAGGCGAGGTACCGCACGATCATCGCCGGGCTCGGCCTCGGTGGGCCGGCGGTGGTCGTCAACGATGCGTTCCTCGCGCTGGAGGCCGGTGCGGACGCCGGCACCGGTGTCGCGATCGTCTCGGGGACCGGCGCCGTGGTGGTGGGCCGCGCTGCCGACGGCACGACGTCGCGGACCCTCGGAGTGGGCTCCGGCCGCGGCGACTGGGGTTCCGGTGGCGACGTCGTGCGCGCCGCCGCGGAGGCGGTCGCCCAGCAGCACATGGGTCTCGGACCGGCGACGGCGCTGACCGGGCTGGCGCTGCGGCGTTCCGGAGTCGGGTCGGTGGACGCCTACTGCGAGCAGGTCTGGCGGCACGGCCGCACCCACCTGCTGCCTCCCGACGTCTGGGAGCTCGCCGCGGCCGGCGACGCCGCGGCCGGGCGGATCGCCGACCGGGTGGCCGACTCGCTGGCGGCGGGCGCCGGGGTGGTCGCCCGCCGACTGCAGCTGCGGCGTGCCGACGTGCTGCTCGCGGGCCGGGTGCTCGACCCCGGACACCCGCTGCTGCATGCCCGGCTGCTCGCCGCGCTCGGTGCCGAGCTGCCCGGGTGCCGTCCCCGCCGGCTGGGGGTGCCGCCGGTCGTGGGAGCGGTGCGAGCCGCGGGCCGGGCAGCCGGCCGTGAGCTGCCCGCCCTGCGCGGCATGCCGGCAGCCCCGGAGGGTGCCGGCTGATCCGGCCGTGCCGACCGACCGAAGGTTCACCGGCGGCTCGTCGGCCGACCGCCCCGCGGGCGTTCGGGGTATCGCGCTCGGCGGGCTGCTCCCCGCGGCCCGGCCGCCGCCGAGCCGGCCCCGTGAGGTTGACGGCGATGGGCACCCAACCGGACCGAGGGTGGCGAGGGTAGTAGGAACATGACGTCCATGCGCCGGCGGACCGACCGGATCCGGGTCGCCGACCCGACCGGTGGGCCGGCGCCCGGACACCCCGACGCCTTCGCCGACTGGGTGCGACCGCACCTGCCGGCGATGGCCCGGCTGGCGGCCCGGCTCGCCCCCGGTGCGGACCGGGACGACGTGGTGCAGGAGGCGCTGGTCCGGGCTTGGACCAAGCGCCGGCTCTACGACCCGACGCGCGGGACCCCGTCCGCCTGGCTGCTCGCGATCACCGCCGACCAGGCAGGCAAGGCGCGCCGGCGGGCCTCGTCCGCGGCACATGTCGTGCCGGTCGAGCCGCCGCCGACGGCGCCCGGACCCGACCCGGACCTGGCCCGCGCCGTCGCCACGCTGCCCGCCCGGCAGCGGCTGGCGATCGACTGCTTCTACTACGTGGGACTCACGGTGGCGGAGACCGCTGCGGTCATGGGCTGCGCCGAGGGCACCGTCAAGTCGACGCTCTCCGACGCCCGCGCGCGGCTCCGCCCGCTCCTGGAGGTTGCGCCATGACCGACATCGACCGGCTGCTGACCGAGGACGGCTCCCGCTGGCGCGCCACCCAGCCCGCCGCGCCCGAGCCCGACCCCGCGCTGCTCGGCCAGCCGCGCCGGCCCCGCTGGCAGCCGCTCGCCGCGGCGGCCGCGGTCGTCGCCGTCACCGCCGGCGGCGTCGTCGCCGTCGCCGTCTCCCGCCGCGCGGCCGACTCGCCGGCGGCCGGCGGCCGGACCGCCGGTCAGACCGCCAGCCCCGCCGACCCGATCGTCCGCGACGGCGACCGGGTGGCCGGGCAGGGCTTCGTCCTCGCGCTGCCGGGCCGCCCCGTCCAGCTGTGCGTGCCGTCGGGCGGCGCCACGATCCAGCCCCTTCCGCTGCCGGTGCCGAAGCCCTGCCCGGTCGCGGTCACCGTCACCGGGGTCGACCTGGACCGGCTGTCGAACCGGCAGGCACGCGAGGGCGCGGTCTGGGGCTCTGCCTGGCTGGAGGGCGTATACCGGGCGCGGACCCTCTCCGTCTCGCGGCAGGAGGCGTCCCGGGATCGGGGGCCGGCCGACGTGACCTCCCCGGACCCGATCCCGTGCCCCGAACCGGCCGGTGGCTGGACCCGGCAACCGGCGAACATGGAGCCGGCGATCCACCGGCTCGCCATGGCGGTGAACCGTCATGCCGACGAGTACAGCGACCTCCACGTCCGGTATCCGTACGGCTGGCACCTCCAGGACCAGTCGAACCGCAAGGGCACCGAGGTGCACGTGGTCGGCACCACCGGCGACGTCGCGGCCGCCCGCCGCGAGCTGGAGCGGGTCTTCCCCGCCGAGCACCTGTGCGTGACCCGCGTCGAGTGGAGCAAGTCGGCCATGCAGGCCGCGGACCGGGCCCTCCAGACCGCGCAGGCCCGCGCGGCCGGCATCGGCCTGTCGTTCCCGGACGTCATCCGCGACCGCGTGACGACGGAGGTTCTCGTCCTGGACGAGCCGGCGAGCCGCTTCCTGGCCGGCGTGGCGGGCGGCCGGGTGGTGCCGGAGCCGCTGCTGGAGAAGGTCCGCTGAGGCTCATACCTCGATGACGGTGGGGATGATCATGGGCCGGCGCCGGTAGCGGTCGGACACCCACCGGCCGACCACCCGGCGGACGGTCTGCGCCAGCCGGTGCGGGTCGGTCACCCCCTCCGCCGCGATCCGCTCCAGCTCGGCCTCCACCAGCGGCAGCACCGGGTCGAACGCGACCGGGTCGTCGCTGAAGCCGCGGCCGGACACCACCGGCCGGCCGGTGACCTTGCCGGTCACCGAGTCGACCACCACGGTGACCGCGATGAAGCCCTCGTCGCCGAGGATCCGCCGGTCCTTCAGCGACTCCTCGCCGACGTCGCCGACCGCGAGCCCGTCGACGTAGACGTAGCCGCAGTCGACCTTCCCGGTGATCCGGGCGACCCCGTCGACGAGGTCGACCACGACGCCGTCGTCGGCCAGCACCACCCGGTCGGCCGGCACCCCGGTCGCCTCGGCCAGCCGGCCGTGCGCCCGCAGGTGCCGCCACTCGCCGTGCACCGGCAGCACGTTGCGCGGCTGCACCGCGTTGAGCAGGTAGAGCAGCTCCCCCGCCGGGGCGTGCCCGGACACGTGCACCATCGCCACGTCCTTGTGCACGACGGTGGCGCCCTCCCGGGCCAGCCCGTTGATCACCCGGTAGATGGCCGTCTCGTTGCCCGGCACCAGCGAGGACGCGAGGATCACGGTGTCGTCGGGCTCGATCCGGACCTGCGGGTGGTCGCGGCTGGCCATCCGGGCGAGCGCCGACAGCGGCTCGCCCTGGGAGCCGGTCGAGACCAGCACCACCCGGTCCGGGCTCATCGCGGCCGCCTCGTCCAGGGTGACCATCAGCCCGGGCGGGACGTGCAGCAGGCCGAGGTCGCGCGCCACGCCCATGTTCCGCACCATCGAGCGTCCGACGAAGGCCACCGACCGGCCGTGCTCGGCCGCCGAGTCGAGCACCTGCTGGACCCGGTGCACGTGCGAGGCGAAGCAGGCGACGATCACCCGCCGTCCGGCCGCCCGGATCACCGAGTCGAGCACCGGGCCGATGTTGCGCTCCGGGGTGACGAAGCCGGGCACCTCGGCGTTGGTGGAGTCGGCCAGCAGCAGGTCGACGCCCTCGGCGCCGAGCCGGGCGAAGCCGCCGAGGTCGGTGAGCCGCCCGTCCAGCGGAAGCTGGTCCATCTTGAAGTCGCCGGTGTGCAGCAGGGTGCCGGCCCGGGTCCGGACGGCCACCGCGAGCGCGTCCGGGATCGAGTGGTTGACGGCGAAGAACTCGCACTCGAACGGTCCCAGCCGCTCCCGCCGGCCCGCCTCGACGGTCAGCGAGTACGGCTCGATGCGGTGCTCGCGCAGCTTCGCCTCGACCAGGGCCAGCGTGAAGCGGGAGCCGATCAGCGGCAGGTCGCGCTTCTCCCGCAGCAGGTACGGCACGCCGCCGATGTGGTCCTCGTGGCCGTGGGTGAGCACGACCGCCTCGACGCGGTCCAGCCGGTCCCGGATCCAGGAGAAGTCCGGCAGGATCAGGTCGACGCCGGGCTGGTCCTCCTCCGGGAAGAGCACCCCGCAGTCGACCACCAGCAGCCGGCCGGCGTGCTCGAGGACGGTCATGTTGCGGCCGATCTCACCGAGGCCGCCGAGCGCGACCACCCGCAGGCCGCCGTCGGGGAGCGTCGGCGGCGGCCCGAGCTCCGGATGCGGTCGGCTCATGCCCGCTCCTCGCACAGGCCGGCAGGCGCAATGCCCATGCCCGCGCCTCCGCGCGGGGCAGCCAGCCGGCCAGCCCTCCTCGCTCCCCGCGAGCGCTGCGAGCCCTCGCGCTCGCTCATGCAGGAATCGGCACGCCGGCCGCGGCGAGGTCGGCCCGCAGCGTGGCGACCTGCTCGGGGGTGGCCTCCACCAGCGGCGGCCGGACCGGCCCGCCGGGCAGCCCGGCCAGCCGCAGCGCCGCCTTGGCCAGGATGACGCCCTGGGTGCGGAAGAAACCGGTGAAGGCCGGCAGCAGCGAGCGGTGGGCGGCCAGCGCGCCGCCGACGTCGCCGCGCTCGTACGCGGCGATCATCTCACCGGTCCGGGCTCCGACCAGGTGGGTGGGCACGCCGACCACCCCGACGCCGCCGATCGACAGCAGCGGGAGGGTGACCTTGTCGTCCCCGGAGTAGAAGGCGAGGCCGGTCCGCGCCATCACCCAGGCACTCGCGTCCAGGTCGCCCTTCGCGTCCTTCACCGCGACCACCCGGGGGTGCTCGGCCAGCCGGACGAGGGTCTCGGTCTCGATCGGCGTGCCGGTCCGCACCGGGATGTCGTAGAGCATCGCCGGCAGCCCGGTCGCGTCGGCGACGGCCCGGAAGTGCGCCAGCAGGCCGGCCTGCGGCGGCTTGCTGTAGTACGGCGTCACCACCAGGACGGCTGCCGCACCGGCCTTCTCCGCGGCCTGGGCGAGGTGCACCGTGTGCGCGGTGTCGTTGGTGCCGACGCCGGCCACCACCGCGGCGCGGTCGCCGACCGCCTCGACCACCGCGCGCAGCAGCCGGTCCTTCTCCTCGTCCGAGGTCGTCGGCGACTCCCCGGTGGTGCCGCTGATCACCAGCCCGTCGTTGCGCTGCTCGTCGACGAGGTAGCTCGCCAGCCGCTGCGCGCCGGCTACGTCCAGCCCGCCGTCGGCGGTGAACGGGGTGACCATCGCGGTCAGCAGGCGCCCGAACGGCCGCCGCTCATCAGGCTCCGTCATGGCGCCCAACCTACCCGCGCCCGGCCTCCTTCTCAGCCGCGGCACGACGCTGCGCCGGAGTCAGTCGATGCTGCCCCGCCTGGTCACCCAGGCATGCGGCTGCCCGGTGACGGCGGCGATGTGCTCGAAGTCGGCGTCGTAGTGCAGGACGACCGCGCGGTGATGCTCGGCCACCGCCGCCGTCAGCAGGTCGACCACGCCGGCCGCCCGGTGGTGCCCGCGAACGGCCATTCGAACCTGCACCTCCCGTGCGCGCTCCGCGATCACCTCGCTGACCGGCAGCACGACGTAGCGAGCACGACGCCGCTCGGCGATGGCGCGGACGTCATCGGCCGTGCGCCCGGAGTAACCCGCCTCGAGGTCGACGGTGACGCAGGTCGCCGCCGCCCGATCGGCGAGCAGTCCAACGATCACGGCCCGCACCGCAGGGTGGTCGGTACGGGCTTGCGCCGAGGTGTCGACGAGGTAGAGCTGGCCGCGCGGGAGCGACCGTGTCACCGGCGGGCTCGCCGCATGATCTCGGCATCGGTGATGTCCGGACCGATCCCGAGTGCGTAGGGGTCGTCGAGGAGTGCCTCGATCCGGCTGCGGCGCGCGACGACGAAGCGCAGCGCCTCGTTGATCGTGTCCTTCTTGGTCACCGTGCCGAGCTCCTCGGCGGCCCGGGCCAGCGCCTCGTCGTCGAGATCGACCATCGTCCTCATGTATACGAACATACACATGAGGCATACGGCTGGCTATACAGGCGTCAGCCCTCGGTGACGAGGGGGGAGGTGGCGACCTCGGTGCCGTCGTCGAGGGCGGCGATCTCGAAGTCGGCGAACGCGTTGGGTGCGACCCGCCGCAGCTCCCGCAGGCAGGCGACGGCCAGCTCGCGGATCTCGACGTCGGCGTGCTCGGTGGCCCGCATCGCCACGAAGTGCCGCCAGGCGCGGTAGTTGCCGGTCACCACGATCCGGGTCTCGGTCGCGTTCGGCAGCACCGAGCGGGCGGCCTGCCGGGCCTGCTTGCGGCGCAGCGTCGCGTTGCCCACGTCCGCGAAGCGCTTCTCCAGCCCCTCCAGCAGCGCCGTGTACGCCGCCAGCGACGCCTCGGTCGTCTCGACGAAGCGCGCGTGCAGCTCGGGGTCGGCGGCGATCACCTCGGGCTCGACCATCCCGGCGTCCCGCTCCGGCACGTACCGCTGGGACAGCTGGCTGTACGAGAAGTGCCGGTGCCGGATCAGCTCGTGGGTGAGCGAGCGGGACACCCCGGTGAGGTAGAAGGTGACGCTGCCGTGCTCCAGCACGGACAGGTGGCCGACCTCGAGGATGTGCCGCAGGTAGCCGGCGTTGGTCGCGGTCCGCGGGTTGGGCTTGGTCCAGGACTGGTAGCAGGCCCGGCCGGCGAACTCGGCCAGCGCCTCGCCGCCGGCCGCGTCCGTCGACCAGGGCACGTCGTCGGGCGCCTCGAAGTGGGTCCACGCGACGACCCGGACCCGCAGCGGCTCGATCCCGGTCACGCCGGCCACCCTAACGCGGGACACTCGGCAGGTGGACGTACGGCTGGTGACCGGGGACGGCGTGGCGCGGCACGAGGTCGCGGACCTGCCGGAGCTGCTCGCCCGGGACGACGGCGTCGTCTGGGTGGACGTCCCGCAGTGCGACCAGCAGGTCGCCGAGACGCTGATCGACGTCTTCGGCTGCCATCCGCTCGCGGTCAAGGACTGCTTCCAGCGCAACCGGGTGCCGCGGGTGCACGTCTACCCGCGGCACTCGTTCATCGTCCTGCACGCTCCCGAGCTCGGCGCGTCCGGGCACGTGCACTACGTGGAGCTGGACCAGTTCGTCGGCGAGCGTTACCTGATCACCGTGCACGGGCCGGTGAACCCGGCGGTACCGGCGGACGTGCCGCTGCGGGACACCCGCGCGGTGCTGGCCCGCATCGAGGGCGGCAAGCTGCGCCCGACCTCGCCGCTGGAGCTGTCGTACGCCATCGTCTCCGCGCTGACCCGGCACGGGGAGACGTTCGTGGAGGCGATGACCACGGAGGTCTGGCGGCTGGAGCAGCGGGTCACCGCCCGCGACGAGGGCGGCGACCCGGAGGAGTTCCTCGAGGAGCTGTTCCGGGCCAGGCACGGCCTCATGGCGGTGCGGACGATAAGCGCCACCTGCGGCGACGTCTACGGCCGGCTGGCCAGCCTGGGCCGCTTCCGGCCGGAGCGGGACCGGCACCTGGTGGACGACCTGATCGACCAGTTCGACCGGGTGCGCAGCCTCGCCGACGGGGAGAAGGACTACCTGCAGGGCGTGATCGACTTCTTCCGGGCCCGGACCGAGACCAAGATGACCATCGCGGCCGAGCGGCTGACCGTCATCGCCGTGGTCACCCTGCCGATCACCGCGATCGGGTCGGTCTACGGCATGAACGTCATCGTCAACGAGGCGACCAACGTCGCTCAGCTCATCGCCGTGCTCGCGGTGATGGCGGTCGTCTCGACGCTGCTGCTGACCTGGGCCAAGCGCCAGGGCTGGTGGTGAGCGCGGCTCAGCCGGGGTCGAACGGCACCGGCGGCGGCACGCTGGACAGCAGCCGCCGGGTCGTCGCCAGCCCCCACTCGTCCAGCTCGGCGAGCCGGTCGCTGGACCCGCGCAGGCCGCCGTAGCGCTCCACGTGCGCGGCCCACTCCTCCCGCCGCTCCATCGCGGGCCGGGCCACCAGGCAGTCCGGGTCGTTCACCCACCACCGGCCGTGCTGGTAGGCCCGGGCCCGGCCGGACAGCACCGCGCTGCGCTGCGACGGCTGGGACATGTCGCCGCCGTCGGGCTCGTAGTGCAGGCCGATGTCGGCGCTGACGCGCATGCCGTCGACCAGCCCGATCGACGGCAGGATCGGCGCCCCGCAGCCGAGCAGGTACGACTCGCCGATGGCCGAGCGGATCAGCTGCAGGCCCTCCCGGTACGCCACCGTCGCCGGCACGTCCCGGTGCCGCCGGCCGGGCAGCGCGCCGGCGTACACGAAGTCGATCTTGAAGAAGTCGACGCCCAGCCCGGCGAGGGTGGCGAAGACCTCGGTCAGGTACGCCGCCGCGCCCGGGTGGCTGGTGTCCAGGGCGTAGAGGTCCTGCTTCCAGTTGTGGCCGGCGTGTGCCGGCTCGGCCCCCGGGTCGGCACCGCGGACCAGCCAGTCGGGGTGCTCGCGGGCCAGCTCCGAGCGGACCCCGACCAGGAAGGGCGCCACCCAGATCCCGGCCCGCCGGCCGCGGTCCCGGATCCGCGCGACCAGGTCGCCCAGCGACTCGAACCGGTCGGACAGGGTGAGCCAGTCGCCGAGCTCGGACTGGTAGCCGTCGTCGAGCTGGACGACGTCGACCGGCAGGTCGAGCCGGTCCAGGGCGTCCAGGTTCTCCACCATGTCCGCCTCGGACACCTCGGTGAAGTAGTGGTACCAGGAGCACCAGATGGTCGGCGCCGGCCGGATCGGCCCGCCGAGCAGCGGCGCCGCGTAGCCGCTCGCCCACCCGCCGAGCGCCGCGTCCAGGTCCCCCGCGCCGTCCCCGGCGCCGCTCCACTCGAGCACCGGTCCGTCCGCCGTGACGACCAGCCGGTCGCCGCGCCGCTCGGCCCGGATCGTCGCCACCTCGAGGGTCGGGTCGGTCGCGGCCCACACCCGCACCGGCCCCCCGGTGCCGGGATCGACGGCCAGCATGCCGTCGGCGGAGAAGCCCGGTGCCGGATCGAAGTCCGGCCCCCGGAACTGCATCACGTTCCACACCGGGTCGAGCCCCCGCCAGGGCCGCTGGCCCACCCGGTAGCGGCTGGTCGGCGTCCAGGACTGCCAGCCGTCCTCGTGCAGCACCGCCCGGTCCGGGTCGATCTCGATCTCGCCGACCTGGTCGAACCGCGCAGCCACGTGCGCAGCCTGCCACGCCGGGTCCGGCGCCGACAAAGCCGGCTCCGGTCAGCCGACCGGGTCCGGCAGGGCCAGCTCGCGGACGGTGACGACGGACGGGTCCGCGGGGCGGGCGAGCGACCACGCGGCCGTACCGGGCCGACGGATCGTGCCGGCCACCGTGCCGGGGCGGTACAGCTCGGCGACCTCGCCGTCCAGCCAGATGTCACAGCCGCGCTCGTCGACCGCCACCGGGACGCGGGCGTCCGCGGCGAGAAGGTCCAGCCGGAGCGTCGAGCCCGCCGGCGGGCGGATGCTGACCTTGGCCCGCGCCGGGAGCAGGATCGGTCGCCCGTCGCCGGGCGGCGCCGGCACCGGCCGCCCCACCAGCGCGTCGAGGGCCGGGTCCGGGCTGACCTGGATCTGGGCGCCCGCCAGCGCGAGCCGGCGCGGGAAGGTGAGGCAGCCGGCGACCGCGTCGTCGGGCGCGTCGTCGGGCGCGTCGTGCTGGCGGACCCAGCCGAGCAGCAGCGGATCCGGCCCGCCGTCGTCGACGACCTGCGGGGCGTAGAAGTCCGGACCCCGGTCGAGCAGTCCGCCCGACCGGGCGACGAACAGCGGCCGTCCCGCGGCGGCGGGATCGTCCACCATCGCCCCGACGAGGTAGACGACGTCCTCCAGCCGGCCGTCGGTCAGCAGCGAGAGCACCAGGACGTACGAGTCGCCGAACCGCAGCAGCTGCGGGCACTCCCAGATCTCGGCGGGCGCGACCGTCGCGGCGAGCCCGTCCCGGCCGCTCAGCCAGCTGCCCTCGAAACGCCACGCCCGCGGGTCGTCGCAACTGAACAGCAGCACCGACGGGGTCCGGTCCGCCGAGCCGGCGCCGAGCAGGGCGAAGCGGCGCCCGTTCCACTCGAACGGGTAGGGGTCGCGCATCTGCAGGACGCCGGCGCCGGCCGGCTGCCGAGCCACGACGACCGGGTCGGACCAGGTCTCCAGCGCGTCGTCCAGGGCGTGCCGAACGCAGACGGTGCTGTCCTGCGGGCCGTCCAGGATGCCGGTGTACGCCACGGCCGGCCGGTCGCCCCACCCGAGGAAGGACCCGGACCAGCAGCCGCCGCGGTCCGGCCCGCCGGGCTGCGGTCCGAACGCCACCGGGTGCTCGGTCCACCTCAGCAGGTCCGGGCTGCTCACGTGCCCCCAGTGGATGTCGCCGTGCCGGGCGCGGGCCGGGTTGTGCTGGAAGAACACGTGCCAGCGGCCGCGGTGCCGGGTCATGCCGTTGGGGTCGTTGAGCCAGCCCCGCCGGGGGCGGATGTGCAGGGTGGGCGCGCTGGCGTGGCTCACGGCGCCGCCGGCGAGACCCGCCGGTAGACCCGGGCCTCCCACGGCCGCAGGGTGAGCGGGGCCGGCGGCGGGTCCGGCTCCGGATAGTTGCCGGACAGCAGCTCGGACCGCGCCCAGGCGTCGGCGTCGGGGACGTCCACGCCGGCGGTGCCGGCGGAGAAGTTCCCGAGGACGAGCAGCTCGACGTCGCCCAGGCGCCGGGCGAACGCGTACACCCGCTCGTCGTCCGGCAGCAGCATGGTGAAGTCCCCGTACGCGACCGCCGGCTCGCGGTGCCGCAGCTCGATCAGCCGCCGGTAGTGGTGCAGCACGGAGTCCGGGTCGGCGAGCGCGGCGGCCACGTTGATCTCGCGGTAGTTCGGGTTGACCGGCAGCCAGGGCTCGCCGGTGCTGAAGCCGGCCTGTGCCGAGTCGTCCCACTGCATCGGGGTGCGCGCGTTGTCCCGGCCCTTCGCCCGCAGCGCCGCCAGCACCGCCTCGGGCGGCTGGCCGGCCGCGGCGGCCGCGGCGACGTGGTTGAGCGACTCGATGTCGCGGAAGTCCTCGATCCCGGCGAACGGAGCGTTGGTCATCCCCAGCTCCTCGCCCTGGTAGACGTACGGCGTGCCGCGGTGCAGGTGCAGCACGGTGGCGAGCATCTTGGCCGCGGCGACCCGGTGCGGCCCGTCGTCGCCGTAGCGGGACACGATCCGCGGCTGGTCGTGGTTGTCCCAGTAGAGGCTGTTCCAGCCGGTGTCCGCGAGGCCGGCCTGCCACCGCCCGAACGAGGCCTTGAGGTCGAGCAGCCGGAACGGGCGCAGGTCCCACTTGTCGGCGCCCTGGTCGAGCTGCACGTGCTCGAACTGGAAGACCATGTCCACCTCGCCCCGCGCCGGGTCGGTGAACAGCCGCGCCTCGTCCACCGTCACGCCCGGCATCTCACCGACGGACAGCAGGCGGTCCGACCGGTCGGCGAAGACCTCCCGGTGCATCTCCTGCAGGAACTCGTGGATCCGCGGCCCGCCGACGTAGTGCGGCGAGCCGTCCCCGTACGGACCGCCGCCGGACACCTGCCCGTCCGGCAGCGCGGGGTCCTTGGAGATCATGTTGATGACGTCCATCCGGAAGCCGTCCACGCCGCGGTCCAGCCACCACCGCATCATCGAGTACACCGCCTGCCGGACCTCCGGGTTCTCCCAGTTGAGGTCCGGCTGCTTGCGCGAGAACAGGTGCAGGTAGTACTCCCCGCTCGCCGGGTCCAGCTCCCACGCCGGCCCGGAGAACGCCGAGCCCCAGTTCGTCGGCTCGGCGCCGGGGGCGCCGGGGTCCATCCCGAAGCGCGGCGGGCGCCACCAGTACCAGTCCCGCTTCGGGTCGTCCTTCGCCGAGCGCGACGCCACGAACCAGGGGTGCTCGTCGGAGGTGTGGTTGACCACCAGGTCCAGCACCAGCTTCAGGCCGCGCTCGTGCGCGGCGGCCAGCAGCGCGTCGAGGTCGGCCAGCGTCCCGAAGGCGGGGTCGACGTCCTGGTAGTCGCTGATGTCGTACCCGCCGTCGTCCTGCGGCGACGGGTACACCGGCGACAGCCACAGGACGTCCACCCCGAGCGTCGCCAGGTGGTCCAGCCTGGACACGATCCCGGCCAGGTCGCCGACGCCGTCGCCGTCGGAGTCGGCGAAGCTGCGCGGGTACACCTGATAGACGACGGCGGTCTTCCACCACGGCTCGCTCACCCGGCCATCCTTCCGCACCCCCGGGTACGCTCGGTTGCGTGGGCGAGCAGCGACCGGGCGGGGTGAAGCGGAAGTACTGGGGCCTGCGCACGCTCGGCTTCCTGGCCATCGCGCTGGTCTCGGTCCTCGCCGCCAACCGGTCGGCGAACCCCACGCTCACGTTGCTCGGTCTCGTCGTCGGCCTGTCCGGCGCGTCGTACAGCAGCTACCGGGGTCTGAAGGACTTCAGCTGGCTCCCGCGCTGAGGTCCCGGTCAGCAGGTGGACAGCTGCACGGCCCGCCCGGTCCACGAGTAGGCCCGCCCGGTCCAGGTCAGCTCCAGCACGATCCAGGGCGGGTCGGTGCTCCGGTCGAGCCGGACGGCGAGCGCCCGGACCCGCCGCCAGCCGTCCACCCGGTCGAGCGCGACCGCGTACCGGCCCGGCCGGCGGCAGTAGCGGCCCAGCACCAGCTCGGCTGACGCGTACGCGGCGGGCCGGCCCAGCGGGCCGACCGCGGGCAGCGCGCCGCGCAGGACGTCACCCCCGCCGGTGACTGTCGGCTCCGGGATGGGGGTGCGGCCGGGCAGCCGGTCGAACGGCGGCGGGGGCAGCGCCGCCAGCCCGCCCGGCTCGGCGGTGGCCGGCCGGGCGGGCTCGGCCGCGGGCCGCGGCGGGATCGGCTCCGTGGCCGCTCGCAGCGCCACCACCGCGCCGACCGCCACCAGCACGGCGAGGGTCACCGCCGACCCGCCGCCGGGCCGGGCCGCCGCCCGGGCGGGCCAGCCGAGCGGCGAGCGGACCGAGCCGTGCGCGCGAACCCGCGTCGGGCCCGGTGCGGACGCTCCGGACCCGACGCGAGGACGTCCACGGCCACCCCTGCCGGGCTCAGCCCTTGACGGACCCCGCGGTCATGCCGCGGACGAAGAACCGCTGCAGCGAGAGGAAGACGATCAGCGGCACGATCAGGGTGAAGAAGCCGCCGGCGGTGATCAGCTGCCAGCCCTGGCCCTGCTGGCCCACCAGGCCGGCGAGGTTGACCGTCAGCGGCTCGTTCTCGCCGGGGCCGATGAACAGCAGGGCCACCAGCAGGTCGTTCCACACCCAGAGGAACTGGAAGATCGCGAAGGACGCGAGCGCCGGCACCGAGACCGGGACGATGAGGCGCCAGAAGGTGGTGAAGTGGCTGGCGCCGTCGATCTTCGCCGACTCGATGAGCTCCTTGGGCAGCGTGGACATGTACGTGCGCAGGATGTAGATCGCCAGCGGCATGCCGAACCCGATGTGCGCCAGCCAGGCCGCCGGGAAGGTGCCGTTGAGGCCGAGGTCGCCGTAGATCTGCAGCAGCGGGACCAGCGCGACCTGGTTGGGCACGACCAGCAGGCTGACGACGAGGATGAACAGGACGTCGCGGCCCGGGAACCGCATGAAGGTGAACGCGTACGCCGCGAAGGCCGCGATCATGATCGGGATGATGGTCGCCGGCAGCGTGATCGCGAAGCTGTTGACGAACGCCCGGCCCATGTTGCCGGTGGTGAGGACCTGCTCGTAGTTGTCGAGCGTCCACTGGCTGAAGTCGAACGGCGACGTGAACACCGTCCACCAGCCGGTGGTGTTGGCCGCGTCCGGGTCGCGCAGCGACGTGATGAGCAGCCCGATGGTCGGCACCAGCCACAGGAAGCAGACCAGGATCAGGAATCCCCGGACGAGCCAGTTGGCCTCGCCCGCCGCTTCGCCGACGCCCTTGACGCGACGGCGCGTGCCCGTTGCCGGCCGGTCGGTGACCGGAGTCGGCTGCGGCTCCTGGCTGACAGTGGTCATCGCCCTGCCTCCTGTGCCCGGAACTGGCGGACCTGGTAGATCATCACCGGCAGGACCGCGATCATCAGCATGACCACGATCGCCGACGCGTAGCCGGCGTTGCCGTTGGTGAACAGCTGGTTGTAGAAGTCCAGCGCGATGACGTTGGTGTTGAAGTTGCCGTTGGTCATGACGTAGACGATGTCGAAGACCTTCATCACGCCGATGAGCACCGTGATGAAGACCGTGATGACCGTCGGCCAGATCTGCGGCACCACCACCCGGAAGAAGGTCTGCCGCTCGTTGGCCCCGTCGATCCGGGCCGCCTCGAGCGTCTCGGTCGGCACGCCCTTGACCGCGGCGGACAGCAGCACCATCGCGAACCCGACCTGCGCCCAGATGAGGATGATCATCAGCCAGAAGGTGTTGGCGCGGAACGTCTCCTGCTGCAGCCAGACGACCGGCTCGAAGCCCAGGGCGGTCACGATCGCGTTCTGGATGCCGATCTGCGGCTGGCCCTCCGGGCGGGCCTCGTAGATGAACCGCCAGATGGTCGCCATGCCGACACCGCTGATCGCCATCGGCATGAAGATGAGGGTCTTGGTGAGCTTCTCGCCGCGGGGCCTGAGCCGGTCGGCGAGCACGGCGACCCCGAGGCCCAGGATGACGGTCGCGGCCGGGACGACCAGGATCCACAGGATCGTGTTGATCAGCGTCTGCTGGAAGGACGGGGAGGACAGCAGCTCGGTGTAGTTGTCGAAGCCGACCCACGCCGTGGAGTCGCGGTTGGCGAAGCTGAAGACGATCGTGCGGATCGCCGGGTAGACGAGGAACAGGCCGAGCGCGGCGAGCGCCGGACCGATGAAGACATAGGGCTTGATCCGGTCCTCCCACTGACCGGGCAACGCCTCGCAGAGCTTGTTCAGCGCCCAGTAGAGCAAAAAGGCGCCGCCGACCCCGGCGATGATCGAGATCAGCGCGTTCGCGATCTTGATGGTCACCGACCTGCTCCTTTCGTCCGGGTCTCCGCGGAGGCCGGCTAGCGAGGTGGGTCGGGTGGGCGGCGCTGGGCACCGCCCACCCGACCCGCTCCGGCTACTTCGTCGGCCAGCTCTTCTCGATGTCGCTCAGCACCGTATCGGTGTCCTTCTGCCCGGTCGTCCAGGCGACCATGCCGCGCCAGAAGCTACCGGAGCCGACCTCGCCCGGCATGGAGTCCGAGCCGTCGAACACCGCGTCGGTCGAGGCGTAGGCGACCGCGGCGATGACCCGCATCGTGTTGTTCGGGTAGGACTTCGGGTCGAAGTCCTTCCACGGGGAGATGAAGCCGCCCTTCGGCGCCAGCGCGTCGCCGATCTCCCGGCCGGTGATGTACTTCAGCACCTTGACGGTGTTCTCTTCCTTGTTGAACAGGCCGGCGAGGTCACCGGCGCCCAGCACGGGCTGGCCCGCGCCGGCCTCGATCGGCGGCAGCGGGAAGACGCCCGCCTGGTTGTCGATGTCGGCCACGACCGCCTTCGGGAAGTTGCCCGACTGCGCGAGGAAGCTCGCCTGCCGGTGCATGAAGCACTTCGGCGGGTTCTCGAACATCGGGTTGCCGGCGGTCGCGAAGTTCGTGCTCGTGATCGACTTGCGCCCGCCCAGGACGTTGCCCTCGGTGAACCAGATCTTGCCGATCTCGTCCACCGCCTGCTTCACGACCGGGTCGTTGAACGGGATCTCGTGGTTGACCCACTGCTTGTACTTGTCCGCGCCGCCGAAGCGCAGGACGTAGTCCTCGGTCCAGTCGGTCGCCGGCCAGCCGGTGGCGGCCTGGCTCTCGATCCCGACGCACCACGGCGTCTTGCCGTCCGCCTTGATCTTCTCGGTCAGGGCGAGCAGCTCGGCCTGGGTCTTCGGCACCTCGTAGCCGGCGCTGACGAACGCCTTCTTCGGGTACCAGACCAGGCTCTTGACGCTGGTCGAGAACGGGACGGCGAAGGCCTTCCCGTCCGCGTCGCTGGCGGCGTCGAACAGGTACATCTTCTCCTTGTTGTACTCCGCCGTGTCGAGGACCGTGTTGAGGTCGATCATCTTCCCGGTCTTCGCGATGTCCAGCGTGATGCCGGGCTGCGGGAAGATCGCGATGTCGGGGAGGTTGTTGCCGGCGACGCGGCTGCGGACGAGCTTGTCGAAGTCGGGCGTCGAGGAGAGCTTCAGCGTGATGCCCTCGGTCTTGGCCCAGGCGTTCATCGCGGCCTTGAAGTTCTCCGACTGGTCGCCGCTGAACCCGTACATCACCTCGACGGTGGTGTCGCCACCGCCACCGCCGCCGCTGCTCCCGCTGTCGTTGCCACTGCTCAGGCAGGCCGAGGCCGCCAGGGTCACGGCCGCGGCAAGGGCGACCCTCTCGATGGTCCTGCGCCTACGCATACCCGCTCCTGTTCAGTCGTGCTGCTGAGATCCGCGGCTTTCCCGCCGCGGCGAGGGACTTCCTGTCCGGTGCCGTGCCGTGCCGTCCGGCAGGCCGCCGTCGGTCCGCCTCAAGGCGCGGCCGGGGTCGGCGGCGGGGCGGATCCGCCGGACCCGCGCCGGGTGCCCGGCACGACGGCGGTGGAGCCCGGGGTCGTCGGCGGCCTGGGGGTCGCCTGCCGCGCGGCGCCGGTCGCGGCAAGCCCGCTCAGCACGCGAGCCCGCATGATGCCTCCCGCTGGACGGCCGATCCCGGCTGACGACACCCGCTGGTTACGAGCGTGTGGCTTACCCTTCCACAAGGGTGTGCGCAAGGCCACACTAGGGATGGCACCGTTTTCACGCTGTGACCTGGCAACGCGGACACGGCAGGCTGGCGACACGCACGCACAAGGAGGTGCGGTGGGCACGCCGACGGTAGCGAAGGCGCAGGCCGGCATCCTGGATGTCGCCCGGCGTGCCGGGGTGTCCCCTTCCACCGTGTCCCGCTCCCTGCGCGGGTCGGCCAGGGTCTCCGACCACACCCGGGACCGGGTGCTGCGGGCGGTCGCCGAGCTGGAGTACGTGCCGTCGCCGGCCGCCTCCCGGCTGGCCTCCGGCCGGACCCACGCGGTCGGGCTGATCGTGCCCTTCGCCACCCGGTGGTTCTTCTCCGAGGTGCTGACCGGGGTGGAGGGTCCGCTGCGGGCCGCCGGCTACGACCTGCTGCTCTACAACGTCGGCGACCCGGCGGCCCGCGGGGAGTTCTTCAGCGCGATGCCGCTGCGCCGCCGGGTGGATGCCGTGCTCACGGTCGCGGCCTGGTTCGGCCCGGACGAGCAGGACGCGCTGCGCGCGCTCGGGGTGCCCCTCGCGGTGGTCGGCGGGCACGTCGACGGATTCCCGCGGGTGGGCATCGACGACCGGGCCGGGGTGGGCATGGCGGTGCGGCACCTGGTGCTGCTCGGGCACCGCGACATCGCGATGATCTCCGGCGACCCGGGGGACCCGGTCGGCCGGGTGACCACCTCGGCCCGCCGGTCCGGCTTCGACCGCCGCCCTGGCCGAGGCGGGGATCGACGCCGGGCCGGAGCGGGTGGTGTCCGAGCCGTGGGGGGTGACCGGCGGGATGCGCGCGATGGAGCAGCTGCTGGCCCGTCGCCGGCTGCCGACCGCCGTCTTCGCCGAGTCCGACGAGATGGCGCTGGGAGCGCTGCAGACCCTGCGCCGGGCCGGGCTGGACGTCCCCGGCCGGATGTCCCTGGTCGGCTTCGACGACCACGAGATGGCCCCGGCCGGCGACCTGACCACGATCGCCCAGCCGGTCCACCAGCAGGGCGAGCTGGCCGCCCGGCTGCTGCTGGACGTGCTCGACGGCGGCGACCCGCCCCCCGGCGACGTGGTGCTGCCCACCCGGCTGGTGGTGCGCGGCACCACCGGCCCGCCGCCGGCATGGTCCGCTGGGAGCGTTTTCGCGTAGCGTCCGAGCAGTGGTGGACATGCGGTCCGAGCCGGAGCGGCGGCGCCGCGCGGCGGGGATCCTGCAGGCGGTCTCCGCCGCGGTCGGTCCGGCCGCCCGGGAGCGGCTCGGCGAGCTGGAGGGCGAGGCGTTCCTGGCCCGGCTGGATCACCTGCACCTCGACGTGGTCGAGCCGCTCGACCTGCTCTACGGCCGCCGCACCGACCTCGGCTCGCTGGTGGCCCAGCTGGTCGGCGTGGTGCTGGACGCGGCCGGCGCCCGCCCGTGGCCGCTGCGGGTGCTGGACCGGCGGCGCGAGGTCGACCCGGGCTGGTTCCAGCGCTCCCGGATGATCGGCTACGCCTGCTACGCCGACCGCTTCGGCGGCAGCCTCGCCGGCGTCCGGGAGCGGCTGGACTACCTCGCCGAGCTGGGCGTGACGTACCTGCACCTGATGCCGCTGCTGGCGCCGCGCGAGGGGGAGAACGACGGTGGCTACGCCGTCGCCGACTACACCGCCGTCGACCCGCGGCTGGGGACCATGGCCGACCTGGAGGAGCTCGCCGGCGAGCTGCGCCGCCGCGGCATGGCCCTGTGCGTCGACCTGGTGCTCAACCACACCGCGGCCGAGCACGCCTGGGCCCGCAAGGCGGCCGCCGGGGACCCCGCGTACCGCGACTTCTACCTGGTCTTCGCCGACCGCACCCTGCCGGACGCGTACGAGCGCACGCTGCCCGAGGTCTTCCCGGACATCGCCCCGGGCAGCTTCACCCACGTCCCGGAGATGGGCGGCTGGGTCTGGACCACCTTCAACGACTACCAGTGGGACCTCAACTACGCGAACCCAGCGGTGTTCGAGACGATGCTGCGGACGATGCTCGACCTCGCCAACCGGGGCGTCGACGTGCTCCGGCTGGACGCGGTGCCGTTCCTGTGGAAGCGGATGGGCACCGACTGCCAGAACCAGCCCGAGGCGCACCTGCTCGCCCAGGCCTTCCGGGCGCTGACCCGCCTCGCCGCGCCCGGCCTGCTGTTCAAGGCGGAGGCGATCGTGGCGCCCGAGATGCTGGTGCAGTACCTCGGCGCGCACGACCGCTACCGGCCCGAGTGCGACCTCGCGTACAACAACCAGCTCATGGTGGTGCTCTGGTCGTCGCTGGCCGCGCGCGACGCCCGGCTGGCCGCGCACTCGCTGTCCCGGCTGCGGCCGGAGCCACCCAGTACCGGCTGGGTGACCTACCTGCGCTGCCACGACGACATCGGCTGGGCGGTCTCGGACGCGGACGCGGCGGCGGTCGGCTGGAACGGCTTCGAGCACCGCCGGTTCCTCAACGACTTCTTCTCCGGGCGGCACCCGGGCTCGTTCGCCCGGGGGACGCTGTTCCAGCAGAACGAGGCCACCGGCGACGCACGGATCTCCGGCATGGCGGCGTCGCTGTGCGGGATCGAGGCCGCGCTGGAGGCCGGCGACGAGGCGGGACTCGAGCTGGCGCTGCGGCGGCTGGAGACGCTCTACGCGGTGGTCTTCTCCTTCGGCGGGATCCCGCTGCTGTGGATGGGCGACGAGCTGGCGCTGCGCGACGACCGGCAGTGGGCGCGGGACCCGGCGCACGCCGAGGACAACCGGTGGCTGCACCGGCCGCGGATGGACTGGGCGGCGGCCGGGCGCCGGGCCGACCCGGCGACGGTCGAGGGCCGGGTCTTCACCGCTGTCCGGCGGCTCGCGGCGGCCCGCCGGTCCCAGCTCGCGCTGCGGGCGGGCGGCGAGACCGGGCTGCTGTTCCCGGACGACCCGCACGTGCTCGCCTACCGCCGCCGGCACCGGCGCAGCGCGCCGCTGCTGGTGCTGGCGAACTTCGCCGACGGCTGGCAGTCGGTCGACGCGGGCCTGCCGGCGGCGGCCGGCCTGACCGAGCCGGAGCACGTGCACTCGACCCGCGGCCGGCTGGACTGGGGCGAGGGACGGCTGCACCTGCCACCCTGGGGTTTCGCCTGGTTGACGAACCGGTGACGGGTGCGCAGAGTGTGCCCCACAAGGCGCAGCGCCGGTGAAGGGGAGCGACAGATGGCCGAGGTTGAGTACGTGGGGGCGTCGCGGATCTACCCGGGCACCCCGCCGGTGAAAGCGGTGAACAAGCTGGACCTGGAGATCGCCGATGGTGAGTTCCTGGTGCTGGTCGGCCCGTCCGGGTGCGGGAAGTCGACGGCGCTGCGGATGCTGGCCGGGCTGGAGGACGTGTCCGAGGGCGAGATCCGGATCTCCGGCAAGGACGTGTCGAACAAGCCGCCGAAGGACCGGGACATCGCGATGGTGTTCCAGAACTACGCGCTCTACCCGCACATGTCGGTCGCCGACAACATGGGCTTCGCGTTGAAGCTGAAGGGCGTGCCGAAGGCGCAGCGCGACGAGCAGGTCCGCGAGGCGGCGAAGCTGCTGGACCTGGAGCGCTACCTCGACCGCAAGCCCAAGGCGCTGTCCGGCGGGCAGCGGCAGCGGGTCGCGATGGGCCGGGCGATCGTGCGCTCGCCCGCGGTGTTCCTGATGGACGAGCCGCTGTCCAACCTGGACGCGAAGCTGCGGGTGGAGACCCGGGCGAACATCGCCGCCCTGCAGACCCGGCTCGGCACGACGACCCTCTACGTCACCCACGACCAGGTCGAGGCCATGACCATGGGCCACCGCGTCGCGGTGCTCAAGGACGGGCTGCTGCAGCAGGTCGACACCCCGCGCCACCTTTACGACCGGCCGGGCAACGCGTTCGTGGCCGGGTTCATCGGCTCCCCCGCGATGAACCTGAAGACCGTGCCGCTGGTCGACGGCGGCGCGAAGCTCGCCGACCTCGTCGTGCCGCTGCCGCAGGAGGTCGCCGGCAAGGCGTCCCGGACCGACCTGGCCGCCGTCACCCTCGGGATCCGGCCGGAGGCGTTCTCCGTCGCCACCGACGGGCAGACCGGGATGCCGCTGCGGGTCGACCTCGCCGAGGAGCTCGGCGCCGACGCCTACGTCTACGGCACCGCCCCCCTCGAGTCCGGCGAGGAGCAGTTCGTGGTGCGGGTCGACGGCAAGCTCGTCCCGCATATCGGCGACACCCTCAACCTCCTCGTCAATGCCGACGCCGTGCACGTGTTCCACGCGGAGACGGGCGAGCGGCTGAGCAACTAGCCCGTACGACCACCCGGCAGGGCCGGCATCCCGTCTCGGGGTGCCGGCCCGCCGCCTGTCCGGGCCGCTGGACCGCGTCCCGCCGAGCCGCCCGCATCCCGCCGGCTCACCGGCGCGGGCGGCGGCTGAGCGCCAGCTCGCCGCCACTGCGGCGCCCGGGCCCGGCCGCCCCGCCGGCGCCCCCGTGCGCGTCGGCGGAACGGCGACCATCAGCTATGGCGGGGTCACTCTACGCGACAGCTTTCGCGGGTGACCCGGCGCCGGATTGTTCCCGGACAGGAATTCACCCGTTCGGCGCCGCAGGGCGGCGCTGTCCGGAGCGGCTGTGACGCACGGTGCCGACCGAGGCGGCCGCCGCGGTCCCGCCGACGGCGGCGGCGAGCGCCGGGGCCAGGTCCCCGCGCGGCTCCACCGCCACCGCGTCCAGCCCGAGCCAGCCGGCCATCAGCGCCAGCTCCGCGGCCAGCTCCGGGGCGAGCTCCGGCGCCGGCGCCGGATGCTCCGCGTACGCCCCGCGGACCCTCAGCACCCGCCCGGCGCGGTCGGACTTGAGGTCGACCCGGGCCACCAGCTCGTCGCCGAGCAGGAACGGCAGCACGTAGTAGCCGTAGATCCGCTTCGGCTCCGGGACGTAGATCTCGATCCGGTAGCGGAAGCCGAAGATCCGCTCGGTCCGGTCGCGCTCCCAGACCAGCGAGTCGAACGGCGAGAGCAGTGCCCGGGCGGCCACCCGCCGGGGCAGCCGGGCGTCGTGCCAGAGGTAGCCCGGCTCGGGCCAGCCCTCGACCTCGACCGGGACCAGCTCCCCCGCCTCGACCAGCTCGGCCACCCGGGCCCGGCCGGCCGCCGGCCGGAGCCGGAAGTAGTCGCGCAGGTCCGGCTCGGTGGCCACCCCGAGCGCCCGTGCCGCGACCCGCACCAGCTCCCGCTGCGCGTCGGGGACCGCAGGGGTCGGCACCGCCAGGACCTGCGCGGGCAGCACCCGCTCGGTCAGGTCGTACAGCCGCTCGAAGTTGGGCCGGGCCGCCGTCGAGACCTCACCCACGGCGAAGAGCCACTCGAGCGCGACCTTGCCGTCATGCCAGTTCCACATGCTGCCGGCCCGGTCCGGGCGGACCTCGCCGGTGACGCTCGCGCCGATCGGCCCGCGGGTGGCGACCAGGGCCCGCACCTCGTCGAGGAACCCGGCCCGGGCGTGCACGTGCCGGGCCCAGTCGCGCAACGGCTCGCCCTCGGTGGCCTGCATCCGCCAGCGGAGCACGGGCTGCAGGCGCAGCGGCAGCAGCGACGCGGCGTGGCCCCAGTATTCGAACAGCTCCGCCTTCTCGCCCCACGCCATCCGGTCCAGCAGCTCGCGCGGATAGGGCCCCAGCCGGGCGAAGACCGGCAGGTAGTGCGATCGGATCAGCACGTTGACCGAGTCGATCTGCAGCACGCCGATCCGGTCGAGCACCCGGCGCAGGTGTCGCGCGTCGACCCGGCCGGCCGGCCGCGGGTCGGCGAGGCCCTGCGCCGCCAGCGCGATCCGGCGGGCCTGCGGCGCGGACAGCGACTGTGGTCTGGGCACGGACGAGATGGTGCCAGCGCGGTCTGACAAATCGCAGCCGGTCAGGCCACGAGCCGGGCGGCCTCCGCCTCGGCCGCGACCCGCAGCACCCGGCGCTGCCGCCGGCCCTCCGCGGTCACCACCAGCGTCACCGCGGCCAGCACGGTCAGCCCGCCGGCGAGCGTCGCGCCGGTCAGCCGCTCCCCCGCCAGCAGCGCGCCGAGCAGGACGGCCACCGCCGGGTTGACGTAGGCGTACGTCGAGACCACCGAGACCGGCGCGTTGCCGAGCAGCCAGACGTACGCGGTGAAGGCGACCAGCGAGCCGAAGACGACCAGGTACGCCAGCGCCAGCCAGGACTTCCCGGAGACCGCACCGACGGAGAAGCCGCCGAGCTCGCCGCCGCCCGCCGCGATGGCCAGCAGCACCAGCCCGCCGACCAGCATCTCGATCGTGGTGAGGGCCAGCGGGTCGGCCGGCACCGGCCGCCGGGTCACCAGCAGCGAGCCGGCCGCCCACAGGAAGGAGGCCAGCACGCACACCCCGGCGTAGGCGAGGTCGGTGCCACCCCCGCCGCCGGGCACGAAGATCAGCGCGACCCCGGCGAAGCCGAGCAGCACGCCGCCCGCGGTGGCCAGCGCGGGCCGGTCCCCCAGCACGGTCCGCATGAGCACGATCCACAACGGCACGCACGCGATCAGCAGCGCGGCGAGGCCCGAGTCGACCCGCTGCTCGGCGACGCTGACCAGGCCGTTGCCGCCGACGAGCAGCAGCACGCCGGACACCGAGGCGGTGACCAGCTGCGCCCGGGTGGCCCGCAGCGCCGACCAGCCGCGCAGCGCGACCACCGCGCCGAGCAGGATCAGGCCGGCCGCGGTGAACCGCAGCCCGGCCGAGAGCAGCGGCGGCACCGTCTCGACCGCGTACCGGATCGCCAGGTACGTCGAGCCCCAGACGACGTAGACGATGGCCAGCGCGCTCCACCCGCGCGGACCCAGCCCCACGCTCGGAGCCCGCTCGCGCTGCGAGCCCTCGCGCTCGCTCATTGGTCGGTTCCCGTCGCCACCGGCGCCAGCCTGCCCGGTCCGCCGTGCGGGCGCTCGCGGTTTTCGGCCGGTGCGGGACCGGCGGCGCGGGTGCGCTGGGTAGCGGCGGTGAACAGCAGCACGACGAGCGCGGCCACGACCGTCGTCGCGTCGACCGACTCGCCGAGCAGCAGCACCGACCAGCCGACGGTCAGCACGGGCTGGGCGAGCTGCAGCTGCCCGACCCGGGCGACCCCGCCGAGGGCCAGCCCGCGGTACCAGGCGATGAAGCCGGCGAACATGCTCACCGCGGCGACGTAGGCCAGCCCGGTCCAGGCACCCGCGTCCGGGTCGGCGGGCGGGTGGGCGAGCAGGCCCGCGACGGCGACCGGCACCACCACCGGCAGCGCGAGCAGCAGCGCCCACGAGATCACCTGCCAGCCCGGCATCTCCCGGGCCAGCGCGCCGCCCTCGGCGTACGCGACCGCGGCGCAGCCGACGGCGGCGAGCAGGAGCAGGTCGGCGGGGCGGGGAGCGCCGGCCCCGCGCACCGCGGCGAACGCGAGCACCGCCGCCGCGCCGGCGCCGGCGGTGAGCCAGAAGGCCGGTCGCGGCCGCTCCCCCGCCCGCAGCACGGCCGCCACCGCCGTGCCGATCGGCAGCAGCCCGACCAGCACCGCCCCGTGCGCCGCACCCACGCCGCGCAGCGCGAGCGCGGTGAAGATCGGGAAGCCGATGACCGCGCCCGCCGAGACCAGCAGCAGCCGGCGGACCTGCGGGCGCGTCGGGCGGGCGGCGCGCAGGAGCAGGAGTGCGGCGGCGGCCAGCGCGGCGGCCGGCACCGCCCGCCCGATGCCGACCGTCACCGGGCCGAAGGAGGGCAGCGCCGCCCGGGTGGCCGGCAGGGTGCCGCTGAAGGCGAGCACCCCGAGCCCGCCCCAGACCAGCGCCGGGAACGGCACCCGCCCGGGCACGAAAGCGCTACTCTGTCCCTTCATGGTCAACGGTAGCAGTACCGAACGAGTGCTCGCCGACCTCCGCCGGCAGGCCGCCGGCGGCCGGCCCGGCGACCTGCTGCCCTCGACGCGCGAGCTGGTCGCCCGGCACGGCGTCGGCCCGGTCACGGTGTCCCGCGCGGTCGCCCGGCTCACCGCCGAGGGCGTCCTCGTCAGCGAACCCGGCCGCGGCACCTTCGTCGCGCCGCCGCGGGCCGGTGCGGCCGCCGCCGGGCCCGCCGACCTCGGCTGGCAGACGGTGGCGCTCGCCGACCGGCCGACCGGCGCGGACGTCCTGCTGGAGCTGCTGGCCCCGGCCGAGCCGGGCGCCCTGGTGCTGGCCACCGGCTACCTGGACGAGCAGCTGCGGCCCACCCGGCTGCTGGCCGACGCCACCGCCCGGGCGGCCCGCCGGCCGGGCGCGTGGGGCCGGCCGCCGCTGTCCGGGGTGCCGGAGCTGCGCGCCGCCCTCGCCGGCCTGTCCGGTGTGGACGCCGCCGACGTGCTGGTGGTGCCGGGCGGGCAGGCCGGGCTGTCCACCGCGCTGCGGGCGCTGGTGCCGCCCGGCTCGCCGGTCGTGGTCGAGTCCCCGACGTACCTGGGGGTGCTCGTGCTGGCCCGGTCGGCCGGCCTGCGCCCGGTCCCCGTCCCCGCCGACGCGGACGGGCTGCGGCCGGAGCTGCTCGCCGAGGCGCTGGCGCTGACCGGCGCCCGGCTCGTCTACTGCCAGCCCTCGTACGCCAACCCGACCGGCACCGTGATGCCGCCGGAACGCCGGGCGGCGGTGCTGGACGCGGTCTCCGAGGCCGGCGCGTTCCTGCTGGAGGACGACTACGCGCGGCTGCTCGGCATCGCCGGCGACCCGCCCCCGCCGCTGGTCCGCGACGACCGGGACGGCCACGTCGTGCACCTGACCTCGCTGACCAAGGCGACCGCGCCGAGCATGCGGATCGGCGGGCTGGTCGCCCGCGGCCCGGCCGCGGCACGGCTGCGGACGCTGCGCGCGGTGGACGACTTCTTCGTGCCGGTGCCGCACCAGGAGGCCGCCGTCGAGCTGCTGGCCGCCGCCGGCTGGCGCCGGCACCTCGTCGCGCTGCGCCGCGCCCTCGGTGCCCGCCGGGACGCGCTGCTCGGCGCGCTGGCCCACTCGGCGCCGGCGGTCGGCGTCGGCCGGGTGCCGCAGGGCGGGCTGCACCTGTGGGCCCGGCTGCCGGACGGGGTGGACGACGTCGAGGTGGCCGCCCGCTGCGGCCGGCGGGGCCTGCTCGTGAGTGCCGGTACGCCCTACCACGCGGGCGAGCCGCCGGCGCCGTACCTGCGGCTGTCCTTCGCGGCCGAGCCCGCGGACCGGCTGGTGGCCGGGGCGCGGCTGCTCGGCGAGGTGCTCGACGAGATGTCCCCGGCCGGACCGGCACGCAGGGTGGGATCGCGGAGCACGGCCTAAGCTCGCCGTCGTGGCGGATGTGGCGGTGCGGGCGGCGCGGCCCGGGGACGTCCCGGAGATCGCGCGCGTGCAGGTGGACACCTGGCGGACCGCGTACCGGAAGTTCCTGCCCGCCACCGTGCTCGACGCGCTGACGCCGGACCGGGCCCGGGCGGCCTGGGACGCCGCGGTGACCTCGCCGCCGACGCCCGCGCACCGGGTCCTGGTCGCCACGGAGACCGACCGGCTGGTCGGGTTCGTCGCGCTCGGACCGTCCGAAGAGGACGACGCGGCCCCGGGTGAGGCGGCGGTGCTGGCGCTGCTGGTGGAGCCGCGCTGGGGCCGGCGCGGGCACGGCAGTCGGCTGCTCGCCGCGGCCGCCGACCACCTGCGCGCCGACCGGACCACCCGGGTGGTCGCCTGGGTGCCGGACGCCGACCAGGCGTCCGGGCGGTTCTACGCCTCGGCCGGCTGGGAGCGGGACGGCGCCGCGCGCACGCTGGAGGCGGATGGCGGCACCGTCCGGGAGGCGCGCTGGCACGTGAGACTGGACGCGGTGCCGGGACCGGGCGAGGAGGCGACATGAGCGAGGAGCGGGCACCGAGCGAGCACGAGGGCTCGCGGCGCAAGCGGTTCGAGGGGTTCCCGGAGCGGGCGCTGATCTTCTACGAGGGGCTGGAGGCGGACAACTCCAAGCCGTACTGGACCGACCACAAGGCCGTGTACGAGGACTGCGTGAAGGCACCGATGCTCGCGCTGCTCGCGGAGCTGGAGCCGGAGTTCGGTGCGGCGAAGTTCTTCCGGCCGTACCGGGACGTCCGCTTCGCCAAGGACAAGACCCCGTACAAGACCAACGCCGCCGCATCGGTGGGCGACGGGGCGGGCGCCGGGCTGTACCTGTCGCTGTCCGCCGACGGCCTCTTCCTCGGCGGCGGCTACTACCACACCGCGCCGGACCAGATCGAGCGGCTGCGGCGGGCGGTCGCCGACGACGTGCGGGGTGCCGAGCTGGAGCGGGCGCTGGCCCGCACCCGCAAGGCGGGCTTCGACGTGCACGGCGACCGGATGGTGCGGGCGCCCCGCGGCTACCCCGCCGACCATCCGCGGATCGAGCTGCTCAAGCACCGCACGCTGACCGCGTTCCGGCAGTGGCCGCCCGAGCCGTGGCTGCACCGCCGGGAGGCGCTGAGCAGGATCCGGAAGGCATGGCGGTCGCTCGCGCCGCTGGACGACTGGCTGACGGCGAACGTCGGCCCCAGCGAGCAGCCCGCGGACCGTCGTTAGCCCAAATGTCCGCCTGAACCCGTACCATTGCGTCGAAGTCGGACCAAGCCGACGATAGCCGCGGAAGGACGGGTCTGATGAGTGGCTTCGGGGTGCAGCCGGGCGCGCTGGCCGCGCGGGCGGGACGGGTCGACGGGGCTTCGGCGCGGGTCGCCGCCGCGGCGGCCGCGGTGCGCGGGGTGGCCGCCGGGGACATGCCGCCCCGGACGGCCGCGGCGCTGGAGGCGGCGCTGCAGGCCTGGCCGGCGGCGCTGCGCCGGCTGGCCACCGCGCTCGACCGCACCGGGGCGGCGCTCCGGTCGGCGGACTCGGCGTACGGGGCGACGGACGGCGCGGTCGGCCGCGCGGCGGGCGGTGGGCGGTGAGCGCGCCGGACGTCGAGGGGCTGCCCTGGCCGGAGGGCGAGCCGGGTGCCCTCGGTGCGGCCGCGGGCAAGCTCGGCTCGGTCGCCGGCCAGCTGTCCGGGGCGGGCGGCCCGCTGACCGCCGCCGGCGGCATCGGCGGGTGGAGCGGCGGTGCCTCGGCGGCCAGCTCGCTGCTGCTGGCCGCGCAGGCGCAGTCGGTGCACGGCGCCGCCGAGGTCTTCGGCTCCACCGCCGCGGCGCTGCGCGGGCTGGCGAGCGTGCTGTCCGACGCGCAGGACCGGATCCGGGCGCTGGCCCGCCAGGTCCGGGCCGCCCGCGAGGCCGCCGAGCACGCCCGCGGGCTGGCCGACGCGGCCGGCCGGCGGCTGGCCGCGCAGCCGGACAACCCGGGCCTGGAGTCGGCGTTCCTGCACGTGAGCGCGGCCGCCGGCCGGGCGCAGGCGGACTACGCCGAGGTACGCGGCACCGCGCAGAGCGAGGCGCGGCAGCTCGTCGCCCAGGTCCGGGCCGCGGACGCGGCGACCGCCGGTGAGGTGGCCGAGGCAGCGGTGGCCGCCACCGGCGGGCCTGGCGGTCTGCCGGCCGGGATGTCCGATGTGGACATCCAACCGGTCGCGCTGGCCTGGAAGTACGCGCCGCACCTGCGCCTGCATCCGGACGAGCAGAACATGCCCGCGGACCTGCGGGAGGCGCTGCGGCGGGGGTCGCTGGTCTTCCGGGACGGCCGCTGGTACGTCGACCTGCCGGACTCCGACCGCCGCGGGACGGGCCCCGACGTGCCGGTGGACGTCACCGTCGTCGAGCGGGACGGCACGCGCTACCTGATGTACCGGGTCTGGTACGGCTACAACGACAAGACCGCGTTCGGCGACCACGAGGGTGATCTCGAGCTGTTCGGCGTCGAGCTCGGCCCGGACGACAAGCCCGTCGCCGCGCTCTACTACGGCCACGGCAAGCCGCACCGGGTGCCCTGGGACGAGGTCGAGCGGCAGGGTGGCCACCCGGTGTCCTACGTCGCCTCGGGCAGCCACGCGTCCTATCCGGCGCCGGGTCACTACCCGATCGCCGAGGGTTTCGGCACCGACCAGGCCGCCCGCGGCGGGCGGCAGTCCGACACCGAGCACCACCTGCGCCCCGGTCCGGACCGCTACCGGCTGCCGGGCGGCGTGGACATCCCGGCCGGGGCCCGGATCGGCGAGGACGGCAACAGCCCGAAGGCGCCCAACACCGGCGGCAACGTCGAGCCGTTCCCGGTCGGCAGCGAGCCGATCGAGGGCGGGCCGGAGCAGGGTGAGGGTCTGGACGGCACGCTGCGGGACGCGGTCGAGGCGGCCGGCCGGCCGATCACGATCGGCCGGGACGCGATCGGCCTGCTCCCCTGAGGATGGCGGCGACGGCGGTCAGGGCAGGATCAGGTGCACGTCGCCGAACTCGTGCCACAGGTAGCCGCCGTCCAGCGCCGCCTGGTAGGAGACCCGGAGCAGCTCCGGGCCGGCGAGCGCGGCCAGCATCCGCAGGTGCGACGCCTCCGGCGGGTGCCAGCCGGTGAGCAGGCCGTCCACGGTGGCGGGCGGGTCGTCCGGGCCGATCACCAGGTCGGTCCAGCCGTCCGCCCGGCCGGTCCGGGCGGCGGACTCGAGCGCCCGTACGACGGTGGTGCCGACCGCGATGACGCGCCCGCCCGCCGACCTGGTCTGCTCGACGGCCTGCACGGTTGACGCCGGCACCGAGAACCACTCGGCGTACGGCGGCTCGTCGACGTCCGGTGAGGACAGTCCACAGTGGAGTACGACGGAGGCGGTCCGCACCCCGCGCGCCCGGAGCCGGCGGAAGGTGCGGGAGGTCAGCGGGCGCCCGGCGCTGGGCATCTCCGCGCTGCCGGGGGTGTCGGCGTGCCCGGTGCGGTAGGCCGAGAGCGGCCACGGCGCGGCGGTGTAGCCGTACCGGACCGGCTGGCCGTGCTCGGCGAGCCAGCCGCCCAGCGGCCCCGGGGTGTCCAGCTCGGCCGTCCACAACCGACGCCGCCGCGGCCCGGCCGGGTAGACCTCGCGCACCGCGAGGTGGCCGCCGCCGGCCAGCGCCACCCGGGTGCCGGCGCGGTCCGCGGTAGACGGCTCGCCGCCGTACCGGCTGGACGGCTGGCGCAGCTCCACCACCCAGGGCGACCGGGTGGACCGCAGCGCGGCCGCCGGCACCGGCCCGGCCGCGGGGTCCACTGTGGACAGGTGCACCTCGACCCGCTCGCCGGCCGCCGTCACCCCGCGCAGCGCGGCCGGCAGCGTGTCGGAGGTGTTGACCACGATCAGGTCGCCGGGTCGCAGCGTGGCCGGCAGCTGGTACGCCCGCCGGTGGGTCAGCCCGTCCGCGGCGGACGCGACCAGCATCCGGACGCCGTCGCGCGGCAGCCCGCGCGCCTCCGGGGGCGAGGTGGCGACGAGCCCCTCCGGCGGGGCGAGGGCGGGGGCGCTCACCGGGCCACCGCCGGGTCCGCGACGTCCGCGACGTCCGCGAGGTCCGGGGTCGGACCGGCCGGACCGGCCGGCGCGGACGATGCGGCCGGCGCGGACGATCCGGCCGGCGGCGCGGTCAGGTCGGCGGCGACATACCGGCCGCCCGGGAGGTCCCCGTCGATCAGCCGGCGCAGCGCCGGGACGACGGTCTCCGGCTCCGGTCGGTCGGAGATGTCCTCGCCGGGGAAGGCCGCCGCGTGCATGGCGGTGCGCATGTCGCCCGGGTCGACCGAGTACACCCGCAGGGCCGCCTCCTCGGCGCCCAGGATGTTCGCGAGCTGGTCGAGCGCGGCCTTGCTCGCGCCGTACCCGCCCCAGCCGGGGTACGCCGCGACCGCCGCGTCGCTGGAGACGGCGACGACGCGGCCGCCGGCCGCCCGCAGCGCCGGCAGCAGCAGCTGGGTCAGCGCGAGCGGGGCGACCGTGTTCGTCTCCAGCACCGCGCGCAGCGCGTCGAGGTCGTACGAGGCCAGTGGCGGCAGCGGGGAGACGCCGAGCGACGAGGCGTTGAGCACCAGCAGGTCGAGCCGGTCCCCGGTGGCGGCGGCCAGCTCGCGCCGGTGCGCCGGGTCGGTGACGTCCCCGGTGACGGCGACGACCTCGGCGGCCCGCGGGGCGAGCCAGGCGGCCGCGGCGTCCAGCTCGGCGGCCGTGCGGGCGTCCAGGACGAGCCGCCAGCCGTCCGCCGCCAGGCTGCCGGCGAGGGCGCGGCCGAGTCCCCGGGACGCTCCGGTGATCAGTGCGGTGGGCATGAGCCCACCCTCCCGCTTCCCCGCCCGGATGCCATCGGCCACCGGACCCGCCCACCCCCGACCTCGGTCCTAGGCCGCCGACCCCTCCCCTGCCAGGGGCGGGATCAGCGGTGCACCCACGCCGCCATGCTTGCAGACGGGGCGGGTCAGGGCGGGTCGCCGGCGAGGCCGTGCCGGACGGCGTGCAGCGCGGCCTGGGTGCGGTCCACCACGCCGAGCTTGGCCAGGATCGCGCTGACGTGCGCCTTGACCGTCTTCTCCGACAGCGCCAGCTCGCGGGCGATCAGCCGGTTGGACAGGCCGCGGGCGATCAGCCGGAGCACCTCGTGCTCCCGCGGGGTGAGCGGGTCCCGCACCGGCTCGGCGACGCTCTGCACGACGGTGGCCGCCACGGCCGGGTCGAGCGAGGCCCCGCCGGCGTGCACCGCCCGCAGCGCGTCCGCCAGCTCCCCCGGCCCGACGTCCTTGAGCAGGTAGCCGGACACCCCGGCACGCACCGCCGGCAGCACCGAGTCCTGCCCCGCATAGCTCGTCAGCACCACCACCTTCACGTCCGGGTGCGCGGACCGCAGCCGGCGCACCGCCTCCACGCCGGACATCCCCGGCAGCACCAGGTCCAGCAGCACGATGTCCGGCCGCAGCCGCGGCACCAGCGCCAGCGCCTGCTCGCCGGTGGCCGCCTCGCCGACCACCTCCATGTCCGGCTGCAGGCCGAGGAAGGTGCGCAGTCCGGTCCGCACCATCTCGTGGTCGTCGACCAGCATCAGCCGCACCGGTGCGTCCACTGTGGACGGCACCTCAGGAGGCACCCGGCACCTCCAGCGTGACCCGGGTGCCGCGGCCCGGCGCGGTGTCGACGTGCACCGTCCCGCCGAGCGCCTCCGCCCGCTCCCGCATCGACGTCAGCCCGAGCCGGTGCGAGTCGCGCCGGGTCGCCGCGAGGTCGAAGCCCGTGCCGTCGTCGGCCACCACCAGCCGGACGGTGTCGCCGCCGGTGTCCAGCGTGACCTCGATCGCCGACGCTGCGGCATGCTGCAGTGCGTTGGCCAGCGCCTCGCTCGCCACCAGCAGCACCTCGCGCTCCACCGTCCGGTCCCGCACCCTCGCCGGCCCGCGGGTCCGCAGCGACAGCCGGACGTCGTGCACCCGGCGCAGCAGGTCCACCCGCTTGCGCAGCGCCTCGGCCAGCCCCTCCGCGTCCAGGTCCGCCGGGCGCAGCGTGCCGACCATCGAGCGCATCTCGTCCAGCCCGGTCCGGGCCAGCTCGCGGACCCGGTCCAGCTGCTCGCTCAACGCCGCGTCCGAGCCGGACCCGGCCGCGAGCGCGGCGGCGCTCTCCGCGGCGAGGGTGAGGCTGAACAGCGTCTGGGTGACCGAGTCGTGCAGCTCGCGGGCCAGCCGCGCCCGCTCCTCGGCCACCGACAGCTCGCGCGCCCGCTCGGTGCGCTGCGCGTTGGCCACCGCGAGCGCGGCGTGCGCGGACAGCGTCTCGATCAGCCGCTGGTCGGCCTCGGTGAACTGGCCGGGGTCCAGCCCGTCCGGTCCGGTCTTGTCGGCCAGGAAGAGCTCGGCGAGCACCTCCCCGCCGGCCACGATCGGCACGCCGAGGAAGGACCGCATGTCCGGGTGCGCGTTCGGCCAGCCGCGGAAGCGGGGGTCGGCGCGGATGTCGGTGAGCCGGATCGAGCGCGGGCACTCCAGCAGCGCCCCGAGCAGGCCGTGCGTGCGCGGCAACGCGCCGATCGCAGCCCAGGTCGCGGCGTCCACGCCGGCGGTGAGGAACAGCGAGTAGCCGCCGGCTCCGTCCGGGACGCCGAGCGCCGCGTACCGGGCGCCGGCGAGGTCGCGCGCCGCGTCCAGGATGACCCGCAGCACCGGCTCGGTACGCCGCTCGGCGCCCAGTGCCAGCGCGACGTCGAGCAGCCGGCGCAGCGCGACCGCCTCGGAGCTTCCCACGCCGCCATTCTGCGCCCACCGACGGCCGTGCGGGCGGGCCCGGAGTCGGCGCAGCACCTCGGCGCGGACCTGGTCAAGCACCCGGAGTGCTGAGACCCGGCTCGGCGTCGCCACCGGCGTGCGGGGCCAGCGCCGGTGGTCGGGTGAAGCGGGCGCGCGACGCAGCTGTGGACGAGGGCCCGAGGGCCGGCGGGACGGGCTCAGCCGGCGGCGGCGTGGCCGGTGGGCGGGGGTGGCGCCGGCGGGCCCGGCGGGGGGCCGGGCGGGGCCGCGGGCGGCAGGTGGCCAGCGGTGCCAGCGGGCACGGTGGGCACGGTGGGCACGGTCGGAGCCACGGCGGGGGCGACAGCGGGCGGGACTGCGCGGTCCGGCTCGGCTGCCGCGGGAGCCGCGCGGTCCGGCGGGGCGGGAGCGGCGGAGGGCTCGATCGAGGGCGGCGGGGCCGCAGCGGCGTCCGCGGCGCCGGGCGCGTCCGCCGTCGGCTCGGCGGCGATCCCGAACTCGCGGTGCAGCCGCGCCCAGAAGCCGTCCCGCAGCGCCCGCCGGGCCTCCTCGTACGGGCGGAGCGACCGGCTGATCTCCTCCTCCGCCTCGACCAGCAGCTCCTTGTCGATGACGGTGGGCAGCACCGGGCCGGGCAGCAGGTCGGCGACGTTCTCCCGGCCCCGGGTCAGCAACCAGCGGGCGGCGATCCGGGCGCCGATCTCCTCCATCGCGGGCCGGTCCGGGCCCAGCCGGGCGGGCGGCGCCGGCGCGGGCGGTGGCGACCGCCGGCCGGCGAAGACGTCGGCCGGCGTCGGCACCAGCGGCCGGTCGTCGTGCCCGGACACCTCGACGGTGCCTGGCGCCGGCGACAGGATCGAGGCCGGCGTCGCCCCCGGCACCGCCGCGGCCTCGGCGGCCGGCCGCTCCAGCTCCGGCTCCCCCGCGACGAACGGCCGCCAGAAGTCCGCTTCCAGCTGCTCGACGGTGTCCGCCTCCCACATCAGCCGCTCGGCCTGGTTCACCCCGTACGGCGGCTCGACACCCCATACGTGCACCCGCACCCCGTACGCCTGGGCCGCCTCGACCGCGGGGACCATGTCCTCGTCGCCGGCCAGCAGCACCACGTCGGAGACCGCCCGGTGCCGGGCCAGCACCTCGAGGTCCTGCCGCACCTGGGCGTCGACGCCCTTCTGCTGGCCGGCCGAGTTGAGGTTGCCGAGCCGCACCTTGACGTGCGGCAGCGCGGCGATCTGGCGCTGCTCGACGGTGGGCACCCGGTCGCGGGCCGCGTCGTACCAGTACATCCGGAGCAGCTCGCCCGGCACCACCGTCGCCGCCCGGGCGATCAGCGCGGTGATCAGCGGCTCGGCGGCCAGCCGGAAGTCCCGACGCGAGGTGGTGCCGAGCACCAGCTGGCCGACCGAGGCGTAGAGGTAGCCGGCGTCGACGAGCACCGCGTGCCGCCGGCCGGCGCCGGGCAGCTGCTGCGGGCTCGGCACGGGCGACTCGGACACCGACTCTCCTCCCCCGATCACCCGCTCACCAGCGGGCACCACGCCGGGTGATCACCCGGAGCAGCACCCTACCCCTGTCGGGGGAATGCGGCGGCCTCCGGACGGCACCGGGACGCCGGCCGGCCGCCGGGCATCAGAGGCCGAGCAGGGCCTCGAGGCCGACGGTGAGGCCGGGCTGGGACGGCACCGACCGGACCGCGAGCAGCACACCCGGCATGAACGAGACCCGGTCGAACGAGTCGTGCCGGAGGGTGAGCGTCTCCCCGGTCGTACCGAGCAGGACCTCCTGGTGCGCCACCAGCCCGGCGAGCCGGACCGAGTGCACCCGCACCCCGGACACGTCCGCGCCGCGGGCGCCGTCCAGCGCCGTGCTCGTCGCGTCCGGCGCCGGTCCGAGGCCGGCCTCCGCCCGCGCCGCCGCGATCAGCTCGGCGGTGCGGACCGCGGTGCCGCTCGGCGCGTCCGCCTTGTCGGGGTGGTGCAGCTCGATCACCTCGACCGAGTCGAAGAAGCGGGCGGCGGTCGTGGCGAACCGCATGGTCAGCACCGCGCCGATGGCGAAGTTGGGCGCGATCAGCACGCCCACCCCGGGCGCCTCGCCGACCCAGCGCCGGACGGTGGCGAGCTTGTCGGCGTCGAAGCCGGTGGTGCCGACCACGCAGTGGATGCCCTCGTCGATGCACCAGCGGATGTTGTCCAGCACCACGTCCGGGTGGGTGAAGTCCACGACCACCTGGGCGCCGGCGTCCGCCACGCTGAACAGCCAGTCACCGGCGTCCACCATGGCGACCAGGTCGAGGTCGTCGGCGGCGTCGACCGCCTTGCAGGTCTCGCTGCCCATCCGGCCACGCGCGCCCAGCACCCCGACCCGCAGCGGCTCCGTGGGCTCCGTCATGCCGGCACCCTACGGCACCCCCGCCGGCGCCGATCTTGGCGTTGTGACCGTCGTGGGACCTCGGGATGCGTCGGCTCAACCAAGATCGGCGGGAGGGAGATCAGTCCAGGGCACCGGCGAACTCGGACTCGGCGAACGGCCCCACCACGGCGAGGCACAGCGGTCGCCGCAGCACGTCCGCGGCCACCTCACGGACCGCCTCGGGGGTGACCGCGCCGACCCGCCCCAGCAGCTCGTCGACCGAGCGGACCTCGCCGTACGCCAGCTCGCCCTTGCCGATCCGGCTCATCCGGGAGCCCGAGTCCTCCAGGCCGAGCACCATCCCGCCGCGCACCTGACCCTTGCCGCGCTCGACCTCCGCGGCGGAGATGCCGTGCGCGGCGACCTCGGTCAGCTGCTCGCGCACGATCGAGAGCACCTCCGGCACCTTGCCCGGGTGGCAGCCGACCGCGACGCCGAACTGGCCGGCGCCGGCGTGCTGGGAGCTGAACGAGTAGACCGAGTACGCCAGGCCGCGCTTCTCCCGGATCTCCTGGAACAGCCGGGAGCTCATCCCGCCGCCGAGCGCGTTGTTGAGCACCCCGAGCGCGAACCGCCGCTCGTCGGTCCGGGCCAGGCCGGTGCCGCCGAGGACGAGGTGGGCCTGCTCGGTCGGCCGGCCGATCACCGCGACCTGGCGGGCCGGCGCCCGGCCGGCCCGGGTGCCGGCCCGCGGCGACCGCGGCGCCGCGTCCGGGTCGAGCCGGGACGCGAACGCCTTGCGCACCCGCCGGACCACCGCACCGTGCTCCAGCCGGCCCGCGGCGGCGACGACCATGGCGTCGGGCCGGTACCGGCGCCGGTAGTAGCCGGCGATCCGGTCCCGGCCCAGCGACTCGATCGTCCGCACCGACCCGATCACCGGCCGGCCGAGCGGCGTGTCGCCGAACAGCGCCTCGCTGAACAGGTCGTGCACGGCGTCGGACGGGTCGTCGTCGCGCATGGCGATCTCCTCGAGGATCACCCCGCGCTCCGCCTCGACGTCCGGCGGCGCGATGACCGCCGCCGTCACCACGTCACAGACCAGGTCGAGCGCCATCGGCAGGTCGGCGTCCAGGACGTGCGCGTAGTAGCAGGTGTGCTCCTTCGAGGTGAACGCGTTGAGGTCCCCGCCGACCGCGTCCACCGCGATCGCGATGTCCAGCGCCGAGCGGGTCTCGGTCCCCTTGAACAGCAGGTGCTCCAGGAAGTGCGAGGCGCCGGACAGCGCCGGCGTCTCGTCCCGGGAGCCCACCGCGACCCACACCCCGACCGCGGCGGAGCGGGCGGCCGGCATCCGCTCGGTGACCACCCGCAGGCCGCCCGGCAGCACGGTCCGCCGGACCGCCTCACCGCCGGCACCGCGGCTGAGGGTGCGCGTGCTCGCCGCCCGTCGCGGGGCGGTGGCCCGACCGGCCATCAGCTGCCGGCGCCGGCCGGCTCCGGCTCCAGCTCGGGCGTCTCCTCCCGGACCGGCACCAGGCTGATCTTGCCCCGGTTGTCGATGTCGGTGATCTCCACCTGGAGCTTGTCGCCGACCTTCACCACGTCCTCGACCTTGCCGATGCGCCTGCCGTTGCCGAGCTTGCTGATGTGCACCAGCCCGTCCCGGCCGGGCAGCAGCGAGACGAACGCGCCGAACGCGGCGGTCTTGACCACCGTGCCGAGGAAGCGCTCGCCGATCTTCGGCAGCTGCGGGTTGGCGATCGCGTTGATCCGGTCCACCGCGGCCTGCGCGGACGGCCCGTCCGCGGCGCCGACGTAGATCGTGCCGTCGTCCTCGATCGAGATCTCGGCGCCGGTCTCGTCCTGGATGGCGTTGATGATCTTGCCCTTCGGCCCGATCACCTCGCCGATCTTGTCGACCGGGATCTTCACCGTGGTGACCCGCGGCGCGTACGGGCTCATCTCGTCCGGCTCGTCGATGGCCTCGGTCATCACGTCGAGGATGTGCAGCCGGGCGTCCCGGGCCTGGGTGAGGGCCTGGGCGAGCACGTCGGACGGGATGCCGTCCAGCTTGGTGTCCAGCTGCAGCGCGGTGACGAACTGCCGGGTGCCGGCGACCTTGAAGTCCATGTCGCCGTACGCGTCCTCGGCGCCGAGGATGTCGGTCAGCGCGACGTACTCGGTCTTGCCGTCCACCTCGTCGGAGACCAGGCCCATCGCGATGCCGGCCACCGGGGCCCGCAGCGGGACACCGGCGTTCAGCAGCGCCAGCGTGCTCGCGCACACCGAGCCCATCGAGGTCGAGCCGTTCGAGCCGAGCGCCTCGGACACCTGGCGGATCGCGTACGGGAACTCCTCGCGGCCCGGCAGCACCGGGATCAGCGCCCGCTCGGCGAGCGCGCCGTGCCCGATCTCGCGCCGCTTCGGCGAGCCGACCCGGCCGGTCTCCCCGGTGGAGAACGGCGGGAAGTTGTAGTTGTGCATGTAGCGGCGGGTCTTCACCGGCGACAGCGTGTCGAGCCGCTGCTCCATGCCCAGCATGTTCAGGGTCGTCACGCCGAGGATCTGCGTCTCGCCGCGCTCGAACAGCGCCGAGCCGTGCGCCCGCGGCACCACGTCCACCTCGGCGGACAGCTGCCGGATGTCGGTCGGCCCGCGGCCGTCGATGCGGACCTGGTCGCGCAGGATCCGCTGCCGGACCAGCTTCTTGGTCAGCGCCCGGAACGCCCCGGAGACCTCCTTCTCCCGGCCCGGGAGCTGCTCGCCGACCCGCTCGACGGCGAGCCGCTTCAGCCGGTCGAGCTCGGCCTCGCGCTCCTGCTTGGCGCTGATCGTCAGCGTCCCGGTCAGCTCCCCGGACACCGCCTCCTCGACCGCGGCGAGCACCTCGTCGCCGTACTCGGGGAAGGTCGGGAACTCCGCGACCGGCTTCGCCGCGGCCCCGGCCAGCTCGGCCTGGGCGGTGACGAGGGTCCGGATGAACGGCTTGGCCGCCTCCAGCCCGGCCGCCACGACCTCCTCGGTCGGCGCGGTGGCGCCCTCGCCGACGAGCCGCACGGTGTGCTCCGGCGCCTCGGCCTCGACCATCATGATCGCGACCTCATCGGCCCCGGTCACCCGGCCGGCGACCACCATGTCGAAGGTGGCCGACTCCAGCTGGGAGTGGCTCGGGAAGGCGACCCACTGGCCCTCGATCAGGGCCACCCGGGTGGCACCGATCGGGCCGGCGAACGGCAGCCCGGACAGCTGGGTGGACATCGACGCCGCGTTGATGGCGAGCACGTCGTAGAGGTGATCCGGGTGCAGCGACATGACGGTGATGACGACCTGGACCTCGTTGCGCAGGCCCTTGACGAACGCCGGGCGCAGCGGCCGGTCGGTGAGTCGGCAGGTGAGGATCGCGTCCTCGCTGGGCCGGCCCTCGCGGCGGAAGAACGAGCCGGGGATCCGGCCGGCCGCGTACATCCGCTCCTCGACGTCGATGGTGAGCGGGAAGAAGTCGAACTGCTCCTTGGGGTGCTTGCCGGCGGTGGTCGCCGACAGCAGCATGGTCTCGTCGTCCAGGTACGCCACGACGGAGCCGGCGGCCTGCCGGGCGAGGCGCCCGGTCTCGAACCTGACGGTGCGGGTGCCGAAGCGGCCGTTGTCGATGCTCGCGACGGACTCGTGGATGGTGCTCTCTGACACTCTCGGTGCCTTCCTGCCTGGTCCGGCCAGCACGCGGTGGCGCAAGGCGGGTCCGGCGGGCCGGTCTTCGATGGGAGCGCCCGGGCCGCGCCGAGAGGGCACGGTCCCGGGGGCCACTACCGAGGACCGGCGGCGGGCGGACGTCCTCCCGCGCCGAGCGCTCCGGCTCGGATCCGAGGGCTCGTACGGCGGGTTGCCGCACGAGTGAGGGAAGCGGCTCGGCCCTTCCAGCGGGGAGCCACTCCCCTCGGCGCTACCGGCGCAGACCCAGTCGCTCGATCAGCGTCCGGTAGCGGGTGATGTCGGTCTTGGCGAGGTACTTCAGCAGCCGGCGGCGACGCCCGACGAGCAGCAGCAGCCCACGCCGGCTGTGATGGTCGTGCTTGTGTGTGCGCAGGTGCTCGGTGAGGTCCGCGATCCGGCGCGACAGCATCGCCACCTGGACCTCGGGGGAGCCGGTGTCGCCGTCGGCCGTCGCGTAGTCGGACATGACCTGCTGCTTGACGTCGCTGGCGAGCGCCACCGGTCTCCCTCGTCTGGTCTGGTGTGTGCCGCCGGTCGTCGTCACGGAGGCAGACCTCACACCGCACCTGCTGGTGCGTGCGTCCAGAGTATCAGGAACCGGCCCAGGGGCCGCTCAGCGGAGGATCTCCCGGGTCCGCCGCACGTCCCGGCCCATCTGCTCGACCAGGTCGGACACCCGCTCGAAGCGCTCCATCCCGCGGATCCGCTCGACGAACTCCACGCCGAGCTCGACGCCGTAGATGTCCTCGTCGAAGTCGAGGATGTACGCCTCGACGGTGCGCTCGCGGCCCTCGAAGGTGGGGTTCGTGCCGACCGAGATCGCCGCCGGCAGCCGTCCGCCGCGCAGCACCACCCGGCCGGCGTAGATGCCGTCCGCGGGGACGGCGACGTGCCGCTCGGAGCGGACGTTGGCGGTCGGGTAGCCGAGCTGCCGGCCGCGGCCCTCGCCGCGGACCACGATGCCGTCCACCCGGTGCGGGCGCCCGAGCACCTGCGCGGCCTCCGCCACGTCCCCGGCGTCGATGCTGGAGCGTACGAAGGTCGAGGACAGCGTCACGTCGTCGTCGCGGAGCAGCGGAACCCCCTCGGTTGCGAAGCCGAACGTCCGCCCCAGCGTACGCAGCGCGGCCAGGTCGCCGGCCGCCTTGTGCCCGAACCGGAAGTTCTCCCCCACCACGACCGCGCCCGCGTGCAGCTTCTCCACCAGCACCAGGTGCACGAACTCGGCCGCGTCGAGCCGGCTGAACCCGGTGGTGAACGGCAGCACGTCGACGACGTCGACGCCGAGCTGCTCGAGGATCTCGGCCTTGCGCGGCAGCGGCGTCAGCACGGCCGGGTGGGTGCCGGGGCGGACCACCTCGCTCGGGTGCGGGTCGAAGGTCAGCACCACCGACGGCAGGGCGGTGTCCCGGGCCCGCTCCACCGCCCGCCCGATGATCTGCTGGTGCCCCCGGTGGACGCCGTCGAAGACGCCGATGGTGACCACGCAGCGACCCCAGCCCGACGGCGTGCTGTCGAGCCCTCGCCAGCGCAGCACGGCACCCTCCCTCACCTAGGCGGCGCCACTCTAGAGCGGTGTGCGCCACCGCAGGCCGGGGAACCGGGCGAAGCCCCGGTCGGTGGTGATCCACTCGCAGCCGTGCTCGATCGCCAGCGCCGCGAAGTACGCGTCCGGCACCAACGCCCCAGTCGCGCCTACCTCCCGGCACAGCCGGGTGAAGATCGGCCAATGCCGCGGACCCGGATCGACGAGCACCGCATTCGGCGCGTCCACCAGCCGCTCGCAGAAGGCGAGCGCGTCGGCCAGCGAGTCGGGCCGGTTGAAGACGCGCCGGTTCGTGACCAGGCGGACGACGCCACTCAGCGCCAACGAGCTGACTCCCACCGGCCGGTCCGAGTTGATCTCGTCGGTGAGCCAGCGCCGGTAGGAGTCGTGGTCGAGGGAGTCGTCGCGAAAGGCGTAGACCAGCACATTGACGTCACAGAGGATCACCGTCAGCGCAGCTTCTCGATCGGCACTCCCTCGTCCAGGAGATCCGTGAGCGCCGCGTTGTCGTCGAGATTCACCCCCGGTCGCAGCCCGCCACCCGTCCTACTCACCGGCAGGTCGACAACCCGCCGGCCGGCCGGTGCCGGGCGATCGGCGAAGGCGACGCGCATGGCATCCTCGACGACCTGGCTCACGTTCCGGTGGGATCGGGCGGCCCGTTCTTTCGCCTCGCGGAGCAGGTCGTCGTCGATGGTCAGGGTGGTCCGCATGCATCAAAGCATACGCCTCGTGCATCATGATGCATCGGCTGGGGCTTGACGGGCGGGGATACGGTGTTCGGGTCATGCGCGCGGTAGTGATCCTTCGCCGCCGCGGCGGGTTCTGACCTCAGGACGGCACCCCGCCGCGGGGTGGAGCGCTGCCGTTCGTCCTCCATGCCGAAGGACACCGCCATGACCCGCACCGAGCAGGCACCCAAGGAAGCCCGCGACGCCCTGCAGCGCTCGCTGGACCGCCGCGGACAGGGCGGCAGCTGACCGTCCGGCCGGTGATGCCGGCGCCCACCGCCCCGCGAGTGACGCCACCGCAGTGCCGAGTGACGCCACCACGCCACGAGGTGACGCCCCACGCGGCGAGTGACGCCCGCCGCGGCGTCACTCGGGGGGCGGCGGCGTCACTCGGGGGCGGCGGCGTCACTCGGCGGGCTCGCGCGCGGCGTCACTCGGGAGGCGGCGGCGTCACTCGGCGGGGCGCAGCACGACCAGCGGGCGGGCCGCGCCGTCCCGCTCCTCGACCAGCGCCACCGCCCGGCCGTCCGGGTCGAAGGCCCCGTACGGCCCGGGCCGGCCGACCGGCTCCAGCCGGCCGCCGTGCGCGAGCCGGCCGGCCTCGGCCGGGTCCAGGTCCCGGCGGCCGAAGGCCGCGGCCACCGCAGCGTCCAGCGGCAGCACCACCGGGTCCGGCCGGTCGGCCAGCTCGTCCAGCGTCAGCGCCGCGGCCAGCGTGAACGGCCCGACCCGGGTCCGGCGCAGCGCGGTCAGGTGGCCGCCGGTGCCGAGCGCGGCGCCGAGGTCGCGGGCCAGCGCGCGGACGTACGTGCCCGCCGAGCAGTCCACCTCCACGTCCAGGTCGAGCAGCTCCGGCGTGGGCCGGCGCTGCCCGAGCAGCTCCAGCCGGGAGACGGTGACCCGGCGGGGCGCGAGCTCGACCGACTCCCCCGCCCGGACCCGCGCGTACGCCCGGCGCCCGCCGACCTTCACGGCGGAGACCGCGGACGGGACCTGCTCCAGCTCGCCGCTCAGCGCGGTGAGCCCGGCCCGGACCGCCTCCGGGGTCACGCCCGCGGCGGACGAGCCGCCGGTCACCTCGCCCTCGGCGTCGTCGGTCAGCGTCGCGCGGCCGAGCCGGATCGTGGCCGTGTACGCCTTCTCGGTGAGCGTGAGGTGCCCCAGCAGCTTGGTGGCCCGGTGCACCCCGAGCACCAGCACGCCGGTGGCCATCGGGTCCAGCGTGCCGGCGTGCCCGACCCGGCGGGTACGCGCGAGCCGGCGCACCCGGGCGACGACGTCGTGCGAGGTCAGGCCGGCCGGCTTGTCGACGACCACCAGCCCGCCGGCGGGCGGCGGGTCCTCCGCGCGCCCCGCACTCACGGCGGCAGCCGGGGCGCCGCCTCCACCGCCTCCCGGACCGCCGCGACAGTGGTGCCCAGGTCCGCCGTCGAGGTGAAGCCCGCGGCGAAGCGGTGCCCGCCGCCGCCGAGGCGGACCGCGGCGGCGCCGACGTCCACCAGGCCCTTGGACCGCAACGACACCGACCAGCCGCCGGTCGGAAGCTCCTTGCAGACCGCGGCGACCTCCGCCTCGGCCGCGGTCCGCACCAGGTCGATGACGCTCTCCGCCTGGTCGGCGGGCAGGCCGGCGGCGGCCAGCTCCGCCGTCCGGGTGTCCGTCCACACCAGACCGAGGCCGCCGGCGCCGGCCGGCTCCAGCCGGGCGCGGGACAGCGCGGCGCCGACCATGGACAGCCAGCCGGCGGGGTGGGTGTCCAGCAACTGCCGCGCGAGCAGGTCGTGCCGGATGCCGGTGCGCAGCAGCCGGGCGGCCAGCTCGTGGGTCTCCGCGGTGGTCGCCGCGAACCGGAACGAGCCGGTGTCGGTGACCAGGCCCGCGTAGAGGCAGGCACCGATCTCGGCGTCCAGCGGCTCGCCGAGCCGGCGTACGAGCTCCTCGACGAGCACCGCGGTCGCCGCGGCGGCCGGGTCGAGCAGGTGCAGCGTCCCGTACCGGGTGTTGGAGGCGTGGTGGTCGATGACCAGCACCTCGGCCGCCGAGTCGACGAGCGGGCTCAGCGAGCCGAGCCGGTCCGCGCTGCCGGTGTCGAAGGTGACCAGCAGCGGTGGCGCGGGCGGCAGCTCGCCGGGCGGGACCAGCAGCTCGGCGCCGGGCAGGTCGGCCAGCGACGCCGGCATCTCGAAGGGCTCGCTGAACGACGGCAACACCCTGGTGCCGCGCCGCCGCAGCGCGAGCGCCAGCGCCAGCATGCTGCCGATGGCATCCCCGTCGGGGTTCACGTGGCAGGCGAGCACCGCCTCCGGATGGCCGGCGAGGAGCGCGACCGCCTTGTCCCACTCGGCGTCGCCGGGGGTCGGGGGCGAGGTCGGGTCGGCCGGCGGCGGGTGCTCGGTCACGAGTCGGAAGGGTGCCCGTGATCGGGGCCGCCGTCCAGCCGGGCCGGCACCGCCGTCCCGCCGGACGGCCCGGCCGGGTCGGTCGGCCCGGCCGGTGGTCGGTCGGGTCGGTCAGGCCGGCCGGGTCGCTCGGGCCGGGCGGGCCGGTCGGGCCGGGCGCCTCGTCGACGGACCGGTACGGCTCCGGATCGCCGGCGTACGAGGCGCCGGCCCGGACCTCGGCCAGCCCGGCGTCGGCGTCGGCCGCCTCGGCGAGCAGGTCGTCCAGCCGGCGGGCCTGGTCGGGCACCGCGTCCGGGACGAAGGTGAGCGTGGGCGTGAACTTCACCCCGGTCTGCCGGCCGACCTGGGACCGCAGCACCCCGCGCGCACTGTCCAGCGCGACGGCGGTCTCGGCCCGGGCGGCGTCGTCCCCGTACACGGTGTAGTAGAGCGTCGCGTCCCGCAGGTCGGGGGTCAGCCGGGCGTCGGTGATCGTCACCATGCCCAGCCGCGGGTCCTTCACCTGCGTCTCCAGCGTGGACGCGACGATCTCGCGGATCCGCACCGCGAGCCGCCGCGCCCTGGGGGGGTCTACCACCTGGGACTCCCTCGTCCTTGTCAGTCCGGTGTCAGGTCGTCCGTGTCACTGAACAGCTGCCGGCGGACCGACAGCAGGTCGACCTCCGGCCTGCCCGCGATGAGCCGCTCGCATGCGTCGAGCACCTCGGCCACGTGCGCGGCCTCGTCCGCGACGGCGGCGACGCCGACCTGCGCCCTGCGGTGCAGGTCGGCGTCGCCCACCTCGGCAGCCGCCACCGCGTACCGCCGGCGCAGCTCAGCCACGACCGGCCGCAGCACGGCCCGCTTCTCCTTCAGCGAGTGCACGTCGCCGAGCAGCAGGTCGGCGACGAGCGACCCGGTGAACACCTCCCGCGCTACCCGCGGGGCTTCTCGCGCAGCTCGAACGTCTCGATCACGTCATCGATCTTGATGTCGTTGAACGAGCCGAGCCCGATGCCGCACTCGAAGCCCTCCCGGACCTCGGTCGCGTCCTCCTTGAACCGCCGCAGCGACGTCACCGTCAGGTTGTCCGCCACCACCGCGCCGTCCCGGACCAGCCGGGCCCGCGAGTTGCGCCGGATCAGGCCGGACCGGACGAGGGAACCGGCGATGTTGCCGACCCGCGGCACCCGGAAGACCTCGCGGACCTCCGCGGTGCCGAGCTGCGCCTCCTCGAACTCCGGCTTGAGCATCCCCTTGAGCGCGGCCTCGATCTCCTCGATGGCCTGGTAGATGACCGAGTAGTACCGGATCTCCACGCCCTCGCGGTCCGCGGACGCCTGCGCCCGGCCGACCGGCCGCACGTTGAAGCCGATCACGATCGCGTCCGACGCCGTCGCCAGGTTGACGTCGTCCTCGGTGATGCCGCCGACGCCGCGGTGGATCACCCGCAGCGACACGTCGTCGCTCACCTCGATCTTCAGCAGCGCGTCCTCCAGCGCCTCCACGGAGCCGGAACCGTCGCCCTTGAGGATGAGGTTGAGCTGCTCGACCGCCCCCTCCTTGAGCACCCGGTCCAGGTCGTCCAGCGAGATCCGCCGCCGGGACCGGGCCAGCTGCGCGTTGCGCTCGCGGGCCTGCCGCCGCTCGGCGATCTGCCGGGCCACCCGGTCCTCGTCGACGACCAGGAAGCTGTCGCCGGCGCCGGGCACCGAGGTGAAGCCGAGCACCTGCACCGGGCGGGCCGGGCCGGCCTCCTCGAGCTGGTGCCCGTTCTCGTCGAGCATCGCCCGGACCCGCCCGAAGGCGTCACCGGAGACGATCGAGTCGCCGACGTGCAGGGTGCCGCGCTGGACCAGCACGGTCGCCACCGGGCCGCGGCCGCGGTCGAGGTGCGCCTCGATGGCGACACCCTGCGCGTCCTGGTCCGGGTTGGCCCGCAGGTCCAGCGAGGCGTCCGCGGTCAGCAGCACGGACTCGAGCAGCTCGTCGATGCCGACCCGCTGCCGGGCGGACACGTCGACGAACAGGGTCTCGCCGCCGTACTCCTCCGCGACCAGCCCGTACTCCGTCAGCTGCTGGCGGATCTTGGCGGGGTTCGCACCCTCCTTGTCGATCTTGTTCACCGCGACCACGATCGGCACGTCGGCCGCCTGCGCGTGGTTGAGCGCCTCGACCGTCTGCGGCATCACGCCGTCGTCGGCCGCGACCACCAGGATCACGATGTCCGTCACGTTCGCGCCGCGGGCCCGCATGGCGGTGAACGCCTCGTGGCCCGGCGTGTCGATGAACGTGATCGGCCGGTCGCTGACGACGCCGTCCTGGTCCATGTGCGCGAGCACCTGGTACGCCCCGATGGCCTGGGTGATGCCGCCGGCCTCCGACTCCATGACGCTGGTCTTGCGGATCGCGTCCAGCAGCCGGGTCTTGCCGTGGTCGACGTGGCCCATGACGGTGACCACCGGCGGCCGGGCGATGAGGTCGCTGTCCTCGCCCTCGTTCTCGCCGAAGGTCAGGTCGAACGCGTCGAGCAGCTCCCGGTCCTCGTCCTCCGGGCTGACCACCTGGATCGTGTAGCCGAGCTCGGCACCGAGCAGCTGCAGCGTCTCGTCGCTGACCGACTGGGTCGCGGTGACCATCTCGCCGAGGTGGAACATCACCGTCACCAGCGAGGCCGGGTTGGCGTTGATCCGGTCGGCGAAGTCGGACAGCGAGGCGCCGCGGGGCAGCCGGACGACGTCGCCGTTGCCGCGCGGGACCTGCACGCCGCCGAGCGACGGCGCCGACATGTTGTCGAACTCCTGGCGCCGCTGCTTCTTGCTCTTGCGCCCGCGGACCGGGCCGCGGCCGCCACCGCGACCGAACGCGCCGGCCGTGCCGCCACCGCGGCCGCGACCGCCGCCACCGGGACGACCGCCCGGGCCGCCGCGGAAGCCGCCGCCGGCGGGACCGCCGGGGCCGCCGCCACCGGGGCCGCCGCGGTAGCCACCGCCGCCGCCGCCACCGCCGCCCGCGCCCGGGCCGCCGGGGCGACCGGCACCGCCGCCGGGACCGCCGCGGAATCCGCCACCGCCGCCGGGACGGCCACCGCCGGGACCGCCGGGACCGCCCGGACCGCCCGGACCGCCGGGACCGCCGGGACGGCCACCCGGGCCGGCGCCGGGCCGGCCGGGTGAGCTCTGCGGGCGTCCGGGCATCATGCCCGGGTTGGGCCGGGGGCCGCCCGGGCCGGGAGCCGGCCGCGGGCCGCCCGGGCCGGGTCGGGAACCGGCCGCACCGGGCGCGCCCGGACGGGCGCCTGCCGGGCCGGGCCGCGGGCCGGCGGCGCCGGGACCGGCCGGGCGCGGACCGCCGGGGCCGGGGCGCGGGCCGATCGCGCCGGGACGCGGGGCCGGGGGACGCGGCGGGAGGCCGGGCGTGGGGCCCTGGCCGACGCCGAAGGGGTTGTTGCCCGGGCGCGGGGCCGGGCGGGCCGGCAGCCCCGGGGTGCCGGCGCCGGGGTCGGCGGGGGCCGCCGGACCCGGTGCGGGACCGGTCGGGCGCGGGCTGCCGCCGGGCAGGGTCGGGGCCGGCGCGCCGGTTGCCGCGGCCGGGGCCTGCGGGCTGGCCGCCGGTCCGGTCGCCGGGGCCGGGCGCGGCGCGGTCGCGGACGGGTCGGGACGCGCGCCGGCGTTCGCCGCTGGAGGCCCGCTGTCGGCGGGCGAGCGCCGGGCTGGCCGGGGACCCGGCGCCGCGGCGCCGCCGCCGGCCGCCGGGAACGCCTCCTTCAACCGCCGGGCGACGGGCGGCTCGATCGTGGAGGACGCGCTCTTGACGAACTCGCCCATCTCCTTGAGCTTGGCCAGAACGACCTTGCTCTCTACTCCGAGCTCCTTCGCGAGCTCGTGTACGCGGGCCTTGCCTGCCACTGGTCTCCTCGTCCGGAGCCGGGCGGCGGACCCGCTCGGCTCAGCTAGTGATGGAAAACGCTCATCGCTGGCGCTTCATCGGGTGCTCATCGGTTTCTCGACCTGCCTCGGGTCGGGGGGCGGGCACCGTACCCACCCCCGGGGCTGCATCCGGGTCGTGCCGCGCAACGTACTCACGGAGAACTGCGGCGTCGAGCGCGCCGGTCACACGCAGCGCGCGACCGAAGGCCCGGCGCCGCTCCGCGAGGTCGAGACAGCCGCTGGTGAGATGCACTGAGGCACCTCGGCCAGCCGACCGACGACGGGGATCGGGCTCCAGCCGGAGACCGGCCGGACCCTCCACCACCACGACGCGCAGCAGCTCGGAGGCCGGCGAACGCTGACGGCAACCGACGCAGGTGCGCACGGGCACCGACGACGTCCGACGGACCACCTGCAGTCTACCCCGCGGACGGCGTGTCGCGGACGACCCGGGTCTCGGCCGGCCGGCCCGGGCGGACCGGGCCACCCGACCGGGCGGCCGGCGCCGTCGGGATGCCGGGCGCCGCGTCGGAGCGGATGTCGATCCGCCAGCCGGTCAGCCGGGCGGCCAGCCGGGCGTTCTGCCCCTCCCGGCCGATCGCCAGCGAGAGCTGGTAGTCGGGCACGACCACCCGGGCGGCCCGGGCGGCCAGGTCGACCACGTCCACGGAGACCACCTCCGCCGGAGACAGCGCGTGCGCGATGAACTCGGCCGGGTCGTCCGACCAGTCGACGATGTCGATCTTCTCGCCGTGCAGCTCGGAGACCACGTTGCGGACCCGGGAGCCGAGCGGGCCGATGCAGGCGCCTTTCGGGTTCACCCCGCCGACCGTCGACCGGACCGCGATCTTCGAGCGGTGGCCGGCCTCGCGGGCGACCGCCGGGATCTCGACGGTGCCGTCGGCGACCTCGGGGACCTCGAGCGCGAACAGCTTGCGCACCAGGTTCGGGTGCGTGCGGCTCAGCGTGATCGACGGTCCGCGCATTCCCTTCGTCACGCCGACCACGTACGCCTTCAGCCGCATCCCGTGCTCGTAGACCTCGCCGGGGACCTGCTCCGCCGGCGGCAGCACCGCCTCGACCTTGCCCAGGTTGACCAGCACGATCCCCCGCTCGGCGCGGCCCTCGTGGTGCTGCACGACGCCGCCGACCACGTCGCCCTCGCGCCCGGAGTACTCCCCGTAGGTGATCTCGTGCTCGGCGTCGCGCAGCCGCTGCAGGATCACCTGCTTGGCGGTCATCGCCGCGATCCGGCCGAAGCCCTGCGGCGTGTCGTCCCACTCCCGCGTGACGGTCCCGTCCTCGTCCAGCTCCTGCGCCCAGACGGTCACCGTCCCGGTCTTGCGGTCGACCTCGACCCGGGCGTCCGGCTGCGGCCCCTCGGAGTGCTTGTAGGCGGTGAGCAGGGCGGTCTCGATCGCCTCGACGACGGTGTCGAAGGAGATCTCCTTCTCCCGCTCGATGGCGCGCAGCGCTGCGATGTCGACGTTCACGAACCCTCCTCTCCTCCGGCTCTGCCGAACTCCACCTGCACCCGGCCGCGGCCGAGCTCGCCGTACCCGTGCCGGCCCCGGCCACCACCCGCCGCCTCCAGCTCGACGCCGTCGTCGTCCGCGCCGACGACCCGCGCCGTCACGCTCCGCCCGCCGAGCGGCACCTGCACCAGCCGGCCGACCGCCCGCCGCCAGTGCCGCGGCTGGGTCAGCGGCCGGTCCACGCCGGGCGAGGTCACCTCCAGCACGTACGGCGTCTTGCCGAGCAGGCCGTCGTGCCCGTCGAGCACCTCGGACACCGCCCGGCTGAGGTCGGCCACGTCGTCCAGCGACACGCCGCCGTCGGCGTCGACCACCACCCGGACCATCCGCCGGTGCCCGGCCGGGCTCACCTCGACCTGCTCGAGGTCGTAGCCGGCCGCGGCGACCGCAGGCCCGATCAGCGCGGCGAGCTCGTCCCGCTGGGCTGCTCCGGACGCCATCGTGGAGCCTCCCTACCGGTCACAGCGGAACCCTACGAGGGTAGCTGCTCCGCGTCACGAACACGAGGAGTGACGAGCCGGGTGGCGTGGCGACCCGACCGGGTGGCCCCGGCGCCGGCCGGTCCGCTCTGCCAGACTTCCGGATGTGGCCGTCCTCCCCCGTCGCCGCGTGCTCGCCGCGGGGGCGGCGGGCGCGGTGGCGGTCGCCGTGGCCGGCTGCACCGGACGGGTCGGCGGGCCGGCGCCCACCCCGTCGCCGACCGCGCCGCCGCCGCCCGACCCGCTGCTGGCCGAGCTGGCCGACGAGATGCGGCTGCTGGCCGCGTACGACGCGACGTCGGCGCGGCACCCCGGGCTGCGCCGGCGGCTGGCCGGGCCGCGGGCGGACCACGCCGCGCACGCCGGCGCATTGGAGCAGGCGCTGGACGCGGCCGGCGCCGCGCGGCCGGGCCGGTCCGACCCGCCCGAGGGCACGGACGCGCCGGCGCCCGGTCCGGGCGATCCGGCGCCGCCGGCCCCGGCGGTCAGCGTGCCGCGGACGCCGGCAGCCGCGCTCGCGGCGCTGCGCGCGGCCGAGCGGGCCGCGACCGGCGCCCGGACCGCCGCGGCCCTCCTCGCGCCCGCCGAGCGCGCCGGCCTGCTCGCCGGCGTGGCGGCGAGCGAGGCGACCCACGAGCTGGTCCTCCGGTGAACGACGTCACTCGCCGTCCGCCCCCGGCCGCGCGCCCGGGCGGCACCGGCCCGGTCGACCCGGCCAGCGCCCGCCCCGCCGGCGGGCACCTTGCGCCGCGAGCGCCGGGAGCGCTCGGAGCGGCCGGACCGACCGGGGCGGCCGAGGCGCCCGGGGCGGGCCAGGTGGCTGGGCTGCAGGCGGCGCTGGCCGCGGAGCACGCCGTGGTCTGGGGCTATGGCGTGGTGGGCGGTCGGGCGGACGCTGGGCTGCTGCCGGCCGTGCGGGAGGCGGACCAGACGCACCGCGGCCGGCGGGACGGCACCGCCGCCCTGGTCCGCCGCTACGGCGGCGAGCCGGTCCCCACCGAGGCCTCGTACGAGCTGCCCTTCCCGGTGCCGGACCGGCGCGCCGCGCTCCGGCTGGCCGTGCACCTGGAGGAGGGCGCCGCCGCGGCCTGGCGCTACGCGGTCGCGGCCACCGACGACCGCTCCGTCCGGCGGGCCGCGCTGGCGGCGCTCACCGACGCCGCGGTCCGGGCGACCCGCTGGCGGCTGCTGCTGCCGCCGCCGGACGGGGTGCCGGCGACCGTGCCGTTCCCGGGCGGCGACGGGTGAGCTCGTACGCGCTGCTGATCCACCCCTCGGCGAACCGGGTCTACGCGGGCGCGTCGGTCGCCCTCACCGCCGCCGAGCTCGCCGTCGCCAACCGCACGGTCCTGGGCGGCCGGCTCTCGGGCATCGGCCCGAGGAGCATCGGCGGGGTGCCCTACGTGGGCTTCGAGGCCGACCGGGTCGACGACCGGGACGCCGCCGCGCTCGGCCTGCTGTCCGCCGCGTACGCGCTGTTCGCGGTGGAGGGCGAGCTGCTGCGGCCGGTCGCGCTGCCGAGCCCGCACCGGCTGGACGAGGACCTGGTGAGCATCCCGAAGTACCCCGGCAAGACCAACGAGCACTTCACCCGGCTGCTGCTCAACGTCACGCTCTTCTCCAGCGCGTTCGCCGCCGAGCCGCCGGACCGGCCGCTCACCGTCCTCGACCCGCTCTGCGGCCGCGGGAGCACGCTGAACCAGGCGCTGCTCTACGGCTACGACGCGGCCGGGGTCGAGCTGGACCGCAGGGACGTCGAGGCGTACGCCGCCTTCGTCCAGACCTGGCTGAAGCGCAAGCGGCTGCCGCACAAGGCCGACTACGGGCCGGTGCGGCGCAACCGGCAGGTCGTCGCCCGCCGCCTGCACGTCACCCTCGCGCCGGACCGGGAGCGCTACCGGGCCGGCGGGACGACGGAGCTGACGGTCCTGAACGCGGACACCACGGCCGCGCCGGAGTTCTTCCGGCCGGCGTCGTTCGACCTGCTGGTCGCCGACGCCCCGTACGGGGTGCAGCACGGCAGCCGGGCGGGTCGCGGGCTCGCCCGCAGCCCGCTCGAGCTGCTGACCGCCGCGCTGCCCGGGTGGGCGACCCTGCTGCGGCCGGGCGGCGCGGTGGGGATCGCCTGGAACACCAACGTGGCCGGCCGCGAGCAGGCGGCCGCGGTGCTGTCCGGCGCGGGCCTGCAGGTGCTGGACGACGGGCCGTACCGGGACTTCCGGCACCGGGTCGACCAGGCGATCGTGCGGGACGTGCTCGTCGCCCGCAAGCCGGCCGCCGGGCCGGGCTGAGCCGGGCTGAGCCGGGCCGGCCGGTGGGTCAGCGCCAGGCGTCGAGCACGCCGAGCAGGTCGACCAGCCGGTGCACGACCGCGTCCGGCTCGCCGGCGACGGGACCGAGCTGGAAGTCCGGGATCTCGCTGTGCGGCACCAGCACCGCCCGCATGCCGACCGCCTTCGCGCCGTGGATGTCGTCCCACGGCCGGTCGCCGACGAAGACCGCGCGCGCCGGATCGGTCTCCCCGACCGCGGCGAGCGCGGCCCGGAACGCCTCCGGGTGCGGCTTGGTCCAGCGGATCTCGCTGGTGTAGACCGCCGCGTCGATCAGCTCGGCCACCCCGTCGCGGCGGAAGACCCGGTCGTGCTCGGTACGCGGCCACAGCGTGTTGGACAGCACGCCGACCCGGATGCCGCGCTCGCGCAGCGCCGCGAGCAGCGCCGGCACGTCCGGGTCGGTGTAGGTGTGCTGCTCCCACCAGGCGTAGTACGCGGCCAGCTCGGCCGGGCCCGCGGTCACCCCGGCGGCGCGGAAGACCTCGTCGATCGTGCCGCTGCGCTGGGTCTCCCGGGCCCGCCGCCAGACCTCGTGCTCGGCGGCGACCAGCCGGTCGGCGGCCTCGTCGCCGAGCCCGCACGCCCGCCAGGCCTCGGCGAGCTCGACCGTGTGCCAGGGGGTGAGCGTGCCGCCCCAGTCGAAGAGCACCGCACGAATCCCCGACCCGCCCGGCCCGGCCGTCGACGCCCGCCCGCTCGGTGCCCGCTCCTCCGGCTCGCTCACCGGGTCACCGCCCAGGCGACGTCGTCGAGCCCGACCTCGGCGGCCTCCCCGGAGCGCCGGTCCCGGACCTCGACCACGCCCTCGCCGGCCCGGCGGCCGACGACCACGACCGTGGGCACCCCGAGCAGCTCCGCGTCGGTCAGCTTGACCCCGGCGGAGGCGTCCGGCCGGTCGTCGACCAGCACCCGCAGGCCGGTCACGTCCAGCCGGTCGCCCAGGTCCAGCGCGTGCGCCAGCTGCTCGCCGCGGCCGATCGGCACCACGTGCACGTCGTACGGCGAGACCTCCCGCGGCCAGATGAGCCCGCGCTCGTCGTGGTGCTGCTCGGCCACCACCGCCACCGCCCGGCTGACGCCGATGCCGTACGAGCCCATGGTGAGCCGGACCGGGGCGCCGTCCGGCCCGGGCACGTCGAGGCCGAAGGCGTCCGCGTACTTGCGGCCGAGCTGGAAGACGTGCCCGACCTCGACGCCGCGCTCGGTGGCCAGCGGGCCGCCGCAGCGCGGGCACGGGTCACCGGCCCGCACCACGACGACGTCGACATAGCGCTCAACCTCGAAGTCGCGGCCGACCAGCACGTTGCGGGCGTGCCGGTCCGGCTCGTTCGCCCCGGTCACCCACGCCGTCCCGGGCGCCACCCGCGGGTCGGCGAGGTAGCGGAAGGCCCGCCCGGCCATCCCCTGCGGGCCGACGTAGCCGCGGACCAGCTGCGGGCGGGCGGCGAAGTCGGCCGCCTCCAGCACCCGCACCGGCGCCGGCGCGAGCGCGGCCTCCAGCCGGCGCAGGTCCACCTCCCGGTCCCCGGGCACCCCGACCGCGACCACCTCGTCGCCGGCCAGGACCAGCAGGTTCTTCAACGTCGCCGACGCGGGCACGCCGAGGTGCGCGGCGAGCGTCTCGATCGTCGGGGTGTCGGGTGTGTCGAGCACCTGCAGCGGGCCGGGCACCACCGCCGGGACCGGGCCGGGCACGCTCGGCACCGCCTCGGTGTTCGCCGCGTAGCCACACAGTCCACAGTGGACAAAAGTGTCCTCACCGGACGGTGTCGGAGCGAGGAACTCCTCCGACTCCGAGCCGCCCATCGCGCCGGAGACCGCCGCGACGATCCGGTGCTCGATGCCCAGGCGGGTGAACACCCGCCGGTACGCCTCGCGGTGCGCGGCGTAGGACCGGCGCAGCCCGTCCTCGTCGAGGTCGAACGAGTAGGAGTCCTTCATCAGGAACTCGCGCGTCCGCAGCAGCCCGGACCGCGGCCGCGGCTCGTCCCGGAACTTCGTCTGCACCTGGTAGAGCGCCAGCGGCAGGTCCCGGTAGGAGACCAGCTCCGCCCGCGCCAGCAGCGTGAACAGCTCCTCGTGCGTCGGCGCGAGCAGGTGCTCGGCGCCGCGCCGGTCGACCACCCGGAACAGCTCCGGCCCGTAGTCCGCCCACCGGCCGCTCGCCTCGTACGGCTCGCGGGGCAGCAGCGCCGGGAACAGCACCTCCCGGGCGCCGATGCGGTCCATCTCCTCGCGGACGACCCGCTCGACGTTGCGCAGCACGCGCAGGCCGAGCGGGAGCCAGGCGTAGCCGCCGGCGGCGACCCGGCGCACGTAGCCGGCGCGCACCAGCAGCCGGTGGCTGGGCACCTCCGCGTCGGCCGGGTCCTCCCGCAGGGTGCGGACGAACGACGACGACATCCGATCGAGCACCCACGGACCCTAGCCGCCGCGCCGATCTCGACCTCGCGCCACGGCGCCACCGCGCCGACGCCGAGCGGCGCCGCGGAAGGTCAGCGATCGGCGGGAGGGTCGGGAGGGTGTCAGGACGTCCGGCGCTCCCACATGGTCCACAGCGGCTGCCAGCCCAGGTGCGGCCAGACCCCGCCGGCGACCGGGTTGTGCACCGAGAACCACAGCGTGCTGCCGGCCAGGCCCGGCCCGGCGGCGGCGAGCACGGCGCCGGCGAGCGCCCGGCCGAGGCCGTCGCCACGGGCGTCGAAGCGCACCCCGACCGAGTTGAGGTAGGCGTACCGGCCGGGCGGCAGCACCGCCGCGCGGCCGTGCTCCGCCTCGGCGGTGGTGACCCACCACTCGGCCATCCCGAGCAGCTCGCCGTCCCGGTCGGCGACCTGGGTGCTCGAGCGCCCGTCCAGCAGCCGGCGGCGGAAGCCGGCCTCCGCCGCCGGCACCTCGCGCACGTACGGGCTCACCGCGGCCTGGAAGGCGACGGCGTCCCGGTGCAGCGCGGCGACGGCGTCCACGTCGTCCGGCGTGGCGGCCCGGATCGTCACCCCGGCCGGCGGCTCGGCCGGCAGCGGCTCCGGTGGGCGCAGCGCGTACTTCCCGGCCGGCTCCAGCCCGGCCACGGTCCACCAGCCGGCGCCCTGCCCGTCCGCGGCCGGCCACAGCACCGCGTCCGCCTCGGCCCCCGGACCGCCCGGCCGGCGCAGCGCCCCGGCCAGCGCCTCCACCGCCGCCGGCCCGTCGACGGCGGCCTCGGTCCAGGTCACCGAGCGGTCGGCCGCGTAGAGCCGGCTCTCGTCGTCGGCGGCGAGCTCCTCCGGCACGCCGCGCACGTGCCCGCGGACGGCGCCGGCGTCGTCCACCGCGACCAGCGCGCCGTCGCCCGGCAGCGGCCGCCGGGCCAGCCGGACCCGCGGGTCGAGCGCCTCCACCCGGTCGGCGGTGGCCGCGAGCAGCGCGCCGACCGCCCGCTCGTCCGCCGCGGTGCGCGGCCGCACCTTGATCATCTGCACGCCTCCCCCCGGGCGGGTGCGGATGGCCCGCCGCCGGCCATCCTCGCAGGCGCCGGCGCCGCGCCCGGGCGCCGGTGGGGGCCGCCCGCGCCGTAGGGTGGACGGGTGCTGAGGCTGGGTGGCGCGGCTCGCCTGCTCACCGGGGACGACCTGCCGGCACTGCGCCCGCTGCTGGACCGCGACCCGGTCGCCAACTGCTTCGTCGCGGCCCGGGTGGAGGCGGCCGGTGTCGACGCCTGGCGGCTCGGCGCCGAGCTGTGGGGCTACGGGGCCGGCCGGCTGGACGCGGCCTGCTTCGCCGGCGCCAACCTGGTGCCGGTCGGGGACGCGCCGGCCGCGCTGGCCGCCTTCGCCGAGCGGGCCCGCCGGCAGGGCCGGCGCTGCTCGTCGATCGTCGGCCCCGCCCGGGCGGTCGGGCCGCTGTGGGAGCGGCTCGAGCCGTACTGGGGCCCGGCCCGGGACGTGCGCCGCAGCCAGCCGCTGCTGGCCACCCGCCGCCAGCCGCCGGTCCCTGGCGACCCCGGCGTGCGCCGGGTCCGGCTGTCCGAGCTGGACGTGCTGATGCCCGCGTGCGTGGCGATGTTCAGCGAGGAGGTGGGCACCTCGCCGCTGGGCTCGGACAACGGCGCCGCGTACCGGGCCCGGGTGCGCGACCTGGTCGCCGCCGGCCGCGCCTTCGCCCGGATCGAGGACGGCGAGGTCCTGTTCAAGGCCGAGCTCGGCGCGGTCAGCGCGCGGGCCTGCCAGGTGCAGGGCGTCTGGGTGAACCCGGCGCACCGCGGCCGGGGACTGGGCACCCGGGGGACGGCGGCCGTCGTCGCCGAGGCGCTGCGCACTGTGGCCCCGCTGGTGAGCCTCTATGTCAACGACTACAACCTCCCGGCGCGTCGTGCGTACGAGCGGGTCGGACTCAGAGGCGTCGGCACGTTCAGCAGTGTCCTGTTCTGAGCCGAGCCGGCCCACCGTCGAGGGAGATCCGCCGTGCGTCCTGCGGGCCTGCAGCGCCGACTCGCCGTACTCGCCGTCGTCGCGGCGCTCCCGGTCGGCGGCTGCTCGCTGTTCCGGGAGGCCGCCGGCCCGCAGGAGGCCGCCCGGGGATTCCTGGAGGCGTGGGCGCGCGGCGATCCCGCCGCGGCCGCCGCGCTGACGGACGACCCGGCCGGCGCCCGGGCCGGGCTGGACGGGCTGCGCGCCGGCCTCGCCGCGGCCCCGGGCCGGCTCGTGCTCGGCGACGTCGCGACCGAGGGCGACGACCGGGCCGCCGCCCGATACACCGCCGAGTGGACGCTGGCTGGCGTGGCCCGGCCGTGGCGGTACGAGGGCTCGCTCCCGCTGGTGCGCTCCGACGACGCGTGGCGGGTGCAGTGGGGGCCGTCCGACCTGCATCCCGACCTAGCGGCCGGGCAGCGCGTCCGGGTGGTGCGGGTGCTGCCGGAGCGGGCCGCGCTCACCGACGCGGCCGGCCGGCCGCTGTTCGGCCGGCAGCAGGTCGTCGTCGTCGGGGTCGAGCCGCGCCGGGTCACCGACCTGCCGGGGCTGGCGGCCGCGCTCGCCGCCGCGCTGGACGTCACGGCCGCCGACGTCGTCGCCGACGTGCGGAAGGCGAAGCCGACCGCGTTCGTCCCGGTCGTCACGCTGCGGCGGGCCGACTACGACCGGGTGAAGCCCCGGATCTACTCGCTGCCGGGCACCGTCTTCCGGACCGCGGAGCGGCTGCTCGGCCCGACCGCCCGGTTCGCCCAGCCGCTGCTCGGCCGGGTCGGCGAGGCCACCGCCGAGGTGCTCGCGGAGGCTGGCGCCGGCTACCGGGCCGGCGACCAGCTCGGCGTGTCCGGACTGCAACGGGCGCTGAACGACCGGCTGACCGGCACCGCCGGGGTGCGGGTCGAGGCGGTCGGCGGCGCCGGGACGGCGCGGGTGCTCGGACGGCTGCCGGGCGCCGCGGGCACGCCGGTCCGGACCACCCTCGACCGGGCCGTGCAGCAGGCGGCGGACGCGGCCGTCGCCGGCGCCGCCACCCCGGCCGCGCTGGTCGCGGTGCGCCCGTCCACCGGCGAGGTGCTGGCGGTCGCGAACAACGCCGCGGCCCCGTACGACCTCGCCCTGGCCGGCCGCTTCCCGGCCGGGTCGACGTTCAAGGTGGTGACCGCGACCGCGCTGCTCGCCGCCGGCGTCGTGCGGCCGGCCTCGGTGGTGGACTGCCCGGCCACCACGCTGGTCTACGGGAAACGGTTCCAGAACGAAGACCGCTTCGACCTCGGCCGGGTGCCGCTGCGGACCGCGTTCGCCAGGTCGTGCAACACCACCTTCACCGGGCTGTCCCAGCGACTGGACGACCGCGCGCTGCCGGCCGCCGCCGCCGGCTACGGGGTCGGGTCGCGCTGGACGCTGCCGGTGCCGTCCTTCGGCGGCTCGGTGCCGGCGCCGGCGGACGACACCGAGAAGGCCGCCGACGCGATCGGGCAGGGCCGGGTCGAGGTGAGCCCGCTGACGATGGCGCTGGTCTCGGCCACGGTCGCGCGCGGGACGGCGGTGACGCCGTCGCTGCTGGCCGGGCAGGAGGCCACGCCGGCCGGACCGCCGCCGCCGGGCCCGCCGCCGGGACCGCCGGCGGCGGCGCTGCCGGCGCTGCGGGACATGATGCGGGCGGTCGTCACCGAGGGCAGCGGCGCGGCGCTGGCCGGGCTGCCCGGGCCGGCGGTGGCCGGCAAGACCGGCACGGCCGAGTACGGCACCGCGGTCCCGCCGCGCTCGCACGCCTGGTTCACCGGCTGGCGGGGGGACCTGGCGTTCGCGGTCTTCGTCCAGGACGGGCGGTCCAGCCGGACCACCGCCGTCCCGGTCACCAGGGCCTTCCTGTCCGCCCTGCGCTGAACGCTGGCCGGCCGGTCGGCGGTCTGCTTCGCTGGACCCGTGACCGGCCGGCCTCCCCCGTCGCTGTACGAGTGGGCCGGCGGCATGCCGGCCTTCGAGCGGCTGACCGAGGTCTTCTACACCCACGTGCACGCCGACCCGCTGCTGGCGCCGGTCTTCGCACACGTCTCCGACCAGCACGCGCACCACGTCGCGCAGTGGCTCGCCGAGGTCTTCGGCGGGCCGCCCGGCTACACCGACGAGCTCGGCGGCTACCCGGCCATGCTGCGCCACCACCTCGGCCTGCGGATCAGGCCGGAGTGGCGGGTCCGCTGGGCGCGGCTGATCACCGAGGCCGCGGACGAGGCCGGCCTGCCGGACGACCCGGAGTTCCGGTCCGCGTTCGTCGCGTACGTCGAGTGGGGCACCCGGATCGCGATGGCGAACTCCCAGCCGGGCGCGGAGCCGCCGCCCGCGGCCCCGGTCCCGCGCTGGGGCTGGGGAGAGGCCCCGCCCTACCTCCCCTGACGCGCGACGACGGTCAGGCCGGCGTGACCCGACCGGTCAGCGGAAGACGACGGTGCGGTGTCCGTTGAGCATCACCCGGTGCTCGACGTGCCAGCGCACCGCCCGGGCCAGGACCAGGCACTCGACGTCCTGGCCGGCGGCGACCAGGTCCTCCGGCCGGGCGGCGTGGTCCACCCGGTGCACGTCCTGCTCGATGATCGGGCCCTCGTCCAGCTCCGCGGTCACGTAGTGGGCGGTCGCCCCGATCAGCTTCACCCCCCGCTCGTGCGCCTGGTGGTAGGGCCTCGCCCCGGCGAACGACGGCAGGAACGAGTGGTGGATGTTGATCGCCCGGCCGGCCAGCTCGGCGCACAGCCGGTCCGAGAGCACCTGCATGTAGCGGGCCAGCACCACCAGCTCGACCCGCTCCTTCTCGACCAGCTCGAGCAGCGCGGCCTCGGCCGCGTCCCGGCCGCCCGCCGGCACCGGCACGTGGTGGAACGCGACGCCGTGCCGGTCGGCCAGCGGCCGCAGGTCCTGGTGGTTGGACACGACGCCGACGACCTCCGCGCGCAGCGCGCCGCTCTCCCAGCGGAAGAGCAGGTCGTTCAGGCAGTGCCCGGCGCGGCTGACCAGGATCAGCACCCGCGGCCGCGCGGCCACGTCGTGGATCTCCCACCGCATCCCGAAGTTGTGCGCCACGCCGGCGAACGAGCCGCGCAGCGCGTCGAGGTCCAGCCCGTCCGGCGGGTCGGCCTGCGCGCGCAGGAAGAACCGCGTCGTCTGCGGGTCGGCGAACTGCTGGCTGTCGACGACGTTGCAGCCGGCGTCCGCGAGGTGCCCGGCGACCGCGCGGATGATGCCCGGCCGGTCGGGACAGGACAGCGTGAGGACGAACTGGGCCGGGGTCGTGCTCACGACACGGAGACGGTGGGCCCGCCGGACGGCACGCCGGCGTCGCCCAGCTGCTCGGCCAGCCGCAGCGCCTCCTCGACGAGGGTCTCCACGATCCGGTCCTCCGGCACGGTCTTGACCACCTCGCCGCGGACGAAGATCTGGCCCTTGCCGTTGCCGGACGCGACCCCGAGGTCGGCCTCGCGCGCCTCGCCGGGACCGTTCACGACGCAGCCCATCACCGCGACCCGCAGCGGCACGCTCAGCCCTTCCAGGCCGGCGGTCACCTCGTCGGCGAGCGTGTAGACGTCGACCTGCGCCCGGCCGCAGGACGGGCAGGACACGATCTCCAGGCCGCGCTGGCGCAGGTTCAGCGACTCGAGGATCTGGTTGCCGACCTTCACCTCCTCGACCGGCGGCGCGGACAGCGAGACCCGGATGGTGTCGCCGATCCCCTTCGACAGCAGCGCCCCGAAGGCGACCGCCGACTTGACGGTGCCCTGGAACGCCGGCCCGGCCTCGGTCACCCCGAGGTGCAGCGGGTAGTCGCAGGCCTCGGCCAGCAGCTCGTACGCCCGGACCATCACGACCGGGTCGTTGTGCTTCACCGAGATCTTGAAGTCGCGGAAGTCGTGCTCCTCGAAGAGCGCGGCTTCGTTCAACGCCGACTCGACCAGCGCCTCCGGGGTGGCCTTGCCGTACTTGGCCAGCAGCCGCCGGTCCAGGGAGCCGGCGTTGACGCCGATCCGCAGCGACACCCCCGCGCCGGCGGCGGCCCGAGCGATCTCGCCGACCCTGTCGTCGAAGGCCTTGATGTTGCCCGGGTTGACCCGCACCGCCGCGCAGCCGGCGTCGATGGCGGCGAAGACGTACCTGGGCTGGAAGTGGATGTCGGCGATCACCGGGATCTGCGACTTGCGGGCGATCGCCGGCAGCGCGTCCGCGTCGTCCTGGCTGGGCACCGCGACCCGCACGATCTGGCAGCCGGTCGCGGTCAGCTCGGCGATCTGCTGCAGGGTGGCGTCGACGTCGGTCGTCGGCGTGGTGGTCATCGACTGCACCGACACCGGCGCGTCGCCGCCGACCAGGACCGAGCCGACCCTGATCTGCCGGCTCCGGCGTCGGGGCGCGAGGGTGGGCGGCGGGAGGGCGGGCATCCCGAGGGACACGGCGGTCACGGCTGTCACGGGCTCCGCTACTGGAAGGGGTTGGCGATCGGGTTGACGATGTCGGCCAGGATGGCCATCAGCGAGATCCCGCCGAACACGACGATGACCAGCACCGTCAGCGGGACCAGCTTGTTGAGGTCGACCGGGCCGGGATCGCGCCGGCCGAGCGCCCGGGCGATGCGCGATCGCACCCGCTCGAACCACAGGACGGCGATGTGCCCGCCGTCCAGCGGCAGCAGCGGGAAGAGGTTGAAGACGCCGACGAAGATGTTGAAGCCCGCGAACAGCAGCACGAAGACGAGCACGGACCCCGCCTCGATGGCCTGCCCGCCGACCCGGGACGCGCCGACCACGCTGACCGGGCCGTCCGGGTCGCGTTCCTGCCCGCCCAGCGAGCGGAACAGCGCCGGGATCTTCTCCGGGAAGGCCATGATGGCGCTGCCGGTCGCCCGGAAGACCGAGCCGGTGAAGCGGAAGGTCTCCCCCACCGCGGCGGCCGGGCCGAAGACCTCGGTCGGCGACGGGGCGAGGCCGATCGCGCCGACGGTGGCCAGCCCGCCCGCGCCGGCGGTCTCTCCGGGCAGCGGCGGCCGGCGCACCGAGGCGATCGTGACCGTGCCGGTGCGGCGCTCGCCGTCGCGGACGTACGCCAGCTCGACGGTCTGCTCCGGCCGGCTGCGCAGCGCGGTCAGCAGGTCCGAGTACGTCCGGACCGGCTGACCGGCGATCGCGACCACCTCGTCGCCCGGCAGCAGGCCGAGCGACGCGGCCGGTGCGGCCGGGTCCCCCGCCGCGCAGTCCCGGTTCTCCCCGGCCCTGACCTCCGGGATCACGCACGGCTGGACCGCGCCGACGATCGCCTTGTCGGTCGGCAGGCCGGCGGTGACGGCGGCGCCGTAGATGGCGATGATCGCGATGAGGAAGTGGGTGAGCGAGCCGGCGGACAGCACGACGGTCCGCTTCCACGCCGGGTAGCGCCAGAACGCGCGCGCCTCCTCGGCCGCCGGGATCTCCTCGGTCCGCGTCATCCCGGTGATCGAGACGAAGCCGCCGGCCGGGACGGCCTTGAGCCCGTACTCGGTCTCGCCGCGGCGGAAGGAGAACAGGGTGGGACCGAAGCCGATGAAGTAGCGGGTGGCCCGCATGCCGAACGCCTTGGCGGTCAGCAGGTGGCCGAACTCGTGCAGCGCGATCGACACCCCGATGCCGAGCGCGAACAGCACGACCCCGAGCGTGAAGCTCATCCACCACTCCCTGCGGCCACCAGCTCGCGGGCCCGGTGCCGGGCCCACTCCTCCACGTGCACAACCTCGGCGACGGTGCGTGGGTTCCCGTCGCGCGGTGCGTCACCGGTCACCCGGGACACCACGTCCATGATCCCCCGGAACGGCAGCATCCCGGCGAGGAACGCCGCGACCGCCTCCTCGTTCGCCGCGTTCAGCGCGGCCGGGACGGTACCGCCGGCCACCCCCGCCTCCCGGCACAGCCGCACGGCCGGGAAGGCGTCGTCGTCGAGGGGCAGGAAGTCCCACCGGTGCGCGGTGGCCCAGTCCACCGGGGTCGCGGCGCCCGGCACCCGGTCCGGCCAGCCCAGCGCGAGCGAGATCGGCAGCCGCATGTCCGGCGGGCTGGCCTGCGCGAGCGTCGAGCCGTCGGTGAACTCCACCATCGAGTGCACGATCGACTGCGGGTGCACGACCACCTCGACGGCGTCGTACGGGACGCCGAAGAGCAGGTGCGCCTCGATCACCTCGAGGCCCTTGTTCACCAGGGTGGCGCTGTTGACCGAGATGACCGGTCCCATCGACCAGGTCGGGTGGGCGAGCGCCTGGGCCGGGGTGACGCCGTCGAGCTCGGCCTTCGAGCGCCCCCGGAACGGGCCGCCGCTGGCCGTCAGGACCAGCCGGCGGACCTCGTCGACGCGGCCGCCGCGCGCGCACTGCGCGAGCGCCGAGTGCTCGGAGTCGACCGGCACCAGCTGGCCCGGCCGGGCCCGGTCGAGCACCAGCCGGCCGCCGGCGATCAGCGACTCCTTGTTGGCCAGCGCGACCGTCCGGCCGGCGTCCAGCGCGGCCAGCGTCGGGCCGAGGCCGACCGAGCCGGTGATGCCGTTGAGCACGACGTCGCACGGCCACGCCGCCACCTCCGCCGCGGCGTCCGGGCCGGTGAGGATCTTCGGCAGCGCGGTCCGGCCGGCCGACCAGCCCCGGTCGCGGGCCGCCGCGAAGAAGGCGAGCTGCAGGTCCTGCGCGGCGGTCGCCCGCGCCACCGCGACCACCTCGACGCCGAGGTCGAGCGCCTGCCGGGCGAGCAGGCCGACGTCGCCGCCGCCGCCCGCGGCCAGGCCGACCACCCGGAAGCGGTCGCCGGCGGCGCGGACCACGTCGACGGCCTGCCGGCCGATCGACCCGGTCGCGCCCAGCAGCACGACCTCGCGCGCACTCATCCGGCCCATTCTGGCAGCCACCGCCACTCCGCCGCCGGTCCGCACCCGCGCCACCTGCCCCCAGCGGGCGGCGCGGCAGCGCAGCGGCGGCGCACCGCACGATCACGTGCACCGCGCGTGCCGCGCATCGGGCTGGCTGGGTGCGGCGGCGAGCCGGCGGGAGCCGCGGCGAGCGGTCGGCGTCAGACGCCGGCGGGGTGGCGGGCCGGCTCGGCGGGCCGCGGGCCGGACTCGCTGAACCCGAACCGGTCGTGCCAGCGGCGCAGCGGCGCCGGCGCCCACCAGTTCGCCCGGCCGAGCAGCCGCATCGTCGCCGGCACCAGCAGCACCCGCACCACGCTGGCGTCCAGCAGGATCGCGATGATCATCGCCACCCCGATCAGCTTGATGAAGGTGATCCCGGACAGCGAGAACGCGCCGATGACCACGATCAGCAGCAGCGCGGCGCTGGTGATGATCTTGCCGGTCCGCTGCAGCCCGGTGGCCACCGCCTCGGTGTTGTCGCCGGTCAGGTCGTACTGCTCCTTGATCCGGGACATCAGGAAGACCTCGTAGTCCATCGACAGCCCGAAGACGATCGCCAGCACCAGGATCGGCTGGGTCGCCTCCAGCGTGCCGGTCGGGGTGAAGTCGAGCAGGCCGGACAGGTTCCCGTCCTGGAAGATCCACACGATCGCGCCGAACGACGCCGACAGCGACAGCACGTTCATCACCACCGCCTTCACCGGCACCACCACCGAGCCGAAGGCGAGGAAGAGCAGCACGAACGTGGTCCCGACCACGATCAGCCCCATCCACGGCAGCAGGCCGCCGACGCTGTCGAGCAGGTCCACCAGCTCGGCGGTCTGCGCCGCCGACCAGCACCGCCCCGCCCGGCGGCGCCGGCAGGTCGCGGACCCGCTGCACCAGCTCCCGGGCCTCGGCGGAGATCGGGTCGGCGTCGTAGCCGAGGCTGACCCGGGCGGTGGTCGCGGCCGTGCCGGTCACCTCCGCGCTCGTCACGCCGGGGACGGTCCGGGCGGAGGCCACCCAGGAGCCGAGCGCCGCGCGTCCGGCCGTCGAGTCGGCCGGGGCCGGCAGGGTCACCACGGCCTCGATCGGGCTGGCCGCGTTGCGGGAGAAGTCGCGGTCGACGGTCTCCGCCACCACCCGGCTCTCGGTGCCCGCCGGCAGCACCCGCGCGTCCACCCCGCCGAACGCGACCCGCAGGAACGGCAGCCCCAGCACGAGCAGGAGCGCCACGATGCTCACCGCGTAGAGCACCGGGCGGCGCATGACGCTGCGCGCGATCCGGGCCCAGGCGCCGTGACCGGCCTCGACCGGCGGGCGGGCCGGCCGGCCGCGCCGCCAGGGCAGCCGGCGCACCGACAGCGCGTCCACCCGCGGCCCGAGCACCGACAGCAGCGCCGGCAGCAGCGTCAGCGCGGCCACCATCGCGACCAGCACCGCGGCCATCCCGCCGAAGCCCATCGAGCGCAGGAACACCTGCGGGAAGATCAGCAGCCCGGCGAGCGCGATCGCCACGGTCAGCCCGGATATCGCGACCGTGCGGCCCGCGGTCCCCATCGTCCGGACCACCGCGTCCTCGGTGCTCAGCCCGTGCGCCAGCTCCTCCCGGAACCGGCTCACCATGAACAGGCCGTAGTCGATCGCGAGGCCGAGCCCGAGGATCGTGATGACGTTGATCGAGAACACCGACACGTCGGTGACCAGCGTGAAGGCCCGCAGCGCCGTGAACGCGCCGAGGATCGCGGTGATCCCGATCGCCAGCGGCAGGCTGGCCGCCGCGACGCTGCCGAAGATCACCACGAGCAGCACCATCAGCACCGGGATCGAGAGGGTCTCCGCGCGGGCGATGTCCTCGCTGATCCGCTCGGTGATGTCGCGGTTGAGGGTGGTGATGCCGCCGATGGACGTCTGCAGGCCCGGCGCCGCGAGCCGGTCCTCGATAGCCTCCAGCCCCTCGGTCCGCTGGTCCTCGTCCCCGCGCAACCCGAGCACGGCGTACGTCGAGCGCCGGTCGGCGCTGACCAGCTGCGGCGCACCGGTGCCGTAGAAGGTGGTCGTCCGCTCGACGACGTCCCTCGGCAGCGCGTCGAGGGTGCCGGTCACGGCCTGCCGGAAGGCGGGGTCGGTGACGGTCCGGTCCGCGCTGCGGTAGAGCACGATCACGTCGGCGTCGTCCCGGCCGAGCTCGGCGGCCGCGGTCCGGGCCGCGCGGTAGCTGTCGCTGCCCGGGTCGTCGAAGCCGGCGCCGGTGAGGCTGCCGAACACCCCGGTGCCCCACACCCCGGCGAAGGTCAGGAACGCCACCGCGGCGGCGATCACCCACCAGCGGCGCCGGTACGTCCCGCGGCCGAGTGCCTCGAACATCACGTCCTCCTGGACTAGGCTAGATCACAACGGTGAACGGTGTTAGCGTGACAGTGCCCAACTTCGCATACAGTGTTCACGCAAGTCAAGAGCGTTCATGAAGGAGGCGGGGACCGTGGTCCAGCCGCTCAGCCGCCGGGACCGCGTCCGCGCGGCGACGGTCACCGAGATCAAGGACACCGCCCGGCGGATCCTGGTCGGCGAGGGCATCGACGGGCTGTCGCTGCGGGCGATCGCGCGCGAGATGGGGATGACCGCGCCCGCGCTCTACCGCTACTTCCCCAGCCGCGAGGACCTGCTCGTCCACCTCATCGGCGACCTGTACGACGAGCTGAGCGACACGATGGAGGCCGCGCGGGACGCCGAGGACCCCGCGGACACGCCCAACCGGCTGGCCGCGGTCAACCGCGCCTTCCGGCACTGGGCCCTCGAGCACCCGCGCGAGTTCGCGCTGCTGTTCGGCAGCCCCATCCCGGGCGTCGTCGTGGACGAGTCCGACCCGGAGCACAAGCAGAGCCGGGCGCACGAGGCCGGGGTGCGCTTCGGCCGGACCTTCGGCGAGCTGGTCGCCAGGATCTACCTGAGCCGGCCGTTCCCGGTGCCGGCCGAGGAGGACATGGACCCGGCGCTGCGCGCCCAGCTGCGGGGGTGGACCCGGGCCTTCCCGGTCCCGCTGCCGGCCGGGGTCGCCCAGGTCTTCCTGTCCTGCTGGATCCGGCTCTACGGCATGGTCTCGATGGAGGTCTTCGACCACCTGAAGTTCGCGCTCACCGACGCCGAGCCGATGTTCGAGGCGGAGCTGCGCGACCTCGCCGGCAAGCTCGGCGTGGCGGACGCCTACCGGCCGCCGGCTACAGCGGCAGGCCGGTCAGCACCAGCACCCGCGGCTCGGTGAGGTCGTCCATCGCCGCGCGCAGCCCCTCCCGCCCGGCGCCGGACTCCTTCGTCCCGCCGTAGGGCATCTGGTCCGCCCGGTAGCTCGGCACGTCACCGACGATCACGCCGCCGACGGCCAGCTCCCGCTGGGCGCGGAAGGCGGTGGCGACGTCCCGGGTGAAGACGCCGGCCTGCAGCCCGAAGCGCGAGTCGTTCACCGCGGCGAAGGCCTCGTCGAGCGAGTCGACCGCGGCGACGACGAGCACCGGGCCGAAGACCTCCTCGGCCACCACCTTCGCGCCGGCCGGCACGTCGGCCAGCACGGTCGGGGCGTACGCGGTGCCGTCGCGGGAGCCGCCGGTCAGCACCCGCGCCCCGGCGGCGACCGCCTCGCCGACCCAGGACTCGACCCGCTCCGCCGCCTGCGCGCTGATCAGCGGCCCGACGTCGGTGTCCGGGTCGGTCGGGTCGCCGGTGCCGAGCGCGGCCACCGCGGCGACGAGCTTCGCCACCAGCGGCTCGTACGCCGGCCGCTCGACGTACACCCGCTGCACCGCGATGCACGACTGCCCGGCCTGGTAGTTGGAGAAGGTGGCGATCCGGCTCGCCGCCCAGTCCAGGTCCGGGTAGTCGGCGGCGACCACGACCGCCGCGTTGCCGCCGAGCTCGAGCACCACGTGCTTGCGCGGCAGCCGTTCGGCCAGCGACCAGCCGACCGGGCCGGAGCCGGTGAACGACACCACCGGCAGCCGGGGGTCCTCGACGAGGTCGCCCGCCCGGTCGTTCGGGATCGGCAGCACCGAGAACATCCCCGCCGGCAGGTCCGTCTCGGCGATCAGCTCGCCGAGCAGCAGGGCGGACAGCGGCGTGGCCGGCGCCGGCTTGACGATGATCGGGGCCCCGACCGCGAGCGCCGGCGCGACCTTGTGCGCGACCAGGTTGAGCGGGAAGTTGAACGGCGAGATCCCGAGCACCGGCCCGCGCGGGAAGCGGCGGACCACGGCCAGCCGGCCGGTCCCGGTCGGGTCGGTGTCCAGCCGCTGCAGCGCCCCGGAGTCCCGGCGCGCCTCCTCGGCCGCCCACCGGAAGGTGGACACGGCCCGGCTGGCCTCCGCGGTCGACCACTTCAGCGGCTTGCCGTTCTCCGCGGTGATCAGCCGGGCGACCTCGTCGGCCCGCTCGGCCAGCCGGGCCGAGACGTGCGCGAGCGCACCGGCCCGCACGTGCGCGGGCAGCGCCGCGGCCTCGGCGGCGACGCCGGCCGCCGCCTCGATCGCCTGCTCGACCTGCCCGGGTGTCGGCACCGCGACCCGGCCGACGACGGACCCGTCGTGCGGGCTTCTCACCTCGACCGAGTCCGCTCCCGTCACCGGGTCACCCGCGAGCCAGAACGGCTGGACATCGGCCATTGTCGAAACCTCCACGGATCCAGTTGTAAGAACGGGTCGTCACGACGGATCGAACGCAGTATGGTCCGCTTCACCAAGTTTTCCGGAAGGAGGAGCTGGATGCAGACCCTTCCGCCGCCGACCACCGCCGGCGGTCCGAGTCTGCCGCAGCGACGGCGGCTGGTCACCGAGATCCCGGGCCCGCGCTCGCGGGAGCTGGCGGCCCGCCGCGCGGCGGCCGTCCCGCCGGGCATCGGCACCGCGCTCGGAGTCTTCGTCGAGCGTGCCGGCGGCGGGATCCTGCACGACGTCGACGGCAACTCGCTGGTCGACCTCGGCTCCGGCATCGCGGTCACCAGCGTGGGCAACGCCGCACCCGAGGTCGTCGCCGCCGTCACCGAGCAGGTCGAGCGGTTCACCCACACCTGCTTCATGATCACCCCGTACGAGGGGTACGTGGCGGTCTGCGAGCAGCTCAACCGGCTGACCCCGGGAGAGCACGAGAAGCGCTCGATGCTGGTCAACTCCGGCGCCGAAGCGGTGGAGAACGCGGTCAAGATCGCCCGGGCGGCCACGGGGCGCCCGGGCGTCATCGCTTTCGACCACGGTTACCACGGCCGGACGCTGCTGACCATGACGCTGACCGCCAAGCACCGGCCCTACAAGGCGACCTTCGGGCCGTACGCGCCGGAGGTCTACCGCGCCCCGATGGCGTACCCGTTCCGCTGGCCGTCCGGTCCGCAGCGGTGCGCGGACGAGGCGTACGACCGGTTCGTCGACCTGGTCGACCACCCAGGTCGGGCCGGAGCAGGTCGCCTGCGTGGTGGTCGAGCCGATCCAGGGCGAGGGCGGCTTCGTGGTGCCGGCACCCGGCTTCCTGCGCCGGGTCGCCGAGTTCTGCGCGGCGCACGGGATCCTGGTGGTCGCCGACGAGGTGCAGACCGGCTTCGGACGGACCGGCGAGTGGTTCGCCAGCCCGTACGAGGGATTCGTGCCGGACCTGGTCACCACCGCCAAGGGCATCGCCGGCGGGCTGCCGCTCGGCGGGGTGACCGGGCGGGCCGAGCTGATGGACGCGGTGCACGCCTCCGGCCTCGGCGGCACCTTCGGGGGCAACCCGGTGGCCTGCGCCGCCGCGCTCGGCGCGATCGCCACGATCGAGCGGGACGACCTCGTCGGTCGCGCCCGCCGCATCGGGGAGCTGGCGCTGCCCCGGCTGCACGCGCTCGCCGAGCGACACCCGCAGGTCGGCGACGTGCGGGGGCGCGGCGCGATGCTCGCCGTGGAGCTGGTCGCCGGCGCCGGCGACAAGACCCCGAACCCGACGCTGCTGGCGGACGTGGTCCGCCGCTGCGCCGCGGACGGCGTCGTGGTACTGACCGCGGGGACGTACGGGAACGTGCTGCGGCTGCTGCCGCCGCTGGTGATCGGCGAGGAGCTGCTGCTGGATGCGCTGGACGTGCTGGAGGCAGCCTTCGACGCCGCGCTCGGCTGAGCCGTGCCGGCCGGTGACCGGGGCCGGGCCCTGACCCCGCCCGCCGCCCCCAACCCGCGCCGATCTTGACGTTGCACAGGTCCCCGGCGGCGTGTCGTCGTGCCTGACGTCAAGATCGGCGGCGGGGACGCCTCGGCGGTGGACCGGGGGAGGCTGGCGGCGCTGACGGCACGGGAGTCCGCCGCGTTCGCCGCGGCGCACCCCCGCTGCCGGGCGGTGCACGAGCGGTCCGGCCGGTCGATGCCGGGCGGCGTGCCGATGAGCTGGATGGCCAAGTGGGCCGGCGGCTTCCCGATCGCCGCCGCGGACGCCGAAGGCGCGCACGTGCGCTGCCTGGACGGGATCGACCACGTCGACCTGTGCCTCGGCGACACCGGCGCGATGGCCGGGCACTCCCCCGCGCCGACGGTCCGGGCCGTGGCCGCGCAGGCCGCGCGCGGGATCACCCTGATGCTGCCGACCGAGGACGGCGCGCTCGTCGCGGAGGAGCTCGCCCGGCGCTTCGGGCTGCCGGCGTGGCAGTTCACGCTGACCGCGACGGACGCCAACCGGCACGTGCTGCGGTACGCGCGGCACCTCACCGGCCGGCCGAGGGTGCTGGTGATCGACTACTGCTACCACGGCTCGGTGGACGAGGCCTTCGCCACCCTCGACGGCGCCGGCCGGGTGGTGGCCAGGCGCGGCAACCTCGGGCCGCCGGTGCCGCCGGACGCGACCACCGTCGTGGTGCCGTTCAACGACGTGCCGGCGCTGGAGCGGGCGCTGGCCCGGCGGGACGTGGCCTGCGTGCTGGCCGAGCCGGCGATGACCAACATCGGCATCGTGCTGCCCGAGCCCGGCTGGCACGACGCGGCCCGGGCGCTGACCCGGGAGCACGGCACGCTGCTCGTGCTGGACGAGACGCACACGCTCTGCGCCGGCCCGGGCGGCGCCACCGTGGCGGACGGGCTGGAGCCGGACCTGCTCGTCGTCGGCAAGGCCATCGGGGGCGGGATCCCGGCGGCGGCGTTCGGGATGACGGCCGAGCTGGCCGCGCGGATCCCGGAGTCGGTCGAGCTCGAGGACGTCGACCTCGGCGGGATCGGGGGCACCCTGGCCGGCAACGCGCTCTGCCTGGCCGCCGTCCGGGCGACGCTGAGCGAGGTGCTCACCGACTCCGCGTTCGCGCGGATGATCTCCCTCGGCGGCCGGTGGGCGGACGGGGTGGCCGGCGTCATCGCCGCGTACGGGCTGCCGTGGCACGTCACCCGCCTGGGCTGCCGCGCCGAGTACGGCTTCGCGCCGGCGCCGCCGCGGACCGGCGCCGAGGCGGCCGCCGCGGACGACTTCGCGCTGCAGACGTACCTGCACCTGCACGCGCTGAACCGCGGCCTGCTGCTCACCCCGTTCCACAACATGGCGCTGATGTGCCCGGCCAGCAGCGCCGCCGACGTCGACCGGCACACCGCCGCGTTCGCCGCCGCCGCCGCGTCGCTGGCCACCTGACCGCCGCCCCGCACGCGTGATCTTGCAGTTGTCGGCGTCCGAAACGGACACCAGCCACACTGGTTGCCGCCAAGTGCAAGATCACGCGAAGGCGGGGGCGGGGCCACGCGGCGGGCGGTGGTCAGCCGCCGGTCAGTCGGTGGATCAGGCCGGCGCGCCGGGCGGGGCGGCCGGTCCGCGCCTCCGCCGCGTCCGCGCCGCTGGCGAGCCGGCGGACCGCGGTCGCGCCCAGCCAGCGCAGCGGCTCCGGCTCCCAGCGCCGCGACCGGTGCCCGACCCACGGCAGCCGGGTCAGCGCGGTGTCCCGGCCGAGCACCAGGTCGGCCAGCGTGCGGCCGGCGAGGTTCGCGGTGCCGACGCCGTCGCCGACATAGCCGCCGGCCCAGGCCAGTCCGGTGGCCCGGTCCAGCCCGACGGACGGGAGCCAGTCCCGCGGCGCCGCCAGCGGGCCGCCCCACCGGTGGGTGACCGGCACGTCGCCGACCGCCGGCAGCAGTCTGCGCATCGCCCGCTCCAGCTCGGCGAAGACCCGCTCGTCCCGGTCGTATCCGGGCTCCGTCCGGGAGCCGAGGTGGTACGGCGCGCCCCGGCCACCGAAGGCGACCCGCCCGTCGGCGGTGCGCTGCGCGTACACCAGCAGGTGCCGGCCGTCGGTGACCGTCTCGTAGCCGTCCCAGCGCAGCCCGGCCCAGGCGGCCGGCGACAGCGGGGCGGTCGCCACCATCAGCGAGTAGATCGGCAGCACCGCCCGGCGCCGTCCGGGCAGCCCGGGTGTGTACGCCTCGGTGGCCCGGACGGCGACCCGGGCCCGGACCCGGCCGCGATCGGTCTCGACCGCCCCAGGCCGGATGGCCGTCGCCGCGGTGCCCTCGTGGATCGCCACCCCGCGCCGCTCCGCCGCCCGCGCCAGCCCGCGGACGAGGTCGGCCGGGTGCACCCGCGCGCAGTGCGGGGTGTAGGCGGCGCCCAGCACTCCGGCCGCACCGATGCGCTCCGCGACCTCGCCCGGCGCCAGCCACCGCGTGTCGGTCAGGCCCCAGGCGTGGTCCTCCTCGACGTGGGCCCGGATCCGGGCGACGTGCGCCGGGGACGTCGCCAGCGTGAGCGTCCCGCCCTTCGCGTAGCCGCAGTCGATGCGCTCGGCGGCCGCGACCCGGCCGACCTCGTCGACGGCGTCGACCATCGCCCGCTGCAGGTCCCGGGCCGCCGCGCGCCCCGCCTCGCCGCCGCCGGCGGCCCTCGCCAGCGCGTCCGGGGACGCCGCGAAGCGTGCCGAGCACCAGCCGCCGTTCCGCCCGGAGGCGCCGAAGCCGGCGATCTCCCGCTCCAGCACGGCGACCCGCAGCGACGGCTCGGCGGCGGCCAGGTAGTACGCCGTCCACAGCCCCGTGTAGCCGGCGCCGACGATCGCGACGTCCACCTCGGCGTCGCCGTCGAGCGGCGGGCGCGGCCTCAGGTCGTCGGCGCAGGTGGCGTGCCACAGGCTCAGCCCGGCGTACGCCCGCACCGTGTCCACCCGGCCGACCGTACGTGGCAGGCTGCCGGTGTGGGCCGGTACGGAGCGATGTTCGGGCCGGACGTGACCTTCCTCGGCGTGCCCCGGTGCGACCTGGCCGAGCCGGACTCGTACGCCGGAGCGGACGTGGTGGTGGTGGGCGCGCCGTTCGACGGCGGCACCTCGCACCGGCCCGGCGCCCGGTTCGGCCCGCAGGCGATCCGGTCCACCGACTACCTGCCGCACGACGGCTCGCGGCCGCACCTCGCGCTCCGGGTCGACCCGCTGCGGGAGCTGCGGGTGCTCGACGCCGGGGACGTCGAGATGCCGCCGGGCGACATCGAGCGGTCGCTGGGCGCGCTGCGCGCGGCGGTCTCCACGGTCGCGGGGGCGGGTGCGACTCCGGTGGTCCTCGGCGGCGACCACTCGATCGCGCTGCCGGACGTGCAGGGGGTGGCCGAGCACGTCGGCTGGGGCCGGGTCTCGGTGGTGCACTTCGACGCGCACGCCGACACCGGGGACGTGCAGTTCGGGTCGCTGTACGGGCACGGGCAGCCGATGCGCCGGCTGGTCGAGTCCGGCGCGGTACGCGGCGACCGGTTCCTGCAGATCGGGCTGCGCGGCTACTGGCCGGGGCCGGAGACGCTCGCCTGGATGGCCGAGCGGGGCTTCCGGTCGTACGAGATGACCGAGGTGGTCGGCCGCGGGCTGGACGCCTGCCTGACCGAGGCGTTCGCCATCGCCACCGACGACTGCGACGGGGTCTTCCTGTCCGTCGACGTGGACGTGGTCGACCCCGGGATGGCGCCCGGCACCGGCACCCCGGAGCCCGGCGGCCTGACCTCCCGGCAGCTGCTGGACGCCGTCCGCCGCTGCGCCCTGGAGCTGCCGGTGGTCGGCCTCGACGTGGTGGAGGTCTCGCCCGCGTACGACACCGCCGAGGTGACCGCCTTCCTGGCCAACCGCGTCGTCCTCGAGGCGCTCTCCGGAATCTGCTGCTGCGCGGCGTCGAGAAGGGGGCGGCCGGCCGTAGACGCGAGCTGACCACAGAGGGTCGTCGACCTCGACGTCGCGCTGGACTGGGCAGCCCGTCGTGCCGCGCCGTGGAACGGCCGGACGGCCCCGCCGTCCGCCGAACCCGGTCAGCACACTGCTGCCGCGCCGATCGCGTACCGGCGGGCCCGCGCGTCCGCGACAGCCGGACGTTCCCGACAGCGGAAGATCGAGCACCAGCACCCGTCAGCCGACGAGCAGCCGAGCTGATCACCAGCAGGAAGTAGCCGAGACAGCTGGTGCAGGTCGACCGTCGGGCTGACGGGCGGGCCGTCGGTGCCGAGCAGCAACACCGCCATCAGCCCCGCGGTCGCAGCCGAGCGCGGTCAGCAGCAGCTGCTGCAGCAAGCCGGTCGCGTACCGGCGGTCCCGCTCGTCCGCGACAGAGCCGGAGCCGTTCACCGACAGCCGGCCGTGCTCGACCGCGCCGGCGATCCGGTCCAGCCGCCGCGGCAGCCGGCGCAGCATCGGCAGCAGAGTGCTCAGCTCGTCGGCCACCAGCTGCCGCGGTGACGTCGTACGCCACTGCTCGGCGAGCCGCTCGGCCGCGAAGCGGCGGGCCTGAGGCGGCGACCAGGTCGAAGCCGGGCGCGAGCTGGGTCAGCGTCCCCTCCAGCGTGGCCAGACGCCCGGAAGACCGCGGCCACCTCCGGCGGCACCGACAGCCCGAAGCCGGTCACGACGCGGAAGAGGTCGGCGAACAGCCGGACGCCCGGCCCGGACCCCGGTCCGAGGTGGCGGGCCATCAGCACGCCGACCGCCCGCTCCAGGCGCTGCTCGTCGATCTCCTCCGGCCGCGCCACCACCTCGAGCAGCGCGTCGCTCACCGCCGGCGGGTCGCCACGGTCGAGCGCGAGCAGCAGCCGCTGCAGTGCCGAGCGCATGGACATGTCGAGCCGCCCGACCGAGCCGAAGTCGAGCAGGCCCAGCCGCCCGTCGGTCAGCAGCAGCACGTTGCCCGGGTGCGGGTCGGCGTGGAAGACGCCGTCCAGCACCACCTGGCGCAGCACGGTCTCCAGCAGCCCACGGGCGAGCTCCGCGGCGTCCAGCCCGCGCTCGGCGAGGACCGGTCCGGCGGCGGCCAACGGCGTGCCGTGCAGCCGCTGCATGACCAGGACGCGTTCGGTCACCAGGACCGGTTCCGGGATCCGGACGGTGCCGGGGCGGGTCGCCTCGGCCACCGCCGTCATGTTCGCCGCCTCGATGCGGAAGTCGAGCTCGTCGCGCAACGCGACCGCGAAGCCGCCGGCCAGGTCGCGGGCCCCGATCGAGCGGCCCCAGGAGGTGGTCGTGCCGAGCGTGCGGGCCAGCCGGTCGACGATGTCCAGGTCCCGCTCGACCACCGGGCGGATGCCCGGGCCGCTGCACCTTCACGACGACGTCGAGGACGCCGCGAGCGTCGCCAGCCGGGCGGCGTGCACCTGGGCGACCGACGCGGCGGCCAGCGGCTCGCGGTCGATGGCGGCGAAGAGCTCGGCCACCGGCCGGCCGAGTTCGGTGACCAGCACCCGCTCCACGTCCGGCCAGGGCGCCGGGGCGACCCGGTCCTGCAGCCGGCCCAGCAGTCCTCGGCGACCTCGGCTGAAAGCAGGTCGCGGCGGGTGGACAGCACCTGGCCGAGCTTCACGAAGGTCACGCCGCCCTCGTCGAGCGCCCGGGCCAGCGACCGGGCGAGCCGGCGCCGCTCGTCCGGTCGGCGCCCGCCCCGCCAGCGCCGGCGCAGTGCCCCGCCGAGGCCGTGCCGCAGCGCGATCCGGGTGATCTGCGCGTAGCGCCGGCCGCGCCGCACCCGCCCGCGCAGCGCCCGCCCCCACTCGTACGGCGGAGGGATCGAGCCGGTCGGGACCAGCGCCTCGGCCAGCACGAGGAAGACCATCGCGATGAGGACCGCGCAGGCGACGGCCAGCAGCAACAGGAACCACGGCGGGCTGGCCGCGTCGTCCGCCGCTGGCCCGGCCAGCGCCCGGAACAGCGGACCCGCGGCAGCGAAGGCCAGTGACGCCGGCCAGCAGCGTCCGGGTGGCGCCAAAACGCAGCCCGAGCAACCGCCGCGCGGTGGCCGCGAAGGCGACAACGGTCAGCAGCGTGAGGACGGCGACGAGTACGGAGTCCAGCAGGTCCACGGTCCGGCCACGATAGTTGCGCGGGGGGAGTCGATTTCGGGCCCGGGGTCGCGCGGAGGTGCGGCGACAGTCACTCAGCGACGACACGGACTCCGATGAAGCCTCACCGGCAGGAACGTTCTCGTGCGGTCGCCGCCAGCGGCGGAGTCGGCAGCGGCACCACGTCGCAGACCCTGAACGTCAGCGGCGACGCGCTGGCCCGAGGCGCGCCCGGGCGGCGGACGGCCCCGCTGGTGGTCCCGTGCCGACACCAGCGGGGCCGAGGCGGTCCCGGGCTGCGCGCTCCGTCCCCCCGGACAGCGCCCGCCGGAGCCCGAGCCGTCGACCACGCTCCCCCCACCCCGTGCTCGACACCCTGCCTTCGCTCCGCGCTCGCGGGCCGGTCGTCACCCGTTCGAGTGAACCCGGTCGCCGACCGTCGGCCGGGACGGCGCGAGCGTGTGGCTGACCGGCCAGATCGCCCAGACCGCCAGCACCAGGCCGAGCCGGCCCAGCCACCACCACAGCGCCTCGGTCCGGTCCGGGTCGCCGACCAGGACGATGGCGGCGAGCAGCAGCGCGGCGGCGATCCCGACGGCGACGACGGCCTTGCCGAACTCCCGCCACTCGTACCGGGCCCGTGCCCACCCGTACCGGGGCGGCCGCACCGGCGGCGGCCCGCCGGCGAACCGGTGCGCGAAGCGCACGTCCGCCCACCGGACCAGCGCCGGGCCGAAGACGACCGAGAAACCGAGGTAGGCGGCGCCGAGCCCGTGCGCGACGCCGGCGGTCGCCCCGGCCCGCAGGTCCAGCGTGGCGGCCACGAGCAGCACCAGGTCGGTCAGCGGGGTGGCGGCGAGCAGCACGGCGCCGAGCCGGCGCCGGCGCAGCGGGTAGCGGGCGACCAGCCCGGCGAGCAGCAGGAGCCAGAAGCCGATCTCGGCGGCCGCGAGGAGGACAAGGAGCATGCTTCGACCGTGCGCCGGGCGGGCCGCCCCGCCCTCGGTCATCGGTCGGGTTCTGCCTCAGCCGGTCGGTTGAGGCGGTCGTGCCGCCGCCGGCACCGGCGCCGGGCGGCCGGCGGCGCGCCTCAGGTCGGCGCGCTGAGGGCGGCGATGGAGTCGGCCAGGATCTCCAGTCCCTCGTCGGCCTCGGGCTCGGTGAGGGTGAGCGCCGGGGCGATCCGCAGCACGTTGCCGTACCGGCCGCCCTTGCCCACCAGCAGCCCACGCCGCCTGGTCTCCTCCATGGCCCGCGCGGCCGCGGCCGGATCCGGCCGGTTGCCGCCCGGCACCACCAGCTCGACGGCGGCCATCAGCCCCTTGCCGCGCACCTCGCCGACGGCCGGCTGGTCGGCACCGAGGTCGCGCAGGCCGGTCAGCAGCCGGTTGCCGAGCTTCAGCGCGTTCGACTGCAGGTCGCGGTCGACCAGGTAGTCGATGGTGGCACGGGCGGCCGCGGTGGCCACCGGGTTGCCGCCGAAGGTGGAGATCGAGTTGGCCTGCAGCCCGTCCATCAGCGACGCCCGGGCGACCACCCCACCGATCGCGAAGCCGTTGCCGACGCCCTTGGCGAAGGTCAGCACGTCCGGGGTGACGCCGTGCGCCTGGTAACCCCAGAAGTGCTCTCCGGTCCGGCCCCAGCCGCTCTGCACCTCGTCGAAGACCAGCAGGATCCCGTACTCGTCCAGGACCGACTTCATCGCGCCGAAGAAGCCGTCCGGCGGCACCGCGAAACCGCCGACGCCCTGGATCGGCTCGGCGATCAGGCAGGCCACGTCGCCGGCGGTGGTGGTCTCGATGACGTCGCGCAGGTCGGCGACGCAGGCCGCGGTGTAGTCCGCGTCGGACGCGTCCGGCCACGGCGAGCGGTAGCGGTAGCCCCCGTGGACGTAGGAGACCTGCACCGGCGACAGCGCCGACGCCGACCAGCCGCGGATGCCGGTGGTGCCCATCGCGGCGAACGACCGCCCGTGGTAGCTGTTGCGCAGCGCCAGCACCTGCGCGGACCGGCGCGCCTGGGTGGCCAGCAGCAGCGCCGTCTCGTTCGCCTCGGTGCCGGAGGAGGTGAAGAAGACCTTCGCGTCCGGGATCCCGGACAGCCCGGCGATCCGCTCGGCCAGCTCCACCTGGGCCCGGATGAGGTAGAGCGTCGAGGTGTGCACGACCCCGCGGTCGAGCACCTCGTCCACCGCCGCCCGCACCTCGGGCACGTCGTAGCCGAGCATGTTGGTGAGGATCCCGCCGAAGAAGTCGAGGTACTCGCGGCCGTCGGCGCCGGTCACCCGCCGCCCGGAGCCGGACACGATCTCCAGCGGCTGCTCGTAGTAGAGGGTCAGCCAGGTCGGCAGCACCGCCCGGTGCCGCGCCAGCAGATCGGCTGGGGCGGTCCCCGCCACGTCAGGTTCCGTCATGGTGGTCAGCCTCCCACTCGGCGGCGTCGCGACGCGAGGATCTGGGCGAGCACGACGACGAGCAGCGCGATGGCGAACATCGCGGTGCCGATGACGTTCGCCTGCGCCGGGATGCCCCGGGTCGCGGAGACGTAGACGAACTTGGGGAACGTGGTCACGTTGCCGGAGTTGAAGTTCGTGATGATGAAGTCGTCGAACGACAGCGCGAACGCCAGCAGCGCGGCCGCCACGATGCCCGGCGCGACCAGCGGCAGCGTCACCCGGCGGAACGTCTGCCACTCGTCCGCGTACAGGTCCATCGCCGCCTGCTCCAGCCGCGGGTCCAGGCTGGCCAGCCGCGCCTTGACCGTGACGACGACGAACGAGACGCAGAACATCACGTGCGCGATGACCACCGTCCAGAAACCCGGGTTGAGCCGCAGGTTGAGGAACATCGTCAGCAGCGAGGCCCCGAGCACCACCTCCGGGGTGGCCATCGGCAGGAAGATCAGCAGGTTCGTCCCGGAGCGGCCGCGGAAGCGGTGCCGGGCCAGCGCGAACGCGATCATCGTGCCGAGCAGGGTGGCGCCGAGGGTGGCCAGCAGGCCGATCTTGAGGCTGTTGCCGAGCGCCGGGCAGACCTCCGGCGCGCCGCACGGGTTGCGCCAGTTGTCCAGGGTGAAGCCCTGCCAGGTGAGGTTGGACCGCCCGGCGTCGTTGAAGGAGAACGCGACCGTGTAGGCGATCGGCACGAACAGGTAGCCGAAGGCGAGCGCCGCGTACAGCAGCACCGCGTGCTCGCGGACCCACCGCCACCAGCCCACCTAGACCAGCTCCTCGGTGCCGGCGCGTCTGATGTAGATACTCACCAGGACCAGGATCGCCGCCATCAGCACGAACGACAGCGCCGCGGCGGTCGGGTAGTCGACGACCCGGAAGAACCGGCTGTCCACCACGTTGCCGATCATCGACGTCGACGGGTTGCCGAGCAGCGCGGCGTTGACGTAGTCGCCGGCCGCCGGGATGAAGGTCAGCAGCGTGCCGGCCACCACCCCCGGCATGGACAGCGGCAGCGTCACCCGGCGGAACGCGACCGGCGCCGACGCGTAGAGGTCCCCGGCGGCCTCCACCAGCCGCGGGTCGAGCCGCTCCAGCGACGCGTAGAGCGGCAGCACCATGAACGGCAGGAAGTTGTACGTCAGCCCGGCCACCACCGCGGTCGCCGACGCGGTGAGCGAGTCGGTGGCGCCGAGGATGCCGATGGCGCGCAGCGTGCCGACCACCGGTCCCTCGTCGGCGAGCACCTGCTTCCAGGCGATGGTGCGCAGGATGAACGAGGTGAAGAACGGCGCGATGACCGCGACCAGCAGCAGGTTGCGCCAGCGGCCGGCCCGCAGCGCGATCGCGTACGCCAGCGGGTAGCCGATCAGCAGGGCGAACACGGTCGCCAGCCCGGCGTAGAGGAACGACCGGGCGAACTGCGGCGCGTACTCCGTCAGCGCGTCGGTGTAGTTCGCCCACCGGAAGGTCTGCTCGTAGGTGCCCACCTCGCTGCCCGGCACCCGGGTCTGCAGCGACGTCGAGGCGAGCGCGAAGACCGGCACCGCGAAGAACAGCACCAGCCAGGCCATGCCGGGCAGCAGCAGCAGGTACGGCGTCGCGCGCCGGCCGCGGCGGGCGACGTCGACCGGCGGCTCCCCCTCGGGCGGGCCGGCGGCCCGGGTCCCCGCCGCGACCGGCGTCAGGCTCGCCATCTCAGGTGGCCGCCGCCGGCACCGCCGGCTCGTCGAGGGTCTCCACGCCGGCCGCGGCGTCCTCGCTGCCGTCCAGGCCGAAGGCGTGCGCCGGCTCCCAGGACACCGTCACCCGCTCCCCCACCGGCAGCACGCCGCCGAGGCCGGTGTTCTGCGCGAAGGCGGTCAGCAGGTGCCCCGACGGCAGCCGCACCAGGTACTGGGTGCTCACCCCGGTGAAGCTGGCGTCGGTGATGATCGCGTCCGGCAGCGCGGCGGCGCCGGGTGGCGCGCCCTCGACGCTGAGGTGCACCTTCTCCGGCCGCACGCCGACCAGGATCTCGCGGCCGCCCGCCCGGCACCGTCCGGCCGGCATCGTCAGCCGCGCCCCGGCCGCCTCGAAGGCGACCGTCCCGGCGGAGCGCTCCAGCACGGTGCCCGGCAGCAGGTTGGACTGGCCGAGGAAGTTCGCCACGTACGCGCTCGCCGGCGACTCGTACAGCTCCACCGGCGAGCCGAGCTGCTCGACCCGGCCGGCGTTCATCACCGCGATCGTGTCGGCCATCGTCATGGCCTCTTCCTGGTCGTGCGTGACGTGCACGAAGGTGATGCCGACCTCGGTCTGGATCCGCTTGAGCTCGAGCTGCATCTGCCGGCGCAGCTTGAGGTCGAGGGCGCCGAGCGGCTCGTCCAGCAGCAGCACGTCCGGCCGGTTGACCACCGCCCTGGCCAGCGCCACCCGCTGCTGCTGGCCGCCGGACAGCTGCCCCGGCTTCCGCTTGGCCAGGTGCCCCAGCTCGACCAGGTCGAGCGCCTCGGCGGCCCGCTTGCGGACCTCGCCGGCCCGGCGCCGGCGCAGCCCGAAGGCGACGTTCTCGAAGACGTCGAGGTGCGGGAAGAGCGCGTAGCTCTGGAAGACCGTGTTCACCGGCCGCTTGAACGGCCTGGTGTCGGTCACGTCCTCGTCGCCGAGCAGCACCCGGCCGCTCGTCGGCCGGTCCAGCCCGGCCACCATCCGAAGCGTGGTGGTCTTGCCGCAGCCGGACGGGCCGAGCAGCGCGAAGAACGACCCGCTCGGCACCGTCAGGCTCACGTCGTCGACGGCGACGTACGAGCCGAAGGTCTTGGTGATCTCGTCCAGCCGCAGGTCGCGGCCGGCTGACGACGACCCGTCCATCAGTTTCCGATCACCTTCTGGAACGCCTCCGAGTACTTGGTGTCCTCGTCCCCGGTCAGCGTCCGGAACGTCTTGGACTTCGTGAGGTCGGCCTCGGTCGGGAAGATCCACGGGCTCGCGGCCAGCTCCGGGTCGATCTTCTTCATGGCCTCCTGCGCACCCTCGACCGGGCAGATGTAGTTCACGTACGCGGCCACCGTGGCGGCGACCTCCGGGTCGTAGTAGTAGTCCATGAGCTTCTCGGCGTTGGCCTTGTGGGGCGAGCCGACCGGCACGATCATGTTGTCGAAGCTCAGGGTGGCGCCGGACTCCGGCAGCGCGAAGCCCCACTTGTCGCCGTTCTCGGCGTTGATCTGGAAGATGTCCCCGGACCAGCCGATCACCGCGAGGGCGTCACCGGAGATCAGGTCCTCCTTGTACGAGTTGCCCTTGACCTGGCGGATCTGGCCGCTGCCGATCTGCTTCTCCACCTCGTCGAGCGCCTTCATGAACTGGTCCTCGGTGAACTGGCCGGAGATGTCGGTGCCCTGCTCGAGCATGATCAGGCCGACCGTGTCGCGCATCTCGCTCAGCACCTCGACCCGGCCCTTGAGCTCGGGCTTCCACAGGTCGGAGACGGTCTTCAGGCCGCCGGGCACCTTCTCCTTGTTCCAGGCGATCACCCCGTAGATCCCCTGCCAGGGCAGGCTGTACTTGCGGCCGGGGTCGTAGTCGGCGTCCTTGAGCTTGGGCAGCAGGTACTTCGCGTTCGGCAGCGTCGCCTGGTCCAGCTCCTGCAGGTAGCCCTGCCGGACCATCCGGCCGACCATCCAGTCGGTCAGCACGATGACGTCCTTGCCGATGTCCTGGCCGTTCTTCAGCTGGCCCTGGATCTTGCCGTAGTAGGTGTCGTTGTCGTCGATGTCCTCGGCGTAGGTGGCCTTCAGTCCGGACTTCTTCTGGAAGGCCTCCAGCGTCGGGTACTTCTTGGTCTCGTCGTCGTAGTCGAGGTAGAGGGTCCAGTTGGCCCAGTTGACCACCTTCTCGGTGGCGGACCGGTCGGTCGCCGGGCTGGGCTTCGCCGGCCCGGTGGCGGACGCGCCGCCACCGGACGGCGTCGAGCCGGTGCCGCAGGCCGCGAGCGCGGCCACGCCGGCGGCACCGAGCAGCACCGAGCGCCGGGACAGCCGGCCGGTGCCGAGGGCGTCGACCAGGGCCCGGATCCGGGGGTCGAGCGGACGGGGAGATGTGGACACGGTCTCGGTCCTCCTAGCGGGATTCTCAGTTGCCGATGTAGCTCATGACGTGCTTGACCCGGGTGTAGTCCTCCAGGCCGTAGACCGAGAGGTCCTTGCCGTGCCCGGAGGACTTGAAGCCGCCGTGCGGCATCTCGGCCACGATCGGGATGTGCGTGTTGATCCACACGCAGCCGAAGTCGAGCCGCTTCGCCATCCGCATCGCCCGGCCGTGGTCGCGGGTCCAGACGCTGGAGGCGAGGCCGTACTCGACGCCGTTCGCCCAGCGGACGGCCTCGTCCTCGTCGTCGAAGCGCTGCACGCTGATCACCGGTCCGAAGACCTCGACCTGGCTCATCTCGTCGTCCTGGCGCAGCCCGGAGACCACGGTCGGCTCGTAGAAGTAGCCCCGCTCGCCGGTGCGGTGCCCGCCGGCCACCACCCGGGCGTGGTCGGGCAGCCGGTCCACCATCCCGCCGACCCGGTCGAGCTGGTCGGCGTTGTTCAGCGGCCCGTACGCGGCGTCGGCGTCGGACGGGGGTGCCGTCCTGGTGTCCCGGGCCTGCTCGGCGAGCGCGTCGACCAGGTCGTCGTGGATCCGGGGCGAGGCGAGCACCCGGGTGGCGGCGGTGCAGTCCTGGCCGGCGTTGAAGTAGCCGGCGCCGGCGATGCCCTCGGCGGTCTTGGCCAGGTCGGCGTCGTCGAACACGATCACCGGCGCCTTGCCGCCGAGCTCGAGGTGGGTCCGCTTGAGGTCGCGCCCGGCCGCCTCGGCGACCTCCCGACCGGCCCGGATGCTGCCGGTGATGGACACCATCTGCGGCGTCGGGTGCCCGACCAGCGCGCGGCCGGTGTCCCGGTCCCCGCAGACCACGTTGAACACGCCCGGCGGCAGGAACTCCTGCATGATCCGCGCCAGCAGCGCGGTGCTGACCGGAGTGGTGTCCGACGGCTTGAGCACCACGGTGTTGCCCGCGGCCAGCGCCGGCGCGAACTTCCAGACCGCCATCATCATCGGGTAGTTCCACGGCGTGACCTGGGCGCAGACGCCGACCGGCTCGCGCCGGACGTACGAGGTGTGGTCGGTCATGTACTCCCCAGCCGACCGGCCCTCCAGCAGCCGGGCGGCGCCGGCGAAGAACCGGATCTGGTCGAGCGCGGGCGGCAGCTCCTCGTCCAGGGTGAGCTGCACCGGCTTGCCGGTGTTGCGGCTCTCCGCGGCGACGACCTCCTCGCCGCGCGCCTCGATCGCGTCCGCGATCCGCAGGATCGCCCGCTGCCGCTCGCTCGGGGTGCTGTCCCGCCAGGACTCGAACGCCGCCGCGGCGGCCCGCACCGCGGCGTCCACGTCCTCGGGTCCGGACAGCGGGGCGGTGCCGTAGGCCTCGCCGGTGGACGGGTCGATGAGATCCATCGTCCGACCGCCGGAGGCGGCGACCTCGCGGCCGCCGACCACGTTGGCGACGGTGACCTTCTCCGGGTCGTTGGCGGCGCTCGTCATCGTGCGATCCCTTCCCGGGCCAGGCCCGTGCTCGGCTCCGGCGCGGCCGCCGGGGTGCGCTCCTGCTGCCGCCAGGGCGCGCCGTAGTCGGGCAGCAGGTCGAGGAACGGCACCGGGTCGAGCGCCTCCGGCCCGAGCACCCCGGCGCCGCTCCACGCCCCGCCGGCGATCAGCTCCAGCGCCGCCACCGGGTTGACCGCGGTCTGCCAGACCACGGCCTGGGCGCCGTCGCGCGCCATCGACTGCTCGTTGTCGGTCACCTGGTAGAGGTACACCTCGCGGGCGGCGCCGTCGCTGCCGGTCCCGGTGACGAGGGTGCCGGCGCAGGTCCGCCCGCGCATCCGGTCGCCCAGCGCCGCCGGGTCGGGCAGGCAGGCGGCGACCACGTCGCGCGGCGAGACCCGGGTGCCGCGCACGTCGACCGGCTCGGTCCGGTCCAGCCCGACCCGGTGCAGCGCCTGCAGCACGGCGATGAACTCGGCGCCGAGGCCGTACTTGAAGCTGACCCGCCGGGCGTCCACCCAGCGCGGCACGAGCAGCACCTCCTCGTGCTCGACGTGCACGCACTCGACCGGCCCGATCCCCTCCGGGAAGTCGAACAGCTCCGGCTCCGCGAACGGCGCGGTGGTGAACCAGCCGCGGTCGCGCTCCCAGACGACGGGCGGGTTGAGGCATTCCTCGATGGTCGTCCAGATCGAGAAAGTGGGCGCAAAGTCGTAGCCGTCGACGACCAGGTCGGCGCCGTCGCGGATGCCCACCTCGTCGATCGAGGCGAACAGGTGGTCGGCGGCGTAGCGGGCGAACACGTCGGACAGGCCGGGCTCGACGCCCATCCCGACCAGGGCCAGCGCGCCGCGCGCCTCCCACTCGGCGGCCAGCTCGAACTGCTCGTCGCCGAGCTTGACGCCGGTCAGCTCGTGCGGGCGCTGCGGGTGCGGACGGGACAGCGACATCGCCATGTCCAGGTAGGTCACGCCGGAGTGCAGGCAGGCGGTGAAGACCGGCAGGACGAAGCGCGGGTCGGTGGCGTTGAGCACCGCGTCGGCGCGGGTGGCGGTGATCAGCTCGCGCAGCGCCGCGGGATCCGAGGCGTCCACGGCGGCGCCGCTGAAACGCGGGTCGCCGGTGGCCGCCGCGGCCCGCTCGGCCCGGCCGCGGTCGACGTCGGCGAGCACCACTGCCTGCGGGAACGCCCGGCGCGCGGCGATCCGGGCCACCGCCGCGCCGACGCCGCCGGCGCCGACGACGAGCACCCGCACCGGGCCCACCTCCTCGACGTCCGGGAGCCGATGGCGCAGCGTACTCATGAATCCGTAGCGACAGGCAAGTCACATGATGGAAACACTTGCATCGACGACGTCGGGCTGCGATAACCGTTGCACGCGTCGGCAGGTGGGAGACTGGAGCGTCGTCATGAGCGTGACCACGGGCACCGGAGGGTCCGCGCCGTGCGGTGCCGTGCTCGCCGTCGGCCTGCGGTCGCGGAGGGCGCCGCGATGAGGGCCTTGCCCGACGGCAGCGGGATCGACGAGGTGGCCAAGCGGATCATCGAGGAGCTGCAGCGCGACGGCCGCCGGTCGTACGCCGCGCTGGCCAAGACCATCGGCCTGTCCGAGGCGGCGGTCCGGCAGCGGGTGCAGCGGCTGGTCGACTCCGGGGCGATGCAGGTCGTCGCCGTGACCGACCCGCTGCAGGTCGGCTTCCACCGGCAGGCGATGGTCGGCATCCGGGCCGAGGGCGACCTGGTCCGGGTCGCCGACGAGCTCGCGAAGATCGACGAGGTGGACTACGTGGTGATCACGGCGGGATCGTTCGACATCCTGCTGGAGCTCGTCTGCGAGGACGACGACCACCTGCTGCAGCTGCTGTCCGAGCGGATCCGGGTGCTGCCCGGTGTCCGCGACACGGAGACCTTCGTCTACCTCAAGCTCACCAAGCAGACCTACGCGTGGGGAACCCGATGACCACCACCCCGGCCGACGTGCCCGACGTGCCCGACCTGCCCGGCGGGTCGGACGTCCCCGCCGACCTGCTGTCCGGCGCGGCCCGGGACCACCTGTGGATGCACTTCACCCGGCTGTCCGCGTACGCCTCCGCGCCGGTGCCGGTGATCGTGCGCGGCGAGGGCCCGTACATCTGGGACGCGAACGGCCGCCGCTACCTGGACGGGCTGTCCGGCCTGTTCGTCGTGCAGGTCGGGCACGGCCGCACCGAGCTGGCCGAGGCCGCGTACAAGCAGGCCGCCGAGCTGGCCTTCTTCCCGCTCTGGAGCTACGCGCACCCGAAGGCGATCGAGCTGGCCGAGCGGCTGGCCGCGCTCGCCCCCGGTGACATCAACCGGGTCTTCTTCACCACCGGCGGCGGCGAGGCGGTGGAGAGCGCCTGGAAGGTGGCCCGGCAGTACTTCAAGCTGGTCGGGCAGCCGCTGCGGCACAAGGTGATCAGCCGGTCGGTGGCCTACCACGGCACCACCATGGGGGCGCTGTCGATCACCGGCATCCCGGCGGCCCGGCAGGACTTCGAGCCGCTGGTGCCCGGTGCGGTCAAGGTGGCGAACACCAACTTCTACCGGGCGCCGGAGCACGGGGACGACTACGCGGCCTTCGGCCGGTGGGCCGCCGACGAGATCGCCCGGGCGATCGAGTACGAGGGCCCGGAGACGGTCGCCGCGGTCTTCCTGGAGCCGGTGCAGAACTCCGGGGGCTGCTTCCCGCCGCCGCCCGGCTACTTCGCCCGGGTCCGGGAGATCTGCGACCGGTACGGCGTGCTGCTGGTCTCCGACGAGGTGATCTGCGCCTTCGGCCGGCTCGGGCACCTGTTCGGCGCCGACCGGTACGGCTACCAGCCGGACGTCATCACCTGCGCGAAGGGGATGACCTCCGGCTACTCCCCGATCGGCGCGATGCTGGTCTCGGACCGGATCGTGGAGCCGTTCCTGCAGGGCAGCACGTCGTTCCTGCACGGCTTCACCTTCGCCGGGCACCCGGTCTCCGCCGCGGTCGCGCTGGCGAACCTCGACATCCTGCAGCGCGAGGACCTGCCCGGGCACGTGCTGCGGACCGAGGGAGCGTTCCGCGCCACCCTGGAGAAGCTCCTCGACCTGCCGATCGTCGGCGAGGTGCGCGGCGACGGCTTCTTCTACGGCATCGAGCTGGTCAAGGACAAGGAGTCCCGGCTCACCTTCGACGAGGACGAGTCGGAGCGGCTGCTGCGCGGATTCCTGTCCCGGGCGCTGTTCGACGCCGGGCTCTACTGCCGGGCCGACGACCGCGGCGACCCGGTGGTGCAGCTGGCACCGCCGCTGATCTGCGGCCAGGAGCAGTTCGACGAGATGGAGCAGATCCTGCGCTCGGTGCTGACCGAGGCCTGGACCCGCATCTGACCCGCATCTGACTACAGCTCCAGGTGCAACCGGAGCGCGTCGTCGAGCGCGGCCATGACCTGCGCAGGCGCATGCCCGAGGACCGGGCCGACCCGCTCGACCGCCACCGACCGGATCTGCTCCGCTTGGGCCTTGGAGTCCACCTCGAGCCCGGCCTCGCCGGCCGGCAGCAGGGTCTGGAACGGGAACACCCGAGCGATGTTGCTCGTCACGGGTACCACGGTCACCACACCACGACCCAGCCGGCTCGCGACCGCATTCGCCCGGTCGTTGCTCACGACGACCGCGGGTCGGCGCTTGTCGGCCTCGCTGCCCCGGGCCGGCTCCAAGTCGACCAGTCGAACCTCACCGCGCCGCATCGGCGAGCCCGTCGGCGGCCGTCGGCTCCCACGCCGCCTGCTCGCCGGCGGCATCCCACTCGCGCCCAGGCTGCGGCGTAGTCCTCCTCCAGACCGCGGTGGCGCAGGAGCCGGATTGCATGGTGCAGAGCAGCCGACCGTGACCGCAGACCCGCGGATCGCGCGTACTCGTCGAGTACGGCGAGATCCTCGTCCGGCAGGCTCACACTGAGTTTCACACCGAGGATGCTACTCAGGTACGACCGGGGTAGCAACGAAGCCGGCACGGGTCGCGGACCAGCTCCTCGTCGACCCGTGGGTGCCTCCCGCGCGATCAGCTGCGGCGCTCGAGGACGCCGCGGGCGAACGCCGCCTGCCCGACGTGCTGCAGGTCGTCGGACAGCACGCTGACCAGCCGGACGGCGAGGGTCACCGGCGGGTCCCAGGACCGGTCGACGACCCGGTCGAGATCGGGTGGGGTGAGGGTACGGACGTAGTCGAGCGTCTGGGCGTGCACGGCGTCGTAGTAGCCGGTCAGCAGCTCCCGCGATCCGACCCGTACCGCGGCCACCTCGTCCGGGCCGTGCCCGTAGCCGTGGTCCGCCGGGTCGAAGGGCAGGCCGAACCGCTCCACCCAGCCCTGCGCGGTCCACGCCTGCTCCCGGCCGGCGACCGCGGCCACATGGTCGTCCTGGATCCGGGTCAGGTGCCAGACCAGCCAGCCGATCGAGTTCGCCGCGCCGTCCAGGCGGGCGGCGAGCTCGTCCGGCGAGAGGCCCCCGACGACGCGGTGGACCAGGCCCTGGATCCGGCCGAACGCCTCGGCCAGCAGCTCAGCATTCGTCACCGGCGGCACCCTACGCACTCGCCGCCGCAGGCGGAACCGGTCGGACGGCGAGGTGCTGCTCGCCCACGCGCGGCAGGCGCTGGACGTGGCCCGGCCGCAGCTGTCCGGTCCGCGCGGTCGCCGCCTTCGTCCCGCGCCGCCGTCGACGTTGCGGATGGGACACTGGGAAGCCTCATGACCGCGCTCCCGCTCGTCTTCGACGCTCCTCGTCGTGCCCGCCCGCCTCGGCACCTGGCCGACCTCAGCCCCGCCGAGCGGCGGGCGGCCGCGGTCGAGCTGGGCGAGCCGGCGTACCGGGCCGGGCAGCTGTCCGCGCACTACTTCGGCCGGCTCGCGGACGACCCGGCGGCGATGACCGACCTGCCGGCGGCCGCCCGGGCGCGGCTCGCCGGCGAGCTGCTCCCGCCGCTGCTGGCAGTCGTCCGGCACCTCGCGACCGACGAGGGCACCACCCGCAAGACGCTCTGGCGGGCGTTCGACGGGGCGCTGGTGGAGAGCGTGCTGATGCGCTACCCGGACCGGGTCACGCTGTGCGTGTCCAGCCAGGCCGGCTGCGGGATGGCCTGCCCGTTCTGTGCCACCGGGCAGGCCGGGCTGACCCGCAACCTGTCCACCGGCGAGATCGTCGAGCAGGTGGTAGCGGGTGCCCGGTCGCTGCGCCGCGGCGAGGTCGCGGGCGGGCCCGGCCGGGTGACCAACGTCGTTTTCATGGGGATGGGCGAGCCGCTCGCGAACTATGCCCGGGTGCTCGGCGCGGTCCGCCGGCTGACCGACCCGACGCCGGACGGGCTCGGCCTGTCCCAGCGCTCGGTCGTCGTGTCCACCGTCGGGCTGGTCCCGGCGATCCACCGGCTGGCCGGCGAGCGGTTGCAGGTCACGCTCGCGGTCAGCCTGCACGCTCCCGACGACGAGCTGCGGGACACGCTGGTGCCGGTGAACACCCGCTGGCCGGTCGCCGAGGTGCTCGCCGCCGCGCGGGCGTACGCGGACGCCACCGGGCGGCGGGTGTCGATCGAGTACGCGCTGATCCGGGACGTCAACGACCAGCCGGAGCGGGCCGAGGCGCTCGGCCGGCTGCTGGCGGCCCGGCTGGGCACGCCGCTGGCGCACGTGAACCTGATCCCGCTGAACCCGACGCCCGGCAGCGAGTGGGACGCCTCCCCGCTGCCGGTGCAGCGCGAGTTCGTCCGGCGGCTGCGGGCCAGCGGAGTCTCGACGACGGTCCGGGACACCCGGGGCCGGGAGATCGCCGGCGCCTGCGGGCAGCTCGCCGCCCGGGAGTAGCCGGCCCCGAGCCGACCTCGTGCCCGGCCGTGCCCGGGGACACGGCTCGCCGGACCGCCGGGGGTCCCCGCCGGGGCTCGGTGGCCGAGCCCGGTGATCAACGACACCAGCCAGCCGGCGCGCCCGCCCGGGGTCCGGGGGCAGCCCCCGGATGAGTCAGTCGCGCCAGGCGTTCTTGCGGCGGAACCGGTCGCGGACCAGCAGGAAGACCAGCAGTCCGGCCAGGCCGTAGATCCACGGCGACTGGGCGGTGTTGTAGTACGTCGTGACGTTCTGCACGAGCAGGCCGATCACGGCGAGCCAGCCGGCGACCCGCGCCCACCTGCCGAACGCCCCGTGCCAGCCCCAGTCCTCGGGCCGCTCGTGCCGGTGCGGCTGGTCGTGCGCCGCCGGGTCGGACCCGTGCTGGCCGGCCGCGGCCGGCCGCTCGATGCGCTCGGCCATGGCCGCATTCTGCCAGAGCGCCGCCCGCGGCGGGCGGCTCGGGTCACCGCCGCCGCGGGCGACCCGACCGGCGCCCGCGCGGGCGGTGCGCCAGGATGACGCGCATGCCCGACCGCCCCGGCCCCGCCGGTCCCCCGACCGTCCCGTACGGCGCCTGGCCGTCCCCCATCGCCGCCGCCGACGTGGCCGGCGGCGCCCTGCGGCTGTCCGGCGCCCGGCTGGTGGGCGACGGCGAGGTGTGGTGGACGGAGGGCCGCCCGGCCGAGGGCGGCCGGTCGGTCGTCGTCCGCTGCCGGTACACCGACGGCGCCGCCGGCGAGACCTCCGACGTGCTGCCGCCGGGATGGAACGCCCGCACCCGGGTGCACGAGTACGGCGGGGTGCCGTGGCTGCCGGTCCAGGTGGACGGTGGCACCGCGCTGGTCTTCGCACACTGGGACGACCAGCGGCTCTACCGGCTGGACCCGGGGTCGACGACGCCCGTCCCGCTCACCCCGATCCCGCCGGAGCCGGCCGGGTGGCGGTACGCCGACCCGGTGGCGGCGCCCGGCGGCGCGGAGGTCTGGTGGGTGCGCGAGGCGCACGCGGACGGCGGGATCAGCCGGGCGCTGGTCGCCGTGCCGCTGGACGGCTCGGCCGCCGTCGAGGCCGCCGCGGTCCGCCAGATCGTCGCCGGCAGCGACTTCCTCGCCTCCCCGCGGCCGTCACCGGACGGGCGGCGGGTCGCCTGGATCGCCTGGGACCACCCCCGGATGCCGTGGGACGGCACCGAGCTGCGGGTGGGCGAGCTCGGCTCCGGGGCCGCCGCCGGCACCGTCGGGACGGTCGCCACGCTGCTCGGCGGCGAGGCCGAGTCGGTGCTGCAGCCGGAGTGGGCCGGCGACGACCAGCTCTACGCGGTGTCCGACCGGTCCGGCTGGTGGAACCTGCACCGGGTGCCGGCCGGTGGCGGCGAGCCGGTGCCGCTCTGCGCCCGGCCGGAGGAGTTCGGTCACCCGCTCTGGCAGCTGGGCTACACGACGTACGCGGTGCTCGACGACGGCCGGCTGGTGGTGCGGCACGGCACCGACACGGACGCGCTCGGCGTGCTCGACCCGGCCACCGGCGAGCTGACCGACCTGCCGCTGCCGTTCACCTCCTGGCAGCCGATGCTCGCGGCGGCCGGGCGGAGGGTCGTCGGGGTGGCGGCCAGCCCGACCGAGGCGCCGAGCGTGGTCGTTCTCGACCTGCCGGGCGGACGGGTGCGACGGCTGCGGGCGTCGCTGCCCGCGCCGCCGGACCCGGACTACCTGCCCGAGCCGCGATCGGTGACGGTGTCCGGACCGGGCGAGCGGGACGTGCACGCGCACGTCTACCCGCCCCGGTCGCCGGACGCGGTGCCACCGGCGGGTGAGCTGCCGCCGTACGTGGTCTTCGTGCACGGCGGCCCGACCTCGCACTCGCCCGCCGTGCTGGACCTGGAGAAGGCGTACTTCACCAGCCGCGGGATCGGCGTGGTGGACGTCAACTACGGCGGGTCGACCGGCTACGGGCGGGCCTACCGGGAGCGGCTGCGCCGGCTGTGGGGGGTGGTGGACGTCGAGGACTGCGTCGCGGCCGCCGGCGCGCTGGCCGCGGCCGGCGAGGCGGACGGCGCGCGGCTCGCGATCCGCGGCGGCTCGGCCGGCGGCTGGACCACGCTGGCCGCGCTCACCGGCACCGACTTCTTCGCCGCCGGCACCTCGCACTACGGCGTCGCCGAGCTGCTGCGGTTCGCCTCCGAGACCCACGACTTCGAGTCCCGCTATCTCGACGGGCTGGTCGGCACCCTGCCCGAGGACCGCGACGTCTACGTCGAGCGGGCGCCGCTGTCGCATGTGGACAAGCTGTCCTGCCCGGTGTTGCTGCTGCAGGGCCTGGAGGACCGGGTGGTGCCGCCGGCGCAGGCGGAGCTCTTCGTCGCCGCGCTGGAGCGCAAGGGCATCCCGCACGCGTACCTGGCCTTCGCCGGCGAGCAGCACGGCTTCCGCCGCGCGGAGACGGTGGTGGCGGCGCTGGAGGCGGAGCTGTCCTTCTACGGGCAGGTCCTCGGCTTCACCCCGCCGGGCGTGCCGGTGCTGCCCCTGTCCGCCGGCCCGCCCCCCGCGTGATCTTGCACTTTCCCGCCCACAAAACGGACACCAGTCACTCTGGTTGCCGGCAAGCGCAAGATCACGTGGGGGCGAAGGCCGAGAGCAGCAGCCAGGAGACCGCCGCGGCGGGGAGCAGCGAGTCGAGCCGGTCCATCAACCCGCCGTGCCCGGGCAGGATCGAGCCCATGTCCTTGATCCCGAGGTCTCGCTTGATCATGGACTCGCCGAGGTCGCCGAGGGTGGCGGTGACGACGATGGCCAGCCCGAACAGCACCCCCTGCCACCAGGCCGCGTCGAAGAAGACGGTGAGGAAGACGACGCCGCCGGCCACGCAGGCCAGGGTGGAGCCGGCGAAGCCCTCCCAGGACTTGGCCGGGCTGACGGTCGGGGCCATCGGGTGCCGGCCGAGGGCGACGCCGGCCGCGTACCCGCCGACGTCGCTGCACACGACCGTCGCGATGAACGCGACGACCCGCAGCGCGCCGTCGTCGGGGACGGCCAGCAGCACCGCGAAGCCGGCCAGGAACGGGACGTACATCGCCACGAAGACCGCCGTCGAGGTGTCCCGCAGGTAGCCGACCGGGCCCTCCGCCAGCCGCCAGACCAGGCAGCCGAGCGCGGTCAGCAGGAAGGCGACCGCGAGCGCGCCGCCCCCGCGGAACCAGGCCAGCAGGTCCATCGCGAGGACACCGGCGAGCAGCGGCACCAGCGGCGGGCGCGCCTCGGCCCGCCCGACCGCCCGGACCAGCTCCCAGACCGCCACCGAGATGCACACGACGAGCAGGACGACGAAACCGAACCGGTAGGTGAACAGGGTGCCGAGGACCAGCAGCGCCAAGCCGACGCCGACCCCGATCGCGGCGGGCAGGTTGCGCCCGGGACCGCGACGGCGCCGCTGCGGCACCACCGTCTCGCCGACCACCCGGTGGACCTCCGACCCTCGTACCGGCCCGTCGGTGCTCAGACCTCGAGCAGCTCGGCTTCCTTGTTCTTGACCACCTCGTCCACGTTGTGCACGTAGCGCTGGGTGGTCTCGTCCAGCTCCTTCTCCGCGCGCCGCACGTCGTCCTCGCCGGCCTCGCCGTCCCGGGCGAGCCGGTCCAGCGCGTCCTTCGCGTGGCGGCGGACGTTGCGGATGGAGATCTTGGCCTCCTCGCCCTTGTGCCGGGCGACCTTGCCGAGCTCGCGGCGGCGCTCCTCGGTCAGCTGCGGGAACACCACCCGGATGATCATGCCGTCGTTGGTGGGGTTGACCCCGAGGTCGCTGTCCCGGATCGCCCGCTCGATCGCGTTGAGCTGGTTCGGGTCGTACGGCTTGATCACCGCCATCCGGGCCTCGGAGACGGTGATCGACGCCATCTGCGGGATCGGGGTGGGCGAACCGTAGTAGTCCACCTGCAGCCGGGCGAACATCTGCGGGCTGGCCCGGCCGGTGCGCAGCGTGCCGAGGTCCTCCCGGGCCACCGACACCGCCTTGTCCATCTTCTCCTCGGCCTCGAGGAGCGTGTCGTCGATCACCAGATCCTCCCGGGTCGGCCGGTGCGTGCCTGCGTCGCGGTCAGCCGGCGGAGCTGACCAGCGTGCCGATCCTCTCACCGGCGACGGCGCGGGTGATGTTCCCCTCGGTCAGTACGTCGAACACCACGATCGGCAGGTGGTTGTCCATGCAGAGGCTGACCGCCGTGGCGTCGGCGACCCGCAGGCCGCGCTTGAGCACCTCGTCGTAGCTCAGGGCCTCCAAGAACGCCGCGTCCGGGACCAGCTTCGGGTCCGCGTCGTAGACGCCGCGCACGCCGTTCTTGCCCATCAGCAGCACCTGGCCGCCGATCTCCAGCGCCCGCTGGGCCGCGCAGGTGTCGGTCGAGAAGAACGGCACGCCGAGGCCGCCACCGAAGATCACCACCCGGCCCTTCTCCAGGTGTCTGATCGCGCGGCGCGGGATGTACGGCTCGGCGACCTGGCCCATGGTGATCGCCGTCTGCACCCGCGTCTCCACCCCCTGCTTCTCCAGGAAGTCCTGCAGCGCCAGGCAGTTCATCACCGTGCCGAGGATGCCCATGTAGTCGGCGCGGGCCCGCTCCATGCCGCGCTCGGACAGCTCCTGGCCGCGGAAGTAGTTGCCGCCGCCGACCACGACGGCGACCTGCACGCCGGTACGGAGCGCGGCGGCGATCTCGGTGGCGATGCGGGCGACCACGTCCGGGTCGACGCCGATCCCGCCCGCCCCGGACAGCGCCTCGCCGGACAGCTTCAGCAGCACCCGGTGCCAGGGGCCGTCGGGGCGGTGCGTGCTGTCCGGGTACGCCGCCGCGGCGACCGGGAGGTGGGCGGGCACGCGACCGTCGGCGTAGCGCTGGGTCGCGCCCGGGTCGTACGCCGGCTCGCCGCCGTCGTACGCGGCCTCGACCCGCGGGTCCGCGTACCGGCCGGGTCGTCCGCCGCCGGGGCCGGGTATCGGCGGAGGGGCCGCCGTGCCGTCGTTCCTCACCTGGCGGCCTCCCCGCTGCTCGTCCGGTGGACCGGTGCCCGCCCGTCGCGCCGGGCTCGGCGCTCGGGCGCGTCCTAGCCGACCTCGAAGCGGGCGAACCGGGTCACGGTAACGCCCGCGGCCTGCAGCAGCTGCTGCACGGTCCGCTTGCTGTCCTGTACGGACGACTGCTCGGTCAGCACGACGTCGGAGAAGAAGCCGGTCAGCCGACCCTCGACGATCCGCTGCAGGGCCGCCTCGGGCTTGCCCTGCTCGCGGGCGGTCGCCTCCGCGATCCGGCGCTCGCTGTCCACCAGGTCGGCCGGGACCTCGTCGCGCGTCACGTACCGGGGCCGCATCGCGGCGACCTGCATGGCCGCGCTGCGGGCGGCGGTGAGGTCGTCGCCGGTGAACTCGACCAGTACGCCGACCTGCGGCGGGAGGTCGGGGTTGCGGCGGTGCAGGTAGGTCGCGACCGGCTGGTCGAGGACGGCCAGCCGGCTGAGCTCGAGCTTCTCGCCGACCACGCCGGCGACCGACTCGATGTTCTCCCGGACGGTCTTGCCGTCCGCCAGCGTCTCCTGCAGCAGGGCGTCGACGCCATCCGGCCGGACCGCGGCGGCGTGCGCGACGATGTCGGTCGCCAGCTGCTGGAACTGCTCGTTCTTCGCCACGAAGTCGGTCTCGCAGGACAGCTGGATCATCGCGCCCTCGGCCGCCGCGATCAGGCCGTTGGTCGCCTCCCGGGTGGCGTCCCGCTTGCTGACCTTCGCGCCGGCCTTGATCCGGAGCGCCTCGATCGCCTTGTCGAAGTCGCCGTCCGCCTCGGTCAGGGCGTTCTTGCTGTCCATCATCCCCGCGCCGGTGCGGTCGCGGAGCTTCTTCACGTCGGCTGCGCTGATGGTTGCCATCGCTCGCTCTCTGCTTCTCTCGTTCTCGTCGTCGTCTCGTTGTCCTACTGCCCGCGGTCCGGCGAACCGGGCTGCCCGATCTCCCCTGCTGCCCGGCGCCCCGGCGTCCCTGGCGCCCCGGCGTCCCGGCGCCCCGGTCTCCCGACCGCGTGCGCCCCGACCACTTGCAGTCCGGGCCGCGGTCATGGATCGGTTGCCGGCGTCAATCGGCCGACGCGACGCCGATCCGGTCGCCGCCGGCCTCCGGTCGGAGGCTCAGGCGGTCGGGCTGGCCTCGGTGCTCGGTGCCGCTGCCGTGCCGTTCTGCGAGGCACCGGCGGTGGCCGCCGGCCGGTCACTGGTGAGCAGCTCGCGCTCCCACTCGGCCAGCGGCTCGTCGGTGCCGAGCTGCCCGGTCGGCTCCGGCTTGTCGCCGCCGTCGCCCTCCCGGCCGGCGTTGGCGGTGGCGGACGCGCGGGCCATCAGGCCGTCGGCCACGGCGTCCGCGACGACCCGGGTCAGCAGCGCGGCGCTGCGGATCGCGTCGTCGTTGCCGGGGATCTTGTAGTCGACCTCGTCCGGGTCGCAGTTGGTGTCCAGGATCGCGACCACCGGGATGCCCAGCTTGCGGGCCTCGCCGACCGCGATGTGCTCCTTCTTGGTGTCGATCACCCAGATGGCGCTCGGCACCCGGGCCATGTCCCGGATCCCGCCGAGCGTGCGCTCCAGCTTGTCCTTCTCCCGGGACAGGATCAGCTGCTCCTTCTTCGTCAGCGACGCGTGGCTGCCCGTCTGCTCCATGATCTCCAGCTCCTTGAGCCGCTGGAGTCGCTTGTAGACGGTCGAGAAGTTGGTGAGCATCCCGCCCAGCCAGCGCTGGTTGACGAACGGCATGCCGACCCGCTGCGCCTGCTCGGCGACGACCTCCTGCGCCTGCTTCTTGGTGCCGACGAACAGGATCGTGCCGCCGTGCGCGACGGTCTCCCGGACGAACTCGTACGCGCGGTCGATGTAGGTCAGGGTCTGCTGCAGGTCGATGATGTAGATGCCGTTGCGCTCGCTGAAGATGAACCGCTTCATCTTCGGGTTCCACCGGCGGGTCTGGTGTCCGAAGTGGACACCGCTGTCGAGCAGCTGCTTCATCGTGACGACGGCCATGCCTCGCCGCATCCTTCCGTGCCCCGGCCACCGGCCCGGACGTTGCCTCGGTTGTCGCGACGACCGGATGGCCGCCGCCCTGGTGCCCGGCGTCGCGACCCGAACTGTGCCCGTCCGGACCTGCCGGCGGGACCGAGGGGGGCCGCCACCCCCGCCACGGGCGGAGGAGGACACGCGAAGTCGACCCGCCTGAGCGGATCGCACCGGACAGTGTACGACCCCCGGGCGGCGTGGTGCCAACCGACCGTCCACAGGCCGCGGAGCGATCCACAGATGGCGTCGGCGGGGTACCGCCGGCTCCGCCGGCTGGCCACAGTGCCGGACATGCCTCGCTGCCGCCTCCCGTCGCCGCTGCCGGCCGCCGCCGCGGACTCCCGACGCACGCGGACCGTCGCCGTTGCCGTTGCCGTTGCCGTTGCCGTTGCCGACGGTCCCGGTCGTCGTGTCCCGCGACCGGTCTCGTCCGCGGGCCCGCCGCCGGCGGCCCGGCTGCCGGGAGGGCCCGCCCCGACCCGGCGGCCGCGCGCCACGGTGCGCGGGGCGCTGCTGCTGCTGGGGTGCTGGCTCGCGGTTGCCGAGCCGGCTGCCGCACTCTCGCCCCTCGACGCGGTGCCGACCCGTGCAGCCGCGGCGGCCACGGTCCCGCCGGGTGGGCCGTGGGGTTGGCCGCTGGCCGGCCGGCCTCCGGTCCTGCGGGGCTTCGACCCGCCGGCGCACCCGTACGGTCCCGGCCACCGCGGAGTCGACCTCGGCGCCGCGCCGGGCGACCCGGTGCTCGCCGCCGGTCCCGGCGTCGTCGTCTTCGCCGGCGTGCTCGCCGGTCGCGGCGTCGTCTCCGTGCAGCACGCCGGCGGCCTGCGCACCACCTACGAGCCGCTGGTCGTGGCGACCCGGCGTGGAGCCGCGGTTGCCCGCGGCTCCGTCCTCGGGCGCCTGGCGGGCGGCCACGCCGGCTGCCCCTGGCCCGCCTGCCTGCACTGGGGCCTGCGCCGGGGCGAGGTCTACTCGGACCCGCTCTCGCTGCTCCGCCGCGGCCCCGTCCGCCTCCTGCCGCTGGGCGGTCCGCCGGCCGGCCCTGGCCCGCGCCCGGTCAAGCGCGGGTGAGCTCGGCCGCCCGCGTGCCTGCGGGTCACGGCGGTCAGCTCGCGGGTCGCCGCCCCGGGCCCTGGGGGCGCGGCCCGGTGGCCGTGCCGCGCCCGGTCAGGCGCGGGGATGCGCCTGCCGGTAGGCGGCACGGAGCCGCTCGACCGACACGTGTGTGTAGATCTGCGTAGTCGCGAGGCTGGCGTGCCCGAGGATCTCCTGCACGCTCCGGAGGTCGGCGCCGCCCTCGAGCAGGTGGGTCGCCGCGGTGTGGCGCAGCCCGTGCGGTCCCAGGTCCGGCGCTCCGGGCAGCCCGGCCAGGTGCTCGTGTACCAGTCGGCGGACGGTCCGCGGATCCATCCGCCGCCCACGGACGCCGAGCAGCAGCGCCGGCCCGCTGTCGGGGGCCGCGAGCGCCGGGCGCCCCGACCGCAGCCAGTCGCCGAGCGCGCGCTCGGCCGGGACGCCGTAGGGAACGGTCCGCTCCTTGTCGCCCTTGCCGATCACGCGGACCGCCCGGCGGTGCCGGTCGACGTCGTCCACGTCCAGGCCGACCAGCTCGCCGACCCGGATTCCGGTCGCGTAGAGCAGCTCGAGGACCAGCCGGTCGCGGAGACCGGGCGGACTGTCGTCCTGGCCCGACTTGTCGACCAGCGCCAGCGCCTCGTCCGCACGCAGGACGGCCGGCAGCGTGCGGTGCGGACGAGGGCTGGCGAGCTGGGCGCCCGGATCCGACCCGATCAGCTCGGCGCGGCGGGCGAAGGCGGTGAACGTCCGGACCGCGGCGGCGCGGCGGGCCAGCGTGGCGCGGGCGGCGCCGGTGCTCCGGAGGCGGGCGAGCCAGCTGCGCAGCACGCGGACGTCCAGGTCGGCGAGGTCCGTCCTACCCATCCGGGCGAGGTGGTCGAGCAGGCCGACCACGTCCCCGACGTACGCGCGCACCGAGTGCGCCGAGAGGCCCCGCTCCAGCGAGAGATGCCGCTCGAAGCGGTCCACGGCGTCCGCCAGAGCCGCCGGCAACCCCGCCCGCCGGCCCGCGGTCGACGCCCGGCCGCGCTCGCCTGGCTGCTGCCGGCCGAGCCCTGCACCTGGATACACCATGCCGTGCCCAGTGGTGTCGGGTCTGCTCGGCACGGATCCGGCGGGCACCGCCCGACAGTCCGCCGGTGCGGGCCACCGGTCAAGGACCGCCACGCCGGCTCACCGGGACCACGGCCGGCGTCGCCGCCGGTCGGGACGGTGATACTTCGGCGACCACCGAACCGTCGACACCGTAGGGTCGGGTCGTGACCTCCCGAGTCGCAGCACCTGAGCTCGGCGTGCCTGCGCGCCGCTTCGCCGCCCCGGCCGCCGCCGGGGTGACGGTGGTGGCGTGGGCGTCGGCGTTCGTCGCCATCCGGTGGATCGGACAGTCCTTCGACCCGGGGCCACTGGCGCTCGGCCGCCTGCTGGTCGGCTCGCTGGCGCTGGGCGCGCTGGTGGTCGCACGCGGGTCGTGGATCCCGCCGAGCCGGCGCGAGTGGGCGCTGCTCGCCGGCTGCGGGGTCGCGTGGTTCGCGGTCTACAACGTCGCGCTCAACGCCGCCGAACAGCGGGTGGACGCCGGGACCACCGCGATGCTGGTCAACGTCGGTCCCATCCTCATCGCGCTGCTGGCCGGTGCGCTGCTCGGCGAGGGCTTCCCCCGCTGGCTGCTCGCCGGTGCTGCGGTCGCCTTCGGCGGTGCGGTGCTGATCGGCGCGGTCACCACCCGGGCCGCGCCGGCCGATCTTGCCGGCGTGCTGCTGTGCCTGCTCGCGGCCGCGACCTACGCCCTCGGCGTCCTCGCGCAGAAGCCGGCGCTGCGCCGGCTGCCGGCGCTGCAGGTCACCTGGCTGGCCTGCACGATGGGCGCGGTGGTCTGCCTGCCGTTCGGCGGCGGGCTGCTCGCGGACAGCCGCACCGCGTCCGCGGGAGCGATCGGCGGCGTGCTCTACCTCGGCCTCGTGCCGACCGCTCTGGCGTTCAGCACCTGGGCCTACGCCCTGGCCCGGATGGACGCCGGTCGCCTCGGCGTGACCACCTACCTCGTCCCGCCGCTGACCGTGCTGGCGGCGTGGCCGCTGCTCGGTGAGGCGCCGCCACCGCTGGCTCTCGCCGGCGGCGCGCTGTGCCTGGTCGGGGTGGCCATCTCGCGGCGGCGCGGCTGAAGGCACGCCGCCCTCCGCCGGGCCCCGGCCCGGACCGATCATCGAGCGCCACCCCCGCGGGCGGCCGCCGTGAGCCGCCACCCCGCGGGCGTCGCCTCGACCAGCCCGCGGACCTCGAGCCCGGGCAGGCAACGCAGCACGTCCAGCGCCGGGACTCCGGCGGTCACCGCGATCCGGTCGGGGGAGACCTCCCCGGCGGCCGGCAGCCCGTCCAGCACCCGCAGCGCGACCGGCTCCAGCCCGTCGCGCGCCGCCGCCGGCGCTTCCAGGCGCGGGGCGAGGTCGTCGCCGATGCGGCCGACCAGCTCGACGACCTCGGCCGCCCGGGTCACCAGCGACACCTCGTCCCGCGAGCGCAGGAACTGGTGCACGCCCACGGACTCGGCCGACGTGACCGGCCCGGGCACGCCCATCACCACCCGGCCGCACCGCAGCGCCTGCCGGCCGGTCGCCAGCGCGCCGCTGCGCACGCCGGCCTCGACCACGACCGTCCCCGCGGTGAGCGCCGCGATGAGCCGGTTGCGTACGAGGAAGCGGTGCCGCTGCGGGGTGGCGTCCGGTGGCCACTCGCTGACCAGCAGACCGTCGCGGGCGATCCGGGCGAACAGTGCCGCGTGGCCCTGCGGGTAGGGCGTGCGCAGGCCGCCGGCGACGACCGCGACCGTCAGCCCGGAGCCCGCGAGCGCGCCACGGTGCGCAGCCCCGTCGATCCCGAACGCGCCGCCGGAGACCACCGTCCAGCGACGGCCGGCGAGCCCGTGCGCGAGGTCAGCGGCGACGTGCTGCCCGTACGGCGTCGCGGTGCGCGAGCCCACGACCGCTACCGACCGCGCGAAGGCCTCGTCGACCCTGCTCCGTCCGATCACCCACAGCGCCAGCGGTGGCGCCAGGTGGAGCCGCTCCTCGTCCCGGGGATCGGGCGGCTGCCCCCGCTCCCGTGCGAAGGCGATCTCCATCGCGCGCAGCGCGTCGTCCGGCCACTCGTCGTCCTCCGGCGTGACGAGGCGGGCGCCGAGTCGCTCGGCTTCGGCCAGGTCGGAGGCCGCCCGGTCGTCGCGGCGGCGCGCCTCGGCCAGCGCGGCGACCCGTCCCGGAGCCTCGCCTGCCCGCAGCCGCCTGGCCGCCTCGGCCGGCCCGACGGCGCTGACGAACTCGTACACGGCGGCGCGACCCGGCTCGACGGCGCGCGTCAGCCAGGCCCGGGCGAGCCGCACCTCCCGCGGCGACGGGCGGCTCATGCCGCGATCCAGCGGCTTCGCAGGAGGACGGCCTCCTCGACGTCGGTGCGGCTCGGCCGCGCCTGCCCGGCAAGGTCGGCGATCGACCAGGCGATCCTCAGCACGCGGTCGTAGCCGCGGGCACTCAGCTCACCGCGGTCGAGAGCGGCGTCGGCCGGCGCGCTGAGCGACACCGGCAGCCGCCACCGGGTGCGCAGCTCCGGTCCCGGCACCTCGGCGTTGATCCGCCAGCCGGTGCCGGCCAGCCGCGCCGCGGCGGCGGCGCGGGCGGCGGCCACCCGGGCGGCGACCGCCGCGGTGGGCTCGGCGGCGGTGAGCCCGTCGAGCAGATCGGCCGGTGTCACCGGCAGCAGCCAGACCTGCAGGTCGACCCGGTCGAGCAACGGGCCGGACATCCGGCCCAGGTAACGCCGTTTCGCCGTCGAGCTGCAGCGACAGGCGGCGTCCCCGCCCGGCGAGGCGCACGGGCACGGGTTGGCGGCGAGCACGAGCTGGAACCGGGCCGGGAAGCGGGCGACGCCACCGGACCGCGCGATCGACACCTCGCCGCTCTCCAGCGGCTGCCGCAGCGCGTCGAGCACGCCGGCGTGGAACTCGGGCGCCTCGTCCAGGAAGAGCACTCCGCGGTGGGACAGCGAGACCGCGCCGGGGCGGGCGAGTCCAGAGCCGCCGCCGACCAGGGAGGCGGTGCTCGCCGTGTGGTGCGGCGCCTGGTAGGGCGGGCGGCGGACCAGCGGGGAGTCGGCCGGCAGCAGGCCGGCGACGGAGTGGATCGCGCTCACCTCGAGCGCCTCGTCCACCCCGAGCGGCGGCAGCACCCCGGGCAGCCGCTCCGCCAGCATCGTCTTGCCGGACCCGGGTGGCCCGGCGAAGAGCAGGTGATGGCCGCCGGCGGCGGCCACCTCGACCGCCCTGCGCCCGATCGCCTGGCCGGCGACGTCACGCAGGTCCGGCGCCGGCCGCTCCCGGCGCCGGCGCGCGGGCGGCCGGGCGACGGTGCGGCCCGGCTCGCCGCGCAGGAACGCCAGCAGATCGGCGAGCTGCTCCACCCCGCGTGCCTGGATGCGGGGGACCAGCGAGGCCTCGGCGAGGTTCGCCGCCGGCACCACCACGCGCCGCATGCCGCCGCGGACGGCGGCGACGGCGGCCGGCAGCACCCCGCGGGTCGGGCGGAGCCTCCCGTCCAGGCCGAGCTCGCCGAGCAGCACCACCTCGGACAGCGGCTCGACCGGCACCGCGCCCGCCGCCGCGAGCACCGCGACCGCCAGCGCGACGTCGAACATCGAGCCCCGCTTCGGCAGCGTCGCCGGCAGCAGGGCGAGCGTCATCCGGCGCGCCGGCCAGGTCTCCCCGGAGTTGACGATCGCGGCCCGGATCCGGTCGCGCGCCTCCTGCAGCGCCGCGTCGGGCAGCCCGATCATCGTCACGCCCGGCAGGCCGTCGGCGAGGTCGGCCTGGATCTCGACCAGCTGGCCGTCCACCCCGATCACCGCGACGGAGGTCGTCCTGGCCAGCGTCATCAGAACGCCCCGCGCAGGTGCCGCACCACCGGGTCGCCGTCCCGGCGGCGCACCACCGTCACCACGTCGAAGCGCAGGTCGCGCCAGCCGACTCCGTTCGCCGCCAGCCAGCGCAGCGCCAGCCGGCGCAGCCGGGCGGCCTTGGCGCCGACCACCGCCTCCGCCGGGTCGCCGAACGCGGTGCCGGAGCGGGTCTTCACCTCGCAGACGACGAGCGTGTCGCCGTCGGCGGCGACGATGTCGATCTCCCCCTCCGCGCAGCGCCAGTTGCGGTCGAGGATCTCCAGCCCCGCCGCCTCCAGGTGCCGCGCCGCCAGCTGCTCGCCGAACCGTCCCACCGCGCCCTTGACCCGTCCCACGAGTCCTCCCCTCATCCGGGACGAGACTCGCGAGGGACCGGACCGGGCGACAGGGCCCGACCGCGATCTGTGGACGACCCGTTCGGCTGTGGAGGAGCGCTTGACGCCGGCCGGGGAGTGGAGCTAGGCGGGGTCGTCCGGCGAGGGCGTCCGGACACCCTCGACGGGCGGCAGCGTCTCGGACGAGCCGGGCTCGGAGCGGACCGGCGGGGACGTCCCCGGCGGCACGTCGGCCGGTGCGGCCGGGATCTCGGGCTGGTCCGGGTCCGGCTCGGGCAGGTCTCGGGTCATGCCGACTCCCTTACCCAGCTCAGGACTGGCCCGGCACCTCGAGGTCGGGCTTCTCCAGCTCCTCGACGTTGACGTCCTTGAACGTGACCACCCGCACGTTCTTCACGAAGCGGGCCGGCCGGTACATGTCCCAGACCCAGGCGTCGCTCATCCGCAGCTCGAAGTAGACCTCGCCGTCGGCGTTGCGGACCTGCAGGTCCACCGCGTTGGCCAGGTAGAAGCGGCGCTCGGTCTCGACCACGTAGGAGAACTGCCGCACGATGTCCCGGTACTCCCGGTACAGCTGCAGCTCCATGTCGGTCTCGTACTTCTCGAGATCCTCGGCGCTCATGCCCGCTCCCCGGCCTCCCTCATGCCGTGACGCCTTCCACGCTGACATCCTCCCGCACCGGAGCCACCAGCACCGCGCGCCCCCCGACCCGCCGGACGTTGACGTAGGAGAAGCGGTGCTCCGGGCAGGGCCCGTGCCTGATCAGCGCGGAGGCGTGCCCCGGGGTGACGTAGCCCTTGTGGGTCGCGAAGTCGTAGGCCGGCCACCGCTCGTGCAGGCCCACCATGATCCGGTCGCGGGTCACCTTGGCGATCACCGACGCCGCCGCGATGCAGGCCACGGTCGCGTCCCCCTTCGGCACCGCCAGTGCCGGCATGGTCAGGCCGCGGACCGGGAAGCCGTCGATCAGCGCGTACGCCGGCCCGGGGTCGAGCCGGGCCAGCGCCCGCCGCATCCCCTCCAGGTTGCAGACGTGCAGCCCGCGCCGGTCCACCTCCGGCGCCGGGATGACGACCACCGACCAGGCCACCGCCCGGCGCACCACCTCGCCGTAGACCTCCTCGCGCACGGCCGGCGCCAGCAGCTTGGAGTCGTTCAGCCCCGGCACCTGACCGCGCCGGCCGTCCGCAAGCACGCACGCCGCCACCACCAGCGGCCCGGCGCACGCCCCGCGGCCGGCCTCGTCCGTCCCGGCGACCAGCGGAAAGCCCCGCCGGCGCAGCGCACCCTCGCAGGCCCACAGGCCGGCGTCGCGCCGGACCACGGCCCGGGGCGGGCGGGGGACGGGAGGGGAGCTCATCGCGTCAGGAAGGGTACGGCCTTCTCAGCTCCACACGGTGAAACCGGCGTCGATCCGCTCGCCGGCCAGCAGTCGGGGCAGGTCCAGCGGCAGGGTCGCCGGGAAGTAGCGGCCGCGGCCGGCGAGGACGTCGTCCATCGGCAGCCAGCAGGCCTCGAGGAAGCTGAGCTGCTCCTCCGGGTGCCAGCAGGTCGGCTGCTGCCGCAGCGGCCCGCGCGTGCGGGCGACATGCAGCACCATCTCGGCCCAGTGCCGGCGACCGAGCCAGGTGTACGTCGTCTCGCCGCGCCAGCACACCTCCTCCACGCAGCCGGCCGGCACGACGTACCCGGTCTCCTCCGCGGTCTCCCGGACCGCCGCCGCGGCGGTGTCCTCGCCCGGCTCCACCCCACCGCCCGGGATCTCCCACCACGCCCCCGCGGCCCGGTCCTCCGGGTCGAAGGCGCGCATGAACAGCAACGCGGAGTCCCGCACCACCAGCAGCCGGGCGGACAGCCGCCACGGTCGCGGCGGCGGGTCGAGCGAGGTGCCCGGGTCAGCGAGCACGGCGCCGCCGTCGGGACGCCCCGACGAACCCGAGCACGACCAGCAGTGGGACGGCGACCAGCACCGGCACCGTCCAGGGCGACCCTTCCCCGCCGCCGAAGGTGGCCGGGGTGCCGAGCGAGCCCCAGCGCGACACCGGCCAGATCACCACGAACGCCTTGCCGATCACGTCGTCGACGGCGATCGTGCCCTGGTCCGGGTCGGTGATGTGGGCGCGCGAGTCCGCCGACTGGTCGCGGTGGTCGCCCATCACCCACAGCCGCCCCGCCGGCACCTCGACCGGCCCGAACGGCGCGGCGGTGTAGTCGGACTCGCCGACGTACGCGTACGGCTCGTCCAGCGGCCGCCCGTCCACGGTGACCCGGTCCTCGGCGTCGCAGCACTGGACGGTCTGCCCGCCGACCGCGATCACCCGCTTGATGAAGTCCTTCTCGCCGGGCGTCGCCACCCCGAAGGTGCTGGCGACCGCCCGCAGCGCGCGCTGCACCGGGTTGGTCGGCCTGGCGACCGCGGCCTCCGGCGCCCACGACTCGGGACCGGCGAAGACCACGATGTCGCCCGGGCGCGGCTCGTGCAGCCGGTAGACCACCTTGTTGACCAGCACCCGGTCGCCCGAGCAGCCGGGGCAGCCGTGCAGGGTCCGCTCCATCGACCCGGACGGGATGAAGAACGCCTTGACCAGGAAGGTGTTGATCAACAGCGCGAGCACGACCGCGACCGCCAGCAGGACCGGCAGCTCGCGCAGGAACGAGCCCTTGGCCGCCGGCTTGCCGCGGGACGGGGGGCCGGCCCCGCCCTGGCCCGAGCCGGAGTCGTCCGGGTCTGGGCTGGCGGACTGGGCGGCCGTGCCCACCGGGGTCTCGTCGGACATCCGGACCAGACTACGTGCCCGCCCGTCGCGGCGCCGTCGGCGCCCGAAAGCCGGGGCGGGCCGGGACGGTCACCGGGCGACCGGGTCCCGCTTCTCCTTGATCTTCGCGGCCTTGCCGCGCAGGTCGCGCAGGTAGTAGAGCTTGGCCCGGCGGACGTCCCCGCGGGTGACGAGCTCGATCCTGGCGATGATCGGGGTGTGCACCGGGAAGGTGCGCTCCACCCCGACGCCGAAGCTCACCTTGCGGACGGTGAAGGTCTCCCGGACGCCACCGCCCTGCCGGCGGATGACGACGCCCTGGAAGACCTGGACCCGCTCGCGGGAGCCCTCGACGACGCGCACGTGCACCTTCAGCGTGTCGCCGGGGCGGAAGCTCGGGATGTCGGAACGCAACGACTCGGCGTCCAGGGCGTCCAGCGGGTTCATCTCGGCGCTTCCTTCGTCCGTACGGCGGGCGCGCTCGCTCGCCGGGCTTTCGGTCAGGGGCCGTCCGGGCTCGGGTGACCCGCGACAACCAGTCCAGGGTGCCACACGGCACGCCGGGGCGCGAAACCCACCCTCCGTTCCCCGCTGGACCCTCGGCCAGTGAGATACGGCGCGGCCCTTACGGCGTGTCGCTCACCGGCGCGGGGTCAGGCGGCGGGTGGGTCGAGGTCGGGGCGGCGTTCGGCGGTACGCCGCAGCGACTCGTTCCGCCGCCAGCGCGCCACGGCGGCGTGGTCGCCGGACAGCAGCACCTCCGGCACCGCCAGCCCGCGCCAGGCCGGCGGCCGGGTGTAGACCGGGTACTCCAGCAGCCCGCCGGCGTGCGACTCCTCCGCCAGCGACTCGGGGTTGCCGAGGACGCCGGGCAGCAGCCGGGCCACCGCCTCGACGATCACCAGCACGGCGGCCTCCCCGCCGGCCAGCACGTAGTCGCCGATCGACAGCTCGTCGACCGGCATCCGGGACGCGGCGTGCTCGACCACCCGCTGGTCGATCCCCTCGTACCGGCCGCAGGCGAACACCAGCCACGGCTCGGCGGCGAGCCCGGCCGCGCGCGCCTGGGTGAACGGCCGCCCGGACGGGGTCGGAACGACCAGCCGCGGCGGAGGGCTCCCCGCGGGAGCCACCGTGTCCAGCGCCGCGCCCCACGGCTCCGGTCGCATCACCATCCCGGCACCGCCGCCGTACGGGGTGTCGTCGACGGTCCGGTGCCGGTCGGTCGTCCAGTCCCGGAGGTCGTGCAGCCGCAGGTCGAGCAGGCCGCGGTCGGCCGCCTTGCCGAGCAGCGAGACCCGCAGCGGGCCGGCCAGGTAGTCCGGGAAGATCGAGATGACGTCGAGCCTCACCGGGAGCCGTCACAGGTCGGCGGTCACAGGTCGGGCCGTCACAGGTCATAGAGCCCCTCCGGCGCGGCCACCACGATCCGGCCGCCCGGCACGTCGACCTCCGGCACGAGCTGGCGGACGAACGGCACCAGGTGCTCCCGCCCGTCGTCGGACCGGACGACGAGCAGCTCGGCGCCGGGCGAGTGCACGACGTCCGCGACCGTCCCGACCGCCGCCCCCGCCGGGTCGAGGACGGCGAGCCCGACCAGGTCGTGGTCGTACCACTCGTCCGTGGCGTCCAGCGGCGGCAGCGAGTCCGAGTCGACCACGAGCACCGTGCCGCGCAACGCCTCCGCGCTCTCCCGGTCGCCGACCCCGGCGAAGGCGACGACGAGCCCGCCCGAGCGGGGGTGCACGTCGGTGACGGTGAGCGGGCCGCGCTCGGGCGGGTCGGTGCGCAGCACCGTCCCGGGTGCGAAGCGGGCGTCCGGGTCGTCGGTGCGCACCTCGACGGTCAGCTCGCCGCGAACCCCGTGCGGCCGGCCGACCCGCCCCACGACAAGGTCCACGGCGGGCGGCGTCAGTCCGTGTCGACCACGTCGACGCGCACCCCTCGGCCGCCGATGCCGGCGACGACCTGCCGCAGCGCCTTCGCCGTACGGCCGCTGCGACCGATCACCTTGCCGAGGTCCTCCGGGTGCACGCGCACCTCCAGCCGCTTGCCGCGGCGGGAGGTGACCAGGTCGACCCGTACGTCGTCCGGGTGCTCGACGATGCCCTTGACCAGGTGCTCGAGTGCGGCCTCGAGCACCTATGCCTCCCGGGCCGGTGGGCCCGACCCCGCCTCGGGAGCGGGTGCTGCCTCCGCAGCGGGTGCTGCCTCCGGGGCGGTCGCCGCGTCCGGTGCGGTCGCCGCGTCCGGGACAGCCGCGGCGGGCGGTGCGGTCGCCGCGTCCGGGACAGCCGCCGCGTCCGGTGCGGGCGCCGCCGCGCCGGCCTCCGCTGGAGCGCCGGCGGGGGCAGGGGGGCGGCGGGGGTGGGAGCGGCCTGGGCCCGCGGTGCGGCCTTCGGGGCCCGCTTGCGTGGCGTGGTCGCCTCGCCCCCGGAACCGTCTCCGCCGGCCAGGCCCTCGCGGGCCGCCTCCTCGAAGGCGGCGCGGCGGTCCGGGCGCGGCGCGGCGGTGCGCATCGGCTCCGGCGCGGGCAGGCCCTTGAAGCGCTGCCAGTCGCCGGTCACCCGCAGGATCGCGGCGACCGAGTCGGTCGGCTGCGCGCCGACGCCCAGCCAGTACTGCACGCGGTCGGAGTCGACCTTGATCGTCGACGGCTCGTCCTTCGGGTGGTACTCCCCCACCGCCTCGATCGACCGGCCGTCCCGCTTGGTGCGGGCGTCGGCGACGACGATGCGGTAGTGCGGCTCGCGCATCTTGCCGATGCGCATGAGCTTGATTCTGGTGGCCACGGGTGTGGGTGCTCCAACTGCTCGACGGGTGGACGACCGGCACCGCGGTGGGGCTCGCGGGACGGACGTCGAAGGGGCGGACGCCCACCGGGTTGAGAGGGACCCGGAGCGCGCTCGCACTCAGCGGCCCATCATGCCAGACGCCCCGCCCGCCCCGTCGCCGGCCGCCGCCCGGGGTTACCTGCGAGCGTCGCGCCCAGCGGTGTCCGCGACGCGGTTCGCTATGCCAGGCCGCCGGGGTCCCCGCCCCCGGCGGGGCTCGGTGGAGGAGCCCGGTGCTCAACGACACCAGCCTGCGGGAGCGCTCGCCCGGGGTCCGGGGCCGCCCCGGAGTGAGTCAGCGGTGTCCGCGACGCGGTTCGCTATGCCAGGCCGCCGGGGTCCCCGCCCCCGGCGGGGCTCGGTGGAGGAGCCCGGTGCTCAACGACACCAGCCTGCGGGAGCGCTCGCCCGGGGTCCGGGGCCGCCCCCGGGTGACTCAGTACGCGCGGGCGCAGTACGCGAGCAGGTCAGGCTCGTCCTCGGCCGCCGGCAGCGACCCGTCCGCGCGGGTCAGGCAGCGCACGCTGACCGACTGCTCGGCCAGCCGCGCCTCGCCCTCGATCCCCAGCTCGGACCACGGCATCCGGGCCCAGCCGGCGGACGCGGCCTCCACCGCGTCCTCGACGGTCTTGGCGTCGACGACCCGCTCGTCCCGCCGCCGCTCGGCGTCGGCGTACAGCGCGACCTGGTCGGAGACCAGCGCGACACGGACGGCGTCGACGAGCCCGCCCAGCGGCACCGGCGACTTGGTGCCGGGCACCCGCCGGACCAGCATGGCGCGGTCCTCGGCCAGGTCCCGCGGCCCCACCTCGACCCGGACCGGCACGCCCTTGAGCTCCCAGTCGACCGCGCGCCGGCCGAACGGGACGTCCACCGCGTCGTCCACCTCGACCCGCGAGCCGCCCACCCGCAGCTGGTCGGCGATCCGGTGCGCCGCCTCGGCGGCCGCCGCCTTGATCGCGAGCACGACCACCTGGGTGGCCGCCAGCCGCGGCGGCACCCGCAGCCCGTCGTCGTCGCCGTGCGCCATGATCAGCCCGCCGACCATCCGGGTGGACGAGCCCCACGAGGTCTGCCAGGCGTGCTCGCGCTGCCCGCTCGGCGCCAGGAACTCGATGCCGAACGCCTTCGCGAAGTTCTGGCCCAGCTCGTGCGACGTGCCCATCTGCAGCGCCTTGCCGTCGCCGGTCATCAGCTCCAGCGTCATCGTGTTGGTCGCCCCGGCGAAGCGCTCCCGAGCCGTCTTGCGGCCCACCACCACCGGCAGCGCGAGCACGTCGACCATGAAGTCCTGGTAGACGTCGCGCAGGATCCGCACCGCGTAGGCACGGGCCTCCTCGGCGGTGGCGTGCGCGGTGTGCCCCTCCTGCCACAGGAACTCGCTGGTACGCAGCAGCAGCCGCGGCCGCAGCTCCCAGCGGACCACGTTCGCCCACTGGTTGATCAGCAGCGGCAGGTCGCGATAGCTCTGCACCCACTTCGCGAACGACGCGTTGATGATCGTCTCGCTGGTCGGCCGGACGATGACCGGCTCCTCCAGCTGCTTTCCGCCGCCGATGGTGACGACCGCGAGCTCCGGGCTGAAGCCCTCGACGTGCTGGGCCTCCCGCCTGAGGTAGGACTCCGGGATGAACAGCGGGAAGTACGCGTTGCGGGCGCCGGCCGCCTTGATCCGGTCGTCCACCTCGGCCTGCATCCGCTCCCACAGCGCGTAGCCGTACGGCCGGATGACCATGGTCCCGCGGACCGGGCCGTTCTCGGCCAGCTCGGCCTTGGCCAGGACGTCCTGGTACCAGCGGGGGAAGTCCTCCGCCTGCGGGGTGAGCACGCGAGCCATGGGTGCAGAGGGTACGGCGTCAGCGCACGACCCGGCCGCGCAGGACGATGCGGTGCGGGGCGGCGAGGGCGGCCAGGTCGGCACGCGGGTCGGCGGCGTAGACGACGAGGTCCGCGGGGGCGCCCTCGAGGAGGCCGGGCAGGCCGAGGAAGTCGCGCGCCGCCCAGGAGCCGGCGGCGAGCGCGGCCTCGGCGGGCAGGCCGGCCTCGTGCAGGGCGCGGATCTCGGCGACGAGCAGGCCGTGCGGGAGCGAGCCGCCGGCGTCGCTGCCGGCGAGGATCGGGATGCCGGCCGCGTACGCGTCGCGGACCCGCAGCCGGGCGTCGCGGTGCAGGGTCCGCATGTGCCTGGCGTAGACCGGGAACCGGCCGGCCTGCTCGGCGATGGCCGGGAAGGTGTCGATGTTGACCAGCGTCGGGGTGATCCGGATGCCGCGCCGGGCGACCTCGTCGACCAGCCCGCCGGCGAGGCCGGTCGCGTGCTCGATGGTGTCCACGCCGGCGGCGACCAGGCCGGGCAGCGCGTCCTCGCCGAAGGCGTGCACGGCGACCCGGACGCCGAGCTCGTGCGCCCGGCCGACGGCGGCGGCGAGCACGTCGTCCGGCCACAGCGGCGCCAGGTCGCCGACCGAGCGGTCGATCCAGTCGCCGACCAGCTTGACCCAGCCGTCGCCGAGCGCGGCCTGCTCCTCGACCGCGCCGACCAGCTCGTGCGGCTCCACCTCGACGCCCAGCTCGCGCAGGTAGCGCTTCGGCCGGGCGATGTGCCGCCCGGCGCGGATGAGCCGCGGCAGGTCCTCGCGCGCCTGCACGATGCGGTTGTCGACCGGCGACCCGCAGTCGCGCAGCAGCAGCGCGCCGGTGTCCCGGTCGGCGCTCGCCTGCTCGGCGAGCATCGCGTCGGAGTCGGCGAGCCGGCCCGGCTGCAACCCGATGTGGCAGTGGCAGTCGACCAGCCCGGGCACCACCCAGCCGGCGGCGGCGACCGTCTCCGCGCCCGCGACCCGCTCGTACGTCAGCCGCCCGTCGACGGCGTACAGGTCGCGCTCCTCGCCGTCCGGCAGCACGACCCCGCGTACGTGCAGCGCCCGCGTCATGGGAGCGGACGTTACCGGCCGGGGCGGGCACCGACCCGGGTGACCGCCCGGGCGCCGGCGGCGGCACCGGCCCGCAACGACCGCGCCGGGGACGCGCCGGCGAGCCAGGCCACGAGCAGGCCGGCGTCGAAGGCGTCGCCGGCGCCGGTCGAGTCCACGCAGGTGGCGGGTTCGGCCGGGACCGTCTCGATCCGCCGCGGGTCGACCCAGGTCGCACCCAGCGTCCCCGCGGTCACCGCGACCGCCCCGACCCGCCCGAGCAGGGCGCGGGCGGACGCCGGCTCCGGTGAGCCGGTGAGGGCGGCGAGCTCGGCCGAGCTGGGCAGCAGCAGGTCGACGCCGTCGACGTCGGCGAGGAAGCCGGCCGGGTCGACGAGCAGCGCGGCCGCCTGCGGGTCGACCGAGGTGCTCAGGCCGGCGGCTCGGGCGGCCGAGAGGGCGGCGAGCCCGCCGGGCCGGGAGGACGGGTCGAGCAGCACGTAGCCGGACAGGTGCAGGTGCCGGGCGCCGGCGAGGGCGGCGCCCCCGACGTCCGGCGGCGCGAGACGCGCGGCGGCTCCCCGGTCGGCCAGCATCGTGCGCTGCCCGGCGGCGTCGACCAGGACGAGCACGCAGCAGGTGCCGGCGTCGGCGTCGACCGCGAAGGCGCAGCGGACGCCGTCCGCGGTCAGCCCGTCCCGCACCTGCCGCCCGGCGGCGTCGGCACCGACCCGGGCGACCAGGCGCGGGTCGGCGCCGAGCGCGGCCAGCCAGGCCGCGGTGTTCGCGCCCGAGCCGCCGGGCTCGATCGTGATCGCCGCGCGGCCGTCGCCGCCGGCGGCCGGCAGCGCGGCGGCCCGGACGACGACGTCCAGCCCGGCGTCCCCGACGACGACCACCCCGGGTCCGGCCGGCGGGCTCACGGCGTCCGGGCGGCCAGGGCGACGGCCACCTCGGCGGCGAGGGCCGCGTTGGCCAGCACCAGGGCCTCGTTCGCGGCCAGGCTCGCTCCCCCGCTGCGCCGGTGGAAGTCCGCCAGCAGCGCCGGCGTCACGTCCCTGCCCCGTACGCCGCGCTCGGCCAGCAACGCGAGCCCCTCGCCGAGCAGTCGGTCGTGCAGCTCGCGCGGCAGCTCCGCCGGCACCGGCACCGGGTTCGCCAGCACGAGCCCGGCCGAGCCGGGTGCCGACGCCAGGTGCGCGGCGACCACGGCTGCCGCCTCCGCCGGCGAGTCCACCCGCCACGGCACCGGAAACTCCGACTCGCGCAGGTAGAACGCCGGGAAGCGGTCGGTGCGGTAGCCGAGCACCGGCACCGACCGGGTCTCCAGCGCCTCCAGGCTGGCGCCGACGTCGAGCACGGACTTGACCCCCGAGCAGACCACCAGCACCGGCGTCGAGGCCAGCACGTCGAGGTCCGCCGAGACGTCCCAGGACCGCGCCGCCCCCCGGTGCACGCCGCCGAGGCCGCCGGTGGCGAAGGCGCCGATCCCGGCCGCCGCCGCCAGCGCCGCGGTCGCCGCGACCGTGGTCGCCCCGTCCCGGCGCAACGCCGCCGCCGGCCCGATGTCCCGCCGGGACAGCTTGACCAGGCCCGCCGCCGGGTCGCAGACGCGGTCCAGCTCGGCGCCGGTCAGCCCGACCACCGGCGACCCGCCGAGCACCGCGACCGTCGCGGGCACCGCGCCCCCGGCCCGGACCGCGGCCTCCACCCGGGCGGCCACCTCCCGGTTGCGCCCGGGTGGCAGCCCGTGCGCCAGCAGCGTGCTCTCCAGCGCCACCACCGCCCGCCCCCCGGCCAGCGCGGCGGCCACCTCGTCCGCGATCCTCATCGCCCACCATCATGCAGGGGTTCCGGCTCCCGCCGACGCGGACGGAGGTGTGCGGCATGCGGGTGGTCCTGACCGGACCGGTGGCCGCGGCGTTCCCGGAGACCGAGATCCGGCTGGTCGCCGCGCACGGGCTGCGCAACGACCGGCCGTGGCCCGGCCTGGAGGCCCGGCTGGTCGAGCTGGAGCGGCGGGTGGCGGCCGGCGAGTGGGCGCCGGCCGACGAGTCCCGGCCCGAGATCGCCTCGTGGCACGCGGCCTTCCGGCGCTTCGGCACCAACCCGCGCCGCGTCCGGCCGAGCGTCGACGCCCTCGGCCGCCGGCTGGTCCGCACCGGTCGGCTGCCCCGGGTGAGCCCGACTGTCGACGCGTACAACCTCGTGTCCGTCACCCACGCCGTGCCGGTCGGCGCCTTCGACCAGCGCCGGCTCGGCGAGGAGGTGCTGGTCCGCTACGCCGAGCCCGGCGACGCCTTCACCCCGCTCGGCGAGCCGGAGACGGTCGAGCGGCCCGGTGCGGGCGAGGTCGTCTACGCCGACGGCGGCGGCCGGGTGCTGACCCGGCACTGGAACCACCGCGACGCGGACGCCACGAAGGTCACCCCGGCCAGCCGGGACGTCCTGTTCGTGCTCGAACGGGTGTCCGCCGTGGCCGTCCCGGCCGGGCAGCTCGCCCGGGCCCAGGCCGCCCTCGCCGAGCTGCTACGGCCGCACGCGGCGGACGTCGAGCTGGCGACGGTGCGCCCGGATCAGCCGGCGGCCGACTGCCGGCCGGCCGCGGCCGCTCCGGACGGCTGAGCCGGGACCGGTCAGCCCCGGCCCTTCGGCAGGTTGAGCTTCGACAGGTCCGGCAGCTGCATGCCGGGGGGCAGCTGGTTCAGCGCACCGGGCGGCAGCGCCGGCATGCCGCCGCGGACCTTCGGCGGCGTCGGGCCCCGGCCGCGGCCCTTCTTGCCCTTCTTGCCGCGGGTCTTCGACCCGCCCCGGCGGCTGCCCGGCAGGCCCATCCCGCCGGCCATCTGCTGCATCACCTTGCGCGCCTCGAAGAACCGGTCGACCAATCCGTTCACGTCGCTGACGGCGACGCCCGAGCCGCGGGCGATCCGGGCCCGGCGCGAGCCGTTGATCATCTTCGGGTCGGTCCGCTCGGCCGGCGTCATGGACCGGATGATCGCCGCGGTCCGGTCCAGGTCGCGGTCGTCGATGCTCTCGATCTGGTCCTTCATCTGGCCCATCCCGGGCAGCATGCCGAGCAGGTTGGAGATCGGGCCCATCTTGCGGATGGCCGTCATCTGCTCGAGGAAGTCCTCCAGCGTGAAGTCGGTGCCGGAGGCGAGCTTGCCCGCCATCCGCTCCGCCTCGTCCTCGTCGAACGCCTGCTGCGCCTGCTCGATCAGGGTCAGCACGTCGCCCATGCCGAGGATCCGGGACGCCATCCGCTCGGGGTGGAAGACGTCGAAGTCCGCCAGCTTCTCCCCCGTGGAGGCGAACAGGATCGGCTGCCCGGTCACGTACCGCACCGACAGCGCGGCGCCACCCCGGGCGTCACCGTCGAGCTTGGTGAGCACCACGCCGGAGAAGCCGACGCCGTCGGCGAACGCCTGCGCGGTGCTGACCGCGTCCTGGCCGATCATCGCGTCGACCACGAAGAGCGTCTCGTCCGGCCGCACGGCGTCCCGGATCGCCGCCGCCTGGGCCATCATCTCGGCGTCCACGCCGAGCCGGCCGGCGGTGTCGACGACGACCACGTCGTGCTGGGTACGGCCGGCCTCCACCATGGCGCGGCGGGCCACGTCGACGGGGTCGCCGACGCCGTTGCCCGGCTCCGGGGCGAAGACGTCCACCCCGGCCTGCCGGCCGACGATCTCCAGCTGGGTCACCGCGTTCGGCCGCTGCAGGTCGGCGGCGACCAGCAGCGGGGTGTGGCCCTGCCCGCGCAGCCACTGGCCGAGCTTGCCGGCCAGCGTCGTCTTGCCGGAGCCCTGCAGGCCGGCCAGCATGATCACGGTCGGCGGCTGCTTGGCCAGCCGGAGCCGCCGGGTCTCGCCGCCGAGGACGCCGATCAGCTCCTCGTGGACGATCTGGATGACCTGCTGGGCCGGGTTGAGCGCACGGGAGACGTCCGCCCCGCCGGCCCGCTCCCGGACCGCCCCGACGAAGGCCTTGACCACCGGCAGCGCGACGTCCGCCTCGAGCAGCGCGATGCGGATCTCGCGTGCGGTGGCGGCGATGTCGGCCTCGGACAGCCGGCCCTTGCCGCGCAGCGTCGTGAAGGCCGCGGCCAGCCGGTCGGAGAGCGTGTCGAACACCCGACCAGCCTAGCCGCCGGCCCACCCGCCCCTGTCCGTACGGGGCGTGGGGTCACGGGCCGAGGACGCGGTCGGTGTACGCGTTGGCGAGGCGGCGCTCGGGGTCGAGCTCGTCGCGGAGGCGCACGGCGTCGGCGAAGCGCGGGTAGCGCGGGGCGAGCGCGGCGGCGTCCAGCGGGTGCAGCTTGCCCCAGTGCGGCCGGCCGGTCCCGCCGGTCACGCCGTCCACCACCTCGGCCACCGCGGCGACGAGCTCCCGCCACGGCTCCCGGACGTAGCGGTGGGCGGCCACGTACCCGGTCTCGCGGCGGTACGCGGTGGACAGCCACCGGTCGTCCGGCGCGGCGACCCGGACCTCGACCGGGAACGAGACCCGCCAGCCGCGCCGGCCGATCACCGCGTCCAGCTCGCGCAGGACCGCCGGCAGTGTCTCCCGTGGCACCGCCCACTCCGTCTCGTGGAAGCGGACCCGGCGGGTCGAGGCGAAGACCCGGTACGAGGAGTCGGTGTACTCCCGCCGGCCCAGCAGCCGGGTGGCGAGCCGGTTGGCCGGCGGCACCAGCGCGGGAACCCGCGCGCCCGCCCGGCAGACCGCGCCGAACAGGCCGTTGGCGACCAGCTCGTCGTCCAGCACCGCCCGCCACCGGGGCAGCGGGTCCAGCTCGTGCAGCGGCACCCGGTTGTTCCGCTTGAGCAGGCAGTCGCGGGTGTGCGGCCACCAGTAGAACTCGACGTGGTCGGCCTCGGCGGGCAGCGTGTCCCACCGGTCCAGCAGGTCGTCGAGCCGCGCCGGCTCCTCGACCGCGTGCAGGCCGAAGGCGGGGACGACGCGCAGGGTCACCGCGGTGACGATCCCGTACGCGCCGAGCCCGACGGCGGCGGCGGCGAACAGGTCGGGGCGCTCGGTCGCCGAGCAGGTCGCCACGCTGCCGTCCGCGAGCACCAGTTCCAGCGCGAGGACCTGGGTGGCCAGACCGCCGTAGCCGGCGCCGGTGCCGTGCGTGCCGGTGCCCAGGGCTCCGGCCACGGTCTGGACGTCGACGTCGCCGAGGTTCTCCAGCGCCAGCCCGTGCCCGGCGAGCAGCCGGGACACCTCCCGCAGCCGGGTGCCGGCCCGCACCGTGGCCGTGCAGCCTGCGGTGTCGACCGCGAGCAGTCCGGTCAGCCGCTCCGGCCGGAGCAGCACGCCGTCGGTCAGCGCGGCACCGGTGAACGAGTGCCCGGAGCCGACCATCCGGACCCGCAGCCCGTCGGCCGCCGCCGCCTCGACCGCGGCCGCCACCTCGCCGGCGTCGGCCGGCGAGCGCACCCGGGCCGGGTCCGTCACCTGGTCGCCCGCCCAGTTCCGCCAGCGCCCCACCCGCCGACCGTAGGACACCGGCCCGGCCGCCGCCGGTGGCGCGGGGGCGCGGGGGCCGCGGGCGCGCATCGGCTCGGCGGGATCGGCGCGGGGCCTAGGGTGCCGGGGTGCGCACTGCCGAGCTCCGGACGCCGGCGCTGCTGGTCGACGTGCACGACCTGGAGCACAACCTGACCACGATGGCGGCGGCGCTGCCGGGGCGGCGGCTGCGGCCGCACGTCAAGGCGCACAAGTGCACCGAGCTGGCCCGGCGGCAGGCCGCGGCGGGCCACCCGGCCTTCACCTGCGCGACGGTCCGCGAGGTCGAGGGCATGGCGGCGGCCGGCCTCGGGGACGACCTGCTGCTGGCCAACGAGGTGCTCGACGCCCGCCGGCTCGGCGCGGTGGTGGCGGCCGGAGCCCGGGTGACGGTGGCGGTGGACTCGGCCGAGACGGTCGCGGCGGCCGCGGCCGGCGGGGTGCGGGAGGTCCTCGTCGACGTGCACGTCGGCCTCCCCCGCTGCGGCTGCGCGCCGCAGGACGCCGGCCGGATCGCGGCCGCGGCCCGGGCGGCCGGCCTGACCGTGCGCGGGGTGATGGGCTACGAGGGGCACCTGCTGCTGGTCCCGGACGAGGCCGAGCGGGCCCGGCTGACCGCCGAGTGCATGGCGCTGCTGCGGCGCGCGCACGCCGACGTGGGCGGCGAGATCGTCTCGGCCGGCGCTACCGGGACCTACGCGGTCAACAAGGCGGCCACCGAGATCCAGGCCGGCTCGTACGCCCTGCTGGACACGGCGTACGCGGCGCTCGGGCTGCCGTTCCGGCAGGCGCTGACGGTGCTGGCGACGGTCGTCTCGGCCGCGCCGCCGTCCGCCGAGATCCGGCCGCCGTGGGCGGTCGCCGACACCGGTCTCAAGTCGCTCGGCATGGACCACGGCAACCCGGCGGTGCCCGGCGCGACGGTGTGGTTCTGCTCCGACGAGCACCTCACCTTCGCCCCGGACGAGCCAGGCTCGGTGCGGGTCGGCGACCGGGTCCGGGTGCTGCCGGCGCACGTGGACCCGACCGTCGCCCTGCACGAGCGGCTGCACCTCGTCGACGGGGACGAGGTGGTCGAGACCTGGCCGGTGGACCTGCGCGGCTGGTGATCGGCCGGTGAGCGGCTGGGGGCGGCGGTCCGGCTAGGCTGGCGCGGCTGAGCCGAGCTGCTCGCGAGGAGGAACCCATGACGCTCGACCGCCCGGTCGCCCCGTTCCCGTACGAGCTGCTGCCGACGGTGCCGTCCTTCACGGTGACCAGCGACGACGTGGCCGACGGCCGGCCCAAGCAGGGCCGGCACGCGCACGACTCGGCCGGCGGCGAGAACGTCTCGCCGCACCTGCGCTGGACGGGCGCGCCGGAGGGCACCGGCAGCTACGTGGTGAGCTGCTTCGACCCGGACGCCCCCACGCCGGCCGGCTTCTGGCACTGGACCGTGGTGGACGTCCCGGCCGCGGTGACCGAGCTGCCGGCGGGCGCCGGTGCCGACGACGGCGGGCTGCCCGAGGGTGCCTTCCACGTCCGCAACGACTTCGGCGAGCGGGCCTACGCCGGCGCGGCGCCGCCGCCGGGCGACCGGCCGCACCGGTACGTCTTCGCGGTGCACGCCGTGGACCAGGACAAGCTCGGCGTCGACGCGGACGCGACCCCGACCGTCGTCGCGTTCAACCTCGCCTTCCACACGCTCGCCCGGGCGGTGGTCACGCCGACCTACCGGATGGAGGGCTGAGCGCGGCGGCGGCGAGCAGGTCGTCGGTGACGCGGTCGCGCAGCGCGGCGTCGGTCACCGGCCGGCCGTCCGGGCCGACGACGTAGAAGGCGTCCACCACCGCGCCACCGAGCGTGCTGACCCGGGCGCCGCGGACGTCCAGGCCGCGGCGCTCCAGCGCGGCGGTCACCCGGTGCAGCAGGCCGGCGGCGTCCGCGGCCCGCAGCTCCAGCACGGTGGCCCCGGTGGCCGCGCCGTCGAACCACAGCACCCGGGGCGGGGCGGCAGCCGCTTGGCCGGGCCCGTACGCCCGCTCGGTCGCGGCCAGCCGGTCGCCGAGCGGCAGCGTGCCGGCCAGCGCCCGGGCGACGTCGGCGCGCAGCAGCGCCGGCTCCGGCCCGCGCCCGAAGCGCGGGGAGACGGTGAAGACGTCGACCGCGGTGCGCCCGACGGTCGTCACGGTCGCGGCACGGACGTCCAGCTGGTGCAGCGCGAGCACGCCCGTCGTCCGGCTGAGCAGGCCCGGCGAGTCCGGCGCGGCCACGGTGACGGTCTCGCCGTCCACCCGGACCGCGACGCCGGCGCCGGTCGCCCCGGCCTCCGCCAGGTCGCGCTGGGCGCCGGTGAGCATCGGCGGCGCCGGCGGCGGCGCACCGGACATCGCGTCCCGGGCCCGGGCGACCAGCTCGGCGACCAGGCCGGCCTTCCACTCCGACCACGCCGCCGGACCGGTCGCCAGACCGTCCGCAATGGACAGTGCGTGCAGCAGGTCGAGCAGGTCGGCGGAGCCGGCGACGGCGTCGACCACGCCGCGCACGGTCACCGGGTCGTCCAGGTCGCGGCGGGTGGCGGTGTCGGGCAGCAGCAGGTGGTGGCGGACCATCGCGACCACGGTCGCGGCGTCCCCGTAGGACAGTCCCAGTCGCGGGCCGAGCTCGCGGACGGCGGCCACCCCGGCGTCGGTGTGGTCGCCCGGCCAGCCCTTGCCGATGTCGTGCAGCAGCGCGCCGAGCAGCAGCAGGTCCGGTCGGGCCACCGTGCGGGTCAGCGCCGCGGCCTGCGCGGCCGCCTCGGTCAGGTGCCGGTCGACCGTGAAGCGGTGCACCGGGTTGCGCTGCGGCCGGGACCGGACCCGCGCCCACTCCGGCAGCAGCCGCACCAGCAGGCCGGCCTGGTCGAGTGCCTCCAGCACCGGCACCGCGGCGTGGCCGGTGCCGAGCAGGTCGACGAAGGCCTCCCGCGCGGACGGTGGCCACGGCGCCGGCAGCGGCGCCGACTCGGTCGCCAGCCGGTCCAGCGCGTGCGGCGCGAACGGCAGGCCGGCGCGCGCCGCCGCGGTCGCCGCCCGCAGCACCAGCGCCGGATCGGCCCACGGGTCGGCGTCCCGGGCCAGCACCACCTCACCGCCCTGCGCCACCACGCCGTCGGCGAGCGGGCGGCGCTGCGGGCCGGGCGCGCGCCGGGACAGCGGCAGGCTCGGCAGCGTCCGGCGCCGGGCGGCCAGCTCGGACGCCACCCGCCGCCAGGCCGAGTCGGCCGCGAAGGCGATGGTCCGGCCGGCCTCGCTGACCGCGCGCAGCAGGTCGTCGGCGTCGCCGCGACCGAGCGCGGACCCGACCGCGTCCTGCTCCTGCTGGACCAGCCGGTCCAGCGGCCGCCCGGCCCGCCGCTGCAGCTCGCCGCGGGAGTCGAGCAGCACGTCCCGGGCGGCGGCCTGCACCGGACCGGGCGGGTCGACGAGCTGCGCCGCGGCCAGCGCCCGCAGCGCCTGCACGTCGCGAAGCCCGCCGCGGGCGTCCTTGAGATCCGGCTCCAGCAGGAACGCCAGCTCGCCGGCGGACTCCCAGCGGGCGAGGGTGGTCTCCCGCAGCTCCGGCAGCCGCTTGCGGGCGTCCGCCCGCCAGCTCGCGTACGCGGACTCCCGCAGCAGCCCGGACAGCGCCGGGTCGCCGGCCAGGTGGCGCAGCTCGAGCAGGCCGAGCGCGGCCTTCAGGTCGCCGCGGCCGACCGCCGCCGCCTCGGCGACGGTGCGGACCGAGTGGTCCAGCCCGACCCGGGCGTCCCAGACCGGGTACCAGACCGCGTCCGCGACGGCCGCGACGTCCCGGCGGCCGCGATGCAGCAGGACGAGGTCGAGGTCCGAGTACGGCGCCAGCTCGCGGCGGCCGAGGCCGCCGACGGCGACCAGCGCGACCCCGTCGGTGCCGGCCAGCAGCCCGGCCAGCCAGGGGTCGTAGAGCTCGACCAGCGCGGCGCGCAGGGCGGCGCCGGTCAGCTCGGTCCGGGCCAGCAGCGCCGCCCGGGCCGCCCGCAGCCCGGCGGCGGACGGCCCGCGGTCCGGTGGGGAGGGGTTCCCACCGGACCGCGGGTCGCCGCGCCGCCGGGCGGCCGGCCGCACCGGGTCCGGGCTCAGAGTGCGTCCGCTCCGCGCTCCCCGGTCCGGACCCGGACCACCGCGTCGACCGGGGTGACCCAGACCTTGCCGTCGCCGATCTTCCCGGTGCGGGCGGCCTCGGCGACCGTGTCCACCACCTTCTCCGCGTCGAGGTCGTCGACGAGCACCTCGATCCGGACCTTGGGCACCAGGTCCACTGTGTACTCCGCGCCGCGGTAGACCTCGGTGTGGCCCTTCTGCCGGCCGTAGCCGCGCACCTCGGTGACGGTCAGGCCGAGCACGCCGAGCGTCTCCAGCGCCGCCTTCACGTCGTCGAGCTTGAAGGGCTTGACGATGCCGGTGACGAGCTTCACGCCGACACCTCCTGCTTCGTCGTGGTGCTGCCGGTCCCGGTGGCCGCGCCCGGAGCGTACGACCCGCCGCCCCCGCCGACCGAGCTGAGCTCGTAGGCCGTCTCCCCGTGCACGGCGAGGTCGAGGCCCTCGTCCTCCACCTCGGGCCGGACCCGGTTCTTGATCACCAGGTTGACCAGGAGGCCGATCACCAGGGTGGCCGCGAAGGAGTACCCGGTGACCGCCAGCACCACCAGCGCCTGCTTGCCCAGCAGCGTCGCGCCCCCGCCGTAGAAGAGGCCGTCGGAGCCGAGCGAGTTGACGTCGGTGGTCGCGAACAGGCCCACGCACAGCGAGCCGAGGATGCCGCCGACGAGGTGCACGGCGACGACGTCGAGCGAGTCGTCGACGCGGAGCCGGCTCTTCAGCGACACCGCCAGCGCGCACGCGCCGCCGGCGATCAGGCCGACCGCGATCGAGCCGAGCGGGCTGACGAAGCCCGCGCACGGGGTGATCGCGACCAGGCCGGCGACCGCGCCGGACGCGGCGCCGACCGCGGTCGCCTTGCCGTAGCGCAGCCGCTCCACGCCGATCCAGGCCAGCACCGCCGCGCAGGTGGCGGTGTTGGTGTTGAGGAAGGCGAAGCCGGCGAGCTGGTTGGCGCCGAGCGCGGAGCCGGCGTTGAAGCCGAACCAGCCGAACCACAGCAGTCCCGCGCCGAGCATCACGAACGGCACGTTGTGCGGGCGCATGTGCTCCTTCGGCCAGCCGCGCCGGCGGCCGAGCAGGATGGCCATCGCCAGCGCGGCAGCACCGGCGTTGATGTGCACGACCGTGCCGCCGGCGAAGTCCAGCGCGCCGCGCTTGAACGCCCAGCCCTCGGGCGAGAACACCCAGTGCGCGACCGGCGAGTAGACGAGGACCGACCACAGGATCGCGAACGGCACGAAGGCGCCGAACTTCCAGCGGTCCGCGGTCGCCCCGGTGATGAGCGCGACCGTGATGACCGCGAACATCAGCTGGAAGGCGACGAACACGGTCGGCGGGATGATCTGGGCGAAGCTGTCGACGTAGCCCGGGATCGTCTCGCCCATGTTCTGCAGGCCGGCGAAGTCGAGGTTGCCGACCAGCGAGCTGCCGCCCCCGAACGCGAGGGTGAAGCCGACCGCCACCCACACGAGGCCGACGAGGGCGATCGCGGCGAAGTTCTGCATGAGCATGCCGAGCACGTTCTTGGAGCGGACCAGTCCGCCGTAGAAGAACGCCAGGCCGGGTGTCATGAGCAGGACCAGCGCTGCGCTGGCCAGGACCCAGGCGGTCGCGCCGGAGTCCACCGTCTCGAAGTCGAACGGCACTGTGCTCCTCCTCTCCACTCAAGGGGGTTGGAGGTCACCGTGACAGCGCGCTGTTTCCCGGGCAGGTCTCTCCTGTTTCCGGATCGTGAACTCGACGGCCGGCCGGCGACGGCCGTGTTTCGCGGCGGCGACCGCCCGCCGCTCGGCGGTGCGGCCCTCGCCCGGACGGCCCAGCCGGCCGGCGGTCCCACCGCGGTGGGCTATCTCCTTTCGCCGGGCGGGCGGGCGGGCCCCTTCGCCGGGCGGGCGACCCCTTACCGCGGCGGGCCGAAGATGCCCTGACCGGGCGCGAGCACCCGGCGCGGGTCCCAGGCGGCCTTCGCCGCGACCAGCGCCGGGTAGTCGGCGCCGAAGTGGTCGACCCAGTCGGCCGGGGTGACCGGCACCGAGCCGACCGGGTAGCGCTTGCCGCCGGCGTCGCGGGCGCGCTCGTACAGCACGCGGTTGTCCGCCAGCTGCTGCGCCGCGCTGGTCGGCGGCACCGTCGTGCGCAGGATCGCGAACAGGAAGCCGACCGGCTCGGCCGGCACCTGGACGAACGGTCGGCGGACCAGCCCCGGCCGGAACGGGTAGAGCAGCACCGGCCCCTGCCCGGTGTCGGCGAGGGTCAGCTCGGCGAGCGTGCCGGCGACGACGTCCGGCGTCGTGCTGGCCGGCAGGAACAGGTTGATCCACGGGTGCGGCAGGAACCACACCCCGATCGACTTGAGGAACTCCACGACGGGGCGGAGCCGGTCGATCCAGGCGCCGAAGGCGTACTCGGTCGTCACCGTCCGGGCCGGGTCGAAGCGCAGCCCGGCGGTGACCGCCGCGTCGTCGGGCGGACTCGAGTCGTAGTAGACCGCCGCGTCGACGAAGAACTCCCAGCCGGTGTCGGTGGCGTTGCGCTGGACCTGGCCCTGCAGCGAGGAGAACCGGCGGCCGGCCAGCGCGCGCCGCTGGTCGGCCAGGTACGTGCCCAGGTCGGTGTAGTAGAGCTGGTAGCCGCGCGCGCGGGCCGGCGCGGGCACCAGCCGCACCGCGGCGCGCACGACGATCGCGAGCTGGCCGAGGCTGCCGAGCACGGCCTGGAAGAGCGCGCGGTGCCGGGTCGGCGAGCAGCGCACCAGCTCGCCCTCGCCGGTCACCACGTCCAGCTCGAGGACGTTGTCGGCCTGCAGGCCGTAGCGCTGGCTGGTCCCGCCGATGCCGCCGACGCTGATCGTCCCGCCGACGGACAGGTCCAGGTAGTCGGTGAGCACCGGCGGGGTCAGCCCGTGGGCGAGCGCCGCGTCGGCGAGCGCCTTCCAGGTCGCGCCGGCCTCGACGACGGCCCGGTCGGGGCGGATCTCGAGCACCCGGCCCAGCGTCGTGGAGTCGATCACCACGCCGGCGCGGACCTGGGCCTGGCCGTTGGTGGCGTGGCCCTGGCCGCGCATCGCGACGGCGAGCCGGTGCCGGTTGGCGTACCGGACGATCTTGACGATGTCGCGGACCGACCCGGGCCGCAGCACCGCCAGCGGCGTCCGGCTGACCAGGTGGCCGTAGTCGTCGGCCGCCGCGGCCAGCGCGGCCGGGTCGGTGGTCAGCTCGCCGTCGAGGTCGGGCACGGCGACCGCCCCGGCCGGCGCCCGCTCGGCGGCGCTGACCCAGCTGGCGCGGAGCGGGTCGAAGGCCACCACGGTCGCCCCGGCGAGCGTGACGGTCAGGAACCGGCGGCGATCGAGGCGAACGGACATCGGCTCCCCCTCGGGTCGGCTGGACACCAGCCAACACGATCGGCGACCAGAGGGCACCTGAACGTACCGGCACTCACCCGATCAGGCGTCGCAGGGATCAGACAGTCTCGCCCAGCATCGCGTCGACGAAGGCCTCCGGATCGAAGGGGGCCAGGTCGTCGGCGCCCTCGCCGATCCCGACGAGCTTCACCGGCACCCCGAGCTCGCGCTGCACGGAGATGACGATGCCGCCCTTCGCCGTGCCGTCCAGCTTGGTCAGCACGATGCCGGTCACGTCCACGGCCTCGGTGAAGACCCGGGCCTGGACCACCCCGTTCTGCCCGGTGGTCGCGTCCAGGACGAGCAGCGTCTCGTCCACCGGGCCCTGCTTCTCCACCACCCGCTTGAGCTTGCCGAGCTCGTCCATCAGACCGACCTTGGTGTGCAGCCGACCGGCGGTGTCGATGATCACCGTGTCCACGCCGATCTCGTCGCCCCGCTCGGTGCCCTGCTTGACCGCCTCGAACGCGACCGACGCCGGGTCGGCGCCCTCCGGCCCGCGGACGACCCGGGCGCCCACCCGGGACGCCCAGGTCTCCAGCTGGTCGGCCGCGGCGGCGCGGAAGGTGTCGGCGGCGCCGAGCAGCACCGTACGGCCGTCGGCGACCAGCAGCCGGGCCAGCTTGCCGGCGGTGGTGGTCTTCCCGGTGCCGTTGACCCCGACGACAAGCAGCACCGCCGGGCGGCCGTCGGCGTGCGGGATCGTCTGGAGGCTGCGGTCCAGGTCCGGCTGCAGCGCGGCGACCAGCTCGTCGGCCAGCAACGCACGCAGCTCTCCCTCGGAGGCGGTGCCGAGGACCTGGGTCCGGGTCCGGAGCCGGTCGACGATCTGCGCGGTGGCGGCGACGCCGACGTCCGCGCCGAGCAGCAGGTCCTCGATCTCCTCCCAGGCGTCGGCGTCCAGCCGCTCGCGGGAGAGCAGGCCGAGCAGGCCCCGGCCGAGCGCGGACTGGGAGCGGGCCAGCCGCTGCCGCAGCCGGGCGAGCCGGCCGGCGGCCGAGTCGGGCACGTCGAGCGCGGGCAGCGACTCGATCTCCGGCTCGGGCAGCGTCGCGGTCCCGGTCGGCCGGGCCGGCGCCGTGTCCTCCGCCGCGATCGGCGGCAGCGTGTCCGCCGGCGGCAGCGCGGTGGTGCCACGCCGCCGCGGCACCACGAAACCGACGACCGCGACCAGCAGGACCAGCAGGATCACGGCCCCGAGGACCAGGAACTCCATCCGCCTATCCTCTCAACCCCCTGCCCGGGCGCCCGCCCCAGCCCTCGCCGGCTAGCGTCGACCGCCGTGACCACTGCCCACCGTGTCCTGCACGACTGCGACCCCGGCATCGACGATGCGCTCGCCCTGATGCTCGCCGCCGCCAGCCCGGAGATCGACCTGACGGCGGTGACGGTCTCCTACGGCAACGTCGGTCTTGGCCAGGCGGTCCGCAACGCGCTGGCCGTGGTCGACTTCGTCGGCCGGGACTGGCCGGTGTACGCCGGCGCCGACCGCCCGCTGGTCGCCCCGGTGATCGACGCGACCGAGTACCACGGCGCGCACGGCCTCGGTGTCACCGGCCTGCCGGAGCCCCGCTCGACCGTCCGGGGCGGCCACGCGGTCCAGGCGATCATCGACACCGCCCTCGCCGCGCCGGGGCAGGTCACGCTCGTCGCGACCGGAGCGATGACGAACGTCGCCCTCGCGCTCCGGATGGAGCCACGGCTCGCCCCGGCGCTGCGCCGGATCGTCTTCATGGGCGGCTCGGCGGGCGAGGGGAACAGCACGCCGGCGGCGGAGTTCAACATCCACTGCGACCCGCACGCGGCGAAGATCATGCTGGAGTCGGGCGTGCCGCTGACCATGTTCGGTCTCGACCTCACCCACCAGGTGATCGCGACCCCGGAGCGGACCGCCCGGCTGCGCGGGCACCGGACGCCGGCGGCGAGGGTCGCCGCCGACCTGATGGACTCCTTCGCCGGCGCGTACGCGCGGGTCTACGGCTGGCCGGGCGCCGCCCTGCACGACCCGTGCGCCCTGGCGTACGTGCTGGCTCCGGACCTGTTCCGGGTGCAGCCGATGCACGTCGAGGTGGACGCCGACGCCGGACCGGACTTCGGCCGCACCGTCTGCGACGTCCGCGGCCTGTCCGGCCGGCCGCCGAACGTGGACGTGGCGGTCGAGGTGGACGCCGACGGGCTCTTCGAGCTGCTGACCGACCGGATCGGCCGGCTGGCGACCTGACCGCCAGCGGTCAGGTCCCGGCGTCACTCCCCAACCGCTGCTGCCGCTGCTCGGCGGTCAGCTCCTCGGTCCCCTGCGACACCATCCACTGGAAGCCGAACGGGTCCCGCAGCCGGCCCTGCCGGTAGCCGTACTCGGTGTCGCGGACCGCGAAGACCACGCTCCCCCCGGCCTCGGTCAGTGCGGCGGCGGTCGCGTCGGCGTCGGCGACGTCGAGCATGAAGAGCACCGGTGAGCCACCGAGGGCGGTCGCCGAGCGGTCCACCGAGTCCTCGTCCTTGACGGTGATCAGCGAGCCGCCGATCCTCAGCTCGGCGTGCACCACGGTCCCGTCCGGGCCGGTGTAGCGGCTCAGCAGCTCGGCGCCGAGCGCCCGCCGGTAGAAGTCGATCGCCTGGTCCGCGCCGGCGATCACGAGCCGGGGCAGCACTGTCGTGGTCGTGGTCATGCCGGCATCGTGCCCCGGCCGGCCGCGGCACGGATTGTAGAAATGCCGTCAGCCGCCGGGACGTGGTTGGGCGTGCCCGGCCGAGCGCGGCCGGTAGCCGGTCGGCGTCAGCCCGGTGAGCGCCCGGAAGTCGTGGATCAGGTGGGCCTGGTCCACGAAGCCCTGCTCGGCGGCCAGCCGGGCCCAGTCGCGGCCCTCGGGCCGCGCGGGCCGTCCGGGCCGCGGTGAGCACCCGCTGCAGCCGGCGTACCCGGGCGTACGCCTTCGGGCCCAGCCCGACAGCGTGCCGGAAGCGGCGGCCGAACGTCTCCCGGCTCGCGCCGAGCCGGTCGGCGACCGTGCCCACGGGCACGCCCCGGCCGAGCCCAGAGACGGCCGCGGCCACCGCGTGGTCCTCCTCGAGCGGGCGGACGGCTCAGGCGTGGATGACGGCGGCGGGCAGCCGCGGCGACGGGATCCGGTCGTCGGTGGTGACCAGCGGGCAGTCCAGCTCCACCGCGAGGGCGACGTAGAGCGCGTCGTACGCGGTCAGGTGGTCGCGCAGGGACCAGGCCCGCTCCAGCAGCGGCGCCAGCGCGAACCGCTCGATCGGGGCGGACCGCAGGTCGTCGACGGCCTGGGCGGCGCGGGCGGCGGTGACCGTTCGATTGCGTTCCAGCCCGCGCAGCGCGGACAGGATCTCGGCGTCGATCACGGCCGGGGCGACCAGGCGGCGGTCGTCGACGGCGGCCTGCACGGAGGCGGCGCGCAGCGTGCGAAGCAGCAGCTCGACGAGGGCGCCGGCGTCAATGACGCAGTACACGCCTGGCCCGCGAGTCACGGCCGCCCCGCGACTCGTCCAGCGCCCCGGTGACGTCCGCGCCGCGGACCGGCTCCCGGTCCGCCAGGCCGCTGAGCCACTCCCGGGTCGACGGGCGGCCGACCTCGCGCTCGAGCAGGCGCAGCACGTACGTCGACAGGGTCACCCGTTCCTCCGCCGCTCGCCGCCGCAGCCGGTCGTGCAGGTCGGCGGGCACGTCGCGCACCTGGATGGCCGGCACGGGGCCCGACGCTAGCATCCGGCCGGCGGGCCCGGGTTCCGGCCGGGTGAACTCTGCTCAGCCGCCCAGCCGCGTCGGCTGCTGACAGCCGTTCCGGGACATTGCCGGTGCCCGGCCGGGCCGTCCACGCCGTCGCCCTCAGGCGGGTTCGCGCATCCGCTGGCTGATCAGCGTGGTGATGCCGTCGCCCCGCATGCTCGTGCCGTAGAGCGAGTCGGCGATCTCCATCGTGCGCTTCTGGTGGGTGATGACGATCAGCTGGCTGGTCGTGCGCAGCTCCTCGACGAGTGCCAGCAGCCGGCCGAGGTTGATCTCGTCCAGCGCCGCCTCGACCTCGTCCAGCACGTAGAACGGCGACGGGCGGGCGCGGAAGATCGCCACCAGCAGGGCGACCGCGGTCAGCGACCGCTCCCCGCCGGACAGCAGCGACAGCCGCTTGATCTTCTTCCCCGGCGGCCGCGCCTCGACCTCGACGCCGGTGGCGAGCAGGTCGTCCGGGTCGGTGAGGATCAGCTTCCCCTCGCCGCCGGGGAACAGGGCCCGGAAGACGACCTCGAACTCGCGCGCGGTGTCGGCGAACGCCGCGGCGAAGACGTCGTGGATCCGCTCGTCCACCTCGCGGACCACGGTGAGCAGGTCCCGCCGGGTCGCCTTCAGGTCCTCCAGCTGGGTGGACAGGAAGGCCTGCCGCTCCTCCAGCGCCGCGAACTCCTCCAGCGCCAGCGGGTTCACCCTGCCCAGCAGAGCCAGGTCGCGCTCGGCTCGGGCGGCGCGCTTCTCCTGGACCGCCCGCTCGTACGGCGCGGGCTCCGGCACCGGCACCGGGTCGGCGTCCGGCCCACCGCCGAGCGCCGCCCCGGCCAGCTCGGCCGCCGACGGCGGCACCGGCAGGTCCGGGCCGTACTCGGCGACCAGCGCGTCCAGGTCGACGCCGTACTGCTCGGCGGCCACCCCCTCGAGCTGCTCGATCCGCAGCCGCTGCTCGGCCCGGGCCACCTCGTCGCGGTGCACCACGTCGGTGAGCCGGTCCAGCTCCCCGGACAGCTCCCGGCTGGACGACCGCAGCGCGAGCAGCTCGCCCTCGCGGACCACCCGCGCCTGCTGCACGGCGTCCCGCTCGGCGGCGGCGGCCTGCAGCGACGAGGCGATCCGGACCAGCGCGACCTCGGCGGCCCCGGCGACCGCGTCGGCCACGACCGCGCCGAGCGCCCGGGCCCGCCGCCGCTGCTCGTGTCGGGCCCGCTCGGCCCGCTCGGTCGCGGCCGCGCGCAGCAGCGAGTCGGCCCGGCCGGCCAGCGCCCGGACCCGCTCCTCGCCGGTCCGGACGGCGAGCCGTGCCTCCAGCTCGGCCTGCCGCGCCACCGCCCCCTCGACCTGCAGCGCATCCCGCTCCGCGGTGGGCGGCTCGTCGTCGACCGGCGTCGCCTCGGCCGCCGCGAGCCGCTCCGCCAGGTCGGCGAGCCCGGCCAGGTCACGCTCCCGCGCCTCGGCCGCTGCCGCGCGGGCCCGGTCGAGCCGGTCGGCCTCCGCGCCGGCCGAGCGCGCGCCGGCGCCGAGCCGGCCCAGCTGCTCGGCGACCCCGGTGAGCTTCGCGTCCGACTCGTTGAGCGCGGACAGCGCCCGCTCGACGCCGGCGCTGCCGTGCTCCGCGGCGGCGCGGGCGGCGGCGAGCTGACCGGCCACCCGGTCCCGGCGCCCGGTCGCCTCGGCGAGGCGCTGGTCGGCCTCGTCGACCGCGGCCTGCACCTCGATCACGCTCGGCGCGCTCGCCGACCCCCCGGCCGCCCAGTCCGCGCCGAGCAGGTCGCCCTCGCCGGTCACCGCCCGCAGGCCCGGCTCGGCCGCGACCAGCCGCCGCGCCGCGTCCAGGTCGGCCACGACCGCGACCCGGTCCAGGGCGCGCCCCAGCGCCGGCCGCAACGCAGCCGGCGCCTCGAACAGGTCGAGCGCCCACGCCGCCCCGGCCGGCAGCGCCGGCCACCCCTGCCGGGACCTCCCCTCCGCGGCCTCCGCGGACGCGTCGATCCGGGTAAGACCGGCGGGAGGGTGGGCGGGCCGCCGCCGACGAGCAGGCCGGCCCGGCCGGCGTCGTCGTCCCGCAGCAGCCGCAGCGCCGCCGCCGCGTCGGCCGGGGAGGTGACCGCGACCGCGTCCGCGACCGCGCCGAGCGCGGCGGCCAGCGCCGCCTCGTACCCCGGCCGTACGGTCAGCAGCGCCGCTACCGAGCCGAGCAGCCCGGGCAGCCGCGCGCCGGCGGCGAGCAGCGCCCCCGCGCCGTCCTTGCGGGTGAGCCCGAGCGCGAGCGCCTCCCGCCGGGCGGACCAGGTCGCGCGGTCCCGCTCGGCCTCCCGGTCCGCCTCGGTGAGCTCCCGGACCGCCGCCAGCGCCGAGGTGTGCGCGGCCACCGCCGCCTCGTGCCTCGCGTCCAGCCCCAGCTCGCCCTCGTCCAGCGCGCCGACCTCGGACTGCAGCGTGTCGAACTCCGCCTGCGCACCCGACGCCCGCTCGCGCGCCTCCGCGGCCGCCGCCGCCAGCCGCTCGATCTCCTCGGCCCTGGCGGCCAGCCGGGTCCGCACCGCCTCCACCCGGCCGCCCAGCTTGGCCAGTCCCTCCCGCCGGTCGGCCACCGCGCGCGCCGCCGCCACCAGCGCCCGCTCGGCCGCCGCGAGCCGCTGCTCCAGCGACTGCCGCTGCGCCACCGCCACCGACAACCTGGCCCGGTCCGCGTCCAGCGCCGAGCGCAGCGCCTCCTCCTGCCCGCGAACCTGCGCCGCCTCGGCCTCCATGGCCCCCGGGTCCCGGCTCGACGTGGCCTCGCTGGAGCCGGCGGACAGGTGCCGGCTCCGCTCGGCGGCCAGCCGGCCGGTGCCGCGGAAGCGTTCCTCCAGCGCGGACAGCCGATACCAGGTCTCCTGCGCCCTGGTCAGCCGGGGGGCGTCGGCGGCGAGCGCCGCCTCGAGCTCGGTCTCCCGCGCCCGCGCCGCGGCCAGCTCGCGCTCGACCACCGCCCGCCGCTCCCGGATCGCGCTCTCGTCGGCGACCTCGCGGGCCAGCGCGGTCCGCAGCCCCACCAGGTCGTCGGCGAGCAGCCGCAGCCGCGCGTCGCGCAGGTCGGCCTGCACACCGGCCGCCCGCCGCGCCACCTCCGCCTGCCGGCCGAGCGGCTTGAGCTGGCGGCGCAGCTCCGCGGTGAGGTCGGTGAGCCGGGTGAGGTTGGCCTGCATCGCGTCCAGCTTCCGCAGCGCCTTCTCCTTGCGCTTGCGGTGCTTCAGGACGCCGGCCGCCTCCTCGATGAAGCCGCGCCGGTCCTCCGGCTTGGCCTGCAGTACGGAGTCGAGCTGGCCCTGCCCGACGATCACGTGCATCTCGCGCCCGATGCCGGAGTCGGAGAGCAGCTCCTGGATGTCCAGCAGGCGGCAGGACGAGCCGTTGATCTCGTACTCGCTCTCGCCGGAGCGGAACATCCGGCGGGTGATCGAGACCTCGGTGTAGTCGATCGGCAGGGCGCCGTCGCCGTTGTCGACGGTGAGGGTCACCTCGGCCCGGCCGAGCGGCGGCCGGCCGGCGGTGCCGGCGAAGATGACGTCCTCCATCTTGCCGCCGCGCAGCGCCTTGGCGCCCTGTTCGCCGAGCACCCAGGAGATCGCGTCGACCACGTTGGACTTGCCGGAGCCGTTCGGGCCGACGACGCAGGTGATCCCGGGCTCGAAGCGAAGGCTGGTGGCCGAGGCGAAGGACTTGAAGCCCTTCAGCGTGAGGGTCTTGAGGTGCACGACGCTCCGGATGCGGACGGCGGTGGGCCGGCGCGGGGAAGGGGCCCGCGCGTAGACGCTACCCGGTCGGGCTCAGACCCGGGCGCAGCCACACCGACATGCCGTTCCGGGGTCCGGGGCCGCCCCCGGGGATGAATGCCGGGCCGGTCCGACGGCGAAGCACGCCGGACCGAACGGCGTTGCCGTTCCGGGGGTCCGGGGGCCGCCCCCGGGATGAATGCCGGGCCGGTCCGACGGCGAAGCACGCCGGACCGAACGGCCCGGCCCCTAAGCCAGGGCGGGTTCGGGCAGCTCGGACAGCTGTCGCAGACCGTGCTCCAGGTCGCTCGTGTCCCGATCGGTGCGCAACCGGGCGATCTCAGCCTCGAGATCCCGGACTCGGGTCCGCAGGAACGTCACCTCGTCGACGAGGCGGCGATCCGGGACTGCACCTACGTAGCCGAGAAGGGCCTTCGCCATCTCGTAGGCCTCCACACCAGACGCATCGGTGGGTCTTGGGAAGGGCACGCGGAGCGCGGACGAATCCGGTGCGTGCGATGCACCAAGGGTCGCACGCGGTTGCACCCCCGGTCAACGCCTGCGGTCGCGCGGCGTGTCCACGGACGGTCACCGTTCGACGAAACCGGTGATACCGCCCCCTGCTGATCCCCAGCGGTCGACTACCGTCCGTACCCGACCGGGCGTCCCGGGTCCGCGGAGCGCGGCCAGCAGTGCCTCGCAGGCCGGGCGCGGGCCCTCGGCGACGATCTCCACCCGGCCGTCGGCGAGATTGGCCGCCGAACCCACCAGCCCGAGCTCCAGCGCGCGGCGTCGCACCCACCACCGGAAGCCGACCCCCTGCACCCGCCCGTGCACCCACGCGGTGAGCCGGGCGAGCTCGTCCGTGCGGGGTGCCGCCCCGCCCGCGCCGGTCACCAGCGGCCCCGGCGTGGGCGGGGCTGGCAGCGCGGGCAGGTGTAGGAGGAGCGGTTCATGAACGGGTCGCGGCGGATCGGGGTGCCGCACCGGCGGCACGGCTCGTCCCGCCGGCCGTACACGTCCAGCGACCGGCCGAAGTAGCCGCTCTCGCCGTTGACGTCGACGTAGAGCGAGTCGAACGACGTGCCGCCGGCCGCCAGCGCCTCCCCCAGCACGCCGCGGACGCCGGCCAGCAGCCGGGCGACCCCGGGGCGGGTGAGCGTCTCGGTCGGCCGGGCGTAGTGCAGCCGCGCGCGCCACAGCGCCTCGTCGGCGTAGATGTTGCCGATCCCGGAGACCAGCGACTGGTCCAGCAGCGCCCGCTTGAGGCCGGTCCGCCGGCGGCGGAGCGCGGCCGCGAACGCCGCGTCGGCGAAGGCCGGGTCCAGCGGGTCGCGGGCGATGTGCGCGATCGCCGCCGGGACCTCGCCGCCGGGCGGGCCGACCAGCGGCTCGACCGAGAGCCCGCCGAAGGTGCGCTGGTCGACGTAGCGCAGCTCGCGGCCGCCGTCGGTGAAGCTCAGCCGGGCGCGCAGGTGCGGGCCGGTCGGCTCGCCGGGCGGCAGCACCAGCAGCTGGCCGCTCATGCCGAGATGGCCGAGCAGCGCCGCGCCGCCGGGCTCCCCGGGGATGCCGGGGGCGGACAGCGGCAACCACAGGTACTTGCCGCGCCGGCACGCGCCCAGCACGGTCCGGCCGAGCAGCTGCGCGACCGCGTCGTCCGGGCCGGCGAGGTGCCGGCGGGCGGCGCGCGGGTGCAGCACCTCCGCGGCGGCCACCGTCCGGCCGGCGACCCACCTGTCCAGGCCGCGGCGGACGATCTCGACCTCGGGCAGCTCCGGCACGCCGACACGGTATGCGTCCCGGCCCGGGGTAGGTCGACGGGCATGGAGTACGAGGAGACCCGCGGGAGGCTCGCACCGGCCGATGTCGGCCGCCCGGCGGACACGGACTGATCAGGAGGGCGCGCTGGGGTTGCGCTCCTGCAGCTCGGTCCAGGCGGCCTCGGCCGCCTTCTGCTCGGCCTCCTTCTTGCTGCGGCCGGCCCCGCTGGCGAACGACTCGCCGCCGACCCGGGCGATCGCGGTGAAGGACTTCGCGTGGTCCGGGCCCTCCTCGCTGACCGCGTACTCCGGGACGCCGAGGTTCAGCACCGCGGTGAGCTCCTGCAGCGAGGTCTTCCAGTCCAGCCCCGCGCCGCGGTGCGCCGCCTCGGCCAGCATCGGGTCGAAGAGCTTGTGCACCACCTCGCCGGCCGCCGTCGAGGCCGTGCTCTATGTAGACGGCGCCGAGCAGCGCCTCCAGCGTGTCGGCCAGGATGCTCGCCTTGTCCCGGCCGCCGGTCACCTCCTCGCCGCGGCCGAGCCGGACGTACCTGCCCAGGCCGGCCGGGCCGAGCCGGCGGGCGACGTCGGCGAGGGCGCGCATGTTGACCACCGAGGCGCGCAGCTTCGCCAGCTGGCCCTCGGCGAGGTCGGGGTGCTCGGAGTAGAGCGCGTCCGTGATCACCAGGCTGAGCACCGCGTCGCCCAGGAACTCCAGCCGCTCGTTGGTCGGCAGGCCGCCGTTCTCGTACGCGTACGAGCGGTGGGTCAGGGCACGGGCGAGCAACCCGGCGTCGAAAGCGACGCCGAGCGCGTCCTCCAGCGAGGACGGGTCGGCGATCGGTCGCGGGCCTCCGCTCACGCGCTCGGGGGGTCGCGGCTCAGATCGGGATGACCTGCCGGCGGTCGTACGTCCCGCAGGCGTGGCAGGCGGTGTGCGGCAGCTTCGGCTTGCGGCACGCCGGGTTCTCGCAGGTGACCAGCGTCGGCGCGGAGGTCTTCCACTGCGAGCGGCGGGACCGGGTGTTGCTCCGCGACATCCGGCGCTTCGGGACTGCCACTGTCTACTCCTGACTTTCGGTGGGCTCGGCGAACCGTCCGGCGAGGGCGGCCCAGCGTGGGTCGGCCGTGGTGTGCGAGTGCTCGTCTGGCAGCTCGTCGAGGGCGACGCCGCAGCCCGGGCAGAGGCCGCGGCAGTCCGGCCGGCACCGCGGGGACAGCGGCAGCGCCAGCACCACCGCGTCCCGGACCACCGGCTCGAGATCGAGCAGGTCGCCGACCAGGTGGCTGACCTCGTCGGCCTCGGTCGTCTCCTCGGTGGCGGACTCGGCGTACGCGAACAGCTCCTGAACCGCGACGGTGACCGCGTCGGCGACCGGCCCGAGGCAGCGGGCGCACTCGCCGGCCACCGGCGCCGTGACGGTGCCGGAGACGAGCACGCCCTCGACCACCGACTCCAGCCGGAGGTCCAGCTCGACCGTCGCGCCGGCCGGCACCCGGGCGAGCTCGACGCCGAGGTCCGCCGGCGCCGGGACGGTGCTGCGCACGGACCGCATCGACCCCGGGCGCCGGCCCAGCGCGCGCACGTCGAGCACGAGGGGCTGGCGGGGGTCCAGTCGAGGCGTCGTCTTCGCAGGCATGGGTCGCTTCTCGGGTCAGGCTTGGGACGGTTTTGGCACAGCGGCGAAGCCGGGCCGGCCGCTCAGGTTACCCGAACGACCCTCCGGGCGTCGAAACAGCGCCGGCCGGTCGGGCCGGCGACCGGTGTGCCGGTTGGTGGCCCGTGATCCGCGCCGGCAGTCAGCCGACCGGGTCGCGGGTGGCCGGGACCTCGAGCCGGGCCTGCAGGCCGGCATCCGGGTCGGAGGGGCGGCGGAGGACCTCCCGGCCGCGCTCGACGGTGCCCAGCAGCCGGGCCAGCGTGACCTCGAGCGCCGCCAGCCGCGCGTCCGCGTACGCGTCCGCGTCGGCCCGCAGCCGGTCCGCACGCTCCCGGGCCGCCGCCAGCACGCCGCGTGCCTCCGCCTCGGCGGCCCGCCGGACGCCATCCGCGGACACCAGCAGCGCCGCCTCGGCCCGGGCGGCGGCGAGCAGCCGGTCGGCCTCGGCGGTGGCGGCGGACAGCACCCGCTCCGCCTCGGCCCGCGCCTCGCCGGTCGCCCGGTCCCGGCGGTCCCTGGCCTGGCCGAGCAGCTCCTGCCGGGCGACCAGCACCTCCCGGGCGTCCTGAAGCGCCTTGGGCAGCGCCGCGCGCAGCTCGTCCAGGACGTCCAGCACGTGCTCGCGGGGCAGCACGCAGGACGCGGACAGCGGCACCGCGCGGGCCGACTCGACCAGCGCCACCAGCTCGTCGAGCGCGTCCGGCACCCGGCGCAGGGCGTCACCGGCCAGCACGGCGGGTCCCTACCGACGCTCGGCCAGCCGCGCGGCCAGCCGGTCGTACACCAGCGACGGGACCAGCTTGCGCACGTCCCCGCCCCAGGCGGCGACCTCCTTGACCAGGCTGGAGGACAGGAAGCTGAACTCCGGGTTGGTCGGCATGAACATCGTCTCCAGCCCGGTCAGCCCGTGGTTCATCTGGGCCATCTTCAGCTCGTAGTCGAAGTCGCTGACCGCTCGGATCCCCTTGACCACCACCGGGATCTCGTGCTCCCGGCAGTAGTCGACCAGCAGGCCGTGGAAGGAGTCGATGCGGACGTTGCGGTGCTCGGCAGTGACGGTGCCGAGCATCTCCATCCGCTCCTCGACCGTGAACAGGCCGGACTTGGTCTTGTTGACCAGGACCGCCACCACGACCTCGTCGTAGAGCGGGCTGGCCCGACCGATGATGTCGAGGTGGCCGTTGGTCACCGGATCGAAGGAGCCGGGACACACGGCGCGCCTCACGAGAGGCGACCGTACCAAAGGGTGCCCTCGCCGTAGCGGCGCGACTTGACCGGCTGCAGCCCGTCCGGCCAGGTCGGACCGGCTCCCCGGCTGGCCCGCTCGAGGACCACCACGGCGCCCGGCGCCAGCCAGCCGCGCCCGGTCAGCAGCGCGAGGGCCGCGTCCAGCTCCGCGTCCGGGAGGGCGTACGGCGGGTCGGCGAAGGCGAAGCGCGCGGCGTCCGCCGGCTGGACCGGTCCGGTCGCGAGGACCCGCTCGACCCGCTCCCGCCGCACGGTGACCCGGTCGGCGAGGCCGAGCGCGCGGGCGTTGGCCAGCGCGGTCGCCGCCGCGCGGGCGTCGGCGTCGACCAGCAGGGCGGCCGCGGCGCCGCGGGAGACGGCCTCCAGGCCGACGGCACCGGAGCCGGCGTAGAGGTCCAGCACGCGGGCGCCGGTCAGCTCGACCAGCCCGGCCAGGGTGCCGAAGAGCGCCTCCCGGGCCCGGTCCGAGGTCGGCCGGGTGCGGTCGCCGGGCGGGACGGCGAGCCGCCGGCCGCCGGCCTGTCCGGCCACGATCCGGGTCACCGCCCCACGGTAGGCCGCCGACACGCGCTGGGCGGCGCGCGGGCCGGTCGGCCGACCGCACGGTCGATAGACTGGACCCGTGGCCGGGACCCGCCGAGACGGACTGCGTACCGCCCTCGACCTCTACGAGGTCGGCGAGCAGATGATGCGCCAGACGCTCCGCCGGCGGTCGGCCGATGAGGCGGCGGTCGGGCTGGCGCTGGCGGCCTGGCGCGGCCGGCGACCGGGCGCGGAGCACGGGGACAGCCCCGGTCGGCCCTCGACCAGGTTCGGTCCCATCGGCGGATGAACGTCGTCGAGGCGGCGCTCCGCCGGATCGCGGCTCGCACTGATCATGGAACGCGGGTACGGCCGCGACCGGGATCTCCTCGAGGCGCTGGCGGCGATCAGGACCGGGTAGTGGGCCTCAGGCCTTCTCCAGGAAGTCGGCGCGTTCCTGCTCGACCAGCGCGGCGACGGCGGCGGCCAGGCCGGGGTGCGTGCTCAGCTCCGGGTCGGCGCCGACGAGCGCGGTGGCCTCCTCGCGGGCGGCGGTGATCAGCTCCCGGTCGCGGGCCAGCGAGAGCAGCTTGAACGACGACCGCCCGGACTGCGCCTCGCCGAGCACCTGGCCCTCCCGGCGCTGCTCCAGGTCGAGCTCGGCCAGCTCGAAGCCGTCGAGCGTGGACGCGACGGCGTCCAGCCGCTGCCGGGCCGGGGTGTCCGCGGGCGAGTCGGTGACCAGCAGGCACAGCCCGGGCGCGCTGCCGCGGCCGACCCGGCCGCGCAGCTGGTGCAGCTGCGAGATGCCGAAGCGGTCGGCGTCCAGGACCGCCATCACGGTCGCGTTCGGCACGTCCACGCCGACCTCGACCACGGTCGTCGCGACCAGCACGTCGACGTCCCCGGCGGCGAAGCCGCGCATCGCCGCGTCCTTCTCCTCCGCGGGCAGCCGGCCGTGCAGCACGCCGACGCGCAGCTGCGCCAGCGGCCCGTCGGCCAGCCCGGGCGCGATGTCGAGCACCGCCAGCGGCGGCCGCCGGGGCGGCCCGCCGTCCACATCGGACGGCTCGTCCGCGTCCCCGGCGGCCTCCTCGTCCGCGGCCGGGCCGTCGGCACCGTCCCCGATCCGGGGGCACACCACGTACGCCTGGCGGCCGGCGGCGACCTCCTCCCTGATCCGCTGCCAGACCCGCTCCAGCCAGGCCGGCTTCTCCCCGGCCGGGACCACCGTGGTGCCGATCGGCGAGCGGCCGCCGGGCAGCTCGCGCAACGCCGAGATCTCCAGGTCGCCGTAGACGGTCATCGCCACCGTGCGCGGGATCGGGGTTGCCGTCATCACCAGCACGTGCGGTGGGGTGTCCCCTTTGGACCGCAACGCGTCGCGCTGCTCGACCCCGAAGCGGTGCTGCTCGTCGACCACGACCAGGCCGAGGTCGGCGAACCCGACGCCCTCGGAGAGCAGCGCGTGCGTGCCGACCACGATCCCGGCCGCGCCGCTGGCGGCCTCGGTGAGCGCCTGCCGGCGGGCGCCGGCCGGCAGCGAGCCGGTCAGCAGCGCGACGCGGGTGGCCCGCTCGGCGGCGTCCAGCTCGCCGGCCCGGCCGAGCGGGCCGAGCAGGTCCCGCAACGACCGGGCGTGCTGGGCGGCCAGCACCTCGGTCGGCGCGAGCAGCGCCGCCTGCCCGCCGGCGTCCACCACCTGCAGCATCGCCCGCAGCGCGCAGACGGTCTTGCCGGAGCCGACCTCCCCCTGCAGCAGCCGGTGCATCGGGTGCGCGGACTCCAGCTCGGCGGCCAGCACGTCGCCGACCTCCCGCTGCCCGGCGGTCAGCGTGAACGGCAGCCGCGCGTCGAAGGCGGCCCGCATCCCGTCCGCGCGGGCCTCGCGGGGGGTCGCGGGCCGGGCCGCGGCGGCGAGCCGGCGCTGCGCCAGCACCGCCTGCAGCGGCAGCGCCTCGTCCCACTTCAGCCGGGCCCGGGCGGCGCCGAGCACCGCGTAGTCGTCCGGCCGGTGGATGTCGCGAAGCGCGGTGTCCAGCGGAATCAGGCCGTGCCGCGCCCGCACCGCCGCCGGCAGCGGGTCCGGCAGCGGCTCCAGGACCTCCAGCACGAGCTTCACGCACCGGGCGATCACCCAGGTCGGCACCGCGGCCGAGGCCGGGTAGACCGGGATCAGCCCGCCGGCGAACTCCTCGACCTCCTCGTCGTCGGCCACTCCGATGATCTTGTACTCGGGACCGTTCAGCTGGCGGGTCCGGTTGAAGACGGTCACCTTGCCGGCGAACAGCCCGCGCCGGCCGACGACGAGGTCACGCTCCCGCCAGGCCTGGTTGAAGAACGTGAGCTTCAGGGTGCCGCGGCCGTCGCCGACGACCGCCTCGAGCAGCGTGCCGCGGCGCTGCCGCATCGGCCGCCGGCTGACCTTCATCACCTCCGCCAGCACGGTCACCTCCTCGCCGACGCGGAGGTGGGCGAGGTCGGTCAGCTCGCCGCGCTCGGCGTAGCGGCGCGGGTAGTGCCGGAGCAGCTCGCCGACCGTGCCCAGCTCGAGCGACCGCTCCAGCGCGGCCGCGGTCTTGCCGCCGACGACGTCGACCAGCCGGGTCGAGAGGCCAATGCCCATGGCATCCCCGCCGCGGGGAGTGCGACCGGTGGCCACGTCACTCGACCCCGATCAGCAGCGGGGTGTCCGGCTGGCCACCGGCGTAGACGGTGACCTCGACGCCGGGGTGGTCGCCGGCGACCCGCCGCTCCAGCAGGTCGGCCAGGCCGGCCTCCGCGCCGGCGCCGAGCACGAGGGTGACCAGCTCGCCGCCCCCGGACAGCATCCGGTCCAGCAGCTCGCCGGCGACGTCCGCAGTGGACCGTCCGATCAGGACGACGTCGCCCTCGGCGAGGCCCAGCACGTCCCCGGCCCGGCACGGCCCGGCCATCGTGAGCGCGTCCCGGCCGGCCACCACGATCTCGGCCGACCGGGTGGCCGCGGCAGCCTCGGCCATGGCGATGATGTCGTCGCCGAAGCGGCGCGCCTCGTCGTGCACGGCGACCGCGGCCAGCCCCTGCACGGCGGACCGGGTCGGCACCACGGCCACCTCGACGCCGCCGGCCCGGGCCCGGGCCGCGGCGGCGTCGGCCTCCGCGGTCGCCGCCGGAGAGCCGGACAGCACGACCACCGCCGCCGCACCGGTCGCCTCGACCGCGGCCAGCACCCGGTCCGCGAGGCCACCGTCCTCGCCGGGGTCGGCCACGACGATGACGCCCTCGGCGGTGAACAGGTCGGCGACGCCGGCACCGGGTGCGATGGCGACCACCGCGACGCCCTCCCGCGGCTGCTGGCTGGCGACGGCGTCGGCGAAGCGGGTCACCGTGATCCGGTGCGGCCGGCCGGCCTCGACGCCGGCCTCGACCGCCGCGCCCACGTCGTTGACGTGCACGTGCACGGTCCAGCGGCCGTCCCCGGTGCCGACCACGACCAGCGAGTCGCCGAGCGCGGCCAGCTCGTCCCGCAGCGCCGCGACGGCCTCGTCGCCGGCCGCGAGCAGGTACTGCACCTCGTACGCAAAGGCGTCCGACCCGCTCTCCCGCACCGCCTCCAGCACCGCGGAGTCCCGGGCCACCCGGCGGGAGCCGTCGCCCGCGGCCGCGGCACCGACGACCCCGGCGAGCGCCTCCAGCAGCACCACCAGTCCCCGGCCGCCGGCGTCCACCACGCCGGCCCGGGCCAGCATCGGCAGCTGGGACGGGGTCAGCTGCAGCGCCCCGGCGGCACCCTCCACCGCGGACCTGGCCACCGCGGCGAGCTCGTCGCCCGCCCCCGCCGCCGACTCGGCGGCGGCCCGCGCGACCGAGAGCATCGTCCCCTCGACCGGGTCACCGACCGCGCCCCAGGCCAGCTCGGCGCCCCGGGCGAGGGCCGCGGCCAGCGCGGTCCCGGCCGCCCCGGCGCCGTCGGCGAGCCCCTCGGCGACCCCGCGCAGCACCTGGCTGACGATCACCCCGGAGTTGCCGCGGGCGCCGAGGACGGCGCCGCGCGCCATCGCGCCGACGGTCCCGGCCAGGTCGCCGGCCAGCTCCGCCCGCACCGCCTCGTCCGCCGCGCGCAGCGTGAGCAGCATGTTCGTGCCGGTGTCGCCGTCCGGGACCGGGTAGACGTTGAGGTCGTCGATCTCGCCGCGCCGGGCCTCCAGGGCGGACACGGCGGCGGCGCACCAGCGCCGCACCGCCGACGAGTCCAGCTCGTCGATCGCCGCCACCTCCCCAACTGCCGTCCCGGTGCGGGAGGGTACGGGTTTGGTCCCCTTCCGCGCCGCTGGCTACACTGGCGCGGTTGCCCGCCGCGTGCGCGCGTGCGGCCGCCTCGACGTAACCGACCGCCAGTTCTGAGGAGCACCCCCGTGGCCAGCGTGTGCAGCGTGTGTGGCAAGCGGCCCGGCTTCGGCAAGTCGGTGTCGCACTCCCACCGCCGCACCTCCCGCCGGTGGAACCCCAACGTGCAGACCGTCCGCGCGCTGGTCGCGCCGGGCACCCGGCGCCGGGTGACGGTGTGCACCTCCTGCCTGAAGGCCGGCAAGGTCACCCGCGGCTGACGCCGCGAGCGACCGGCCGACGCCGCCGACGCCGGCACGAGACGGGGCCCGCTTCCCGACCCGGGGGCGGGCCTCGCGCCGTGCCGGCCTCAGCGAGGCGGGCCGGCGGCGCGGTGCGCCAGCCAGCTGCCGACCGCGTAGTTGAGCCCGCCGAAGCCGATCCCGGCCACCAGCGTGTCCAGCGCGACGGCGAAGCGGCGGGTGCCGTCGCCGTCCACGGTGAGCCACAGGATGAAGCCGAGCACCCCGGCGCCGGCGCACACGTAGCCGGCGATCGTCACCAGCGTGGCCGCCAGCGCGAGCCGGTCGGTCGGCACGCGCGGCGCGGCCGGCGACGGCGGCGGCGTCGAGGGATAGCCGCCGGACGGGTACCCGGCCGGTCCCGGCTGCTGGCCGTAGCCACCGCCGTACTGCGGCTGCTGCGGCGGCTGCTGGCCGGTCCCGTACGGCTGGGCCGGCTGGCCGCCGTACTGCTGCCCGGAGCCGGCGCCGCCGCCGTACCCCTGCTGCTGCTCGTACGGCTGCCCGGAGCCGTAGCTGGGCTCGCTCATGCTGTCCTCTGCCTCTCCTCGCCGGATCGTGCTGGGTCAGACGCCGCGGGCGCGCGCCGCCGCGACCACCAGGTCGGCGGCGGCGTCCCACGGGATCGCGGTGGTGTCGAGCACCAGGTGGTAGTGCCGCGCGTCGCCGGGGTCGCAGCGGTAGAAGTGCCGGACGTACCCGGTCCGCGCGGCATCGTTGGACCGCAGGGCGCGGCGCACCTCGTCGCTCGGCCGGCCGGTCCGGCGCACCACCTCGGCGACCCTGGCGTCCTCCGGGCCGTCCAGGCGGACGTGCAGCGCCGCCGGCTCGTCGGCGAGCACCAGCGCCGCCGCGCGGCCGAGCACCACCCCACCGGTCGCCGCGATCTCGCGCAGCACCTCCTCGGTCTTCTCGCGGAACACGTGCTCGTCGGAGAACGTGTGGTACGCCAGCGGCCCGGCACTGGCCAGGTCCGGCACCAGCGCCATCGACGAGATGACCCGCCAGAGCCCGGTGTCGACGGTCTCGTCCTGCCGCTCCGCCTCGCCGAGCGGGACGGCCAGCTTGCGGGCGACGCTCGCCGGCACCGCCCGGTCGACGAACGGCAGCGACAGCGCCGCGGCGACCGCCGGACCGATCTCGCTGCCGCCGGCGCCGTACGAGGCGGAGAGCGTCACGACTCCCACGGCCGGGAGCATGCCAGACCGCGCGCCGCTACCCGGCCCGCCGGCTCAGCTGCTTGCGGAAGGCCCGGGACAGCGGCTGGCCGGCGTAGTGGCCGAAGCCGTCGATCGGGTGGTAGCCGGCCGAGACGTACAGGGCCATCGCCTCCGGCTGCTCGGTGCCGGTCTCCAGCACCACGACCTCGTGCCCGGCCGCCGCGGCGGTGCGCTCCAGCTCGGCGAGCACCGCCCGGGCGACGCCGCGACCGCGGGCGGGGGCCACCGTGAACATCCGCTTGATCTCCACCCGGCCGTCGCCGAGGTCGCGCCAGCCGCCGCAGCCGGCCGGCGCGCCGTCCAGCCGGGCGACGACGAACAGGCCGCGCGGCGGGGCGAACTCGGCCGCGTCGACGACGGCCTCGTCCCGCCCGCCGTAGCGCCGGACGTACTCCGCCTGCACCTGCTCGACCAGCTCGGTCACCACCGGGTCGTCGTACGGGACGACCCGCAGCTCGACACTCACCGCTCGCGCCACCAGTGGTCGACCGGGCCGATGCCGGCGCCGAGCGGGAAGCCGGCGGCGATCGCGCCGGTGACGTAGGCCTTGGCCGCCGCGACCGCGTCCGGCAGCGGGTCGCCGAGGGCGAGCCGGGAGGCGACCGCGCTGGCCAGCGTGCAGCCGGTGCCGTGGGTGTGCCGGTTGTCCAGCCGCGCGGCGCGGTAGCGGCGCTCGGTCCCGTCCGCGGTCAGCAGCAGGTCGACCGGGTCGCCGGGCAGGTGCCCGCCCTTGACCAGCACCGCCGCCGGTCCCAGCTCCAGCACCGCGTCCGCGGCACGGCGCAGCTCGGCCTCCTCGCGCACCTTGACGCCGGTCAGCTGCTGCACCTCGTACAGGTTGGGGGTGACCAGGCTCGCCACCGGCAGCAGCCGCTCGCGGACGGCGGCCACCGCATCGGCGGCCAGCAGCGAGTCGCCGTGCTTGCTCACGCCGACCGGGTCCACCACCACGGGAACGTCCACTGTGGACAGCACGGCGGCGACCGCCCGCACCAGCGGGGCGGACGCGAGCATGCCGGTCTTCACGACGTCCACGCCGATGTCGTCCAGGACGCTGGACAGCTGTGCCCGGACGGCGTGCACCGGCAGCTCCCAGTAGCCCTGGACGCCGACCGAGTTCTGCGCGGTGACCGCGGCCAGCACGCTCATCCCGTGCACGCCGTGCGCGAGCATGGTCTTCAGGTCGGCCTGGATGCCGGCGCCGCCGCCGGAGTCGGAGCCGGCGACGGTCAGCACCCGGGGCGGGGTCGCTGCCACGCCGCCCAACCTACGTGGGCGTGCGGAAGTGGTCCCAGCCGCCGGGCGGGGCGTACCCGGTGCCGTCGACCAGCACGCCGCGGCCGCGGGCGACCCGGCCGATCACCCGCCACGGAGCCGGCGGCGGCCGCGTCCCCGGGAAGGTGGCGGCGAGCGCGTGGTCGTCGCCGCCGGCCAGCACCCAGGACAGCGGCTCGACGCCGAGCGCGCCGCCGACGTCGCGCAGCTTCGCCGGGATCTCCAGGCTGGCGGTGTCCAGCTCGATCCCGACCCCGCTGGACAGGGCGACGTGCTCGAGGTCGGCGACGAGGCCGTCGCTGACGTCCACCATCGCCGTGGCGCCGAGCTCGGCCGCGCGGGGGCCCTGCGCGTACGGCGGCTCCGGGCGGCGGTGCGCGGCCACCACCGAGACCGGCGAGCGGAAGCCGCGGCCGAGCACGGCGAGCCCCGCCGCCGCCCAGCCGAGCCGGCCGGTCACCGCCACGACGTCGCCGGGTCGGGCGCCGGAGCGGGTGACGGGCGCCCGACCCCCCAGGTCGCCGAGCGCGGTGACCGCCAGCGTCAGCGTCTCGCCGCGGACGACGTCGCCGCCGAGCACCGCCGCGCCGGCCTCGTCGCACTCGGCGCGCATCCCGTCGGCGAGCTCCTCCAGCCAGGCCACCTCGAGCTCCGGCGGCACGGCCAGGCCGAGCAGCAGCCCGGTGGGCACCGCGCCGACCGCCGCCACGTCGGCCAGGTTCTGCGCCGCGGCCTTGCGCCCGACGTCGGCCGCGGTGGACCAGTCCCGGCGGAAGTGCCGCCCGTCCACCAGCAGGTCGGTGCTGGCGACGACCCGCCCGTCCGGCGTGGCCAGGACGGCGGCGTCGTCGCCGGGGCCGAGCACGACCCGGTCGGCGGCGCCCGCGGGCCCACCCCCGGTGAACCGTGCGGTCAGCCGGTCGATGAGCCCGAACTCGCCGACGTCAGCGACAGTGATGGCACGCATCCTCTCCGTGCTCGGCTAACGACCGGGCCTGTTGTAGGTTCTACCCTCACCCCGCTGCCACCCATCGGAGGGCTCGCCGTGGTCCAGGCCTACATCCTCATCCAGACCGAGGTCGGCAAGGCCGCGGCCGTGGCACGCTCCATCGCCGACATCAAGGGCGTCATGGCGGCCGAGGACGTGACCGGGCCGTACGACGTGATCGTCCGGGCGGAGGCGCGCAACGTCGACGAGCTGGGCAAGCTGGTGGTGGCCAAGGTGCAGGCGGTGGACGGCATCACCCGCACCCTCACCTGTCCCGTCGTCCACCTCTGACAGGCCCGCCCGGGAGCCCGAGGTCGACCCGATCCGGCGGCGCGCCGCGCTGGTCGCCACCGCCGTCGCCGTACCGGCGACCGTGGTGCTGGTCCTGCTGGTGAACAACCCGATCGGCTCGGGCGCGCAGCCGACGCCGACGCCGACCGTGCCCGCGCCGGCCGCGCTGCCACCGCTGCCGGTCGCGCCGCCGCCCGCGCTGACCGCGGCCGCGCAGCGGTCCTGCCGGGAGCTGATCTCCGCGCTCCCGGTGCGGCTGGGCGAGCGGGCGGCCCGGCCGGTCGACTCCCCGTCGCCGTACGTCACCGCCTGGGGCGAGCCGCCGGTGGTGCTGCGCTGCGGGGTGCCCCGCCCGCCGCGGCTCCGCGCCGACTCGGAGGTGCTCGACATCAGCGGCGTGCGCTGGTTCGCCGAGCGCGCCGGGGCCACCACCCGCTACACCGCCGTGGACCGTCCCGTCTACGTCGAGGTGACCGTCCCCGCCGCCGAGTCGAGCGCGCCCGCCGCCCGGCTGGCCACCGCCATCACCCGCGCGCTCCCCGAGCGCTAGCGCAACCCGGTGCCGCGGGCGATCGCGGTCCGCAGCAGCCGGTCGAGCAGCGCCGGGTAGTCCAGCCCGGACGCCGCCCACATCCGCGGGAACATCGAGATCGGCGTGAAGCCGGGCATCGTGTTCACCTCGTTGACGGTCAGCTCGCCGCCGGCGCCGACGAAGAAGTCGACCCGGGCGAGCCCGGCGCAGTCCAGCGCGTCGAACGCGCGCGTCGCCAGCCCGCGCAGCTCGGCGCTCACCGCGGCCGGCAGGTCGGCCGGCACGTCGAACTCGCAGGCGTCGTCGAGGTACTTGGCCTCGAAGTCGTACCAGTCGTGCCCGCGGACCAGCCGGATCTCCGCCGGCACGCTGGCCTCCGGCGGCCCGCCGTCGAGACCCTCCAGCACCCCGCACTCGACCTCGCGGCCGGGCACCGCGGCCTCGACGAGCACCTTGGGGTCGACCCGGCGGGCGACGGCCAGCGCGTCGTCGAGACCGGACCAGTCGGCCAGCCGGGTGATGCCGATGCTGGACCCGGCGCGTGCCGGCTTGACGAAGGCGGGCAGCCCGAGCCGCTCGCGCTGCGCCGGGTCGAGTGTCCCGTTCGGACGGACGACCGCGTACGGCCCGACGGGCAGCCCCTCGGCCCGCAACAGCTTCTTGGTGAACTCCTTGTCCATCGCCACCGCACTGCCGAGCACGCCCGAGCCGACGTACGGCACTCCGGCCAGCTCCAGCAGGCCCTGGATCGTGCCATCCTCCCCGTACGACCCGTGCAGGACCGGGAACACGACGTCCACACCGTGCAGGATCCGGGCGCCCTCCCCCGGCTCGACGACGACGAGCCCGCCGGAGGTCGGGTCGCCGGGCAGCACCACGGCGGTGCCGGCGTCGACGGCGGGCAGCTCGCGGCCGCTGATCCGCAGCGCCTGCGGGTCGCCGGAGGTGAGCACCCAGGCGCCCTTGGGCGTGATCCCGACCGGGACCACCTCGTACGCCTCGCGGTCGAGCGCGGCGAGGACGCTCCCGGCGGACACGCAGGAGATCGCGTGCTCCGTGCTCCGGCCGCCGAAGACGACTGCCACCCGCACCTTGCGTCCGGACATGGGCGTCACCCTAGCGGGGCCGTCGGTGCGGCCCGGGCCGGTCCGTCTCCGCCGTTCGGTACTGTCCGGCCCGTGTGGACAGCCCCGCCGCGGGTGCCCTCGCCGGCGGCGGAGGAGCGCCCCGCGCCGACCGCGCCGAGCCCGCCGGGCCCGCCGCCGCGCTGGTGGCTGCCCGGCGCCGTCGCGGTCGGCGCCGCGCTCGCCCTCTGGCGGGGCTGGCACCGGGTCGCCGAGCCCGCGTTCTGGGGCGAGGACGGCTCGGTCTTCGTCCCGGAGGCCCGCGAGGACGGCCCGCCCGCCGTGCTGCGGACGTACGCCGGCTTCCTGCACCTGCTGCCCCGGCTGGTCGCCGTGGCGCTGCGGCCGTTCCCGTTGAGCTGGCAGCCCGGGCTGTACGCGGCGGCCGGGCTGGCGCTCGGCTTCGCGATCTGCTGCCTGGCGCTGTCCGCCCGGCTGGACCCGCTGCTGCCGCACTGGTGGCAGCGGGCGCTGCTGTTCGGCGCCCTGCTGGTCGCGCCGGGCCGGGACGAGGTGACCGGCAACGTGGCCAACCTGATCTTCCTGGGCCCGGTCGGGCTGCTGCTGCTCGGGCTCTGCCGCGATCCGGCCCGCCGGGCCGGCCGCCGGGCGGAGCTGGCCGGGGCCGCGCTGCTCAGCCTCGGCGGGGTGCTGGCCCTGATGGTCGCGCCGGTCTTCCTCGCCCGCGCCGCCCGGACCCGCTCCCGGCACTCGGCGGTGCTCGCCGGCGTGGTCGCCGCCGGCGGCGCCGTGCAGCTCGCCCTGCTGCTGACGAACCCGCGGGTGGACGACCGCGCCGGCTCCCCGGCCGTCGTCGTCTCCTTCCTGCAGCACCGGCTGCTGCCGGCCTGGCTGGTCGGCGACCACGGCTTCGAGGGCGCCTGGCGGACCCACCCGGTGCCGCTCGCGCTCGGCTGCGTCGCGCTCGCGGTGCTGCTCGGGCTCGCCGTGCTCGCCGTGCCGTCCCGGCCGGCCGGCCTGGCGCTCGCCGCCACCGCGCTGCTCGCCGCGACCGCGGCGGGGCTGACGTATCCGCGGCTGTGGTACCTGCCCATCGCCCAGCGGCACCTGGTGCTGCCGCTGACCGTCCTGACCGTGCTCGTCGTCTGCGCGCTGGCCGCCCCGCGCGCCGCGGTCCGGCTGGCCGCCGGCGCCGCGCTGCTGGCGTCGCTGCTGGCCGTCCGGGCGGACTGGGCGCTCACCCGCTGGCCGGAGCTGCCGGTCGGACCGACCGCGGCCTGCCTGGCGGCCGGCCGGGCGCCGTGCCCGCTGCCGGTGAACGCGACGCCCCGGCCGGTCCACCTGGACCGCTGAGGACGCCGAGGGTCAGCGGGCGTGCTCCGGCTTCATGTCCCGGCTCATCAGCGACGGCACCAGGTCGGTCGCCTTCATCCCCTCGTGGCACACCCGGACGACGCCCTGGGTGATCGGCACATCGACGCCCACCCGGCGGGCCAGGTCCAGCACGGACCGGCAGGACTTCACGCCCTCCGCGGTGGTCCGGGCCGCCGCCTGGGCCTGGGCCAGCGACTCGCCGCGCCCCAGCCGCTCGCCGAAGGTGCGGTTGCGCGACAGCGGCGAGCTGCACGTCGCGACCAGGTCGCCGAGCCCGGCGAGGCCCGCGAAGGTCATCGGGTCGGCGCCGAGCGCCATCCCGAGCCGGGCCGTCTCGGCGAGCCCGCGGGTGATCAGCGACGCCCGGGTGTTGTCGCCGAAGCCCATCCCCTCGGCCATCCCGCAGGCCAGCGCGATCACGTTCTTCACCGCGCCGCCCAGCTCGCAGCCGACCACGTCGACGTTCGTGTACGGCCGGAAGTAGGCGGTCCCGCAGGCCTGCTGCAGCGCTTCGGCCCGGTCGTGGTCGACGCACGCCACCACCGTGGCGGCCGGCTGCTCCTCCGCGATCTCGCGGGCGAGGTTGGGCCCGGAGACCACCGCCACCCGGTCCTGGCCGCAGCCGACGACCTCGCCGATGACCTCGCTCATCCGCTTCGCGGTGCCGAGCTCGACGCCCTTCATCAGGCTGACCAGGGTGGCGTCCCGGCCGACCGCCGGCCGCCAGTCGACGAGGTTGTCCCGCAGCGTCTGGGAGGGCACCGCCAGCACCACGATCTCGGCGCCGTCCAGGGCCTCCGCCGGATCGGTGGTGGCATGCAGCGTGGCGGGCAGCGCCACGCCCGGCAGGTAGTCGGCGTTCTCGTGCCGCTCCCGCACCGCCCCGACCACGTCCGGCCGCCGCCCCCAGAGCGTGACCTCGCCGCCGGCGTCGGCGAGCACCTTGGCGAAGGTGGTGCCCCACGAGCCGGCCCCGAGCACCGCTGCCCGCGCGCCCCCGCTCCCCTTCGACGGCAGGCCGTTCCCGCTGCGTGCCCGCCCGGTCACGATGCCTCCAGCTGCGGGGGCTTGCGCCAGAAGTCGGCCGGCGGCGTCTCGCCCCGCACCTCGGCGAGCTGGTCGCGGATCCCGCGCATGATCACGTCGGTGACCTCGCGGAGCAGGTCCGCGGTCAGCGGCCGCCCCCGGTACGCGGACAGGTCGATCGGCGGCCCGGCGACGGCGTGCACGGTCTTGCGGGGCAGCAGCCGGTAGCGCTTGTGGTAGACGTCGACGGCGTGCTGCGGCCCCCACTGGGCCACCGGGACGACCGGGACGTCCGCGCTCAGCGCGAGCCGCGCCACCCCGGTCCGGCCCACCATCGGCCAGAAGTCCGGGTCCTTGGTGACGGTGCCCTCCGGGTAGATGCAGACGCACTCGCCGCGCTCGAGCGCGTCGACGGCGTGCTGCAGCGACTGCTGCGCGTCCGCGGTGCCGCGGCTGACCGGGATCTGGTCCGCACCCTTCAGCACGCTGCCGACCAGGAAGATCCTGAACAGCCCGTCCTTGGCCAGGAAGCGCGGGATCCGCCCGGCGTCCCAGACGAACCGGGCGAAGATCAGCGGGTCGGCGTACGAGACGTGGTTGGTGGCCACCAGCACCCCGCCGGTCGCCGGGACATTCTCCCGCCCCCGCCACCGGATCTTGAAGAACACCGAGATCAGCGGGTAGATCACCACCACCGCGAGGCCGAGCCAGAAGCCCACGCGTCCCCGCCTCGTCCGCAGCACCTCGGGCCACCTCTTCCGATCCCAGTCCTACCGGTGAGCCGCAGTCTGTACGCCCGCCGCCGTCGGTGTCCACGAGCGCCCGCGGCGGGCCTACCCTTGGGGGCCGTGCGCTGGTCCGTGGTGGTGCCGGTCAAGCGGCTGGACGTGGCGAAGTCCCGGCTCTACGCGGCCGGTCGCCCCCGGCCGGAGCATGCCGAGCTGGCGCTCGCGCTCGCGCTGGACACCGTCGTCGCGGCGGTCGCCAGCCCCGCGGTGGACCGGGTCGTGGTGGTGACGGACGACCCCGCGGCGGCCGCCGCGGTCCGCGCTGCCGGGGCCGTCGTCGTGGCGGACGAGCCGGACGCCGGGCTGAACCCGGCGCTCGCGCACGGGGCCGCCCTGGCCGCAGCGCTCGCCCCGGCCGACGGGGTGGGGCTGCTGTCCGCGGACCTGCCGGCGCTGCGCCCGGCCGAGCTGGCGGCGGCGCTGAGCGCCGCCGGAGCCCATGAGCGGGCGTTCGTGGCGGACGTGGCCGGCTCCGGCACCACCCTGCTCACCGCCGCGCCCGGCGTCCCGCCGGCCCCCCGGTACGGCCCGGGCTCGGCCGCGACCCACCGGGACTCCGGCGCCGTGGCGCTGACCGGCGACTGGCCGTCGCTGCGCCGCGACGTCGACACGCCCACCGATCTCGCCGCGGCCGCCGCGCTCGGGCTCGGCCCGGCGACCCGCGCCTGGACCGCCGCGCACGCCCCGGTCGCCTGACCCCGCCGGTCCGTTTCGATCCGGCCGCGGCTGGTCCCGTTCGGCTGCTTCCGGTCGGCCGCCGCCCCGCGCGGCGGCGGCCGCGGACTACGCTCGAGCCGTGACAGACGGCCCGGCGGAGTCGGCGGCTGCTGCCGTACGCGGCACGGCTGCGGCTGGTGCCGGGGGCGCGGTGCAGGCGACGGTGGCGACGTTCGACGCGGCCAGCGGGGCCGGAACGGCGCTGACGGACGACGGGCGGCGGGTCGAGTTCGACGCGGGCGCGTTCGCCGCCGGCGGCCTGCGGCTGCTGCGGCTCGGCCAGCGGGTGCGGCTGGAGTACGCCGGCGACCGGGTCGCCCGCGTCACGATCCACACGCTGGAGTGAGACAGCGTCCACCTGGTTGGGCAATCATGGCGGCATGAGCGTGGACCGGGAGGACCTCGGGGTCTCAACCGCCGAGGACGCGACCGCCGACATCGACGACTTCGAGGGCGAGGCGCCGCCGGCACCCGACCTGCCGGCGGACCGGTTCTCGAACCGGGAGATGTCCTGGCTGGACTTCAACGCCCGGGTGCTGGCCCAGGCCGAGGACCGACGGGTCCCGCTGCTGGAGCGGTTGAAGTTCCTCGCCATCTTCGCCAGCAACCTGGACGAGTTCTACATGGTCCGGGTGGCGGGGCTGAAGCGCCGGCTGGACATGGGCCTCACGGTCCGCTCCGCGGACGGCCGGTCGCCGCGGGAGACGCTGGCCCAGATCGGCGCCCGCGTGCAGGAGCTGGCGCAGCGGCACGCCCGCTGCTGGCTGGACGACGTGGAGCCGGCGCTGGCCGATGCCGGCATCCGGGTGCTGCACTGGGCGGAGCTGGACCGGACCGAGCGCGACCGGCTGGGGGAGTACTTCCGGGCCCAGGTCTTCCCGGTGCTGACCCCGCTCGCGGTCGACCCGGCGCACCCGTTCCCGTACATCAGCGGGCTGTCGCTGAACCTCGCCGTCCTGGTCCGCGACGCCGCCGGGCAGCTGGCCGCCGAGCGCTTCGCCCGGGTGAAGGTGCCCAACAACGTGCCGCGGTTCGTGGCCGTCAAGGACCAGCAGGCCGACTACGCGTACCTGCCGATGGAGGAGCTGATCGGGGCGCACCTCGAGCTGCTCTTCCCGGGCATGGAGGTGGTGGAGCGGCACGTCTTCCGGGTGACGCGCAACACCGACATCGAGGTCGAGGAGGACCGGGACGAGGACCTGCTGCAGGCGCTGGAGCGGGAGCTGACCCGGCGCCGGTTCGGCCCGGCGGTGCGCCTCGAGGTCACCGACGCGATCACGCCGCGGGTGCTGGACCTGCTGGTGGAGGAGATCGACGTCGCGGCCGACGACGTGCTGCAGGTTCCCGGGATGCTCGACCTCGCCTCGCTCTGGCAGGTCTACGACGTGGACCGGCCGGACCTGAAGGACCGGCCGTTCGTGCCGTCCACGCCGCCGCGCTTCGCCGAGAACGAGACGGCCAAGAGCGTCTTCGCCACCCTGCGCGAGGGCGACGTGCTGGTGCACCACCCGTACGAGTCGTTCGCGACCAGCGTGCAGCGCTTCATCGAGCAGGCGGCGGTCGACCCGAACGTGCTGGCGATCAAGCAGACGCTCTACCGCACCTCCGGCGACTCGCCGGTGGTGGAGGCGCTGATCGACGCGGCCGAGGCGGGCAAGCAGGTCGTGGTGCTGGTCGAGATCAAGGCCCGCTTCGACGAGCAGGCGAACATCAAGTGGGCGAAGGCACTGGAGCGTGCGGGCTGCCACGTCGTGTACGGGGTGGTGGGCCTGAAGACGCACTGCAAGACCTCCCTGGTGGTCCGGCAGGAGGGCGGCTCCATCCGGCGCTACTGCCACATCGGCACCGGGAACTACAACCCGAAGACGGCCCGGCTCTACGAGGACCTCGGGCTGTTCACCGCCGACCCGGACGTCGGCGCCGACCTCACCGACCTGTTCAACGTGCTGACCGGCTACTCCCGGCAGCGGGAGTACCGCTCGCTGCTGGTGGCGCCGCACGGGATCCGGTCGGGGATCATCGAGCGGGTGCAGCGGGAGATCGAGCACGCCGAGGCCGGCAACTCGGCGCGGGTGCGGATCAAGACCAACCACCTCGTCGACGAGGAGACCATCGACGCGCTCTACCGGGCCTCCCGGGCCGGCGTGACGGTCGACCTGCTGGTGCGCACGTTCTGCTCGATCCGCGCCGGGGTGCCGGGCCTGTCGGAGAACATCCGGGTCCGCTCGATCCTCGGCCGGTTCCTCGAGCACAGCCGGATCGTCTGCGTCGACAACGACGGCGAGCCGGAGTACCTGATCGGCAGTGCCGACCTCATGCACCGCAACCTCGACCGCCGGGTGGAGACGATGGTCCGGGTCACCGACCCGGTCGCGCGCGAGCACCTGCGCGACATGCTCGACCTCGCCTTCGCCGACGACGTGGTCGCGTGGGAGCTGCGGCCGGACGGGCAGTGGCGCGGCAACACCGGCGAGCCCGGCCGCCCGCTGCGGGACTATCAGGAGGTCCTGATGCGCCGGCATGCGAGCCGCAGCGAGTAGACGATGTCCACCGACGGGGCTGCCGGGCTGGTGATCCGGGCCGCCGGCGGGGTGCTCTGGCGCTCCGGGCCGGCCGGGATCGAGGTGGCCATCGTGCACCGGCCGCGCTACGACGACTGGTCGATGCCGAAGGGCAAGCTCGACGACGGCGAGCACCCGCTGCACGCGGCCTGCCGCGAGGTGGTGGAGGAGACCGGCGTCCGGCCGGCCGTCGGGCGCCGGCTGCCGCAGCAGGAGTACACGCTCGGCCCGGACCGCAAGACGGTCGACTACTGGGCCATGACCCCGGCCGACGCCGCCGACTTCGTCGCGACCGACGAGGTGGACAGCCTGCGCTGGGTCCGGCCGGCGGAGGCCGCGACCTGGCTCAGCTACGACCGGGACCGCGACCTGCTGCGCGAGTTCCTCCAGGTGCCGCCGGCGACGGCGATGGTGCTGCTGGTCCGGCACGCCAAGGCCGGTGACCGCGGCTCCTGGCCGGGCGACGACAGGCTGCGCCCGCTGGACCCGACCGGCGAAGCGCAGGCGGCGGCGCTGCGGGCGGCGCTGCGGTGGTTCGACCCGGACCGGGTCTTCGCCGCGGACCCGGCGCGCTGCGTGCAGACGGTGGCGGCACTGGCGGCGGACCTCGGGGTGCCGGTCCTGGTGGAGCCGGGGCTGGCCGAGCAGGCGTACGCCGACGACCCCGGGCGGGGCATCCGCCGGGTCCTCGAGATCGCCGGCGAGACCGGCCGGGCGGTGGTGTGCAGCCAGGGCGGGGTGATCCCCGACGTCGTGGCGACGCTGGCCGGCACGCACGGCCTGACCCGGCCGGGGCGGAAGGTGCCCGCCCGCAAGGCGAGCGTGTGGGCACTGTCCTTCGTGGACTCCCGGTTGGTGGCCGCGGACTACTACCCGGATCTGGGGGTCGCCCGGACCGGGCGCCGGTCCCGACCCGCGCGGTCCCCCGGAACCGGTCGATAGGACCGGCGCCGGGGGACGCGGGCGGTGCCGGGCGGACCCGCGCTAGGAGCTGGTGCTCTTGCGCGCGGTGGTCTTCGCCGCCTTCTTCGCCGGAGCCTTCTTCGCCGCCGTGGACTTCGCGGCGGTCTTCCTAGCCGGAGCCTTCTTCGCCGCGGTGGACTTCGCGGTCGTCCTGGTCGCGGTGGCCTTCGCCGTCGTCTTGGTGGCCGCGCCGTTCGAGGCGGCCCGGGTGCCGGCGGTCTTGGTCGCCGCCTTGGCCGGCGCCACCTTCGGCAGCTTCTTCGACCCGTTCACCACACTCTTGAACTCCTGCCCGGCGCGGAAGGCCGGCACCGAGGTCTTCTTGACGCGGACCTTCTCGCCCGTCGCCGGGTTGCGGGCGGTGCGCGCCGCGCGCTCCCGCTTCTCGAAGACGCCGAAGCCGGTGAGCGCGACCTTCTCGCCCTTCTGCACGGTCCGGTAGACCGTGTCCAGCAGGGCGTCGACCGTGGCGGCCGTGCGCTTCTTGTCCTCGCCGAGTCGCTGCGAGAGCGTCTCGACCAGCTGGGCCTTGTTCACTGTGATGTCCTCCCCGGGACAGCTCCTCGGCCGGACGGCCGATCTTCGCCCGAACGGTAGGCGTGGATCCGGTGCAGGGCAACGACCGGACGCCATTGCGGATCGCTTGTGTCGCAAGCGGTTCCCGTTCCGGGTCCGATGGAAACCCCTGCGCCGCAGGGGATCGGGCTCAGGCCGGGACGGCGAGCAGGTCGAGCCGCACGTAGTCCTGGTCGTACGAGCCGTCGGCGCGGCGCAGCTCCGCCAGCGCACGCTCCTCCGCGGCCCGGCGGAACCGCCGCAGCGCGCCGGGCGGGACCACCGGGTCGTACGCGACCAGCACCTGGCTGCGCAGCCAGCCGCGCAGCGCCTGCTCGTCCGGCATCGACCGGCGCTGCCGGAGCAGCCGCACCCAGCCGTGCGCGGGGACGGCGAAGCCGGCGTCGGCGAGCAGCTGGCCGTAGTCCTCCTCGGTCGGGAAGTACCAGCCGGCCGGCCGGCCGCCCACCCGCGCGGACTCCTCGTCGAGCAGCGCGTGCACGCCGGCGATCTGCCCGCTGCCGCCGAACTCCGCCCGGAACAGACCCTGCCGCCGCAGCACCCGGCGCACCTGCGCCAGCACCCGCGGGTGCTCCTCGGCCGGCACCCAGTGCAGCATGGCCACCGAGACCACCACGTCGACCGACCGCGCCGGCACCAGCCGGTCCAGCTCCTGCGCCCGGCCGACGGCGAAGCGCAGCCGCGGCGAGGACGCCCGTTGCCGGGCGGTGGCGATCATGTCCGGGTCGGCGTCCACCCCGAGCACGTCGCCGCCGGTGAGCTGGCCGAGCCGGGCGGTCAGGTCCCCCACGCCGCAGCCGAGGTCGAGCACCCGCGCGCCGGCCCGCGGGAAGACCTCGCGCAGGAAGTCGTCGTCGTGCCGGCGGTGGTGCGCGTTGTTGGCCGCGTAGAGGTCGGCGTCCCAGCGTGGCGTGCTCGACGGCGGTGTCGGCGTCCCCGGCGTCACCGGACCGGCAGCGTCGTCGGCAGGAACGCCGGCCGGCTCGCCTCGAACTCGTCGACGGCGTCGGTGTGCCGCAGCGTCAGGCCGATGTCGTCCAGCCCGTTGAGCAGTCGCCAGCGGGTGAAGTCGTCCAGCTCGAAGGGGACCGTACGGTCGGCGAAACGGACCTCCCGCGACACGAGGTCGACGGTCACCTCGGCCGCCGGCGTCGTCTCGGCCAGCACCCACAGCTCCTCGACCACGTCCGCGGGGACCACGACGGGAAGCAGGCCGGCCTTGAGCGAGTTGCCGCGGAAGATGTCCCCGAAGCGCGGCGACAGCACCACCCGGAAGCCGGAGTCCTGCAGGGCCCAGACGGCGTGCTCCCGCGACGACCCGGTGCCGAAGTCGTGGCCGGCGACGAGGATCGAGGCGCCGCCGTGCTCGGGCCGGTTCAGCACGAAGTCGGGGTCGGCCGACCGCCAGGTCGAGAACAGCCCCGCGGCGAAGCCGGTCCTCGTGAGCTGCTTCAGCCACACCGCGGGGATGATCTGGTCGGTGTCCACGTCGCTGCGCCGCAGCGGCAGGACCCGGCCCGCGTGGACGGTGAACTTCTCCACTGCGTTGCTCCTCGGCTACAGGTCGGCGGGGGCGGCCAGCCGGCCGGCCACCGCGGTGGCGGCGGCGACCGGCGGGGACACCAGGTGGGTACGGCCGCCCTTGCCCTGCCGCCCCTCGAAGTTGCGGTTGCTGGTGCTGGCGGCGCGCTCGCCCGGCGCCAGCTGGTCGGGGTTCATGCCGAGGCACATCGAGCAGCCGGCGCTGCGCCACTCGGCGCCGGCGGCGAGGAAGACCCCGTCCAGCCCCTCCAGCTCCGCCTGCTCCTTGACCCGCATGGACCCGGGTACCACCAGCATCCGCACGCCGGTGGCGACCTTGCGGCCACCGAGCACGGCGGCCGCGGCCCGCAGGTCCTCGATCCGGCCGTTGGTGCAGGAGCCGAGGAACACGGTGTCGACGGCGATGTCGCGCATCGGCGTGCCGGCCGCGAGCCCCATGTACGCCAGCGCCTGCTCCGCCGCCGCGCGCTGCCCGGGGTCGGCCAGCTCGGCCGGGTCGGGCACCCGGCCGACGAGCGGCACCCCCTGGCCCGGGTTGGTGCCCCAGGTGACGAAGGGCGCCAGCTCGGCGGCGTCCAGCACCACCTCGCGGTCGAACGCCGCGTCCCGCTCGCTGCGCAGCGTCCGCCAGTACGCCAGCGCGGCATCCCAGTCGGCGTCCGCCGGCGCGTGCGGGCGGCCCTTGAGGTAGCCGAAGGTCGTCTCGTCCGGAGCCACCAGCCCGGCCCGGGCGCCCGCCTCGATGGACATGTTGCACATCGTCATCCGGGCTTCCATCGACATCGCCTCGACGGCCTCCCCGCGGTACTCCACCAGGTGGCCCTGCCCGCCCCCGGTGCCGATCCGGGCGATGAGGGTGAGGATCACGTCCTTGGCGGTGACCCCGTCGGGCAGCCGGCCGGGCACCGTGACCGCCATCGTCCGCTGTGGACTCAACGGCAGCGTCTGGGTGGCGAGAACGTGCTCGACCTCGCTGGTGCCGATGCCGAAGGCGAGCGCACCGAACGCGCCGTGCGTGCTGGTGTGCGAGTCGCCGCAGACGATCGTCATGCCGGGCTGGGTGAGGCCCAGCTGCGGGCCGATCACGTGCACGATGCCCTGCTCGAGGTCGCCCATCGGGTGCAGCCGGATGCCGAACTCGGCGCAGTTGCGGCGCAGCGTCTCGACCTGGGCGGCCGAGACCCGGTCCGCGATCGGCCGGTCGATGCCGATGGTCGGCACGTTGTGGTCTTCGGTGGCGAGGGTCAGCTCCGGCCGGCGGACGGTGCGGCCGGCCAGCCGCAGCCCGTCGAACGCCTGCGGGCTGGTCACCTCGTGCACCAGGTGCAGGTCGATGTAGAGCAGGTCGGGCTCGCCGTCGGCACGCCGCACGACGTGCGACTCCCACAGCTTCTCGGCGAGGGTGCCGGGCATGCTCGTTCGCCTCGTCTCACATGTTGGGACTACGATCCTGTGCCATGGGACAGCCTAGCGGAGTCGGGGTACTGGACAAGGCAGTGGCCGTGCTGGAGTCCGCGGCCCGGTCCCCGGTCGGGCTCGGCGAGCTGGTGCTGGCGACCGGGCTGCCACGGGCGACCGCGCACCGGCTCGCCGTCGCGCTGGAGACGCACCGGCTGCTGGTCCGGGACGCCGCCGGCCGGTGGGGGCCCGGTCCCCGCCTCGGCGAGCTGGCGCAGAGCGCGCCCGACCCGCTGCTGGCCGCCGCGGGGCCGGTGCTGGCCCGGCTGCGCGACCGCAGCGGCGAGAGCGCCCAGCTCTACCGGCGCGACGGCGACGAGCGGGTCTGCGTGGCGGCCGCCGAGCGGGCCACCGGCCTGCGCACCACGGTCGCGCTCGGCGCCCGGCTGCCGATGTCGGCGGGCTCGGGGGCGCAGGTGCTCGCGGCGTGGGCGGGCGAGGACGAGCAGCCGGCGGCGGCCCGCTTCGGTCCGCGGGCGCTGGCCGAGGTGCGCCGGCGCGGCTGGGCGTACAGCGTCGCCCAGCGCGAGGCCGGCGTCGCGTCGGTGTCGGCGCCGGTCCGGGACCGGTCCGGACAGGTCGTCGCGGCCATCTCCGTATCCGGTCCGGTGGAGCGACTGGGGCGCCGTCCGGGGCCCCGGTTCGCCCCGCTGGTGACCGCCGCGGCAGGGGCGCTGAGCACCCGCCTGTAAGGGTCTGTGGCCAGACGATCCTTGCCTGAGCGTACCGAATGACCTGCGGTGATGAACACAGAGACAAGATCCGTATACGTGAGGTGATTCACCCGATCGATACAAAGGTCGGGCGATGTCGAGGCCCTACTGTCGGCCCGTCCGCGACACCTCCGAGCCGCTCCTCCAGACCGGCCGGTACGGGTTCACGGGGGTGCCCGGGGGGTGCCGACCCGGGTGCCGCGCGGCGCCGGTCACGTCCGGCCGGCAGCTCACGACCGCACCGCAGCCGTCGCTGCTGCCTGGAAGAAATCCTGGGAGTCTCATGTCCGTCGCCCGGCGCCTCGCCGCCGCGCTCGCCGTCGTCGGCGCAGGCGTGCTCGCCTATGCCGTCCCCGCCTCCGCCACCGGCGACCACGAGGAAGGCGGTGGTGGCTACTGTGTCGACGGCACCGACAGGTCCAACCTCGGGCACCGCGTCGACGCGGAGTCCGGCCGGGCGGTCGTGTGGGCCGAGGGCCGGCTCTGCGAGCCGGTCGACGTGATCCTGTCGATCTACAAGGTGCCCGACAGCTGGAACGGCGACGGTTTCCCGGCCGACGGCACCGCCGTGCCGCAGACGCTGATCGCCAGTGCCAAGGGCACCGTGGGCAAGGACGGCCGGCTCGAGCTCGAGGTGCCGGTGCCGGACTGCGGCAACGTGCAGATCGACCTCTACTACCCGCCGGAGATCACCGCGGTGACCGCGGCGGGCCACGGCGACCAGTTCATCGAGGGCTACATCTGGAGCATCGGCGGACCGAACGGCCACCCGAAGGAGTGCGAGCCGACTCCGACGCCGACGCCGACCGACACGGAGACTCCGACGCCGACTCCCACCGAGACCGAGACCGAGACTCCGACGCCGACTCCCACCGAGACCGAGACTCCGTCCCCGACGCCGACCGAGTCCTCGCCGACCCCGCCGGCACCGGCGCCGACCGAGGGTCAGGGTGGGCCGGTTCCGGTGCTGCCGCCGCAGGCGCCGCACACTCCGCCGGTCCTCGCCGAGACCGGGTCCAACAGCACCGTCCCGCTGCTGGGGCTCGGGATCCTGCTGCTGACCGCGGGGATCGGGCTCAGCCTGGTCGGACGGCGACGCACCGCCTGACGACCCGAGCACGTGGAGGGCCGGCGCGACGAGGCGCCGGCCCTCCGCGCTGTCCGGGGATCCGGGCGAGGCACGGTCGACGACCTGAGAAGATGGGGATGGTGACGAGTCACGAAGCTCCCTCCCCCGACGTACGTCGCACCCTGCGAGCTGACTGCGAGAACTGCTTCGGGCTGTGCTGCGTCGCGCCGGCCTTCTCGGCCTCGGCGGACTTCGCCATCGACAAGAGCGCCGGGCAGGCCTGCCCGCACCTGCGGTCGGACTTCCGCTGCGGCATCCACCGCAACCTCAGGCAGCAGGGCTTCCCGGGCTGCGCCGGCTATGACTGCTTCGGCGCGGGGCAGAAGGTCGCGCAGGTCACCTTCGGTGGACGGGACTGGCGGCGGACGCCGCTCGTCGCGGCACGGATGTTCGACACGTTCACGATCATGCGGCAGCTGCACGAGCTGCTGTGGTACCTGACCGAAGCCCCGACGCGGCAGCCTGGCCCGCCCGCGAGTGCGACGGTGCGGCTCGGGCTTGCTGCGCGCAGGACGAGACCGAACGGCGACGCCGAACGACGAGTCCCGAAGCGCGTTCTGCGGCTGGACACGACGGCGTATCGCGAAGGCGACACGGCGTAGCGGGCCTGCAGCGCGAGCGAGCTGGTGCGAGCCGGGGTCAGCGGCGCGACGCCAGGTCGACCGGCAGGGAGCCGACCTCGTCGGCGAGCGGACGTCACGCGGTAGCCGACTTCAGAGGCGCCAGCCTGCGGGGCGGGTGACTGGTCGGATCCGACCAGCGGGCGCCGACCTCGAGCTCGCGGGCGACCTGTCGGCGCCGCCGCAGAAGGCGCCGATCCTCGGCGGTGCGCGAGCTCGGCGACAGGCGGCGTTGTAGACGTCACCGGCGGTCCTGGCAGCGGTCGAGCGCGGCGCGGGGTACGTCGGCGAGCGACGCTGCCGCCGTCGCTCACCGCCCGAGGCGACTGGAAGGCGCGTCGGCGGCGTACGGCCGCGGCGGCCTGCGTGCGGAACTGGCGCCAGGCCCGCCGGTCTCGCAGGAGCTCCAGGGCGGTCGGGTGCACCGCGGTCGGCGCCGGCGGGCCGGCTCAGGTACTCCAGCGACGAGGTCGCTCGAGGCTGAGCCGGCCGACCGTCAGACGGGATCGAATCGAGCGCGTCGGTACGGACGACGAGCGTGCTCAGCGGGTCTGGCGGCTGGGGAGACGATCCGGGCTGGTGGGTCGGGGACGGTGATCGCCTCCGCCGGGACGGTCACCCGGGGTGGGTGGCGAGCGCGTGTCGACGTCGCCGACGACCCGCACCGTCGAGTCGACAGCACCACCAGGTGGTCGCTGACCCGCTCAGGTCGGCGCGACGTGGAGCCCAGCACTACGTTTCGTTCCGTGCCGGTGACCGACCCCCAGGTCGCAGGAACTCCCGGCGGGCACGGGCCACGCTCGTCGACGGTTCGTCGCGGACCAGCAGCTCGGGTCGCTTGGCGAGACCGAGGGTGAGCGCGAGCTGGGCGCGCTGCCCGCCGGAGAGCCGTCGGCCCGCTGCGCGGGGTCGAGGCCGAGCCGCGTCGACCCGGGCCCGGGCCAGGGCGTCGTCGCAGCGGGGGTTGAGCCGGGCGCCCAGCCGCAGGTGGTCGGCGACGCTGAGGCCGGGATAGGTCGAGCGCGTCCTGGGCGACGAAGCCGACCTTGGCCAGCTGCGCCGCGCCGCTGGCCGGACGGCCGCCGCAGACCTCGATCGTGCCGGCCGTCGGCTCAGCAGGCCGACGGCGAGGCTCAGCAGTGTGGTCTTGCCGGCACCGTTCGGGCCGACCAGCCGGTCACGTGCCCGGCCGGGATGTCCAGCGTGCAGTCCGACAGCGCCCACCGTCGCCCGTACCGCTTGCCCAGCCCCTGGGCCCGCAGGACGGCGGTCACGCTATGTCCTGCTGACCCGCGGCCCGAAAGGTGCTCATGAACAGGGCCTCGATGCTCTCCTCGTCCAGCCCCGAACGCCTCGCCTTGGCCGCCAGCGCCGCAGGTCTCGACGCCGGCTCGTGGACGGCGAGCGAGGCTCGACCGCGACTCGAGCGCGACGGCCGAGCCCGGCGAGCAGCCGAGCTGATCGTCGAGCTGCGGTCCGCTCTGAGCACGGCGGGCTCGACGCGTCCGGCCGCCAACGGTTCTTGGCAGGGCTGGCGGCGCTGCCAGCCTGAACGGCAGCCGGGCCTCTGGTCGACCGAGATCGGGCGACCAGCGCCGCGGCCGCCCCCGGCCGCCGCGAGCCGCGGCCCGAAGCTCCTCGACACCCACCACATCTGCCGACCTACCGGGCGAGGTCGTCGACCACGTCGATGCCGGGCAGGCCGGCCAGCAGTGGGCCGGGCAACCACAGCTTGGAGCGCCGCACCCCGCTCCCGATCACCACCCGCGGCGACTCGGCCACCGCCCGGTCGACGAGCACCGGCCAGCCGGGCGGCAACCCGATCGGGGTGATCCCGCCGTACTCCATGCCGGTCTCCGCCACGGCCACGTCGGTCGGCGCGAACGACGCCTTGCGCACGTCCAGCTGCCGACGCACCACGCCGTTCACGTCAGCACGGGTGGTGGACAGCACCACGCACGCCGCGAAGCGGGTGTCGCCGCCCCGCCTGCCGGATACCACGACGCAGTTGGCGGACTCCTCGGGCGCGACGCCGTAGCGGGCGCAGAACGCGGCGGTGTCGGCGAGCGCCGGGTCGATCTCGGCGACCGCCACCGCAGCGACGGGCAGCTCCCCCTGCCAGCCACGCAACGCCGCCAGTACGGGGGACGCCAGCAGATCCGGCCGGGTCAGCGCGGGCACCAGCTCCAGGGTCTCCGTCACGCGAGCATCCTCCCTCGCGCCGCCCGGCGTCGCTCCCGCCGGGATCCCGCCGGACAGTCGCGGCGGCCGATCCTGTCGGTGGGAGGCTCTACCGTGCCGGCATGAGTGTCACGATGTCCACGGTGACGGTCGACTGCGCCGACGCGGAGCAGGCAGCCCGCTTCTGGGCGGCCGCGCTCGACTGGGAGGTCGCGCCTGGCTCCTCGCCGGACGTGGCCGCGGTCGGCGGTCCGAAGCGGCCGCGGGAGACGCCGTCGCTGCTGTTCGTCCGGGTGCCGGAGCCGAAGACCGTCAAGAACCGCTGGCACCTCGACCTCAGCGCACCCGACCTGGAGGTCGAGGTCAAGCGCCTGCTGGGGCTCGGTGCGTCCCTGGTGCACCGCAAGTCGGAGTGGGGCGCGAGCTGGGTGACGCTCCGCGACCCCGAGGGCAACGAGTTCTGCGTCGCGCTGCCGCACGAGGTGCCGGGCGATCCGGCGCCCGACGAGGTCGCCTGATCCCGGCCCTCCGGGCAAGGCGAGATCCCCCTGGTCCTCCACAGAGGACAGGGGGATCCCTGGGATGTAGCCCCGACCAAATTCGAACCGGAGCTGTCACCCATCAATCGGAGTCCGACTCAGGTGTCAGACTGCTAGGCCAGCGCCTTCTGCTTGATGGCGTCGTACTCGGCCTGCGTGATCGCGCCGTCGTCGAGCAGCTGCTTCGCCTTCTCGATCTCCGCGGCGGCGCCGCCGCCGCCGGCCACCGACTTGACGTGCTGGTCGAACCGCTCCTGGGCCGCTTGAGCGTCCCTGACGTTGCGCTCGGCCATGTGCCTGCTCTGCGTGATCAGGTAGATGAACACGCCCAGGTAGGGCAGCACGATCACGAAGACCAGCCAGCCTGCCTTGGCCCAACCGGAGAGGTCGCGCCTGCGGAACACGTCGGCGAAGACCGTGATCAGCAGCCAGATCCAGATCACCCATGCGAAGAAGACGAGCATCGTCCAGAACACGTCCAGGAACGGGTAGTCGGCCGCTGCCAATACCACCTGCATGCACCTCCTGTGTCCGATCGTCCCGTTGTCCGAGGTCGATCTTGTGAGTTGTGGCCGAACCGTAGACCTGCCACCACCCGGTCGAGACAGCGGTCTCCCTAGCGCCAACCAGTCTCGGCTGTCCTGCTTTCTCCCAGGCCGGTTCGCCGATCCCCCTCCTGGCGTTGATCATCATTCGGACGTAGGCTCCCGCGATGCGCGGTGACGAGCTGCCGGCCGGGGGTTCCGAGCGCCCCTCGGCCCGACCGTCCCCGCGCGAGGACTCGCTGGTGGCGTCGGCCGTGCCCGGCATCGGCGTGCTCAGGTCCTATCGTCGAGGCTGGCTGCGGAAGGACCTGGTGGCGGGCCTCGTCCTCACGGCTCTGCTGGTCCCGCAGGGGATGGCGTACGCGCAGCTGGCGGGACTTCCGCCCATCACCGGGCTGTACACGAGCATCCTCTGCCTGGTCGGCTATGCGGTCTTCGGACCCTCGCGGATCCTGGTGCTCGGCCCGGATTCCTCCCTCGGTCCGATGATCGCGGCCACGGTACTTCCGCTGATCGGCGCGAATGGGAGCCCCGAACGCGCCATCGCCCTTGCGTCGATGCTCGCGGTCCTGGTGGGCCTCATCACGATTCTGGCCGGCGTCGCGAAGCTCGGTTTCATCGCCGATCTCCTGTCGAAGCCGACCCAGATCGGGTACATGAACGGATTGGCCATCACGATCCTGGTCGGCCAGCTGCCGAAGCTGTTCGGTTTCTCGGTCGACGCGGACGGACTGATCGACGAGACGATCGGCTTCGTGAAGGGCCTGGCGGCCGGCGAGACCGTCACCGCCGCCATCGCGATCGGCTTCGCGGGACTGCTGCTGATCCTCGTCTTCCAGCGGCTGTTCGCGAAGATTCCCGGCGTCCTCGTGGCCGTCGTACTCTCGATCATCGCCGCCGTCGCGTTCGACCTGGCGAGCCATGGCGTGTCCCTGGTCGGCACGCTTCCCCAGGGCTTCCCGCCCTTCACCGTCCCGGACGTGTCGTTCTCGGACCTGAGTCTCCTGATCGCAGGGGCGCTCGGCATCGCGCTCGTGTCGCTCACGGACACCGTCTCCACCGCGTCGGCGTTCGCCGCCCGCTCCGGCCAGGAGGTCCGGGCGAACCAGGAGATGATCGGGATCGGGACGGCGAACGTCGCGGCCGGCTTCTTCCAGGGCTTCCCGGTCAGCACGAGCGGCTCCCGGACCGCGGTCGCCGAGCAGGCAGGCGCGAAGACCCAGATGACCGGCCTGGTCGGGGCGGTGGCCATCGCCCTGATGCTGCTCTTCGTGCCCGGCCTGCTCCGCGACCTCCCGCAGCCCACCCTCGCCGCTGTGGTGATCGCGGCGTCGCTGTCCCTCGCCGACATCAAGGGCACGGTGCGACTGTGGCATCAGCGGCGGGTCGAGTTCGCCCTCTCGATCGCGGCCTTCCTCGGCGTCGCTCTGCTCGGCGTGCTGCCCGGCATAGCGGTCGCGGTCGGCCTCTCCATCCTGAACGTGTTCCGGCGCTCGTGGTGGCCGTACGAGACGGTGCTCGGGCGCGTCGAGGGCGTCCCCGGCTACCACGACATCCGCTCGTACCCGGGCGCGGAGCAACTGCCGGGACTGGTCATCTACCGGTTCGATGCGCCCGTCTTCTTCGCGAACGCGAGGACCTTCCGCGACGAGATCCGCCGCCTGGCCCAGGCCGAGCCGGCGCCACGGTGGATCGTGGTGGCCGCCGAACCGATCACCGACGTCGACACGACTGCGTCCGACATGCTCGAGGACCTGGACGAAGCTCTCAACGCGCGCGGCGTCTCGCTGGTCTTCGCCGAGATGAAGGACCCGGTCCGCCGGAAGATCGAGCGTTACGAGCTCACCCGGACGATCGACCCGCAGCACTTCTTCCCCACGCTCGATGCGGCGGTCGAGGCGTACCGCGCGGAGACCGGGATGCACTGGGAGCCCGACCGACCCGACCGGAGGAGGGGCACGATGACTGAGCGTGATACGGCCGGGCGACCGTCGAGCGCGCTGCGTAGGGTGCTCATCCCGCTCGCCCTCGCCCAGTTCATCTGCAGCTTCGCCGGCTCGAACATGAACGTGATGATCAACGACATCAGCGCGGACCTGGACACGACCGTGCAGGGCGTGCAGATCGCGATCACGATCTTCCTGCTGGTGATGGCGGCGCTGATGATCCCCGGCGGCAAGCTGACCGACCGCTACGGCCGGAAGCGGTGCTTCACGGTCGGCCTCTGCGTGTACGGCATCGGCGCGCTGTTGAGCGCGGTCGCTCCCGGCCTCGGTCGTGCTGATCATCGGCAACTCGATCCTGGAGGGTGTCGGCACGGCGCTGCTGATCCCACCCGTCTACATCCTCACGACCCTGCTGTTCACCGAGGTCACCTCGCGGGCCCGCGCGTTCGGCGCGATCAGCGCGCTGGGAGGCATCGGCGCCGCAGCGGGGCCGCTGATCGGTGGCCTCATCACCTCGGCCATCAGCTGGCGGGCAGCGTTCGTCTTCCAGGCGCTGGTCATCGCGGTGATCGTGGTGCTGAGCCGCCAGATCGAGGATCCCCTGCCGCCGGATCCGACGGCGCCCCTTCGACACCGGCGGAGCGGTCCTGTCGGCCGTCGGCCTCGTCCTCATCGTCAGCGGCATCCTGGCGGCCGACAACAACGGCTGGCTGATGATCACCTTGATCGTCGCCGGTGCCCTCGTCCTGGTGTGGTTCTTCCTATCGGTACGCGCCAAGGAGCGCGCCGGCCAGGAGCCGCTGCTGCCCACGAGCCTGTTCCGCAATCGCACGTCCAATCTCGGCCTCGTCACGCAGAACACCCAGTGGCTGCTGCTGGTCGGGGTGTCGTTCGTCGTCGCGGCCTACCTGCAGGTGGTGCGTGGCTACGACGCGATCGAGACCGGCGTGATCTTCACGGCGGCCACGGTCGGCCTGCTGGTCTCGTCGCTGGCAGCCGAGCGCCTCGCCAAGCGGCGCGCACAGCGGACCCTCATCCTGGCCGGCTTCATCATCACGATCGCCGGCGTCGGCGTCCTGCTGCGCCCTGGTGGCCGGCTCTCCCGAACGTCTGGGCCTTCGCGCCCGGGCTCCTCCTGATCGGACTGGGGATCGGCGCGATGCTGACCCCCTCCGTCAACATCGTGCAGTCGAGCTTCGCCGACGACCTGCAGGGCGAGATCTCCGGCCTGTCCCGCAGCGTGTCCAACCTCGGCTCCTGCCTCGGCACCGCGGTCGCCGGCACCATCCTCGTCGCCGGCCTGACCTCGACGCCCGAACGCTCGTACGCGCTGGCGATGGTCACCCTGGCAGCGATCGGCGTCATCGGGCTGGTGGCCTCGGCATTCCTACCCCGGGGCACCGCGGCACCGACCGGCCCCGCAGCCACCGGCTGAGCAGCCCACCCGAACCCCTCGGCCTCCGGGCGGGGCCCCCGCCGCCTGCGGCGGGGGTGCGCGGAGGCCGGACAAAGCGGAATCCCCCTGGTCCTCGCCAGCGAGGACAGGGGGAACCCAGGGATGTAGCCCCGACCGGATTCGAACCGGCGCTACCGCCTTGAGAGGGCGGCGTCCTGGGCCTCTAGACGACGGGGCCGTGCGGATCACATTGCCTGCGGATCGCTCCGTGGCGCTGGGGTACCAGGACTCGAACCTAGACTAGCTGAACCAGAATCAGCCGGGCTGCCAATTACCCCATACCCCAATCGGCGCGCCCAACTGCCCGGCGCACCGGCCACCAAGCATAGCCGACGCCGCGACCTCACCCCAAGCCGGCACGGGCGGAGCGCAGCCGCGCCAGCGTCCGGTCCCGACCGAGCAGCTCGAGGGACTCGAAGAGCGGCGGCGACACGGTGCGGCCCGTCACCGCGACCCGCACCGGCCCGTACGCGACCCGCGGCCGCAGCCCGAGCGAGTCCACCAGCGCCCCCTCCAGCGCCTCCTGGACGTCCGCCCCGGTCCAGTCCGGCAGCGCGCTCCAGCACCGCCACCGCCGCGTCCAGCACCGGCGCCGCCGCCGGGCCGAGCGTCTTCTCGGCCGCCGCCGGGTCGACCGCGAAGGACGCGTCGTCGACGAGCAGGAAGCGCGAGCAGCTCGACCGCCTCGGTCAGCCTGGCCACCCGCTCCTGCACCAGCGGCGCCGCCGCCTCGACGACCGTCAGCTGAGGCGGGAGACGGCGGCGTCGAGACCAGCCCGGCCGAGACCAGGAACGGCAGCAGCCGCCGCCGGAACTCCGCCGCCGGCAGCTCGCGGATCTTCACGCCGTTGACGGCGGTGAGCTTCTTGGCGTCGAAGCGCGCCGGGTTGCGGGAGACCCGGTCGAGCGTGAACGCCGCGGCCATCTCCGCCAGCGTGAACAGCTCGCGGTCGCCGCCGATCGACCAGCCCAGCAGGGCGAGGTAGTTGAGCACGCCCTCGGGCAGGTAGCCGTCGGCGCGCAGGTGGCCCAGGGACGACTCGGGCACCCGCTTGGACAGCTTCTGGTTGCCCTCGCCGAGCACGAACGGCAGGTGCCCGAAGCGCGGCAGCGGCCCGTCGGCGCAGACCCAGCGACCGCAGCGCCGCGTGCAGCGGGATCTGCCTCGGGCGTGGAGGCGAGCAGGTCCTCGCCGCGCAGCACGTGGGTGATCCGCATGACGCGCGTCGTCGACCGGGTTGACCAGCGGGTAGAGCGGGAAGCCGTCCGCGCGCACGAGCACGAAGTCCGGCACGTTGGCCGGCTCGAAGACCACCTCGCCGCGGATGAGGTCGTCGAAGACGACCGGCTCGTCCGGCATCCGGAAGCGCAGCACCGGTCGGCGGCCCTCGGCCCGGAAGGCGGCGATCTCGGCCGAGGTGAGGGTCCGGTCGTGGTTGTCGTACCCCTGGGTCTTCTCGCCGCGGGCCGCCCGCCGGGCCCGTACCTCGTCGTCGGTGCTGTAGCTCTCGTACGCGTAGCCGGCCTCGTGCAGCGCCTTGGCGACCTCGGCGTAGAGCGGCAGCCGCTCCGACTGCCGGTACGGCGCGTGCGGACCGCCGACCTCGGGTCCCTCGTCCCAGTCCAGGCCGAGCCAGCGCAGGTCGTCGAGCACCCCGCGGTAGGACTCCTCGGTGCTGCGGGCGCGGTCGGTGTCCTCGATGCGCAGCACGTACGCGCCGCCGTGGTGGCGGGCGAAGGCCCAGTTGAACAGCGCGCTGCGGACGTTGCCGACGTGCAGGTCGCCGGTCGGCGACGGCGGGAAGCGGACCCGGACCGGCCCGGTGGAGTCGGCGGGCACGGTCACCTGGACCGGACCGGGTTGGCCAGCGTGCCGATGCCCTCGACGGTGACCGACACCGTCTGCCCGGGCGCCATCGGCCCGACCCCGGCGGGGGTGCCGGTCAGGATCACGTCGCCGGGCAGCAGCGTCATGACGTGCGAGACGTACGAGACCAGCGTGGCGACGTCGTGGATGCAGCAGCGAGGTGCGGGAGTCCTGCCTCAGCTCGCCGTCGAGCTCGGTCCGGACGGCGAGGTCGGACGGGTCCAGCACGGTCTCGATCCACGGCCCGAGCGGGCAGAACGAGTCGTAGCCCTTGGCCCGGGTCCACTGCCCGTCCGCCCGCTGGACGTCGCGGGCGGTCACGTCGTTGGCGACGGTGTAGCCGAGCACGGTGTCCAGCGCCCGCTCGCGCGGGACGTCCCGGGCGCCCAGCGGCGCCGATCACGACCGCCAGCTCGCCCTCGTAGTCGACCTGGCTGGAGTCGACCGGCAGCCGGACCGCGTCGCCGGGCCCGATCACCGCGGTGGGCGGCTTGAGGAACAGCAGCGGCGCGGCCGGCGGCTCGCCGCCCATCTCGGCCGCGTGCTCGGCGTAGTTCTTGCCGATGCCGACGATCTTGCTCGGCAGCAGCGGGGCGAGCAGCCGGACGTCGGGCAGTGCCCAGCGCTCGCCGGTGAGGACGATCTGCCCGAACGGGTGCTCGGCGATCGCCGCCACCGTCAGCGCCTCGGCCGGCGCGCCCGGCTCGCCCTCCACCTTGCCGAACGCGACCTGCCCGGACGGGGTGGCGAAGCGGGCGATGCGCACGGCCGGCAGGCTACCCGGGTGCGCGGCGGGTCACCGGAGGCGGGCGATACTGGGCGGGTGACGGTCGGGACGCGGCGCAGGCCCGGCGGCGGGCGGTGGTCCGGCTGGGCGTGCTCGCCGCCGCGCTGCTGCTCGCCGGCCTGCTGCCCTGGGTGACGATGGGGCCGCTGCCCGCCCGGCTGCTGGCGCTGCCGTTGCTGCTGACGGGCGTGCTGGTCACCATCGTCGCGGTACGGGTCCGGTCGGTGCTGCCGCGGCCGCGCCCGTCCGCCCCGCCGGTCGAGCGCCGCTGCGCCGGATGCGTCTGCGGCACCGGCGGCGGGTGCGCGGCGCTGTCCCGGCCCTCCGCCCGCCGACGGCTGAGGCCGGCTCAGCCGGGGTCGGGCGCGGCGGACAGCAGGCCGTAGCGGACGGCGTCCACCAGCGCGAGCCAGGACGCCTCGATGACGTTGGCGTGCACCCCGACGGTCGTCCACTCGCGACGGCCGTCGCCGGTCTCGACCAGCACCCGGGTCACCGCGTCCGTCCCGTGCCGGCCGTCCAGGATCCGCACCTTGTAGTCGGTCAGCTCCAACCCGGCCAGCTCGGGGTGGTATGCCTCGAGCGCGCTGCGCAGCGCGCGGTCGAGGGCGTTGACGGGGCCGTTGCCCTCGCCGGTGGCGACGATCCGCTCGCCCTTCGCGTGCATCTTCACGGTGGCCTCGCTGACGACCCGGCCGTCCTCGCGCCGCTCCACGATCACCCGGTACGACTCCAGCCGGAAGTGCCGGTCGACGTCCTCCCCGCAGCTCGGCGCGCAGCAGCAGCTCGAACGACGCGTCCGCGGCCTCGAAGGACCAGCCGTCGGCCTCCAGGCCCTTGACCCGCTCGACCGACCCGGCCGACGGCGTCCGGCCGCGCGGACAGGTCGACGCCGAGCTCGCGGCCCTTCAGCTCGACGGAGGCCCGGCCGGCCATCTCGGTGACGAGGATGCGCATGTCGTTGCCCACCAGCGCCGGATCCACGTGGTTGTAGAGGTCCGGGCTGATCTTGATCGCGCTGGCGTGCAGCCCCGCCTTGTGAGCGAAGGCCGACATCCCGACGTACGCCTGTTGGGGGTTCGGGGCCTTGTTCGCGATCTCCGCGACGGCATGCGCCACTCGCATCATCTCGCCGAGACAGCCGGCCGGGAGCACCTGCCGGCCCATCTTGAGCTCCAGTCCGCCGAGCACGGCGAACAGGTCCGCGTTGCCGGGCCGCTCGCCGTAGCCGTTGGCGGTGCCCTGCACGTGGGTGGCGCCGGCGTCGACGGCGGCCAGCGTGTTGGCCACCGCGCACCAGGTGTCGTTCTGCGCGTGCATGCCGACCCGGAAGCCGGTCCGCTCGACCACCTCGGCCACCACCCGGCCGACACCCATCGGCAGCATGCCGCCGTTGGTGTCGCACAGCACTCCGACGTCGGCGCCGGCACCGAACGCCGCCTCCAGCACCCGCAGCCCGTAGTCCCGGTCCTTCGCGTAGCCGTCGAAGAAGTGCTCGCAGTCGAGGAAGACCCGGCGCCCCTCGGCGACCAGGAAGCCGACGGTGTCGGCGACCATGGCCAGGTTCTCCTCCGGCGTGGTGCGCAGGGCCTGGTGCACGTGCCGCAGGTCGGACTTGGCGACCAGGCAGACCACCGGTGTCTGCGCGTCGCGCAGGGCGAGCACCTGCGGGTCGGCGGCGGCCCGCGCGCCCGCCTTGCGGGTCGCCCCGAAGGCGACCAGCTGCGCGTGCCGCAGCGGCAGCTCGGTGCGGGCACGGGCGAAGAACTCGGTGTCCTTGGGCAGCGCGCCGGGCCAGCCGCCCTCGACGAATCCGACGCCGAGCTCGTCGAGCAGCCGGGCCACCGCGAGCTTGTCGGCCACCGAGAACGACATGCCCTCGCCCTGGGCGCCGTCGCGCAGCGTCGTGTCGAAGACGTGGAACGAGTCGTCGGGCACCGGCTTCTCCTTGCAAACGAAAAGACCCCCCGCGGATGCGGGAGGTCTGCGCGCTGGCGGTCTTGCTCGCCGGCGCGCTAGGTGATAATCACCATCGAGAGGTGCTGCACGTCGCGAAGTCTAGACACATCCGGCCGGAAACGGGAAACCCATGCACGCCCGGCAGTCCGCCGTGCTGGTCCGCCTCGGCCGGCTCGACGACGCGGTTGCGGCCGCGCGTGCCGCGATGGTGGCGTTCCCGGGGCAGGGCGAGGTCGACGACGGGGTGCCTGGCGTACGCGGCGCTGACCGTCGCCCAGACCGCGGTCGATGAGGCCCGACCCGAGGAGGCGTACCGGGCGGCGACGGAGTCGCTGGCCGCGTTCCGCCGCGGTGCCCCACTGCCTCCGGTCTGCGTGCCCGACCAAGTCGCCGCGCTCGCCGTCCAGGCGGAGGCCGCCCGGGCCAGCGGGCGGCACCGGGAGGCGGGCCTCGCCCGCTCGCGGGCCGTCGACCTGCTCCGCACGACCCGGGTGCCGGAGCTGCCGGAGGGCAGCATGCCGGCAGGCTGGGGCCTGCCGGTCGTCAGCGCCAGGAAGCAGGCGACCCTTCGGGCGTGGGTGGACGCGCCCTGGTGAGCTTCCCCCGCCTTGCGGGTCGCCCGACGGCGACCAGCTGCGCGTCCCGCAGCGGCAGCTCGGTGCGGGCACCGGCGAAGACCGCCCGTCCCAGCATCCGGGACAGCGATCACCGCGACGCCAGCAGGGCGAGCACTCTGGTCTGGACGTCGACGCTCGCGGTCTGGATGCCGGCCACGGTGCCGCCGGACTTCGCGACCGCGCCGTCGGTGACGCTGGTGTAGGGCGGAATCGTGCCGGCGAGGTGACCGGCGTCGGGGTAGCGCAGCGCGGTGACCGGATGAGCGAACCTGCGGGCGGCGAGGCGGCCGGTGATGTCGTCGACGTAGCCGCACGACGGCCAGACCACGTCCATCTCGCCGCAGCTGAGCAGGATGGGGCCACGGATCCGCTCGACCGGGATGAGCGCCCGCGGGTCCACCGACGCCGCCGGCGCCCCGAACTTCGCCGCGCCGGCGTAGGGAAGGTCCCGGCCGCGAAGGGTCCAGGCCGAGCGGCCGCTGACGGGTATGGCGGAGTTGACGTACGACCCGGGGACCTGGGCGATGACGCCGTTGACGAGCCGCGGGAAGTACGCGCCGAACAGCAGGGCGGCTTCACCCCCGCGCGAGGCACCCATGACGAAGACCCGGCGCGGGTCCACTCCGGGTTGCGCGCGCAGCAGCGCGAGCGCCCGGGCGAAGTACTCGAGCGGGACCGCGGTCAGGCTCTGGGGCAGGCCGGGCTCCTTGAAGTACGCCAGGGCCAGGCTCGGATAGCCGTGCGCCGCGAGCAGCGAGGCCGTCAGCGTCACGGCCGGATGCAGGCCGCCCTCCGAGCCGCCGAACACGAGCACCGCGGGTCGCGGCGCCGTGGTGGTGTCCTTCGGCTGGTAGACGGTGCCGTGGACGCCGTCGCCGGGCGGTCGCAGGTCCTTCGCGGTGACGCCGGCCCCGGCGGGCGTCTGGCGCCGGACGCTGGTGCTGGCGACGACCCTGCCGGAGACCGTGGCGGTCAGAGTGACGTCGTAGCCACCGGAGACGGGCTGCTCGAAGGAGATCCTGGTGACGTCCGGCGGGGGTGCCATGAACTGGAACAGCCCCATCGGGTTCGACCCGGCATAGCTGCCCCGCACGGGCAGCTGGTCGAGGGAGACGGTCCCGGCCGAACTCGCCTGGAAGTCGGCGGACGCGGACCAGCTCGTGCCGCCCGCGTCGGAGGCCGTCGCGGTGACGGTCGTCCGCGCGCCCGCCGGCAGGCCCCGCACCGACACCGTCACGGGCCGGTCGAGCAGCGCCGCCTGCGGGGAGACCGACATCGAGGCGTCCGCCGCCGCGCGGTCGCGGCCGGACGTGCACCCGGCCCCGCCGAGGGCCGTCACGGTCGCGAGGACCACCACCCCGGACCGCCGCAGCACGTGCGGTCCCTGCCGGGCACGCATGAGTCGTAGCTTCCCCCGGGGAGTGGCGTGCGGACACCCGCCTTGCCGTCAGGTCAGCGGGAAGGGCGACTGCACCCACCACGGGATGTCGGACGGCTGGATGCCGGTCACCCACTTCACCCACCAGAAGCCGCGGCGGCCGGGAGCCACCAGCCGGGCCGGGAAGCCGTGGCCGGGGCTGAGCGGGCGGCCGCCCGCCTCGTACGCCAGCCAGAGCTTGTCCAGGTCCCGCGCCGGCAGCCGCAGCGCGTAGCCGGTGGCCGAGCGCACCTCGACGCTGCGGGCACCGCCGAGCTCGACCAGCCGGTCCAGCCGGACGCCGCGCCAGTCCTGCTCGGACCACCACTCGCTGGTGCAGTCCAGCACCGCGGTCACGGAGTCGGACGGCAGGCCGCGCAGCTGGTCGAGGGTGAGCTCGGTGGTGCCGGCGCGCAGCCGCCAGGTGCTGGGATCGACGCGCTGCACCGAGTCGTCCAGCCACTGGGTGACCGGCATCGCCCTGGGGTTGCCCGACCCGGTCTCGTGCGACCCGGTGAACCGGCGCCGGGCCCCCGGCGCGTCGGCGGCCCGCAGCAGACCCTCCCAGCCGAGCCAGGCGCCGCCGGCGGCCGCGGCGACCAGACCGGCGCGCAGGAAGGTGCGCCGGTCCAGGCCGGCCGCACGAACCCGGAACACGCGGCGGCGGAAGTGGTAGATCGCCAGCGGCACGGCCAGCGCGGCGGCGCCGATGTGCACCTGCATGATCGTGAGCGGGCCGAGGTGCCGGGTGGTGCCGGCGGAGGCGAGCAGTCCGGATGCGACGGTCGCGACGACGAGCGCCGCCAGCACCAGCGACACGGTCGAGCCCGGCCGGCGGCGGGGTCGGCCGAGGGAGCGCCGGGCGATCCGGGACTTGCGCCGCGACAGCACGACCAGCCCGAGCCCGCAGCTGCCGTGCGCCACCACGACCCAGCGTCCCCAGCCGGTGCCGGCGGTGTTGGCGGTCAGGCCGCTGGCGACAGCCGAGACCAGCAACGCCCCGAGGGCAAGGTTGGTGCGGTGGTCGGCGAGCAGTCGCCTGGAGACCGGCCGCGACGCCTCGCGATCGTCCGGCACGGTGGGCCTCCCAGGGCAGCGCCTCGGCCCGGACTGTACGCAGCGAGGCTCACGATCCGGCCACGATCCAGGGACGGAACGCTGACGTCCGGCGGGTTCAGCGGGCCGCGGCGACCAGGCCTTCGAAGAGCCGCCCGTTGGTGTCCTGCTCCGGGTGCCAGAGGACGCCGACCCGGAAGCGCGCGTCCGGCACCTCGACGCCCTCGATCGTGCCGTCGTCGGCGTGCGCGCTGACGGCCAGCTCACCGGGATCCTCGACGCCCTGGTGGTGGTAGCTCGGCACCTCGATCTGCTCGCCGACCAGCCCGGCGAGCCGGCTGCCCGGCACCGTCCGCACGCCGTGCCGGGCGTAGACGCCCTGCCCGGCGCGGTGCCGGTCGGAGCCGAGGGCGTCCGGCAGGTGCTGCACCAGCCGCCCACCGGCGACGGCCACCATCAGCTGCATTCCCCGGCAGATCCCGAGCACCGGCAGGTCGGCGTCGACCGCGGCCCGCAGCAGCGGCACCTCGCCGCCGTCCCGGTCCGGCCGGACGTCGGTCGTCCACGCTTCCGCCTCGGCGCCGTAGAGCGCCGGGTCCAGATCCGCGCCGCCGGCCAGGATCAACCCGTCCAGGGCGGCGACCAGCTCCGCGGCCCCGTCCGGCGACGGCGGCACCACCAGCGCGCGGCCGCCGGCCAGGTGGACGGCGGTCACGTACGCCTGCGGCAGCAGGGTGGCCTCGCGGTCCCAGGTGGACCAGCTCGCCTTGTCCACATAGGACGTGATGCCCACCAGGGGTCGGGTCACAGCGGCGTCACGTAGGCCGCGGTGATCCCGCCGTCGACGAGGAAGGTGGACGCCGTGATGAACGAGGCGTCGTCGCTGGCCAGGAAGGCGATCGCGGCGGCGATCTCGCCGGCCGCGGCGAAGCGGCCCATCGGCACGTGTACCAGCCGGCGCGCCGCCCGCTCCGGGTCGGCCGCGAACAGCTCGCGCAGCAGCGGGGTGTCGACCGGCCCCGGACACAGCGCGTTGACGCGGACGCCCTGCCGGGCGAACTGCACGCCGAGCTCCCGGCTCAGCGCCAGCACACCGCCCTTCGAGGCCGTGTACGAGATCTGCGAGGTCGCCGCGCCCATCACCGCGACGAACGAGGCGGTGTTCACGACCGATCCGCCGCCGCCGGCGAGCAGCCACGGGATGCCGTACTTGCAGCACAGGAAGACGCCGGTGAGGTTCACCTCCTGGACCCGTCGCCACGCGTCGAGATCGGTGTCCACTATGGACTCGTCGTCCGGCGGGGAGATCCCGGCGTTGTTGACAAGGACGTCCAGCCGTCCGAAGTGGCCGGACGCGGCCGCGTACATCGCCTGCACGTCCGCCGGCGAGGTCACGTCCGAGCGGACGTAGAGACCGTCGACCTGGTCGGCGACCTCCTTGCCGGCGTCGTCGGACAGGTCGGCGACGACGACGCGGACGCCCTCCTCGGCCAGCCGGCGGGCAGCCTCCGCGCCGATGCCGCTGGCCGCTCCCGTCACCACGGCGACCTTGCCGTCCAGACCGCGCACGCTCACTCCCGGTTGCCCGCTACTCCGTGGCCAGGAACACGTTCTTGACGTCGGTGAAGGCGTCGAGCGCGTCCGGCCCCAGCTCGCGCCCGAGGCCGGACTGCTTCATCCCGCCGAACGGGGTGCCGTAGCGGACCGAGGAGTGCGAGTTCACCGACAGCGTGCCCGTCTCCACCGCCCGCGCCACCCGCAGCGCCCGGCCCACGTCCCGGGTCCACAGCGAACCCGACAGCCCGTACGGCGAGTCGTTGGCCAGCCGGACCGCGTCGGCCTCGTCGGAGAAGGGGATCACCGCCAGCACCGGGCCGAAGACCTCCTCCACCGCGACCCGGTCGCGCGGCGAGACCGGGGCGAGCACCGTCGGGGGGTACCAGTACCCCGGGCCGGCCGGTGCACTCCCGCGCACCGCGACCGGCGCCTCGGCCGGCACGTACGACGCGACCGTCTCCCGGTGCGCGGCGCTGATCAGCGGGCCCATCTGGGTCTCGGCGGATGTCGGGTCGCCGACCCGGAAGCCGAGCACGGCGGGCTCCAGCAACTGCAGGAAGCGCTCGTACACCGACCGCTGGACGAGGACCCGGGAGCGGGCGCAGCAGTCCTGCCCGGCGTTGTCGAAGACGGAGGCCGGCGCGGTGGCCGCCGCACGCTCGAGGTCGGCGTCGGCGAAGACGACGTTCGCCGACTTGCCTCCCAGCTCCAGCGTCACCCGCTTCACCGTCGCCGCGGCGGCGGCCAGCACCTGCCGGCCGACCTCGGTGGACCCGGTGAACACGACCTTGCGGACGTCCGGGTGCTCGACCAGCCGCTGCCCGACCACGGCGCCCTTGCCGGTCACGACCTGCAGCACGCCGTCCGGCAGGCCGGCCTCCAGCGCCAGCTCGGCCAGCCGCAGCGCAGTCAGCGGGGTGAGCTCCGCCGGCTTGAGCACGACGGGGTTGCCGGCCGCCAGCGCGGGCGCCAGGCCCCACGAGGCGATCGCCATCGGGAAGTTCCACGGCGCGATCACCGCGACCACGCCGAGCGGCTCCCGGAAGGTCAGGTCGACCCCGCCGGCGACCGGGATCTGCCGGCCGAACAGGCGCTCCGGCGCGGCCGAGTAGTAGTGCAGGACGTCGCGCACCAGCCCGGCCTCGTACCGGGCGTTGCCGATCGTGTGGCCGGCGTTGGCCACCTCCAGTCCCGCCAGCCGCTCCCGGTCCGCGTCGACCGCGTCCGCGAAGCGGCGCAGCAGCCGCCCCCGGTCCGCCGGCGCCACCGCCTTCCACGCCGGGTATGCGGCCACCGCCCGGGCGACCGCGGCGTCGGCATCGGCCACGGTCGCCGACCCGACGTCGCCGAGCACCTGCTCGGTGGCCGGGTTGACCAGCTTCACCGTGCCCACCGGCTCACAGCCGCTCGAACCCCCGCCGCCGCTCCCAGTCGGTCACCGTCGCATCGAAGGCGGCCAGCTCCACCCGGGCGTTGTTGGCGTAGTGCTCGACGACCTCGGCGCCGAAGGCGCGCTGCGCCAGCTCGCTCGCCGACCACAGCTCGGCCGCCTCGCGCAGGGTGGCGGGCACCCGCGGCCGGGTCGGGTCGGCGTAGGCGTTGCCGACGAAGGCCGGCTCCAGCGGCAGCTCGCGCTCCACCCCGTCCAGCCCGGCGGCGATGATCGAGGCCACCGCCAGGTAGGGGTTGACGTCGCCGCCCGGCACCCGGTCCTCGACCCGCAGCGAGCGCGGCGAGTGCCCGACCACCCGCAGTGCGCAGGTGCGGTTGTCCAGCCCCCAGGCGACCGCGGTCGGCGCGAAGCGAGCCGGCGACGTAGCGCTTGTACGAGTTGACGTTCGGCGCGCTGAACAGGGTCAGCTCGCGCAGGCCCGGCCAGCAGCCCGGCCAGGAACGAGTCGATCAGCGGCCGACCGCGCCGTGGTCGCCGTCGCCGAGCCAACACCGGGTCGCCGGCCGGCGTCGCGACAGCGACAGGTGGACGTGGCAGGAGTTGCCCTCGCGCTCGTCGTACTTGGCCATGAAGGTGACCGCTCAGGCCCTCCTGCGCCGCGATCTCCTTCGCGCCGGTCTTGTAGAGCGACGTGGTCGTCGCAGGTGGACAGCGCCTCGCCGTAGCGGAACGCGATCTCGTGCTGGCCGAGGTTGCACTCGCCCTTGGCCGACTCGACGACCATGCCCGGCGCCGGCCATGCCGAGTCGGATCCGGCGCAGCAGCGGCTCGATCCGGGCGGTGCCGAGCGATCGAGTAGTCGACGTTGTACTGGTTGGCCGGGCGTCAGGCCCGCGGTAGTCCGAGCGCCAGGCCTGCTCGTAGGTGTCGTCGGAAGACGCATGAACTCCAGCTCGGTCCCGACCTGCGCGCTCCAGCCGTGCTCGGCCAGCCGGTCGAGCTGGCGGCGCAGCACCTGGCGGGGCGACGGCTGCCACCGGCGTGCCGTCCGCCCGCTCGACGTCGCAGTGGATCAGCGCGGTCCCCTCGTGCCAGGGGATCCAGCCGGATCGTGTCCAGGTCCGGGCGCGCAGCACCAGGTCGCCGTAGCCCTGCGACCAGGACGACAGCGCGTAGCCGTCGACGGTGTTCATGTCGACGTCGACGGCCAGCAGGTAGTCGCAGCCCTCGACCGTCCCGGGCGGACCGTGTCCGGGCAGCACGTCGCTGATCACGTGCTCGGCCGCCATGCGCTTGCCCTGCAGGCGGCCCTGCATGTCGGCGATGGCGAGCAGGACCGTGTCGAGCCGGCCGGCCTCGACCTCGACGCGGAGGCCCTCGAGGTCGAGGCGGCCGCTCCCGGGCGGCGCCGGCGACGGTCACCCGGTCGCGCTCCAGGTCGCGCTCGATCGCGGCCAGCTCCTCGGGCGAGCCCTGGACCTTCGGGCCCGTGAACCACTGGCGGGCGGAGACCAGCCACCAGATGCCGGCGAAGCCGAGGACCACGAGCACGGCGACCGGCGTGTAGTTGAACGTCGTCCGGGTGACCGGGCTGACCTGCGGCAGCATGAACAGCACGGTGATGAACGCGACCCAGGCCACCGCGACGATGCCGATCGGCCGGCTCCAGCGCCCGAGGTGCCACGGTCCGCGCTCGAAGTCGTCGCCCTGGCGCAGCCGCAGCAGCGTCGGCATGACGTAGGCGATGTAGAGGCCGATGACCGCGATCGGACGTGACCGCGGCGTAGGCGGTGGCGTTCCACAGGTACGGCAGGCCGAGCAGGAACGCGCCCGACCGCGGCGAGCCAGATCGCGTTGGTGGGCGTGCGGGTGCGCGGGTTGATCCGGTGCCAGAAGCTGCGAGGCCGGCAGCGCGCCGTCGCGGGAGAAGGCGTAGATCATCCGCGAGTTGGCGGTGACCGACGCCATGCCGCAGAACAGCTGGGCGACGATGACGATCAGCGAGCAGCAGCTTGCCGCCGGTCTCGCCGAGCGCGTCGATGAAGATCTGCGCCGGCGGCACGCCGGTCGCGCTGTCGAGCGCGCCGTCGTAGTCCTGGATCGCGAAGGTGACGCCGAGCAGCAGCACCCAGCCGGCGACGAGCGACACCACGATCGACATGACGATGCCGCGCGGGCCCGCGCGTCGCGGCGTCGTGGGTCTCCTCGGTCATGTGCGCGGAGGCGTCGTACCCGGTGAACGTGTACTGCGCCAGCAGCAGGCCGATGCAGCACGACGTAGAACGTCGCTGCTCCAGCCGGTGTTGTTGACGAACTCGGTGAAGACGAAGTCGGCGCGACTGGTGCTCGGTCGGGCACGAACACCAGCGCGCCGACGATGACCGCGACGCCGACGACGTGCCACCACACGCTGATGTCGTTGAGCATCGCGACCAGCCGCGACGCCGAAGGTGTTGAGCAGGCCGTGCAGCAGCGAGGATCAGCCCGAACAGGAGGATCGTGTGCCCGGGCGTGGCGCTCGAAGCCGAACTGCAGGTCGAGGCAGCGCGTTGAGGAAGAAGGCGGCGCCGAAGTCGATGCCGGCGGTGACCGCGACCTGGCCGAGGAAGTTGAACCAGCCGGTGAACCAGGACCAGGCCGCGGCCGTTGCGGCGGGCCAGCTTCGCCGACCAGTAGTAGAGGCCGCCGGCGGTCGGGTAGCTGGAGCAGACCTCGGCCATCGCCAGGCCGACGAACAGGGTCATCGACGCCGACGAACAGCCAGCCCCAGACGATCACGGCCGGGCCGCCGGTGTTCATGCCGAACCGGTAGAGCGTCAGGCAGCCGGACAGGATCGAGATGATCGTGAACGAGACGGCGAAGTTGGAGAACGCCGACATGCTGCGGCGCAGCTCCTGGGCGTAGCCGAGCTCGTGCAGCCGGCGGCGTGTCTCGGTCGCCGACGCCGCCCTGGGCGTTGTCGAGGCCGTCGGGCGGCACCGGGCGGTGGCGGCCGGCGGTGGGGTCGTCGGTCGTGGCCACGGGGACCTCCGCTCGCGAAATGGACTGAGGTCAGTCCATTGGCCGAATTGACCCACCGCGGGCAGGGCCTGTCAAGGACCATCCCCGCCGATCTTGGGGTGGTGTCGTGCGACTCGCCGACGAGAGCGCGCGCAACCTCAGATCGGCGGGAGGGCAGGGTGCTCAGCCGAGGAAACCGCGCAGCAGTGCGGCGGTGCCGTCGAGGTGCTCCTCGATCGCCGCGCCGGGCACCGGTCACGGGTCGCCGGCGAGCACCGCGGCGACGATCGGTCGCGGTGCTGGGCGTCGGAGTGCCCGATGTTGCGCGGCAGCAGCGGGATCGCGTCGAGCAGGTCGTTGACCCGCACGCGGACGTCGGCCACCGCGGCGGCCAGCGACGGCGGAGCCGGTGACAGCTCGGCGAGCGCGAGGTGCAGCCGGGAGTCGCAGCTGGCGGTAGCCGGCCGGTCGGGCTCCGGTCGCAGTCGTCCAGCCGGCCGCGCAGGCAACGCCCGCTCGTCCGTCGGACAGCTGGCGGCGGGCGGCCAGCTCGGCGGCGCCCACGTCGAGCACGCGGCGCAGCGCCAGCACGTCCTCGAGTCGAGCCGCCCAGCTCCCGCGCCCGCTGCCGGACCTCGGCGAGCGGGACCGCCACGGCCGCCGGGCGGTAGCGTGACGAAGGTGCCGCCGAGCCGGCCGCGGCGCGACTCGACGAACCCGGCCTGCCGCAGCGTCCCGGATCGCCTCCCGCAGCGTCATCCGACTGACGCCGAGCCGGGCGGCCAGCGCGCGCTCGGCCGGCAGCCGGTCGCCGTCGCTGCACGACGCCCGAGCTTGATCGCCTGCAGCAACCGCTCGACCGTCTCCTCGAAGGCGTTGCCGCCGCGGACCGGGCGGAACGCCGCCTCGTCGTCGCCGCGCGGCGCGGGAGCGGGTGGCGCCGTCGACTCGACCACGGCCACTCCTCCCAGCGCGGGGCCCCGTCCGCCCGACGATAACTCAGGGCGCCGCGGGCGCCTCGTCCGCGCCGAGCAGCGGCAGGCACGGGGCCAGGCCCTCGATCTCGACCGGCACCGTCCGGTGCGCCTCCCATCCCGGCCGGTCCAGCCGCAGCCGCTGCTCGGTCGCCGGCCGCCGCGCCGCGCCACCCGTGGACTCGCCGTCCTCGGCGTACCCCAGCTTGCGGGAGACGCCGAGCGACGCGGGTTGTCGATGAAGGCGCCGGACGTGGCGTACTCGGCGCCGAGGCCGACGAAGGCGAGGTGCAGCACCGCCGCCCGCATCTCGGTGCCGATGCCGCTGCCCGTGGTGCCGCCGGCCGAGCCAGGAGCCGGTATGCACCTCGCGGGTCACCGCGAAGTCGCCGGCAACGAGCTCCTGCACGCCGAGCACCTGGCCGTCGGCCGATCACCACCAGTCCGAGCGACCACTGCTGCCGGCGACAGCTCGGCCCACTGCCGCCACTGCCACTGCAACACCGACCGGGCCCGCTCCGGCGGCGGCAGGTCGGTCCACGGCACGGTGAAGGGCATCGTCGCTGGGTCGTGGACGCCCTCGGCGGCCAGCCCGCCGAGCTCGGCGAGCTGCTCCAGCGAGGGCAGCCGGAGCTCGAGCCGCGGCGTGCGCAGCACCAGCCCGAACAGCGGCCACAGGTCGGTCAGCACGCCCTCAGTGTCGCGCCGCCGTCACCCGGTTTCCCTTGGCACCGGGTGGTCTGGCTGCCGAGGTGCTGCCAGGCCGCCGGGGTCCCCGCCCCCGGCGGGGCTCGTTGGGTGAGCCCGGTGATCAACGACACCAGCCAGCGGAAGCGCCCGCCCGGGGGTCCCGGGGGCCGCCCCCGGATGAGTTCAGTCCCGGACGTACTCGTTCCACTCCTTGTAGCGGTCGACCTCGCCGCGGGTGGCGGCCGAGAAGACCTCGATGATCTCCCGGCTCACCGGCCCGGGACGGCCGGCGCCGACCGGGCGGTCGTCGACCTCGGCGATCGGCACCACCTCGGCCGCGGTGCCGGTGAAGAACGCCTCGTCGGCAAGGTAGAGGTCGGTGCGGACGAGCGCGTGCTCGACCACCTCGTAGCCGAGGTCGCCGGCGATCTGCATGACGCAGTCGCGGGTGACGCCCTCGAGCAGGCCCTCCTGCACCGGCGGGGTGATGAGCCGGCGGCCGTTGACGACGAAGATGTTCTCCCCGGTGCCCTGCACCACGTTGCCGGCCGGGCTGAGCAGGATGGCCTCGTCGTAGCCGGCCTTCAGCGCCGCGACCTTGCTCAGCGACGAGTTCACGTACTGCCCGGTGCCCTTGCCCTGCGGGGCGATCGAGTTCTGGTTGATGTGCTGCCAGCTCGACGTCATCGCCCGGCAGCCGGCCTCCAGCGCCTCCGGCCCCAGGTAGAGCCCCCACGGCCACACCGCGATCGCCGTCTCCACGTGGCTCGGCAGCGGGTTGAGCCCCATCTCGCCGTAGCCGAGGTAGACCAGCGGCCGGATGTAGCAGGACTCGACGTCGTTGACCCGGACGGTCTCCTTGACCGCCGCCACCAGCTCGTCCCGGCTGAAGCCCGGGTCCATCAGGTAGATCCTGGCCGACCGCAGCAGCCGGACGATGTGGTCGGTCAGCCGGAAGACGGCCGGCCCGCGGGCGGTCTGGTACGCCCGGATGCCCTCGAAGACGCCCCAGCCGTAGTGCATCGTCGGGTTCAGGACGTGCACCGTGGCGTCGTCCCAGTCCACCAGCGTGCCGTTCATCCAGATCTTGGCGGTCGGCGTGATCGGCACGGGTCGACTCCTTCGGCGGTGGCCCTGCTGGTCGGGGTACTCGGACGTCCTACGATCCCACCCCGGCCGCTCCGGCCGCCACCAGGTCCGGGTTAGCCAGGGTGGTGCTGGCTGGTCAGCGCGGCCAGCCGGTCGCCGATGGCGTCCGTCTTGCCCGGATCGGTGTGGTCGCGGGTGGCCAGGTCGAAGGCGACCGCCGCCTCCACCCGGCGGGCCTGGTCGCCGCGGCCGAGGTGGTCGAGCAGCAGCGCGACCGACAGCACGGTCGCGGTCGGGTCCGCCCGGCCGGTCCCGGCGATGTCCGGCGCACTGCCGTGCACCGGCTCGAACATGCTCGGGTTGGTCCGGCTGACGTCGAGGTTGCCGCTCGCCGCGAGCCCGATGCCGCCGGTGATGGCGGCGCCCAGGTCGGTGAGGATGTCGCCGAAGAGGTTGTCGGTGACGATGACGTCGAAGCGGGCCGGATCGGTGACGAAGAACATCGCGGCGGCATCAGCGTGCTGGTAGGCCACCGTCACGTCCGGGTGCTCGGCGGAGACCTCCTCCACCTTCCGGGACCACAGCGAGCCGGAGTGGGTCAGCACGTTGGTCTTGTGCACCAGGGTGAGATGCCGGCGGTCGCGGGCCGCCGCCCGCCGGAAGGCGTCGCGCACCACGCGGTCGATCCCGAACGCGGTGTTGAGGCTGACCTCGGTCGCGACCTCATGCGGGCTGTCCTTGCGCAGCGCGCCGCCGGCGCCGGAGTACGGCCCCTCGGTGCCCTCCCGGACCACCACCATGTCGATCGCCGGGTTCCCGGCCAGCGCCCCGCGCACCCCGGCGAACAGCCGCACCGGCCGCAGGTTGACGTGGTGGTCCAGCTCGAAGCGCAGCCGCAGCAGCAGGCCGCGCTCGAGCACGCCGGGCGGCACGCTCGGGTCGCCGACCGCGCCGAGCAGGATCGCGTCGTGGCCGCGCAGCTCGGCGACGACCGAGTCGGGCACCAGCTCCCCGGTCCGGTTCCAGCGGGCCGCGCCGAGGTCGTACGTGGTCGTCTGCACGTCGGACACCACTTCGCGCAGGACCTTCAGGCCCTCCGCCACCACCTCGGGCCCGATGCCGTCCCCCGGAATCACCGCCAGCCGCATGAATCGGCAGGGTAGACGACGGGCGGCTACTCGGTGTCGATGTCGGCGCCACGGACGGCCGTGGCGCCGATCTCGGCCGCGATCGCGGCCAGCACCGCGCCGGGCACCGCGTTGTCGACCGCCAGGGTCATCAGCGCCTCGCCGCCGCGCCGGTTCCGGCTGACCTGGGCCCCGGCGATGTTCACGCCGGCGTCCCCGAGCCGCGCGCCGACCACGCCGACGACCCCGGGCCGGTCGTGGTAGCGGAAGAAGAGCAGGTGCCCCTCCAGCCGGAGGTCGACGTCGTACCCGTCCACGTCCGTCAGCTTCTCGACCTGCTTGGGACCGGTGAGCGTGCCGGAGACGCCGACCTGCTCCCCGCTCGGCAGCACGCCGCGGACGGTCACCAGGTTGCGGTAGTCCTCCGACTCCGCGTACGTCGCCAGGCCGACGTCCACCCCGCGGTCCTTGGCCAGCAGCGGCGCGTTCACGAAGGTCACCTGCTCGGACACCACGTCCGCGAAGACGCCCTTGAGCGCGGCCAGCTGCAGCACGCTGACGTCGTACGCGGCGATCTCGCCGCGCACCTCGATGGTGATGCTCTGCGCGACGCCGCCGGCCATCGCCGTGAAGACCCGGCCGAGCTTCTCCGCCAGCGGCAGGCCGGGCCGGACCTCCTCCGCGACCACACCGCCGGCCTGGACGTTCACCGCGTCCGGGACGAACTCGCCCTGCAGCGCCAGCCGGACCGACCGGGCCACCGCCAGCCCGGCCTTGTCCTGTGCCTCCACAGTGGACGCGCCGAGGTGCGGGGTCACCACCACGCCGGGCAGCCCGAACAGCGGGCTGTCCGTGGTCGGCTCGGTGGCGAACACGTCCAGCCCGGCACCGCCGACGTGGCCGGACCGGATCGCGTCGGCCAGCGCGGTCTCGTCCACCAGCCCGCCGCGGGCGGCGTTGACGATCCGCACCCCGGGCTTGGCCAGCGCCAGCTCGCGGGCGCCGATCAGGCCGACCGTCTCCGGCGTCCTGGGCAGGTGGACGGTGACGAAGTCGCTCTCGGCGAGCAGCTCCTCCAACCCGACCAGCCGGACGCCGAGCTGGGCGGCGCGGGCCGGCTGCACGTACGGGTCGTACGCCAGCAGCCGGGTGCCGAAGGCGGACAGCCGCTGCGCGACCAGCACGCCGATCCGGCCGAGGCCGACCACGCCGACGGTCTTGTCCGCGACCTCGACGCCGGTGAACCGGGACCGGGTCCACTCGCCGGACTTCAGCGCGGCGTCCGCGGCCGGGACGTTGCGGGCGACCGCGAGCAGCAGCGCGACCGCGTGCTCGGCGGCGCTGACGATGTTGGACGTCGGGGCGTTGACCACCAGCACGCCGCGGGCGGTGGCGGCGGGGACGTCGACGTTGTCCAGTCCGATGCCGGCCCGCGCGACCACCGAGAGCCGGTCGGCGGCGGCCAGCGCCTCGGCGTCGATCCTGGTCGCGCTGCGCACCACCACGGCGTCGACGCCGGGCAGCGCCGCCAGCAGCGCGATCCGGTCGGCACCGTCGACGTGCCGCAGCTCGAAGTCGGCCGCCAGCACGTCGAGCGCGGACGGGGCGAGCTGCTCGGCGACCAGGACGACGGGACGGCGGTCGGGCTGGGCCACGCGGGCGCTCCTGTAGGTCGGCGGGCGCGGGCCGCTGCCGACGCCGCCGACCATGGTATCGGCGCCCGGCTCGCGGCCCGGCCGGCGTGCCGCCCGACCTACCCCGCCGCCCGGCACGGGGCCCGGACCCGAAGGCGGTTCAGGGGCTGCGGTGGCGGCCCTCGGTCGGCTCGCCGCGGGCCGGGCGCTCGACGTGCAGCGGCCGCAGCCAGACCCAGAGCAGGAACAGCAGACCGAGCAGGAGCATGGCCAGCCCGATCCACAGGTTGATCCGGATGCCGTCCGCCTTGGCGATCTCCGCCGCGCTGTCGAACAGTCCCACCACGGTGAGCAGCACCCCGTAGAGCACGAACGACGCGAGCCCGGTTATCCAGGCGGGCAGCGACCGACCGGACAGCAGGAAGTCCTCGCTGGTCGTGATGGCCCGCCGAGCCATCACGCCGATGCCGACGACCACCACGAAGTAGATCGTGAGGATCGTGTAGTCGAGCGTGTTGACGGGGAGCCGGCGCGCTCTCCGCCGCGAGGACCGTCACCGACTCCGCTGCGCCCACGACCGCCTCCCGCCGACCCCCGGACCGCCGCCGGGACGAGCTGCCTGTCCAGGATTACACCGCGTGGGCGGCGAGGAGACACGGCGCCGAACGACTGATCGTCGGCTTACTGTGGGTGACTAGGCGGTCTCGGTGATGGGTCTGTCCACCCAGGACATCAGGCCGCGCAGCCGGGCGCCGGTCTGCTCGATCGGGTGGCCGGCGCCCTTGTCCCGCAAGGCGCTGAAGGTGGGCCGGCCGGCGTCGTCCTCGGCCACCCACTCCCGGGCGAAGCTGCCGTCCTTGATCTCGGCCAGGATCTGCTGCATGGACGCCTTCACGTGCTCGTCGACCACCCGCGGACCGCGGGTCAGGTCGCCGTACTCGGCGGTGTCGGAGACCGAGTAGCGCATCCGGGCGATGCCGCCCTCGTACATCAGGTCGACGATGAGCTTGAGCTCGTGCAGGCACTCGAAGTAGGCCACCTCGGGCTGGTAGCCGGCCTCGACCAGGGTGTCGAAGCCGGCCGCCACCAGCGCCGTGGTGCCGCCGCAGAGCACGGCCTGCTCGCCGAAGAGGTCGGTCTCGGTCTCCTCGGTGAAGCTCGTCTCGATCACGCCGGCCCGGGTGCCGCCGATGCCCTTCGCGTACGCCAGCGCGAGCGGCAGCGCGCCGCCGCTGGCGTCCTGCTCGACCGCGACCAGGCAGGGCACGCCCTTGCCGTCGGAGAACTGCCGGCGCACCAGGTGCCCGGGGCCCTTCGGCGCGACCATCGCCACGTCCACGCCGCCGGGCGGGGTGATCAGGCCGAAGCGGATGTTGAAGCCGTGCGCGAAGAACAGCGCGTCGCCCGGCACCAGGCTCGGCGCGATCGCCTCGGCGTAGAGGCCGCGCTGGGCGGTGTCCGGCACCAGCACCATGATCAGGTCGGCCTCCTCGCAGGCCTCGGCCGGCGGCAGCACCCGCAGCCCCTCGGCCTCGGCCTTCTCCCGGCTGCGGGAGCCCTCGGCCAGGCCCACCCGCACGTCCACCCCGGAGTCGCGCAGCGAGAGCGCGTGCGCGTGGCCCTGGCTGCCGTAGCCGAGCACCGCCACCGAGCGGCCCTGGATCAGGCCGAGATCGGCGTCGTCGTCGTAGTACATCCGCGCTGCCATCGGTGTCCTCTCTGGACTGTCGTCAGTGGGCGATCCCACCCCGCTAGGCGGGGCGGTCGAGGGAGCGCAGCGCGGTGCCGGTGATGGACCGGGGGCCGCGCCCGACCGCCACCATCCCGGACTGCACCAGCTCCCGGATCCCGAACGGCGCCAGCATCCGTCGTCAGCGCCTCCAGCTTGTCCGCGGTGCCGGTCGCCTCGATGGTCACCGACTCCGGGCTGACGTCGACCACCTTGGCCCGGAACAGCTGCGCGGTCTCGAGCACCGAGCTGCGGACGGTCAGGTCGGCGCGGACCTTGACCAGCAGCAGCTCGCGCTGCACGGACAGCGCCGGGTCGAGCTCGACGATCTTCAGGACGTTGACCAGCTTGTTCAGCTGCTTGGTGACCTGCTCCAGCGGCAGGTCCGCCACGTTCACCACGATCGTCATCCGGGAGATCTCGGTGTGCTCGGTCGGGCCGACCGCGAGCGACTCGATGTTGAAGCCGCGCCGGCTGAACAGGCCGGCCACCCGGGCGAGCACGCCCGGCTTGTTCTCCACCAGCACGGACAGCGTGTGCCTGGTCATTGCTAGCCCCTCTCGGCCGGCCGTTCGGCCGACCTCGCGTCCTGGATGACTGGCCGTGCGGCGGTCATCTAGCCCTCGACCTCGTCCCAGACGGGCCGCACCCCGCGCGCGGCCATGATCTCGTCGTTGCTCGTCCCGGCCGGCACCATCGGCCACACCTGGGCGTCCTGCCCGACGGTGAAGTCGATCACCACCGGCTGGTCGTCGATCTGCATCGCCTTCTCGATCGCGCCGTCGACGTCCTCTTTGGACTCGCAGCGCAGGCCGACGCAGCCGAGCGCGTCGGCGAGCTTCACGAAGTCGGGGATGCGGTGCTTGTGCGTGCCCAGGTCGGTCTGGCTGTAGCGCTCGGAGTAGAAGAGGTTCTGCCACTGCCGGACCATGCCGAGGTTGCCGTTGTTGATGACCGCCACCTTGATCGGGATGCCCTCCAGCGCGCAGGTGGCCAGCTCCTGGTTGGTCATCTGGAAGCAGCCGTCGCCGTCGATGGCCCACACGGTCGCCTCCGGCCGGCCCATCTTGGCGCCCATCGCCGCCGGCACCGAGTAGCCCATCGTGCCGAGGCCGCCGGAGTTGAGCCAGGTGTAGGGCTTCTCGTACTGGATGAACTGCGCGGCCCACATCTGGTGCTGCCCGACGCCGGCCACGTACAGCGCGTCCGGGCCGGCGATCTTGCCCAGCCGCTCGATGACGTACTGCGGGGCGAGCGAGCCGTCGGCCGGCTCCTCGTAGCCGAGCGGGTAGGTCGCCAGCCAGGAGTCGATCTGCGCCCACCAGGCGGAGATGTCGGCCCGGTGGCCGGCGTCGTACTCGGCGCTCATCGCCGCCGACCAGCTGCGATGATCACCTCGCGGCAGTCGCCGACGATCGGCACGTCCGCGGTGCGGTTCTTGGAGATCTCGGCGGGTCGATGTCGGCGTGCACGACCAGCGCGTGCGGCGCGAAGGTGGACAGCTTGCCGGTGACCCGGTCGTCGAAGCGGGCGCCCAGCGCGACGAGCAGGTCGGCCTTCTGCAGCGCGCTGACCGCGGCGACGGTGCCGTGCATGCCCGGCATGCCGAGGTGCTGGCGGTGGCTGTCCGGGAAGGCGCCGCGGGCCATCAGCGTGGTCACCACCGGCAGGCCGGTCAGCTCGGCGAGGATCCGCAGCTCGGCGGCCGCGTGCGCCTTCAGCACGCCGCCGCCGACGTAGAGGACCGGCCGGCGGGCCTCGGCCATCAGCCGGGCGGCCTCCCGGATCTGCTTTCCGTGCGGCTTGAGCACCGGCCGGTAGCCGGGCAGCTCCAGCGCGGGCGGCCAGCTGAAGGACGTGGTCGCCTGCAGCACGTCCTTCGGCACGTCCACCAGCACCGGGCCGGGCCGGCCGGTCAGCGCGATGTGGAACGCCTCGGCGATCGTCCGCGGGATGTCACCGGCGTCCTTGACCAGGAAGTTGTGCTTGGTGATCGGCAGCGTGATGCCGCAGATGTCGGCTTCCTGGAAGGCGTCCGTGCCGATCGCGGCGGACGGCACCTGGCCGGTGATCGCGACGATCGGCACCGAGTCCATGTACGCGTCGGCGATCGGGGTGACCAGGTTGGTCGCGCCCGGGCCGGAGGTGGCGATGCACACGCCCACCCGGCCGGTCGCCTGCGCGTAGCCCTCGGCGGCGTGGCCGGCGCCCTGCTCGTGCCGGACCAGCACGTGCCGGACCGCGGTGGAGTCGAACAGCGGGTCGTACGCCGGCAGGATCGCGCCGCCCGGGATGCCGAAGACCACGTCCGCCCCGACCGCCTCGAGCGAGCGGACCAGGGACTGGGCTCCGGTCGCCGGCGTCGGCGGCGTGCTGCTGTCAGTCATCGGGACCTTCCGGGTGGCTGCGGCTGAGCGGGCAACAAAAAGCCCCTCGTGCCGAGGCACGGAGGGGCGGCGCGTCGACGGGTCGACGCGCTAGGGAAGTACGAGAGACAGTCTGGGGCTCACAACCACAGGACGGTAGTCAGCCACGACCGCCGGCGTCAACCTGCGTAGGACACTCATCCCGCATGCTGGGACGGCCGAGCCGCGGCCAGCTCGAGCGGCCCGACCTCGACCGCCGGCCGGACCGGGCCGGCGAGCGGGGGGAGGTCGGCCCGAGCCGCGAAGACGTCGCGGAGCCAGCAGGTCTGCTCGCACTCCCAGGTCCACAGCACCGTACGGTCGCCCACCTCCCCCAGCGGGACCAGGCTCGCCGCCAGCAGCCCGCCGAAGGTCAGGTGCACCCCGTCCCAGTCCCCCGCGACCGCGGTCCAGTCGGGAGCGACGTCGCTGGTCAGGCCGTCCGGGTCCGCCGCCGCGTCCGCCCCGGTCCGGTGGACCGGGTACCGCAGGGCCAGCGAGCGCCAGTCCTCGGCGTGCCGGACCTGGTACACCCGGGCGTCGGCGGCGGCGGTCAGCTCGACCTGCCGCAGCGGGTAGGACGGGTCCAGGTCCCCGACCTGTGCGGCCAGCGCCGCGTGCAGTCCGCTGCCACCCTCGCGCGGCGTGCTCGTCGCCGGCAGCCACTCGGGCCGCTGGGCGTAGGCGGACCAGCCGGCGGCGGCGATCGGGCCGACCTCCGCCGGGCCGCCGACGGCGACCTGCCGGCGGCTCCCGGCCTCCCACCACCACGCCGTCCCCGCATCCGCGAGCACGGCGTCGGCCAGCTCGCCGACCTCGCGGCCGCGGCCGAGGACCTCGGCCCGGGCCTCGCCGGCGTACGACGGTCCACGGGTTGAGCTGGATCGCGGCTTCGGCGGCCAGCGCGAAGGACACCGGCGGCCGGCCGATCTCGCCGACCGGCAGCCGCTCGCGCGCCGCGAGCAGGAAGAAGGCGGCCGCCAGCGGCGAGCGGCTCGGGTCCGCGGCCGGCACCGGCTCAGTCGCAGACCGCGCCGGTGGCGGCGGAGCCGACCAGGCGGGCGTACTTGGCCAGCGCGCCGGTCTCGTACCGGGGCGCCCGCGGCTTCCAGCCGGCGCGGCGGCGGCCGAGCTCGGCCTCCTCGACGAGCAGGTCGAGGGTCCGGGCGGTCATGTCCAGCCGGATCCGGTCCCCGTCGGCGACCAGGGCGATCGGCCCGCCGTGGGCCGCCTCCGGCGCCACGTGCCCGATGCACGGACCGTGGGTCGCGCCGGAGAAGCGGCCGTCGGTGAGCAGCAGCACGTCGTTGCCCAGCCCGGCGCCCTTGATGGCGCCGGTCACCGCGAGCATCTCCCGCATCCCGGGTCCCCCGGCCGGTCCCTCGTACCGGATCACCACCGCGTCGCCCGCCCTGATCCGGCCCGCGGTGACCGCCGCCATCGCGTCCTTCTCGTCGTCGAAGACCCGCGCGACGCCGTCCAGCACCGCGGACTCGAAGGACGCGCTCTTCACCACGGCGCCCTCCGGCGCCAGCGAGCCGCGCAGGATCGTGAGGCCGCCGGTGCGGTGGATCGGCTCGCCCATCGCGTGGATGATCTTGCCGTCCGGGTCCGGCGGGGCGATCGCGTCGAGCTCCTCGCCGAGCGAGCGGCCGGTGACCGTGAGCGCGTCGCCGTGCAGCACGCCGGCGTCCAGCAACGCCTTCATCACCACCGGGACGCCGCCGATCCGGTCCACATCGGACATGACGTACCGGCCGAACGGCTTGACGTCGGCCAGGTGCGGGGTCCGGTCCCCGACCCGGTTGAAGTCGTCCAGGGTCAGCTCGACCCGGGCCTCGTGCGCGATCGCGAGCAGGTGCAGCACCGCGTTGGTGGAGCCGCCGAGCGCCATCACCACGGCGATCGCGTTCTCGAACGCCTCCCTGGTCAGGATCCGGCGGGCGGTCAGCCCGGCGTCGAGCTGGGCCAGCACGACCTCGCCGCTGCGCACCGCGAGCGCCTCCCGGCGCGGGTCCACCGCCGGCGGCGACGCCGAGCCGGGCAGCGACATGCCGAGCGCCTCGGCGGCCGCGGCCATCGTGTTGGCGGTGAACATGCCCCCGCAGGCGCCCTCGGTCGGGCAGGCGGCCCGCTCGATCTCGTCCAGCTCCGCGCGGGTCATCCGGCCGAGCGCGCAGGCGCCGACGCCCTCGAACGCGTCCTGGATCGTCACGTCCCGGTCCGCCACCCGGCCCGGCAGGATGGTCCCGCCGTAGAGGAAGGACGCGGCCAGGTCGAGCCGGGCGGCGGCCATCAGCATCCCGGGCAGGGACTTGTCGCAGCCGGCGAGCAGCACCATGCCGTCGAACCGCTCGGCGTGCACCATCAGCTCGACCGAGTCGGCGATCACCTCGCGGGAGACCAGCGAGGCGCGCATCCCCTCGTGCCCCATCGAGATGCCGTCGGAGACGGCGATGGTGGTGAACTCCATCGGGAAGCCGCCGGCCGCCCGGACCCCCGCCTTGGCGTGCTTGGCCAGCCGGTCCAGCGGCAGGTTGCACGGGGTCACCTCGTTCCAGGACGACGCGACCGCCACCTGAGGGGAGTCCCAGTCGTCGTCGGTCATGCCGACCGCGCGGAGCATCGCCCGGGCGCCTGCCCGCTCCATGCCGTGGGTGACCTCGGTGCTGCGCGGCTTGGGGTGCCGGCTCGGCTCGCTCACGGCCCCGGAGGTTACTCGCCGCCCCGGTCTGCGCCAGGATGGTGGCGTGAGCGAGTACGTCGCACCGCCCGGCTACGACGTCGTCGCGCCCGACTGGGATCGCGAGCTGCGCCGGCCGGTGCTGCTGCGCTGCCACCAGTGCGCCGCCCTGGTGCTCGGCCGGGACGACACCGCCCGGCACGACGGCTGGCATGCCAGCCTGCTGCCACGGCCGCGGATCGCTCCGGCATGACCGGCGGCCAGCCGGAGCGCGACAGCGACAGCGACGGCGCCCGGGGGCCGGCCGACCGGGCGGACCCCGACCTGGTGCGGATCCGGACGCCGCGCAGCGCGCTGCTGGCGGTCGTGGTGCTGGCGATCTGCGTCGTGCCGCTGGCCGCGGCCGCGCCGTGGCTGGCCGTGCTGTGGCTGGTACCGATCGCCGCCGCGGTGTGGGTGCTGCGCGGTGGCGTGGACGTCGGCCGCGACGGGCTGCGGGTGCACGCGCTGCTCGGCAGCCGGCGACTGCGCTGGGACGAGGTGGCGGGGCTGCGGGCCGGCCGGCGGGGCGAGCTGAGCGCGGTGCTGCGCGACGGCGGCGCGGTCCGGCTGCCGGTGGTACGCGCCCGGCACCTGGCGGTGCTCGCCGCGGCCAGCGGCGGCCGGCTGCCGGACCCCGGCCGGCCCCCGGAGGCTCAGTAGCCGTCGCGGACCACGTTCTCCAGCGGCTCGTCCCGGGACCACCGGCCCAGCTGCTCGCGGACCAGCGCGTACGCCCGGCGCGGGAAGCCGGAGACCGCCCCGCCGACGTGCGGGGTGAGCAGCAGCCCGGGAGCGCCCCACAGCGGGTGCTCGGCGGGCAGCGGCTCGGGGTCGGTGACGTCGAGGGCCGCGCACAGCCGTCCGGAGCCGAGCTCGGCCAGCAGCGCGTCGGTGTCCGCGACCGGGCCGCGGGCGGCGTTGACCAGCAGCGCACCGTCCCGCATCCGGGCCAGGAAGGCCGCGTCGACCAGCCCGCGGGTCTGCGGGGTGAGCGGGACGACCACGACGACGATGTCGGCCTCGGGCAGCAGCGCGGGCAGCTCGTCCACGCCGCGGGCGCCGGCCCGGGCCTGCCGCGCCACCATGGTCACGGCGACGTCGAAGGGCAGCAGGCGGTGCCGGATCGCCTCGCCGACGTCGCCGGCGCCGACCACCAGCACCCGGCTGCCGGCCAGCTCGCCGGTGACGTGCTGGGTCCACTCCCGCTGCTGCTGAGCGAGCACGAACGACGGGAACTCGCGGACGGAGGCGAGGATCGCGGTGAGCACCCACTCCGACGTCGAGCTGCCGTGCACGCCGCGGGCGTCGCAGAGCAGCACGCCCTCGGGCACCGCGTCGAGGAACGCCTCCGCACCGGCGGTCAGCAGCTGGATGACCCGCAGCCGCGGGAGCGCCGCCACCTGCTCGACCAGCCGGTCGCCGGACAGGTACTGCGGGACCCAGAACCCGGCCTCCGCGGCCTGCGGTGGCGGCTGCGCGGTGGGTTCCCACACGGTCACCTCCACCCCGTCCGGGGGTGGGCCGAGCAGGTCGCGGCCCTGCTCGCTGGGCACCAGGGCGTGGCGGGTGGGCACCACCGGAGCCTAGGGCTGCTCCGGCCCGTGCGGCACCGTGCGAGCGGCCCGCCATCCCGGGGCTCACGGGTAGCAAACGCCGGCTCGGGAAGACTGCGGCCATGAGGCGGAGCCGGCGGGCGGTGCTGGCCGTGGCCGCGTCGCTGCTGCTGACCGGCTGCGGTGTGGCCGAGGCCCTGCGGCCGGACCCGACCTGGGTGCCCAAGCCCGAGGGTCCGCCGCCGGCCGACCTGCCGCCGGAGCCGACCCGGGCCGCGCCGTCGCGGGTGCCGCCGGGCGCGCCGGGCGGCCCGGAGGCCGGCGCCGAGGACGACCCGAACGTGGTGGCGACCGGCCTGACGCTGCCGTGGGGGCTGGCGGTCCTCCCGGACGGCACCGCCCTGGTCGGGGAGCGCACCACCGGTCGGATCCTGGTGGTGCAGCCGCGCCGGGCGCCGGCCCGCGAGGTCATGCGCATCCGGGGGCTGGACGCCGCCGGGGACGGCGGGCTGCTCGGCCTGGCGCTGTCCCCGCGGTACCGGGACGACGAGCTGGTCTTCGCCTACGTCACGACGCGGACCGACAACCGGGTGGTCCGCTTCACCGTCGGCGGCCCGGTCACGCCGGTGCTGACCGGGATCCCGCGGGGGCGGACCGGCAACGGCGGGCGGATCCAGTTCGGGCCGGACGGGCTGCTCTACGTCGGCACCGGGGACGCCGGCAGGCCCGCGCTCGCCGCGGACCGGCGCAGCCTCGCCGGCAAGGTGCTGCGGGTCACCTCGTTCGGCCGGCCGGCGCCGGCGAATCCGGGCCCGGCGTCGCCGGTCCACAGCATCGGGCACCGCACCGTCGCCGGGCTGTGCCTCGGCGACGCCCCGGGGCAGCTGTACGTGACCGAGCCCGCCGGGGCCGGTGGCGACGAGGTCAACCGGGTGCAGGCCGGGCGGGACTACGGCTGGCCGGCCGGCCCGTCCGGCGCCCGGGCCGGCACCGCCGAGCCGGACCGGCTGCTGGCGGTGGCCACCGCCGGGGTGGGCGGCTGCGCGGTGATCGAGCGCGGGCTGTTCGTCGCGACGCTGACCGGGCGGCGGGTCTGGGCACTGCCGCTGGACTCCGCCGGCCGGACCGGCCCGCCGACCGACTACCTGACCGGCGCGTACGGGCGGCTCCGCACGGTGGTGGCCGGCCCGGACGGCGCACTGTGGCTGACCACGTCCAACAAGGACGGTCGTGGCCGGCCCACCCGCCAGGACGACCGGGTGATCCGGATCCTCCCGCCCGCCGGCAGCACCAACTCCCCGGCCTGACCCCCCGCCGATCTTGGTCGAGTCAACGCATCGGGAGCGTGCATGAGGTTGATCCGGGCAAGATCGACGACCGCCACCGGGCGAGCGACCGCCACCGCGCGCGCGGTCGCGGCCGTGACGGTCGCCGTGCTCGGGATGGCCGCGTGCTCCGGCGACGACGGCGGCGCGGACGTCGGAGCGGGCGAGACGGGCGGGTCCGGCTCGGCGACGGCTCCGGCGCCCACCTCGCCGTCGGCCGGACCGCCCGCCGAGCGCGTGCGGGTGCTGACGACCGGGCTGGAGGCGCCGTGGGGGATCGCCTTCCTGCCCGGCGGCGACGCGCTGGTGACCGAGCGGGACTCGGCCCGGATCCTCAGCGTGCCGGCGGGGGGCGGCGCCGCGGTCGAGATCCAGCGACTGTCCGAGGTGGACGGTGGCGGAGAGGGCGGGCTGCTCGGCATCGCGGCTTCCCCCAGGTACGCGCGGGACGGCCTGGTCTACGTCTACTACACGACGTCCGAGGACAACCGGATCTCCCGGCTGCGGCTGGGCCGGCCCCCGCAGCCGATCGTGACCGGCATCCCGCGCTCGGGCATCCACAACGGCGGCCGGCTCCTCTTCGGACCGGACGGGTACCTCTACGCCGGCACCGGGGACGCCGCGGAGGGCGGCCGGTCCCAGGACGTCGACTCGCTGGGCGGCAAGGTGCTGCGGATGACGGCGGAGGGCCAGCCGGCGCCGGGCAACCCGTTCCCGGGCTCGCTGGTCTGGTCCAAGGGCCACCGCAACGTGCAGGGGCTGGCCTTCGACTCGGCCGGCCGGCTGTGGGCCAGCGAGTTCGGGCAGAACCGCTTCGACGAGGTCAACCGGATCGAGCGCGGCAGGGACTACGGCTGGCCGACCGTCGAGGGCGCCTCGGACGACACCCGGTTCGCGGCGCCGCTGGTGACGTGGCGGACGTCGGAGGCGTCGCCGAGCGGGGCGACGATCGCCGGCGACACCCTCTACGTGGCGGCGCTGCGCGGCGAGCGGCTGTGGCAGGTGCCGCTGGACGGCCGCGGCGGGGTGGGCAGCCCGCGCGCGACGCTGGTCGGCGAGTACGGGCGGCTGCGCGCCGTCGCACCCGCGCCGGACGGCTCGCTGTGGGTGCTCACGTCCAACCGGGACGGCCGCGGCGACCCCACCGGCGACGACGACCGCATCCTCCGCGTGACCCCCTGACCCTGCTGACCCCGGACCTCTGACCCCTGATCCGGCCACGCCTCCGCGCCGAGTGACGCCTCCCGCTAGCGAGTGACGGTTCTGGCAGCGAGTGACGGCCGAGCCGCCGTCAGTCGGGAACTGGCGGCGTCACTCGGACGCGAGCCGCCGTCACTCGGGAGGCGGCACCGTCACTCGGCGCGGGGCGGCGTCACTCGGCGCGGCGGCGCCGCTCGGAGCTCGGCGGGCTCGGGGGGCGGCGTCAGTCGCGGAGGGGCGTGAGGCGGCTGAGGACGAGCTCGCGGACGAGCGTCGCGTCGGCCTGGCCCCGGGTCGCCTTCATGACGGCGCCGACCAGGGCGCCGGCCGCGGCCAGCTTGCCGGCGCGCACCTTCGCCGCCACCTCCGGCTGCGCGGCGATCGCCTCGTCCACGGCGGCGGCCAGGGCGTCCACGTCGGACACCCGGCGCAGCCCGCGCTCGGCCACCACGGTGTCCACGTCGGCCCCGGTCTCCAGCACGCCGTCGACGGCTTGGCGGGCCAGCCCGGTCGACAGCGTCCCGTCGCCGACCAGCGACACGACCCGGGCCACCTGGGCCGGCGTGATCGGCAGGTCGGCCGCCTCGACACCCGCCGAGTTCGCCTTCTGGGCCAGGTAGCCGAGCCACCAGTTGCGCGCCTCCGCCGCCGGCGCGCCGGCGTCCACTGTGGATGCGACCAGGTCCAGGGCGCCCGCGTTCGCCATCGACGCCATCTCGAACGGCGTCGCGCCGAGCCGCTCGGCCAGCCGCGCCCGCCGCGCCGCCGGCAGCTCCGGCAGCGCCGCGGCCAGCGATGCGACCCAGCCGGCGTCCGGTGCCAGCGGCACCAGGTCCGGCTCGGGGAAGTACCGGTAGTCCGTCGCCTCCTCCTTGCTGCGCCCGGGCCTGGTCTCGCCGGTCTCCTCGCCGAAGTGCCGGGTCTCCTGCACGACCCGGCCGCCGGAGTCGAGGACCGCCGCCTGGCGCGCCATCTCGAACCGGACCGCCCGCTCCACCGAGCGCAGCGAGTTGACGTTCTTGGTCTCGGTCCGGGTGCCCCAGACGCCGGACCCGCGTGGCGAGAGCGAGAGGTTCACGTCGCAGCGCAGCGAGCCCTGCTCCATCCGCACGTCCGAGACGTCCAGGGTGCGCAGCAGCTCGCGCAGCTCGGTGACGTAGGCGCGGGCCGCCACCGGGGCCAGCCGGCCGGTGCCGGCGACCGGCTTGGTGACGATCTCCACCAGCGGGATGCCGGCCCGGTTGTAGTCGACCAGCGAGTGGTCGGCGCCGTGGATCCGCCCGGTGGCACCGCCGACGTGCAGGGTCTTGCCGGTGTCCTCCTCCAGGTGCACCCGCTCGATCCCGACTCGAATGGTCTCGCCCTCGACCAGCACGTCCAGCCAGCCGTCGGTGCACAGCGGCTCGTCGTACTGGCTGATCTGGAAGTTCTTCGGCATGTCCGGGTAGAAGTAGTTCTTCCGGGCGAAGCGGCACCACTCGGCGATCGAGCAGTGCAGCGCGAGCCCGATCCGGACGGTGGACTCGATCGCCGCCGCGTTCGCGACCGGCAGCGCGCCCGGCAGGCCCAGGCACACCGGGCAGGTCTGGGTGTTCGGCTCCGCGCCGAACGCGGTCGGGCAGCCGCAGAACATCTTCGACGCGGTGCCCAGCTCGACGTGCGTCTCGAGCCCGAACACCGGGTCGTACCACTGCGTCACGTCCGGTGTGGACGCCAGGGTGGTCACAGGGCCGGAGCCTCCTCGGTGAGCGGGCCGCCGCGGTCCGCCTCCAGCGCGGCGGCCACCCGGTAGCACCTGTCGTCGGCCAGCGCCGGCGCCATCACCTGCAGCCCGACCGGCAGCCCGGCGGACAGTCCACTCGGGACGGAGATGGCCGGCACGCCGGCCAGCGACGCGGGCAGCGTGCACAGGTCGGCCGCGTACATCGCGATCGGGTCGTCCGCCCGCTCCCCGAGCCCGAAGGCGACGGTCGGCGTCGACGGCGACACCAGCACGTCGGCGCCGGCGAAGGCCCGCGCGAAGTCCCGCACGATCAGCGTCCGCACCTTCTGCGCCTGCCCGTAGTAGGCGTCGTAGTAGCCGGAGGACAGCGCGTACGTCCCGAGGATGATCCGGCGCTTGACCTCCGGGCCGAAGCCGGCCTCCCGGGTCAGCGACATGACCTCCTCCAGCGACCGGACGCCGTCGTCGCCGGCGCGCAGCCCGTACCGCACGCCGTCGAAGCGGGCCAGGTTGGACGAGCACTCGCTCGGGGCGATCAGGTAGTACGCCGGCAGCGCGTACGCGAAGGAGGGGCAGGACACCTCGTGCACGGTCGCGCCGAGCTTCTCCAGCCGGGCCAGCGCGTCCCGGGTCACCGCCTCGACGCCCGGCTCGTAGCCCTCGCCGCCGAGCTCGCGCACCACCGCGACCCGCAGCCCGGACAGGTCGCCGGTCGCGCCCTGCCGGGCGGCCGCCACCACCGGCGGGACCGGCGCGTCGATCGAGGTCGAGTCGAGCGGGTCGTGCCCCGCCATCACCTCGTGCAGCAGCGCCGCGTCCAGCACCGTCCGGGCCAGCGGTCCGGCCTGGTCCAGCGACGAGGAGAAGGCGACCAGCCCGTACCGGGACACCCCGCCGTAGGTGGGCTTGTGCCCGACCAGCCCGGTGACCGCGGCCGGCTGCCGGATCGAGCCGCCGGTGTCGGTGCCGATGCCGAGCGGCGCCTCGAACGCGCAGACCGCGGCGGACGAGCCGCCGGACGACCCGCCGGGGACGCGGGCGAGGTCCCAGGGGTTGTGCGACGGGCCGAAGGCGCTGTTCTCCGTGGACGAGCCCATCGCGAACTCGTCCATGTTGGTCTTGCCGAGCACGACGATCCCGGCCGCCCGCAGCCGCTCGACGACCGTGGCGTCGTACGGCGGGAGCCAGCCCTCCAGGATCCGCGAGCCGCAGGTGGTGGGCACGCCCGCGGTGACGATGACGTCCTTGAGCGCCAGCGGGACGCCGGCCAGCGGGCTCGACGGCGGCAGCCCGGCCGCCCGGCGCGCGTCGACCTGCGCGGCGGTGGCGAGCGCGCCGTCCGCGTCGACGTGCAGGAACGCGTGCACCCGCTCGTCCACGGCGGCGATCCGGTCCAGGTGGGCCCTGGTCGCCTCGACCGCGCTGGTCTCGCCGGCCGCGATGGCCCCGCCGAGCTCGGCCCCCGTCAGCCGGGTGAGGTCGGACTGTGCCCGCTTCTCGGACAGGCCGGCAGGCGCAAGCGCCGGCCGGCCGGCCCTCGTCGCTCCCCGCTCGCGCTGCGAGCCCTCGCGCTCGCTCACGAGGCGTCCTCGTCGAGGATGCGCGGCACCCGGAAGCGGCCGTCCTCGGCGGCCGGCGCGGCGGCGAGCACCCGGTCCCGGTCCAGGCAGGGGGTCACCACGTCGGGGCGCAGGACGTTCGTCAGCGGCACGGCGTGCGACGTGGGCGGGATGTCGGCGGCCGCGACCTGCTGCACCCGGGCCACCGAGCCGAGGATCACGCCGAGCTGGCCGGCGAAGACGTCGAGCTCGTCGTCGCTGACGGCGAGGCGCGCGAGCCGGGCGAGGTGCGCGACCTCGTCCCGGGTGATGCCAGCTGGCGGTCCGGACATGCGCGCGAGTGTACGGCGGCGGCCCCGCCGACCCCGACCGGGTTTAGCCCGCCGACGCCGGCGCCGGCGTCCGGAAGCCCTCCGGTGTCTGCTCGCCGGCCGGGGGGTTCTCCGGGAAGTGGCAGGCCACCTGGTGGCCCGTCCGCAGCGCCGCGAGCGGCGGCTCGACGGTCCGGCAGACCTCCTGCGCCTTCCAGCAGCGGGTGTGGAAGCGGCAGGCCGGGGGCGGGTTGAGCGGGCTCGGCACGTCGCCGGTCAGCCGGATCCGGTCCCGCTGCTGGCGTCGCTCCGGGTCCGGCACCGGGACCGCCGAGAGCAGCGCCACCGTGTACGGGTGCATCGGCCGGGTGTAGACGCTCTCCTTCTCGCCCAGCTCGACGATCTTGCCCAGGTACATCACCGCGACCCGGTCCGACATGTGCCGCACCACGGACAGGTCGTGGGCGATCACCACGTAGGTCAGGCCGAGCTCGTCCTGCAGGTCCTCCAGCAGGTTGATCACCTGCGCCTGGATCGAGACGTCCAGCGCGGACACCGGCTCGTCGGCGACGATCAGCCTCGGCCGCAGCGCCAGCGTGCGGGCGATGCCGATGCGCTGCCGCTGGCCGCCGGAGAACTCGTGCGGGTAGCGGTTGTAGTGCTCCGGGTTGAGCCCGACCAGCTCGAGCAGGTCCTGCACCTCGCGCTTGGTGCCACGCTCGGTCTGCACCTTCTGCAGCCGGTACGGCGCGCCGACGATCGCGCCGACGGTGTGCCGCGGGTTCAGCGACGAGTACGGGTCCTGGAAGATCATCTGGATCTCGCGCCGCAGCGGGCGCATCTTCCCGACCGACAGGTGCGTGATGTCCCGGCCGTCGAAGACGATGCTGCCGTCCGTGGGCTCCAGCAGCCGGGTCAGCAGCCGCCCGGTGGTGGTCTTGCCGCAGCCGGACTCGCCGACCAGGGCGAGCGTCTCCCCCGGCCGGACGGCTGAAGTCGAGCCCGTCGACGGCCTGCACCGCGCCGACCTTGCGGGCGAAGATCACCCCGCGGCGGATCGGGAAGTGCTTCTGCAGCCCGGAGACCGCGAGCAGGGCGCCGTCCGCGTCCGCGCTCGGCGCCGGCGGCGACACGTCGGGTGCGGTGGTCACGACACCTCCTCGCCGTCCGCGGCCAGCCGGGGCGCGATCTCGGTCTCCCAGATCCGGCGCCGGGTCGCGCGCCGGCAGGTGGCAGGCCACCAGGTGGCCGGGCTCGGACGGGAGCATCTGCGGGACGTCGGTGCGCGCGGCCCCGTCCGTCTGCTCCTCGTACGGGCAGCGCGGGTGGAACGCGCAGCCCGGCGGCACGTTGATCAGGCTCGGCGGGGTGCCGGCGATCGGGATCAGCCGCTGCCCGCCCGCCCGGTCCAGCCGCGGCATCGAGCCGAGCAGGCCCCAGGTGTACGGGTGCTCCGGGCGGCGGAAGACGTCCTCGGCCCGGCTGTACTCCGACGGCCCGCCCGGCGTACATGACCAGGATGTCGTCGGCGATCTCGGCGACCACCCCGAGGTCGTGGGTGATGACGATGACGGCCGAGTCGAACTCGGCCTGCAGGTCGCGGATGAGGTCGAGGATCTGGGCCTGCACGGTCACGTCCAGCGCCGTCGTCGGCTCGTCCGCGATCAGCAGGTCCGGGTTGCAGGACAGCGCCATCGCGATCATCGCCCGCTGCCGCATCCCGCCGGAGAACTGGTGCGGGTAGTCGTCGACCCGCGACGCCGGCTGCGGGATGCCGACCCGGCCGAGCATGTCGACCGCGTGCCGGTGGGCCTCGCGCTTGCTGACGTCGGTGTGGATCCGGTACGCCTCGACGATCTGGTCGCCCACCGTGTAGTACGGGTGCATCGCGGACAGCGGGTCCTGGAAGATCATCGCCATCTTCTTGCCGCGCAGCTTGCGGACCTGCTCCGGCGTCGCGCCGAGCAGCTCCTCGCCGTCCAGCCAGATCTCGCCGGACAGCTGGGCCGCCCGCCGCTCGTGCAGGCCCATGATCGACAGGCTGGTCACGCTCTTGCCGGACCCGGACTCCCCGACGATCCCCAGGGTCTGGCCGCGCTCGAGGTCGAACGAGAGCCCGTCGACCGAGCTTGACCACGCCGTCGTCGGTCGGGAACTGCACCCGCAGGTCGCGGACCTCGAGGAAGTGCGGTCGGCGGGCGCCCGCCCGGCAGCGACCTGCGCGGCGCCTCGCTGCGCAGCCTGCCGCGCTCACTAGTACCGCACCCGCGGGTCGACGACGGCGTAGAGCAGGTCCACGATGAGGTTGGCGAAGATGATGAAGAACGCCGCCGACCAGGGTGACTCCCAGCACCTTCGGCAGGTCGTTGTTGACGATCGCGTCGACCGAGTACTTGCCGATGCCGGGCAGCGAGAAGGTGGCTCTCGGTCAGGATCGCGCCGCCGAGCAGCAGCCCGAGGTCGAGCCCGAAGATCGTGAGGATCGGGGTCAGCGCGGACCGCAGCCCGTGCTTGACCACCACCGTCCGCTCGGGCAGGCCCTTCGCCCGGGCGGTCCGGATGTAGTCCTCGTTCATCGTCTCCAGCATGCCGGCCCGGGTGAGCCGGGCGTAGCCGGCCGCGTACAGGAACGCCAGCGTGATCCAGGGCAGCAGCAGGTCGTACGCCCACAGCAGCGGGTTCTCCTGGAGCGGGGTGTAGCTGCCGCCGGGCGCGGTGATGCCGAGCCGGTAGCTGAAGATCGACAGCGACAGCAGCCCGGTGAAGAAGATCGGCAGCGACACCCCGGCCAGCGCGATGCCCATCGCCGCCCGGTCGAAGACGCGTGCCGCGCCGCAGCGCCGACAGCACCCCGACGGACGACCCCGCCGATCAGCCACAGGATCGCCGCCCCGACGGCGAGCGAGAGCGTCACCGGCAGCCGGTCGAGCAGGTCCGGCCAGCACCGGGTTCTGGTTGAGGAACGAGTAGCCGAGGCACGGCGCCGGGCAGTGCTCGGTGGCCGGGCCCGTAGTTGTAGTCGGCGCCGACGACGAGGCCCTTGACGAAGCGGCCGTACTGGACGCACGAGCGGGTCGGTGAAGCCGAGCTTCTCCGCCGTCGCCTCGATCTGCTCCTGGTCGGCGGTCCGTCCGACGTAGCGGGACGCGAGGTCCTCCGGCGTGGCGCCCGGCCAGCCGCGGGACCAGGAAGAAGATCGCGAACGTGACGGCGCTGACGACGAGCAGCAGGAGGACGGCGACGATGAGCCGCCGGACGATGAATGCGATCACTGTGGCCGGCCGCGGTGGCCGGCGGGGAGCTCGCCGGCCACCGGTGGCCTTCACCTGCCTTCGGATGCCGGGCCTACCGCGAGTCGAGTACTACTTCACGCCCAGCGCGAGGTAGTCGTACATCTGGAAGCCGTTGGTGATGAACACGTTCGTCAGGTTCGCCGGCCGGTAGAGCAGGCCCTTCGCCCAGACGCCCGGCAGGTAGTACGGCGTTCTCCATCACCTTCCGGTCGATCGTCGCGCCCAGATCTTCTCGCGGGCCGCGGCGTCGGTCGTCGCGACGCGCCTGGTCGAGCAGCGCGTCGACCTCGGGGATCTTGACGCCGCAGGTTGGTGTTGCCCGCCGTGCCCGGATGACCCGGCTGTCGACGATCTGGGAGAGGAAGCCGAAGCCGTCCGGCCAGTCCGCGCCCCACCCGTACGACCATCAGGCCGAGGTTGTTCGCCTTCGCGAAGTCGGGCTTGCCGGCGTACAGCTTGAAGTAGTCGCCCAGCGGGTACGGCTTGAGCGTCAGCTTGATGCCGACCCGGCCCAGCGACTGCTGCAGCGACTCGGCGGTCGCCTTCTCCTTCGGCCGCTCGGCCCGGTAGGAGATGTTCGGTCGCGAAGCCGTTGGGCTGGCCGCACGCCGCCAGCGCCTCCTTGGCCTTCGTCGAGGTCGCCGCCGTGCTTCGCCGCCGACGCGTAGAGGTCGAACTTCTCCGCGCCCGGGATGAGCGGGGGCAGCAGGTTCGTCGCGATGTCGCCGCCGGTCGGCGCCGCCGTAGGCGCGCTGGTAGCCGGTGTGGTCGGCCGCGTACATGCACCGCCTTGCGGCAGTCGATGTTGTCGAACGGCGCGACGTCGCGGTTGATCGCGGTGAACCAGCTGCCGGGCGAGCCGGCGCGTTGTCCGTGTTCGTCTTCAGGTTCGGGTCGGCGAGGATCGCGGCCCTGGGTGGCCGGCTGGACGCCGGTGCCCTCGATCTGCGACGTCGAGGTCGCCGGACGAGCAGCCGGTTGTCGATGTCGTCGGCGTTGACGTTGAGGGCGACCTCGATGCGGTCCGGCAGCGGCTTGCGGTTCGGGTCGGTGGCCTGGTCCCAGTTCGTCGTTGCGGACCAGCGCGAAGCTCTTGCCGAGCTCGTTGGTCTCGAACATGTACGGGCCCGGTGGAGACGACGTGCTCCTTGTACTTCGCGCCGGTGTCCTTCGCCTGCGGCACCGGGACGTCGCCGGCAGCTGGGCGAAGTAGTCGAAGCCGGAGAACGGCTGGTTCAGCTTGAAGACGATCGTCCGGTCGTCCGGGGTCTCGATCGCCGTCGAGCCCGAGCTTGTCCGGGTCGGTGTCCTTGTACGGGCTCGTCGTAGCCCTGCAGGTCGAGGAAGTCGTTGAAGTAGGTCGGCCCGTTCGGGAACGTGGTCTTGTCCAGCGACCGCTCGACGGCGTACTTGACGTCCTTGCGCGTGACCGGGGTGCCGTCCTCGAACTTGACGCCCTCGCGCAGCTTGTAGGTCCAGGTCTTGGCGTCGGCGCTCGGCACGCCGAGCGCCTCGGCGAGGTCCGGGACGAGCGTCGCGCCCTCCTCGCCGGGGGCCGACTTGAAGATCATCAGCGAGCGGCCGTAGAGCCGGACGAAGTTCCAGGAGTAGGCGTAGTAGGTGTCGGCGCCGGGTCGAGGGAGTCCCAGTCGCCGGAGTTGGCCATCCGCAGCGTGCCGCCCGTGGCGTCCGACGGGTTGCGAACACCTTGCCGACGCCGGCGTTGTACGCCGCCTCGGTGGTGCTCTCCTCGCCGGTCGTGGTGCTCGTCTCCCCCGCAGGCCGCGAGGGCCAGCGTGAGCGTCGCGCCGAGCGCGATCGCCGCCGCGACGGGTCGTCTTCTCATCTGGTGATGCACCCCTTCGTGTCGTAGGAGCTGGCGGGCGCCGATGGGGTCATCGGGACCGCGGGTCCAGCGCGTCGCGCAGTCCGTCACCGAACAGGTTGAACGCCAGCACGGTGACGAAGATGGCCAAGCCGGGGAACAGCATGAAGTGCGGCGCGATCGGGTACCAGCCGCGCCGCGTCCGAGAGCATGCCGCCCCAGGTCGGGGTCGGCGGCCGGACGCCGACGCCGAGGAACGACAGCGCCGCCTCGAACAGGATGTTCGTCGGGATCAGCAGCGTGGCGTAGACCAGGATCGGCGCGACCAGGTTCGGCAGCAGCTCCCGGAACAGGATGTACGGGCGTGCGGGCGCCCAGGCTGCGGGCGGCGTCGACGAACTCGCGCTCGCGCAGCGACAGCGTCTGGCCGCGGATGATCCGGCCGATGTACGGCCAGCTGAAGAAGCCGATGATGAACACCAGCAGGCCGATCCGCAGCGCGTCGCCGCTGCAGGCCGAAGGCCTGGTCCGGGATCGACGCCGGCCAGCGCGATCGCGAACAGCAGCAGCGGGAACGCGAGGAAGATGTCCATCGTCCGGCTGATCACGCGTGTCGACCCAGCCGCCGAAGTAGCCCGGCGATCACGCCGAGCGACGGTGCCGATGACGACCGACAGCACGGTGGCGAGGAAGGCGATCAGCAGCGAGATCCGGGCGCCGTAGACGACCCGGCTGAACAGGTCGCGCCCGTTCACGCGGCTCGAGCGCCGAACAGGAACTCGCCGCTGATGCCGCCCCACCGGCCGCTCGGCCGTCTGCAGGGACGGGTCGATCAGGTCTCTGGTGGAACTCGTTCGGCGGGTGCCCGAGCAGCCGGACGATCAGCGGCGCGAGCACCGCCACCACGATCAGGAAGGCGACCACCACACCGCCGGCGATCGCCACCTTGTCCCGGCGCAGCCGCAGCCAGGCGATCTGCCCCAGGGAGCGGCCCTCGACCGCCTTGGCCTCGAGCCCGGCCAGGCCGGCCTCCGGCTGCGCCTCGATCGCGGCGCCGGAGACGTCCAGGGGGGCGGTCATCGGTCCTCTCCAGGATCGGCGGTGATCCACGACGCGTGGTGCAGCAGGCACGAACCGGCCGTCACCGCCTCCGCACCCTCTCCCAGGCGGGTCGCGCGCGCCAGCACTTCGACCAGGCTGTGTCGGGAATGAGATCAAGCGGTGTCCACGCCGGTGGCGCGAGGCGTTGCCCGCCCGGGATGCCGGGCCGGGTCCCGGGTCAGGCCGGCGCCGTCGAGCCGCGCCCGGCCGGCTCCCGGGTGGGTCAGCTCCGGCCCAGCAGGGCCAGCGTGCGGCGCCAGTCGTCGGCTCCCTCGACCGGCAGGACCGGGCCGAACGGCGCGCCGGGGCGCTCCCGGGAGGAGCCGGCCGGGACCCGTTCGGCCTGTGCCAACGCCGCGGCGAGCAGCTCGCCGTCGGGGCGGAACGGCTCGCCGATCGCGGTCGCCACGTCCCAGGCGTGCACCACGGTGTCCAGCAGGTGGAAGCCGACGACCGTCGCGACGGCGAAGCGGACCTCGCTGCTGAGCTCGACGAGCAGCACCCGGCGATCCAGCGGGGCGGCGGCGAAGGCGCCGGCGACGCGGTCGGCCGAGGCCTGCCACGCGGCGGTGACGCCGCCGGGGTCCGGCGGCCGGTCGGCGAACGCGGCGATCGGCGCGTCCGACGACTCGACCGCCGCGGCGAACCCGTGGTTCTGGCCGACGACGTGGCCGAGCAGCGTGCGCAGGTCCCAGCCCGCGCACGGGGTCGGGCGGCCCAGGTCGGTCGGGCGTACCCCGGCGAGCACGTCGCCGGCCGCGTCGAGCGCGCGCCGGTGCAGGGGTCGCAGGTCGGTGATCGTCGCCATCGGTAGACCATCTACCTCGGTGGATGAAACGTCAAGGTATACGGTCCGGGGTGATGAGTCCGCGACGCCCGGAGCTGGGTGCCCTGCTGTACCGGCTGGCCCGCTCGGTGGTCGCCGCGGAGGTGCCCGTGCTCCGCGGCCAGGGCGTCGAGATGTGGGAGTACGTGGTGCTCGGCGGCCTGGAGCGCGGGCCGGCTCCGACCCAGTCCCAGCTCGCCGCGGCGGTGGGGCGGGACAAGACCCGGCTCATCCCGATCCTCGACCGGCTGGAGGCGCGCGGCCTGCTGCGGCGGACCCCCGACCCCGACGACCGGCGCAACCGGGTCGTCACGCTGACCGCCGCCGGCCGGTCCCTGCTCGAGGACTGCCGGGCCGCCATCCGCGCCCTGGAGGACGACCTGCTCGCCGGTCTCGCCCCCGCCGACCGGGTCGCGCTGTTCGCCATCCTCGAGCGGCTCGCCGCGCCGGCCGGCGACGGCTGAGCCCCGCTCCCCGGCCCGAGGCACCGCCGGCGTGAGCGGCCCGACGATGCGGCGAAACACGGCGTACACATCGGTGCGGCAGGCTGGGCGCCGGAGGTGACCAGGCGTGTCGTACCTGCTGCGGGTCCTGCTGCCGGACCGGCCGGGCATGCTCGGCGCGGTGGCCACCGCGCTCGGCGCGGCCGGTGCGGACATCCTCAGCGTGGACGTCGTGGAGCGGTCCGCCGGCGTCGCCGTGGACGACCTGATCGTCGAGCTGCCGCCGGGCAAGCTGGCGGACGCGCTGGTCACCGCGGCGGTCTCGGTGCCCGGGGTCGCGGTCGAGTCGATCCAGCGCTACTACGTCGGCGCCGGGGAGGCGCACGCCGAGCTGGAGCTGCTGGAGGCGCTGGCGACCGCGCCGGACCGCGCCGCGGAGCTGCTGGTCGCCGGAGCGCCGCGGATCTTCCGGGCCGGGTGGGCGGTGGTGGTCCGCTACGACGAGCGGGGGCCGCTGGTGGAGGCATCGTCCCCGGCCGCGCCCGAGGTGTCGGACGTGGACCTGCCGTGGCTGCCGCTGGCGCGCGCGCGGGTGCTGGACCCGGTCGGGCGGTGGGTGCCGGCGGAGTGGGCCGCCCTCGGCACCGAGCTCGCCGCGGCACCGCTCGGCGACCCGGACCGGGCCGTGCTGGTCGGCCGGCCGGGCGGGCCGGCGTGGCGGCCGTCCGAGCTGCTGCGGCTCGCGCACCTGGCAGGGATCGCCGTCACCGTCGTCCAGCAGGCCGCGCCGCCCCGGCCGAGCCAGCGCACCCGCCGCTGACCCAGCACCCAGGGCCGGCACCCGGCCGGCGCGGCGACCCGCGCCCGACGGCGACCTGCGTCGGGGTGAGCGGGGTGCGCGCTGGGGTGAGCGGGTGCGTTCGCGGATGCGGGCGGGTCAGTCGGCGGTGGCCGGCGGCTGCGCGGGGTCGGGTGGCGTCCGGGCGACGGCCCGGGCGGCGTCGGCGCCCTCGGCGAGCAGCACCCGGAAGCCGGCCTCGTCCAGCACCGGCACCCCGACCTGCACCGCCTTGTCGTACTTCGAGCCCGGGCTCTCCCCCGCCACCACGAAGGAGGTCTTCTTCGACACCGAGCCGGTGACCTTGCCGCCCCGGCCCTGCACCGCCTCGGTCGCCCCGTCCCGGCTGAACTCCTCCAGCGAGCCGGTCACCACCACGGTGACCCCGGCCAGCGGGCGCGGCCCGCCCTCGACGTCGTCGTCCTGCATCCGGACCCCGGCCGCCGCCCACCGCTCGACCACGTCGGCGTGCCAGTCGACCGCGAACCACTCCCGGACCGCCTCGGCGATCGTCGGCCCGACCCCGTCGGCCGCCGCCAGCTCCTCGCCGCTCGCGCCTCGGATCCGCGCCATCGAGCCGAACTCGCGGGCCAGCGCCTGCGCCGCGGTCGGCCCGACGTGCCGGATCGACAGCGCCACCAGCACCCGCCACAGCGGCCGGCCCTTCGCCGCCTCGATGTTGTCCAGCAGCCGCAGCGCGTTCGCCGTCGGCGTGCCGTCCTTCTTGCGGAACAGCTCCACCGCGGTGACCCGGTCCACGTCCAGCGAGAACAGCTCGCCCTCGTCGGCCAGCGGCGGCTCGCCGGACTCCGGCCGCCGCGTCAGCGCGATCGCCGCCTCGTAGCCGAGCGCCTCGATGTCGAACGCGCCCCGGCCGGCGACGTGGAACACCCGCTCGCGCAGCTGGGCGGGACACGAGCGCGCGTTCGGGCAGCGGATGTCGACGTCCTCCTCGCGCTCCCGGCGCAGCCCGCTGCCGCACTCCGGGCAGTGCGTCGGCATCCGGAACGGGCGGGCGTCGGCCGGGCGCAGGTCGACCACCGGGCCGACGACCTCGGGGATCACGTCGCCGGCCTTGCGCAGCACCACCGTGTCGCCGATCAGGACGCCCTTGCGGCGCACCTCGTTCTCGTTGTGCAGGGTGGCCAGGCCGACCGTCGAGCCGGAGACGCGGACCGGCTCGAGCTCCGCGTACGGCGTGACGCGGCCGGTGCGGCCCACGTTGACCTTGATGTCGAGCAGCCTCGTCGTCACCTCCTCGGGCGGGTACTTGAAGGCGATCGCCCAGCGCGGCGCGCGCGAGGTCGACCCGAGCCGGCGCTGCAGCGCGAGCTGGTCGACCTTGACCACCACGCCGTCGATCTCGTGCTCGACGGCGTGCCGGTGCTCGCCGTAGTGCTCGACGTAGCCGGCGACCTCGTCCAGCGAGCCGACCACCCGGTAGCGGTCGGACACCGGCAGGCCCCAGCCGCGCATCGCCTCGTACCACCCGCTCTGCCGCTCGGGCGCCCGGCCGCGGTGCGCGCCGACGCCGTGCACCACCAGGCGCAGCGGCCGGCCGGCGGTGACCCGCGGGTCCTTCTGCCGCAGCGAGCCGGACGCCGCGTTGCGCGGGTTGGCGAACGGTGCCTTGCCCGCCTCCACCAGCGAGGCGTTGAGCTGCTCGAAGCCGGCGACCGGGAAGAACACCTCGCCGCGCACCTCGAGCAGCTCGGGCAGGTCGTCGCCCGCCAGCTCGGTCGGCACGGTGTCGAGAGAGCGCAGGTTGGGCGTCACGTCCTCGCCGGTCCGCCCGTCGCCGCGGGTGGCGCCGCGGACGAGCCGGCCGCGCTCGTAGACCAGGTCGACGGCCAGCCCGTCGACCTTGAGCTCGACCAGGTAGTCGGCCACCGACCCGGCGTCGCGTTCCACCCGCACCGCCCAGGCGGCCAGCTCGTCGAGGGTGAAGGCGTTGTCCAGGCTCAGCATCCGCTCGACGTGGTCGACCGGGGTGAACAGCGTGGAGTAGGTCCCGCCGACGCGCTGGGTGGGCGAGCTGGGGGTGCGCAGCTCGGGGAACTCCGTCTCCAGCGCCTCCAGCTCGCGCAGCAGCACGTCGTACTCCGCGTCGGCGAGGGTGGGCCGGTCGAGGACGTAGTAACGGTATTGCGCGTCGTCGATCGTCCGGGCGAGCTCGGCGGCCCGCTCGCGCGCGGCCGGCGTCGCCGCCCGCACCTCGGCCGCGGTGTCGGCCGGTGTCTCCGCCCCGATCCCCGTCACGTCCGGCACGATATCCGGGCGCTCCGACGTTTCCGGGTCAGTGCCCGCTCGCGCTGCGAGCCCTCGCGCCCGCTCATCCGCGCGGATCCTCGGCCAGCGCCCGACCCGTCTGCAGGACCCGGCGCAGGGCCGCGCGGGCGTACGCCGGCGAGGCGCCGGCCAGGCCGCAGGCCGGGGTCACGACCACCGACGCGGGCAGCCGCTCCGGAGCGAAGCCGAGCCGGCCCCACAGCCGGCGCACGCCGTCGACGGTGTCCGGCAGCGGGGCCAGGTCGGCGTCGGTGCCGGGCACGACCCCGAGCCAGAGCGCCACGCCGGCCTCGACCGCCGTGCCGAGGGCGTCGTCCTGCGCCTGGCCGACCAGCGCGGCGTCGAAGGAGACCGAGCCGGCGCCGGCCCGCCTGAACAGCTCGAGCGGCGGCCGCGGCGCGCAGCAGTGCGCGACGGTGTGCACGGCTCCGGCGTCCACCGCCGCGGCGAGCACCTCCGCGAGCCCGGACTGGGCGAGCGTCTCCTCGACCGCGGACAGCGCGCCGTAGCCGCTCGCGGTCGGCACCCGCCCGGCGAGCACGGCCGGCAGGGACGGCTCGTCCACCTGCAGGACCAGCCGCGCACCCGGCACCCGGCGGCCGACGTCCGCCACGTGCCGGCGCACGCCCTCGGCCAGCGACTGCACCAGGTCCCGGGTCGCGCCGCGGTCGGACACCGCCTTGTCGCCGTAGTGCAGCTCGACCGTGGCGGCCAGCGTCCACGGGCCGGTGACCTGCAGCTTGAGCGGCCCGGCGTAGCCGTCCGCGGCCCGCTCCAGCGCGTCCAGGTCACGGGCGAGCAGGTCGGCCGCGCGGCGCAGGTCCCGGCCGGGCCGGTCGACCAGCCGCCAGCCGGACGGCTGCACGTCGACCGGCAGGTCGACCAGCAGCGTGGCGCCCCGGCCGACCAGGTCCGCGCCGGCCCCGCGGGCCGGCAGCTCAGGCAGGTGCGGGAGGTCCGGCAGCTCGTCGAGCACCAGCCGGACGGCCTCCGGCGGGTCCTCCCCGGGCAGCGACCCGATCCCGGTCGCCGCCCCGGGACCCCACGCGCGCTCGGTCACCTCGCCACCAGCGGGTTCCGGGTCCGCAGTGCCGGGAAGCGGCCGTAGTCCCGGTCCGCCGTCCACAGCTCGCGGACGCCGTGTGACAGGCAGATCGCCGCGATCCGCGCGTCATGAACCCGCGGCCCGGCGATCTCGGCGTCGTACAGCAACGACCGCAGTACCGGCCAGGTCGACCGGTTCTCGCCGAGGACGGTCAGGCTCGGTGACTCCAGCCAGATGTCGGCCTGGCCGATCGCCTGCTTCGCCGTCGACGGCGGGTCGAATCCCCGCCCGCCGGTGACGACCGAGTAGAACTCGCCGATGCACGGCCACGGGATGGCCCACCGGCTGCCGGACTCCGCGAGCTCAGTCAGCGCGGCGGTCGCGGGCTCGTGGAACCCGGCGTCCCGGCGGTGAGCATAGACGAGGAGGTTGGTGTCGACCGCGATCACGCGCGGTGTCCGTAGACCAGGCGCAGCCAGTCCTCGTGGTCAGCCTCGCGCAGCTCCGGGCGCGGACCGTTGCCGCCGACGCTGCCGTCGCGAAGCTTGAACGGTTGCCGCTCTCGGCGTTCCGCCAGCACCCGCTGCAGGCCCTCCTCGACCAGCGCCCGTACCGTGGTGTGCTCGCTCGCCGCGGTGCGCTTGGCCTCGACCAGCAGGCCGTCCGTGATGTCGATCGTGGTCTTCATACTGCTCACCATACTCAGGCTCCCATACGTATGGGTACGGTGGTTCTGTCGGTGGGGTGGGGCACGATCCTGCCCGTGGGGACGTACCTGGAGCGACGACCGGCGCCCGACCTCGGCGGGCACCTGGCGTGCTCGTGGACGGCGGTGACCGGGGCGCCGGGACGGGTGCTGCCGGACGGGTGCCTGGACCTGATGTGGCTCGGTGGCGAGCTGGTGGTGGCCGGGCCGGACACGGCCGCGGTCGGCTCCGGGCTGGCACCGGGGACCGAGATCGCGGCGGTCCGGTTCCGCCCCGGGGCGGCGCCGGTGGTGCTCGGCCTGCCGGCGTCGGAGCTGCGGGACCGGAGGGTGCCGCTGGTCGAGCTGTGGGGCACCGGGGGCCGGCGGCTCGGCGAGCGGGTCGGCTCGGCGGCCGGGCCGGCGGCTCGGGTGGCGGTGCTGGAGGCTGCCGTCCGCCTCCGGCTGGCCGACGCCGCACCTGTCGACCCGGTCTCGCGCGCCGTGCTGGCCGCGCTGTCGGCCCGCGCGCCGCTTGCCACCGCCGGCGGCGCGCCGCACCTGCCCGGCGGCCCGGCGACGACGGCGCGCCCCGCCCGGCTGGCCGGACCGGCGGCGATCGGGCTGGTCGCCTCGCTCGCGGCGGGCGTGGGGCTGTCCGAGCGCCAGGTGCACCGCCGCTGCCTGGCTGCGTTCGGCTACGGGGCGAAGACACTGGACCGGGTGCTGCGACTGCAGCGGGTGCTGGCGCTGTCCCGCCGCGGTCCGGCGACCGGGTTGGCCGGTCTCGCGGCCGCCGCGGGCTACGCCGACCAGGCGCACCTCGCCCACGAGTGCCGGGCGCTGGCCGGCGCCACCCCGACCGCGCTGCTGCTCGACCGGGCGGTGTCCGATCCGGACAAGACCGGGGCGGCCGCCGCGGCCTAGCCTTCGGGCCATGAAGATCCTCTTCGTCGCGGGCTTCGGCCCGATCAGCCGCGACCCGTCGCTCAGCCGCCGCTTCTACGTCGATGCTCTCGGCCTGTCGTTCACCGCGGACGGCGACTACCTGCACACCGGCGAGCTGGACGGCGCCCGGCACTTCGCGGTGTGGCCGCTCGCCCAGGCGGCCGAGTCGTGCTTCGGCAGGCCGGAGTGGCCGGCCGACGTGCCGGTGCCCCAGGCCTGGATCGAGTTCGACGTGGCGGACGTGCCGGCGGCCGCGACCGAGCTGGCCGCCGCGGGCCACCAGCTCATCCATGAGGCACGGACGATGCCGTGGGGCCAGACGCTCGCCCGGCTGCTCAGCCCGGAGGGCCTGCTCGTCGGCGTCGCCCACACCCCGTGGATGCGCGAGGACACCCCGCCGGCGGCGGAACCCGCCGGCTGAGCGCGGGTCACCCCGCGCCGCCGACGAGCGGGTTCAGCGGGCTGGCGGCGAGGTCCCCGGGGATCCTGGATGCGCGGTTCGGCGAACTTCTCACTCGGCAGAGCCGGCGGAGCTGGCGGTGACCGTCGCGGAGCCGAGCACGGTGTCGCCGGCGTAGAGGACGACCGCCTGGCCGGCCGCGACGCCGCGCACCGGCGCCAGCAGCCGGACGGCCACCTCCTCGGGGGTCACGACGACCGCCGCCGGCACCACCGACCCGTGCGCCCGCAGCTGCGCCGAGCAGTCGAAGGCGTCCGCCGGCGGGGACCCGGCGGTCCACACCGGACGGTCGCCGCTGACTGCGGTGACGTCGAGCAGCTCGCCCGGGCCGACGGTCACGGTGCCGCCGACGGGCTCGATGCCGAGCACGTACCGGGGCCGGCCGTCGGCCGCCGGGCGGGACAGCCGCAGCCCGCGCCGCTGCCCGACCGTGAAGCCGTACGCGCCGGCGTGCCGGCCGACCTCCTCGCCGGTCAGCGCGTCGACCAGCGGTCCCGGCCGGTCGCCGAGCCGGTCGCGCAGGAAGCCGCGGGTGTCGCCGTCCGCGACGAAGCAGACGTCGTGGCTGTCCGGCTTCTCGGCCACGGCCAGCCCGCGCCGCGCCGCCTCCGCCCGCACCTCGGCCTTGGTCGAGTCGCCGAGCGGGAACATCGCGTGCGCCAGCTGCGAGCGGGTCAGCACCGCCAGCACGTACGACTGGTCCTTGGCCGGGTCGACCGAGCGGCGCAGCACGCCACCGGACAGCCGGGCGTGGTGACCGGTGACCACCGCGTCGAAGCCGAGCGCCAGCGCCTTGTCCAGCACCGCCGCGAACTTGATCTTCTCGTTGCAGCGCAGGCACGGGTTGGGGGTCCGGCCGGCCGCGTACTCGGCGACGAAGTCGTCGACCACGTCCGCGCCGAAGCGCTCCGCCAGGTCCCAGACGTAGAACGGGACGCCGAGCACGTCGGCGGCGCGGCGGGCGTCCCGCGCGTCCTCGAGCGTGCAGCAGCCGCGGGCGCCGGTCCGCGCGGAAGCCGGGTCGCGGGCCAGCGCGAGATGGACGGCGGTCACCTCGTGGCCGGCGTCGGCCGCCCGGGCGGCGGCCACCGCCGAGTCGACCCCGCCGGACACCGCGGCGAGCACCCTCACCGGCGCACCACGCTGGTCAGGCCGGCCCGGCGGGCCCGCTCCACCACCGCCGGCAGCGCCTCGAGCAGCGCCTCGACGTCGGCCCGGGTCGAGGTGTGGCCGAGCGAGAGGCGCAGCGACCCGCGGGCCAGCTCGGGGTCGGCGCCCATCGCGATCAGCACGTGGCTGGGCCTGGCCACGCCGGCCGAGCACGCGGACCCGGTCGAGCACTCGATGCCGCGGGCGTCCAGCAGCATGAGCAGCGAGTCGCCCTCGCAGCCGGAGAAGGAGAAGTGCGCGTTGCCGGGCAGCCGGTCGACCGGATCGCCGGCGAGGACCGCGTCCGGCACCCGGGCCAGCACTCCGGCGACCAGCTCGTCCCGCAGAGCGGCAACCCGGGCCGCGACCACGCTCCGGGCGGCCACCGCCGCCTCGGTCGCGACCGCCAGCCCGACGATGCCCGGTGTGTGCAGGGTGCCCGAGCGTACGTCCCGCTCCTGGCCGCCGCCGTGCAGCAGCGGGGTGCACGGCACGTCCCGGCCCAGCACCAGCGCGCCGGCGCCGATCGGGCCGCCGAGCTTGTGACCGGTGAGGCTCAGCGCGTCGACGCCGGAGTCCGCCACGTCGACCGGCACCGCGCCGACCGCCTGGACCGCGTCGGTGTGGAACGGCACCCCGAACCCGGCGGCGACCGCGGCCAGCGCGGGGATCGGCTGCACCGTGCCGACCTCGTTGTTCGCCCACATCACCGTGACCAGCGCGGCGCTGTCCCCCGCGTCGGCCAGCGCCGCCCGCAGTGTCTCCGGGTGCACCCGGCCGACCCGGTCCACCGGCAGCCAGCTCACCTCGGCGCCCTCGTGCCGCTGAAGCCACTCCACCGCGTCCAGCACGGCGTGGTGCTCGACCGCGCTGGCCAGCACCCGGCGGCGACGCGGGTCCGCGGCCCGGCGACCCCAGAAGATCCCCTTCACCGCCAGGTTGTCGCTCTCGGTGCCGCCGCCGGTGAAGACCACCTCGTACGGCCTGGCCCCGATGGCCGCCGCGACCCGCTCCCGCGACTCCTCGACCAGCCGGCGGGCCCGCCGCCCGGACGCGTGCAACGAGGACGCGTTGCCCCAGTCGCGCTGGGCCCCGGCCACCGCGTCGGCCGCCTCCGGCAGCATCGGCGTGGTCGCGGCGTGGTCGAGGTAGTGCATCCCGGTCAGCCTACGGCGGCCGCGCCGGGTCAGCGCGGGCGCGCGGGCCCGCCCGGCCAGCACCGCGCCGGCCAGCGCGACCGCGAGCATCACCAGGTCCAGCGTGCTCGCGGCGGCCGGCAGCGACAGCAGGTCCCGCGCGCTCGCCGCGACCAGCGCGCCGGCCAGCCCGATGCACAGCGCACTGGACACCGAGTCGCTGATCTGCAGGGAGGAGGAGTTCGCGCCGCGCTCGGCCCCCGGGGTGAGCGCGAGCAGCAGCACGCCCACGCTCGTCATCGCCAGCCCCATGCCGAACCCGCCGGCCAGCCAGGCCGGGTAGACCAGCCAGCCCGGCGCCCACGGCTGCGACACCAGCGCCATGCCGCCGGCGGCGACCCCGACGAGGAGGAACCCGGCCCGGACCAGCACGTGCCGCGGCACGTCCTGGCGGCGCGCCTGCCACCAGGACGCCGCCGCCCAGCCGAGCGCCCCGCCGGTGAGCGGGACACCCGCGGCGGTCGGCGAGTAGCCGTGCACGAGCGTGAGGGTGAGCGGGACGAGCGACTCCACCGAGAAGAACGCGCCGGCGAGCATCCCCCGGAAGCCCACCACCGCCGGAACGCCGCGCCGCAGCCGCGCCGTGCCCCGCGGGAGCAGCACCCGCAGCCCACCGGCCAGCAGCACCACCCCGCCGGCGACGGCCGGAGCGGTGAGCCAGCCCAGGCCCTGCGCGCCCCACTGGACGAGCGCCACCCCGGCCGCGACGACGAGCGCCGCGGCCCAGCGGCGGCGCCGGACAGCGGCCGGGGCGGCCGGCCGCCGCAGCTGGCGGACCGTCGGGACCAGCATCGCGCCGCCGGCGACCACCAGCGGCACCAGGCCGAGGAACGCCCACCGCCAGCCGACGTCCTCCGCGAGCCAGCCGGCCACCACCGGGCCGACCAGCGCGGGCAGCACCCAGGCCGCCGAGATCGCGCCGAAGACCCGCGGCCGCAGCGCCTCCGGGTACGCCTCGCCGACCAGCACGTACATCACCACGACGAGCAGGCCGACGCCGAAGCCCTGCAGCGCCCGGCCCAGCACGAAGACCGCCATCGCCGGCGCCAGCCCGGCGACGACGAGCCCGGCCAGGAACGCCGCCACCCCGGCCAGCAGCGGCCGGCGCGGCCCCACCCGGTCGGACAGCTCGCCGGCGGCGACCATGCCGACCACCGAGGTGACCAGCAGCGCGGTGAACGACCACCCGTACCACGCCAGGCCGCGCAGCTCCGCCACCGCGGTCGGCAGCGCGGTCGCCACCGCCATCGCCTCGAAGGCGATCAGGCTGACCAGCCCGACGATGCCGATCGTGGTGACCCGCAGCGGCCCGGCCAGGATGCCTCCCGGCTCGGCCGGCTCGGCCGGCCCGGCCGGCCCGGCGGCCCGGGGCACGGTGTCGGTCACGGCCCGAACCTATGCCCGGGCACCGACATCCCGCGCCCGCTGCCTGACCCGGACCGCCCCCGACCACGGTCCTACGACCCGCGCCCCCGGCATCTGGGGCGCCCGCAGGTTTCGACATCGGATCGGGCCCGGCCGTGTCCGGGACGCAGCTCGCTATGCCAGGCCGCCGGGGTCCCCGCCTTCGGCGGGGCTCGTTGGGTGAGCCCGGTGATCAACGAGACCAGCTTGCGGAAGCGCCCGCCCGGGGGTCCGGGGGCCGCCCCCGGTCAGGCCCTGCGCTTCGCGACCTCCTCGGTCAGCTGCGGCACGACCTGGAACAGGTCGCCCACCACGCCGAAGTCGACCAGCTCGAAGATCGGCGCCTCCGGGTCCTTGTTGACCGCGACGATCGTCTTCGACGTCTGCATGCCGGCCCGGTGCTGGATCGCGCCCGAGATGCCGACCGCCACGTAGAGCTGCGGGGACACCGTGACGCCGGTCTGCCCGACCTGCGCCTGGTGCGGATACCAGCCCGCGTCGGTCGCCGCGCGGGACGCGCCGACCGCGCCGCCCAGGGCGTCGGCGAGCTTCTCCACCACCGCGAAGTTCTCCCCGGAGCCGAGGCCGCGGCCGCCGGAGACCACGATCGAGGCGTCGGTCAGGGCCGGTCGGCTGCCCTTCTCCTCCACCACCCGCTCCAGGACGGTGGCCCCGCGGGCGGCCTCGGACAGGCTGACCTCGACGTCCTGGGTGGTCGGCTGCACCGGCGCCGCCTCGGCGGTCACCGAGTTGGGCCGCACGGTGACGATCGGAGTGCCGGTGCGGACGCGGGACTTCACCACGACCGCGCCGCCGAAGACGTTCTGGGTCGCCGTCGCGTCCGCGTCGACGCTCACCGCGTCCGTGAGCAGGCCGCTGCGGGTGCGCATCGCCAACCGCGCGGCCACCTCCTTGCCCTCCGCGGACGAGGCGATCAGCACCGCGGCCGGCGACACCGACGACACCAGCGAGGCGAGCACCTCCGCCTTCGGCGTCACCAGGTACTTCTCCACGTCCGGGGACTCGGCGACGTAGACGGTCGCCGCGCCGTACTCCCCCAGCTTGTCGACCAGCGGCGCCGCGCTGCCGGGAGCGCCGACGACGACCGCCGCCGGCTCGCCCAGCGCGCGGGCCGCGGTCAGCAGCTCGAGCGTGACCTTGCGTACGGCGCCGCCGTCGTGCTCGACGAGGACGAGGACTTGACTGGGCACGGTCGCTGTTCCTCTCGACTCAGATCAGCTTCTGGGCGGCGAGGAACTCGGCCAGCTTCACGCCGCCGTCCCCCTCGTCCTTGACGACCTGGCCGGCCTGGCGCGGCGGCCGGGCGGTGAACTCGACGACCTCGCTGGTCGCGTTGTCCAGGCCGACCGCCGCCGCGTCCAGGCCGAGGTCGGCGACGGTCACCGTGCTGACCGGCTTCTTCTTCGCCGCCATGATCCCCTTGAACGACGGGTAGCGCGGCTCGTTGATCTTCTCGACGACGCTGACCACGGCCGGCGTCGAGCCCTGCACCCGGTCGTAGCCGGTCTCCGTCTGCCGCTCGATCGTCACCGTCGAGCCGTCGACCTCGACCTTCCGGGCGCCGGACAGCTGCGGCACGCCGAGCTTCTCGCTCAGCAGCGCGGCCATCACCGACAGCCGGGCGTCGGTGGACTCGGAGCCGCAGACGACCAGGTCGTACTCCAGGGTGCCGAGGGCGGCGGCCAGCGTCTCGGCGGTCTGGATGGCGCAGGAGCCGTGCAGCGCCGGGTCGCTGACGTGCACCGCGGCGTCCGCACCCATCGACAGCGCCTTGCGGATGGTCTCGGTCGACCGCTCCGGGCCCATCGTCAGCACGGTCACCGCGCCACCGTGCGCCTCCTTCAGCCGCAGCGACTCCTCGACCGCGTACTCGTCGATCTCGTTCATGACCGCGTCGACGGACTCGCGGTCGAGGGTCCGGTCCGACTCCGACAGCCGGCGCTCCGCCCAGGTGTCGGGCACCTGCTTGACCAGTACGACGATGTTCACGCCTACGGTCCCTCCTCCGTCGGGGTGGCGCCGATGTTACCGGCGGGTACACGACCGTCAGCTCCGCGGTCCGGTGACGTCGGTCACCGCCCAGTCTGCCCGCAGTGCGCGACGCAGGGCGAGGCGGCCGGCCCGCGGTCAGCGCGCCGGGCCGGCGGTGGTGAGGTCGGCGCCCCGCGGCGGCGGGTAGGCGTCGAACGACTGCAGGTCGGCGAGCTGCAGGGTGCGGCTGATGTCCGTCGGCGAGACCAGCCCGATGACCCGGCCCATGTCGTCCAGCACCACCGCCCGGCCGTCCGTGCAGCCGCGCATCCGGGGCAGCAGCGCCAGCAGCGGCTCGTCCGGGCGGGCGGTCGGCACCTCCTCCGGCGGGCAGGCGACATCCCGCAGCAGGGTGCCGCGCCACTGGCCGGACGGGACCCCGCGGACCCGATTGAGGGTCACCAGCCCGGTCAGCCGCCCGCTCGGGTCGACCAGCGGGTACGAGGAGAACCGGTGCGCCATGGCGAGCCGGTCCACGAACTCGGCCAGCGACATCGCCCCGTCCGCGACCACCGGCGACCGGGACATGACGTCAGCCACCCGCACCCCGGACAGCCGGCTGGACATCCGGGCCTGCTGCTCCTCGGCGGTCGCCGCGTTGACCAGGAACCAGCCGACGAGCGCCAGCCACAGCCCGCCGAAGCCGCCGGCCATCAGCACCTGCAGCAGCCCGAGGCCGATCAGTACGAAGCCGAAGACGCGGCCGGCCCGGGCAGCGGTGACGGCCGCCCGCTCCCGATCGCCGCGCCACCGCCACAGCGCCGCCCGCAGCACCCGGCCGCCGTCCAGCGGCGCCGCCGGCAGCAGGTTGAAGACCGCGAGCAGCAGGTTGGTGCCGGCCAGGTAGGCCAGCACGCCGATCGGCAGCCCCTCGGCGCCGAGCGCGGCCGCGACCATGCCGATCGCGCCGAAGCCGACCGCGAGCGCGAGGCTGGTCAGCGGACCGACGACCGCGATCCGGAAGTCGGCGCCCGGGGTGCGCGGCTCGCCCCTGAGCTGCGCCACGCCGCCGAGCAGCCACAGCACGATGCTCTCCACCTCGACGCCGTTGCGGCGGGCCACCACCGCGTGCGCGAGCTCGTGCGCGAGCAGCGAGCCGAGGAAGAGCACCGCGCCGACCAGCGCGGCGAGCACGTACAGGACCCCGTTGCGGCCCGGGTACGCGTCCGGCAGCTGCCCGCCGGCCAGGCCGAGCACCAGCAGCACGACGATGAACAGCACGCTCCAGTTGATCCCGATCCGGACCCCGGCGATGGTCCCCAGCCGCAGCGTCTCCCGCACGATCCACCTCCCGCTCGTCCCGCCACGGTTCCCCCCGCGCCCAGGCTTGTCCAGCCCAACCAGTCAAGCCTGGTCCGTGGAGAAGGCGTACGACCAGGAGTCGGTGCTGCGGGTGGACAGCGCCGGGCGGGTCTCGTTCTGACCTGCGGCCGCTGACCTCCGGCGCCGCCGCCCGGTGTGCGAGGCTGCGCGGGTGCACCCCACGCTCGCGCTGACCGGGGAGCGGACGCTGCCGGGCATCCCGGCGGAGAACTACTGGTTCCGCCGGCACGAGGCGGCGTACGAGGCGCTGGTGCCGTTCTGCCGCGGGGCGGTCGTGCTGGAGGCCGGCTGCGGGGAGGGCTACGGCGCGGGCCTGATCGCGGCGGTGGCCCGCTCGGTGGTCGGGCTCGACTACGACGCCGGCACCGTCGCGCACGTCGCCGCGGCGTACCCCGCGGTCCGGCCGATACGCGCCAACCTGGCCGGGCTGCCGTTCGGGGCCGGCGCCTTCGACGTCGTCGCCAGCCTGCAGGTGATCGAGCACCTGTGGGACCAGCCGGCGTTCCTGGCCGAGTGCGCCCGGGTGCTCCGGCCGGCCGGGACCCTGCTGCTGAGCACTCCCAACCGGCTGACCTTCTCGCCGCCGAACCGGCCGCTGAACCCCTTCCACCACCGGGAGCTGGCGCCGGCCGAGCTGACCGGGCTGCTCACCCGCGGCGGCTTCGAGGTCACCCGGCTGCTCGGGCTGCGGCACGGGCGGCGGCTGGCCAGGCTGGACCGGCGGTTCTCCTCCCTGGTGGACGCGCAGCTCGCCGGGCCGCCCGGCACCTGGCACCCGCAGCTGCGCCGGGAGATCGCCCGGGTGCGGGCCGGCGACTTCGAGCTCGGGACCGCCGAGCTGGACCGCAGCCTCGACCTGGTGGCCGTCGCCGTGCGCACCCCCTCCCCGCCGACCTTGGCCGAGTCAACCCCGCGGGGCACTCCATGAGGTCGAGTTGACCAAGATCGGCGAGCGGCCGGTCGGCACGTTCTGCCTGGTCCTGCACACCCACCTGCCCTGGGTGGCGCACGCCGGTGCCTGGCCGGTCGGGGAGGAGTGGCTGCACCAGGCCTTCACCGGGTCGTGGCGGCGGGTGCTGGCACTGCTGGACCGGCTGGCCGCGGCCGGCGCCCGGGACGTGCTCACCCTGGGCGTCACCCCGGTCGTCGCCGCGATGCTCGACGACCCGTACTGCCTGCGCGAGCTGCACACCTGGGCCGGCACCTGGCAGCTGCGCGCGGAAGGGCTGGCCGCCCGGCCGGAGCCGCACCTGCGCCAGCTGGCCGCGTACGAGTTCCGCGCGGCCACCGGCTGCCTGGCCGACCTGGAGGGCCGCTGGCTGACCGGCGGCCTGTCCGCGGTGCTGCGGCCGCTGCTGGACGGCGGCGTGGTCGAGCTGCTCGGCGGGCCGGCGACGCACCCGTTCCTGCCGCTGCTCGACCCCCGGGTCGCGGCCGCCCAGCTCGCGGTCGGCCTCGACGACGCGCGGCTCCGGCTCGGCACCCGGCCCGGCGGCATCTGGGCGCCGGAGTGCGGCTACGCACCCGGGCTCGAGCGGGTCTACGCCGCGGCCGGGGTCGAGCGGTTCGTCGTCGACGGGCCGGCGCTGCACGGCGACACCGCCGCCGCCCACCAGGTCGGCGACTCCGGTGTGCTCTGCGTCGGCCGGGACCTGGAGGTGACCTACCGGGTCTGGTCGCCGAAGGCGGGCTACCCGGGCGCGCCGGACTACCGCGACTTCCACACGTTCGACCACGCGTCCGGCTTCCGGCCGGCCCGGGTCACCGGCCGGCACCTGCCGCCGGAGGCCAAGCGGCCGTGGGAGCCGGACCTGGCCGCGGCGGCGGTGCGCCGGGACGCGGCGGACTTCGTCGCCGCGGTGCGGCGCCGGCTGCTGGACCTGGCCGACCGGCACGGGCGGCCCGGGCTGGTGGTCGCCTGCTTCGACACCGAGCTGTTCGGGCACTGGTGGCACGAGGGGCCGGACTGGCTGGCGGCGGTGCTGCGGGCGCTGCCGGCGGCCGCGGTCCGGGTGACCACGCTGCGCGGCGCGGTCGAGGCCGGGCAGCTGGGCCCGCCGGTCGAGCTGGGCCCGTCGTCGTGGGGAACCGGCAAGGACTGGCGGGTGTGGACCGGCCCGGCGGTGCAGGACCTGGCGCTGGCCGCCAAGGGCGTGCAGGCGCAGCTACTGTCCACTGTGGACGCCAACCGGGGAGCCGCCCGGGACCCGGTCCTGGACCAGCTGGCGCGGGAGGCGTTCCTGGCGCTGTCCAGCGACTGGGCCTTCATGGTGAGCAAGGACAGCGCGGCGGCGTACGCGCGGGACCGGGCGGCCACCCACGCGGCGCGGGTGCACGCGCTGGCCGACCTGCTCGACGCCGCCGACCGGACCGGCGCGGCCGCGCTGGCGGACCGGCTGCGGGTCCTCGACGGCCCCTTCGGCCACCTGGACGCCCGCACGATCTAGCGCCTCGGCCTCACCAGGTGCCGGAGCCGCCGGCCTGGTAGCCGGGGCTGTTCATGCCCTGCCGGGCGGCGGCCTCGCTGACCCGGACGTCGTCGAGCGCCCCGGTCGCACCGACGACGATCCGGCGCCGGCGGCGCCGCGCCTTGAAGTCCATCACGCCGGCGGTCACCACGAGCGCGAGCAGGACCGCGATGCTCACCACGAGGAACTCCATGGCACACCTCCGCAGACAACAGAGACGATACCGCCCGGCCGGGGCGGGGAGGACTTCTGTCGGCGGTCGGCTCTAGAGTGCCGCGCATGGACAGCCGACTGCGGGCCTTGTGCGACCTGTCCGTCGCCGAGTCGCGGGAGTACGCGGGACGGCACGAGTACGACGGGGTCGTGCAGGACCTGTCTCCCGACGGAGTCCGGCGTGGCCTGTCCGCCCTCGGCGGCGACCCCTACCCGGACCGGTACGACGACGCCCTGGTCGCCGCGAAGGAGGCCGAGGCGCGGGTGCTGTTCGGCGACCTGCAGCTGCACCGCACCAACCCGCTGCCGCACGTGACCAACCTCGACGTCGCCTGCTACGACCGGGACTACGCACCCGAGGCCGACCGGAGTGCTGCCCGGCGCCGGCACCTGGCGGCCTGGCCGGATGCGGTGGACGCGGCGCTGGCCGCGCTGGACGCGGTGCCCGCGCCGGTCGCCGAGGGGACCCTCGGCTCAGCCCGCGGCCTCGCCGCCGGCCTGGACCCCGACGATGCCGTGCACGCCGCCGCGCTGGCCGCGCAGGCGCGGCTGGTCGCCCACCTGGAGGTGGCGGCCCGCGAGGGCGACCCGTCCGCGCAGCTCGGCGCGGACCGGCTGGCCCGGCTGCTGTCCTCGTCCGAGGCGGTCGAGGTGGACCTGGCGCAGTTGTCCGCCCGGGCGGACGGCGAGCGCGACCGGCTCCGGGCGATGCTGGACGAGGCCTGCGGCCGGATCGCGCCCGGCCGGCCGGCGGCGGAGCTCGTCCCCGAACTGTTGCGCGACCACCCGGACGCCGCCGGCGTCATCGCGGAGGCGCAGGCACTGACCGACGAGGTCATCGCCTGGACCACCGAGCACCGGCTGGCGCCGTACTCGGACGGCACGTGCCTGGTCGGCCCGGCGCCCGAGTCGCGGCAGTGGGCGACGGCGATGATGGCGTGGTCGGCGCCGGGCGAGCCGGAGGCCCCGTCGTGGTATCACGTGACCCCGCCGCGGCCGGAGTGGCCGGAGCACGAGCGGGAGGAGTGGCTGCAGGTCTTCAGCCGGACCACGCTGCCGGCGATCACCGTGCACGAGGTCGCGCCCGGACACTTCTCGCATGCCCTGGCCATCCGGCACGCGCCGAGCCTGCCGCGGCAGGTGCTCGTCAGCGAGGCGTTCGTCGAGGGCTGGGCGCACTACGTGGAGGAGGTGGCCGTCGAGGAGGGCTTCCGCGCGGACGACCCGCGCTTCGCCGCCGGGGTGGCCATCGAGGCGCTGATTCGGGTCACCCGGCTGGCCTGCGCGATCGGGTTGCACTCGGGTGAGATGACGGTGGCCGACGCCACCCGGCGGTTCGAGCGGGACGCCTTCCTGGCCGGGCCGGCCGCGGTCTCCGAGGCACGCCGCGGCACGTTCGACCCGACGTACGGGCGCTACACCTGGGGCAAGCTGGCGATCCGGGACCTGCGGGAGCAGGCCCGCGCCGGCTGGGGCGACGGCTTCGACCTGCCGCGCTTCCACGCCGCCCTGCTCGAGCTGGGAGCGCCACCGCTCGGCCTGCTCGACCACGCCCTCGCCGCGGGGCCGGCCGCCGGGATGACACGACCGGTCCAACCAAGATCGTCGAGGTAGTGTTCGGCGCCATGGCGTTCGGACAGGCAGGTCCCCCTGCCCGCCGGCCGGAGCAACGGGTCGGCGCGGCGGACGTGCGCGCGGTCCGGTTCGGCAAGCCGCCGTTCGGCCGGCGCGGCTACGACGAGACCGAGGTGGACGACTTCCTCCGGCAGGTCGCCGAGGCGCTGGCCCAGGGACCCGGGGTGGCGCGGCTGGGTGCCGACCAGGTGCACGAGGTCGCGTTCCGCCGGCCGCGCATCGGCAGCCGGGGCTACGACGAGGACGAGGTGGACGCGTTCCTCGACCTGCTCGAGGCGGAGCTGCGCTGGCGGGCCACCCCGGACGGGCAGCGCGACCTGGCCGCCGAGATCGCGTCCACCCCGGGCGCCCGGGCGGTCAGGTCGGTCGCCGTCGCGGTGCTGGTCGACCGTGGCCGGCTGCTGGTCGCCGAGCTGCCCGACCCGGTCACCGGCCGGACCGTCTACCGGCCGCCGGGCGGCGAGGTCGCCTTCGGCGAGCGGGGCCACGAGACCGTGCAGCGCGCGTTCCGGGAGGACTTCGGGGTCGGGCTGGGCGAGGTGCGCCCGCTGGCCACGCTGGAGAGCATCTACCGCTTCGCCGGCCGGGACGGGCACGAGCTGGTGCTGGTCTACGAGGCGGCGCCCGCCGATCCGGGACTCTGGACGCAGCAGCGGCTGGCCAGCCGGCGCGGCGGCCCGTCCGCGATCTGGGTGCCGATGGACATCTTCCGGCGCGGCGAGGCGCAGCTGCTGCCGGACGGCCTGCTCTCGCTGCTCGACTGAACACTCCGGGGCGGCCCCGGACCCCGGGCGAGCGCTCCCGCCGGCTGGTGTCGTTGATCACCGGGCTCACCCAACGAGCCCCGCCGGGGGCGGGGACCCCGGCGGCCCGGCACAGCGAGCCGAGTCCCGGACACCGTGGTCACCTGGGCAGTCAGGTCGCCGGGACCCCGGACCCCGGGCGAGCGCTCCCGCCGGCTGGTGTCGTTGATCACCGGGCTCACCCAACGAGCCCCGCCGGGGGCGGGGACCCCGGCGGCCCGGCACAGCGAGCCGAGTCCCCGGACACGGCTGGGTGCGATCCGAGCTCAGGTTGCCTCACACCAGACCCGGGGCGGGCGCTGCTGCGGTCTGGGAGCATCGCGCGGGTGCGCGTGCTGATGGTGTCCTGGGAGTACCCGCCGGTCCTCGTCGGCGGTCTGGGCCGGCACGTGCACGCGCTGGCCGAGGCACTGGCCCGCGGCGGCCACCAGGTCACGGTGCTGACCCGGCACGCGGAGCCGGCGCCGTCCGGCGCGGCGGCCGGGTCGCTCCGGTACGACGAGGTGGTCGGCGGCGTCCGGGTGGTCCGGGTGCCGGAGGACCCGTCGCTGCTGCGCTTCTCCGACGAGCTGCTGGCCTGGACGATGGCGCTGAACCACGCGCTGACCCGGACCGGCCTCGCGCTCGCCGGCAGCGCCGAGCCGCCGGACGTCGTGCACGCCCACGACTGGCTGGTCGCACACGCCGCCGTCACGCTCAAGCACCACCTGCGGGTTCCGCTGGTCGCCACCCTGCACGCGACCGAGGCCGGCCGGCACCAGGGTTGGCTGCCCGCGCCGCTGAACCGCTCGATCCACTCGGTGGAGTGGTGGCTGACGTACGAGGCGCGCCGGGTCCTCACCTGCTCGTCGTACATGCGCTGGGAGGTGACCCGGCTGTTCGACCTGCCGCCGGACAAGGTCGACGTGGTGCCCAACGGGGTGGACCCGGAGGCTGGCGGCCGCTCCCCGAGCGGGTCGCGGCGGCGCGGAGCCGGTGGGCCGGCGACGGGCCGCTGGTCGTCTTCTCCGGGCGGCTGGTGCACGAGAAGGGCGTGCACGACCTGCTCGCCGCGGTCCCCCGGCTGCGCCGGCGGCACCCCGGAATCCGGGTGGTGGTCGCCGGCCGCGGGCCGAAGGACGGCGAGCTGCGGGAGCTGGCCCGGCGGCTGCGGCTGGGCCGGTCGGTGCGCTTCGCCGGCTTCGTGCCGGACGCCGAGCTGGCCGCGCTCGTCGCGGCGGCGGACTGCGCGGTGGTTCCCTCGCTGTACGAGCCGTTCGGGCTGGTGGCGCTCGAGGCGGCGGCGGCCGGTACGCCGGTGGTGGCCTCGGACGTGGGCGGGCTCCGGGAGGTCGTCGAGCACGGGCTCACCGGGCTGCGGTTCCCGGCCGGGGACCCGGCCGCGCTCGCCGACGCGATCGGCGAGCTGGTCGCGGACGAGGTGCTGGCCCGTCGGCTGGCACGCCGGGCGAGAGTGGTGCTGCTCCGCGACCACGCCTGGAGCGGGGTGGCGGAGCGGACCGCCGAGACCTACCGGCGGGCCGACCGGGAGGAGCGTGCGCTGCAGGCCGGGCTCGCCGGCCGCGCGGCGCCGCGGCTCGTGGTCCGCGACGGCAACCTGCTCACCGGCAGCCCCTGACGGCCGCCTCCGCGGGATCGTGACGGGTGCCCGCTGACCATGCCCTAGGTCCGGTGGACCTCGCTCAGAGTGCCTCGCCGTACTTGCGCAGGTGCAGCTCCCGCGCCTGGCCGACCCAGTCCTCCCGCTCGATCCGGGCCCGGAAGTCCGGCAGCGCGGCCCGTACCCGCTCCAGCTCGGCGCCGTCGAGCTCGGCGAGCTGCCGGTACGTGGTGATGCCCTGGTCGTGCAGGATCCGCTCGATCGAGCGGCCGACGCCGCGCAGCGCCCGCAGGTCGTCGGCGCCGGCGGCGCCCGCCGGCCCGACCGCGGGGATCTCCGCCGTCGGCGCCTCGCTCAGGGTGGTCGCCGGCTCGACCGCCGGCAGGGTCGCGGTCGTCGCCTGCCCGGCCAGCGCCGGCTCGGCGGTCAGGCCGGCGTCGGTGGCCAGGACGTCTCCCGGCAGCTCGCCCGGCTCGGCGTCCCGCGCCGCCGCCTCCGGTGGACCGCCCGGCTCGACCCACCGGGCAAGGCCGGGCGCCGGCCCGCCGGTCCGGGCGGGCGAGCCGCTCGGCAGCGCGGCCGGCGCGCCCGACCGGCGGCGCAGCAGCACCCAGGCGGCCGACAGCGCGAGCAGTAGGAACGCGAGCAGACCACGGGCCCGACCCGACGCGGTGCGCACCTGTCACCCTCCCTCTCCGGGGCTGCCGGCCCGCTGAACGCCTACCGGCGGTGCCACCCTCTTCCTGCACGGCCGGCCGGTCAAGCCCGGCACGCCCGGCCATCTGCCACGCAGCGTACGACCCCGACACCGTCCGGCACCGCTGTGGACCGCGCGGGCTCAGGCCAGGACCGACGTCCGGGGGTAGGCGTCGGCCGGGTCGGTCAGCACGTTGAGCAGGTACGGCACGTCGGCGGCGAAGGCGCGGTCCAGTGCCGGCCCGAGCTGCGCGCTGCGCCGGACCGTCTCCCCCGCCCCGCCGAGCGCCCGGACCACCTCGTCGTAGCGGGTCTCCGGGCGCAGCTCGGCGGCCACGTCGTAGCCGTATATCGCCCGCATCGGGTGCTTCTCCAACCCCCAGCCGGCGTTGTTGCCGACCACGATCACCACCGGCAGCCGGTGCCGCACCAGCGTGTCGACGTCCATCAGCGAGAAGCCGGCGGCGCCGTCGCCGAGCAGCAGCACCACCTGGCTCGCCGGGCGGGCGATCCGGGCCGCCATCGCGTACCCCAGGCCGGTCCCCAGGCAGCCGTACGGTCCGGGGTCCAGCCAGCAGCCCGGCTGGTAGGAGTCGACGTACCGGCCGGCGTAGGAGACGAAGTCGCCGCCGTCGCCGACCACCACCGCGTCCCGGGCGAGCCTGGAGCGCAGCGCCCCGTAGACCGCGGGCGGCCGGATCGGGTCACCGGTGCCGCCGAGCGCCTCGGCGTCCGCGGCCCGCGCGGCATCCTCCGCCGCCCGCAGCCGCTGCAGCCAGGGCGAGTGGTCGGCGCGCTGGCCCGACCACCCGGCGAGCCCGTCGAGGATCGCGGCCAGGTCGCCGGAGGCGCTGGCGGCGAGCGGCCGGTGCCGGGCGACGCCGTCCGCCGCGTCCGCGACGTGCACGACCTCGGCCGCGCCGAAGTCGCCGAAGGCGAGCCGGAAGTCCAGCGGGGTGCCGACCACGACGACGAGGTCGGCCTCCTTGCGCAGCAGCCCGCGCACCCGGGAGAAGGCCAGCGGGTCGTCGGCCGGCAGGCAGCCGCGGCCCATCCCGTTCGCGAACACCGGCACCCGGAGCCCGGCCGCGGCCCGGGCGAGCGCCTGCTCGGCGCGGCCGGTGTAGACGTCGCCGCCCACCACGAAGGCCGGCCGCTCGGCGGCGGCGACCAGCCGGGCGACGGCTGCGACCGCCTCCGGGTCGGGTGCGGCGCCGCCCGCCGGTTCGAGCGGCTCGATCCGGGCCGACGCGGGCGAGAACAGCACGTCCATCGGGACGTCGACGAAGACCGGGCCGCGGTGCGGGGTCAGCGCGGTCCGGGCCGCCGCCAGCAGCGTCGGGCCGATCGCGTCGCCGCTGCCCGCGGTCGCCGCCGCCTTCGTGACCGGCGCGAGCAGCGGGACGTGGTCGAGCTCCTGCAGGCCGCCGCGGCCCCAGTTCACCGTCGGCGCCCGGCCGCCGAGCACGACCAGTGGCACGCCGGTGAAGTGGGCGGACGTCACCGCGGACATCGAGTTGGTGACCCCGGGCCCGGCGGTGACGACGGCGAGGCCGGGCCGGCGGGTCAGCTTGGCGGTGCCCTCCGCGGCGAACGCCGCGGTCTGCTCGTGCCGGACGTCGACGATCCGCACCTTCTCCCGGACCGCGGCGTCGTAGACCGGGAAGACGTGCCCACCGGACAGCGTGAACAGCTCCTCGACGCCGGCGGCGCGCAGCGCGGCCAGCGCGACGTCCCCGCCGTGCCCCTCCACCGGCCCGCCCTGGTACGCCATGCCCGGACCCTACCGACCGGTAGCGCGCTCGACCCTCCGCCGGTGAGTTTCGGGCCACTGGAGCGGCGTGCCGCTCGCGGACGCGGGGTCAGGTGGGCTGGGACTCGGCGGCCGTCCGGGTCTTGCGCGCGATGTCGGCCAGCGCGGCCCGCCGGGCGGCGGCGGCCTCGTGGTCGGCGACCCGGTCCCGGACCACCCGGGCCGGCACCCCGACCGCCACCGAGTACGCCGGGAGGTCCCGGTTGACCACCGCGTTCGCCGCCACCACGCAGCCCCGCCCGACCGTCACGCCGCGCAGCACGGTCACCTTCGTACCGAGCCAGACGTCCGGCCCGACCCGGACCGGCGACTTCACGATGCCCTGGTCCTTGATCGGCACGGTGACGTCGGCGAAGGCGTGGTCGAAGTCGCAGACGTAGACCCAGTCCGCGACGATCGTCGCCGCGCCGAACTCGATGTCGAGGAAGCAGTTGACGGTGTTGTCCTTGCCGAACACGCACTTGTCGCCGATGCGCAGCGTGCCCTCGTGGCAGCGGATGGCGTTGCCGCGTCCGATGTGGACCCAGCGGCCCAGCACCAGCCGGCCGTAGCCGCGCCGGGCGTACAGCTCGACGCCCTTGCCGAGGAAGACGAAACCCTCGGTGACCACGTCCGGGTTGCGCAGCTTCAGCAGCCCGAACCGCCAGTAGCGCACCAGGTAGAACGGAGTCCAGGCGCGGTGCCGGACCACCCAGCGCAGGCTGGCGAGGGTGAGGAAGCGCGCCTGCCGCGGGTCCCGCCGCCGACCGACCACGGACGAAAGCTACCCGCGTCCGGACGCGGCTCGACGCCCGGCCTCCGAGCGTGCGGGCCGGGGCCGGGCGCCGGGGAGCGGTCTAGAGCGGGCGGACGTTCTCCGCCTGCGGGCCCTTCTGGCCCTGGGTCACGTCGAACTCGACCTTCTGGCCCTCGTCGAGGGACCGGTAGCCGCTGGTCGCGATCGCGGAGTAGTGCACGAAGACGTCGGCACCCCCACCGTCGACGGCGATGAAGCCGTAGCCCTTCTCGGCGTTGAACCACTTCACGGTGCCCTGTGCCACGTGCCACTCCTCATGCTCTGAACGGGTCGCCACGGTAACACCCCCGGGCCCGCAACGGATCACCCCGAGCCGGGCTTCGTGCCGGGCATCGTGCCGGGCTTCGTGCCGGTCAGCAGCGCGTTGTAGAACAGCCCGGCCGGCACCACCCGGGCCAGGTGCCGGTCCAGGGCGGACAGCCGCTGCCAGCCGCGGTAGGCGAACATGGCCCAGTCCCAGCCCAGCTTGCCGGGCGGCACCGCGCACTCGAAGGTGCGCACCGGCCAGCCGAACCAGGCCGCGGTCAGCTCCTCCGTCCGGACCTCGACGTCCACCGCGCCGGCCGCGATCGCCATCCGGCGCAGCCGGGCCGGCGGGAACGTGTGCAGGTCGACCGCCGCCTCCAGCGCCGCGGCCTGCGAGGACTCGTCCAGCTCCCGGCGCGGCCGGCGCCACTCCCGCAGCGGGGGCAGCCGGGTGAGCCGGGTCGTGGCCCACCAGGTCAGCCGGGACAGCCTGCGGGCGACCACGTCGCCGTACCGGGTCGGCTCCCCGGCGAAGACGAAGCGGCCGCCCGGCCGCAGCACCCGCAACGCCTCCCGCAGCGCCAGCTCGACGTCCGGGATGTGGTGCAGCACGGCGTGCCCGACGACGAGGTCGAAGCTGCCGTCCGGGTACGGGATCGTCTCGGCGTCCGCGACCCTGCCGTCCACGGCGAGCCCGAGCTCCCGGGCGTTGCGCAGCGCGACCTCGACCATGCCGGGGCTGATGTCGGTCACCGAGCCGCGCCCGGCCACCCCGGCCTGCATCAGGTTGAGCAGGAAGAAGCCGGTGCCGGAGCCGATCTCCAGCGCCCGCGGGTACGGCCAGCCCCGGTCGCCGGCGATGGCCGTGAACCGGTCCCGGGCATAGCCGATGCAGCGCTCGTCGTACGAGATCGACCACTTCTCGTCGTACGAGCCGGCCTCCCAGTCGTGGTAGAGGACGTTGGCGCGCTTGGGGTCGGCGCGCGCCGCCTCCACCTCCGCGCGGGTGGGGCTGGGGGTCCGCTCCTCGCGCTCGCTCAGGGCCCGCTCCCCGGACTCGCTCACCGGCCGACGAACTCCGCCTTGCCGGGCCCGTTCTCGATGAACGAGCGCATGCCGATCGCCCGGTCCTCGGTGCCGAACAGGCCGGCGAACAGGGACGTCTCCAGCCGGAGCCCGCTGGCCAGGTCGGTGTCCAGGCCGCCGTCGATGGCCGCCTTCGCCGCGCGCAGTGCCACCGCCGGCCCGCTGACGTAGCGGGATGCCAGCTCGACCGCCGCGGAGTGGACGTCGTCCGGCGCGACCACCCGGTCGACCAGGCCGATCCGCAGCGCCTCCTCGGCGTCGACGAAGCGGCCGGTGAAGATGATGTCCTTGGCCCGGGCGGGGCCGACCAGCCGGGCCAGCCGCTGGGTGCCGCCGGCACCCGGGATGATGCCGAGCAGGATCTCCGGCTGGCCGAGCCGGGCGTTGTCGCCGCAGACCCGGAAGTCCGCCGTCAGGGCCAGCTCGCACCCGCCGCCGAGCGCATAGCCGGTCACCGCGGCGACCACCGGCTTGGGGATCCGCGCCACCGCGTCGAAGGCCGCCGACAGCGGTCCGGCCCGCTCGACCATGGTGGCGTAGTCGACGTCGACCATCTCCTTGATGTCGGCGCCGGCGGCGAACACCTTCGGCCCGCCGTAGAGCACGACCGCCCGGACGTCGGCCCGCTCGGACGCCTCCGCCGCCGCCGCCCGCAGCTCCTCCTGGACCTGGGTGTTCAGCGCGTTCATCGGGGGCCGGTCGAGCCGGACGGTGCCGACCCCGCCCTCGACCTCGAGCCGGACGAACTCCGCCACCGCCCTGCCTCCTCCGCCGCGCCGCCGCTGCCGGCCCGACCCTACCGGCGCGTCGCCTAGCCTGGCCGGGTGACCGGGCCGCCCACGACCTCCGCCGACGTGGTGGTGCTGGGCGCCGGGCCGGCCGGGCTCGCCGCGGCCTGGCGGGCGGCGCAGCGCGGGCTCTCGGTGCGGGTGCTGGAGCGGGCGCCGGCGGTCGGCGGCATGGCCGCGTCCTTCGAGGTCGCCGGGATCCGGGTCGACCACGGCAGCCACCGGCTGCACCCGGCCACCCCGCCGCCGGTGCTGGCAGCGCTGCGCGAGCTGCTCGGCGAGGACCTGCAGACCCGGCCCCGCAACGGCCGGCTCCGGCTCTACGACCGGTGGATCGGCTTCCCGCTGCGCCCGGGCGAGCTGCTGCGCACGCTCCCGCCGCGGGCGCTGCGGCGGATCGCCCGGGACGCGGTGCTGCGGCCGCTGACGCCGACCCGCACCGACTCGTACGACTCGCTGCTGGTCAGCCGGCTCGGGCCGGAGCTGCAAGGTGCCCTCTACGCGCCGTACGCGGTCAAGCTGTGGGGCCTGCCCGGCGACCGGATCGACGCCGAGCAGGCCCGGCGCCGGGTGAGCGCGGGCGGGCTGTGGGGCATCGCCGGCAAGGTGCTGCGGTCCGCGGCCGGGCGCGGAGGGGCGGACGGGCAGGGCCGGGTCTTCCACTACCCGCGGCGCGGCTTCGGGCAGATCGTCGACGTGCTCGCGGACGCCGCCGTCGCCGCCGGCGCCGAGATCGAGACCGGCGCGGAGGTCGCCACCGTCCGGCCGCTGTCCGCCCGCGTCGCGGTGTCCACCATGGACGGTACGACCGTCATGGCCGGACATGTGCTGTCCACGGTGCCGCTGCCGGTGCTGGCCCGGCTGGCCCGGCCGGGACCGGCCGCCGGCGTGCTCGCGGACGCGGGGCGGCTGCGCTTCCGGGCGATGGTGCTGGTCTACCTGGTGCACGCGGGCGGGCGCTGGACGCCGTACGACGCGCACTACCTGCCCGGGCCGGAGACGCCGGTGACCCGGGTCAGCGAGCCGGCGAACTACCGGGCGAGCGCCGACGACCCCGCCGACCGGTCCGTGCTGTGCGCCGAGATCCCTTGCGCGGTAGGCGATCCGGTGTGGACGTCCACCCCGGACGAGCTCGCCGCGCTGGTGACCTCCGGGCTGGCGGCCACCGGGCTGCCGCCGGTCCACCTCGACGGCGTGGCGGTGCGCCGGCTGCCGCACGTCTACCCGGTCTACGAGATCGGCTACGCCGACCACCTCGCCGGGCTGGACGCGTGGGCGGGCGGGCTGGAGCGGGTGACCACCTTCGGCCGGCTGGGGCTCTTCGCGCACGACAACACCCACCACGCGCTGGCCGAGGCGTGGGACGCGGTGGACGCGTTGCGGGCGGACGGCACCCGAGACCGCCAGGCGTGGACCGCGGCCCGCCGCCGCTTCGCCGGCCACGTCGTCGAGGACTGAGACCTACCGGGCGTTGAGCTCGCGGTGCACGGCGGGCAGGACCCGGCGCAGGTACGTGCCCAGCCGGACGAACGAGGTGCCGGTGGTGCGGTAGGCGTAGGTGATCGGCACTTCGGCGTAGGCGTACCCCTTGCCGAGCAGGTCGAGGGTGAGCACCTGCGCGTAGTTGTAGTCGTGCACCACCTCGGCGGCCGCGGCCGCACCGGCCGAGAAGGCGCGGTAGCCGCTCTGCCCGTCGGTGAGGTCGGGCCGCCGCGCGGTCCAGCGGACCCAGCCGGTGAGCACCCGGTTGCCCAGTGTCCGATGTGGACGCATCCGGCGGGCACCGCCGGCGAACCGGGACCCGACGACGTAGTCGGCGGTGCCGGCGAGCACCGGGGCAGCGAGCGAGGCCAGCTCCTCCGGCGGGTACTCGCCGTCGGCGTCCAGGTAGACCACGCACGCCGGTCGCAGTGCGGTGGCCTCGGCCAGCCCGCGACGGACCGCGGCGCCGAGGCCGAGGTTGGCCGGCTGCCGGACGACGACCGCGCCCGCCGCGGCGGCCCGCTCCGCGCTCGCGTCGGTGGAGCCGTCGTCCACCACCAGCGCGACCACCCGCCGTCCACACACGACGGACGGCAGCCGGCGGACCACCTCGCCGACGGTCGCCTCCTCGTCGTGCGCGGGCAGCATGGCGACCACCGGAGCGTCCGGTCCGACCGGGAGGCGCGACGGCCGGGGCGGGGACGTGCGGGGCAGCCGGAGCCGGCCGAAGTAGCCCGGTGCGGGAGCCGCGAGCGCGACCGCGCCGAGGACGAGCGCGTACCCGGTCTTGGTGGCGTGCGCGACGAGCGCGGCGGCCAGCGCCGGACCGGGCCCCGCGCCGAACCCGACCAGGGCGGCGGTGGCGGCCGCCTCGTAGCCGCCGATGCCGCCGGGTGCCACCGCCACGGTCTGCGCCGCGATGGTGACGGCGGTGACCGCGACCGCCTGCGGATAGCTCAGCGCGATGCCCGCGGCGGACGCGGCGGCCCACACCACGGCGGCCTCGAGCAGCCAGGCGCCGGCTGCCGCGACGGCGACGCCCGGCCCGGGCAGCCGGACGGCGGCCCCCCGCCGGCGCAGCCGCCGCAGCCAGCCCGCCGCGACGGCGGCCACGGCTACCAGCACCGCCGAGACAGCCCACGCCCACGCCCCGAGGGAGGCCGCGACCGCAGGCGCCGCGACGGCGGCGAGCGCGAGAACGGCGAGCAGGTCGGCGCTGCGCAACGCGACCACGGACGCGGTCACCGGCACCGCCGGCAGGGGCGTGCGGCGGACCACGCTGGTCACCCGCAGCACCTCGCCGAGCCGGAACGGGAGCACGTGGTTGCCCAGCAGCGACACGTGCAGCGCCGCCCAGGCCTGCCCGTACGGCAGCCCGGGCAGCACCCGCCGCCAGGCCCACGCCCGCACCGCGAACGCCGCCGCATAGAGGACGAGCGAGCCGATCAGGGCGGCGGGGCGGTCGGCGACGGCCCCCAGCGCCGCCGCCAGCGCGGGCCCGTCGACCACCCGGAGCAGATACGCCACCGCGGCGGCGAGGATGCCGGCACCGAGCCCGCGCCGCGCCCAGCGCAGCCACCGCGCGGCGCGGTGACGATCACCGTCACCGGCCGGGCGAGCAGCCGGCCCCGGCCGCCCGGGCGGCCGGCGGTCACCAGGTTGGCGAACCCGATCGCCCGCGGAGGGTGCCAGGACGGGAGACGGAGGCATGGTGAGGTGAGGCTAGCCTAAGTACGCTCCGCGGATCGGTGGGAGGTGCGATGGCGGTCGTGGTGACCGGAGCGGCGGGCTTCCTGGGCGGCGCGCTGTCCGCGGCGCTCGCCGCGGACAGCGTCCCGGTCGTCGCCGTCGACCGTCGCCCGGCGCCGGGCAGCCGGGTGACCGGTGCGGTTGCCCTCGCCGGTTCGACGCCCGGCCCCGCCCGGCCCGGCCCGGGTCCGGCCGCGCCGGCGGGCCGTGGGGTCGTGTGGCTGCAGGCGGACCTGCTCGCCGGCGACGCCGAGGTGACGGCGGCGCTGCGGGTGGCGGAGGTCGTCTTCCACCTGGCCGGGCGACCCGGGGTGCGGGAGGCCGGCCCGGCGGCGGAGGCCGCACGGGCCCGCGACAACGTGGCGGCCACCGCCGCCGTGCTGCGGCAGGTGCCGCGCTCGACGCCGCTGGTGGTCGCCTCGTCCTCGTCCGTCTACGGCGGCGCCGCCGGCCGCCCGTCCCGGGAGGAGGACCCGCTCCGGCCGCTGGGCGGGTACGCGCGCAGCAAGGCGGTGGTCGAGTCGCTGTGCGCGGCGCGGCACGCGGCCGGCGGTGCGGTGGCCGTCGTCCGGCCGTTCACGGTCGCCGGCGAGGGGCAGCGGCCGGACATGGCGCTGGCCCGGTGGATCGCCGCCGTCCGCACCGGCCGGCCGGTCCGGGTGCTCGGCTCGCCGGCCCGTACCCGCGACGTGACCGACGTGACCGACGTCGTACGGGCGCTGCGGCTGGTCGCCGAGCGGGGGGTGACCGGCCCGCTCAACATCGGCACCGGCCGGCCGCGGACGCTGGCCGAGCTGGCCGGCGCGGTCGGCCGGGCGCTCGGCGCGCCGGTCGAGCTGCTGGTGCGGCCGGCCGCGGCGGTGGAGCCGGTCGCCACCTGGGCCGACACCGGGCGGATCCGGCGCCGGCTGGGCTTCGCCCCGGTCACCGACCTCGACGCCCTGGTCGCACGCCAGGTCGCCGCCACCACGGCGGTCGCGGTGCCGGCCGTGCGCGAGCCCGCCCTGGCCGCCGGATGACCCGCCCGGTCCCCGCCTCCCCCGGCCCCGTGCCGGCCGGCAGCACGGCTCCCGGCAGCGGCGCGGGCGGCAGCCGAACGGACGGGACGGTGGTCGGCGGCGCCGCGGTCCCCGCCGGTCGGGGCGACGGCGCGCGGGCGCGGGACCGGCGGCTGTGGGCGGCCATGCTCGCGGTGGCACTGCTGGCCGCGCTCGCCGCCGGCCTCGGCGCCGGCGTCCGGTCCACGTACGGCGGGTACGCGGCCGTGGACGAGCCGGAGTACCTGCTCACCGCGCTCAGCCTCGCCGAGGACCACGACCTGGACATCTCGGACGAGCTGCGCGACCGCCGCTACCTCGACTTCCACGACGCCGACCTGCCGGTGCAGACGAGCGCCCGACCGGACGGCAGCCGGCTCAGCCCGCACGACCCGCTGCTGCCGCTGCTGCTCGCGGCGCCGGTCGGGCTCGGCGGCTGGCTGGCCGCCAAGCTGACCCTCGCCGCGCTGGCCGGCGTCCTGGCCGCGCTGACCGTCTGGGTCGCGGTGCGCCGCTTCGCCGTCCCGCTGCGGCTGGCCGCGCCGGGCGTCGCGCTCGCGGCGGCCAGCGCGCCGCTCGCCGTCTACGGCCAGCAGGTCTACCCGGAGCTGCCGGCGGCGCTCGCCGTCACCGCCGCCGTCGCCGCCCTCACCGCCGCCCGCCAGACCCGGGCGACGCTGGCCGTCCTCGCCGCCGGCGTGGTCGCCCTGCCCTGGCTGTCGGTCAAGTACGTCCCGGTGGCGGCCGCGCTCGCCGCCCTCGCCCTGGTCCCGCTGCTGCGCCGCCGCCGCCGCGCCGCGGCGGCCGTGCTGGCGGGCGTCCTGGCCGGCGCCGCCGTCGGCTACGCGGCGGTGCACCGTGCGGTCTGGGGCGGCTGGACCGTGTACGCCAGCGGCGACCACTTCGAGCGCAGCGGCGAGTTCGGGGTGGTCGGCGTGCGCCCGGACTACGCCGGCCGGACCACCCGGCTGCTCGGCCTGCTGGTCGACCGCGACTTCGGGCTGGCCGCGTGGCAGCCCGGATGGCTGCTGCTGGTCCCGGCCGCCGCGGCGCTGCTGGCGGCCCGCCCGCGCGGCTGGACGGCGCTGGCGGTGCCGCTGGCCGCGGGCTGGGCGACCGCGACCTGGGTCGCGCTGACCATGCACGGCTTCTGGTGGCCGGGACGCCAGCTCGTGGTGGTGCTTCCGCTCGCGGTCCTGGTGATCCTCTGCTGGCTGGCCCGGCTGCGCCGCCCGGCCGTGCTCGGCGCCGCCGCCCTCGCCGCCGCCGGCGTCGCCGGCTACGCGACGCTGCTCGTCACCGGATACGCCGGCGACACCACCTGGGTCCTGGCCCCCGACGAGCTGGCCCTGCACCGGCCGGCGGGCCTGCTGCTCCCGGACGACCGGGACCTGACCGCGCTGGACCGGGCGAAGTACGCGGGCTGGCTGGTCGCCGCGGGCGTCGCGGCCGGTGTCGCCGCCGTGGCCGCCGCGCGGCGGGCCGGCACCGGCCGGGACCGGGAGGGCGCCGCCGGCCGCGCCGAGCCGGAGCCGGCGACGCCGGCGGTGTCAGCGCGCGGCTGAGGCGGGCAGCGCCGACCAGGCCGACCACCGGCCCTTCCGCCGGCCGAGCGACAGCGGCATCCCGAAGGTGACGCTGAGCAGCTCCGGGGTCAGCACGTCGGTCAGCAGCCCGGCCGCGACCACCCGCCCGTCGCGCAGCAGCAGCCCGTGGGTCACGCCGGGCGGGATCTCCTCGACGTGGTGGGTGACCAGCACCATCGTCGGCGCGTCCGGGTCGGCGGCGAGGGTGGCCAGCCGGCCGACGAGCTGCTCCCGCCCGGCCAGGTCCAGCCCGGCCGCCGGCTCGTCCAGCAGCAGCAGCTCCGGGTCGGTCATCAGCGCCCGGGCGATCTGCACCCGCTTGCGCTCGCCCTCGGACAGGGTGCCGAAGCGGCGCCCGGCCAGCTGCTGCACGCCGAGCTGGTAGAGCAGGTGCCGGGCGCGCCCGGTGTCGGTCAGCTCGTACTGCTCGCGCCACCGGCCGACCACCGCGTAGCCGGCGCTGACCACCAGGTCGAGCACGGTCTCGTTCGCCGGCATCCGCTGCGCGAGCGCGGCCGAGGTCAGCCCGATCCGCGGCCGCAGCTCGAAGACGTCGACGCCGCCGAGCGGCTCGCCCAGCACCTCGGCGCGCCCGGTGGTCGGGTGCAGCTGGGCGGCGGCGAGCTGCAGCAGCGTCGTCTTGCCGGCCCCGTTCGGGCCGAGCACGACCCACCGCTCGTCCAGCTCGACCGTCCAGTCCACGTCCCGCAGCAGGTGGGTACGCCCGCGGCGGACACCGACGCCCGCCATCCTCAGCACGACGTCGCCGTCGTCGCGGCCCGCGGTCACCGGGCCATCCAACCGCACCCCGCACGCCGTGCCGAGCGGGGTCGCCCGCGCGGCGAGTGACGCCCCCGAGCGGCGGGTGACGCCTCACAGCCGCGAGTGACGGCGCGTACGCCGTCACTCGGCGGGCCGAGCCCGTCACTCGCACCCGAAGGCCATCAGTCGCCGACGACGCGGCGCGGGGGCGGGTGCTCCGGCAGTATGCAGGGCGTGACCCCGCCCATCGCCGCCGACCGGGAGGAGCCCGGCGAGCCGCCGTGGCCCGGCCGGCCGACACCGCTCGGCGCGACCTGGGACGGCGAGGGGACCAACTTCGCGCTCTGGGCCTCCGGCGCGCAGGGCGTCGAGCTGTGCCTGTTCGACCCGGCGGGGGCGGAGACCCGGGTGCCGCTGGGCGAGTCCACCTACCAGGTCTGGCACGGCTACCTGCCGCGGGTCGGCCCCGGGCAGCACTACGGCTTCCGCGTGCGCGGCCGGTACGAGCCGCGGGCCGGCCGCCGCTACAACCCGAGCAAGCTGCTGCTCGACCCGTACGCCCGCGCCATCGACGGACAGTTCCGGCCCGAGCCGCCGGTCTTCGGCTACGACGGCGACCCGCGCGGCGACGTCCCGGACACCCGCGACTCCGCGCCGTACGTGCCGCGCTCCGTGGTGGTGCACGAGTCGTTCCCGTGGGGCGACGACACCCGGCCGGACACGCCCTGGGACGACACGGTCATCTACGAGCTGCACGTGAAGGGCTTCACCCGGCGGCACCCCGGCATTCCCGAGCCGCTGCGCGGGACGTACTCGGGGCTGGCCCACCCGGCGGCGATCGAGCACCTGGTCGGCCTCGGCGTCACCGCGGTGGAGCTGCTGCCGGTGCACCAGTTCGTCACCGAGCCCGCGGTGAGCCGGCGCGGGCTGACGAACTACTGGGGCTACAACACGATCGGCTTCTTCGCCCCGCACGCCGCCTACGCCTCCGCGCCGGGCGAGCAGGTGCGCGAGTTCAAGGCGATGGTGCGGGCGCTGCACGCCGCCGGCATCGAGGTGATCCTCGACGTCGTCTTCAACCACACCGCGGAGGGCGACGAGACCGGGCCCACGCTGTGCTTCCGCGGCATCGACAACGCCGGCTACTACCGGCTGCTCGCCGACGACCCGCGCCGGTACGCGGACTACACCGGCTGCGGCAACACGCTGGACGTCCGGCAGCCGTACGTGCTGCAGCTGCTGATGGACTCGCTGCGCTACTGGGTGACCGAGATGCACGTGGACGGCTTCCGCTTCGACCTGGCCTCGGCGCTGGCCCGCTCGTTCCACGACGTGGACAAGCTGTCGGCGTTCTTCGACGTCATCCACCAGGACCCGGTCGTCTCGCGGGTGAAGCTCATCGCCGAGCCGTGGGACCTCGGCGAGGGCGGCTACCAGGTGGGCGAGTTCCCTCCACTGTGGACGGAGTGGAACGGCAGGTACCGGGACACGGTGCGCTCGTTCTGGGCCGGCGAGCGGATCGGGGTGCGCGACCTCGGCTACCGGCTGACCGGCTCGTCCGACCTGTACGCCGACGACGGGCGCCGGCCGTTCGCGTCGATCAACTTCGTCACCTGCCACGACGGGTTCCCGCTGCGCGACCTGACCACGTACGAGCACAGGCACAACGAGGCGAACGGCGACGGCAACCGGGACGGCGACGCGCACAACCGCTCGTACAACGGCGGCGTCGAGGGCGAGACCGACGACCCGGCGGTGACCGCGGTCCGGCAGCGGCAGGCCCGGAACATGCTGCTCACCCTGCTGGTGTCGACCGGCGTGCCGATGCTGCTGGCCGGCGACGAGCTCGGCCGCACCCAGCGCGGCAACAACAACGCCTTCTGCCAGGACAACGAGCTGTCCTGGCTGGACTGGTCCACTCAGGACACCGCCGGCGAGCTCCGCGAGCTGGTGCGCCGGCTGGTCGCGGTCCGGCGCGCCGCCCCGGTGCTGCGGCAGCGGGCGTTCTTCGCCGGCCGCCCGGTCCCCGGTGGGGAGGGCCGCAAGGACCTGGCCTGGTTCCGGCCGGACGGCACCGAGATGACCGAGCGGGAGTGGCACTCGCCGGAGACCCGCACGCTCGGGATGTACCTGGACGGCGGCGGCATCCGGCAGCGCGGCCCGCGCGGCGAGCGGCTGGCGGACGACTCGTACCTGGTCGTCCTGCACGCCGGCGCCGAGGACAGCACGTTCACCCTGCCCGGGCCGCCGTGGGCGACCGGCTACGAGGTCGTCGTCGACACCGCGTACCCCGACGGCCGGCCGCCGGCCGGCACGGACCGCCCGGCCGGCGGCCTGGACGTGCCGCTGCCGGCCCGTTCCGCCGTCCTGCTGCGCGCCACCCACCCTCCTCCGTGATCTTGCACTTGCCCGCAACCAGTGGGACTGGTGTCCGTTTGCGAGCCGACAAGTGCAAGATCACGGGGAGGGTCGGGGCGGGCGGGTCAGGTGGCGACGGCGACGACCCCCAGCTCCGCCTCGGTGGCCAGCAGCGGGTGCCGCGGCAGGACCCGGACCGTGTAGCCGAAGGCGCCGGTCCGCTCCAGCGGGACGGTGCCCTCCCACCGGTGCAGCCCCTCGCCGTCCCCGGCGTACGCCAGGCCCGTGCACTGCACCTCGTGCAGCCCGTTGGTCTCGTCGACCCGGCCGTACGCGGCCTGCACGTCGACGTCGGACGGGTCGAGCCCGGCCAGCTCCACCTCGGCGCGCAGCGACAGCGACGCACCCAGCTCCGGGGTGTCGCCGACGCCGGAGGACTCGACGTGCCGGACCCGGACCGCCGGCCAGGCGCCGAGCACCTTGATCCGCCAGGCCGCGAGCTGCTTCGCGGCCGCGTACGAGTCCTCGGCGAGCCGGATCGAGCTGGCCGCGGCCGGCGCGTACAGCCGGCGCACGTAGTCGCGGACCATCCGGGTGGCCAGCACCTGCGGGCCGAGCGACTTCAGCGTGTGCCGCACCATCTCCACCCAGCGCGTCGGCGCGCCGCCCCGCCGGTCGTAGAACCGCGGCGCCACCTGGGTCTCGATGAGGCTGTAGAGGCCGGCCGCCTCGATGTCGTCGCGGCGGTCGGCGTCCACCCCGTCCGCGGACGGGATGGCCCAGCCGTTCTCGCCGTCGTACATCTCGTCCCACCAGCCGTCCCGGATGGACAGGTTGAGCCCGCCGTTCAGGGCGGCCTTCATCCCGGACGTGCCGCAGGCCTCCAGCGGCCGCAGCGGGTTGTTCAGCCAGACGTCGCAGCCCCAGTAGAGGTAGCGCGCCATCCCGATGTCGTAGTCGGGCAGGAAGACGATCCGGTGCCGGACGGCCGGGTCGTCGGCGAACTTCACCAGCTGCTGGATCAGCGCCTTGCCGGTGTCGTCGGCCGGGTGCGACTTGCCGGCCACCACGATCTGGATCGGCCGCTCCGGGTGCAGCAGCAGCGCCCGCAGCCGCTCCTCGTCGCGGAGCATGAGGGTGAGCCGCTTGTACGTCGGGACGCGGCGCGCGAAGCCGATGGTGAGCACGTCCGGGTCGAAGACCGCCTCGGTCCAGCCCAGCTCGGCGTCGGCGAGCCCGCGCTGCAGCTGGGAGCTGCGCACCCGGCGGCGCACCTCCTCCACGAGCCGCTCCCGCAGCGTGCGCCGGATCGCCCACACCTCCTCGTCGGCGACCTTGTCGACGGCTTCCCAGCCGTCGCCCTCCTGCAGCCGGTCGTACGGCCCGTCCCGCTCGACCAGCGCCTGCATCGAGCGGGACATCCAGGTCGGCGCGTGCACGCCGTTGGTCACCGAGGTGATCGGCACCTCGGCGGTGTCGAAGCCCGGCCACAGCGGCTGGAACATCCCCCGGCTGACCTCGCCGTGCAGCCTGCTCACCCCGTTCGCGCGCTGGGCCAGCCGCAGCCCCATGTGGGCCATGTTGAACAGCCCGCGGTCGGGCTCCGCGCCGAGCTCCAGCACCCGGTCGGTGGGCAGGCCGGCCCACTCCGGCTGGCCGAAGTAGGACCGGACCAGCTCGCGGTCGAACCGGTCGATCCCGGCCGGCACCGGGGTGTGGGTGGTGAACACGGTGCCGGCCCGGACCGCCTGCAGCGCCTCGTCGAAGGTCAGGCCGGTGCCGACCAGCTCGCGCATCCGCTCCAGGCCGAGGAAGCCGGCGTGGCCCTCGTTGGTGTGGAACACCTCGGGCGCCGGCGTGCCGGTCAGCTCGCAGAAGGCCCGGACCGCGCGGACGCCGCCGACGCCGGCGAGCACCTCCTGCGCCATCCGGTGCTCGGTCGCCCCGCCGTAGAGCTTGTCGGTGACCTGCCGCTCGGCCGCCTCGTTCTCCTCGATGTCGGAGTCGAGCAGCAGCAGCGGCACCCGGCCGACCTGTGCCCGCCACACCTGGGCGCGCAGGGTGCGCGAGTCCGGCAGGCCGACGGAGATCCGCAGCGGGGCTCCGCCGGAGTCCCGGACCAGGGCGAGCGGGAGGCCGTGCGGGTCGATCGAGGGGTAGAGCTCCTGCTGCCAGCCGTCCCGGGACAGCCCCTGGGCGAAGTAGCCGGAGCGGTAGAGCAGGCCGACCCCGATGATCGGCACGCCGAGGTCGCTGGCGGCCTTGAGGTGGTCGCCGGCCAGGATGCCGAGGCCGCCGGAGTACTGCGGGAGCACCTCGGCGAGGCCGAACTCCATCGAGAAGTACGCGATGCCGCGCGGGGCGCCGACCAGCTCCTGGTACCAGCGGGGCTGGGCGAGGTAGTCGGAGAGGTCGTCGGCGGCGTCGGAGAGCCGGCGGCCGAAGCGCTTGTCCCGGGCCAGCGTGGCCAGCCGCTGCGGGGACACCGCCCCGAGCAGGCGCACCGGGTCGGCCCCGCAGTCCCGCCACAGTTCCGGGTCCACGGACGCGAACAGGTCGAGCGTGTCCGGGTGCCAGGACCAGCGCAGGTTCATGACGAGGTCGCCCAGGGCGGCCAGCTCCGGGGGCAGCGTCGCCCGCACGGTGAAGCGTCGGAGTGCTCTCACGAACGGGCAGGGTACGGGAGCCGACCGCGCCGCCGGCGGCGACCCGGCAACGTTTCCGCCCGGCGGCCGCGGCCGGCGCGGCCCCAGCCCGTACGGTCCGGTGATCTTGCACTTGCCCGCTCGCAAAGCGGACACCTGTCCCACTGGTGGCCGGCAAGTGCAAGATCATCGAAGTGGGAGCGCGCGGTGTCCTCCGGGGGAGCTGGTGGGTAACGTTTGGGCGTGACCGGTCGGCTGGGAATCGCGGACGTCTCCCCCGTCGTCTCCTGCGGGCGCTATCCCGCCCGCGCCGTGGTCGGCGAGCAGCTGCCGATCGCCGCGACGGTCTTCCGCGAGGGTCACGACGCGGTCGCCGCCACGGTGGCCTGGCGCAGCCCGGCCGGGGAGACCGCCGCCCTGGTCCGGATGACCCCGGGCAACCCGGGCCTGGACCGCTGGCACGCCACGGTCACGCCGACGGAGCCCGGCGCGTGGACGTTCGCGGTGGAGGCGTGGGGCGACCCGGTGGCGGCCTGGCGGCACCGCGTGGAGGTGAAGATCGACGCCGGCCAGGGCGTCGAGGACCTCGCGAACGACCTGGAGGACGGCGCCCGGCTGCTGACCCGGGCGCTGCGCACCGTGCCACCCGAGGCAGCCGGCCGGCTGACCGCCGCGATCGAGGCGCTGCGGGACGAGCGGCGGGACCTGTTCCACCGGGTGGGGCCGGCGCTGTCGGACGAGCTCGGCCGGCTGCTGGCCGAGCACCCGGTCCGCGAGCTGCTCACCCGCTCGCCGCGCTACACGGTCTGGGTCGACCGGCAGCGCGCGCTGTTCAGCAGCTGGTACGAGCTGTTCCCCCGTTCCGAGGGGGCGGAGACCGACCAGTTCGGCCGCCCGCTGCGGCACGGCACCTTCAAGGACGCCGCCCGGCGGCTGCCGCAGCTCGCCGAGCAGGGCTTCGACATCGTCTACCTGCCGCCGATCCACCCGATCGGCAGGATCAACCGCAAGGGCCGCAACAACACCCTGATGCCCGAGCCGGAGGACGTCGGCTCGCCGTGGGCGATCGGCTCCGAGGAGGGCGGCCACGACGCGATCCACCCGCAGCTCGGCACCGTCGAGGACTTCGACGACTTCGTCGCCCGCACCCGCGAGCTCGGCATGGAGGTCGCGCTCGACCTGGCGCTGCAGACCGCACCGGACCACCCGTGGGTGACCGAGCACCCCGAGTGGTTCACCACCCGGCCGGACGGGTCGATCGCGTACGCGGAGAACCCGCCGAAGAAGTACCAGGACATCTACCCGCTGAACTTCGACATCGACCCGAAGGGCATCTACGCCGAGGTGCTGCGGATCGTCCGGTACTGGGTCGAGCGCGGGGTCCGGGTCTTCCGGGTGGACAACCCGCACACGAAGCCGCTGAACTTCTGGCACTGGCTGATCTGGGAGGTCAAGAAGACCGACCCGGACGTGCTCTTCCTCGCCGAGGCGTTCACCCGGCCGGCGATGATGCACACCCTCGCCCGGGTCGGCTTCACCCAGTCGTACACGTACTTCACCTGGCGGACGGCGAAGTGGGAGCTGGAGGAGTACGGCCGGGAGCTGGTGGCCGCGGCCGACTACATGCGGCCGAACTTCTTCGTCAACACGCCCGACATCCTGCACGAGAGCCTGCAGACCGGCGGGCCGCCGATGTTCAAGATCCGGGCCGTGCTGGCCGCGCTGATGTCCCCGTCCTGGGGCGTCTACTCCGGCTACGAGCTGTACGAGCACGTCCCCCGGCCGGGCGCCGAGGAGTATCTCGACAACGAGAAGTACCAGCTGCGCCCGCGCGACTACGACGCGGCCCTGCTGGAGGGCCGCAGCCTCGCCCCGTACCTGGCCCGCCTCAACGGGCTGCGCCGCCAGCACCCGGCGCTGCAGCAGCTGCGGAACCTGCGTTTCCACCACGTCGACAACGACGCGATCATGGCGTTCTCCAAGCGGGACGCCGAGACCGGGGACACCGTGCTCGTCGTCGTCACGCTCGACCCGTACTCGCCCCAGGCGGGCAGCACGTCACTGGACCTGCCCGCGCTCGGCCTGGACTGGCACGACCGGTTCGTCGTGCAGGACGAGGTCGGGGTGGCGCCGGGGACGTACGAGTGGGGGCAGTTCAACTTCGTCCGGCTGGACCCGCACGTCGAGCCGGCGCACGTGTTCGCGGTTCGGCGCTGATCGGGAGTGCGAGTGGACGTTCCCGCCGTGGCCGGCGCCGATGCCGGCCGGCTCCCGGTCGCCGGGGTCCAGGACGCCCTGCCCGGGCTGTCCGCCGGCGACGACCCGGAGTGGTTCAAGCGGGCCGTCTTCTACGAGGTCCTCGTCCGCGGCTTCGCCGACTCCGGCGGCGACGGCAGCGGCGACCTGCAGGGGCTGATCAGCAGGCTGGACTACCTCAACTGGCTCGGCATCGACTGCCTGTGGCTGCCCCCGTTCTACCCGTCGCCGCTGCGCGACGGCGGCTACGACATCGCCGACTTCGTCGGCGTACTACCGGAGTTCGGCACCGTCGAGGACTTCCGCCGGCTGCTGGACGAGGCGCACGCGCGCGGCATGCGGGTGATCGTCGACTTCGTCATGAACCACACCTCCGACCAGCACCCGTGGTTCCAGGCCTCCCGGTCCGACCCGAGCGGCCCGTACGGCGACTTCTACGTCTGGGCCGACGACGACTCCGGCTACCCGGACGCGCGGATCATCTTCATCGACACCGAGACCTCCAACTGGAGCTTCGACCCGGTCCGCAAGCAGTACTACTGGCACCGGTTCTTCGGCCACCAGCCGGACCTGAACTTCGACAACCTCGCGGTGCAGGAGGCGATCCTCGACGCGCTGAAGTTCTGGCTGGAGCTCGGCATCGACGGCTTCCGGCTGGACGCGGTGCCCTACCTGTTCGAGCGGGAGGGCACCAACTGCGAGAACCTGGCTGAGACGCACGAGTTCCTCAAGCGGATCCGGGCCGAGGTGGACAAGGCCTTCCCGGACCGGGTGCTGCTGTGCGAGGCGAACCAGTGGCCGCAGGACGTGGTCGCCTACTTCGGCGACCCGGTCAAGGGCGACGAGTGCCAGATGGCCTTCCACTTCCCGGTCATGCCGCGGATCTTCATGGCGGTCCGGCGCGAGCAGCGCTACCCGATCTCGGAGATCATGGAGGCCACCCCGGCGATCCCGGCCAACTGCCAGTGGGGCATCTTCCTGCGCAACCACGACGAGCTGACGCTGGAGATGGTCACCGACTCCGAGCGCGACTACATGTGGGAGGAGTACGCCCACGACCCGCGGATGAAGGCCAACCTCGGCATCCGCCGCCGGCTGGCCCCGCTGCTGGACAACGACCTCGACCGGATCCAGCTGTTCACCGCGCTGCTGCTGTCGCTTCCCGGCTCGCCGGTCCTCTACTACGGCGACGAGATCGGGATGGGCGACAACATCTGGCTCGGCGACCGCGACGGCGTCCGCACCCCGATGCAGTGGACGCCGGACCGCAACGCCGGCTTCTCCACCTGCGACCCGGGCCGGCTCTACCTGCCGGTGAACATGGACTCCATCTACGGCTTCCAGGTCACGAACGTGGAGTCGCAGACCCGCAACTCCTCCTCGCTATTGCACTGGACCCGGCGGATGATCCGGGTCCGCAAGGCCAACCCGGCCTTCGGCCTCGGCACCTTCGCCGACCTGGGGGGAAGCAACCCGAGCGTGCTGTCGTACGTACGGGAGTTCGGAGACGACATCGTGCTGTGTGTGAACAACCTCTCCCGGTTCGCCCAGCCCGTGGAGCTCGACCTGCGGTCCTGGGAGGGCATCGAGCCGCTCGAGCTGCTCGGCGGGGTGCGCTTCCCGCGCATCGGCGAGCTGTCCTACCTGCTCACCCTCACCGGGCACGGCTTCTACTGGTTCCGGCTGCCGCGACCGACGGGCGCGGGCCCGTGATGGCCACCCCCGACGCGCTCGGCGGCCTGCTGGAGGCCTGGCTGCCCGGCCAGCGGTGGTTCCCGGGGAAGGGCCGGGCCTTCTCGGTCGTCGGGCTGACCGAGCTCGGCATCCTCACCGAGCGGCCCTGGCGCAGCGACGTCTGGCTGGTCCGGGTGCGCTACGCCGAGGACGGCTCGACCGACACCTACCAGGTGCCGCTGGTCCGCCGGCCGCACCCGGCCGACCAGGTCGCGCACGTGCTGGTCGGCGAGACCCCGGACCCGGACTACGGCGGCCAGTCGTGGTGGTACGACGCGCTGCACGACAAGGAGGTCACCGGCGCCTGGCTGGCCGGGATCGACGCCGCCCGGTCGGACGGGGCGCTGAGCTTCACGCCCGGCCCCGGCCTGGCCGGCCTGCCGCTGACCGCGACCAGCCTGCCGATCACCAACGAGCAGAGCAACACCTCGCTGGTCTTCGACGACGCGGCGATCCTCAAGGTCTTCCGCCGGGTCGAGGAGGGCCGAAACCCGGACATCGAGGTGCACGAGGCGCTGTCCCGGCTGGACGGCGGCGCCCGGCACGTGGCCCGGCTGCTCGGGCACGTCTCCGGCCGGTGGACCGACGACGACGGGGAGCAGGACGCCGACCTGGCCATGCTGCAGGAGTTCTTCCGCACCGCCACGGACGGCTGGGAGCTGGCCAAGATCAGCGTCCGCGACCTCTACGCCGAGGGCGACCTGCACGCGGACGAGGTCGGCGGCGACTTCGCCGGCGAGGCGCACCGGCTCGGCGTGGCCACCGCCGAGGTGCACGCGGACCTGGCCCGGGCGCTGCCCACCGCGGTGCTCGGCCAGCCGGAGCTGGCCCGGATGGCGGCGGAGATGGGCGGGCGGCTCGACGCGGCGCTGGCCGCGGTGCCACAGCTCGCCGAGCACGCGACCGGCCTGCGGGTGGCGTTCGACGCGCTGGCCGGCTACCGGGCCGGCGTGCCGGTGCAGCGGGTGCACGGCGACTACCACCTCGGCCAGGTGCTGCGCACCTCGCACCGCTGGGTGGTGCTCGACTTCGAGGGCGAGCCGGCGAAGCCGCTGTCCGAGCGCACGCAGCCGGACTCGCCGCTGCGGGATGTGGCCGGGATGCTGCGCTCATTCGACTACGCTGCGCGCCACCTGCTCACCGACCACCCGTACGAGCGACACCTGAGCTACCGCGCGGACGAGTGGGCGGAGCGCAACCGGGACGCGTTCTGCGACGGGTACGTCGACGCCGGCGGGCAGGACCCGCGGGCGGACGGCGTGCTGCTGCGGGCGTACGAGGCGGACAAGGCGGTCTACGAGGCGGTGTACGAGGCGCGGAACCGGCCGTCGTGGCTGCCGATCCCGCTCGCCTCGCTCGCCCGCCTGACGGAAGGGGCACGCTCTTGACGGCGGCGGAGTTGGCGGCGGACCCGGCCGGGCTGTCCCGGGAGGAGCTCGACCGCCTGGTGGGCGGCGCTCACCACGACCCGCACTCGGTGCTCGGCATGCACCCGCTGCGGCCGGCCGACCCGGGCCCGGCGACCCAGCCGGCCGCTCCGGTCGCCGCGCCCGGCGCGGCCGGACCGGCGGCGATCGACACCGCGACGGCAGCCGGCTCCGCCGTGGCGGCGCCCGCCACCGGCGGCACCGCACCGGCCGAATCCGTCAGCCCGGCCACCGCCCCGGCACCGCGACGCCGCCCCGGAAGCCGCCCCGGAAGCCGCCCCGGAAGCCGCCCCGGCCACCGGCCCAGAAGCCGCCCCGGAAGCCGCCCCCGAAGCCGCAACGCCCGCACCCGCAACGCCCGAACCCGCAACGCCCGACGTGGCCGTCGGCTCCGGCGACCCGGCCGTGACCGGCTCGCTGGAGGCGGGAGCCGACCCGGAGCCGCCGCCGGCCGCCGACGCGGGCCGGCTGGTGATCCGGACGCTGCGACCCGAGGCGAGCAGCGTGTCCGCCGTCCTCGGCGACCGCCGGGTCGAGCTCGACCGGGTGCACCCCGGCGGGGTCTTCGCCGGGGTGGTCCCCGGCTCACCGCGGGACTACCGGCTCGAGGTGAGCTACCCGGGCGGTGAGACCTTCCTGGTCGACGACGCGTACCGGTGGCTGCCGACGCTCGGCGAGATCGACCTGCACCTGATCGGCGAGGGCCGGCACGAGCGGCTCTGGGACGCGCTCGGCGCGCACATCCGCACGTACGAGACCCCGCACGGCCCGGTGACCGGGACCTCGTTCGCGGTCTGGGCGCCCAGCGCCCGCGGCGTGCGGCTGACCGGCGACTTCGACTACTGGCAGCGCCGGGCGTACCCGATGCGCGTGCTCGGCTCCAGCGGCGTCTGGGAGATCTTCGTGCCCGGGGTGGTGCCGGGCGCGAAGTACAAGTTCTCCATCCTCGGCCAGGACGGCCGGTGGCGGGACAAGGCCGACCCGCTCGCGTTCGCCACCGAGCGGACGCCGGCCACCGCGTCCGTCGTGCACTCCTCCTCGCACGTCTGGGGCGACGAGGAGTGGCTGGCGAAGCGGGCGGTCACCCGCTGGCACGCCGCGCCGATGAGCATCTACGAGGTGCACCTCGGCTCCTGGCGGAAGGGCCTGAGCTACCGGGACGCGGCCGACCAGCTCGCCGACTACCTGGTGGAGACCGGCTTCACCCACGTCGAGCTGATGGCGGTCGCCGAGCACCCGTACGACGGGTCCTGGGGCTACCAGGTCACCTCGTTCTTCGCGCCGACCGCCCGGTTCGGCAATCCGGACGACTTCCGGTACCTCGTCGACCGGCTGCACCGGTCCGGCATCGGGGTGATCATGGACTGGGTGCCGGGGCACTTCCCGAAGGACGAGTGGGCGCTGGCGCGCTTCGACGGCACCCCGCTCTACGAGCACGCCGACCCGCGCCGCGGCGAGCAGCCGGACTGGGGCACGCTCGTCTTCGACTTCGGGCGCACCGAGGTCCGCAACTTCCTGGTGGCCAACGCCCTCTACTGGCTGGAGGAGTTCCACGTCGACGGGCTGCGGGTGGACGCGGTCGCCTCGATGCTCTACCTGGACTACTCCCGGTCCGACGGTGCCTGGCTGCCGAACGTCTACGGCGGCCGGGAGAACCTCGACGCCGTCGCCTTCCTGCAGGAGATGAACGCCACCGTCTACCGGCGGGTGCCCGGCGCGATCACCGTGGCCGAGGAGTCGACGGCGTGGCCCGGCGTCACCCGTCCGACCCACCTGGGCGGGCTCGGCTTCGGCTTCAAGTGGAACATGGGCTGGATGCACGACACCCTCGACTACATCGCGAAGGAGCCCATCTACCGGCAGTGGCACCACCACCAGATGACGTTCTCGATGATGTACGCCTTCACCGAGAACTTCGTCCTCCCGCTGTCGCACGACGAGGTGGTGCACGGCAAGGGGTCGCTGCTCGGGAAGATCCCCGGCGACCACTGGCGGCAGGCGGCGACGCTGCGCGCGCTGTACGCGTACATGTGGGCGCACCCCGGCAAGCAGCTGCTGTTCATGGGCGGCGAGTTCGGCCAGGGCGCGGAGTGGTCGGACAGCCGCGGGCTGGACTGGTGGCTGCTGGAGGACCCGCTGCACAGCGGCCTGCAGCGGCTGGTCGGCGACCTGAACCGGGTCTACCGCGCCGCGCCCGCGCTGTGGACGCAGGACACCTCGCCGGCCGGGTTCTCCTGGATCGACGCGAACGACGCGGGCAACAACGCGTTCTCCTTCCTGCGCTGGGGTGACGACGGCACGGTGCTCGCCTGCGTGGTCAACTTCTCCGGCCAGCCGCTGGACGGCTACCGGCTGGGGCTCCCCCGGCCCGGCCGGTGGGACGAGGCGGTGAACACGGACTCGGTGCTCTACGGCGGGTCCGGCGTCGGCAACTTCGGGTCGGTGACCGCGGAGGTGCGGCAGTGGCACGGGCAGCCGGCGTCCGCGTCGCTGCGGGTGCCGCCGCTGGGTGCGCTCTGGCTGAGACATGCCGGCGGAGCCGAGGACGACGCCGGCGCGACCGGGGACGACGCCGGCGCAGCCGGGGACGACGCCAGCGCAGCCGGGGACGACGCCAGCGCGGCCGGGACGACGCCGGCGCGACCAGGGACGCCACCGACTCGGCCCGGCGCAGCGGCCCGGCCGCCTGACACCGCCCATACGGAGACGATGGCAGGCTGTGGGTATGTCTCGGTGGGGCGCGTGGCCGCGGGCTGCGACGGCGCTGGCGCTGGCCGTGCTGGTCGGCGGCTGCGCGCAGGAGATCCCCGGTCTCGGCAAGTACTCCTCCGGCCGGACCGGGGTCGCCGACGCCGACGTCGAGGTCCGCGGCACCGACCGCGGCGAGGTCGACCGGCTCGCCGGCAACGCGATCGCCGACATCGAGAAGTTCTGGGCCGAGCAGATGCCGGACGTCTTCAACGAGCGGTACGAGAAGGTCAAGGGCTTCTACTCGGTCGACCCGGGCGGCGACAAGCCGGCCCCGTGCATCGACGACGCGTCCGACATCCGCGGCAACGCCTTCTACTGCCCCGCGCAGGACATCGTGGCCTGGGACCGGAAGGGCCTGTTCCCCCAGCTGCAGAAGCAGTTCGGCGACTTCCTGGTCGCGATGGTGCTCGCGCACGAGTGGGGGCACGCGATCCAGAAGCGCACCAAGATGCCGAGCGACCGGACGATCGTGGTGGAGACGCAGGCGGACTGCTACGCCGGCTCCTGGACGGCGTACGCGCTGAAGGGCGGCGCCCCGCACTTCGAGATCGAGCGGCCGGTGCTGGACAACGCGCTGTCCGGCTACCTGCTCTTCCGCGACCCGCTCGGCGGCGGCGCGGACGACCGGCAGGCGCACGGCAGCGGCTTCGACCGGATCAGCGCCTTCCAGGACGGCTTCGAGCAGGGCGCGAGGTACTGCGCGGCCTTCAGCGACAGCCGCACCTTCACCCAGATCCCGTACGAGACCGTCAGGGACGCGCAGAACGAGGGCAACCTGCCCCTGCCGCAGGCGCTTGCAGGAGGGACCGGCCGACCTGTCCGACTACTGGTCGCAGAACTTCGAGCGCGTCTACAACCGCAAGTGGACGCCGCTGGCCGGGGTGCAGACGTACGGCGACGGCGACAAGCCGCGGTGCGGCGACGCCGAGGTCGACGCGATCGAGTACTGCCCGTCCGACGACAAGATCTACGGCTCCACCGGCTCGCTGCAGGAGGTCTACCGCAAGACCGGCGACTTCGGCCCGATGAGCCTGATCGGCGTGGCGTACGGGCAGGCCGTGCGCAAGCGGGTGGGCCAGACGGTGAACGGGGAGTCCGCGCTGCTCGGCTCGATCTGCCTGTCCGGCGCGTACGCGGGCGACCTGTTCGGCAAGCGCCGGACGGAAGCGATCGTGCTGTCCCCCGGCGACCTGGACGAGGCGATCCGGGCGCTGCTCGACTTCGCCGGCCAGTCCGGCTTCTTCGACGCGCGCGGCACCACCGGCTTCGACCGGGTGGCGGCCTTCCGCCGGGGCTTCGGGGACATCAAGTCCTGCGCCTGACCTCCCCGGACGGGGTCAGTAGAGCGCGCGGGACAGGTCGCGGCGGGCGGTGGCGACCCGCGGGTCCTCCGGGCCGACGATGCCGAACAGCTCGACCAGCCGGGTACGGGCCCGCTCCCGGTCGGCGCCGGCGGAGCGGCGAACCGCGTCCAGCAGCCGGCGGAAGGCGGCGTCCACCGCGCCCTCGGCGATCTCGACATCCGCCGCGGCCAGCTGCGCGTCCACGTCGTCCGGGACTGCGTCGGCGCGGGCGACGGCGTCGGGCGCCGACGCGGTGATCCGCCGCAGCAGCTCGACCTCGAGCAGCGCCTGCGCGGCCCGGGGGTGCGCCGGATCGGCGGCGAGGATCTCCCGGTAGCGCCGGGCCGCGTCGTCGAAGTCGCCGCGGGCCGTGGCATCCTCCGCCTCGATCACCCGCGGGTCCTCCGGCTCCTCCGGCGCCGCGCCGTCCGGGCCGGTCGCGCCCACCGCGCTGGTCGCCTCGACGACCGCCTGGATGAACTGGCGCACCTGCGCCTCCGGCAGCGCGCCGGTGAACTCCCCGAGGATCTGGCCGGAGTAGACGGCCTTGACCGACGGGATGCTCTGCACCCGCAGCGCCTGGGAGATCGCCTGGTTGCTGTCCACGTCGATCTTCGCCAGCACCCAGGAACCGCCGCCCTCGGCGGCCAGCCGCTCCAGCACCGGGGAGAGCTGCTTGCACGGGCCGCACCACTCGGCCCACAGGTCGAGCACCACCGGCACCTGGAACGAGCGGTCCAGCACCTCGGCCTGGAAGCTCGCCTCGGTCACGTCGACCACGGTGACCGGCACGGCCGGCGCGGCGCCGTTGCCGGCGACCGTCGGGTCCGCGTCGACTGGGCCTGGGCCTGGGCCTCGGCGCGCTCCCGCGCCTCGGCCCGGGCCCGCAGGACGGACAGATCGACCGCGCCGGCCAGCGCGGCGGACAGGGCTGGGCTGGGCGCGGGACCCGAGCCTTGCTGGGGACGACCTGGCTGCATGCAACCAGCCTAACCAGCCCCGCGGCGGGTCCCCGCCCCGGTCAGACGGCGACGACGTCGACCGGCGACCCGAGACCCGTCAGGTGATCGGGGTGCGGGTGTGGGCGCTCCCCCGATCAGAAGCGGGCGGGCTCGGTGTAGGAGCCCCACTCGTCGCGCAACGCGCCGCAGATCTCGCCGAGGGTCGCCTCGACCCGGGCGGCGGCGAGCATCGGGGGGACCAGGTTGCCCTCGCCACGGGCGGTGTCGATCATCGCCGCCAGCGCGGCGCGGACCGCGGCCTCGTCGCGGGCCGCCCGGCGCTCGCCGAGCACCCGCCGCTGCTCCCGCTCCACCTCGCCGCTGATCCGCAGGATCTCGAGGTCCGCGCCGTCACCGCCGGCGTGCACGTTGACCCCGACCACCTTCTTGTCGCCCTTCTCCAGCAGCTGCTGGTAGCTGAAGGCCGACTCGGCGATCTCGCCGGTGAACCAGCCGTCCTCGATGCCGCGCAGGATGCCCGCGGTCATCGTGCCGTCCCCGCCCATCTGGCGGATCCGGGCGAAGATCTCCTCCGCCTGCCGTTCCAGCTCGTCGGTCAGCGCCTCGACGTACCAGGAGCCGCCGAGCGGATCGGCCACGTTGAGCACCCCGGTCTCCTCGGCGATGACCAGCTGGGTGCGCAGCGCGATCTGCGCGGCCCGCTCGCTGGGCAGCGCGAGCACCTCGTCCAGCGCGTTGGTGTGCAGCGAGTTGGTGCCGCCGAGCACCGCCGCGAGCGCCTCCACCGCGGTCCGCACGATGTTGTTGTCCGGCTGCTGCGCGGTCAGCGAGACACCGGCGGTCTGGGTGTGGAAGCGCAGCCACTGCGCCCGCTCGGTGCGGGCGCCGTAGACGTCGCGCAGCCAGCGGGCCCAGATCCGGCGGGCGGCCCGGAACTTGGCGATCTCCTCGAAGAAGTCGACGTGGGCGTCGAAGAAGAACGACAGGCCCGGGGCGAACGTCTCGATGTCCAGGCCGCGGGACAGGCCGAGCTCGACGTAGCCGAAGCCGTCGGCGAGCGTGAAGGCCAGCTCCTGGGCGGCGGTGGAGCCGGCCTCCCGGATGTGGTAGCCGGAGACCGACAGCGGCTTGTACGCCGGGATGTGGGCCGCGCAGAACTCCATCAGGTCACCGATCAGCCGCAGGTGCGGCTCGGGCGCGAACAGCCACTCCTTCTGCGCGATGTACTCCTTGAAGATGTCGGTCTGCAGCGTGCCGTCGAGACCGCCGACCGGGACGCCCTGGCGCTCGGCGGCCACCAGGTACATGCAGAAGACCGGCACCGCCGGCCCGCTGATCGTCATCGAGGTGGTGACGTCGCCGAGCGGGATGTCCCGGAAGAGCAGGTCCATGTCCGCGGCCGAGTCGATCGCCACCCCGCAGTGCCCGACCTCGCCGAGCCCGCGCGGGTCGTCGGAGTCGCGGCCCATCAGCGTCGGCATGTCGAAGGCGACCGACAGCCCGTGCCCGCCCTCGGCCAGGATCATCCGGTAGCGCTCGTTGGTCTGCTCGGCGCTGCCGAAGCCGGCGAACTGCCGGATCGTCCACGGACGGCCGCGGTAGCCGGTCGGGTAGAGCCCGCGGGTGAACGGGAACTCGCCCGGCCAGCCGATCCGCTCGAAGCCGGGCGGCGCCGCGCCGTCGGGCGGGCCGTAGACCGGGTCGACCTCGACCCCCGACAGCGTGCTGAAGTCGGCGTCCCGCTTGCGGGCCGCGTCGAAGCGGGCCTGCCAGCGCGCCCGACCGGCGGCGATCTCGTCGGCGTCCACGACCGAATAGTAGGACGTCCTACTAACTCGTGCCACCGTCCCGCCGACGGTCCGCCTCCGGGCCGACCGGCTCCGCCGCCCAGTGAGAAGCTCCGCCGCCCAGTGAGACGCTGTAGCTGCTCACTCGGGAGCGGAACTCGTCACTCGCGGGCAGATCTCATCACTCGCGCGGGCGGGTGCGCGGGCGTCGGTCAGTCCGGGAGAGTCTCGGCGGCCGGCTTCTCCTGGAAGTCGCCGGCCTCGGCCCGGACGGACCGCAGCGCCTGGAAGGCCGCGTCCCGGGTCGGCTCGTCGAGCACCGAGAGCCCGAAGTCGATGGCGAGCAGGTCCTTGGTGGCCGTCTCCGCGACCTCCCGGCCGCGGTCGGTGATCGAGGCGAGCACGCCGCGCCGGTCCTGCGGGTTGGGCAGCCGCTCGACCAGCCCGGCGGCGGCCAGCCGGGTGATCGCGTTGGTGACGCTGGTCGGGTGCACCATGAGGCGGCTGCCGATCACCTTCAGCGGCAGCGCGCCGGACCGGCTGAAGCGCAGCAGCACCAGCGCCTCGTACCGGGCGAAGGTCAGCCCGTGACCGCGCAGCACCTCGTCGTAGCGGCCGAGCAGGATCTGCTGCACCCGCATCACCGACGTCGCCACCCGCATCGCGGACGCCGGGCCCCAGGTGCGCTCCCAGATCTCCCCCGCGCGTTCGATCGGGTCGAACGGCAGATCCAGCGGTTTGGCCACGCCCCCGACGGTATCGGACACCGGCGGCCGCCCTCGGCGGCGCTCGGGTCGGTCCGCCCGCGCTCGGCCCGCCGGATCGTCCAGCTCCGGATGGCGGGGCCGGCGGTGGCCGGCGGTGGCCGGCGGCGGCCGCGGCGATCCGGCCGCCCGGGCCGCACCCGAGGGTCACGCCGGTCAGCTGACGACGGTCTCGACCAGCTCGTCGGCGGCGGCGTACGGGTCGAGCTCCCCGGACACGACCCGGCCGGCGAGGGCGTCGAGCGCCGCCGAGCCGTGCACGTCGCCGATGCGCTCGCGCAGTGCGGAGAGGGCGATCGCCTCGACCTCGGCGGCGGCGCGGGTGCGGCGGCGGCGCTCCCCCTCGCCGGTCCGCTCCAGCCAGCCGGCGTGCTTGTCGAGCGCGGCGAGCACGTCGTCGATCCCCTCGCCGCGGGAGGCGATCGTCTTGACGATCGGCGGGCGCCAGGCTCCGGGCTCGGAGTGCCGGCCGCCGAGGGACTGCATGTACCGCAGGTCGCGGACGGCCTGGTCGGCCCCGTCCCGGTCCGCCTTGTTGACCACGAAGACGTCGGCGACCTCGAGGATGCCGGCCTTGGCCGCCTGGATGCCGTCGCCCATCCCGGGTGCGAGCAGCACCAGGGTGGTGTCCGCGGCGGAGGCGACCTCCACCTCCGCCTGGCCGACGCCGACCGTCTCCACCAGCACCACGCCGCAGCCGGCGGCGTCGAGCACCCGGATCGCCTGCGGCGTCGCCCAGGCCAGGCCGCCGAGGTGACCGCGGGAGGCCATCGACCGGATGAAGACGCCGCCGTCGGTGGCGTGGTCCTGCATGCGGACCCGATCGCCGAGCAGGGCGCCGCCGGAGAACGGCGAGGACGGGTCGACGGCCAGCACCCCGACCCGGTGACCCCGCGCCCGCAGGGCCTTGACCAGCACCGAGGTCGAGGTGGACTTGCCCACTCCGGGCGGGCCGGTCAGCCCGACCACCCGGGCCCCGCCGGCGTGCGGGGCGAGCGCGGCGGCGACCTCGCGCAGCGCCGGCGAGGCGTCCTCGACCAGCGAGATCAGCCTGGCCACCGCGCGCGCGTCCCCGTCCCGCGCCCGCCGCACCAGCCCCGCCACGTCGAGCTGCCGTCCGGTCCGCCGGCCGCTGCCGGCGCCGCCCGCCGCGCCCCCCTCGATGGCTGCGCTCACCAACCGGACGCTACCGGCCGGAGCGCGGGGCGACCGGGCCGGGCCCGCGCCCGCGCCCAGCCGTGTCCAGGACGCGGCTCGCTATGCCAGGCCGCCGGGGTCCCCGCCCCGGGCGGGGCTCGTTGGGTGAGCCCGGTGATCAAAGGGATCAGCCAACTGGGGCGCTCGCCCGGGGGTCCGGGGGCCGCCCCCGGTCAGACCCGGAGCACGAGCGCGTCGCCCTGGCCGCCGCCGCCGCACAGGCCGGCCGCGCCGATGCCACCACCGCGGCGGCGCAGCTCCAGCGCGAGGTGCAGCGCGATCCGGGCGCCGCTCATCCCGATCGGGTGGCCGAGCGCGATGGCGCCGCCGTTGACGTTGACCCGGTCCTCGTCCAGCCCGAGCTCACGCATCGACTGGATCCCGACCGCGGCGAACGCCTCGTTGATCTCGACCAGGTCCAGCTGCGCGGGCGAGAGCCCCTCCCGGGCGAGCGCCTTGCGGATCGCGTTCGCCGGCTGGGACTGCAGCGAGTTGTCCGGGCCCGCGACGACGCCGTGCGCGCCGATCTCGGCCAGGACCGGCGCGCCGAGCTCATCGGCCTTCGCCCGGGACATGACGACGACCGCACAGGCGCCGTCGGAGATCTGGGACGACGTGCCGGCGGTGATCGTGCCGTCGGTGGCGAAGGCGGGCTTGAGCCGGGCCAGCGTCTGCACCGTGGTGTCGGCCCGGATCCCCTCGTCCTCGCGGAACTCGACCGGGTCGCCCTTGCGCTGCGGGATCGACACCGGCACGACCTCCTCGTCGAACAGGCCGTTCTTCTGCGCGGCCGCCGCCCGCTGGTGCGACCGCGCCGCGAACTCGTCCTGCTGCTCCCGGCCGATGTCCAGCCCGGCGTTGTGCCGCTCCGTCGACTCGCCCATCGCCACCTGGTCGAAGGCGTCCGTCAGCCCGTCGTACGCCATCGCGTCGACCAGCTGCACCGGGCCGTACTTGAAGCCCTGCCGGGAGCCCGGCAGCAGGTGCGGCGCGCCGGTCATCGACTCCATCCCGCCGGCGACGACGATCTCGAACTCGCCGGCGCCGATCAGCTGGTCGGCCAGCGCGATCGCGTCCAGCCCGGACAGGCACACCTTGTTGATCGTCAGTGCCGGGACCGTCATCGGGATGCCGGCCTTGACCGCGGCCTGCCGGGCCGGGATCTGGCCAGCGCCGGCCTGCAGCACCTGGCCGAGGATCACGTAGTCCACCTGCCCGCCGGTGATGCCGGCACGCTCCAGCGCGGCGCGGACGGCGACCCCGCCGAGGTCGGCGGCGGAGAAGTCCTTCAACGAGCCGAGCAGCCGGCCGATCGGCGTGCGCGCGCCGCTGACGATCACGGATCCGGGCATGTCGGCCTCCCGCGGCACACGACGACGTGGTGACCCTCACGATAGAGCGCCGGCATCCGCCACCGCCTGTGACGGTGCCCACGCGTTACCGTCCGGGGCATGTTCCGCCGCATCGACCACGTCGGCGTCGCCGTCGCCGACCTCGACGAGGCCATCGCCTGGTACGGGCGGACCTTCGGCCTGCACCCGGTGCACGAGGAGGTCAACTCCGAGCAGGGCGTGCGGGAGGCGATGCTCGCCGTCGGCGACGGCGACACCCGCATCCAGCTGCTCGCGCCGCTGCGGCCGGACTCGGCGATCGCCCGCTTCCTGGACCGGAGCGGCCCGGGCGTGCAGCAGGTGGCCTACACCGTGGACGACGTCGAGGCGGCGGCGGAGACGCTGCGCGGGCGCGGTCTGCGGCTGCTCTACGACACCGCGAGGCGCGGCACCGCCGGGTCGCTGGTCAACTTCGTCCACCCGAAGGACGCGGGCGGCGTCCTGGTCGAGCTCGTCCAGCCCGCACCGGAGTGATCGTCCGGCCGGTGGGCTGGGGGGCGGCGCTGGTCGAGCTGTCCTCCGCGGGCGAGGTCCGGGCGGCGTACCGCCGACTGGCCGGGCTGCCGGGCCTGGTCGACCTGGTGCCGGCGGCCCGGACGCTGCTCGTCGAGGCCGACCCGCTGCCGGACCTGGCCGCGCTGCTGGCCGACCCGGGCGAGGAGCCCACCGCGGACGGGCCGCTGGTCGAGCTGCCGGTCGAGTACGACGGGCCGGACCTCGCGGACGTCGCCGGGCTGACCGGGCTCGCCCCGGACGAGGTGGTACGGCGGCACGCCGGCGCCGACTTCGTCGTCGCCTTCTGCGGCTTCGCCCCCGGCTTCGGCTACCTGACCGGCCTCCCGCCGGAGCTGCACGTGGCCCGGCGGCCGACGCCGCGCACCGCCGTCCCGGCCGGCTCGGTCGGCCTCGCCGGCGAGTTCTCCGGGGTGTACCCGCGCCGCTCCCCCGGCGGCTGGCAGCTGCTGGGCCGGACCGACGCGGTGCTGTGGGACCCCGACCGCGACCCGCCGGCGCTGCTGGCACCGGGCACCCGGGTGCGGTTCGTGCCCCGGTGAGCGGCCGTGCCCGGCAGCCGGGCGACCGTGGCCGGGCGCCGGGCGACCGTGCCGAGCCGCCGGGCGACCGTGCCGGCAGCCGGGCGACCGGCCGGGCGGCCGGGCGACCTGGCCCGGCTGGTCGTGGTCCGGGCCGGTCCGCTGACCACCGTGCAGGACCTGGGCCGGCCGGGCCACGCGCACCTCGGCGTGCCGCGCTCCGGCGCCGCGGACGCGCCGGCGCTCCGGCTGGCGAACCGGCTCGTCGGCAACGACGCGGCCGCCGCCGGGCTGGAGACCACGCTGCTCGGTGTCGCGGTCCGGCTGGACCAGCCCCGCTGGGTGGCGGTGACCGGGGCGGTCGCGCCGGTGCGCGTCGACGGCGAGCCCGTCGACACCCCCGTCCTCGTCCCGGCCGGCGCAACCGTCCGGATCGGCACGGCGTCGGCCGGCCTGCGGTCGTACCTGGCCGTCGGCGGCGGCCTGGCGGTCCCGCCGGTGCTGGGCAGCCGCAGCACGGACCGGCTCTCCGGCCTCGGGCCGGCGCCGCTGCGGGACGGCGACGAGCTTCCGGTCGGCCCGGACCCCGGTCCGCCGCCGCCCGCCGTGCGGACGCCGCTCGACCTGCCGGCCGAGCCGGTGCTGCGGCTGCGGCCGGGCCCGCGGGACGGCTGGTTCACCGCGGCGGCGCTGGCGGTCCTGGCCGGCGAGCCGTACCAGGTGTCCACGGACAGCGACCGGGTCGGCCTGCGGCTGGACGGCCCGCCGCTGGACCGCCGGGACGACCGGGAGCTGCCGAGCGAGGGGCTGGTGCTCGGCGCGCTGCAGGTGCCCGCCGACGGGCGGCCGGTGCTCTTCCTCGCCGACCACCCCACCACCGGCGGCTACCCGGTCCTCGGCGTCGTGCACCCGGCCGACGTGCCGCTCGCCGCCCAGGCCCGTCCCGGCAGCCGCCTCCGCTTCCGGATGGTCCCCGCCGGCACTTCCCGCGACTCGTGAGCTCCGCCGGGTGCCGCCGAGGGGGGACCGGATGGGACTATTGACCGCATGGACCGCGAGCAGCAGACCGAGCTCCTGCCCCTGCTCGAGGGGGCGGCCACCTTCGACCTCGTCCTGCGGGGCTACGACCGGCACCAGGTGCACGAGCACGTGGAGCGGCTGGAGGCCGACCTGCGGATCGCCGTCGCGGAGCGCGACGCGGTGGCGGCGCGCACCTCCCAGCTCGCCGGCCAGCTCGCCGCCGCGCACACCGAGATCGACGCGCTGCACGCGCGGCTCGGGCAGGTCTCGGCGGAGCCCTCGCTGGAGGACGTCAGCGACCGGATCCGGTCGATGCTCTCGCTGGCCCAGCAGGAGGCGGCCGAGATCCGCCGCCGGGCCCAGCAGGAGGCGGTCGAGCTGCAGGCCCGCTTCGACCAGCTCGACAGCGAGGTCGTCACCCGGCTGAGCGCGGCCGACCGGAGCACGGCGCAGGCGATGTCGGGCGCCGAGCAGCAGGCCGGCGCCGTGCTCGCCGACGCCCAGCGGCGGGCCGCGGAGGAGGTCGCGGACGCCGAGCAGCGGGCCGTGGCGCTGGTCGCGGAGGCCGAGCAGCGCGCGGCCGCGCAGCTGGCCGAGGCCGAGCAGCGGTCGGCTGCGCTGACCGGCGAGGCCGAGCGGCTCTCCGGCGAGGCGCGGGCGGCGGCCGCGACCCTGGCCGCCGAGGCGGTGGAGGCGCGCCGGCTGGCCGACGCGGAGGCGGAGGCGAAGCGCACCCAGGCGGGCGACGACTTCGAGATCGCGCTGCGTGCCCGGCGCACGGCCGAGGCGCAGTCCGACGACGAGCGCAGGGCGGCGCTGCGCGAGGAGATCGAGCAGCAGCGGGCCGCGTCGGCCGCGTCGGCGCAGCAGCAGCTGGCGGCGGCGCAGGCCGAGGCCGACCGGCTGGTCGCGGAGGCGCGCGCCCGGGTCTCCGAGCTGGCCGGAGTCCGCTCGACGGTGCTCAACCAGCTCTCCGCGGTTCGCGGCATCCTCGACCGGGTGCCGAACGCGGCATCGGCGTCGCTGGAGGAGTGGCCGGCCCGGGACTGAACCGCCCGGCCGCGGGCAGGAACCGGCGGACGGCGCGCTTGCCGGGAGATCGACCCCGCTCCGGCACGCCGTAGGCTCCCGGCCGCGGGGGCCCGAGACGCTGGAGGCGGCGGTGAGCGTGGACGGTCGGGACGACGAGCGCCCGGCAGCGGGGCGGCCGCGCCGCGAGACCCCGGCCACGGACGCGGCGGCGGGCGACCCCGGCCCGGCCGGTGCAGCGGAGGCCGCGCGGGACGCGGCGCAGGTCGCCGGCGATGCCCGCGAGCAGGCCGCCGAGCTGCGCGACGAGGCGGCCGCACACCGGGAGGCCGCGGCCGGGCTGCGCGACGACACCGCCGACCTGCGGGACGACGCCGCCGACCTGCGGGACGACGCGGCTGAGCTGCGCGACGACGCGGCCGGGCTGCGCGACGACAGCGCCGGCCACCGGGCCGAGGCGGAGCGGGCGAGCGAGCGCGCGCAGGCGGCGAGCGGCGGCGCGGCGGAGGCGCGGGACCAGGCGGAGCGGGCCCGCGACGAGGCGGTGGCCATCCTCGACGGCGATCCGCTGGTGGACGAGGAGGTGCGGGCCGAGGAGGCCGGCGTCGACGACGCCAACCCGCTGGGTCGGCCGGGCCGCCCGATGAACCGGCGCTCCCCGTTCCGGATCGGCTTCGCCGGCGCCGTCGGTGCCGGCCTCGCCTACCTGCTCTACCGGGCGCTGGTGAACGCGCAGTCGGTGCTGGTGCTGGTCCTGGTGGCCGCGTTCCTCGCCATCGGGCTGAACCCGACGGTGACCCGGCTGGAGCGGATGGGCCTGCGCCGCGGCATCGCCGTGTCGATCGTCTTCCTCGGGGTGGTCCTGTTCTTCGCCGCCTTCGGGTACGCGGTGCTGCCGCCGGTCGTCGAGCAGGTCTCCAGATTCGTCGATGCGGTCCCCGACTACGTCCGCAACCTGCAGGACAACGGGACGGTCCGGGACCTGGACCGCCGCTTCGGGGTGATCGAGCGGCTCAACGAGTACGTGACCGGCGAGCTCGGCACGCAGGTCGCCAGCAACATCGTGAGCATCGGCTCGACGCTGGCCACGCTCGTGTTCAAGGCGCTGACGATCCTGATTCTGACCCTCTACTTCCTGTCCTCGTTCAACACGATCAAGGACACGGCGTACCGGCTGGTGCCGCGGACGCGGCGCGCCCGGGTCACCCTGCTCGGGGACGAGATCCTCGGCCGGGTCGGCGGCTACGTGGCCGGCGCGGTGGTGGTCGCGCTGATCGCCGGCACGGCCACGCTGGTGTGGGTGAGCGCGCTGGGCATCCCGTACCCGCTCGCGCTGGCGCTGATCGTCGCGCTCACCGACATCATCCCGCTCATCGGCGCCCTGATCGGCTCGGTGATCGTGACCGCGGTGGCCTTCTTCGTCTCGGTGCCGGTCGGGATCTTCACCGGCCTGTTCTTCCTGGTCTACCAGCAGATCGAGAACTACTTCGTCTACCCGAGGGTGATGAGCCGCTCGGTGGACGTGAACCCGGCGGCGGCCATCGTGGGCGCGCTCATCGGCGGTACCCTGCTGGGGTTCGTGGGGGCGCTGCTGGCGGTGCCGGCAACGGCGGCGATACAGCTGATCCTGCGCGAGGTCCTGGTTCCGCGCCAGGATGCACAGTGACAACGTCGTAGCATCTTCGTGTCCGCTCTTGCCAGGATGGATCAGATGTCCGAGCGCACCACCGACATGAGCTACCTCACCGACGTCGGCATGACCCACGGTTTCGACGTGGCCCTGCGCGGCTACGACCGCCGGCAGGTGGACGACTACCTCGCCCAGCTGGAGAGCGAGCTCGCCACCCTCCGGCACGAACGGGAGTCCGCCGGCGACCGGGTCGGCATGCTCGAGCAGCGGCTCGAGGAGCTGCAGATGGAGCTGCAGACCGCGCAGCGGCAGGTCGCCGAGTTCGAGCCGTCGTACGCGGGGCTCGGCGCCCGGGTGGAGAACATCCTCCGGCTCGCCGAGGAGGAGGCGATGAGCCTGCGCGCCGAGGCCGGCGCGCACGGCGACCGGGTGCGCGCGGCGGTGGAGGAGGACGCGAAGCGGATGCGCGCCGACGCCGAACGGGAGGCGCAGGACATCGTCGGCGCCGCCGACCGGGAGGCCGGCCAGCGCCGCGCCGGCGCGGTCTCCGAGGTGGAGGCGCTGCGGGTCGAGGCGGCCAAGGACGCGTCCGCGGTCCGCGCCGAGGCGACCAGCGAGCTCGAGGAGGCCAGGGCGAAGGCCGCCCAGGCCGCCAAGGACTTCGAGACCACCCTGCACCGGCGCCGCGACCAGGCCGAGCAGGAGCTGTCCACCCGGCTGGCGGAGTGCGGAGCGCCGGCTGACCGGCATCAACGAGACCGCCGAGCAGGTCAAGCGCGAGGCGGAGACGCACCGGGCGGAGAGCGAGCGGCGGGCCGCGCAGATCCTGGAGGCGGCGCGCCGGGAGGCCGAGGCGGTGGTCGGGGAGGCGACGGCGAAGGCGAGCCGGCAGCGCTCCGAGGTCGAGCGCGACCTGGCCAACCTGGTCCGCCGGCGGGACAGCGTGCAGGCCCAGCTGCAGAACGTCCGGGAGATGCTGGCCACCATGACCGGGTCGGTCGGCTCCGGCGACGAGGACCCGGACCAGGACGAGCGCGGCTGACCCGCACCCTTGACCGCTCCACGGTGACGGCTACGCCCAACGGTGACGGCTACGCCCCAACGGTGACGGCTACGCCCCAACGGTGACGGCTACGCCCCGACGGTGACGGCTACGCCCCGACAGTGACGGCCTCACCCGACGGTGACGGCTACGCCCCGACGGTGACGACCTATGACTCGTCACCGTCGGTCGGAAGTCGTCACCGTCGACTGGAGTCGTCGCCGGCCGGGCTACCGGACCGGCTCGGGCCGCGGCGCGATCTCGTCCAGCACCGCGAGGTCTGCCTCGCTCGGCTCCCACCCGCCGGCACGGGCGTTCGCGCGGACCTGCTCGCCGGAGCTGGCGCCGGCGATCACCGACGCCACCGCCGGCTGGGCGAGCAGCCCGCCGATCGCCACCTCCAGCAGGGTGGCGCCGCGCTCGGCCGCGTAGCGCTCGAGGCCCTCGATGACGTCCCACGGCGCGTTCGCGTGCAGCGCGGGCTTGCGGTCGGCGATGCGGGTGCCGGGCTGCGGCGGGGCGCCGCGGGAGTGCTTGCCGGTGAGCAGGCCGTTCGCGAGCGGGAAGAACGGCAGCACGCCGACGCCGTACTCGACCGCCGCCGGCACCAGCTCGTCCTCGACCCGCCGGTCGAGCAGGCTGTACTCGTTCTGGGCGCTGACGAAGCGGGTCGCGCCGGTCTCCCGGGCGACGTGGTCGGCCTGGGCGAGCTGCCAGCCGGCGAAGTTGGAGGAGCCGACGTAGCGGACCTTGCCCTCGGCGACCAGCTCGTCCAGGGCGGCGAGGGTCTCCTCGATCGGGGTCACCCCGTCCGGCTCGTGGTACTGGTACAGGTCGACGTGGTCGGTACGCAGCCGGCGCAGCGACGCCTCGACCGCGCGCCGGGCGTACCGCCGGGACCCGCGGGCGCCCCAGTCCGGCCCGTTCGCCCCGGCCATGTCCATGCCGAACTTGGTGGCCAGCACCAGGTCGTCCCGCCGGCCGGCCAGCACCTCGCCGAGGATCTCCTCGGACTCCCCCCGGTAGCCGCCGTAGATGTCGGCGGTGTCGAGCAGGGTGATCCCGGCGTCCTGGGCGGCGTCGAGGAGCTTGCGGGTCGCGGCGACGTCGAGGGTGCGGCCGATGTTGTTGCAGCCGAGGCCGACCGCGGACACGGTCAGCCCGGACCTGCCGAGCTGGCGGAAGCGCACGGCCCCAGCCTAGGTGGAGCCGGCTGCGCCGGGCCGGGCGGCCTACAGCGCGGTCTGGCCGCCGTCGACCACCAGCACCTGGCCGGTCATGAACGAGGACGCGTCGCTGGCGAGGAAGACCGCGGGACCGGCCATCTCCTCGGCCCGGCCCCACCGGCCCATCGGGATCGTCGCGGTCAGCCCGGCCGACGCCTGCTCGTCCTCCCAGAGGTTGCGGTTGAGGTCGGTGGCGGTCCAGCCGGGGCACAGCGCGTTCACCCGCACGCCGCGCGCCGCCCACTCGATGGCCAGCGACCTGGTCAGCGAGATCAGCGCCGCCTTCGAGGCCCCGTACGGGCTGAGCGCCGGGGTGGCGCCGAGCCCGGCGACGCTCGCGACGTTGATCACCGAGCCCGCGCCGCGCTCCAGCAGGTGCGGCGCGACGGCCTGCAGCACGTGCACGACGGACTCGACGTTCAGCCGCATGACCTTCTCCCAGCCGGCGAAGCGCAGCTGGGTGAACGGAACCATGAAGGCGGTGCCGCCGGCGTTGTTGACCACGACGTCGAGGTGGCCGAGCCCGTCGACCGCGGCATCGGCCATCGCCCGGACCGCCTCGACGTCGGTCACGTCCGCGGGCAGCACGACGGCGCGGCGGCCCAGCTCGCCGATCTCGGCGGCGACCTTCTCCAGTGCCTCCGCGTTGCGGCTGTTCACCGCGACGTCGGCACCGGCTCGCGCCAGCGCGACCGCGATGGCGGCGCCGATCCCCCGGGACGCGCCGGTGACCAGCGCGGTCCTGCCGGTCAGGTCGAAGCTCGCCGCGTCCATACGCTCTCCTCGCCGGAGGGTTGATGCAACCTCACCGTACCGACCATCCACAGTGGCGGGAGCTGCGACACTGACCGCGGTCGCGACCCTGGCGAGCTGGAGGTGGCCGGCGTGAGCTACATGCTGCTGCGCGGAACGTTCGTGATCCGCTACGCCGACCTGCCGCGCCAGGGCCCGGAGCCCGACGGCGACACCGTGAAGTTCCGGCCCGACGCCCCGGCGCTGGTCGAGGCGCTGCCGCGCCGGTCGGGACGCCCGCCGGACATCAACGCTCGCGGCATCTCGGTGCGGCTGGAGGCGATCGACGCGCTGGAGACCCACTTCGGCGAGACCCACCAGGAGCTCGCCGGCGCGAACGCCGCCCGGGACGACATGCTGCGCCGCCTCGGCTTCACCAACGTCGAGTTCTTCTCCGACCTGCCCAACAAGGTGCGCTCCGCCGACCAGGACGCGCTGCGCGGCCACGTGCTGTCCAACGGCGTCGACGCCAACGGGCGGCTGATCGGGTTCGTCTACGCCGGTGACCACGCGGGTCCCGACGGTTCCGCGGTCTTCGTCGACGAGGCCCTCGTCGACCTCTCGGTCAACGCCGCCCTGCTCGCGGCCGGACACGCCTACCCCGCCTTCTACGCCACCCTCCCGGCCACGCTGCGCACCCACCTGGCCGGGGTCTCGCGGGCCGCCCGGGCCGAGGCGGCCGCGGCCGGCCTGTGGCCCCGCTCCACCGCCGACCCGGACGGCGCCGCCACCGTCGCCGACCTCGACGCCCTGGAGCAGCTGGTCAGCTGGCCCAAGCTGTTCCGCCGGATCGTGCCGTACTTCGCGTCCGGCTTCACCGACTTCGACGGCTTCGACGCCTGGCTGCGCGCCGACCCGGTCCACCGCGACGACGAGCTCTTCCTGATCGACACGCTCGAGCGCGGCAACATGCACGACGTCGTACGCGGGTCCGGCCGGCAGATCCAGCTCACCGTCTGGCCCGAGGACTTCATCATCAGCCCGGACCCCGCGCCGCCCGGCGCGCCGACCGGCCCGCGCCTCGTCGCCGCGGGCGACGTGCTCATCGTGGCCGCGCTGCCCGACCCGGTCGGGGTCGATCGCGGCAACGAGCTGATCACCCTGGTGAACACGACGGCGGCGCCGGTCGACCTCACCGGCTGGGCGCTGGTCGACGCGGCCGGCGGCCGGCAGGCCCTGACCGGCACCACCGCCGGCGGAGCCTTCGCGCAGGTGCCGGTCGGCACCGCCCTGCAGCTCGGCAACCAGGGCGACACCGTCGTCCTCGTCGAGCCCGGCGGTGCCACGATCGACCAGGTCACCTACAAGGCGGACAGGGTCCGGTCGGGTCGCACCATCTGCTTCGGCCGGTGAGTGCCGCCGCGCCGGCCGTCCCGGCGCGACGGGCCGTCCCGGCGCGACGGGCGCCGGGGTAGGTACCGGGGCACCTGCGCGGCGTACCGTCCGAAGTCCGCCTCGAAGGCGGCGGCCAGCGCTCGCTCCTCCCGCAGGACCCCGCGGTGCACCTCGGCGGCGGCGGCCGGCAGCGCCGCGACGATCCAGCCGGAACCGCGGACCACGCCGGCACCGAGGTGCAGCAGCGCCCAGCCGACGTACATCGGGTTGCGGCTGGCCGCGTACGGCCCGGCGCGCACCAGCCGGTCGGGGTGCGCGAGATCCACCTGCCACGCCGCCGCCCACGACCGCGCCACGAGGTGGGCGCCGGCGACGACGAGCGGCCAGCCGGCGAGGTGGTGCGCCCACGCCGGGCCCGGCAGCCGCCAGGGCCGTACCCGGTCCAGGCCGGCCCCGGCCGCGATGCCGAGCAGGTACGGCTCCGGCAGCGGCAGGTTGCCCAGCCGCCAGGCCGCGGGCCGGCGAGCCGTCGCCGGGTCGTCGGCTTCGACGCGCCGCCGGTCGACGTGCTCCGCCGGCGGGCTCATCCGGTGCACCTACCCCGCGGCGGCCCGGTGCACGCCGGTGCCCTCAGGCCGCGGCGGGCAGTCGGAGGCGCGTCGGGGGATGCGGCGGAACCACCCGACCGTCGGGCAGCAGCCCGCCCAGGTCGTCGAACAGGACGACGCCGTTGCACAGCAGGCTCCACCCCTGCTCGGGGTGGCAGGCGATGGTGTGGGCGGCCTCGCGGTCGGGGCGGTCGGCTGCGGGGCATGCCGGCTGGTGTGGGCACATCGTGCGTCTCCCTTCGTGGATCGGTCCGGTCCCGCGCGCCGTCCTCGGGCGCGCTCACTGGTACGTCGTAGCGGGCGGCCGGATCTCGACACCTCCCGGTCCGCACCGGCAACCGCTGCGCACAAGGTCGGTAGTGGTTCGCGGCCCGGTCGACCCCGGTTTCTCGATCCCCGGCGAATCCGCGCCGACCTGCGCCCGCAGCGCGCCGCTGCCGCGCCTCAGCGGACCGCGTGGTCCCGGAAGCCCTTGCCCGCCTTGCGCCCGAGGTAGCCGGCGGTCACCAGGTGTTCCAGCAGCGGCGCCGGCGCGAAGCCCGGCTCGCGGAACTCCTGGTACAGCGTGCGCTGGATGGCCAGCGCCACGTCCAGCCCGACCACGTCGAGCAGCGCGAACGGGCCCATCGGGTAGCCGCACCCGACCACCATCGCCGCGTCGATGTCGTCCGCCGAGGCGTAGTTCGCCTGCAGCATCCGCACCGCGTCGTTCAGGTACGGGAACAGCAGCGCGTTGACGATGAACCCGGCCCGGTCCCCGCAGGTGACCGCCCGCTTCCCGAGCCGCTCGCAGAACGCGAGCGCCGTCGCCACCGTGTCGTCCGCGGTGGTGACCGTCCGCACCACCTCGACCAGCCGCATCACCGGCGCCGGGTTGAAGAAGTGCACCCCGACCACGTCCCGCGGCCGTGCCGTCGCCGCGGCGCACTCGATCACCGGCAGGCTCGACGTCGTGGTGGCCAGCACCGCACCCGGCCGGACGATCTCGTCCAGGTTGGAGAACAGCGCCTGCTTCACCGACAGCTCCTCGACCACCGCCTCCACGACGAGGTCCCGGTCGGCCAGGTCGTCGAGCCGGGTGGACGGCGTGACCCGGGCGAGCGCCGCGTCCCGGTCGGCCCCGGTGAGCTTGCCGCGCTGCACCGCCTTCTCGGTCGAGCGGCGCAGCGCGCCGAGCACCCGGTCCGCCTGCTGCTGGCCGCGGGCGACGAAGAGCACGTCGTACCCGGCCTTCGCGCACACCTCGACGATGCCGGTGGCCATCGTGCCGGACCCGACCACGCCGACCCTGGCCACCGGGCGGGCGCCCTCGCCCGCGACCGGCCCGGACGGGGTGGCCGCGTCCGGCACCACCACCGGCGAGTCCGGCGCCTCGTAGGTGTAGAAGCCGCGCCCGCTCTTGCGTCCCAGCAGCCCCGCGGTGATCATCTGCCGCAGGATGGGCGTCGGTGCGTGCAGCCGGTCGCGCGACTGCTTGTACATCGTGTCCAGGATCTCGTACGCGGTGTCCAGGCCGATCAGGTCGAGCAGCGCGAGCGGGCCCATCGGCAGCCCGCAGCCGAGCCTCATCGCCGCGTCCAGGTCCTCGCGGGAGGCGTACCTGGCCTCGGCCATCGATGCGGCGTGGTTGAGGTAGCCGAACAGCAGCGCGTTGGCGATGAAGCCGGCCTTGTCCCCGATCGTGACGTCGACCTTGCCGAGCCGCTGCGCGAGCGCCTCCACGTCGTCGATCACCGCCGGCTCGGTGACCACGCTGCGCACGACCTCGACCAGCTTCATCACCGGCGCCGGGTTGAAGAAGTGCATCCCGACGACCTTGCCCGGCCGGGAGGTGGCGACCGAGATCTCGGTGACCGACAGCGAGGAGGTGTTGGTGGCCAGGATGGTGTCCGGCGGGCAGACCTCGTCCAGCTCCGCGAAGACGGCCCGCTTCAGCTCCAGCCGCTCCGGCACCGCCTCGACCACCAGCTCGGCGTCCTTCATGTCGGCCAGCGAGGTGCCGAACGCGATCCGGTCCAGCAGCGCCGCCTGCTCCGGCTCGGTCAGCTTGCCCCGCCGGACGGCCCGGGCCGTCGAGCCCTCGACGTGACCGCGGCCCCGCTCCAGCGCCTCGGCGTCCCGCTCGACCGCGATGACGTCGAGCCCGGACCGGGCGAAGACCTCCGCGATGCCGGCACCCATGGTGCCCAGCCCGACCACGCCGACCGTCGAGAAGACCCTCGCCATACCGCAGTTTCGCACGCGCCGCGGCCGCGTCACCGGTGACGCCGCCCACGCTCGGCTGACGCCGGCGCCGGCCGAGTGACGCCGTCAGCGCCGTCACTCGCGCGGGGCCGGCGTCACTCGCGCGGGGCCGCCGTCACTCGCGCGGGGGGCGTCACTCGGCGGGCGGAGGCCGGGCGGCGCGGGGCCCGGCCGTAGACGACCTGCAGGACGGTCCCCAGCCGCTTCATCGCGGCGGGCCGGCGGTCGAAGCGGGTCACGTCCAGCGGGGCGGCGAACCGCTGCCGGGTGATCGCCTTGGACCGGGCGAACTCCCGCAGCCCGTCCGCGCCGTGCACCCGGCCGAAGCCGGAGTCGCCGACACCGCCGAAGGGCAGCGCACCGACCCCGGCATAGCTGAGGACCGAGTTGACCGAGGCCATCCCGGACCGGATCCGGCGGGCGATCTCCTCCCCCCGACCGCGGGAGAAGACCGCGGCACCGAGGCCGTACGGCGTCGCGTTCGCCCGCTCCACCGCCTCGTCGACGTCGCGGACCCGGGTCACGGTCAGCGTCGGGCCGAACGTCTCCTCCCGGACGGCCGCCGAGTCCTCCGGGACGTCGACCAGCACGACCGGGTGCACGTACGGGGCCCGGACCGACTCCCGGCCGCCCACCACCGCCCGGCCGCCGCGGGCCAGGGCGTCCGAGAGGTGCCGGCGGATCACCTCGACCTGGGCCGGCATCGTCGCCGGCCCGTACGCGGCCTCGCGGTCGTCCCCCGGGCGCAGCGCGCGCGCCCCGGCCGTGAGCGCGGCCACGAACTCGTCATAGACCGCGTCCACCGCGTAGACCCGCTCGATCCCGATGCAGGTCTGCCCGGCGTTCGACATGCCGCCCCACAGCGCCGCGGTCGCCGCCGCCGGCACGTCGGCGTCGGCGGCCACCACCAGCGCGTCCTTCCCGCCGCACTCCAGCAGCACCGGGGTCAGCGTCCGCGCGCAGGCCGCCATGATCTTCCTCGCGGTCGCGGTGGAGCCGGTGAAGGCGATCTTGTCGACTCCGGCGCCGCACAGCGCGGCACCGGTCGCACCGCCGCCGGTGACCAGCTGCAGCACCGGCTGCTCGGGCACCACCTGACCGAAGGAGTCGACCAGCCAGGCACCCACCGCCGGGGTGAGCTCCGACGGCTTGAAGACCACCGCGTTGCCGGCGGCCAGCGCGTAGCCGATCGAGCCCATCGGGGTGAACACCGGGTAGTTCCACGGGCCGATCACGCCGACGACTCCGTACGGCTGGTACTCCAGGGTGGCCACATGGTTGGCGAGCAGCAGGCCCGGCCGCACCCGGCGCCGGCCGAGCACGCGCCGCGCGTTGGCCGGTGCCCAGCGCAGGTGCTCCAGCGTGCTGCCGATCTCGATGACCGCGTCGTCGACCGGCTTGCCGCCCTCGCGGTGCACCAGCTCGGCCAGCTCCGCCACCCGGCCGGCGAGCAGCCGCTGCCAGGCCCGCAGCCGATCGGCCCGGCCGGCGAAGCCGAGCCCGTCCCACCAGGCCGCCGCCGCCCTGGCCCGCTCCACAGTGGACCGGACGGCCGCCTCGTCGTGGACCGGGAACCGGCCGACCAGCTCGCCGCTGGCCGGGTCGACCGAGTCGAACGTCTCGACCGCCGCGGCACTGTCCACTGTGGTCATCGGGCTCCTCCGGACAGGATCGCGGCGGCGGGTGCGGACGGCGGCAGCGGCGACCGCCCGCGCAGCAGGTCCGCGGCCCGCTCGGCGAGCGCGATGGTGGGCGCGTTGGTGTTGCCGCGCGGCACGGTCGGCATGACGCTCGCGTCCACCACCCGCAGCCCGTCGACGCCGCGGACCCGCAGCTGCGGATCCACCACGGCGGCGTCGCCGGTGCCCATCGCGCAGGTGCCGACCGGGTGGTAGAGCGTCTCGGTCCGGGCGCGGACCGTCTCGGCCAGCTCGTCGTCGGTGCGCGCGTCCGGACCGGGCAGGTACGGCCGGTCCACGGCGCGGGACAGCGGCGGGCGGCTGGCGATCTCCTGGGCGATCCGCACGCCGGCCACCATCGTGGCCAGGTCGGCGGGGTCGGTGTAGTAGCCGGCGTCGATCGCCGGGCGCCAGCGCGGGTCGGCCGAGCGCAGCGTGACCCGGCCGCGGCTGCGGGCGTGCACGACCGCCGGAGCGATCGTCATGCCCCGGCCGGGTGGCCGGCGCAGGCCGTGGTCGATGCCGATCGTGGCGAGGAAGTGGAACTGCACGTCCGGCGCGGGCAGCCCGGCCGCGGTCCGGACGAACGCGCCGCACTCGGAGACGTTCGAGGTCAGCGGCCCACGGCGGCCGATCAGCCAGCGCAGCGTGTTCAGCGTGGTCTCCGCGTCGTGCAGGTCGGACACGCCGCGGGTGAACCAGCTGACCGGCACGTACGGGTGATCCTGCAGGCCCTCCCCCACCCCGGGCAGGTCGACGACGACGTCGATCCCGTGCCCGCGCAGCTGGGCGGCCGGGCCGATGCCGGACAGCAGCAGCAGCTGCGGGCTGTTCACCGCACCGCCGGCCAGCACCACCTCACGCTCCGCGCGGGCGTGCCGCTGCTCGCCGCGGTGCCGGTAGCTCACCCCCGTCGCCCGTCCACTCTCGACGGTCACCCGGGTGACGAGGGCGTCGGTGACGACGGTGAGGTTCCGCCGGCGCAGCGCCGGCCGCAGGTACGCGTCCGCGGCCGACCAGCGCCGGCCGCCGCGCTGGGTGAGCTGGTAGCGGCCGGCGCCGTCCTGCTGCGCGCCGTTGAAGTCGTCCGTCGGCGGGATGCCGGCATCGCCCGCCGCCGCGACGAAGGCGTCGGTCAGCTCGTGCACCTGCCGGGGGTCCTCGACCCGCAGCGGACCGCCACTGCCGTGCCAGGGCGACGCGCCGCGCTGCCCGGGCGCCGGGCGGAAGCGGGCGTTGTCCTCGGCCCGCCGGAAGTACGGCAGCAGGTCGGCGAAGCCCCAGCCGGTCGCCCCGTACGAGTCGCGCCAGCCGTCGTAGTCCAGCCGGGAGCCGCGGACGTAGATCATCGCGTTGAGCGACGAGCAGCCGCCCAGCATCCGGCCGCGCGGCCAGTACAGCCGGCGGCCGTGCAGCTGCTTCTGCTCCTCGGTGGTGAAGTCCCAGTCCCGCTCGGTCTTGAACAGCCGGTAGAACGCGGCCGGGATCCGCACCTCGTCCACGTCGTCCGGCGGGCCCGCCTCCAGCACCAGCACCCGGGCGAGCGGGTCCTCGGACAGCCGGCCGGCCAGCACGCAGCCGGCGCTGCCGGCCCCGACCACGACGAAGTCGTACGCCTCGCTCGCGGCCACGCGGTCCTCCCTCGGCGGCGGTGTGCCCGTCACGCTACCGGCGGGTAATGCCGACGGACAGGCCTGGACCGTTCGGCCGGGGGGAAAGGAGGGTAGGTATCGGGCAGGCCGAGAAGTCGGCCAGCCGGATCGGGAGGCGGCGAGGATGGCCACCAGCGACACCGACACGCACGACCCGTCCGATACGCGGCGCATTCCCACCACCCGCCGCGGCGCCACCAGATGGGTCGGCTCGGCACCACGCCGCGGCCTGGTGCGGCTGGTCGGCACGGCGCTCGTGGTGGGCCTCGTCGCCGTGCTGGCCCTGATCGGCCTGCGGTCCGTGTTCAACTTCCCGAACTTCGGGGACACCGAGATCGACCGCAGCGGGCCGGCCGTGCTGACCGCGATGCGCGACCTGTCGGAGTACCGCGCGGCCAGCGGGTCGTACCAGATCGTGGTGGACGTCGAGCAGGACGCGAACTTCCTGCCGGACGTCCTGAAGGGCAAGCGGGTCATCTTCCTCGCCATCGGCTCGGTCGACGCGTACGTCGACTTCCGCAAGCTGAACGAGGAGTCGGTGACGGTGTCCGACGACCGGCGGTCGGTGGAGGTCACGCTGCCGCGCGCGCAGCTGTCCCGGCCGACGATCGACCCGCGGCAGAGCCGGGTGCTCGACCGCGACCTCGGCGTGATCGACCGGCTCGGCGGGCTGTTCTCCGACGACCCCAACCCGCAGGACCAGCAGATGTACGTGCTGGCCGAGCAGAAGCTCGGCGACGCGGCGAAGCAGGTGGGCCTGCTCGAGAAGGCCGAGGCCAACACCAAGACGATGCTGGAGCAGCTGATGCGCTCGGTCGGCTTCACGAGCGTCAAGGTGAGCTTCGTCGACCCCTCTGCCGGCGGCTGAACCCGCAAGCCACGATCGGTCCCGGACAGATCCAACCCGGGCCGCTTCGGGCCCGGCCGGTCTCGGTCAGCTCACCCGGCTAGAAGAGCCTGGCGCTCGGGTCGTCCAGGCCGCGCAGGGCCTCGTAGTCCAGCGTCACGCAGGCGATGCCGCGGTCGGCGGCGAGCACCCGCGCCTGCGGGGTGATCGCCTGCGCGGCGAAGACCCCGCGCACCGGTGCCAGCACCGGATCGCGGTTCATCAGCTCCAGGTAGCGGGTGAGCTGCTCGACCCCGTCGATCTCGCCGCGCCGCTTGATCTCCACCGCGACGGCGACCCCGCCGGCGTCCCGGCAGAGGATGTCCACCGGGCCGATGGCGGTCGGGTGCTCCCGGCGGACCAGCCGGTAGCCGGCGCCGAGCGTCTCGATCCGCTCCGCGAGCAGCCGCTGCAGCTCCGCCTCGACCCCGTCCTTGACCAGGCCGGGGTCGGTGCCGAGCTCGTGCGAGGAGTCGTGGAAGACCTCGTCCAGGGTGATCAGCAGCGTCTCGCCGGCCCGGTTGGTCACCGTCCAGGCGCCCGGCTCCTCCCGCAGGGTGCACGGCGGGCTCATCCAGTTCAGCGGCTTGTACGCCCGGTCGTCGGCGTGGATCGAGACCGACCCGTCCGCCTTGACCAGCAGCAGCCGCGGTGCCATCGGCAGGTGCGCGGTCAGCCGGCCGACGTAGTCCACGCTGCACCGGGCGACGACCAGCCTCACGGCGAAGCAGGCTACCGGCCCGCTCGGCTCAACCTCGTGAAACGCGGTGACATGGACGGCACCAGCCCACGGGGCATCTGGGCGATCACCGGGCAAGGTCGTGACCGGGTACGCGAGCGGCTGGCCGACCCGTCGCCGCTGGACCTCTTCCTCACCGCCCGCTGGCGGCTGCACCAGGCAGCCCGGGGCCGGACACTGCAGTGGCCGGTGGAGCACGAGGAATGGCCGCTGCACCGGGCGGAGGTCGTGCACCTGGCCGACGAGCTGATCGCCGCGGCCGGGCTGCCGGTCACCGGCCCGCCGGACACCGTGCACTGGTCGCCGGGCGTCGCCGCCCGTTTCGGCCCCCGCCGCCGCGTCCTCGCTGAGCGTTCACGCTAGAATCCCGTACATGAAGTATGTCCCGGTGGCCGAGGCCCGCCAGCACTTCTCCGAGCTCGTCGGCGAGGTGCAGAAGTACCGCGAACACGTCATGATCACCAAGAACGGCCGGCCGGCGGCCATGATGATCTCGTTCGACGAGTGGGAGGAGATCGCCGAGACCGAGTTCTGGCGGTCCCAGCCCGGCATCGTCGAGGACATCGAGAAGGCCAAGGCGGAGATCGCTCGCGGCGACTACGTCACGGCTGACGACCTGCTCGCGGACGCCCGGCGACGCCTGGCGACCGAGCGGAACGCCGGGTGACCTACAAGGTCACCATCGCCAGCTCGGCTCAGCGCTCGCTTCGACGCCTGCCACCGAAGACCTACTTCGCGCTCGCCGACTTCATCGCCCACGCGCTCGCCGAGAATCCGTACCGGGTGGGCAAGCAGTTGACCGGCCGTCTCGAAGGCCTGTTCTCCGCCCGGGTCCAGGTCTACCGGATCCTCTACACGGTGGACGACAGCACCGTCACCGTCGAGGTGGTCAGGGTCGGGCACCGGTCGGACGTCTACGGCTGACCTGTGCCGGCGAGCGGTCAGGGGAGGTCGTGGGCGCGGCGCAGGACGGTGACGATCTCGTCGAGGATGCCGGTGAGGGCGAAGTCCCTCGGGGTGAAGACCCGGGCCACGCCGGCCGCGCGGAGGGCGGCGGCGTCGGCCGGCGGGATGATGCCACCGACCACCACCGGCACGTCGTCCAGCCCGGCCGCCCGCAGCCCGTCGACCACCTGGGGCACGACCTCCCGGTGCGAGCCGGACAGCACGGACAGCCCGACGACGTCCACGTCCTCCTCCACCGCGGCCGCGACGATCTGCGCCGTGGTCAGCCGGATCCCCTGGTAGACGACCTCGAAGCCGACGTCGCGGGCCCGGACGGCGATCTGCTCGGCTCCGTTGGAGTGACCGTCCAGGCCGGGCTTGCCGACGAGCATCCGCAGCCGAGGCCGGCCCAGCTCGGCGGCCGTGGCCCGGACCCGGGACCGGACCGCCGCGATCGCCGCCGCCGCGTCGCCGCCCGGCGCCGCGCCGCCGCCCGCGCCGGACACCCCGGTCGGCGCGCGGTACTCGCCGAAGACCTCCCGGAGCGCCCCGGCCCACTCCCCCGTGGTGACGCCGGCGCGGGCGCAGCGCAGCGTCGGCGTCACCAGCGTCGCCTCCGTCTTCGCCGCCGACCGCAGCGCGTCCAGCGCGTCGGCCACCTCGGCCGGGTCCCGCGCCGACCGCCACGAGCGGACCGCCTCGACCGCCGCCCGCTCGACCGCGGGGTCGACCAGCTGCACCGCGGCGTCGAGGTCCGCGGTGAGCGGGCTCGGCTCGGTCTCGGTGAAGCGGTTGACCCCGACCACCACCTCGGCGCCGGACTCGACCCGGCGCCGCCGCTCCGCCAGCGACGTGACCAGCGCGGTCTTCATGTAGCCGGACTCGACCGCGGCGATCGCGCCGCCCATCCCCTGCACCCGGTCCACCTCGGCCCGGGCACCCTCCACAATGGACGCGACCTTGGCCTCGACCACGTGCGACCCGTCGAACAGGTCGCCGTACTCGAGCAGGTCGGTCTCGTACGCCAGCACCTGCTGGAAGCGCAGCGACCACTGCTGGTCCCACGGCCGGGGCAGCCCCAGCGCCTCGTTCCACGCCGGCAGCTGCACCGCCCGGGCCCTGGCGTCCCGCGACAGCGTGACGCCGAGCATCTCCAGCACGATGCGCTGCACGTTGTTCTCCGGCTGCGCCTCGGTCAGGCCGAGCGAGTTGACCTGCACGCCGTAGCGGAAGCGGCGTTGGCGGGGATCGGCGACGCCGTAGCGGGACAGCGTCAGCTCGTCCCACAGCCGGCCGAACGCGCGCAGCTTGCACATCTCCTCGACGAAGCGCACCCCGGCGTTGACGAAGAACGACACCCGGGCCACCACCTCGCCGAAGCGGTCGGCCGGCACCTGCCCGGAGTCGCGCACCGCGTCGAGCACGGCGATCGCGGTGCACAGCGCGTACGCGACCTCCTGCACCGGCGTCGCGCCCGCCTCCTGCAGGTGGTAGGAGCAGACGTTGATCGGGTTCCACTTCGGCAGCGCGGTGACCGCCCACGCCACCGTGTCGGTGGTCAGCCGCAGCGACGGTCCCGGCGGGAAGACGTACGTGCCGCGGGACAGGTACTCCTTGACGATGTCGTTCTGCGTCGTGCCGGCCAGCGACGCGAGGTCGGCGCCCTGCTCCTCCGCCACGGTGACGTACAGCGCGAGCAGCCACAGCGCCGTCGCGTTGATCGTCATCGAGGTGTTGGCGCCGGCCAGCGGGATGCCGTCGAACAGCGCGCGCAGGTCGCCGACGTGCGCGACCGGCACCCCGACCTTGCCGACCTCGCCGCGGGCGAGCTCGGAGTCCGGGTCGTAGCCGGTCTGGGTGGGCAGGTCGAAGGCGACGGACAGGCCGGTCTGGCCCTTGGCCAGGTTGCGCCGGTAGAGCGCGTTCGACTCGGCGGGCGAGGAGTGCCCCGCGTACGTGCGCATGACCCACGGGCGGTCGGGGTTGCTGGCGGACGGCTCAGGCACGGCGGGCCTCCCGGAGACCCGTCCAGACTAGGCGTGCGGGCGGCCCGGGGGCAGCGTGTGACCGGTCACGCGGGAGACGGCCCGGCGGCCGGCGTCGAGGGCGATGATCCGGTCGAGCCTGGTCAGCGCGAGCATCCTGGCCACCCTCGGGGTGGCGTCGGCGAGCACCAGCCGCCGGCCGGCGGCGCGGGCCCGCCGGTGCGTCCCGACCAGCACACCGAGCCCGGTCGCGTCGAGCAGCTCGACGCCGGACATGTCCACCACCAGGCGCCCTCGCCGCGCGCGAGCGCGGAGTGCAGCGCCTCGCGCGCCACTCCGGCACCCCGCACGTCGAGTCGCCCGACCAGCGCGACCTCGCCGCTGTCGCTCACCATCGCCCGCATGGCGGCCCCTCCCCCGCGATACGCCGGTACCGAGGAGACTCCATGGCGCGCTGATACGTTCAGCACTTACAGAGATCGTCACCGGATCGTCACCTCGCATCGCGGCCGGTAGCGACGGCGGCGGCGACCCGCCGCGGCCGGTGCGAGACTGGAGCCGTGCCTCTCGACGCCGGCAGCTACCACTACGTGGCCGGTCCGGTGGTGGCGATCGTGGTGCTCTGCCTGCTCGCGGTGCTGATGCGGTGGATCTTCGGGGCCGGCCGGTCCCGGTCCGCCGCCACTCGCGCGGCGCCGTCCGACCGGGCCGACCACGGGCTGCTCCGGCCGGTCGCCGAGCTCCCGGACCGGGCCGCCGGCTCCGCCCTGCGCGCGGTGCTGTCCGACGCCGGCATCCGCTCCACGCTGGGTGTGCGGCGGGACGGAAGCGTGCAGGTGCTCGTCTTCGCCGCCGACGAGGACCGGGCCCGCCGGCTCGTCCCGCCCGGCTGACGATCGCCCAACGGCAGCCCTGGCACGCGCTCCCGATCGCCTCTCGCACAACGGAGCCAATCTGGCACTTGCCATGGTGCCAATCTGGTGCCATAGTGGCTCACATGAACCTCGGGACGTACGTCGACACCCTCCGGCACGAGCTGGCGGTGGCGGCCGAGGCCGCCGGTGACGACGCCCGCGCGCTGGCCGAGCGGCTCACCGCCCCGCTCGAGTCGAGCGCTCGGCTCGTCCTGCTGGAGGCACTGTCGGCCGCCGCGGACGAGATCACCCGCGACCTGGCGCCGGGCTCGGTCGAGGTGCGCCTGCGGGGGCGTGACCCCGGCTTCGTCGTGACCCGCCCGCCGACCGACGAGCCGTTCGACGACGGGGCCGCCGACGTGGTCGCCTCCGCTGCGGCCGGCGCCGCACCGCCACCTGCACCGGCACCGGCGGAGGCCGCCGAGGACGGTGGCACCTCGCGGATCAACCTCCGCCTTCCCGACTCCCTGAAGCTCCGGGTCGACGACGCGGCCGGCCGGGAGAGGCTGTCGGTCAACGCCTGGCTCGTCCGGGCCGCCGCCGCCGCCCTGGAGCCCGACGACCGCGGCCGCCGCGCCGCACCGCGCAGCCCATCGGGCGGGCAGCGCTACACCGGCTGGGTGCGCTAGCCACCGGTCCGCTCCGCTCCCTCCCTCCGCCGATCCAGCCACCGACGCCCACAACTGCCTGAGGAGGCACCGCCATGCCCATCTTCGACACCGACGGACCGATCTCGGTCACGATCACCCTGGTCGTCGGCGACGCCCGGATCACCGCGGGCGACCGCAGCAACACCGTCGTCGAGGTGTCCCCGAGCGACGCGTCCAGCGAGGCCGACGTGAAGGCCGCAGAGCAGACCCGGGTGGAGTACTCGCACGGCCGGCTGCTGGTCAAGGCACCCAGGGGGTGGCAGCGATTCAGCCCCTTCGGTTCCGGTGGGTCGGTCGACGTGGCGATCGAGCTGCCGGCCGGTTCGAGCGTCCACGGCGATGCCTCGGTGGCGGACCTGCGCGGCGAGGGCCGGCTCGGAGAGTGCCGCTTCACGACCGCGACCGGGAACATCTGGCTCGACAGCACCGGTCCGGTCCGGCTGAGCACCGGCATGGGCAGCGTCACCGTCGAGCGGGCGGTGGGCCAGGCCGAGGTCACCGCGGCCGGCGAGGTGCGCATCCGCGAGATCGACGGCGCCGCGGTGATCAAGAATCTCAACGGCCGTACCTGGGTCGGCGAGGTCAGCGGCGACCTGCGGTGCAGCGCCGCCAACGGCGACATCTCCGTCGAGCGGGCCGGCGCCGCGGTCGAGGCCAAGACCGCGAACGGGAGCATCCGCGTCGGCGAGGTCGCGCGCGGCTCGGTCGCACTCGAGACCGCGCTCGGCGAGCTCGAGGTCGGCATCCGGAAGGGCACCGCCGCCCGGCTCGACGTGCGCTCGCGGTTCGGCCGCGTGCGCAACTCGCTGGAGGCCTCCGACGGCCCCGGGCCGTCCGAGGAGACCGTCGAGGTGCGCGCTCACACCTCGTACGGCGACATCGTCATCCGTCGTTCCTGACCCGGGTCACGACGAACCCACCTACCGAAGGGAGCAAGGACCATGACTGCGCGTCTCCGCTCCGCCGGCGATCAGCGCCGTCGGGCTGCGCAAGTCGTTCGGCGACCACGTCGTGCTCGACGGCATCGACCTGGACGTTCCGGCCGGCTCGATCTACTCGCTGCTCGGCCCCAACGGCGCCGGCAAGACCACCACCGTGCACATCCTGTCGACGCTGATCACCGCCGACGGCGGTCAGGTCCGCGTCGCCGGTCACGACGTGGCGAGCGACCCGGACTCGGTCCGCGCCGCGATCGGCGTCACCGGGCAGTTCTCCGCGGTGGACACGCTGCTCACCGGCGAGGAGAACCTGCGGCTGATGGCGGACCTGCACCACCTGGACCGCGCGCGAGGGCCGGCGCCGCGGCGCCGAGCTGCTGACGCGGTTCGACCTGGTGGAGGCGGCCGGGAAGACGGCCGCGACGTACTCCGGCGGCATGCGGCGCCGGCTGGACCTGGCGATGACGCTGGTCGGCGACCCGCGCGTGATCTTCCTCGACGAGCCGACCGCCGGGCTCGACCCGCGCGGCCGCCGGGGCATGTGGCAGATCATCCGCGAGCTGGTGGCGGACGGCGTCACGATCTTCCTGACCACGCAGTACCTGGAGGAGGCCGACGAGCTCGCCGACCGGATCGGGCTTCTCGACCGCGGGACGCTGGTCGCCGAGGGCACCGCGGCCGAGCTGAAGCGCCACCTCCCCGGCGGCCACATCCGGCTGCAGTTCGCGGACCCCGCCGAGCTCGACCGGGCGGCGCTCGCTCTCGGCGAGACGGCGCGCGACGACGAGGCGCTCACGCTCCAGGTCCCCAGCGACGGCAGCCCCAAGGCGCTGCGGGCGCTGCTCGAGCGGCTCGACGACGCGGCGGTCGACGTCGAGGCGCTGTCCGTGCACACCCCCGACCTCGACGACGTCTTCCTGGCCCTGACCGGCCAGCACGACACCGCGAAGGAGAGCCTGCGATGACCACCGTCTCCTATGCCCTCGCCGACTCGGCGACGATGCTCCGGCGCAACCTCAAGCACATGCTGCGCTACCCGTCCCTGACGCTGATGCTCGCCGGCATGCCGGTCGTCTTCATGCTGCTGTTCGTCTACGTCTTCGGCGGCACGCTGGGCGACGGCCTCGGCGGCGGGTCGGGCGGCCGGGCCGCGTACATCGACTACGTGACTCCCGGGATCATCCTGATGGCGGATCGCCGGCGTCGCCCAGGGAACCGCGATCTCGGTCGCCATGGACATGACCGAAGGCATCATCGCCCGCTTCCGCACCATGGCCATCGCCCGGGTGTCGGTGCTGACCGGCCACGTCGTCGGCGCCATGATCCAGACGGCCATCGTGATCGGCATCGTCCTCGGTGTCGCCTGGCTCATCGGGTTCCGGCCGTCCGCCAGCCCGGTCGAGTGGCTCGCGCTGGCCGGGGTGCTCGCGATCATCACGTTCGCGCTCACCTGGCTGACCGTCGCGCTCGGCTTGGCGGCCAAGACCGTCGAGGCGGCCAGCAACACGCCGATGCCGCTGATGCTGCTGCCGTTCCTCAGCAGCGGGTTCGTCCCTACCGAGTCGATGCCGGCCGGCGTGCGCGCCTTCGCCGAGTACCAGCCGTTCACCCCGTTCATCGAGACCGTGCGGGGACTGCTGCTGGGCACCGCGATCGGCACCAACGCCGCCCTCACGGTCGCCTGGTCCACCGGCATCGCACTCGTCGGCTACCTCTGGGCGAAGAAGCTGTTCAGCCGCGACCCGGTGGCCAGCTAGGCCACGCTCGGCCAGCTCGGCCAGCGCGGCACCGCGGGCCCCGGCGCGGGGAACACTAGGGTGGTGTCATGACCGTGCACCTGACCCGCATCTACACCAAGACCGGCGACGACGGGACCACGGCGCTCGGCGACATGAGCCGGGTCCGCAAGACCGACCCTCGACTGGTCGCGTACGCGGACGTCGACGAGGCCAACTCGGCGATCGGGGTGGCGCTGGCGCTCGGCGCGCTGCCCGCCGGCATCGTCGAGGTGCTCGCGGCGGTGCAGAACGACCTCTTCGACCTCGGCGCCGACCTGTGCGTCCCGGTGGTGGCCGATCCGCCGTACGAGCCGCTGCGGGTGACCGACGCCCAGGTGGAGCGGCTGGAGGGTGCCTGCGACGAGTTCAATGCCCGGTTGCCGAAGCTGGACAGCTTCATCCTCCCCGGTGGGACGCCCGGCGCGGCCCTGCTGCACGCGGCCCGCACCGTGGTCCGGCGGGCCGAGCGCAGCGCCTGGTCGCTGCGGGAGGCCGACCCGGAGCGGACGGCCGAGGTGCCGGCGCGCTACCTCAACCGGCTGTCCGACCTGCTGTTCATCCTCGCCCGGACGGCGAACCCGGGTGGCGACGTGCTCTGGACCCCGGGCGCCAACCGCTGATCGACCGCCCGGCGCTGCCGGACACGGACGGTTGAGCGGCGGTTCAGGAGGCGGCGTAGCCGGGGACGGCGAAGCCCGGCGGTGCCGACTCGAGCCAGGACAGGAAGCCGGTGACCGCGCCGGCGCTCATCGCGAGCTGCACCGGACCGGAGTCGTCCCGGCACTCCACGATCACCGCGGCGGCCTGCACGGCCCAGGACTCGGCGCCGGTGGGCAGCCGGCGGCGGACCACCTGCAGCTCGCGGCGGGACAACGAGCGGGCCGGCTTCACCGTCAGCGCGAACAGCCGGTACCACAGCAGGTCGTCGCCGGCGTACCGGCCGACGCCGAGCGCCCAGCCGCCGCCGATCCGGCCGAACCGGGTGCGCATGCTCATGTCGATGGCGCCCGCCGGGCGCAGCAGCACCCGCCGGCGCAGCGCGAGCAGGACCAGTGCCAGGACGACCACGCCCACGGCGACGGCGACGGCCGCGACGACCTTCACCGCCACCGCCCGCTACACGGACTGGCCGGCGGCGCGCAGCCGCGACAGCGCCCGGCTCGCCGCCGCCCCAGCCTCGTCGTCGTCGTCGCCGGCGGACCGGGCCCGGTCCAGTGCCTGCTCCGCGCGGCCCACGTCGATCTCGTCGGCGCGCTCGGCCAGCTCGGCCAGGATCGACACGCCGTCGTCGGTGACCGACAGGAAGCCGCCGTGCACGGCGAAGGTCAGCTCCTCGCCGGCCTCCTGCTGGATCCGCACCACGCCGCCGTCGGCGAGCTCGCCCAGCAGCGGTGCGTGCCCGGGCAGCACTCCGAGCTCGCCCTCGGTGGTCCGGGCGATCACCATCCGGGCCTCGCCCGACCAGAGCAGGCGCTCGACCGCGACGAGCTCGACGTGCACGGTTGCCACGCTGGTCTCCTTCGTCGCCACGGGGGCCGGGTGGGAGTCGAGCAGGAGTCTAGCGACGTCTGCGCTGCATCCTCTCGCAGCCCCTGTTGAGCCTGCAAGCACCTGCGCCGACGGCCCGGTACCGGCACCGGCCGCCTGTCGGTCCATAGTGGACAGGCGACCCCGCGGCAAGACCTACTTGTTGAGCTCGGCCGCCTTCTTCTCCACGTCCTCGATCCCGCCGCACAGGAAGAACGCCTGCTCCGGCAGGTGGTCGTAGTCGCCGCGGGTGAGCGCCCGGAACGACTCGATGCTCTCCGCCAGCGGCACGACCGAGCCCGGCTGGCCGGTGAACTGCTCGGCGACCAGGAGGTTCTGCGACAGGAAGCGCTGGATCCGGCGGGCCCGGCCGACCAGCACCCGGTCCTCCTCGGACAGCTCGTCGATGCCGAGGATCGCGATGATGTCCTGCAGCTCGTTGTAGCGCTGCAGGATCCGCTTCACCTCCTGTGCCGTGTCGTAGTGCTCCTGCCCGATGTACTGCGGGTCGAGGATCCGCGAGGTCGAGTCCAACGGGTCCACCGCCGGGTAGATGCCCAGCTCGGAGATCGGCCGAGACAGGGTCGTCGTCGCGTCGAGGTGGGCGAACACGGTGTGCGGCGCCGGGTCGGTGATGTCGTCGGCGGGGACGTAGATCGCCTGCATCGAGGTGATCGAGTGGCCCCGGGTCGAGGTGATCCGCTCCTGCAGCACGCCCATCTCGTCCGCCAGCGTCGGCTGGTAGCCGACCGCGGAGGGCATGCGGCCGAGCAGCGTGGACACCTCGGAGCCGGCCTGGGTGAAACGGAAGATGTTGTCGACGAACAGCAGCACGTCCTGCTTCTGGACGTCCCGGAAGTACTCCGCCATGGTCAGCGCGGCCAGCCCGACCCGCAGCCGGGTGCCCGGCGGCTCGTCCATCTGACCGAAGACCAGCGCGGTCTGCTCGATGACCCCGGACTCGGTCATCTCCAGGAACATGTCGTTGCCCTCGCGGGTCCGCTCCCCCACCCCGGCGAAGACCGACACACCGCCGAACTCCTGCGCGATCCGGCGGATCATCTCCAGGATCAGCACGGTCTTGCCCACGCCCGCGCCGCCGAACAGGCCGATCTTCCCGCCGCGCACGTACGGCGTCAGCAGGTCGATGACCTTGATGCCGGTCTCCAGCGGCTCGGTCTTGCCCTCCAGCTGGTCGAACGGCGGCGACGGCCGGTGGATCGGCCAGCGCTCGCCGCTGAGGTCGAGGTCCGGGTCGTCCAGGCAGCGGCCGAGCGCGTTGAAGACGTGTCCCTTGACCTGGTCGCCGACCGGCACCTCGATGGGGTCGCCGGTGTCGGTGACGTCGGCACCGCGGACCAGGCCGTCGGTCGGCTGCATGGAGATCGCCCGCACCATGTTGTCGCCGATGTGCTGGGCGACCTCGAGGGTGAGCTGCTTGTTCAGCCCGCTGTCCTCGCCCGCCTCGCCGAGGTCGACGTCGACGTGCAGCGCGTTGTGCAGCTCGGGCATCGCGTCCCGGCCGAACTCGACGTCGACCACCGGACCGGTGACGCGGACCACGCGGCCGGTGGCGGTGCTCTGCTGGGGTTCGCGTACGGCGGTCATGACCTCTCGCTCCCTGCCGCGGCGAGTGCGTTCGCGCCGCCGACGATCTCGCTGATCTCCTGGGTGATCCCGGCCTGCCGGGCCTGGTTGGCCTCGCGGGTGTAGGACTTGATGAGCTCCTCGGCGTTGTCCGTCGCGGACTTCATCGCGCGCCGCCGCGAGGCCGACTCGGACGCCGCCGACTCCAGCAGCGCGGCGTAGATGCGGGCGTTGACGTACTTCGGCAGGATCGCGCCGAGCAGCTCGGCCGGGTCCGGCTCGAACTCGTACGCCGGCAGGTAGCCCTCCGGCGCCTCCTCCTCGCTCTCCTCGACCACCAGCGGCGCGATCCGCTTCGCCACCGGCGCCTGGGTGAGCATCGAGCGGAACTCGGTGTAGACGACGTGGATCTCGTCCACCCCGACCACGCCCTCGCCGGTGTGCTCCCCCGCATCCTCGACACCGGCGAGGAACGAGCGCACCAGCGTCTCGCCGACCTCCCGGGCGTCGGTGAACGCCGGCTTCTCGGAGAAGCCGGTCCACTCCCGGGCGACCTCCCGGCTGCGGAAGCGGTAGTAGGCCGAGCCCTTGCGGCCGATCACGTACCGGACCGGCTCCTTGCCCTCCTGCCGCAGCAGCGCCTCCAGCTCGTTCGCGGTGCGCAGCGCGTTCGAGCTGTAGGCGCCGGCCAGGCCGCGGTCGCTGGTGATCACCAGGATCGCCGCGCGCTGCGGATCCGCCGGCTCCACCAGCAGCGGGTGGTCGGTCGTCGAGTCGGATGCGAGGGCGGACAGCGCCCGGGTCAGCTCGTTGGTGTACGGCAGCGACGCCTCCACCCGCTGCTGCGCCTTGGCGATCCGGGAGGTGGCGACGAGCTCCATCGCCTTGGTGATCTGCTTGGTCTGCTGGACCGTACGGATCCGGCGGCGGAGGACCCGCAGCTGCCCGGCCATCTCGTCAGCCCCGGCGCTCGCCGGCCGCGGTGACCCGCGGCTTGCTGTAGCGCTTGACCGTCTCCTGGCCGACCTGGTCGGCCTCCATCGCCTCGGCCGGCGCCTCGTTCACCAGCGTCTTGCCCTCCGAGGTCTGGAACTCCCGCTTGAACTCGCCGATCACCCGCTTGAGCTGCTCGACGGTGTCGTCCTCCAGCTGCCCGGACTGCCCGATCGCGTCGTAGATCCCCTTGTGGTCCCGGCCGACGAAGTCGAGGAACTCCCGCTCGAACCGGCGGACGTCGGCGACCGGGACGATCGTCCAGCTCGCCGGTGGTGCCGGCCCAGATGGACACGACCTCGTGCTCGACCGGGAACGGCGAGTACTGCTGCTGCTTGAGCAGCTCGACCAGCCGGGACGCCGCGGTCCAGCTGGTCCTGGGAGGCCTTGTCCAGGTCGGAGCCGAACGCGGCGAACGCCTCCAGCTCGCGGTACTGGGCGAGGTTGAGCCGCAGCGAGCCGGCGACCTTCTTCATCGCCTTGATCTGCGCGTCGCCGCCGACCCGGGAGACCGAGATGCCGACGTTGATCGCCGGCCGGACGCCCGGGTTGAACAGGCCGGTCTCCAGGAAGATCTGGCCGTCGGTGATCGAGATGACGTTGGTCGGGATGTAGGCCGAGATGTCGTTGCCCTTGGTCTCGATGATCGGCAGGCCGGTCATCGAGCCGCCGCCCAGCTCGTCGGACAGCTTGGCGCAGCGCTCCAGCAGCCGGGAGTGCAGGTAGAAGACGTCACCCGGGTAGGCCTCGCGGCCCGGCGGGCGGCGCAGCAGCAGCGAGACCGCGCGGTACGCCTCGGCCTGCTTGGACAGGTCGTCGAAGACGATCAGCACGTGCTTGCCGGCGTACATCCAGTGCTGGCCGATCGCCGAGCCGGTGTACGGGCGCGAGGTACTTGAAGCCGGCCGGGTCGGACGCGGGCGAGGCGACGATGGTCGTGTACTCCAGCGCGCCGGCCTCCTCGAGCACGCGCGCGCAGCGCCGCGATCGTCGAGCCCTTCTGGCCGATCGCGACGTAGATGCAGCGCACCTGCTGCTTCGGGTCGCCGGACTCCCAGTTGGCCTTCTGGTTGAGGATCGTGTCGATCGCGATCGTCGTCTTGCCGGTCTGGCGGTCGCCGATGATCAGCTGCCGCTGGCCGCGGCCGATCGCGGTCATCGCGTCGATGGCCTTGATGCCGGTCTGCAGCGGCTCCTTCACCGGCTGCCGCTGCATCACGTTCGGCGCCTGCAGCTCGAGCTCGCGCCGGCCCTCGGACTCGATCTCGCCGAGGCCGTCGATCGGCCGCCCGAGCGGGTCGACCACGCGGCCGAGGAACGCGTCGCCGACCGGGACGGAGAGGATCTCGGCCGGTGCGCTTGACCTCCTGGCCCTCCTCGATGTCGTCCGACGTCGCCGAGCAGCACGACGCCGATCTCGCGGACGTCGAGGTTGAGCGCGACGCCGAGCGTGCCGTCCTCGAACTCGAGCAGCTCGTTCGTCATGGTCGAGGGCAGGCCCTCGACGTGGGCGATGCCGTCGCCGGCCTCGGTGACGGTGCCGACCTCCTCGCGGGAGACCTCCGGCGAGTAGGACGAGACGTAGTCGCTCGATCGCGCTCCGGATCTCCTCCGACGAGATCGTCAGCTCGGCCATGGCTCAACACCCCTGCAATCTCTCGTCACTGCCGTCCTGCCCACCGTGCCGCCGACCCCGCCGTACCCGCGCCGCCCACTACCCGGCCAGCCGCTGCCGGACCTCGGCCAGCCGGGACAGCACGCTGCCGTCGATGACCTCGTCGTTCACCCGGACCACGAGACCGCCGAGCAGCTGCGGGTCCACCGTCACCTGCAGCGACACCTGCCGCCCGTAGATCCGCCAGAGGGCGCCGGTCAGCCGCCGCTCCTGCTGGCCGGTCAGCGGTGCGGGCGCCGTCACGTAGGCGACGTAGCGCTCGCGGCGGGCCGCGGCGAGCTCGACGAGCTCACCCACCGCACCGTCCAGGGTACGGCCCCGCGGAGACCGGACGGCCTGCTCCAGCAGCCGCCGGGTGGCCGGGTTGACCTGCCCGCCGACCAGCCGGTCGAGCAGCGCCACCCGCCCGTCGGCCGGAGCGGCGCGGTCCTCCAGCAGCAGCCGCAGCCGCGGCTCGGCGGCCAGGATCCGGCCGAACCGGAACAGCTCGTCCTCCACCTCGTCGAGCGTGCCGTCGCGCTCCGCCACGGCGAGCGCCGCCCGCTGGCCGACCGCCTCGACCGCGTCGGCGAGGTCGCGCGGCCCGGACCAGCGTGAGCGCACCAGCAGTCGCAGCAGCTCCAGCGTCCGCGGGCCGAGCCGGTCGCCGAGCACCCGCTCCAGCAGCGCCTGCCGGCGGTCCGGCTCGGTGGCCGGGTCCGCCAGGGTGCGGCGCAGCCCGTGCTCGCGGTCCAGCAGCGCGGTGACCGCGAACAGCTCGTCCGCGGTCGCGCCCAGGTCGGTCTCCCGGTCGCGGTCGATGACCTCGTCGAGCGACCGGTTCGCCGCGGCCAGCGACTCACGGCTGGCCGCGCCCGCCACGGCCACCATCACCGGCCCCCTCGCCGGTCGCCGTCGCCGGCCGCGTCCGACTCCCCGGCGTCGGCGCGGGACGCGCCGCCGGGACCGCCCGGCACCGACCGGGCCATCCCCTCCAGGTCGTCGAGGAAGCGGTCGACGGTGCGCTGCCGGCTCGGGTCGTCCGCGAGCGACTCGCCCACCACCCGCCCGGCCAGCTGCACCGCCAGCGAGCCGATCTCGCCGCGCAGGTCGCGGACGACCTGCTGGCGCTGCACGGTCAGCTGCTCCTCGCCGCGCTGCACGATCCGGGCCGACTCCTGCTGGGCCGTCGTCCGCATCTCCTCGATGATCCGCTGGCCCTCGGCCCGGGCGTTGTCGCGGATCTGGGCCGCCTCGGTGCGGGCCTCGGCGAGCTGCTGCCGGTAGTCGGCGAGCAGCCGCTTCGCCTCGTTCTGGGTGTCCTCGGCCCGCTTGAGGCCGCCCTCGATCGCGTCGCGGCGCGCCTCGAAGGTGGCCTCCATCCGCGGCCAGACGTACTTCATCAGCACGAACGCCAGGATCCCGAACGCGATCAGGCCGATGATGATCTCGCCGAGCGGCGGCACGACTGGGTTGGGGCCGTCTTCGGTCGCCAGGTTGAGCAGCATGGGGGACGTCCCGTCTCGCGCAGGGATCAGGTGATGATGAACGGAACGACGAAGCCGATCAGCGCCAGCGCCTCGGACAGCGCGAAGCCGAGGAACAGGTAGGTCCGGGTCAGCCCGGCCGACTCCGGCTGGCGGGCCGTCGCCTGGATGTACGCGGCGAAGACGATGCCGACCCCGATGCCCGGGCCGATGGCGGACAGGCCGTAGCCCATGGTCCCGACGTTGCCGGTGACGCCTTCTGTGACTGCGAGGATGGACACGGGCTGATCTCCTCCTTGTGGTCGCGTGCCGAGGTCACGCGGACGGGTGGCTTGCGGTGCCGGCTCAGTGCGCCTCTTCGAGCGCACCGGCCAGGTAGGTCGCGGTCAGGACGGTGAACACGTAGGCCTGCAGGACCTGAACCAGCAGCTCGAAGAAGGTCATCAGGATCGCCATGGCGAAGGAGACCGGCGCGAAGATGACCGAGAAGTTGCCGACCTGCAGCAGGTAGACCGTGCCCAGCGCGAAGATCACCAGCAGCAGGTGGCCGGCGAACATGTTCGCGAACAGCCGGATCGCCAGCGTCATCGGCCGGAAGATCAGCGTCGAGGCGATCTCGATCGGGGTGACCAGCACGTACATCGGCGCTGGGACGCCCGGCGGGAACGCGACGCCCTTGAAGTACTTGACCACCCCCTGCGCCCGGATCCCGACCCAGTTGAACAGGATGAAGGTGATCCCGGACAGGACCGCCGGCAGGGCGATCTTCGCGGTCGGTGCGAGCTGGGCGAACGGGATGATGCCCATCAGGTTGTTGACCAGGATGAAGAAGAACAGCGCGGCCAGGTAGGGCGCGAAGCGCAGGCCCTCCTTGCCGATCACCTCGCGGGCGATGCCGTCGCGGACGAAGGAGTAGCCCGCCTCGCCGAACCACTGCAGCTTGCCCGGGACCAGCGACGGCCGGCGCACCGACGCCACGAACAGCAGCCCGACGGCGAGGGTGGCGATCGCGGAGATGATCGTGATCCGGGTGACGGCGAACTCGACACCGAGCACGTTGAACTCGACCAGCGGCGCCGGGAAGAACTCGAGGACGGTCGGCGCGCAGAAGCCGGGGTCGTCCGCCGGGCACTCGGAGGCGAGGACGATGCTGGTGCTCATCCGGTCTCCCCTCTCACTTCCCGAACCGGACGGTGACGTAGTAGATCGACGCCGCCGCTCCGACGATCACCCCGATCGCCTTGACGAACTCCGTGCCCAGCCACAGGTCGACCAGCCAGCCGATCCCGCCCCACACGCAGATGCCCGCGAGCAAGGTGCCGAGAGCCGCCCAGCCCTGAGTGGCTCCGGTCGGGTCCGGAGGCCGGCGTCCCTCGGTCATGGCAGCCGTACGGTAGCAGTCTGAGGCGATCAATCGCCCCTCGGGGACGGCCCGAGAAACCGCTGTCACGGATCGACGTAGTAGACCTTCGCCGTCCACACCCGACGGATGTGCACTCCGGTCCAGACCAGCGTCCCTACCAGCACGGACAGCCCGAGCGCCGGCCCGTCCAGCCACGGCTGGCCGCGTATGGAGACCATGAGTGCGCCGAGCAGCACGATCTTGATCGTGTACGTGCCGAGCGCCACGGGCAGGGTCAGCCCGTCGTCCAGCTTCCCGGCCGCGGCGACGGCCAGCGCGCCCAGGCTGAAGAAGGCCGCGACGATCGCCAGGCCGACCGCCACCCAGGCGGCGGCACGGCCGTCCCGCAGCAGCCAGGCGGCTGGCACCCCGGCGGCGGCGAGCACCGCCGTGGCGACCACCCCGTCCCGCAGGTGGCCGAGGTCCCACGGTGCCGTCGACGGCACGGCGCCGCCGGGACGCGGCGCGGGCGCCGGATCGGCGCGGGGGATCGGGCGGGCGGGCGGGCGGGGGAACCGTCACGACGGCCGCCGGGACGCCCGCAGCCGGGGCACGCTGGACAGCAGCAGCGCCACCGCGGCCAGCGCGCCGACCACCGACAGCACGGCGAGCGGGTCCTCCACGATGGACACCGCCACCCCGCCGAAGGCGAGCAGCGCGGACCAGAAGTAGATGAGCAGCACCGCGCGGCGGTGCGAGTGGCCGATCTCCAGCAGCCGGTGGTGCAGGTGCATCTTGTCCGGCGAGAACGGCGAGCGGCCGGCCTTGACCCGGCGCAGCACCGCCAGCACCAGGTCGACCAGGGGCACCGCGAGCACCACCAGCGGCAGCAGGAACGGCAGGTACAGCGGGATGGTGCTGACCGCGCTGCCGAAGCTCTGCGGGTCGGCGCCGGTGGACGCGGTCGTCGCCGCCGCCGCCAGCGTCAGCCCGATCAGCATCGAGCCGGAGTCGCCCATGAACACCCGGGCCGGGGAGAAGTTGTGCGGCAGGAAGCCGAGGCACGCCCCCGCCAGCGCCGCGGACAGCAGCGTCGGCGCGAAGGCGACGTCGCCGTACCCCTCCCGGGCCAGGTGGTAGGAGTAGGCGAAGAAGGCCAGCGCGGAGATCGCGGACACCCCGGCGGCGAGCCCGTCCAGCCCGTCGATGAAGTTGATCGCGTTGATGGTGAGCAGGCAGAGCACCACGGTCAGGCCGACCGAGTCGTTGCGGCCGAACGACAGCGTGCCGACCCCGCCGAAGGGCACGTAGAGCGTCAGCAGCTGCACCCCGAGCAGCACCATGATCCCGGCGGCGAAGACCTGGCCGGCGAGCTTGGTGAGCGAGTCGAGCTCCCAGCGGTCGTCCAGCACGCCGAGCAGGCAGATGATCCCGCCGGCGATGAGCACCGCGGTGGTCTCCGAGCCGATCTGGTACGTCCGCTGCAGGGTCGGCATCAGGTTCGCCACCAGCAGCGCGACCGCCATCCCGGCGTACATGGCCAGCCCGCCCAGCCGAGGGGTCGGGATGGCGTGCACGTCCCGGTCCCGCGGCTGGGCGACCGCGCCCCACCGCCGCGCCAGCACCCGCACGAGCGGGGTCAGCAGGAAGGTGACCGCGGCCGCGATGCAGAAGACCAGCGCGTACTCGCGCACCGGGCCTTCTCAGCCCCTGGGGTACGCCGGGTGCGCCTCGACGAGGGCGCGGACGCCGGCCTCGACCTCCTCGGTCGAGCCCGGGTCGCGGACCGCCCGGGCGATCAGCGCGGCGACCTCCTTCAGGTCGCCCTCGGTCATCCCCTGGGTGGTGACCGCGGGAGTGCCGACCCGGATGCCGGAGGCCGTCATCGGCGGCTGCGGGTCGTACGGGATCGCGTTCTTGTTCAGGGTGATCCGGGCCGCGTCGCAGCGCGCCTCCGCCTCCTTGCCGGTGACGCCGAGCTCGCGCAGGTCGATCAGCGCCAGGTGGGTGTCGGTGCCGCCGGAGACCGGCCGCATGCCCTCCTCCGCGAGCCCCTGCGCCAGCGCCTGCGCGTTGGCGATGACCTGCCGCGCGTACGTCTGGTACGCCGGCTGCGCCGCCTCCCGCAGCGCCACCGCCTTGGCCGCGACGCCGTGCATCAGCGGGCCGCCCTGGGTGAACGGGAAGACCGCCTTGTCGATCGCCTTGGCCATGTCCTCCCGGCAGACGATCATGCCGCCGCGCGGGCCGCGCAGCACCTTGTGGGTGGTGAAGCAGACGACGTCCGCGTGCGGCACCGGCGACGGGATCGCCTTGCCGGCGACCAGCCCGATGAAGTGGGCCGCGTCGACCATCAGCTTCGCGCCGACCTCGTCGGCGATGCTCCGGAACGCCGCGAAGTCGATCAGCCGCGGATAGGCCGTCGCACCGCAGATGATCATCTTCGGCCGGTGCTCGCGGGCCAGGTCGCGCACCTGGTCGTAGTCGATCAGCTCGGTGTCCTCGCGCACCCCGTACGGACACCGTGTGGAACCACTTGCCGGAGAAGCTGACCTTGCTGCCGTGGGTCAGGTGGCCGCCGTGCGGCAGCGACATCGCCAGCACCGTGTCGCCGGGCTGGCAGATCGCCGCGTACGCCGCGAGGTTGGCGCTGGCGCCGGAGTGCGGCTGCAGGTTGGCGTGCTCGGCGCCGAAGAGCTCCTTGGCCCGGGCGATGCCGATCTCCTCGGCGATGTCGACCTGCTGGCAGCCGCCGTAGTAGCGCCGGCCCGGATAGCCCTCGGCGTACTTGTTCGACAGCGTGCTGCCCAGGGCCGCGAGCACGGCCGGGGAGGTGAAGTTCTCGCTGGCGATCAGCTGCAGGCCGGCGCGCAGCCGGTCGAGCTCGCCGAGCACCACCCCGGCGATCTCGGGATCCTCGGCCTGCAGGGCGTCGAAGTCCGGTCCCCAGAAGGGCGTGGCCCCCGACGCATCCGTCGAAGTGGACTGCGTCATCGGACTGCTCCTCGCGCGACTCGGTGGCGGCTCCACTGTAGGGCCCGGGCGACGCCGGGAACCCTATCCCGGGCCGACCGGCGGGCCGGCGCCGGACCGACGACCGCGTCGAGCAGGAAATCGACCCAGCGCGCCGTCTGGGTGACCATGTCCCGCTGCGCCGGGTCGTTGTCGGTCGGGTCCTCCAGGTCGTACGCGTCGCTGACGTACGGGGCGCTCGGGACGTGCCGCTGCTCCCGCAGCGCACCGGCCCGGCCGGTCACCGCCCGCAGCCGGTCGGCGGGGTCGCCGACCGGCAGCTCGTCGACGCCGATCCCCTCGGTCAGCCGGGTCAGCTCGCCGAGGGTGAAGGCGCGGTGCCGGGCCGCCAGCTGGTAGCGCCAGACCGCGCGGACGTGCTCCGCGGTGGAGCCAAGGATGAGATCGGCCGCCGCGACCGCCTCCCGGGTCAGCCTGGTCGACGTCGTCGCCGCCAGCTCGGCCGGGCTCACGCCGGCCCGGCGCAGTGCGGCCGCGGTGCCGGGCTCGACCGGCCGGTGCGGGGTGGCCCAGGTGCCGGCGCTGAGCACCACCACCGAGCCGGCCGCCTCGCCCAGCCGGGCGCGCAGGCCGGCCCGGAGCAGCAGCTCCGCGGCCGGGGACCGGCAGACGTTCGCGGTGCAGACGCAGAGGACGTGTGCGGGGTCGCCCATCGCCCCAGGTTACGTCCGGATGAAGCGCCCTCCCCGCCGATCTTGGTGCCGCACCGCCTTGCGGCGGTCCAGAGCGGTCGAGCTGACCAAGGTCGGCGGGGTCACCCGACGATGTCGCCGACCACCTCGCGCAGCCGGTCGAGCGGGACGGCGCCGGCCCGCAGCAGCCGCGGGACCTCGCCGGTGACGTCGACGATGGTCGACGGGACCGGGTCGCCGGACGGGCCGGCGTCCAGGTAGACGGCGACCGGGTAGCCGAGCTGGTCCCGCGCCTCCTCGGCGGTCACCGGCGGCGGCTGCCCGGTGCGGTTGGCGCTGGAGACCCCCATCGGCCCGGTCCGGGCCAGCAGCTCCAGCGCGACCGGGTGCAGCGGCATCCGGACCGCGACGGTGCCCCGGGCGTCGCCGAGGTCCCAGGCCAGCGACGGGGCGTGCTCGACCACCAGGGTCAGCGCGCCCGGCCAGAACGCCTGCACCAGCTCCCGGGCGGTCGGGGTCACGACCAGGGTCAGCCCGTCCAGCCCGCTCCAGGAGCCGACCAGCACCGGCACCGGCATGTCCCGGCCGCGGCCCTTGGTCGCCAGCAGCGCGTCGATCGCGTCCGGCTGGAACGCGTCCGCCCCGATCCCGTACACGGTGTCGGTCGGCAGCACGACCAGCTCGCCGCGCTTGACCGAGTCGAGGGCGGCCTCCAGCCCCTCGGCCCGCTCGGCCGGGTCGGAGCAGTCGTAGAACAGGCTCACGGATCGGTCACCCTAGCCGGCGGGCGGTGCTCAGGCGGGGGCGGCCGGCCAGGTCGGGGTGGTCGGCGACGTCGGTCCACTCCGGACGGCCGAAGACCGCGGGGACGGACTCGCCCTGGGTGTCGGCGTGCTCGACGCCGGCGAGGCCGCCGGGGCGCAGCAGGCGAGCCGCGGCCCGCTCGATCGCCCGGACGACCCGCAGGCCGTCCGGACCTCCCCAGAGCGCCGCCGGCGGGTCGTGCTCGGCCACCTCCCGCTCGACGGTCGCGCCGTCCGGGATGTACGGCGGGTTCGCGGTCACCAGGTCCACGGTGCCGTCGAGAGCGGCGAGCACGGACGGGTCGGCGACGTCGCCCCGGTGCAGCGTCACCGGCAGCCCGGTCGCCTCGACGTTGCGCCGCGCCCAGGCCAGCGCGTGCTCCTCGAGCTCGACCGCGTGCACGGTCACCCCCGGCGCCTCGTCGGCGATCGCGAGCGCCACCGCGCCCGAGCCCGCGCACAGGTCCACGACCAGCGCACCCGGGCCCAGCCGGGACAGCTGCCCACTCGACCAGCACCTCGGTCTCCGGCCGCGGCACGAAGACCCCCGGCCCGACGGCCAGCTCCAGCCGGCGGAAGCCGGCGACCCCGGTCAGGTGCTGCAGCGGCACCCGGGCCGCCCGCTGCTCGACCAGCTCCGCGTACCGCTCGGCGGCCGCCGGCGGCAGCCGCTCCAGCAGCAGCAGCCCGGTCCGGGGCAGCCCGAGCACGTGCCCGGCCAGCTCCTCCGCGTCGTGCCGCGGGCTGGCGACGCCCGCCGCCGCGAGCCGGTCGGCCGCCGCCCCGATCTCGCGGATCACTCGGCCGGCGGGCCGGCGAGAAGGGCGTCGGTGTCCGCCTTCGCCAGCGCGTCCAGCACGCCGTCCAGCGCGCCGTCCAGGACCTGGTCGAGGTTGTACGCCTTGTAGCCGACCCGGTGGTCGGAGATCCGGTTCTCCGGGAAGTTGTAGGTCCGGACCCGCTCGCTGCGGTCGACCGTGCGCACCTGGCTGCGCCGCGCCGAGGACGCCTCCCGATCGGCCTCCTCCTGGGCGGCGGCGAGCAGCCGGGCGCGCAGCACCCGCAGGCCGGCCTCCCGGTTCTGCAGCTGGCTCTTCTCGTTCTGCATCGACACCACCGTGCCGGTCGGGAGGTGGGTGATCCGCACCGCCGAGTCGGTGGTGTTCACGCTCTGCCCGCCGGGCCCGGACGAGCGGTAGACGTCGATGCGCAGGTCGGCGGGGTCGATGTGCACCTCCACGTCCTCCGCCTCCGGCAGCACCAGCACGCCGGCCGCGCTGGTGTGGATCCGGCCCTGCGACTCGGTCGCCGGCACCCGCTGCACCCGGTGCACCCCGCCCTCGTACTTCAGCCGCCGCCAGACCCCGGCGTCCGCCCGGCCCCGTACCGCGACGGTGGCGTCCTTGTAGCCGCCGAGGTCGCTCGGCTCGGCGTCCAGCAGCTCCGTCTTCCAGCCCTGCCGCTCGGCGTAGCGCAGGTACATCCGCAGCAGGTCGGCGGCGAACAGTGCCGACTCCTCGCCGCCCTCCCCGGCCTTGACCTGCAGGATCACGTCCTTGCCGTCGTTCGGGTCGCGGGGCAGCAGCAGCTCGCGCAACCGCTCGCCGAGGGAGTCCACCCGATGGTCGAGCTCGGTCGCCTCGGCGGCGAACGACGGGTCCTGGCCGGCCAGCTCGCGAGCTGTCGCCAGGTCGCCCCGGGCGGTCTCGAGGGCGTGCGCCGTCTCCGCGACGGCCGTCAGCTCCGCGTACCGCCGGCCCAGCCGCCGGGCCAGCGCCTGGTCGGCGTGCACGGCCGGGTCGGCGAGCCGGGTCTCCAGCTCGGCGTGCTCGGCGAGCAGCGCCGGCAGGCTCTCCGGGGTGGTCATGGTCTCTCCCGAGAAAAGCCGACGGCGCCCGCTCCCGGGAGGGAGTGGGCGCCGTCGGGGTCGCTACTTGGCGGCGTCGCTGCGCTGCCGCTTGCCGTACCGCTGCTCGAACCGGGCCACCCGGCCGCCGGTGTCGAGGATCTTCTGCTTGCCGGTGTAGAACGGGTGGCACTGGGAGCACACGTCGGCGTGGATCACGCCGTTCTTCGCGGTGCTCCGCGTCGTGAACGTGGCGCCGCAGGAGCAGGTCACCGTCGTCTCGACGTAGTCGGGGTGGATTCCGGGCTTCACGATGGGTCCTCTCGTCGTGGCCGCCGGGTCGCCGCCGCACGGTGGCGGGGCGTGAACCGGAGCCGAGGTCGCGTCCAGTGTGCCAGAACGGCACACGGCGGCTTCAACACCGCCGCCGGCCGCCGGATTCCGGCCCGGCCGGCGCAGGGCGACTCAGTCCTGGCCGGGGGTCGACTTCGCGATCTGCATCAGGAACTCGACGTTGGTCCGGCTCTGCTTGAGCCGGTCCAGCAGCAGGTCGATCGCCTGCTGCGGGTCGAGCGCGTTGAGCACCCGGCGCAGCTTGTGCACGATCAACAGCTCCTCTGGGTTCAGCAGGATCTCCTCCTTGCGGGTGCCGGAGGCGATGACGTCGACCGCGGGGAAGACCCGCTTGTCGGCGATCTTTCGGGAGAGCACGAGCTCGGCGTTGCCGGTGCCCTTGAACTCCTCGAAGATCACCGTGTCCATGGTGGACCCGGTCTCGATCAGCGCGGTGGCGAAGATCGTCAGCGAGCCGCCGTGCTCGATGTTGCGGGCGGCGCCGAGGAAGCGCTTCGGCGGGTAGAGCGCCGTCGAGTCGACGCCGCCGGACAGGATCCGGCCGGACGCCGGGGCGGCGAGGTTGTACGCGCGACCCAGCCGGGTGATCGAGTCGAGCAGCACCACCACGTCATGGCCCAGCTCGACGAGCCGCTTGGCCCGCTCGATGGACAGCTCGGCGACCGTGGTGTGGTCGGTCGGCGGCCGGTCGAACGTGCTGGCGATCACCTCGCCCTTCACCGACCGCTGCATGTCGGTGACCTCTTCCGGCCGCTCGTCGACGAGCACGACCATGAGGTGGGTCTCCGGGTTGTTCGTGGTGATCGCGTTGGCGATCGCCTGCAGGATCATCGTCTTGCCGGCCTTCGGCGGGCTGACGATCAGCGCGCGCTGGCCCTTGCCGATCGGCATCACCAGATCGATGATCCGCGGGGTGAGCAGCTGCGGCTCGGTCTCCAGCCGCAACCGGTCCTGCGGGTAGAGCGGGGTCAGCTTGGTGAACTCCGGGCGGGCCTTCGACTGCTCCGGGTCCACGCCGTTGACCGAGTCGAGCCGGACCAGCGCGTTGTACTTGTCCCGGCGCTCGCCGTCGCGCGGCTGCCGGACCGCGCCGGTGATCGCGTCGCCGCGGCGCAGGCCGTAGCGGCGCACCTGGGCGAGCGAGACGTAGACGTCGTTCGGCCCGGTCAGGTAACCCGAGGTGCGGACGAACGCGTAGTTGTCCAGCACGTCGAGGATGCCGGCGACCGGCAGCAGGACGTCGTCCTCGGAGATGACCGGCTCCGCGGTGTCGCCGCCGAAGCGGTCGCCGCGGTTGCGCCGGTTGCGGTCGCGGAAGCGACCGCGGCGCCGGCCGCCGCCGCGGCCGTCGAACTCGTCGTCGTCGTCGCGGTCGTTGCGCTGGTCGTTGCGCTGGTCGTTGCGCTGGCTCCCGGACTGGCCGGAGCCGCCGCCCTGGCGGTCGCTCCCACCGCCCTGGGCCGCGCGGTCGCCGCGCTCGCGGCGGCGGTCGCCCTGGCTGTCGCGGTCGGGGCGGTCGCCGCGCTGGCCGCGGTCGCCGTCCCGCTCGGTGCGGTCCTGGCGGTCCTGGCGGTCCTGGCCGGCTCGGTCGGTGCGGTCGGCACGCGGGCCGCGGTCGCCGTCGCGCTCGGCGCGGTCCTGGCCGGCCGGCCGGTCCGGGTCGCCCGCGGCCCGGTCGCGACGCTGGCCGCGGTCGGTGCCCTCGCGGCCGGGCCGGTCACGGTCACCCTCGTGCTCCGCACGGTCCAGCACCGCCGGCGCACCGGCCTGACCCCGGTCCGCGCTCTCGCGGTCGGCCCGGTCGCGCTGGACGTACTGGTCGGCCCCGTCGCTCCGGCGGGTCTGCTCGGCGCGGTCGGTCTGGCGGATCTGCTCGGACCGGTCGTACTGGTCGGCCCGGCCGCTCGGGTCGAGGCGGTCGCTCTGGTCGAAACGGTCGGCCTGGTCCGCTCGGCGGGTCTGGTCGGCCTCGCCGCCACGGCCGGTCTGACGGTCGCCGGCCGGGTCGCCGGCGCCGCCCGGGCTGCCGGCCGGCCGGCTGGCGGCCCGGCGCTGTCGCCCCTCCCGCGTGGGCCGCTCCGAGACCGGGGCGGTCACGGCCGCGTCCGGTTGGGCGGTGCCGAGCACGCGCTGGTCGGCCGGCATCGACCCGGCCGACAGGTCCGGGGCCCCGGCCAGCGGGAGCTGGTCCTGGGGCACCTCCCGCCCGGCCGGGCGGGTGGAGCCGCCGCTGCCGGCGGTGCTGCCGTTCCCGCCCTGGCGCGCCTCGATGGCGGCGACCAGCTCGCCCTTGCGCATCCGGGCGGTGCCGCTGATGCCGAGCGAGGAGGCCAGGGCCTGCAGCTCGGGCAGGAGCATGCCGGGAAGGCCGGCGCCGCGGCGGCGCGGCCGGGCCTCGGCGGTCGGCACGCCGGCGGCCGCGGAAGCGGGCCCGGACGCGGGCTCGGTGGCGGGGGTGGTGGCGGCGGGCTCGACGTCCTGGCCGGCATCGCCGGTCAGGATGTCCGTGGTGTCGCTCACGGTGGTTGTCCCTTCGGGGTCGGCCGGAATCAGCTCGCGGCCGGGGTCGAGCAACCGGCCGGTACGGCCGGTGACGGTCCGCCTCGCGGCGGACGGGTGCGGCAGCCTTGCGGGAGCGCCTCGGAGAACCTGCTGGGACTCCTCGGAGAACGAGAGCAGCGGGGCCTCGTACGGACCATCAGACGATCAAGAGCGATGAACCGGGAACCCCGCCGAGAGCGCACCCTCGGGCGGCTGGTGGGTGAAGCCTAGACGCTGGGCTGCCACAGCGGCAACAACTCCCGCAATCCGCGTGTTCCCGCCGTCACTGCGCGGGCTGCGCGTCGAGCGCCAGCAGCTCGGCGCCGGTCGGGTCCACCGCCAGCGCCTCGACCGACCAGCCGCGCGGCGCGTACGAGGTCAGGTCGTCGGCGGGGCCGGCGAAGGCGAGCACCGCCGGACCGGCGCCGGAGACGACCGCCGGCACCCCGTCCGCCCGCAGCGCCTCCACCAGGCCTGCGGTGCGCGGCAGCGCCGAGGCCCGGTACTGCTGGTGCAGCCGGTCCTCGGTGGCCGGCAGCAGCAGCCCGGGGTCGGCGGCGAGCGCGTGCACCAGCAACGCCGCCCGGCCGGCGTTGCGAGCAGCGTCCGGATGCGGCACCGAGGCGGGCAGCAGCTTGCGGGCCCGCGCGGTGGACGCCGTGCCGGTCGGCACGAAGGCGACCGGCCGAAGCCCGGGATGGACCGGCAGCCGCACGGCCCGGGTCCGCGTGCGCCGGGCCGGGCCGCCGCCGGGGACTGGTTCGGCACCGCCGGACTCGGGAGGCGCCCCGCCGGCGTCCTCGGTCCAGGCGAGGGTCAGCCCGCCGAGCAGGCAGGCGGCGACGTTGTCCGGGTGGCCCTCCAGCCCGGCGGCGAGCCCGAGCACGGCGGCGTCGTCGAGGGTCTCCTCGCCGCCCAGCACCAACGCCCGGGCGGCGAGCAGGCCGGCGACGATCGCGGCGGCCGACGAGCCGAGGCCCCGGCCGTGCGGGATCCGGTTCGCGCAGACCACCTCGAGGCCGCGCGGCTGCCCACCGAGCGCGTCGAAACCGGCGTACAGGGCGCGGACGACGAGGTGTCGGCGGGTCCGCGGCACGCTGTCGGCGCCCTCGCCGGCCACGTCGACGTACAGGCCCTCGTCGGACACCCGGACGACGACGTCGTCGTAGAGCGTGATCGCCAGGCCGAGGGCGTCGAAGCCCGGGCCGAGGTTCGCGCTGGTCGCGGGCACCCGGACCCGCACCGGCGCGGCACGGAACGCCGCCCGGGACGCGCGCGACGCCGCCCTCCCCACGGCGGCAGGCTACTCGCTGCGACCGGGGCCGCCGCGCCGCGCAACCCGCCCGCTCGCAGCCCGCTCGCAGCCCGCTCCCGCGCGCTCCCCCGCCCGCTCCCGCCGATCTTGACGTTGCGGACGTCCTCCGCGGCGTGTCGACGTCCGTAACGTCAAGATCGGCGCGAGCGGACGGAGCGGGCGCGCGGGGCGAGTGACCGGGGAGTCAGGCCAGGTCGAGAGCGGCCGCCGCGGCGTCGGCGTCGACCGGGACGGTGACCGGGGCCGGCGCCCCGGCGATCGCCCAGTCCGGGTCCTTGAGCCCGTTGCCGGTCACCGTGCAGACGACGCTCGAGCCGGGCGCCACCCGCCCGTCCGCCGCCGCGGCGAGCAGCCCCGCCACCCCGGCCGCCGACGCCGGCTCGACGAAGACGCCCTCGGCCCGGGCCAGCAGCCGGTACGCGGACAGGATCTCCCGGTCGGTGACCGCGGCGATCAGCCCGCCGGACTCGTCCCGGGCCGCCAGCGCGGCCGTCCAGGACGCCGGGTTGCCGATCCGGATCGCGGTGGCGATCGTCATCGGCCGGTCGACCGGCTGCCCGGTCACGATCGGCGCCGCACCGGCGGCCTGGAAGCCGAGCATCCGCGGCAGTCCCCGCTCGTACTCCCGGTAACCGCGCCAGTACGCGGTGATGTTGCCGGCGTTGCCGACGGGCAGGCAGTGCACGTCCGGTGCCGCGCCGAGCACATCGCAGATCTCGAACGACGCGGTCTTCTGACCCTCGATCCGGTCCGGGTTGACCGAGTTGACCAGCGTCACCGGGTAGCGCCCGGACAGGTCCCGGGCCACCGCAAGGCAGTCGTCGAAGCCGCCGTCGACCTGCAGCAGCCGGGCCCCGTGCACCAGCGCCTGGGCCAGCTTGCCGAGCGCTATCTTGCCCCGCGGCACCAGCACCGCGCAGGTCAGCCCGGCGCGCACCGCGTACGCCGCGGCGCTCGCGCTGGTGTTGCCGGTGCTCGCGCAGATCACCGCGCGGCTGCCGGCGGCGGCGGCCCGGGTGATCGCGACGGTCATGCCGCGGTCCTTGAACGAGCCGGTCGGGTTGGCGCCCTCGACCTTCAGCCACACCTCGCAGCCGGACCGCCGGGACAGCTCGGGCGCCGGCAGCAGCGGCGTGCCGCCCTCCAGCAGCGTGACCACCCGGGTGCCCGGCGCCACCGGCAGCCGTTCCCGGTACGCCTCGATCACGCCCGGCCACGCGGACACGGCCCTCGGGGCCTCGGTCGCGGTCACCCGAACAGAGTAGTAGCCGATGGGTGAGCCCGGTGATCACACAGCCAGCACCGGGGACCTCGCTGCCAGGACGGTGTCCGAGATCGGCGCGCCGGCGCCGGGGTCCCCGCCCCGGCGGGGCTCGACCCGGCGGCCCGGGTGCCCCGGGTCGGTCGCCGGGTGACCACGGTGTCCGAGATTCGGCTCGCTGTGCCAGGCCGCCGGGGTCCCCGCCCCCGGCGGGGCTCGTTGGGTGAGCCCGGTGATCAACGACACCAGCCAGCGGAAGCGCCCGCCCGGGGGCCCGGGGGCCGCCCCCCGGATTACTCGCCGCCCTCGACCCGCATCACGCTCGTCACCTCGCGGACGACCGCGAGCTCGCGCAGGTCGTCGACGGTGGCGGCGAGGGCGGCGTCCGGGGCGGTGTGGGTGACCAGGACCAGGGTCGCGTCGGCTCCCCGGCCCTCCTGCCGCACCGTCGAGATGCTCACGTCATGGGCGGCGAAGGCCTGCGCCACCGTCGCCAGCACGCCCGGCCGGTCCGCCACGTCCAGGGAGATGTGGTAGCGGGTCGGGGTCTCCCCCATCGCCCGCACCCGCAGGTCCGCGTACGCCGACTCCCCCGCCCCGCGCGCCCCGGTGCGCCGGTTGCGCGCCACCGCGACGAGATCGCCGAGCACCGCGGAGGCGGTCGGCGCCCCGCCCGCGCCCCGGCCGTAGAACATCAGCTGCCCGGCCGCGTCGCCCTCCACGAAGACCGCGTTGAAGGCGTCGCCGACCCCGGCCAGCGGGTGCGTGCGCGGGATCATCGCCGGGTGCACCCGGACGCCGACCGACTCGGCGCCCGAGCCGTCCAGGACCCGGTCGCAGATCGCGAGCAGCTTGACCGTGCATCCCATCGCGGCCGCGCTGGCCACGTCCGCGGCGGTCACGTCCGCGATCCCCTCGCGATGCACGTCGGTCGTGGTCACCCGGGTGTGGAAGGCGAGCCCGGCGAGGATGGCCGCCTTGGCCGCCGCGTCGAAGCCGTCGACGTCCGCGGTCGGGTCGGCCTCGGCATAGCCGAGCGCGGTCGCCTCGGCCAGCGCCTCCGCGAAGCCGGCGCCGGTCGTGTCCATTCTGGACAGTACGTAGTTGGTGGTGCCGTTGACGATGCCGACCACCCGGCTGATCCGGTCCCCGGCCAGCGACTCGCGCAGCGGCCGCAGCAGCGGGATGGCACCGGCCACCGACGCCTCGAAGTAGAGGTCGACGCCGGCGTCCCGGGCGGCTCCGTGCAGCGTGGCGCCGTCCTCGGCGAGCAGCGTCTTGTTCGCGGTCACCACGGACTTGCCGGTCTTCATCGCGGTCAGCAGCAGCGTGCGGGCCGGCTCGACGCCGCCGATCACCTCGACCACGACGTCGACGTCCGGTCGCTCGACCAGCCCGGCCGCGTCCGTGGTGAGCAGGTGCGCCGGCACGTCCGGGTGCCGGGCCGGACGGCGGACCGCGATGCCGGCGAGCTCCAGCGGCGCGCCGACCCGGGCGGCCAGGTCGCCGGCCTGCTCGCCGAGCAGCCGGACGACCTCGGTGCCGACCGTCCCGCAACCGAGCAGCGCGACCCTCACCGCCGCCGCCCGCGCAGCACGACGAAGACCACGTACACCACCGCGATCCCGACCAGCAGCGTGAGGACCGCCGAGGCGGCCCTCGCGACCAGCAGCAGCGCCAGCAGCGCGAGGACCAGCCACAGCCAGACCGGCACCCGGCTCGCCTTCACGAGGCCTCCTCCAGCACGTCCAGCCGGAGCAGGTCGTCCTCGGTCTCCCGCCGCACCACGACGCGGGCCGCGCCGTCGCGGACGGCCACCACCGGCGGGCGCGGCACGTGGTTGTAGTTGCTCGCCATCGACCGGCAGTACGCCCCCGTCGCGGCGACCGCGACCAGGTCCCCCGGCGCCAGGTCCGCCGGCAGCCAGCTGTCCCGGACCACGATGTCCCCGCTCTCGCAGTGCTTTCCCACCACGCGGCACAGCACCGGCGGCTCCTCGCTCACCCGAGACGCCAGCACGCAGGTGTAGTGCGCGTCGTACAGCGCGGTCCGGATGTTGTCGCTCATCCCGCCGTCCACCGAGACGTACCGCCGGTGCGGGGTGTCCTTGACCGTCCCGACCTCGTAGACCGTCACGGCGGCCGGCCCCGCGATCGCCCGGCCCGGCTCGACCGCCAGCCGCGGCACCGCCAGCCCGGCCGCGGCGCACTCCCGGGCCACGATCGAGCGCAGCGCCGCCGCCAGGGCCGGCACGTCCATCGGGTCGTCGGCGGCCGTGTACGCGATGCCGAAGCCGCCGCCGAGGTCCAGGCACGACGGCTCGACGCCGAGCTCGTCCCGAAGCCGCACCAGCAACCCGACCGCGCGCCGCGCGGACACCTCGAAGCCGGAGGTGTCGAAGATCTGCGAGCCGATGTGCGAGTGGATCCCGACCAGGTCCAGGCCGGGATGCCCGACCACCCGGCGGGCCGCCTCGAAGGCGTCACCGGACGCCAGCGAGAAGCCGAACTTCTGGTCCTCGTGCGCGGTCGCGATGAACTCGTGGGTGTGCGCCTCCACCCCGACGGTGGCCCGGACCAGCACCGGCTGCCGCACGCCGCGCTGCTCGGCCAGCCAGGCCAGCCGGGCGATCTCGGCGAACGAGTCGAGCACCACCCGGCCGACACCGGAGGCCAGCGCCCTCTCCAGCTCGGCGACCGACTTGTTGTTGCCGTGCACGGAGATCCGCTCCGGCGGCACCCCGGCGCGCAGCGCGGCGGTCAGCTCGCCACCGGTACACACGTCCAGGCCGAGGCCCTCGTCGGTGATCCAGCGCAGCACGGCCAGCGAGCAGAACGCCTTGGCCGCGTAGTGCACGTCCGGCGACCCGGCGACGCCGCCGGACCCGAACGCCTGGACGAACTCGCGGCAGCGGGACCGGAAGTCCGCCTCGTCCAGCACGTACGCCGGGGTGCCGTACCTGGCCGCGAGGTCGCGGACGTCGACGCCGCCGATGGCGAGCGCGCCGTCCTCGGCACGCACCGCCGTCGACGGCCAGACCGCCGGCGCCAGCGCGGCGCCGTCCGGCGGCGGAGCCAGCAGGCTCGACGGCGGCTCGCTGACGTCGGCGTGCAGCGCACCGGCCTCGTGTGTCCGCATGCGAGGCGGCTACATGCGCTCGGGCGCGGTCACGCCGAGCAGTCCGAGCCCGTTGCCGAGCACCACCCGGGTCGCCTCGCACAGCGCCAGCCGGGCGTATGTCAGCGGACCGACCTGCTCGTCGCCCTGCGGCAGCACCCGGCACGCGTCGTAGAAGCGGTGGTACGTCCCGGCCAGCTCCTCCAGGTAGCGCGCCACCCGGTGCGGCGCGCGCAGCTCGGCCGCGGACGCCACCACCCTCGGGAACTCCCCCAGTGCCCGCAGCAGGTCGCCCTCCCGCTCGTGCCCGAGCAGGCCGTAGTCCACTTCGGACGGATCCGGCAGCGCGATGCCGAGCTCGGCCGCGTTGCGGGCCAGCGAGGCGAGCCGGGCGTGCGCGTACTGCACGTAGAACACGGGGTTGTCGGCCGTCCGGCTGGCCCACAGGTCGACGTCGATGTCGATCGGGGAGTCCATCGACCAGCGGACCAGCGCGTACCGGGCGGCGTCGGACCCGATCAGCGCGAGCACCTCGTCCAGCAGCACCAGGTTGCCGGCCCGCCGGCTCATCCGGCCGCCGCGGAGGGTCACCAGCTGACCGATGAGGACCTCGACGGTCCGGTCCGGGTCGTCGCCGAAGCAGGCCGCGATCGCCCGCAGCCGGCCGACGTAGCCGTGGTGGTCGGCGCCGAGCAGGTAGAGGCACCGGTCCGCGCCGCGCTCCCGCTTGTCCAGGTAGTACGCGCAGTCGGCGTCGAAGTAGGTCGGCCGGCCGTCGGACCGGACCAGCACCCGGTCCTTGTCGTCGCCGAAGTCGGTGGTGCGCAGCCAGACCGCGCCGTCCGCGGAGTACACGTGGCCCTGCTCCCGCAGCCGCTGAACGGCGAGCTCGATCTCGCCGTTCTCGTGCAGCGTCCGCTCGGAGAAGTAGACGTCGAACTCGACGCCGAACTCGGCCAGCGAGCGCCGGATCGAGGCGAACATCAGCTCGACGCCCTCGGCCCGGAAGACGTCGAGCGCCTTCTCCTCGGGCAGCTCGAGCACCCCGGGGTTCCCGGCGAGGACGGTCCGGGCGATGGTGTCGACGTACTCGCCGCGGTAGCCGCCATCGGGCGTCGGCCGGCCGGCCGCGGCGGCCAGCAGCGAGGCGGCGAAGCGGTCGACCTGGGCGCCGGCGTCGTTGAAGTAGTACTCCCGCGTCACCTCCGCCCCGGCCGCGGCGAGCAGCCGGCCGAGCGAGTCGCCGACCGCGGCCCACCGGCTGTGCGCGAGGTGCAGCGGGCCGGTCGGGTTGGACGAGACGTACTCCAGGTTGAGCCGCTGGCCGGCCAGCGCGTCGCCCCGCCCGTACGCCCCGCCCGCCGCCAGCACGGTGCGGACCAGCCCGGCCAGCGCCTCCTTGGCGAGCGTGACGTTGAGGAAACCCGGGCCGGCGACGTCGACCCGCTCGACACCGGGATGCTCCCGCAGCCGCTCGGCGACCAGCTCGGCGACCTCGCGCGGCGGCCGGCCGGCCGGCTTGGCCAGCCGGAGCGCGACGTTGGTGGCGTAGTCGCCGTGCTCGCGCCTGGCCGGGCGCTCCACCACCGCGGTGTCCGGCACCGGCACGGCGAGGTCGCCGGCCTCGACGGCGGCCCGGACGGCCTCGAGGACGGCGGTGGAGAGCTCGGCTGGGGTCACCCGGTCCATGCTACTGAGCGCCCCAGGGGAGGCTCACGGAGCTTTCACGCCGCGCACGTACCATTGGCGGGTCATCCATCCGCCTCACGGAAGCGTCCGCATGCCGCCCAAGGGAAAGACCGCCGGAAAGAGCACGTCCAGCTCGAAGGGCAGCGCCGCCCGCGGCGGGAAGTCCGGGCGGAAGCCGCCGCCGCCGATCACCGTCGGCCGGCCCAAGCCGTGGGGGCTGATCGCGATGACCGTGGCGGTGGTGCTGTTCGCGGCCGGCGTGATCGGCTACGCGGTCTACCGGGTGAACGAGGGCAGCAAGAACACGCCGGAGGCCAAGGCCGCCGCGGCCCGCGAGATCGACGGCATCGTGCTGCAGACCTTCCCCGGCGGGCAGCACAACGACGGGACGATCCGGTACGAACAGAGCCCCGCGTTCGGGGGCGAGCACGCCAACGCGTGGGCCGACTGCACCGGCACCGTCTACCCGTCGCCGATCCGCCAGGAGAACGCGGTCCACTCGCAGGAGCACGGCGCCGTGTGGATCACCTACCGGCCGGACCTGCCGGGCGACCAGGTCGACGCGCTGCGCAAGCGGGTGGACGGCGTCGAGCAGATGCTGATGAGCCCGTACCCGGGGCTGAAGTCCGCGGTGTCGCTGCAGGCCTGGGGGCACCAGCTGTTCGTCGACTCGGCCTCCGACGCCCGGATCGACGAGTTCATCGACGACCTGCGGCTCAACCCCACCGTCGCCCCGGAGCCGAACGGCTCCTGCGTCAACCCTCAGTTCAAGGGCTCGCCGCTGCCGCCGGACCCGTCCGGCGCCGCCGGCTCGTCCGCGGCACCGGCACCGGCCGGCTCCGGCGGCGCGGCCACGCCGACGCCGAGCCCGACCCGGCCGTGACCTTGACCGTGGCGGCGGACCCGGCCGGGACGGTGCCGGCGCCCGCACCGGCGGGATCCCACCGGCTGCGCGTGCTGCTCGCGTGGTGACCGCCGTCGCGCTGCTGGCCGCCGGGGCCGCGCTGGCCGTGCTGACCGACCTGGGCGGGTCGCGCCCGCCGGGCGAGACGTCCGTCGACGCCGGCTTCGCCCGGGACATGGCCACCCACCACGCGCAGGCGGCGGAGATGGCCCAGGTCGTCCGGGACCACGGCACCGATCCGACCGTCCGGCTGCTCGGGTACGACATCGAGACCCAGCAGCTCGGCCAGATCGGCCAGCTGCGCGGCTGGCTGCAGAGCTGGGGACTGACAGCGGACTCGGACATCCCGGCGATGGCGTGGATGGCCTCGCCCGGCCACCACGCCGCGGCGGCCGGCACGCCGATGCCGGGGATGGCGACGACCGCGGAGCTGGACCGGCTGCGGTCGCTGTCCGGGCGTGCCCTCGACGTCTACTTCCTGCAGCTGATGATCCGGCACCACCGCGGCGGGCTGGCGATGGCGACGGATGCGGCGGAGCACGCGTCGCGGCCGTACGTCCGCGATCTGGCCGGCAGGATGGCGCAGGCGCAGCAGGCCGAGGTCGTCACCATGGAGCGGCTGCTGCGCGAGCGCGGCGGCCGGCCGCTGCCCTGACGGCCCGGTGTCCCAACCGGACGGCCCGGCATCGTCACGTCCAGCGTCACCACGTCCGGGTCCAGCTCGCGGGACGGGAATCAGCCGGCGGATGACGGCTTCGTCGTCGACCACCAGCACCCTGCGGACGCGCTCCGGCACGCCGTCACGGTAGCCCGGCGGCGCGGCCGGGCGGCCCGCTCCTGGTACCCTTTCGCGGTCGCCGAGCCCCCGTAGCTCAGGGGATAGAGCACCGCCCTCCGGAGGCGGGTGCGCAGGTTCGAATCCTGCCGGGGGCACCCAATTGACCTGCTGTGTAAGGGATTCGGCGATCGCAGCGGGAGTGCGTGCCCTCACATGCCCTACGGTGCCACCGAGGCGCGCGGGCCGGACTGCGGGTAAGGGATCCGGCGAGCTGACCGAGCACCGCTAAGCTCCAGCGAGGCGGGGGGGCCGGGGACGTGGGAAGGCCAGCCGGAGGTCGAGAGCGGGGCGCTGCGGGCAGACGGCTCGAAGATCGCGATCGGCCAGTCGGGGGTGACTTGACGCTGATCGCGTGGTCGGAGCGAGGCCCGCGAACCCGATTTAGCAGTCGCGGCCGGCGGGGCGAGCTTCGTGCTGAAGCCGCCGAGCCGTCCGGAGTCGAAGACCTGCCGGCCTCGGTGCCGCCGGCCCGGAGGTCACGGCGACCGAGACCATGCGAGGTCCACGTCCGGCCCGGCGGTATCTTCACCGGACCGCGATGCCCGGTGCCCCCCGGCGGCGTACTCGCTGAAGGTGACACGCGACCTGGGACGGTGACCTGGCCCCGACGCGGTGCTGTCGCCACCAAGGTCACGGTGTCACCGATCGCCGAGGGACCAGGCGGGGTGTCCTCCGCCGGGACCTCGTTGGCCGGCACAGCCGCCGGGGCAGGGGCAGCGCTGCTGGCCGGGGCGGGCTCGGAGCTGGCGACCGGGGTGGTGCTGCCGCACCCGGTAAGGATGAGGGTGCCGGCGATGACGGCGACGGCCGCCCCGCCGAGATTGTGGATCTTGCGCACGTTCATGCAGTGTGACCTTTCGCGGGTTGTCGTCGTCAGCGGGTTGCTGACCGTTGGGGTGCCTCGAGGGCGGCTGTTGTTGTAACGAAGCGTACTCTATAGGAGTGCTATACGTTCTCTAAAGTCGCTGTGTGATGCGTCACTGGTCGTGAAGGCGTGCTACTGTGCGGTTCATGCCGCGCCCCTATGCAGAGCCTGTGGAGATCATCACCGCCCGGTACCGGCGACGTCCCCGTTCATCCCCACCGACGCGAAGATCGTGGTGGGCGCGGTCGCCCCGGCCTCCCCCGACCCGATCCCGATCGTGCTGCTCCCCGGATTCGAGTACCGGATGCGCGAGTGGCGACACCCGGACACCCACGAAGTCCACTGGCGACTGGAGCGCAGACGGTCCTCGCACACAGCGACAACGACGAATAGCCGCACCCACCAACGCGTGCTGATGCCGCGTTGCGCGCGACCCGCGCCGAGGCTGCTCGACCAGCTCGGCGCCCCTCGCCCGTCCGGCCTGCGTGGCAGTGGGGCCGGTCCTAGATCGCGGGCTCAGACTGGCCCGGTGGCGATCTGCGCGCACTGCCGGCGGCGCATCCCTCAGCAGCGGATGGGCCGACCTCGGCGCTACTGCCAGGACCTTTGTTACCGCCAGGCTAAGCGAGTCCGGAAGGCGGCCCTACGAGCCGCTGTACGGGACGAGTCACTGGGGTGGGACGTGTCCCGACCTTCGTGGCCTACCTTCGCCAGCGGGGCGCGGTCTGAGGGCCGCCCTGCTCGGAGTGAGGGGCGGGCCTCATCGACTCAGCCTGCCCGGCTCTGCTTGGGGCGCAGGGCGACGACGTTGCCGGCGTGAAACTCGCTCAGCGCCTCGGCGATGGCCCGGTCCCGGTCGTCGGTGGCGTGCTGGTAGCGCATCGCGGCGACCGCCGTCGAGTGCCCGAGTCGGCGCATCAGCTCGGCCAAGGTGGCCCCGGTCGCGGCGGCCAGGGTCGCCCCGGTGTGACGGAGGCCGTAGATGGGCAGGTCGGGTCGGCCGGCGACCACGCGGGCGGCGCGGAAGGCGTCGTGCAGCGCGAGGCCGAGCGCAGGTGCCCACCGGTCGGAGCCGGGAACAGCAGCGCCTCCCACCGGCGCCGACGTGCTGCTGGAGGTGCTGCTCGATCAGCGGCATGAGGTGCGGCGGGATCGACACGTCGCGGACTCCGGCCTCCGACTCGAGCGCCTACGACGTCTCGGCCGTCGACGTGGGTGACCGCGCGGCGCACCCGCAGCCTCGCGTGGGCGAGGTCGACGTCCTTGCGGCGCAGCTCGGCGAACTCACCGAACCGCAGCCCGCACCAGGCGCGACCAGGATCGCTGGCCGGTACTCTCGGCATCTAGTCCACGATCACGGCCAACTCGGCCAGGCTGGCCGGCTTCGGGTGCGGGCTCGCCGGGCGGTGCCGGCGCCTCGGATCTTGCACGGGTTCGCCACGATCGCCTCGTCGGTGACGGCGGTGTTCAGGATCGTCCGGAGCAGCCCGTAGGCGTGCGCCGGCTGGTCGGGCCGCAGGTGAGGCGGCCGTGCCAGTTGCGAACCAGCACCGAGGTGATCTCGTCCAGGGGCAGGTCCCCGAAGGTCAGCAGCAGGTGCCTGGCGAGCAGCTTCCCGTACTCGCTGCGGGTGCGCGCCGTCAGCGGCTTGCCCCGCGATAGCCGGGATTCGAGCCAGGCCGCGGCGTAGCGGCGAACGCGTCACCGCGCTTCGAGCCGGCCGGGCACTGCTCGCGGCTGATGCCGGTCTGCGCGCGGCGAGCAGGCCTCGCGTCACCTCGGGTGTCGAACGTGGTCGGGGCGGTGTGCCGGCGCTAGTCCGGGCCGACGTAGGACGCCTGGAACGCCCCGAAGGGAGCTTGCGGATCTTGCCAAAGCCGCGCCGTTTGCGATCGACGCGGTGGGTCCTCCCTGCGTCGTGCCCCTACGTGCCTAAGAAGTCTACTCTCCTCGGGACTTGTCGGCACTTGTCGGAACATCGTACAGGACCAACCTTTACACAGGAACAGATTTCGCGCGTTTCGCTGCTAGAGAGGCAGGAGTGTCAAGAGCCCGTGCACATATTCGAATCCTGCCGGGGGCACGCCACGGCCGCCGGGCGCGCGTCGCACAACCTGCTCAGCACTCGAACACCGACCAGCAGATGTCGTTGCGTAGCCGCTGATCGTCAAGCACGAGTTCGCGGATCGCCTCTGGCAGCTGGTCACGCTGCCATTGGCACTCATGTCGCCCGGCGGCCTCGTCCTCGCCTTCCGGTGCGGCGGCACGAGCCGCCTTGATCGCATAAGCGGCCGCGCCGAGATCGTGCGCGGCAACATGCGCGACGACTGCGGCCTGGCCCGCAGCAAATGCGGCGTGCCTCGGTGCCCCGCGCAGGTCTCGGGCTGCGGCCATTGCGTGACCGCCCGCAGCACGAGCCTGCATCATCGCAACCTCCGCGCGCACCCAAGCGCGGGCATGCTCGATCGCCTGACGTGGTCGTGGGTCCTCAGGTCGAGCCGACTCGAAGAGGCCGAGCACATGCTCCGCGCACGATGCTGCCCAAAGAGCGAGGAGGTGGTGATCCGAATCGGTGAGGGTCCCGCCGCGGCGGATCGTCACGAAACGGGGGTCCCGGACCTTCGGAAGGATCACGGCGGGCACTCCTCCTGCCGACTCGATGACAGCCAACGCGCCGTACACTCCGCGCATGCCCGGCCTGCAGCACACCGTCACCATCGCGGCCCCGCCCGAGCGGGTCTGGGCGGTGGTCGTCGACGTCGAGCGCTGGCCCGAGCGGATCCCGACGGTCGACGCCGTGGAGCGGCTCGACGCCGGACCGCTGGCCGTCGGCTCCCGAACCCGGTTGCAGCAGCCCCGGCTGCCCACAGCGGTGTGGACGGTCGCCGAGCTGGCCGACGGGTCGTCGTACACCTGGGAGTCGAGCTCGCCCGGCGTCACCGTCACCGCCTCGCACGTCGTCGAGCCGCACCCCGACGGGAGCCGGCTCACCCTCGCCGTGACCGTGTCCGGTCCGCTGTCCGGGATCGGCTGGCTGCTGACGCGCTCGCTGACCAAGCGGTACGTCGAGACGGAGGCCGTCTCGATCAAGCGGGCCGCCGAGAACTCGACCACGTAGACAGCTAGCGGCGCGAAGTCCAACGCGGCCACTACACCGACACCCAGATGCAGATGATCGAACGACAGCGCCGCTTGCGCTGTGCGTCTTGGGCGGCAGAGGGGCCTAGGGCAGCCGGCTAAGTTCGAAGGGCTCACCCGGTGCCAGGACGTGTATCCGCTCTGAATTCTCGACAATGCTGGGCAACGACGCCGGGTCGCCGTTGAAGGGAGCGAAGTCCGGTGCGTCGACGCATCCCCAGTGATGGAGCAGGAGCGGTGTCCGGGGGTAAGCGTTCGCAATCCTCGCGGCCCCGTCCAGCCCGAAGTGCCACTCACTGTCGGAGAAGTCGAACAGCAGCGCATCGGGCGTCGGCATCTGCAAGTGGCGATCCGGGATCAGGCGCGAGTCACCCGGGGCCCAGATCGTGCCGTCACGTGTCTCGATCCAGAAGCCGCAGCAGTCCTCAGGCTCGAACACGCGGTCGCTCGCGCCCGGGGACGCGTTCTGCCACGCGTGGTCTGCCGGAGTCAGCTCGACGCGGACGGAGCCGATGTTCACTGTGTCGCCGATGGCGTGACCGTGGGCCGGCCACCCCTCGTCCTGCATGAGCGAGGCCACGTAGGCCGTCGAGTGGTACGCGCCGGTGACCGGTGCCAACGCGCGGCAGGTCGGGACGCTGTAATGGTCCTTGTCACCGTGGGTGACAAGGATCGCGTCGACCCGCGGGACATCCGCAGCGGCGATCGGCATGTCAATCATGATCGGCAGGTCGAATCCCTCTAGAAGCGGGTCGACCATGAGCGCGGTACCGCGACTATTGATCAAGAACCCTGCCATCCCCAGCCATCGCAGGGTGGTCGCACCGCTCGCGTCAAACGCCGCCTCGTCGATGGGCCGGGTGTCCGGCGCCCGCGCTTGGTACTTCCTTCCCATCGCGCCCACCTCCCACTCAGCACCGATGGGTCGGGCTGAACCGGCAATTCCCGGAGCGGCACTCGTCGATGGTGTCCCGGATGCTGCGACGGGTGTTTCGTAGGTCGGTGATCTTGGCGTCGATCCGTTCTAGGACGGCGTCGAGCCGTTCGAGCTGCTCCTCGCGGTCGATCCTGCCGGCATCGTGGTCGTGCAGTGCGTCGATCACCTCCTCCAAGCTCAACCCCAGCTGCTGCAGGGCACGAGCCATCCGAATGCGCTCGACGGTCGCCTGTTGGTACTCGCGATAGCCGGACGGCCGTCGCTGCGGAGCTGGCAGGACACCCCGCCGTTCGTAGAACCGCACGGTGTCGACGCTCACTCCGGCCTCGGTGGCAACCTGTCCGATCTTCACGGCATCACCCTTGACTCTGGACCTATGTCTAGAGTTTACGGTGTCGGCAGGGGCCGGACCAAGGATCCGGACCGGAACGGCTCTGACTGGATCTTGGAGGAACAGATGGACCAGCAGCTGACCGCGACCCAGGACGCCCCGATCGTGTGCGACATGAGCACCGCACCGGATACCGGCGAGGAGCGGATGATCGAGTACCGGAGTCTCTTCGCGGAGCACCTGGTGGGCCGGGAGCGGACCAGCGGCGGGATCAGGTTCCGGTTCCGCGCCGGTGACGGCGTGCAGGCTTGGGTCCAGAGCCTTGCCGCCCGCGAGCACGCGTGCTGCCCGTTCTTCAACTCCCACATCACCCAGGTCGGCGACGAGATCCACTGGGACAGCTCAGTAGTCGACGACGACATGGCACGCGCCGTCCTCGACGAGTTCTACAACTTGCCTGAGACGTTCGCGGCCGCGGAGGGCGTCACCGCATTGGAGCAGCGGCTGGCGCGCAAGGGATTCCAGGTCATCGACCCCGATGGACGCAGCGCTCGACGGGTGTAGTCAGCGGCCCACGCTTCAGAAGGTGTCGCGCGGCGCGTACATGATCACTGCGACGCCAACGGGGTAGATCGGACCAGACCTCGCGACGCCGGACGACCGGGGGCTCGATCACGATGTCGCCGACGGTTCCCGGGCAACGGCCCAGCCGAGAGCCGCGAAGAGCAGCATCCAGACAGCGATCGCCAGCCGTGCGATCTCGAATGGGCCACCGAGTGCGGGCGCGAGCGGCACGAAGACGTAGATGCCGGTGATCAGGGGGATGTAGCGACTCCGGGCACGCCAGGCGCGGGTTCGCAGGACGGCGACGCCCGTCAGGATGAGGCCGATGCCGATGGCGGTGCTGGAGATGCCGTATCCGACGGCGAAGGCGTCCACGAGAGAGCTCCGCGTCGACGCCTCGGCCGCGATGACGGACACACCTTCGGTGACCGTGAGGATCAACATGCCGATGACCGCGGACGCGTAGCCGATCCGGGCGACCCCCCCGCTCCCGGCGGCGCCGGTTCGCCAGAGGCCCACCACACCGGCGAGCAGTCCGAGGTGCTGGAGGGCGAAGAGCACCTGAAGGACGACGAACGGGCCGGTGTCGAGCGGGTAGCTGTATCGCTGCTCCGAGACAGCCGGCGGAACGTAGACCAGCAGCAGCCCGGATGCGGCACCGAGCAGGCCGGCCCAGATGCAGACCTGGCCGAGTCGCCGGGTGGTCGCGGAGCGCGCCGGGGCGGCATGACTGGTGGTCGCGGTCATGACGGGGCCCCCGTCAGCCCGAACCGGTCGTGATTGTCGACCAGGTAGATACGCACCTCGCCGATCGATGCGTCGATCGACGGCGCGGCCAGCACGACAGCGACGCTGGCGATGGCCAGCGCTGTGAAGCCGGCTCCACCGAGTGCAGCCGCCCGGTCGAACGTCCGACTCTGCATGGCTTTCTCCTGCCGTCTCGTTCGGTCGGGTCGAACGTAGACAGCGCCGCATGCCATGCCATCAGCGCCAATTCGGCATTCTCAATGCGCGGCGGTGCGTACTGGGGAGCAGTGCTGGCACTGTTGGCACGCGGGTGCGGGGCGAACACAATGCGGCTATGAGACGCCCGCGCGGGCTTGCGGTCGGGCTCCTCGGGGCGACCCTGCTGCTGGAGGCCGCCGCGGTCGTGCTGTCATGGGGACGCGAGCCACTGTGGGACACCCTGCTCTACGCGGTGTTCTCGATCGCGCAGGTCGCAGCCGGCGCCCTCATCGTCTCGCGGCAGCCGACGCACGCGGTCGGGTGGCTGTTCTGCGCTGCTGGGGCCCTCAACGCGCTGATGGCCGACGCCGCTCAGGGATGGGCATTGGCCGGTGCCGACCTCGGCTGGCCGGGAGTCGCCCTGGCCGAACTGATGGTGACGCTCAGCTGGGCCGTCGGCGGGATCGCACTCACGTGGATCTTCCTGCTGTTCCCGACCGGTCTGCTGCTGGGGCGACGCTGGGGGGTGGTCGGCTGGATCGGCACCGTCGGCGGCCTGATCGCCATGATCGGATGGTCGTTCAACCCGGTCAGCGGGCCCGAGTTCAGCAGCGGTGAGAACCCCTATGCCCTGGCGTGGCTCCCGTCCGACGCCCTGCTCGCTGTGGGCATGGTCGCGCTGTGCGGCGGGCTCCTCGGCGCGGTGGGGGCGCTGGTGTTGCGGCTGCGACGGGCGGTCGGTGTCGAACGGCAGCAGTTGAAGTGGTTCACGTTCGCGGCGGGGCTCGCAGCGGTCGTGCTCCCCGCGGTGTTCGTGTTCTGGTACACCGCGCCGTTGCTGCGGCCACTGACCGCCGTGGTTCTCACCCTCATCCCGGTGGCGGCTTGCCTGGCCATCGTCCGGTACCGGCTGTACGACGTTGATCTGGTCATCAGCCGAGCCGTGAGCTACGCAGCACTGACCGCGTTACTCGCGGCCGCGTACGTCATCATCGCGGTGCTCCTCGGAACACTGCTCGGACGCGGATCGAGCTGGGTCACCGCGGCCGCGACACTCGCGGTCGCAGCTCGCCTTCCGACCGGTGCGCGCGATCGTCCAGGCCCGCGTCGACCGGGTCTTCGACCGCGACCGCGCGGCAGCTCTCAGGCAGGTCAGCGTGTTCCTGGAGTCGCTGCGCACCGGCCACGCGGAACCCGAAGGCGTTCAGGCCGTCCTGCGCGAAGCGCTCACCGACGCCGACCTCGAGCTCAGGCTGCTGCTGCCGGACGGCGAACTGGTGGACATGCGCGGCTCCCGCGTCGTGGAGCCGGCGGACGGCGACCGAGCACGAGTGCCGGCGCGTCGCGGCGACGCCCTCCTCGGCGAGGTGGTCTATGCCGGCGGTGCGCAACGTGACGCGTTGGCGGCCACCGTTGTCGACGCCGCCGGACTCGGCATCGAGATCGCGCGGCTGCGGGTCGAGCTGCGGCGCCGACTGGACGAGGTCACGCAGTCCAGGGCGCGCATCGTCGCCGTCGCCGACGACGAGCGTCGGCGGCTCGAGCGCGACCTGCATGACGGTGCCCAGCAGCGCCTGGTCTCGATCGGCCTGGCGCTGCGGCATGCCCAGCACGAGCTCCACTCCGGCGCATCGACCCGCGCCGTCGCGGCGCTGGACGGGGCGGTGGCGGAGGTCACGGTGACCATCGAGGAGCTGCGACAGCTGGCGCACGGTGTACGGCCGGCGAGGCTGGACGACGGCCTCGGGGCCGCCCTTCGTGAGCTGGCCCAGCGGACCCGGTTGCCGGTCGAGGTGATCGCGAATGGTCGCCGGTTCGCACCGGAGGTCGAGACCGCCGCCTACTTCGTCGCCTGTGAAGCGGTGACCAACGCGGTCAAGCACGCGGCCGCGACCAGGATTCGGCTCGAGGTGAGCAGCACCGAACGCACCCTGGTCCTGTCCGTGGCCGATGACGGCACGGGCGACGCCCACCCACGTGACGGGGGCGGACTGACCGGACTCTTCGACCGCGTCGCGGCGCAGGGCGGAACACTGCGGATCGACGCTCAGCCCGGCGAGGGAACTCGACTGACGGCAGAGCTTCCGTGCGCGTCGTGATCGTCGAGGACCAGGTCCTGCTTCGGGAGGGCCTGGCCCGGCTGTTCCAGGACGGAGGTCACGACGTTGTCGCGACCCTCGGTGACGCCCTCGCCATCCTCCCCGTCGTCGAGCGAACACGAGCCGGACCTCGTCGTCATCGACGTTCGGATGCCCCCGACGTTCATCGGACGAGGGCGCTCTCGCCGCCCGCGCCATCAAGGCACGCCGACCTGACGTCGGGGTGCTCGTCCTCTCCCAGCACATCGAGACCAACCACTCGGTGTCGCTCGTCACCCTCGGTGGCTTCGGCTACCTCCTCAAGGACCGCGTCCTCGAAGTGGGCGAGTTCCTGTCCACAGCCGAACGAGTCGCCTCCGGCGGCTCTGCGCTGGACCCGTCGGTGGTGGAACGGCTGCTCCGGCCGTCCGGTAACACCCGCCTGGGCGAGCTGCTGTCAGAGCGCGAGCTCGATGTCCTCGGTCGTATGGCCGAAGGACTGACCAACAACGGCATCGCCGCTCGGCTCGGAATCAGCGAGCGCACCGTCGAAGCCCACGTCCGCCACCTGCTCATCAAGCTGAACCTCCCTGAGGACACAACTGCACACCGCCGCGTGCTCGCCGTCCTCACCCATCTCCGGGAGGTCGGCCATGACCCGGTCCACTGACCCCTCCCGCGGCGTGCCGGGAGACCGGTCACAGTCACCGCTGGTCTTCGTCGTCGTCGGCGCGCTCGTAGGGCGCGCCACGTCGAGATCCTCGATGAGCATCCACCCGGGCAGCGTGTCCCGGTGAGGCCCGCACACATCGCCGCGATCCTGACCTGGCTCTACGCGGCCGGGTTCGGCATTCCGGCCGTCCCGGTCGCCGTCTTCCTGCTGCAACGCGGCTACCTGCCGTGGTTCAAGGGCCTGTTCCCGATGTACGGCGGCCCCTGGTCATCGCAGTTACCACACGAGGCCTTCGTGGGGCGGCTGGTCGCATTCCTCCTCGTGACGCTCGCCGCGTCGTATGCGGCGTGGTTGTTGTGGAAGGGATCCAGGATCGGAGTCATCCTGGGCTTGTTGCTGCTGCCGGTAGAGGCCGTGTTCTGGATCGGCTTCGCCCTGCCAATCCCCTGGCTGTTCGGCATCGCCCGAGCCGCGCTCATGGTCGCGGCCTGGATCTCGCTCGTCCCCACGCGATCCGGTCAGGCAGGCGGATGACCAGGATCCTCGGCCGGGCTTGCCGGCGGCGAGGAGTCTGACCCGAAGCGATCGGTGCAGCGACGTCTGCCGGTACCACCGGGCCCCGTCAGGGATGGCGTCGCCGGTCCGGGTCGGGATACACCCGTCCGGATCGACCAGCAGCGGCTCCCGTCGCTGACGTGCAGCCGCCCGTGAGGTCAGGACCTCCACCCGGCGGGTGCGCGAGGGTCGGGAAGGTAGGCGCAGTACGTGCCGGTGCGGATGGTGCGGCCGAGGTGCTCGCCGAGCTGGGGATGGTGCTCACCGATCCGGGCGATCGCCTGGCGGACCGCGCGGGTCACACCGGCGCGAGCGCGCTCGGACGCGGATGCGGCTCGTCGATCACGACCGCCCAGGCCGAACGCGCGGGCGAGCTCTCGGACGAGGAAGTCGCGTTCGGCGTCGGCCTGCGCGGCCCGCTCGGCGTCCCCGGTGGCGCGCGCCTGCTCGATGTCGTCGTCGATCTCGGCGAGGCGTCGGCGGTAGGCGTCCTTGGCTCGCGCGTCGAGGATCTCGCCCGCGTCGCCGAAGACCGAGCGGCGGCAGGTCGGCCGCCTGGTCGGCGTGAACCTGGCGTACCGCCGGCCGTCTCGGCGGCGACGAGGTCCAGCACGTGGTACTCCCGGCCCGGATCGGCGAGCAGCCGCGCGAGGTAGCGCATGCCCTTGAGGTCGCGCACGCGGACGGTGTGCCCGTCGAAGATCACCGACCAGTAGTCGCCCTCGCGACGAAAGACGTTGGCGCCCGCGACCGGCTGCTCGTCGAGTGCGTCGTGGTCCTCGACGGGTGCTGGCAGCCGGCGACGGTCCGGCTCCGATCTCGTCGAGGATCGTGCGGGCCGCTCGGCGCTCCAGGGCGGCCCGGTGCTCGCTGCCGCAGGCGGCATGGGCCTCGGCGAGGCCCATGCGGGCGCAGCGCCGCCTCGTACGGGGCGCCGACCTCGTTCCAGAGTCGCACCGCCTCGGACAAGGACTGCTCCGCGCCCGCCGCGTCGCCGTCGGCGAGCCGCACCCGTCCCGCGGGCGAGGGCGGCGCCGGCGACCAGCGCCTTGCTCTCGAATCGGGCGGCGACGAGCTCCAGCTCGTCGGCGGCCGATCGGGCCCGGCCGATGTCGCCGGCCGCGATCTCGATCTCGACCTGCGCCTCGAGCAGCGGCGCGCGCTGCAGGTCGGTGTTCGGTGGCCGCTCCTTCGAGGGCACCCGCAGGGGGCGCTCGAGGGCGTCTCGGATGGAGGCAGCCGCGGTGGCCACGTCTCCCTGGGCCAGACGCACCAGCGCGAGACCCGGTTGGGGATCCCATCCGGCGCGGTGAGCGGCCAGCAGGGCCTCCTCCGCGCCCGCGATGTCTCCCTTGTGCAGGCGGATCCGTCCGAGCTCGTTCAGCGGCCACCCGAGCTCGCGTCGCAGGTAGGGGCGCAGCTCCTCGCAGGCCATGAGCGCCTGGCTCTCCGCCTCGTCGCACGACCCGCGCAGCCGGAGGATCTCGGCGCGGTGCACCCGGCAGCGCCCGTGGAGGCTGCCGATGGCGTTCGTCTCGCACCACCGCTCCATCGCCTCGGTCCACTCCTCGGCCACGTCGTACTGGGCGAGGCCCTGCAGGGCGCACACGAGCTCGCAGTAGACGACTCCCGTCGAGAGCGGATCGAGGTCGCCGGAGACGGTCGCCACCCCGGCCTGGTCGAGCAGCGCCAGACCCTGCCGGACGTCGCCGTCCAGGATGAGCAGCCGGGCCTCCGCGACCCGTCCGATGGCGGCCGCCGCCGGGTCACACGTCGAACCCACCTCGATGGCCTGCCGGGCCCACTGCCGAGCGCCGGGCAGGTCGCCGGTCAGCATCCGCTCGTAGGCGCGGACGACCGCAAACCACGCGTGCGCCGGCGTCTCACCCGCGACCTTCGAGGAGCCGCTCCGCTCGGGCCAGCCAGCCGCGCACCGGCGCCATGAGGGCGGTGTCGAAGAGCAGGTGCATCGCGACGCGAACGGCTGCTCCTGCGGCCGCGAGCGTGGTCACCGGCCTGCATGCACGCGGCGTGAGCGCGCTCCCACGCCTCGATGGTCACGTCGAGATGGCCGGCCGCGTAGGCGACCTCGCCGAGCACCGGCAGGTCGGCCGGGGCCAGGAGGCCGTCCGCGTCCGCCTCCATGAGGAGGTCGAACGCCTCCTGCCAGTCGCCCCGGGCCGCCGCGGCGCGTGCGCGCTCGACGAGGCCAGGACCAGCGCCATCGCTCATCGCACGCCTCCCTGCCCGTGGCCGGTCGGAGCCACGGGTCAGCCGCCGACCGTAACCGTGAGGGTTACCGCCGTAACAGTCTTGCTCACGCCTCCCGGGTGGGACGCACGAAACCCCGACTCAACGAGGCAATCCCGAGGAGGAGCCATGGAGATCGCAGCAGGTCAACGGCGTCGAGCTGGAGTACGAGGTGATCGGATCGGGCGAACCCGTGCTGCTCATCAGCCCCGTCCTCGCCGACGGGTTCCTGCCGCTCGCTGTCCGAGCCGGCGCTGGCCGACCGCTACCAGCTGATCCGCTACCACAAGCGCGGTTGGGTCGGCAGCACCCACACCCCGCCGCCGGTGAGCATCGCGGACCACGCCGCCGACGCCGCGGCGCTCCTCGACCATCTGGGAGTGCCGCGCGCCCACGTCGCCGGCCACTCCACCGGCGCGGTGGTCGCTGCCCAGCTGGCGCTCGACCATCCCGAGACCGTGCACACGCTGATCCTGCTGGAGCCGTTGCTGCTGTCGGTGCCCAGCGGCGCGGCCGTGCTCCAGCAGGTCGGACCCGCGTTCGAGGCGTACGGAAGCGGGCGACCACGAGGGAGCGTGGGCCATGTTCCTGAGCGCCGCGACGCGGCCTGGACTGGGCAACGTGCCGGGCCCTGCTCGAGCAGCGGATCCCGGGAGCGGTGGCGCAGGCGGTCAAGGACGCCGACACCCTCTTCGGCGTCGAGCTGCCCGCCATCGCCGAGTGGGCGTTCGGTCCCGAGCAGGCAGCCGCCATCCGCTGCCCGGTGCTGTCCGTGCTCGGCACCGACACCCTGCCGCTGTTCGTGGAGGTCGCCGACCTTCCTCCGCTCGTCGCTCCCGCACGTCGAGGAGCTGCACGATCGACGGCGTCGGCCATCTCCTGCACATCCAGCGGCCCGAGCCCGTCGCCCGAGCGATGGCCGAGTTCCTGGGGCGCAACCCCATGGCCGGCCACTGACGCCGGCTCGAGAAGGCAGCTTGCGACGCCGGCAGCCAGCCGCCCCGGACCGATGGTCGAGTCCGCAGCGACTCTGGCTGAGCTGTGCCACCACGTACGCCCCTCGCGACGCCATCGGCGTCAGGGGCGACGGAGCAGGCGGCATCCTCGGTTGGGGAGACTCGTTCCGTCAGGGGACGAGGATTCCGCGGCCGCGCAGCCGGCCGCTGTCGAGGTCGTCTATCGCCGTGTTGATGTCGGCCAGCGGGTAGCTGGCGGTGTGCAGCCGGACCTTGCCCTGGGCGGCGAGCGCCATCAGCTCGACCAGGTCGTTGTAGCTGCCGACCAGGTTCCCGATGAAGTTGATCTCGGTGAGGATGATCTGCATCGTCGGCACCTCGAGGGTGCCGCCGTAGCCGATGACGAAGTAGTAGCCCTTGCGCTTGAGCAGGTCGACGCCCCACTTCTCGGCGCCGGACTCGCCGACGAAGTCGAGCACGACGTCCGCCCCGCGACCACCGGTGAGCTCCTGCACCGCGCCGACCTGGCTGCCGTCGACCAGGACGGTCTCGTCGGCGCCCCACTCGGTGGCCAGCGCCAGCGCGGCCGGGTTGGCGTCGAGCACCACGATCCGCGTCGCGGACATCGCCCGCAGGCACTGGATGCCGATGTGGCCGAGCCCGCCGGCGCCGATCACGGCGCAGGTGGTGCCCGGGTAGAGCAGCGGCAGCGCCTTCTTGATCGCGTGGTACGCGGTCAGCCCGGCGTCGGCGAGCGGCGCGACGTCGGCCGGCTCGAGTGCGTCATCGAGCCGGATCACCGACCGCGCGCCGGACTTGAGGTACTGGGCGAAGCCGCCCGGCGCGAACAGGCCGGGGAAGACGGAGTTGTCGCAGTGCACGTCGTCGCCGTCCCGGCAGGCCCGGCACAGCCCGCAGGTGATCAGCGGGTGCAGGATCACCTTGTCCCCGACCGCGACGTTGGTCACCGCGGCGCCGATCGCCTCGACCCAGCCGGCGTTCTCGTGCCCCGGCGAGTACGGCAGGGCCAGGCCCGCCGCCTTCTGCGCCTCGTCGAACTGCCCCTCCCAGATGTGCAGGTCGGTCCGGCACAGCCCGGCGGCGCCGATCCGCACGATCACGTCGAACGGCCCGGTCACCTCCGGGTCCGGCACGTCCTCGAGGACCAGCGGGCGGTGGAACTCGTGCAGTCGGGCGGCCTTCATCGGTGCTCCTCTGGTGCGACGGTGCGGTGGTCGAAGCGGGCGCCGGGCATACCCCAGCTGCGGAAGAAGTCGCCGGTCGCCCGGCACATCGTGACGTTGACGTCGTTGCCGGCGCCGATGAGCGCCCCGGCCGCGGCCCGGGCTGCGGTGGACGCGGCCACCGCCCGGTCCGCAGGCAGCAGCAGCGGGTCGTCCGGCTCCGGCCGCCCCCGCGCCGCCAGCCGGTCGTGCAGTGCGGCGCGCGCCTCGTACGAGAGAAAGGTCACGTGCTCCGCACCGTCCTGTTCGGACCGGTACGCGACGGCGAGCGGCTCGGACTGCAGGTCCGGCACCACCCTCCCGGCCCGGTCGAGCCGGCCGGCGGCGCGGACGCGGACGCCGAGCAGCTCGGCCTGCGTGACGCCGGCGCCGATGACGGCCAGCAGCAGCAGCCGCATGTCGGCGTCGGTGCGCCCGCCCGGCAGCGGGCGGCTGCCGCGCCGCCGCCGACAGGGGTCGCCACGGCACCGGCACGCCGCTCGCCGTCCACCACAGCCGGGGACCGAAGGCCAGCGCGGCGAGCTGGCCGCCGGTCAGGCCGTCGTGCCGGCGGGCCAGCGCGACCAGCGAGCGCCACGCCGCGGCGGGGTCGGCCCGCCCAGCCGCGAGCAGACCCGGGAGGTCACCGAGCGCGACCTCCCGGCGGAAGCGGTCGAGCGTGCCGACCGCGGCGCGCACCCACGGGTCCGGGTGCCGGCAGCGGCGGACCAGCAGCTCGGCCGCCGCCAGCGCGGTGGGGTCGTCGAGCAGCGCCAGCTCGCGCCGCCCGGCGAGCGCGCGCCGGGCGGCCTGCTCGGCGGCCCTCACAGCCAGGAGGGTGCCGCGGACACCGGGCCCTCGTTGACCTGCCGGGCGATGTCCGCCGCGATGAAGTGGTCCTGGATGTCCACCCGGCAGGCCCGCACGCCGGGCACCTCCTGCACCCGCCGCCGCACCTCCCGGCCGATGTCGATGGCGAACGGGGACGGGCACAGCGGGGAGGTCAGGTGGTAGCGGACGACCACCGCGCCGTCCGCGCGCGACCTCGACCGCGTCGAGGAGGTCCAGCTCGGCCAGCGTCCGCCGGATCTCCGGATCCGGCACGCTGCCCGCGGCGGCACGCACCGCGGCGGCGTCCACTGTGGACGTGCCGGGGTCCGGTATCACGGCGCGCCCGCGACGCCGACCTCGGTCTGCGCGTCCTGGCCGGCCGCCCGGGGTGGGTCGGCGGCGATCCGCTCCTGTCGGCGTACGTCGAACTCGTCACCCTTGAGCTGCTCGAGCTTGGCGGCGGTGTCGATGTCGTAGAGGCGGGCGATGTTCCCGCCGACGATCTTCTCCTTGGTCTCGTCGGTCAGCGAGACGCCGAACTCGTCCTCGACGTCCGCCGGCAGCCGCATCGCCATCAGGTCGTCCAGCTGCCACTGCGGGTACCAGATCGGGAAGTCGGTGCCGTAGATGATCCGGTCCGGGCCGAGCCAGAAGAGCAGGTTGGCCATCACGTTGGCGAAGTAGCGCGGTCGGTTGTGGACGAACGCCAGCGCGACGGCCAGCGACGCGTAGACGTTGGGACTGCGGGCGGACAGCCAGCAGAAGTCGTCCAGCCGGGGCAGTCCACAGTGGTCGACGATGAAGTTGAGCTCCGGGTAGAGCGTCGACGGCTCGTCGATGTCCCGGACGTCGAAACGCTCCAGCGCCAGCGGTTCCACCGCCGGGCCCTTGTGGAAGTGCATGTTCTTGATGCCGAGCTCGATACACCGCTCGTAGAGCGGGAACACCATCGGGTCGTTGGCCCGCCAGCCGCGCGACTCGCCGCGCCACTCGGCCGTGTACCACTTGAAGCCCTTCATCCCGAGCTCGACCTGGCGGTCGACCTGCTCGAGCGCGTCGGGCGCACGCGGGTCGATGCCGCCGAGCCCGATCAGCCGGTCCGGCGCCCGCCTGACCATCTCCGCGTTGCGCTCCGGATTGGTGAAGCCGGTGTGGTAGAAGTCCATGAGGACCTGGGTCGACAGGATCGCCATGTCCGCGTCGCCCTGGACGAACACCGTGTCGAGATACCAGTCCGGGTCGACCTTCCGGAAGACGGTCTCGTAGTCCATCGTCCACTGTGGCTGGCCGGTCGGGTTGAAGCCGGTGTGGAAGGCGTAGAACGTCTCGACGAACGCCTCGCCGTACTTGTTCTTGCAGTTCTCCGCGCTGGCGTCCCAGAAGCCGGTGTGCGCGTCCATGACGAACTTGCCGTCTTTCATGCGGTGCCTCCCGGTGGGGGAACGGGACTCAGAAGACGCGGACGGCGACCTCGGCCGGGGCGCCGAGCAGCGCGTCGATCTCGTCGTCGAGCTTGACCAGGGTGAGCGAGGCACCGGCCATGTCGAGCGAGGTGCAGTACTCGTTGACGTAGCTGCGCCGGCACCGTGATGCCGCGCTCGGCCAGCTGCTGGTGGGCGCGGCGGTAGAGGATGTAGAGCTCGCTGATCGGCGTGCCGCCGAGGCCGTTGATCATCAGCGCGACCGCGGTCGCCGGACTTGTACGGCAGGTCGGTGACGACCGCGTCGAGCAGCTCGTCGGCGATCTCGTCGGCGCTCTTGATCTTCCCGCGCTCGCGGCCGGGCTCGCCGTGGATGCCGACGCCGATCTCGATCTCGTCCGTCGCCGAGCTCGAAGAGCGGGGAGCCCTTGGCCGGCGGGGTGCAGGCGGTCAGCGCGACACCCATCGTGCGGGTCACGTCGTTGACCTTGCGGCCGATCCGCAGCAGCTCGTCCAGGTCGGCGCCCTGCTCGGAGGCGGCACCCACCGCCTTGATGACGAAGAAGTTGCCGGCGACGCCGCGGCGGCCGACGGTGTAGGTCGAGTCCTTGACCGCGACGTCGTCGTTGATGGTGAGGATCTCGACCTTCAGGCCCTCGGACTCGGCCATCTCCTTGCCCATGTCGAAGGCCATCCGGTCGCCGGTGTAGTTGTTCACCAGCAGCAGCACGCCCTTCGGCGAGGCGAGCAGCTTGGTGGTCTCGTAGACGTAGTCCATCGGCGGGGCGGCGAAGACGTCGCCCGGGACAGGCGGCGTCGAGCATGCCCGCGGCCGACGACCATGACGTGCGCCGGCTCGTGGCCGGAGCCGGAGCCCTGCACGATCGAGACCTTGTCGTCGCGCGGGGCGTCCGCGCGCATGATCAGGTTGTACTCCGGGACGTACGGTCAGCGTGTCCGGGTTGGCCAGGGCGATGCCCTCCAGCATCTCCGGCACGAACTGCTTCGGGTCGTTGACGAACTTCTTCATGACGTTCCCTCCGTGGGCGGCCGGCTGCCGGCCAGACCTCGCTGACCCGCTCGACGATCACGGCCACCGCCATCGCGCCGGCGTCGACCGAGCCCCTGCTGCGCTCTCCGGTGTAGGACGCCCGGCCGCGCTTGGCGACCATCTCGCCGGTCGCCTCGGCCGCCTGCCGGGCGGTCGCGGCGGCGGCGGCCAGCGCCTTGGCCGCGTCCGGCGCCGGACTGCAGCTCCTGCTCCAGGCGGTCCGTCATCGGGATCAGCGCGTCGAGCAGCGTCTTGTCGCCGACGTCGGACTGGCCGCGCAGCTTGATGCCCTCGGTCGGCGGCGCGCAGCATCGCCACCACCTGCTCGCCGTCGAGCGTGTCGGTCGCGCCGGCGGTCGATGCCCGGCCCGCAGGAAGGCGGTGCCCCAGATCGGGCCCGGAGGTCCCGCCGATCCGGGAGGTGACGATCATCCCGATCCTTCTTGAGGAAGGTGCCGACGTCGCCGCGGTCGATGCCGTCCCAGTCCTCGAGCACCTTCTCGAAACCGCGGGCCAGCGAGTAGCCGAAGTCGCCGTCGCCGACGACCGCGTCCAGGTCGCCGAAGTACTTCTCGTTGTCGACCGCGGTCTCCGCGATCGTGCGGACGACGAGCTCCACCTGCTGCTGCGCGCTGCCGCTCACGCGGCACCTCCTCCGGGTTCGGTGACCTGCCCCGCGGCGGACCTTGCGCGGCCCGTGGCGGCCTGGTGCCGGCGCACGCCCGCAGGTCGTCGAGCGTGACGTGGTGCTCCGGGGCGTACCGGCCCGCGGGTCGGCGAGCACCTCGATCGGCGGCCGGTCCGGGTCGCCCAGCTCGGAGACGACCAGCACGGCCTCGTCGAACGCCTCCTCGCGGGTGTAGCCGTTGACGGTGACCAGGCAGGGCAGGCCGGCGCCGGTCGCCGCGAGCAGGCCGTTGCGGGAGTCCTCGACCACCAGCGTCGCGGCCGGGTCGAGACCGAGCCGGTCGACGGCGAGCAGGTAGATCGCCGGGTCCGGCTTCTTGGCCGGCACGACGTCGCCGGCGAACACCGGAACCCGTTCGGCGGTCGCCGGCGCCGACCGCGTGCTGGAGCACCGCGCGCACCGACTCCTCCGCCGAGGTGGAGGCGACCGCGACCGTCCAGCCGGCGTCGAGCGCGGCCGGGATGATCCGCGCGATGCCCGGCCGGGGCGGGATCTGCCCGTCCGCGACGAGCTTCTTGAACCACGCGGTCTTGGTCCGGTGCCAGCGGGCGAGCAGCTGCGTCCGCTCAGCCTCGCCGTCCGGGATCGCCGGCGTCCCGGACGAACAGCCGGGTCGTCGAACAGGCTGGCCATCCGCTCCTTGCCGCCGCCGATCCGCAGCTTCTCGCGCGTAGTCCTCCTCGCTCCACCGAACCGGCAGGCCGTACTCGGCGAAGGTGGCGTTGAAGGCGGGCAGGTGCCCGTACCGCTCGGTGTCGGCCAGGACGCCGTCGCAGTCGAAGACGAGCGCCGTCACGGTCGGCTCACCCCGCCTTCCCGGAGCTGCCGAACAGCCGCATGTGCTCGCCGGGCCATCTCCATGACCGCCGCGCGCTGGTGCGCGAACAGCGACGGCGGGTCCCACTTGCCGTTCTCCTCGGCGCCCCGCAGGAACTCCAGGCCGGAGCGCATGAAGGTCTCCTTGAGCGCGGTGGAGATGTTGACCTTCGCGCAGCCGCGGCCGATGAGGTCGCGGAACTGGTCGGCGGACAGCCCGGTGCCGCCGTGCAGCGCCATCGGCACGCCGGTGGCCTCGACCAGGTCGCTGCACGCGCTGGGCGTCGAGCACCGGCGCCGCGGCGTACTGCCCGTGCGCGTTGCCGATGGCCGGGGCGAAGCAGTCCACGCCGGTGCTGCTTGATGAAGTCGACGGCGACGTCGAGGCTCTGCCGGACGGACGCGTCGTCGGAGCCGATGTCGTCCTCGACCCCCTGGATGCCCTCGATCTCGCCCTCGACGTGCGCGCCGTGCCGGCGGGCCTCGGCGACCACCTCGGTCGTCTGCCGCAGGTTCTCCGCGACGTCCAGCTCGTGGGCGTCGAAGAGCACGGAGTTCCAGCCGCCGTCGAGGCAGTCGGTGATGACCGGGCGGTCCGGGCAGTGGTCCAGGTGCAGCGTCACCGGGACCGGCACGTCGCGGACCAGCGCCTGGAAGATCCCGAAGAGCCGGTCCCGGCCGTACGCCCGGACCGTCTTCACCGACGTCTGCAGGATGACCGGCGACCGCTCCTCGACGGCCGCGGCGAGCACGGCCTCGATGCTCAGGTCGTTGAGGACGTTGAAGGCGGCCACGCCGTACCGCTCCGCGAACGCGCGGTCGAGGATCTCCTTCATCGCGACGACGGGCACGCCGACCTCCCTGGCGGAGCTACCGCCGGGGGGAGCACCCCGGCGCCGTAACGTCAGTGGAACCCGGCCGCGATCGGATCGACATGGGGGAAAGCCCCCATCCCGGGCCGGCCGGGAGTGTGCCGCGACGGTTGCCGGACCGGACACCGCCGCCTACGGTCGGCTGGTGGCCAGCGGGCAGGGTCCGCGCGGGGACGCGGCCGCTCCGGACCGGTCGCCGTGGGAGTCCGCGGCGTCGGAGCTCTACGGCGACCTGCGACTGTCGCCGCTGCTGCGGCAGCTGCTCGAGCACAGCAACCGGCTGCTGGACGCCACCGCCAGCAGCATCTCGCTGGTCGAGCCCGACGGCGAGCGATACGGCAAGATCGCCGAGACCGGGGTCTCCTGCCAGCTGGGACACAGCTTCTCCCTCGACGAGGGCGCGACCGGGCAGGTCGTCCGGCTCCGCCGGCCGGTCGTCCTGGCGAGCTACCGCGACGTCCGGGCGGGGCACCTGCCGCCCGGACACCCGGCCAGCACCGGCGCCGTCGTCGCGGTGCCGATCTGGTGGCGCGGCGACGTGATCGGCGCCAACGTGGTCTTCGCCGGTCGCAACCGCCGGTTCACCGTGGACGAGGTCGACGAGCTGGAGGTGCTCACCCAGATCGCCGCGGCGGGCATCGTCAAGGCCGGCGCGAGCGACCCGTCCCTGCTGCACCTCATCCGCGACCACCCGCGGCCCGTGCCCACCGCCGGGGTGCGGACGGTGGTGACCGAGGTCGGCCAGATCCGACCGGTCTCCCCGGCCGTCGCCGCGGTCGCGGTCGATCTGGTGTCCCGAGCGGAGCGCGCGGCGGCCGGCCGCCAGTCGGAGGCGTGGCTGCACGTGGCGGTGGTGCACCGCCCGGAAGGCCTGCGGCTGCTCGTCCAGGACGAGGCCCTCGACCTGCCGGCGGGCGCCGACCCGCTGGGCACCGGCGCGCACAGTTGGCACGAGCTGGTCGCAAGGGCCGGCGGCGGGATGGCGGTCGAGCGGGTGCCCGGGCTGGGGGACCCTGCTGCGGGCGGACTTCCCGTATCCGCCCGCGCCGGCGGGCGACCCGCCGGACCAGCTCTCGCCACTGAGCTCCCGCGAGCAGGAGGTGCTCGGCCTGCTCGGCCGCGGCTTCAGCGACCGCGAGGTCGCCGCGGCCCTGGTGATCTCCCGGAAGACCGTGGAGAAGCACGTCGGCGCGGTGCTCCGCAAGACGGGCACCACCAGCCGGACCGCCGCGGTCGTCCGCGCGCTGGCCCGTGGCTGGCTCGCACCGGACGAGGCCACCGCCCGGCCCTGAGAAGCGCCGGCGCTGGCTGCGCCGGGTCAGCGGCGCGGCTCGACCACCGCATCCGCCGCGGCCAGGCACTCCCCCGGCTCGGCTCCGCCCCAGCCCGCGGTGCCGAGAGTCCGGTTGAGCTGCGCGTCCAGCAGCGGGTCCTTCATGAGCGCGGTCATCGGCCCATCGTGACGCACGGACCCGCCCGGGATCAGGCCTGCTGCTGGCCGATGTTGACCATCCAGGCGATGCCGAACCGGTCCACGCACATGCCGAACTCGTCGCCCCACATCTGCTTCTCCAGCGGGACCTGCACGGTGCCGCCGTCGGACAGCTTGTCCCAGTAGCCGCGCAGCTCGGAGGCGTCGTCCCCGCTGAGGCTCACCGCGAAGTTGTTCCCGGGGCTGTGGTCCGTCCCCGGCGGGGTGTCCGCGCCCATCAGCGTGTACCCGCTGCCGGTCTCCAGCATGCCGTGCATGATCTTGTCGGCTTCCGCGGAGTCCGGCGCGCCGGACTCACCGAAGGTGTTCAGCGCCAGCGTGCCGCCGAAGACGCCCTCGTAGAACTCCATGGCCTGCCGCGCGTCGCCGGCGAAGCTGAGGTACGGGTTGAGACGAGAAGCCATCGGACGCTCCCGTTCCGCGAGACGAAGGTCGATCCGGGCAGACTAGCCTCGGCGGTACCGCCGGGCGAGACTCGCCCGTCCGGTTCGGACGCACTAGACCCGCCGGACGACGTGCAGCAGGTACTCCTCGCGGTCGAGCGGATTGTGGTCCGAGCGCGGCCGGGTCGGGACCGTCCCGCGGACCGGCTGGTAGTGGTCGAAGGCGCACTCCAGCACGCCCTCGCCGCGGGTCAGCGCCGGCAGCTGCTGGTGCAGCTCGTGCACCCGGGCCGCCGGGATCTCGCCCTCCACCAGGTACGACGAACCCCGCACCGCCGGCGCCCGCGGAACGCCGCGCAGCCGGGCCAGCACGGGCAGCACCGTCGCGAGCGTGTCGGCCGGGATCTCGAGCCGGAAGCGGTGCATCGGCTCGTACACCCTGGTGCCGGCCTGCTGCAGCGCGCTCATCAGGACCAGCGGCGTCAGGTTGCGGAAGTCCCCGGCCGTGCTGGACATGCTCTTGTCGAAGGTGCCGTGGGCGTGGCTCTGCCGCGGCCAGTAGCCGGAGTGCGTCATGGTGACCGTGCAGTCGATGACCTGCCAGCCGTGGATGCCCTGGCGCAGCGTCTCCGCGCACGCGTCTCCTCGACCGCCTTGAAGAACGCGAGCGGCATCGACCCGAGCTCGACCTCCAGCCGGAACGCCACGCCGGTGTCGATCGGCGCCGGCTCGACGCGCAGCCCGACCGTGGCGAGGAACGGGTTGGCGGGCCTCGCCGATGATCTCGACGGCCGCGCCGGTGCCGACCGGCCGCTCGATGCAGATCGTCGTCGTCTCGCGGAAGGTCGACGTCGACGCCGAACTCGCTCCGCCAGCGTCGCCTGGATGACCTCCTTCTGCACCTCGCCGTAGAGCGAGACGGACGATCTCCTGCCGGCTCGTCGTCCTGGCGCAGGTCGATCAGCGGGTCCTGCTCGGCGAGCTGGGTGAGCGCGACGTGCAGCGCGCCGCGGTCGGCGGCGCGGCAGGGGACGACGACCGTCTCCAGCGTCGGCGGCGCGAAGCTGTGGCGGTGCGGGGGCGTCGCCGGGATGCCGATCGCGTCGCCGATCCGGATGTCGCCGAGGCCCCAGAGCCGGCCGATCTGGCCGGCGGCGACCGAGGCCCGGCGGACGGCCGTGCCGCGGTCGAAGACGCTGATCGCGGTGACCTTCCCCGCCTCGTCCCGGCCGAAGCGAAGCCGGTCCCGCACCCGTACCGTTCCCGAGAACATCCGGACGTACGCGATCTTCTCCCCGGCCGGCCCGCGCTCGACCTTGAAGACGGTGCCCGAGACCGGGCCGTCGGCGTCGCCGTCGGCCGCCGGCAGCAGCTCCGCGATGCCGGCGGTCAGCGGATCCACGCCCGCGCCCGTGATCGCCGAGCCGAAGAACACCGGGTGCACGAGCGCCCGCCCGGTCTGCGCCGCGAGCTGCCGCGGAGCCGGCGGTACGGAGACGGTCGCCTCGTCGTCGACGTACGCGGCGAGGAACGCGTCGTCGTGGTCGGCGAGCAGGTCGACCAGCGCGGCGGCGAAGTCGGCGTCGGCGGCGCCGTACGGCGTGAAGCGGGCGCCGGCGTGCCCAGGCCGCGTGACCGATCCCATCGCGACGACCGCCGGGGTCAGCTTCTCGCGCGATGCTCGCGCAGCACGCGCTCGTCGTGCGCGCCGCCGCGGTCGATCTTGTTCACGAAGATGAGCGTCGGAATGCGCAGCCGCTGCAGCGCCCGCATCAGCACGCGGGTCTGCGCCTGCACGCCCTCGACCGCGGAGACCACCAGCACGGCGCCGTCGAGCACGCTCAGCACCCGCTCCACCTCGGCGATGAAGTCCGGGTGGCCGGGCGTGTCGATCAGGTTGACCGTGACGTCGTCGACGACGAACGACACGACGGCGGACTTGATCGTGATGCCGCGCGGCCGCTCCAGCGCCAGGGAGTCGGTCTGGGTGCTGCCGTCGTCGACGCTGCCGATCTCGTCGATGACACCGGCGGCGTGGAGCAGCCGCTCGGTCAGGCTGGTCTTACCGGCGTCTACATGCGCCAGGATCCCCAGGTTCAGCGTGCTCACCAAGCGTCATGTCCTCTGGATAGGTTGCGAGTCCCTTCTGGCCGGACATGAACGCTGTTCCCATCGTCGGCATCTCCCAGGTCGACCTGCTGTCGCCGCGAGTGCAGCAGCCCGCCACCGGGCCGGCAACCGATTTGTCGTCCGGCGCGCGTCGATCCGGGTGGCGGCCGTTCGTACGGAGGGTAAGAAGCCAGCCCGGGTCGGGTGGCGACATCGAGAGGAGCATCGGATGCAGCGGTACCTGCTCAGCGTGTACCAGCCGGACGGACCCCCGCCGTCCGACGTGGACCTGCAGGAGGTGACGCAGGACCTGGCCGCCCTGAACCGGGAGCTCAAGGCCGCCGGCGCCTGGGTCTTCGCCGGCGGGCTGCACCCGGCGACCACGGCCACGGTGGTGCGGCTCCGGGACGGCGACGTGCTCACGACCGACGGCCCGTTCCTCGAGGGCAAGGAGCACATCGGCGGGTTCACCATCATCGCGGCGCCCGATCTGGACACCGCGCTCGCATGGGGCGGCAAGCTCACCCGGGCGACCACCCTCCCGGTCGAGGTGCGGCCGTTCCAGCACGAGGACGAGGGCTGATCCTGGCGTGCCGACCCTTCCCGCCGCGGAGATCGGCCGCGTGTTCCGCGAGGAGCACGGTCGGGCGGTCGCGGTCCTGGTCCGCGTCTTCGGGGACATCGACATCGCCGAGGACGCGGTCCAGGACGCCTTCGCCGCGGCGGTGCAGCGGTGGCCGTCCACCGGACTGCCCCCGAGCCCGGCGGGATGGATCATCACCACCGCCCGCCGCCGGGCGATCGACCGCCTCCGCAGGGAGGCCTCCCGCGAGGACCGGCATGCCCAGGCGGTCCTGCTGCACGCCCGAGACTCACCGGACGAGGAGGGCGCCGTGCGCGACGACCGGCTGCGCCTGATCTTCACCTGCTGTCACCCTGCGCTCGGCACCGGTGTCCAGGTCGCGCTGACGCTCCGGCTGCTGGGCGGGCTCACCACCGCGGAGATCGCGCGGGCGTTCCTGGTGCCCGAGCCGACGATGGCGCAGCGGCTGGTCCGGGCGAAGGGCAAGATCCGCGACGCCCGGATCCCCTACCGGGTCCCGAGAGAGGCCGACCTCCCGGACCGGCTGCGAGCCGTCCTGGCCGTGGTCTACCTGATCTTCACCGAGGGCCACACGGCGAGCTCCGGCGACCGGCTCGTCCGCGAGGACCTCTGCGCGGAGGGGATCCGCCTCGGCCGGCTGCTGGCCGAGCTCATGCCCGACGAGCCGGAGGTCATGGGCCTGCTCGCGCTCATGCTGCTCGTCGAGTCGCGCCGGGCCGCCCGCACCACCCCGGACGGCGACCTCGTGCTGCTCGCCGACCAGGACCGCGACCGCTGGGACCGCGGCCTCGCCGCCGAGGGCCAGGCCATCGTGCGCTCCTGCCTCCGGCGCAACCAGCCCGGGCCGTACCAGATCCAGGCCGCGATCAACGCCGTCCACAGTGCCGCGCCGACCGCGGCCGGCACGGACTGGCGGCAGGTCCGGCAGCTCTACGACCAGCTGCTCGTCGTCGCCCCGAGCCCGGTGGTGGCGCTCAACCGCGCGGTCGCGGTGGCCGAGGTCGAGGGACCGGACGTGGCGCTCACCCTCGTCGACGACCTCGACCTCGGCGGCTACTACCTCTTCCACGCCATCCGGGCCGACCTGCTGCGGCGCCTGGGCCGCGACGCCGAGGCGGTGCTCGCGTACGAGGCGGCGATCGAGCGCAGCCGGGAACGGCGCCGAGCGCGACTTCCTGCGGCGCAGCCGGCAGGCGCTGTCCCGGCCCGGCTGAGACGGGCATGGACATCGTTCGCGGCCCGGCGGGGCGGGCCCGGCCCACTCCCCGACTGCTCGACGTGCTGAAGGACGGCTACGGGATCGAGACCGGGGAGGAGGCGGCGGATCTCGGCGGCTCCTCGAACCTCAACCTCGTCGTCGGCGGCGGCGCCGACCGGTACGTGGTCCGGGTCTACCGACCGTGGGTGACCGAAGCACGGGTGGCCGACATCCAGCTCGCCCGGCGGCAGCTCAACCGCGGCGGTGTGCCGTCGCCCGAGCCGGTGCGGACCCGCGCCGGCGCCGACTGGACTGTCGTCGGCGGTCGGGTCGTCGAGGTCGAGCCGTACGTCGAACACGATGCGGAGATGGACTCGTGGCAGCGGCTGGAGGTCGGTCTCCCGCTGCTCGGCCGGACCCATGCGCTGCTTCGAGCGCTGGACGTCGGTCCCGACGGCGGGACGGCACCGGCAGCGAACCATGTCCGGTCCGCCGACGCACCGGCCTGGACCCGTCGTGGCACCGACCGGATCAGGAGCTGGGACGCATCGGCGGCGGAGCTGCGACTGGCGGAGCACGCGGACGAGCTGGCGGCGCTGGTCGCGGCCGCCGAACGAGAGACCGTCCCGGAGCTGGACCGGCAGCTCGTGCACGGCGACTTCTGGGACGACAACGTGCTCTTCCGCGAGGGCCGGATCGTGCTGGTCACCGATCTGGACTTCATGGGCGTGCGGCCGCGCGTCGACGACCTGGCGCTGACCCTGTACTACGCGAACTCGACCTTCTCCGACGACCAGCTCTCCGACGCTCGCGTCCACCGCCTGCGCGGGCTCGTCGACGCCTACGACAACGGCCTCACGGTGCCGCTGACCGGTGCCGAGCGGTCCGCGATCCCGCTGGCGCTGGCGCGGACGCCGCTGTGCTTCATCGGCATGATCGCGTCCCAGAGCACCGAGCAGGAGGCCCGACGGCTGGCCGCCGAGCTGGCCCGGGACGTCTCGTGGGCGCTCGCGATCGCCCGGGACCCCCGCCGCTGGCAGGAGGCCTTCCAGCGCTCGGCCCGCTGAGCGTCCCTACGACGACCCGCGGGCGCCGGGGACGGGTCAGACGTTCCGGAACCGGGTGATCGCGTCCAGGTGCCGCGCCCGCAGCTCCGGCGCGCGCACGCCGAGACCCTCCTCCGGCGCCAGGCAGAGCACGCCGACCTTGCCCTGGTGCAGGTTGCGGTGCACGTCGTACGCCGCCTGCCCGGTCTCCTCCAGCGGGTAGGCGCGCGACAGGGTGGGATGGATCCGGCCGCGCGCGACCAGCCGGTTGGCCTGCCACGCCTCGCGGTAGTTGGCGAAGTGGGAGCCGATGATGCGCTTGAGGTTCATCCACAGGTAGCGGTTGTCGTACTCGTGGACGAACCCGGAGGTGGACGCGCAGGTGACGATGACGCCGCCGCGGCGGGCGACGTAGACGGACGCGCCGAAGGTCTCCCGCCCGGGGTGCTCGAACACGATGTCCGGGTCGTCACCCCCGGTCAGCTCGCGGATCCGGGCCCCGAAGCGCTTCCACTCGGCCGGGTCCTGCGTCTGCGGGTCCGTCCAGAACCGGTAGCCCTCCGCGCTGCGGTCGATGACCAGCTCGGCGCCCATCCGCCGGCAGATCTCCGCCTTCTCCGGGCTGGACACGACGCAGACCGGGGTGGCGCCGCCGTTCAGCGCGAACTGGGTGGCGTACGACCCGAGCCCGCCGGACGCCCCCCAGATCAGCACCACGTCGCCCTGCTTCAGCTGCGCGCCGTGCGCGGAGACCAGCTGCCGGTACGCCGTCGAGTTCACCAGCCCCGGGCTGGCCGCCTCCTCCCAGGACAGGTGGCCGGGCTTCGGCATCAGCTGGTTGGACTTGACCAGCGCCAGCTCGGCGAGGCCGCCGAAGTTGGTCTCGAAGCCCCAGATCCGCTGCTCCGGGTCGAGCATCGTGTCGTCGTGGCCGTCCGGGCTCTCCAGCTCCACGGACAGGCAGTGTGCGACGACCTCGTCACCGGGCTTCCACGCGTTGACCCCGGGGCCGGTCCGGAGCACGACGCCGGCCAGGTCGGACCCGAGGACGTGGTAGGGCAGGTCGTGCCGCTTCGTCTGGGGCGAGAGCCTCCCGTAGCGGCGCAGGAAGGCGAACGTGTCGACCGGCTCGAAGATCGACGACCAGACGGTGTTGTAGTTGATCGCGGAGGCCAGCACCGCGACCAGCGCCTCGCCGGGCCCCAGCTCGGGCACCGGCACCTCGTCGAGGTGCAGCGACCTGCGCGGGTCCTTCTGGTCGGCCGGCAGGCCCGCGAAGAGCCCGACCTCGTCCTGGTGCACGGTGACCGCCCGGTAGGACTCCGGCAGCGGCAGCGCGGCGTACGCCTCCGACGGGGTGTCGCCGGCGAGCACGGCCTCGAGGATCTCCTTCACGCAACTCTCCTAGGGCGGGTCGTCGCGGTCCAGTGTGGCCGATCGGCGACCGCGGCAGGTCGGGCCGGGCCCCGCGCATACTGTCCGGTGTGTCACAGCGGCAGCCGGCCCGGTCCGCGCCGCCGCCGCGGCGGGCGGCCGGTCGCCGGGCCGCGGTGCTCGGCTCCCCGGTGGCGCACTCCCTCTCGCCGGTGCTGCACGGCGCGGCGTACGCGGCGCTGGGTCTCGAGGACTGGCGGTACGACCGGGTGGAGTGCGCCGAGGCGGGACTGCCGGGGTTCGTCGACGGGCTCGGACCGGAGTGGGTCGGGCTGTCGCTGACGATGCCGCTCAAGCGGGCGGCGCTCGAGGTGGCCGACGAGGTGTCGCCGCTGGCGGCGGCGGTCGGGGCGGCGAACACGCTGGTCCTGGACGGGAAGGACGGCGACGGGCCGCGGCGGCGCCGGCGCGCGGAGAACACCGACGTGCTCGGCATCGTCGTGGCGCTGCGGGCGGCCGGGCTGGACCGGGTCGGTCGGGCGGTGATCCTCGGCGCCGGCGGCACCGCCCGGGCCGCCCTCGCCGCCGTGCGGGAGCTCGGCGCGTCCGAGCCCACCGTCCTGGTCCGGGACCCGGCCCGCACCGCCGACCTGCGCGCGGCCGCCGACCGCCTCGGCGTCCGCCCCGTCATCCGCGGCGGCCTGCCCGACGCCGCCGTGCCCGAGGCGGACCTGATCCTGTCCACCCTGCCCGGCGGCGCGGCCGACCGGCTGCGCCCCGGGCGGTGGGGTGCCGGCACCGTCGTGCTCGACGTCGTCTACGCCCCCTGGCCGACCCGTTTCGCCGCCGCAGCCGCCGCCGCGGGATGCCGGACGGTCGGCGGTCTCGCCGTGCTGCTGCACCAGGCCGCCGCCCAGGTCGAGCTCATGACCGGCAGGCCGGCACCGCTCGACGCCATGCGCGCCGGGCTGGCCGCGGCCGTGGACGCCAGGACCTCCTGACCGGTCCCGCACCGCGGGCTCCGGCTGGCGGTCAGGGGCGGGAGGCGACCACGACGCCGAGGCACATCTCGTCGGTGGTGCCGTCGCCCCAGACCACGTAGCGGGCCGGGACGCCGCGCAGCTCGGCCAGGTGCCGGCGCCGGCCGGCGTCGTGGGTGCAGGTCACCCGGTACGTGTCGCCCGGGCGCACGGTCACCGGCCGCGGGAGCGGGAGCGCCCGCTGGTCGTGGAAGTTGTACGTGCGGACGTCGAGCAGGGTCCGGGCCCGCGCCGTGCCGGGGTTGAGCTCGACCCGGATCGAGCTGCCGAGCAGGTGCATGTGACCGGCGACCGCGTGCAGGGTGGCGGCGTCGCCGGACCGTGTGGTCGCAGCGCTGGACGCTGCCGGCGACCGGCCGGTTTCCCGGGCTGCACAGCAGGGTGAGGCCACCCACCGTGGCCCCCGCCCGGTAGCCGAAGCGGCGCATGACGTCGAGCACCGCCGCCTCGCGGTCGCACAGCGGGCCCGACTCGCCGGCCGCGCACGGCAGCTCGACCGGCGCCGGCAGCAGCGTGGTCCGCAGCGGGGCCAGGCGGGCGGCGCCGTCCATCAGGCGCAGCCGGATGCCGGGCTGGTCGGTGGCGGTGCCCGCCCCGCCCGCGCGGAGCAGGTTGTAGTGCACCTGCATGACGAGCCGCCCGCCCGGCTCCAGCAGGTGGCCGGTGCCGGTGCGGGGCCAGGCCCTCGCCGCCGCCCGGCGCCCAGGCGGCGACCCAGGCGGCGCCGGCGTCCAGTTGCTGGCCCGGCGCCGAGCCGCCGATGCCGGTGCCGCCGAAGCAGGTCCAGCCGTCGCCCGGCGCGTCGGCGTCGAGCCTGCGGGCCTCCGCGACGTCGACCGGGTCGACCCGGTAGAAGATCGCGTGGTGGACGATGCCGACGTTGCGCGGCAGGAACTGGCTGCCGGTCAGGAAGGTCCGCCGGCTCAGCTGCGGGTCGACGAGGAAGCAGCGGTACTCGTCGGTGGCCCCGGCGGGCGGCCGGGGCGCGTACGGCCGGGGGGCGGTGAGCGTGGTCAACCGCTCGCCGGCGCGCAGCGGTGCGGCCGGCGGCGGGGCCGGCGAGCTGTGCCCGCCGTGCGTGGTCGCCGGCGCGGCGGACCGCGGCGACGGCGCGGGGGCGGCCTGTCCGGCGCGGGGACTCGTTCCCCGCGCAGCCGGTGGCGACCATCAGCACCGCGAGGGCGCCCGCCGGCCGGAGCAGCCGCCGCGCCCGCCGTCCCATACCCGAGACAGTAGGCGACGGCGCCCGCACCGGCCTACGGAGTGGCGTACCGCAGGCGCCGGGCGTCCAGCGCCGGCAGGATCGTCTCCAGCGCGGTGACGGTGGCGGCGCGCTTGCCGTAGCCGTCGTGCAGCAGCACGACCGCGCCCGGCCCGGCGCCCGCGAGCACCCGCCGGGCGATCTCCGCGGCGGGCGGCCGGCGCCAGTCGAGCGGGTCGACGCTCCACCCCAGCAGGCGCAGGCCGAGCCGGTCGGCCTCCGCGACGGCGGCGGGTGCCCAGTCGCCCTGCGGCGCCCGGAAGTAGCGGGGCCGCAGCCCGCCCGAGGCCCCGACGATCGCCTCGCTGGTCCGGACCAGCTCGTCCCGGACCGCGGATCGGGTCCGCAGCCGGGACACGTCGTGCGTCCAGGTGTGGTTGCACAGCGCGTGGCCCTCCTCGGCGATCCGGCGCACCAGCTCGGGGTGCTCCGCGACGTGCCGGCCGACCAGGCAGAAGGTGGCCGTCGCCCGGTGCCGGCGGAGCAGGTCGAGCACCGCCGGCGTCCACCGCGGGTCGGGACCGTCGTCGAAGGTCAGCGCGATCGACGCCTCGCCACCCGTCGCGAGCCGCCGCTGCACGCCGTCGGCGTCGAGGACCGCCAGCTGGGCCCGGCGCTCGGTCTCGGGCTTCGGGGCGCTGGCGGCTCTGGCGGCCGGCGGCGGTGCGGCCCCGGCGGACGCCGGGTCCGGCGGCTGCTCGGTGAGCAGGACGGCCAGCACGCAGGCGAGCAGGACGGCGAGATCGGTGGGACCGATCCCGCGCCGGCGCCCGTTCGGGGGTCCGGACACGCCGCGATCGTGACACCGCCGCCACCGGACGGCGGCGTGCGCTCCGGCGTGTCGCGGCGAGTCTTGCCCGGATAACCGGTTGCCCGGGCCGGGCCGGCGCGGGCAGGGTGACGGGGTCCGATGGCTGCCGGTGCGCCGGCGGAGCGGGAGGGGGTGGCAGTGGTGACCGTGCCTGTCTTCGAGCTGCCCGCGTTCCGCCCGCACCCGCCCGCCGGCTGACCGACCGTCCGCACCGGTGGGCGCCGACCTGGCGATGGAGATGCCCACCGTGCGACGCCGCAAGCCACGGTTCGACGACGACGAGCCGGTGCGGTGCACAGCCGCCCCCGGCCCGTCGAGTACGACTACTCCGACGACGACGTCCCGGGCGGCGGTGAGCGCTGGTCGACGTGGGACCTGTCCACGGCCGGCGAGCGCGGGCCCGAGCCGTACCCGGACTGGCTCGTCACCGAGCTGGCCGCGGTCGACGTCGACCGCGGCGTGCTGAAGACCGGCAAGGAGGCCGACGTCCACCTGCTCTGGCGGGGCGTCCCCGACGGCGACCGGTCCTGCCTGCTGGCCGCCAAGCGGTACCGGGACGCCCGGCACCGCCAGTTCCACCGGGACGCCGCCTACACCGAGGGTCGGCGGGTACGCCGGTCCCGCGAGATGCGGGCGATGCGGACCCGGACCGCGTTCGGTCGCCAGCTGATCGCCGGGCAGTGGGCCGGTGCGGAGTTCGCCGCGTTGTGTCTGCTGTGGACACTCGGCGCGGCGGTCCCCTACCCGGTGCAGGTCCTCGGCACCGAGGTGCTGCTCGAGTTCGTCGGCGACCCGGACGGCACCGCCGCCCCGCGGCTGGCCGAGCTGCCCACCCGCGGCGCCGACCTGGGACCGCTGTGGTCCCAGCTGGTCGACCTGCTGGTCCTGCTCGCCCGGGCCGGGCTGGCCCACGGCGACCTGTCCGCGTACAACCTGCTCGTGGCCGGCGACCGGCTGGTGATGATCGACCTGCCCCAGGTGGTGGACGTGGTGGCGAACCCGCGGGGATCCTGGTTCCTCGACCGGGACGTGGCGAACGTCGCGGCCTGGTTCACGGCGCGCGGCCTGGCCACCGACCCGCAGGCCCTCGCCGACCTGCTCCGCGCCGAGGCCCGCCTCGGCTAGCTCGGCACTGGACCCCGGGCGGGCCGGGAGGTATCAGCGGGCCACCCGGTCCGCTCCTTCCGGGTGAGCCGGCGCTGGCGCCGGCCGGCGTGGGGCGGGGGTTGGTCATGACCCACGAGACTGATCTGGCGGCGGGACCGGCGCCGGCACGGCAGGACGACCTCGACGGGTCGTCGGCTGTCGCGGCGCCACCGACGGTCGGGCGCCCGGCGGCGCCCGGCGACCCGGGCGGAGTGCGCCGGGCCTGCCGGTGACGGTCCGGCGGTCGCGGCCGGAGCGGGGCCGGCGGCCGGCGGGGGCACCGAGCCGGCGTCCCGGCTGAGCGTCGTCGTCGGCCTGCTGTTCTGGGTCGGCATCGGCCTCGCGGTCGCCCTCTACAACGACAGCGCCCGGCCGGTCGTCCTGAAGTGGTGGTGGGGCGGCGCGCTCGCCGTGCTGGTGGTCGTCGTCGCGCTGCTGATCCCGCCGGTGCAGCGGCGGCTGACGCTGCTGACCCCGGCCAAGCGCGCGGGGCTGTTCATCTTCGTCGTCATGCCGCTGGTGGTGCTCGCGGTGGCGAGCGTCGCCGCGCTGCCGGCCCGCTGGCAGACGATCAGCCTGCGCACGGTCTTCGTCGTCGTCGTCTGCCTGCTGCCGGCGGCGATGTGGTACCTGTTCATCGCCAACCAGAAGGCGAGCCTGCTGAACGAGTACCTGGCGAACCTGCAGCGGCTCGGCCTGCTGCGGCACGAGGGCGGCGGCGGCGATCCGCAGTCCGACCCGGACCGGACCCGGCGGGTCAGCGGCTACCTGCAGAAGTTCGAGGCGGTGTACGGGCCGCTGTCGCCCGGTGTCTTCGACGACGTGCTGGCGGACCAGCCCCGGATCTACTCCCGGTCGGACGCCGACGCGACGACCCCGCTGGCGACGACGACCGTGCCGGTGCTGCTCTCGACCGTCCTGGTCACCCTGGGCTGGCTCGTCACGCTGCCGTTCCAGGTGCCGGACGCGCAGGTGCTGCTGCCGGACGGCGCGCCGGAGACGGCGGACTGGGCGCAGGCCCTGTCGCCGGTGTCCACCCCGGCGACGTTCGCCTTCCTCGGCGCGTACTTCTTCTCGCTGCAGATGATCTTCCGGCGGTACCTGCTGAAGGACCTGCACGGCAGCGCGTACGTCGCCACCTCGATGCGGCTGATCCTGGCGGTGATCGGCATCTGGGTGCTGGCCAGGGTCGCCGGCGAGCTGCTGTGGACGTCGAGCTGGCAGATCCTCACGATCGCCTTCGTCGTCGGGGTCTTCCCCCGCGTCCTCTGGCAGATCATGGAGACGCTCTTCACCCGGGTGACGAGCGTGGCGGTGCCGAGCCTGCAGGCCGGGCTGCCGCTGACCGACCTCGACGGGCTCACCGTCTGGCACGAGACCCGGCTCGAGGAGGAGGACATCGAGAACGTCCCGAACATGGCGACCGCGGACATCCCCGGGCTGCTCGTCTCGACGCCCTACCCGCCGGAGCGGGTGATCGACTGGGTGGACCAGGCGATCCTGCTGACCCAGCTCGGCCCGGCGGAGACACGGGGCTCGACCGGCCGTACCGACGAGGTGTCCACCCGGCTGCGCGCGCTCGGCATCCGCAGCGCCAGCGCCCTGGTCGCGGCCGCCGGGTCCGACGGCGCCGCCGAGGTCCACCGCGCCCTGCACCCGGACGCCGCACCCGCCGCGACGGCGGCCCTGCTCGCCACCCTCCGCCACAACCAGAACCTGGGCCTGGTCATGACCTGGAAGCGCCAGGGCTGGCCCGCGGCCGGCGGCGACTGACCTCCTCCGGTCAGCCGCCGGGCGGGTCGTCGAGGTGGGCCGCGGCGACCCGCTTGGGCACCACCAGCCGCCAGGCGTCGATCACCAGCTCGCGCAGCTCGGCCGGCTCGACCGCCGGCAGCCACAGCCGGACCCAGTTGTACCGCTCGTCCGAGCGGAGCGGCGGGTGGAACTTGGCCGGCTCGGAGGCGATCAGCGCCGCCCGCTCCTCCCGCGGGAAGGCGAAGCCGAGCCACCGCTCGTCCGCCGAGACGGACAGGTAGACCAGCCGGCCGACCCGGAACGTCACCCGCTCCCGCACCAGCCGCTCCTCGGTCCGCGGCAACGACAGCGCCACCGCGCGCACGTCCTCGACACCCGCCATCCCCGCCGCCTATCCGCCCGCCGGCCGGCGGCGCCGGGCGCTCACGCGTCCGCCAGGTGGTCGTGCACCATTCGGATCGCCACCGAGCCCTCGCCGACCGAGGAGGCGACGCGCTTGACCGACCCGTGCCGGACGTCACCGACGGCGAAGACGCCCGGCACGCTGGTCTCGAAGAGCATCGGGGCCCGGGGCAGCGACCAGCCCACCGGTGCGGCCCCGAGGTCCGGCCCGGTGAGCACGAAACCGCGCTCGTCGCGGCGGACCGCCGCCGGCAGCCAGGACGTCCGCGGCTCGGCGCCGATCAGGACGAACAGGGCGGCCGCCGGCACGGTCCTGGTGTCGCCGGACCCGCGGTCCCGCAGCACCACGGCGGTGAGCCGTCCCTCGCCCTCGCCTCCGGTCACCTCCACGCCGTGGAGCACCGTGAGGTTCGCGGTGGTGGCGATCTGGCGGACCAGGTAGTCGGACATCGTGTCGGTGAGCGTGGCCCGCCGGACGACCAGCGTCACCGCGGCCGCGTACCGCGCCAGGTGCAGCGCCGCCTGGCCGGCCGAGTTGGCGCCGCCGACCACGTACACCCGCTCGCCGGCCAGCGCCCTCGCCTCGGACGCCGCGGCGCCGTAGAAGACGCCCGCTCCGGTCAGCGCCTCCAGAGCGGGGATCCCGAGCCGGCGGTAGGACACCCCGCTGGCGACCACCACCGACCGGCATCGCAGCTCCCCGCCGGCGTCGAGGACGACCGCCTGTTCCGGTCCACCCAGCCGGAGGCCGACCGCGCGGCCGTACAGGATCGCGGCGCCGAACATCCCGGCCTGCTGGACCGCGCGGACCGCCAGCTCGCTGCCGCTGACCCCGCGCGGGAAGCCGAGATAGTTGCGGATCAGCGAGCTGCTGCCGGCCTGCCCGCCGATCGCCTCCTGCTCCACCACCGCGGTGCTCAGTCCCTCGGACGCCGCGTAGACCGCGGCCGCGAGCCCGGCCGGCCCGGCGCCGATGACGGCGACGTCGTAGGTGTCCGGGCCGGGTCGGGTCGGCACGCCCAGGGCGGCGGCGATCTCGGCGTTCGACGGGTCGGCGAGCACGGTCCCGTCGATGGCCACCAGCAGCGGCAGCCGGCCGGCGGCGGCGCCCGCCCGCGCCAGCACGGCCCGGCCGTGCTCCGAGTCCGGCTCGTGGAAGGCGTACTGCACGCTGTTGCGGCTGAGCAGGTCGCGGATCCCGTGCGAGCGGGGCGACCACCGCTCGCCGACGACCTGCACCGCCTCGACGCCGGGCTGGTGGTGCCGGGCCCAGTCGTAGAGGAACGCGCTGACTCCCTGGTGGAAGTGCTCGTCGCCGACCCGCGTCGGCCAGGTGAGCCAGTCGTCGACCCCACCCCGCGTCCAGGCCCGGATCACCTCGGGGCCGGCGCTGCGGTCACCCCACTCGAACAGCAGCACCCGCTTGGCGGCGGGCTGCAGGCCGTGCGCACGGTCCAGGAACTGCGTGCCGGCCGGCCGGAGGTCCGCGAGCAGCAGGGCCACCCGCCCGCCGCGGGACCGGATCGCCTCCAGCGCCCGCAGTGCCGCCCCGGCCGAACGGCGGCAGACGACCTCGTAGTCGGACCCGTAGCGCTTGCGCAGCTCCCGTTCCGCCAGGTCGGCCCGCGCCGGCGTGCTCGACAGCGCCAGCAGCACCGGCCGGTTGGTCCGCACGCGGGCAAGCCTAGAGACACCGGCCGGACCGGTGGCTCAGCGGCGGCGGTGGACGAGCCGGCGGGTCGAGACGGCCGCGAGCACGCCGATCCCGGTGCCGGCGACGACGTCGCCGGGGTAGTGGGCGCCGGTCCACACCCGCGACCAGGCGACAGCGGCGGCGAGCAGGCCGACCGGAGCGGCCAGCGCCGGCACCTCCAGCCCCACCGCGGTGGCGAAGGCCGCCGCCGACGCGCTGTGCCCGGACGGGAAGGACGTGGTGACCGGGATGCGGCGCACCCGCCGCGCGGGCGGCACCGTGTGCAGCGGGGGGCGGACCCGGCGGAAGTGCAGCTTGGCCGCGGCGTTGGTGGTCGTGCTGGCCACCGCGACCGAGGCGACGGCACGCAGCGCCGCCCGGCGCCGCCCGGTCACCGCCAGCCCGGCGGCGATCCCCAGCCACAGCACGGAGTTGTCGGCGGCCCGGGACAGCGCGGGCAGCACCCGGTCGAGGACCGGGTCGTGCCTCGCCGCGGTACGCCGGAACAGCTCGGCGTCCAGCCGGTGCAGCGCCGCCCGGATTCCCTCGCCGGCCCGTCGCCGGCCGCGTCGCCGGCCGCGTCGCCGGCCACGTCGCCGGCCACGTCGCCGGCCACCTCGCCGGCCCCCTCCGGGCGGGTGCCGGTCACGCCCCGCCGCCGGTCCGCGCGATCGTCCACAACCGACGTACGGTCGCCCTGGCCAGCAGCCGGCTGTCCATCCTGGCCTCGGACGGTGGTGGCATCCGCACCCGGAGCACGCCCGGCAGGCTGCGGAAGTCCAGCGGCGCCTGCAGTTGCACCGCCTCCCCGTCGACGCCGGCCGGGACCCGGTCCGCCTGCGCGTCGACCCGCACCGAAGCCGCCGTCCACTGTGTCCACCGCGCCTCCTCCGGCGTCCGCCCGACCGCGAGCTGGGCGACCAGCCGGGCCAGTGCCGCACCCTGCTCCGAGCCCGGGTAGAGCGCCGAGACCTGCAGCACGCCGGCGTCCAGCCGCTGCCGGGCGCCGACCCGCATCGGCGGCCGCACGTCGTAGACGTTGTTGGCGACCAGCAGCAGGAACGGCCCGGTGTGCAGCCGGTCGTCGGGGTCGCGCAGCGACAGCGGCCGCCGCACCGGCTGCCCGCGCAGGTCGGCGGGCAGCGTGGCGCGCGCGGTGGCCAGCTTGGCCTCCCGGTAGCCGGGCTCGTGCACCATGGTCGCGTACGAGCCGAGCGAGACGTTGTTGAGGAAGACCCGCTCCCCGACGGCGGCCACGTCGATCCGGCGCTCCCGCCCGGTCTGCTCGCCGTACGCGTCCAGCGCCCGCAGCGGCGCGGTCCGGTCCAGGCCGACGTCGGTGGCGAAGTGGTTGCGGGTGCCGACCGGCACGCAGACGAACGGCAGGTCGTGCTCGACGGCGACGGCGGCCACGGCACCGAGCGAGCCGTCGCCGCCGGCCATCCCGACCGAGTCGGCGCCGGCCGCGACCGCCGCCCGGGCGAGCGTGGCGGGATCCTCACCGGGCTCCAGCAGGTGCACCGCCACCCCGCGGCCGCGGGCGGCGGCGGCGACGTCGAGCCGGGCCGCCTTGCCGCCGCCCGAGCGGGGGTTGACCAGCAGCCACGGGTGCCGGGGCGCCGGCCGCTCGGCGAGCTCGACCGGCGCGGCGCCGGCCAGCGCGCGCCGGGCTGCCAGGACGTAGCCGAACAGCACGGCGACCAGGCCGGCCACCCACAGCACCCGGCTCAGCCCGAACCAGAGGACGTCGACGGCCAGCAGCACCGCGGCCAGACCCGCGACCACCAGGTTCAGCCGGCGCTTCCAGGTCCGCCGGGTGGTGAACGCCCACCAGCCGGCGGTGGCGAGCACCGCCGTGTTGAGCACGGCCGTCACACCGAAGACGGCCACGTCCGGCAGCGCGGCCGCGAGCGCGACCAGGCAGCCGAGCACCAGCAGCGCCAGCGCGCTCAGCGCGGCCCACGCCCACCCGCGCCTGGCAGCCGGCCGATCCGGCCGGTCAGGATCCGGATCCACCGCCCACCCCGATTCCGCCCGCTCCCAGGACGATGATCCAGGGCCCGGCGCGGGTGTCAACGCCCTGTCGGTGCGAGCCGGGCGGGTCAGTCCGGCGGCGGGCGGAGCCGGTGGACGGTGACGGGCGGCCTGACCGCGATGCTCTCGCGACGCCAGCCGGCCGCGTCGACACCGGCCAGGAAGTCGCGCTCGCGCGGGCGGCCGGGGTCGGCGAGCCAGACCTCGCCGCCGGGACCGACCAGTCGGGGCAGCAGGTCCAGCAGCGCCGGGACGTTGCGCGACTCGTAGAGCACGTCGGCGGCCAGGACGAGGTCCCACGGAGCGCCGGCCAGCAGCGGCGCCGGCCGGTCGAACGCGCAGACGACGGTCCGGACCGCGACCCCGTTGCGGGCCGCGTTCGCCGCGGTGAAGGCGACCGCCTCCCCGGACTGGTCGGCCGCCAGCACGTCCGCCCCGGCGGCCGCGGCGACCACGCTGACCAGGCCGAGCCCGCAGCCGAGCTCGAGCGCCCGGGTGCCGGCCAGCCGCCGCACCGCGACCGCGGCGGCCAGCGCGCCGCCGCTGGGCCACAGCTCGGCCCAGAACGGCAGCCGGTCGTCGCCCGGGTCGTCCTCGGCGAGCACCTCGTCCAGCAGCGCGTCGCCGTCGGCCGGGCGCAGCAGCCGGACCTCCCGGCCGCCGAGCGCGAAGGTCTCCTCGACCAGGTCGGCCGCCGCCCCGCCGGGCAGCCCGGCCGGCGCCGGCCCGGTCACCCGCCGCGGCCCGCTGCCCATCCCGGCCACCCTACGCACCGCCGCCTGCGTCGCCCGACCCGCTTGACCCCCCGTCGGTGACATCCGGGACGGCTGCCGCGGCGTGTCACTCACCGACGGGGGGTCAAGCGGGGCTCAGGCCGGCTCAGCCCTGCACGCCGCTGGCGGCGGCGTGCAGGAAGGCGGCCGACACCTGCTCCGGGGTCTGCACCTTCGACAGGTGGCCGTCGACCGGCTCCAGCACGCCCTCCAGCACGTCGGCGTCGGGCCGGGCGCCGAAGGCGACGACGGTCAGCTCGACCGGCCGCTCCTCGTCGGCGGTCGCCTTCAGCCGGCTGGCGAGCTCCGCCGCGGCGATCGAGCCCGGGTCGTCCTCGTTGCGGCCGTCGGTGAAGACGACCACCTGGTTGCCGATGCCCTCCCGGTAGGAGGCGGTCGCCGCGGCGTACGCGGCGAGGATGGTGTCGTAGAGCCCGGTGCCCGTGGTCTGGGCGGCGAGCTTGCGGACCGCGCTGCCCAGCGCCGCGCGCTGGGTCGCGTCCAGCGGCTGGGTCGGCAGCAGCACGCGGTAGTCGCGCGGCGGCTCGAGCCGGGAGCCGAACGCCCACAGCCCGAGCGAGGACTCGTCCGGCAGCAGCCGGCCGACGGCGAGGCAGCCCTGCCGGACCAGGTCGATCAGGGGGGTCTGCGTGCCCGGTGCCGGATCCGCCATCGACCCGGACACGTCGACCGCGAACAGGGTGCTGCTGCGCCGGTCCTGCACGTACCAGGCCGCGAAGACGTGGTCGACGTGGTGCGGCTTGAGCATCTCCAGCGCCTTCCCGGCCAGCGGCGGCAGCAGGCCCTTGGGGGCGGTCGGGGGGGCGGGCCCGTTCGGCCGGCGCAGCCCGGCGGCCGAGACGGCGTCGGCGGCGGCGCTGCCCTTCAGCACCGACAGCAGCCGCTGCAGCGCCGCGGCCCGCTCGGGCATGCCGACGGCGGCGGCGGTGGGCAGCCAGCCGAAGCGCAGCAGCGCGGTGTGGTCGGTGCCGGGCAGCACCGTGCGGTCGCCGACCTGGTCCCGTGCGGCCAGCAGCTCGTACTCGGGCACCAGCCCGACCTCGCCCCGCCGGGGCATCGCGCTGGCCGGGCCGGGGACGGTCCGGGTCACCCGCAGCGTCCGGGACAGCGCGGCCGACGACGCGTCCATCCCCTCGTCCAGCCACACCGCCTCGCCCAGGCTGCCGGCGGCCACCATCCCGGCGCCGGACGAGTTGGGGTCCTTGACGGCCAGCCGCACGCCGGAGGGGCCGGTCAGCAGGCCGGCCAACCCGAGCCACGACCCGCCCGCCGCGGCGACCTTCGCCGCGGTCGCGTCGTCGGCTACCAGGTAGATCGGGCTGGTGGCCAGCACCGTGCCGGAGCCGGCCTCGCCCTCCTCGGCGAGCAGGCCGGAGCCGGCGACCGCCGCCCAGGAGACGTCATCGGGGATCCACACGTCCGCCTCGCGCTCGGCCACCCGGTGGGCCGCCGGGCGCCCGTCCACGACGACGGTGTCGAGCGCCACGCAGTCCGCCCCACGGTCCAGCGTGGGCTCGAGCCGGTCCAGCACCGGAGCGAACGACGAGGAGGTGACCACCCGCAGGCTCCGCTCGCAGGACGGCCCGCCGGCGCCGGCGGTCTGCCCGCCCGAGCCGCCGGCGAGCATGGCGACGGCGGTGGACGCGGTCGCGACCACCACGAGCACCGCGACGGCGACCCACAGCGCGGTGCGCCGCGGGGAGACTTCGTGCTGCGGCCCCGGCGGGCTGCCGAAGCCCTGCGTCGGCTGGTCGGACCGGTGCCTTCCCATGTCGCCCCCGTCCCGGCTGAGGTTGAGACGGGAGCATGACACTTCGCACCGCAACGACAGAAGTGCTTCGGAGAGTCCTTACCAACCGCACCAAAACCACCACTGGCTGTCACTGTCCGGAACGGGCGGCTACGACCGGATCCGATCCGCACCCCGTACTGTCAGAGCATGGCGCTCGACCCGGCGGCGGTGATCGGCGAGATGGTGCGCCGGACCCGCCGCAGCGCGCCCGGCGACCTCGCACCGCTGGTCGCCGAGAGCGCGGCGGCGGCCGGGCTCTCCGATGCCGTGATCTACCTCGCCGACTACGGCCAGACCCGGCTGCTGCCGCTGCCGTACCCGGGGATGGCGCCGCGGGTGCCGCTCGGGGTGGAGAGCACGCTGGCCGGCCGGGCGTACCGGACCGGGCTCGTGCACGCCGGCGACGGTGACCCCGGCGCCCGGCGGCTGTGGCTCCCGCTGGTCGAGGGGTCGGAGCGGCTGGGCGTGCTCGAGGTCGCGGTGCCGGCGGCCGAGGAGGACGCGGTCCGCGGGGGGATCGAGCACTTCGCCGACACCGTCGCCACCCTGCTGTCGACCCGCTGGGCGTACGGGGACGTCTTCGAGCTGGTCCGCCGGGTCCGGCCGATGCGGCTGCCGGCGGAGATCCAGTGGCGGCTGCTGCCGCCGACGACGGTGAGCACGGAGCGGTTCTCGCTGGCCGCCCTGCTGGAGCCGTGGGACGAGGTCGGCGGCGACGCCTTCGACTACGCGGTCAACGACGGGCGGCTGCAGGTCGCGCTCTTCGACGCGATGGGACACGGGCTCGGCGCCACGCTGCTCGCCACCCTCGCCGTCGGCGCCTACCGCAACGCCCGCCGGGCGCGCGCCGACCTGCCCGGGACGTACGCGGCCGTGGACCGCGCGATCGCCGCGCACTTCGACCGGGAGCAGTTCGTCACCGGGCTGCTGGTCGACCTGGACGTCTCGACCGGGGCGTTCAGCTGGGTCTCCGCGGGGCACCTGCCGCCGCTGCTGCTGCGGCACGACCGGCAGGTCAAGCCGCTCGCGGCCCGGCCGGCCACCCCGCTCGGGCTGCTGTTCACCCCGACCGCGGCGCCGGTGCACACCGTGCAGCTGGAGCCCGGGGACCGGATCGTGCTCTACACCGACGGCGTGGTCGAGGCCCGCCGGAAGGGCCAGTTCTTCAGCGACGAGCGGCTGGCCGATTTCGTGGTCCGCGCGTCCGCGTCCGGCCACGCCGGGCCGGAGGTGCTGCGCCGGCTGATCAAGGCCGTGCTCGACCACCAGGACGGCATGCTGCAGGACGACGCGACCATCATGCTGCTCGAGTGGGGCGGCCCGCCCGGCTGAGCCGGCCACCCCACCGGCGACTCAGAGCCGGTCGTCGGTGCCGCCGTCCGGAGCGGCGTAGCGGCGCAGCCGGGCCCGGCTGGACTCGGTGCGCGGCGCCTCCTCCTCGCCGGCGGCCACCGCGTCGTCCGGCTGGGACGCCGCGTCCGCGCCGTCGGTCGTGGCGCTGCCCGGGTCGGCACCCGCGTCGCCGGGACCGCCCAGCGCGGGCGAGTCGGACTCGACCGTCTCGACCACGGCGGGGTCGGCCTGCCCGGCCGCCGCGTCCGGGGTGCCGGCGTGGCTGCTGGCGGCGGCGCCGGCGTACGACGTGCCGGGCGCGTACGCGGCCTCCGGGGTGACGTCAGACCCGGCGGTCGGCGCGGGGTCCGGCGCGGGGGCCGGCACGGGGGTCGGCGCGGGGGCCGTCGCGACGTCCGGAGTGACGGAGGTGCCGGCGTACTCGTCCGGGTCGGTGCCGCTGGTGCCGGCCGCGTACCCGCCGTCGGCCGCGTACCCGTCGGTCGGGCCGGTGTCCCGCCCGAACGCGCCCGGGCTGACGCCGTAGTAGCTGTAGAGCTCGGCCTCCTGCTGCTCGGACAGATGGCCGTCCTCGTCGATCTGCGGCGCATCCTTGACCCGGTCCTTGGACACGTCCACCACGAGCTCGTCGCCCTCGACCCGGGCGGCCGCCAGCGGGACGAAGCTCTCCCGGGTGCCGAACAGGCCGGTCCGGACCGTCACCCACTCCGGCTGCCCGGTGGTGTCGTCCAGGTAGACCTGGCCGACCTTGCCGATCTTGTCGCCGGTCTCGTCCCGGACCGTGCTGCCCATCAGCGAGGGCACCGAACCCTGGTCGATCATCTGGTCTCCCCACGTCGACGGTGGACCTGCGCCGACGAGATACCCAGAGATCGGCGCCGGGATGCGCCGCTGGCCGGCCCGGCTGGCCGGCGCCCGGCGCCGAGTGGCGTCACCCCGGGGCGAGGCGGGTCGGCAGCAGGCCGCGGTACGGCCGCATCGGCGGCGCGGTCACGCCCACGTCGTCGACCGTGAAGACCCGCCCGGCGTCCGGCTGGGCGGCCAGCTGCCGCTCGTCGAAGTTCTCCCGGGCGGTGGTGACGAACAACCGCCGCCCGGACGCCCCGCCGATCGCCATCGACGTCGGCTGCGAGACCGGCAGCCGGACGACGGCCAGCGTCGAGCCGTCCGGGGCGTGCCGCCGGACCTCGCCGGCGCCGTGCAACGCCACCCAGAGCCCGCCCTCGTCGTCGACCAGCAGCCCGTCCGGCGTGCCGACCTCCGGCCGGAGCAGCACCTCGCCCCCGCCGAGCTCGCCGGTGACCGGGTCGAAGGGGTACGCGGTGACGACCCCGGGGCCGGAGTCCGCGTGGTAGAGCGTGCGCCCGTCGGGGCTCCAGCCCAGCCCGTTCGCGGTCGTCTGGCCGGGGATCACCTCGCGGACCGCCCCGTCCGGGTCGCACCGGACCAGCCGGCTGCCGCCCGCGTGCCCGTCGTGCGCCACCGAGCCCGCCCACAGGCGTCCCTGCGGGTCGCAGGCGGCGTCGTTCATCCGGACGTCCGGCGGCTCGACGTCGACCAGGGACGTCACGGCGTCGTCCGGGGCGAGGTGCCGGAAGCCGCGGCCGGCGGCGAGCAGCCACCCTCCCCCGGCGGCGGCGTCGACGGTGGTGGCCGCACCGAGCGGCTCGCCGATCCGGACCGCCGCGATCGTGCGCAGCCCGCCGCCGTCCTCCACCGCGCGGCGCAGCACGCCGCCGAGGATGTCCACCCAGAGCAGCTCCCCGCGGCCGGCGTCCCAGCGGGCGCCCTCCCCCAGCTCCGCGGACTCGGCGGAGACCGGCCGCGGCTCGTCGATGCCGACCATGGCCGGACGCTACCGCGACCCGCGGCTAGGGTGGCGGCGTGTCCGATGCGGTGCCGGAGCCGACGACCGAGGCCGGCCGGGCCGGGTGGGCGGCGCTGCGGGCGGACCCGGCGCGCGTGCTGGTCGCGCTGGACTACGACGGGGTGCTGGCGCCGATCGTGGCCGAGCCGACGCGGGCGTGGCCGGCGCCGGGCGCGATCGAGGTGCTCCGCCGGCTGGCCGGCCGGGTGGGCACGCTGGCGGTGGTGACCGGCCGGCCGGCCGCGGTCGCCGTCGAGCTCGGCGGCCTGGACTCCGTGCCCGGTCTCGTCGTCGAGGGCCAGTACGGTGCGGAGCGGTGGCAGGCCGGCTCGCTGAGCACGCCGCCCGAGCCGGCGGCGGTGACCGCGGCCCGGTCGCGGCTGGCGGCCGTGCTGGCGGACGCCGGCGCCGACCCCGGCGTCTGGGTCGAGGACAAGCGGCTCGCACTGGTGGTCCACACCCGGCGGGCGGCCGCCCCGGACGGCGAGCTGGCCCGGCTGGCGCCCGTGGTCGGCCCGCTGGCGGACGAGCTCGGGCTGGAGGTGCACCCCGGCAAGATGGTGCTGGAGCTGCGGCCGCCCGGCTTCGACAAGGGCGGCGTGCTGCGCCGGCTGGCCGAACAGGCGCGGCCCGGCGCGGTGCTGTTCGCCGGTGACGACCTCGGCGACCTCCCGGCGTTCGCCGCCGTCGAGCGGCTGCGGGCGGCCGGCATCCCGGGCGTCACGGTGGCCAGCGCCTCACCGGAGGCCGCCGAGGTGGTCGCCCGCGCCGACATCGCCGTGGCCGGGCCGGCGGGGGTGGTCGCGCTGCTCGCCGCCCTAATGGACGCCTGGACTGTCGGCGGCCGCCGGTAGCCTCCGGCCATGGATTTCAGGCTCGAGCTCGTGCAGGTGCCCGTCTCCGACACCGACCGCGCGATCGCGTTCTACACCGAGCAGGCCGGCTTCGCCCTCGACATGGACGCCGACGTCGGCGGCGGGGTGCGCTTCGCGCAGCTCACCCCGCCCGGCTCGCCGGCGTCGATCGCCGTCGGCACGGGCCTGTCCGCGATGCCGCCGGGCTCGGTCGAGGGGCTGCAGCTCGTGGTCACCGACATCGAGGCCGCCCGGGCCGAGCTGGCCGGCCGCGGGGTCGAGGTCAGCGACGTGCAGGTCTTCGACTGGGGGTCGTTCGTGTTCTTCAGCGACCCCGACGGCAACGGGTGGGCGGTGCAGCAGCTGCCGGTCCGTCCCTGACCTTGCCGGCTGCCCGGGCGCCGGTGGTCAGGCCTTCCGCCGGATCCGGTAGTGCAGGACCAGGAACGGCAGCCCGAAGACCCAGAACGCGTGCTCGGCCCGCAGCTCGCCGCCCTCGACGTGGACGTCGAGCTGCTCGGCGAAGCCGTGCACGGCCAGCGTGGTCAGCTCGCCGCGTCGCCGGGTCGACGTAGGTCAGGTAGTGGCCGGGCTGGTCGAGCTCGCTCCGGCTGGTGAGCACCAGCCCGCCGCCGGGCCGGGCCCGCGGCAGCCAGCGTCGCGGTGAAGCTGCCCTGCGGGACCGGGAAGCCGACGCTGACGTAGCCGCGGCCCTCGTGCCGGTAGGTGGTGTAGATGCCGACGTAGATCGGCTCGTCGTCGTCGGCGAAGGACCGGATCCAGCCGCGGACGCCGATCACGTCGGTCGCCGGGCGAGCGTGATGGTGTCGATCCGGCTGCGGACGCCGCGCAGCGTCTCCCGCTGGTTCATCGGCACGTTGGCCTGCCCGAGCGGCCGGGCCACCAGCGTCCGGTAGAGCAGGTAGCCGGGCCGCACCCACAGCCGCCACTGCGGGACGATGTCGAGCGCGAACCGGGTGGTGTGCTCGTAGAACTCGCGCACCAGCGGGTCGACGGCCGCCGGGTCGAAGTCCGGCCCGGCCAGCTCGTCCAGCGCGGCGACGATGCCGACGTCGGGCGCGTCGGCGACGTAGCCGCCGCCGAGCACGCCGGCCAGCTCGCGCACGTAGCCGGTGCCGACGTAGCGGGACCGGGCCTCCAGCGGCACGACGAAGGGCAGGTCCTCGGCGCGGACCCGCTCGGCCAGCAGGCTCACCTGGGCGTCGCGGAAGACCAGCGCCGAGACGACCCGGTACGCGAGCCATCGTGCCGGCGGCCACCGCCGCCGGCGCGACCGGTCGCCGGCGGGCCGCGACCGCCCGGCCGACGGCGAGCCCGAACACCGGCCCGAGCACCACCTTCTGCGGGCGGATGCCGAGCGCGCCGGCGAGGGCGCCGGTCCCGGTCGCCACCGCCACCGGGCCGGCGCCGGCGAACCGGCCGGCCGCCCAGCCGAGCGGGGCGGCCAGTGCGGCGCTGGCCGCGATCCGCGACCACAGCGCCGGGATCTCGTCCGGCCGCTGGCGGGCCCGGGCCACCGCGTCGGAGACCGCCAGGGCCGACCGCACCGGCCGCGCGCCCCGGCCGCGGTCGCCCGGCGGCCGCGGTGCGCGGCGAGCGCGGCACCGGCCAGCCCGCCGATCGCGGCGGCGAAGCCGGCGGCGCTCGCCCGGTCCGCGCCGGCCCTCGGCGGGCGGTCCGCGGCCACCGTCATGCCGGAGACCCTAGGGTGTCGCCGCGGCGCTCCGGGCGGCCGGCTCCGGCACGTCCGCCACCGCCGGCGGCCGGGAGCGACTGGTGGCCAGCACCGAGCCGGCCAGGATCAGCACGAAGCCGACGGCGGTGGCGAGCGTGAACGCCTCGCCGAGGATCAGCACGCCGAGCAGGACCGCGACGGCCGGGTTGACGTACGTGATGACGAGCGACCGGGCCGGCCCGACCTCGGCGATCAGCTGGAAGAACACCAGGAAGGCGAGTGCGGTGCAGACCACCGCGAGCACCAGCACCGCGCTGACGGCGGCGGCGGACGGCCAGCGGTCCGGCGCCTGGGCCACCCCGGGCGGGATGTACACCAGCGCCGCCAGCGCCAGGGACACCGCCACGACGCCCAGGCCGGGCAGGTCAGCGAGGCTGCGGGCCAGGATGATCGGCCCGAGCGCGTACCCGACCGCGACGAAGGCGACCGCGATGATCGCCCGGACGTCGCCCGCGCCGACCTCGAAGCCGACGAGCGCGCCGACGCCGGCGACACCGACGAGCAGGCCGACCAGCCGGCGCGCGCCGAGCCGCTCGCGGCCGGCGCCGAAGCCGGCGAGCAGCGCGCCCACCAGCGGCACCGCGGCGACGAGCAGGCCGGTGAGCGAGCTGGACAGCCGCTGCTCGGCGAAGCCGAGCAGGAGCCACGGCACGCAGATCTCGACGGCGGTGTACACCAGCATCGGCCGCCAGCGGGGCAGCAGCGGGCGGACCTGGCCGCGGGCCAGCGCGAGCGGCAGCAGCAGGACGGCCGCGACGGCGCAGCGGGCCAGGACCAGGGTCGAGGGGGCGATCTCCTCCACCGCGACCTTGATCAGCAGGTACGGGATGCCCCAGATCACGCACATCGCGGCGAACAGGACCCAACCCCGCCTCGACACCCGGCACCGCCTCTCCTCGCCACCCGACTCCGGGGCAAGGATCTGCCGACCGGGACCATTCCGGCCGGCGGCTTTCGGCCGCGCTCGTCAGGAGCCGCCGGAGACGACGGGCGGCTGGTCCGCGGACGAGCCGGAGCCGGCGGAGGAGGGCGCCTCGCCGGGGGTGGACAGGCCGTCGGACGGGCTGGTCGACGAGGTGCCGGACCCGGTCCCGGCCCCGGGCGAGGTGGTCGTGGCGCCGCCGAAGACCTGACCCGGCTGGCCGAGCCAGCCGGCGAGAGCGCCGGTGACCGCGACGGCGCCGAGTCCGGCGACGGCGGTGCTGACGCGGACCCGGGCCAGCGTGCGGTCGCGCTCGGCACGGCGATCGGGCTCGGTCACGGCGGTCCTCCACTGGTGGGCGGGGCGGGCGGCGTGGCCGCCGCTGTCGGCGTGGCTGCGGTCGGTAGGGCCGGCACGGCCGCCGTGGCCGGCGTGGCCGCGGTCGGCGGGGCGGGCAGGGTCGCTGGAGTGGCCGCGGCCGCCGGCCGCACCATCCGCAGCGCGAGGGTGGGACAGGCGGCAACCGCGCGTCGGGCCGCCCGGCGCAGCTCGTCGGGCACGCCGGCCGCCACCACCGGATAGCCCCAGTCGTCCAGCGAGACCGCCTCCGGCAGCAGCCCGGCGCACAGGCCGTGCCCGCGGCACGCGATCCGGTCCACCTCGAGCCGCACCCCGCTCACCTCCAGTCCTCAGTGGACGGACCCGGTACGGCGAGGACCGGGGCGGCCGCCGCGGCCGGGCAGGCGGCGCCGCGGGCGTGCCGGGCCACGTCGTCGGCGAAGACGCGCAGGGCGGTGCCGACCAGCCGGGCGGCGCCGTCCGGGTGCCGGCAGGCGCCGCGGCCGGCGACCGAGTCCGCCCAGCGGCGGGCCGCGGCGACCGCCGCCGCCGCGTGCCGGTCGGCCCGGAGCACGGCCTCGAGCGCGCCGGCGATCGCGGGCAGCCCGAAGACGCACGGCCCGCACTGTCCCGCGGACTCGCCGGCCAGGTAGCGCACGATCCGGGCCGTCTCGGCCACCCCGCAGGCGCCGCGCGGCAGCACGGCGAGCACGCCGGGGCCGAGGGCGGCGCCCGCCGACCGCAGCCCCGCGTACGTCAACGGCGTCCACCAGGCCTGCTCCCCGCCGAGCCAGCCACCGCCGAAGCCGCCGCTGAGGACCGCGCCGACGGAGCCCGGCCCGGCGCCGGCGAGCTCCAGCACGGCGCCGACGGCGGTGCCGGTCGGCACCTCGAACACCCCCGGGGACGGGACCGCCCCGGCCACGGTCACCAGCAGCGTGCCGGGCTCGGCCGGGTCCCCGACGGCACGGTAGGCGTCCGGCCCCAGCCGGACGGCGAGCGCGACCGCCGCCAGCGTCTCCACGTTCAGGATCAGCGTCGGCGCCCCGCGCACCCCGCGCTCGGTCGGCAGCGGCGGCCGGGAGGTCGGCACCGCCGGCCCGCCGGACAACCAGCGCACCAGCGCCGACTCCTCGCTGGCGACGTAGCGGCGTGGGGTCTCCCGCAGCCGCACCCGCACCCCGTCGAGCCCGGCGAGCGCGGACCGCACCGCCGGCAGCGCCGGGCTGCCCCGGTGCAGGCACAGGTACGCCTCCGGGGCGCCGACGGCGCGGGCGGCCAGGACGATGCCCGCCAGCACCAGGTGCGGTGCGGTCGCCAGCAGCAGCTCGTCCTTCCGGCTGAGCGGCTCGCCCTCGGCGCCGTTGGCGACCAGGACCGGCCGGCGGCGGTGGCCGGTGACGGCGGCCATCTTCCGCGCGGTCGGGAAGCCACCGCCGCCGCGACCGACCAGCCCGGCCCGCGCCACGATCGCCCGCACCTCGGCGCCCGGCACCGCCGGCAGCGGCGCCGGCCCGCTTCCCAGCAGCCGGCCGGTCGGGCCGCCCGGCCCCGCCTCCTCCGCCGATCGTGAGGTTGGGGACGCCGACCCGCCGACGAGGCCGTGCCCGACCTCAAGATCGGCGGAGGGAGGGGTGGTCATCGGGGCCTGCCGGCCGCCGGGAGCGGGAAGCGGGCGGGTCGAGCGCGCGGCGACCAGGCGGACGGCGACGGCAGCGAGGACGGCGACGGTGGCGGCGACGGCCACCGTGCGTCCCCACCAGGTGCCGGCGTCCGTGCCCAGGTTGAGGTAGTGCAGCGCCGCCAGCGGCCACGCCGCGTACACCAGCCAGTGCACCGCCCGCCAGCCGCGGTACCCGAGCCGGACCCGCAGCAGGCTGGTCGCCACCACGACCAGCACGGTGTCCAGCGCCAGCGTGCCGGCGGCCACCGCGACCGGGTGGTAGCCGGCGGTGAACGGCAGCACCACCGACACCCAGCCGACGTCCACGTAGCCGTCCAGCACGACCGACGCGACGTGCACGGCCAGCGCGCCGACGGCGAGCAGGGCGGCGTCCCGGTGCAGCGCCTGCCGGGCCCACCTCGGCCACCGCCGCGACGCCGTCGGCGCCGTCGCCACCACGCCGGCCACCAGCGTCGTGGTCAGCAGCGCGAACGCGACCAGCCCGCTGGCCCGGGAGACCAGCCACAGCACCCCGACGCTCACGACGGCCACTCCCCGAGCCGGACGACCCGGCCGCTCGTGTCGACCAGCCGCGCGGGCAGCCCGGTCCCGGCCAGCCAGGGTCCGCCCCGGTCGCCGAGCACCACGGTCGCGGTCGAGGCGATGTCCGCGTCCAGGCAGGACCCGGCGGCGACGGTGACGGTCCGCCACGGGCCGACCGCCGGCAGCCCGGTCAGCGGGTCGAGCAGGTGGTGCAGCCACACCCCGTCCCGGCGCCACCGCCGTACCACCGTCGAGGAGGTGGCCAGCCCGCCGGACCGGAGCCGGACCGCCGGGCGGTCCGGGTCGGGTGCGGCACCGGAGTCGTCGGCGAGCTGCACCAGCCAGCCGCCGGGCGGAGCCGCGCCGGCCACCGCGACGTCCCCGCCGAGCGAGACCAGCACCCCGCAGCCGGCCGCGGCGGCCGCGTCCGCGGCGGCCCGGTCCGCGGCCAGCGCCTTCGCCGTCGCGCCGAGGTCGAGCACCGTCCCGGCCGGGACCTGCACCGTCCCCGCCGCCGGGTCGACCCGCACCGACCGCCAGCCCGGCGCCCGCCGGACCACCAGCCGGGCGCCCGGGTCCGCGGCCCGTACGGCGGCGAAGTCCCGGTCGTAGCCCAGCGCCGACAGCGAGCCGCCGACCGTCGGGTCGACGGCGCCGCCGGTGAGCCGGGCCGCCCGCAGCGCCGCCAGCACCACCGAGAGCAGCAACGGCGAGACCGGCCGGGGCCGGCCGGAGGCCAGCGCGGCGACCTCGGAGTCGGGGCGGAACCGGGAGGCGGCCAGGCACAGCTCGTCGAGCTGTCCCACCACCAGGTCCACCGCGTCGCCGAGCCGCGCCGGGTCGGTCGTCAGCAGCCGGACGGACGTACCCAGGGCGGGCCAGGTCGCGTCCCCGAAGCCCACCTCCGGCCGTTCCAGCAGCGCGGACCCCATCCCCGGCCCCTTCCCGGCCGCCGCGGCGGCGACCTCGGGGCCAGCCTCCGCGCCGATCCTGGGCGCCGGCTGTGCCCGACCCCTGTACGCGCTGAGCGCCGCCGCCGGTTCCGGCCTCAGTCGGGGGGCTTCACCGCGTCGAGCGCGTCCAGCTGCTGGCGGAACCACTCGGCCGGCGGCAACGCGGTGGCCGCCGCCTCCAGCCGCCCGGCCCGGTCCCGCCGCTCGTCGGCGGACATCGCCAGCCCGGCGGCCAGCGCCTCCGCCGTCTGCGTCACGTCGTACGGGTTGACCAGGAGCGCGTCGGCGCCGTACTCGTCGGCCACCCCGGCGTTGCGGGACAGCACCACCGCGCAGGCCGGCTCGGAGAGCACCACGCCCTCCTTGGCGACCAGGTTCATCCCGTCCCGCACCGGGTTGACCAGCAGCACCTCGGCCATCCGCAGCGCGGCCAGCGAGCCCGGGTAGTCGTTGCCCACCTCCAGCAGCAGCGGGTCCCAGTCGTCGGTGGTGAACTCCTCGTCGATCTCCCGGCCGACCCGCTGCACCGACGCGGTGTACTCCCGGTACTCCGGCAGGTCGTGCCGGGACGGGTAGGCGTAGGCCACGTGCACGACCCGGCCGCGCCACTCCGGCCGGCTGCGCAGCAGCTCCCGGTACGCCAGCAGGCCGCGGACGATGTTCTTGCTCAGCTCGGTCCGGTCGACCCGCGCGATGACCCGCCGGTCGCCGACCAGCTCGCGCAGGTGCGCCAGCCCCGCCTGCACGTCCTCCTCCGCGGCCCGCTCGCGCATCTCCTCGGCCGAGGTGCCGAGCGGGTGCAGCCCGACCTGGACCGTCCGCCCCTCCCACTCGACGGTGAGCGCCTCCTCGTCCACCGGACAGTCGAGCAGCAGCGCGCAGCACTGCACGAAGGCGCGGGCCCACCGGGCGGTGTGGAAGCCGATGTGGTCGGCGCCGAGCAGGCCGGTCAGGATGTCCCGGGCGACCTGGTCGGGCAGCATCGCGAAGTAGTCCGGCGGTGCCCACGGGGTGTGCGTGAAGTGCGAGATCAGCAGGTCGCCGCGCCGCTCGCGCAGCTGCCGCGGGGTCACGTCGAGGTGGTAGTCCTGCACCATCACCTTCGCCCCGGGCGCCGCCTCGGTCGCCAGCGCGTCCGCGAAGGCCGCGTTGTAGCGCTCGTACGCCGCCCACAGCCGCCGCCAGGCCGCGTCGAAGACCGGCTTGTTCGCGCTGTCGTAGAGCAGGTGGTTGACGAACCAGATGGTGGAGTTGGCCACCCCGTTGTACGCCCGGCCGAAGGTGGACGCGTCGATCGGCAGCATCCGCACGTCCAGCCCGCCGGTGTCGTAGCCCGCCTCGCGCAGGTGCCCGTCCGGCGCCCGGCGCGCCGCCGCCCGCTCCCGGTCGTTCAGCGCCGCGCAGACCCACAGCCCGCCGACCTCGGACAGCGCCGAGACCATGCCGCTGACCAGGCCACCGCCGCCGCGGTGCACCTCCTCCCGACCGCCGGCGCCGGCGGCGATCTGGACCGGGCCGCGGTTGGAGGCGACGAGCAGGCTGCGCCGTTGGCTGACCCCGTTCCCGGTCACGCTGACGACCCTTCTGCGGTGACCCGCGGTTGGCGGAGCCGGGGCGCGGCCGAGCGCGCCCCGGACAGGTGCCGGGCGGCGTTGACCAGCCCGAGGTGGCTGAAGGCCTGCGGGGTGTTGCCGAGCTGCCGGCCCAGCGTCGGCTCGTACTCCTCGGCGAGCATCCCGACGTCGTTGGCCAGCCCCATCAGCCGCTCCAGCAGCTCGGTGGCCTCCCGCCGGCGGCCGATCCCGTGCAGCGCGTCGGCCAGCCAGAACGAGCAGGCCAGGAACGCCCCCTCGGCGCCGGGCAGCCCGTCGTCCGAGGCGCCGGCCCCGGGCCGGTAGCGCAGCACGAAGCCGTCCTCGCACAGCTCGTCCCGGACCGCGCGCACCGTCCCGGCGACCCGCGGGTCGCCCCACGGCAGGAAGCGCACCTGCGGGATCAGCAGCAGCGCCGCGTCCAGCTCGGGCGCCCCGTACGCCTGGGTGAAGGTGCCCCGGTCCGCGTCGTAGCCACGCTCGCAGACCTCGTCGAAGATCTCGTGCCGGAACTGCCGCCACCGGTCCACCGGGCCGTCGAGCTTGAAGTGCTCCACGCCGGTGATCATCCGGTCGAACGCCACCCAGGCCATCACCTTGGAGTGCACGAAGTGCCGGCGCGGGCCGCGCATCTCCCACAGCCCGTTGTCCGGCTCCCGCCAGTTGCCCTCGAGGAACTCCAGCAGGTTGACCTGCAGCGCCCACGCCTCGTCGTTGCGGGACAGCCGGGCCTCCCGGGCGAACGCGAGGCCGTCGATGGTCTCGCCCCACACGTCGAGCTGGAGCTGGTCGGCGGCGGCGTTGCCGATCCGGACCGGGCGGGAGCCCTCGTAGCCGGGCAGCCAGTCCAGGGCGAACTCCGGCAGCCGGCGGGTGCCGTCCAGCCCGTACATGATCTGCAGGTCCGACGGGTCGCCGGCGACGGCGCGCAGCAGCCAGTCCCGCCACTTCCCGGCCTCGGCCTTGAAGCCGGCGCCCAGCAGCGCCTGCAGGGTCAGCGCGGCGTCGCGCAGCCAGCAGTAGCGGTAGTCCCAGTTGCGCGGGCCGCCGAGCTGCTCCGGCAGCGACGTGGTGGCCGCGGCGACGATCCCGCCGGTCGGCTGGAAGGTCAGCGCCTTGAGCACCACCAGCGAGCGGCGCACCTCGCTCTGCCAGCCGCCGTCGTAGGTCGCCCTGGACATCCACTCGGCCCAGAACGCCTCGGTGTCGTCGACCGCCTGGTACGGGTCGACCGGCTTCGGGGGCCGCTGCCAGGACGGGTGCCAGGTCAGCACGAACGGGACCCGCTCGCCGGCGGCCACGCTGAACTCGGAGTGGGTGGCCATGTCCCGCCCCTGCAGCGGCGCGGGCGTGCTCAGCCAGGCGGAGTCCGGCCCGGCCACCCCGACCAGCTGCCCGTCCACCCGGCGCACCCACGGCACCACCCGGCCGTAGTCGAAGCGCAGCCGCAGCTCGCCGTGCATCCGGACCCGGCCGGAGATCCCCTCGACCACCCGGACGACGTCCGGCGCCTCGTCCCGCGGCGGCATGCAGTCGACCACCCGGACGCTGCCCTCCGGCGTCTCCCAGACGCTCTCCAGCACCAGGGTGTCGCCGCGGTAGGCGCGGCGGGTGGCGTTGCCGCCGGCCGCCGGGGCCAGCCGCCACAGCCCGTGCTCGTCGCCGCCGAGCAGCGCGGCGAAGCAGGCCGGCGAGTCGAAGTGCGGCAGGCACAGCCAGTCGATGGACCCGTCCCGGCCGACGAGCGCGGCGGTCTGCAGGTCGCCGAGCAGCGCGTAGTCCTCGATCAGCCCGGCCATGGTCTCCGCTCCTCGCGCTCGCTCATGGGCCGATCCTGCCGACCTCGGGTCCGGGCACGACCCGATCCTCCCTCAGCGCCACCGGGCCGGCCCGGCCGGGCGGGCCCGGCAAGGAGTGTGTAGGGTGTGTGTATGACTGCGTCGATGGAGCGGCTGCAGATCCTGGTGACACCCGAGCAGCGCCGCCGCCTGCTGGTGATCGCCGGCGAGCGGGGTGAGGCGGTCACCGCGCTGGTCCGGCAGGCGATCGACGCCGCCTTTCCGCCCCCGGTCGACGCCGCGGCAAGGCAGGCGGCGGCACGCCGGCTCCTCGACCGGCCGCGGGTGCCGTACCTGCCGCCGGAGGAGCTGGACGCCCTGCTCGACGACCGCTTCGACCTGCCGGAGTGAGCGCCGCGTTCTTCGTCGACACGAACGTCTTCGTGTACGCCGTCGCCGAGGAGTCGCCCTATCTGGCGGGCGCCGCCGCGACGATGGAGGCGCTCGGGGCCGGGACGGCTTCCGCGGCCACCTCGGTGACCGTGATCGAAGAGCTCTGGCACCATGAGTTGCGCGGGCGCCTGCCTGGCTTGGACGGCGCCGCGGATGCCTCCTTCAGCCTGCTGCGGCCCGTGCTCCCCGTGACCGACGAGATCGTCGCGGCGGCCTTCGCGCTCAAGGTCTCCGGGCTCGGCGCGAACGACCGGATCCATGTCGCCACCTGTCATGCCCACGGCATTGACACCATCCTCACCGCCGACCGCGGCTTCGACGACGCGCCGGGGCTGCGTCGGGTCGATCCCGCCGACCTGCCCGAGGTGCGGACCCTGCTGCGGCGCGGCTGATCAGGCGAGGTCGGCGAGGATGCGGCGGGCGGCGTTGTGGCCGGCGGCGCCGATCACCGAGCCGGCCGGGTGGCAGCCGGCGGCCCCGGCGTAGACGCCGTCCACGCCGACCGCGTACGGCATCCGGTCGGTGAAGGAGATCGCGTTGTCGACGTGCATGATGTTGCCGCCGGTGATCCCGAAGTGCTCCTCGATGCCGGGCGGCGCCAGCGCGTGCACGTCGACGAGCAGGTCCCGGGTGCCCGGCGCGTACGCCTCCACCAGCTCGAGCAGCCGGTCGACGTAGGCGTCCTGCTCGGCCGCCCAGGACGAGCCGGCAACCTCGTGCGGCACGCCCTGCACGAACAGCGCCGACGAGTGGGTGCCGTTCTCGTCCAGCAGCGACGGGTCGAGGGTGGAGTGCAGGTACCACTCCAGCGGGGGCGCGGCCGGCAGCCGGCCGGCCGCCGCGTCGGCGAAGGCCTCCCGCAGGGCGGTCAGCACGCTGCCGTCCGCGGCCGGCGGCGGCAGCAGGTGGACGGTCGTGCCGTGCTGGCCCTGGCCCGGATCCGGCAGGGCCGCGAAGCGCGGCAGCCCGGCCAGCGCGAGGTTCACCTTCATCGTCTGGCCGGGCGAGCGCTCGGCGTACGAGTCGATCCGGGCCCGCAGGTCGGGCGGGGTCGCGTCGCCCAGCAGGCCGGGCAGCCGGAACGCGTCCGCCGAGACCAGCACCGCCCGCGCCGGGACCGTCGATCCGTCCAGGGTGGACACACCGGAGGCAGCGCCGCCGGAGGTCTCGATCCGGGCGACCTCGCAGCCGGTCCGGATGCGCGCCCCGGCCGCGGCGGCGAGGGACGCCAGTCGGCTGGTGACCGTGCCCATGCCGCCCCGCACGACCATCCAGGTGCCGCCGGCGCCGGGCAGCCGGCACATGCTGTGCACCAGCAGGTTGTGCCCCGAGCCGGGCGACCACGGCGAGCCGGTCAGCCCCGGCATCCCGTCGGTCACGGCGTACATGGCCAGCACCGTCTCCGAGCGGAAGCCGAACCGGCCCAGGTAGTCCATCGCCGAGCCGCGGACCATCGCGACGAAGGTGGATCGCAGCGGCGCGCGGACGTACCGCTCGGCGGTCTCCTCCACCGGCAGCGGCCCGGTCAGCCAGGCCGGCGCCAGGTCCTGCCGCAGCGCCGCCAGCTCGACGCCGAGCGCCTCGTCCGCCCGCGCGTCCGCCGCGGAGAAGAACTCCGCGAACTGCGCCCGGGCCGAGTCGCGGTCCGCGCCGAGCAGCAGGTGCCGCCCGTCCAGGGTGGGCAGGAAGTAGTGCGGGTCGCGGCGGACCAGCGGCAGGTCGAGCTCCAGCGTGCGCAGCAGCTCCGGCGGCATCAGGCCGAGCAGGTACGCCCCGGTGGACGCGGCCAGCCCCGGAGCCTTGCCGAACGGGTGCTCGGTCCGGCAGGCGCCGCCGACCACCTCCGCCCGCTCCAGCACCTCGACCGACAGCCCGGCGCGGGCCAGCAGCGTCGCCGCGACCAGCCCGTTGTGCCCGGCCCCGACCACCACGACGTCGAGCATCGGACTCACCCGCCCTCTCTCATCGGCCGCCGCCGCGGTCGGCCAGCCGGCGGACGAACTTCAGCGCCGACCAGGTGTCGTCGACGGCCGCGACCTTGACGTCGACCAGGCCCACGGCCAGCCCGTGGTCGCGGACCACGTTCTCGTCCAGGTCGGTCGGCACGCCGCTGGACCTCTTCGGCCAGCAGATCCACAGCGCGCCGGCGGTGCCCAGCCGCGCGGCCAGCGCCGCGAAGCGGCGGCGCAGCGCGGCCAGGTCCGGGCAGAAGGCGAGCACGACGTCGTACGGGTCCCGCCCCGGCCTGGTGTGCACCACCGCACCGGCCGGCGGGGCCAGCTCGAAGCCGTCCGGCGCCGCGACCAGCAGCACCCGGCGCTCCGGCTGGATCCCGAGCTTCACCGCCAGCGGCTTGCCCGAGTAGCCCACGGGACTCGACACCCCGCCACGGTAACCGCCGACGGCGGCCCCGGCCCGGCCCCCGACCGCCCGCGCACGTCCACCGGGCGGTGGACCTGAGAGTCCCCCCAGAGCGGGAGGAAGCTCGTCACACCGCTCTGCTTTGATGGCACTGCACGATCTTCCTCGGGAGGAGAGCTGAGTGGCTGACCAGCCGGGCCGGATAGTCGTCGCCGGCCTGTCCAAGACGTTCGGCGCGGTGCGCGCCGTCGACAACCTGAGCTTCACCGTCGAGCCGGGGTCGGTGACCGGGTTCCTCGGCCCGAACGGCGCCGGCAAGACGACCACCCTGCGGATGCTGCTCGGCCTGGTGACGCCGACGGCCGGTGCCGCGACCATCGGTGGCCAGCGCTACGCCGACATCCCGCGCCCGATGCGCACCGTCGGCGCGGTGCTCGAGGCGTCCAGCTTCCACCCCGGCCGGTCCGCCCGTAACCACCTGAGGGTGTACGCGGCGGCCTCGGGCATCCCCGACCAGCGCGCCGACGAGGTGCTCGCCCTGGTCGGCCTGTCCGACGCCGCGAAGCGGAAGACGAAGGGGTTCTCCCTCGGCATGCGGCAGCGGCTCGGGCTGGCCTTCGCGCTGCTCGGCAACCCGCGGGTGCTGCTGCTCGACGAGCCGGCGAACGGGCTGGACCCGGAGGGCATCCTCTGGCTGCGCGGCTTCCTGCGGGCGATGGCCGGCGAGGGCCGGACGGTGCTGGTCTCCAGCCACCTGCTGACCGAGGTGCAGCAGACCGCCGACCGGGTGGTCATCCTCAGCCAGGGCCAGCTCGTCCGGGAGGGCTCGCTCGCGGAGCTGGCCGCCGGCGTCGGGGAGACCGTCGTCGTCCGGGCGCCGCGGGCGGACGCGCTGGCCGGGGCGCTCGCCGGCTCCGGCGCCGAGGTGGTCCGCGGCGGTCCGGAGGAGCTGCGGATCAAGGGCGTGCCCGCACCCGCGGTCGGCCACGCGGCGTTCACGGCCGGCGTCGAGCTGCACGAGCTGCGCACCGAGCGGGCCGACCTGGAGCAGCTGTTCTTCTCGCTCACCCAGGCCGAGTTCAGCGGAGCGCGGGGCGGTCCGCCGCCGGGTGGCCCGCCGCCCGGGTTCCCACCCGCCCAGCCGCCCTTCACGCCGGCGGGACAGCCGCCGGTCGCCCCGCCGCCCCCGCCGCCGACCGCGCCCGCCCCGGCCGGTCCGCCGTCCCAGGCCGGAGGTGCCCGGTGACCGCCGCCCTGCGCGCCGAGAGCCGCAAGCTGTTCACCACCCAGGTGTGGTTCTGGCTGGTGGTGCTCGCGGCCGGCCTCAGCCTGCTCGTCGCCGGGCTCGTCTCAGGCTTCTCCCAGACCGAGGACGGCGGGCTGCCGCTCGAGGCCGCGCTCAACGCGGCGATCGGCTTCGCCAGCCTGATCGCGGCGGTGCTCGGGGTCATCGGCATCACCGGCGAATACCGGCACCTCACGGCGACCCCGACCTTCCTCAGCGTGCCGCGGCGGGGTGTCGTCGTGTCCGCGAAGCTGATCGTCTACCTGCTGACCGGGCTGCTGCTCGGTGCGCTGTGCGTCGGCGCGACGATCGCGCTGGCCGCTCCGTGGCTGGACGCCCGGGGCTTCCCGGTCGACCTCGGCGCGGACAGCACGGTGCGGATCATCGTCGGTGGCATCGCCGCGTGCGCGGTCTACGGGATCATCGGGGTCGGCGTCGGGGCGCTGCTGCGCAACCAGGTCGCCGCGGTGGTCGGCATCGTGATCTACCTGTTCGTGGTGGAGCCGATCCTGTCCGCGATCCCGAGGGTCCAGGAGGCCTACCCGTACCTGCCGGGCGGGGCGGCCAGCGCGCTGACCGCGACCGAGGACCCGAACGTGCAGTCCCCGGTCGACCTGCTGGAGCCGTGGCAGGGCGGCCTGCTGCTGCTGGCGTACGGGCTGGTCTTCGCGATCGTCGGGAGCCTGCTCACGGTCCGCCGCGACGTGACCTGAGCCGGCCGGCCACCCGTCGCCGTCCGGGTGACGGGCGCCACTCGACCCGCGTCCGAGGCCGGGCCGCCGGTGCCGGGCGGTAACCTGGTGGCCCGGGATCACCAGTTTCCAGCGCGGGAAGAGGCGACCGCAGACCGTGTCGACGCAGAGTGCGCCCAGCGGGTTCGGACCGAACGAGTGGCTCGTGGAGGAGATGTACGAGCGCTTCCTCACCGACCCGGGAAGTGTCGACCAGGCGTGGCACGAGTTCTTCGCCGACTACTCGCCGGAGCCGGCACCGGGAGCCGGGCCGCGACCGGCCGACACGACGACGGTGACGGTCCGGCCGCTCGGCGCCGACGGCCCGGCGACCACGCTCGACCGGCACCCGTCGGCGGCGCCCGCCGCGCCCGCCGACGCGGAGGGCGCGGCCACCGCCGCGGCGGCCCCACCGGACCGTGCCCCCGCCAACGGCGCCGCCGGCGCGGGCACCAGGGACACCGACAGGACGGCCGCCAAGCCCACCGGCACCGCGGTCGACGGCACCGCCGGTGCCAAGCCCGCGGAGCCGGCCGGCAAGCCCGCGGAGCCGGCCGGCAAGCCCGCGGGGCCCGCCCAGAAGCCGGCGGCCGCGGCGACGGGCGGGAAGACGGTCCCGCTGCGCGGCGCCGCCGCCCGGGTGGTCGCCAACATGGAGACCTCGCTGACGGTCCCGACCGCCACCAGCGTCCGCGCCGTGCCCGCCAAGCTGCTCGCCGACAACCGGATCGTCGTCAACAACCACCTCCGCCGGGCCCGCGGTGGCAAGGTCAGCTTCACCCACCTGATCGGTTACGCCCTGGTCAAGGCGCTGCAGGCGCACCCGGAGATGAACAGCTCGTACGGCCAGCTCAACGGCAAGCCGGCGCTGGTCGCGCCCGAGCACGTCAACCTCGGCCTCGCCATCGACCTGCCCGGCAAGGACGGCAACCGCTCGCTCGTGGTGGCCAGCGTCAAGGCCGCCGAGACGCTGGACTTCGCCCAGTTCCTGAGCGCGTACGAGGACATCATCCGGCGCGCCCGGGTCGGCAAGCTGACCACCGACGACTTCGCCGGCACCACCATCAGCCTGACCAACCCCGGCACGATCGGCACCGTGCACTCGGTGCCCCGGCTGATGGCCGGCCAGGGCACGATCGTCGGCGTCGGCGCGATGGAGTACCCGGCCGCGTTCGCCGGGATGAGCGAGGAGGCGCTCGCCCAGAACGCGGTGAGCCGCACCATCGCGCTCACCTCGACGTACGACCACCGGATCATCCAGGGCGCCCAGTCCGGCGAGTTCCTCAAGCGGATGCACGAGCTGCTGCTCGGCGCCGACGGCTTCTACGACGAGATCTTCGCGAGCCTGCGGGTCCCGTACGAGCCGGTCCGCTGGGTGCAGGACCAGACCTTCAGCCACGAGGGGCAGATCGACAAGGCCGCGCGGGTGATCGAGATGATCAACGCGTACCGGACCAACGGCCACCTGATGGCCGACACCGACCCGCTCGAGTTCAAGATCCGCAGCCACCCGGACCTGGACATCATCAAGCACGGCCTGACGCTGTGGGACCTCGACCGCGAGTTCCCGGTGGGCGGCTTCGCCGGCGAGCGGGTGATGAAGCTGCGCGAGATCCTCGGCGTGCTCCGGGACGCGTACTGCCGCCGCACCGGCGTGGAGTACATGCACATCACCGACCCGGAGGAGCGGCGCTGGCTGCAGGAGCGGATCGAGCTCAAGCACGAGCAGGTCGACCCCGCCGAGCAGAAGCACGTGCTGGGCCGGCTCAACGCGGCCGAGGCGTTCGAGACCTTCCTGCAGACCAAGTACGTCGGGCAGAAGCGGTTCTCGCTGGAGGGCGCCGAGACGGTGATCCCGCTGCTGGACGCGGTGCTCACCAAGGCCGCCGAGCAGGAGCTGGACGAGGTCGTCATCGGGATGCCGCACCGCGGCCGGCTCAACGTGCTGGCCAACATCGTCGGCAAGAGCTACGGCAAGATCTTCGCCGAGTTCGAGGGGAACATCGACCCGAAGTCCTCGCACGGCTCCGGCGACGTGAAGTACCACCTCGGCGCCGAGGACACGTTCACCGCCCGGGGCGGCGAGGCCATCAAGGTCACGCTGACCGCCAACCCCAGCCACCTGGAGGCGGTCGACCCGGTGGTGGAGGGCATCGTGCGGGCCAAGCAGGACCTCATCGACAAGGGTGAGGCCGGCTTCACCGTGCTGCCGGTGCTGGTGCACGGCGACGCCGCGTTCGCCGGCCAGGGCGTGGTGGCCGAGACGCTCAACCTGTCCCAGCTGCGCGGCTACCGCACCGGCGGGACCGTGCACGTGGTCGTCAACAACCAGGTCGGCTTCACCACGTCCCCGGCCGCCGCCCGGTCGAGCCTCTACTCCACCGACGTGGCCCGGATGATCCAGGCGCCGATCTTCCACGTGAACGGCGACGACCCCGAGGCGTGCGTGCGGGTGGCCAGGCTGGCCGTCGACTACCGCCGGGCGTTCAAGAAGGACGTCGTCATCGACATGGTCTGCTACCGGCGGCGGGGCCACAACGAGACCGACAACCCGTCGTTCACCCAGCCGCTGATGTACGACATCATCGACAAGAAGCGCTCGGTCCGGAAGATCTACACCGAGGCGCTGGTCGGCCGCGGCGACATCACGCTGGAGGATGCCGAGGAGGCCCTCCGGGACTTCCAGCAGCAGCTCGAGCGGGCCTTCTCCGAGACCCGGGACGCGTCCGGCCAGCCGGCGGCCGAGCCGCAGATGAGCGCGCCGGTGGCCACCAGCGTGGACACGGCGATCGGCCCCGAGGTGCTCAAGCGGATCGGGGACGCGTTCACGGCGCTGCCGGACGGCTTCGTCGTGCACCAGCGGCTCAAGCCGCAGCTCGACCGCCGGGCGGCGATGGCCACCGAGGGCGGCATCGACTGGGCCTTCGGCGAGCTGCTCGCCTTCGGCTCGGTGGTGCTGGACGGCGTGCCGGTGCGGCTCGCCGGCCAGGACAGCCGTCGCGGCACGTTCGTGCAGCGACACTCGGTGCTCGTCGACCGCAACACCGGCGAGGAGCACACCCCGCTGAAGTACCTCGACCCGGACCAGGCCCAGTTCTGGGCGTACGACTCGCTGCTGAGCGAGTTCGCGGCGGTCGGCTTCGAGTACGGCTACTCGGTCGCCAACCCGACGGCGCTGGTCTGCTGGGAGGCCCAGTTCGGCGACTTCGTCGACGGCGCGCAGACGATCACCGACGAGTTCATCTCCTCCGGCGAGGCGAAGTGGGGGCAGCGCACCCGGGTGACGCTGCTGCTGCCGCACGGCTACGAGGGCCAGGGTCCCGACCACTCGTCGGCGCGGATCGAGCGCTTCCTGCAGCTGTGCGCCGAGGACAACATGACCGTCGCCAACTGCACCACCCCGGCGAACTACTTCCACCTGCTGCGCCGGCAGGCGCTGTCCGGCATCCGGCCGCTGGTCGTCTTCACCCCCAAGTCGCTGCTGCGGCTGCGGGCGGCCCAGTCCGACGTCAGCGACTTCACCTCCGGCGGCTTCCGGCCGGTGCTCGCCGACCCGCTGGCGCCCGAGCCGGCCGGCGTGCGCCGGGTCCTGCTCTGCTCCGGCAAGGTCTCCTACGACCTCGCTGCCTGGCGGGCGCAGCAGGAGGTGTCCGACACGGCGATCCTCCGGCTCGAGCAGCTGCACCCGTTCCCGGCCGAGTCGCTGGCCGCGGCGCTGGCGGCGTACCCGTCCGCCGAGGTCCGCTGGGTGCAGGAGGAGCCGGCGAACATGGGCGCCTGGACGTACCTGGCGCTGCGGCTGCCGGCGCTGCTGGACGGCCGGCCGCCGCTGACCGTCCGGTCCCGGCCGGCGGCGGCCAGCCCGGCCGCCGGCTCCGGCCGGGTGCACGAGCAGCAGCAGAAGGCGCTCGTCGAGTCGTCCTTCGCGGACTGAGCGGCAGGACCGCGACCGTGTACGCGACCGACCGGGGCATCGAGGAGCTGGCCGACCGCCGCGGCGAGGAGTCGGTGACGCTGGCCTGGCTTGCCGACCGGCTGCAGGCGTTCGTCGACCTGCACCCCGAGTTCGAGGTGCCGGTGGAGCGGCTGGCGACCTGGCTCGCCCGCGACGACGCCGACCCCGACGACTAGGACCTCTCGGGTGCTCCCGCTGGCCGGGGTGCGGTTCGCGCCGGGTCCGCGCTACGACCCGGACGCCTGGTACTGGCGGGTGCCGGTGGTGGCGCAGCTGCGCGCGGACGGCCTCGCCCTGGACCGGCCGGCGACCGTGCTGGTCGGCGAGAACGGCAGCGGCAAGTCGACGCTGGTCGAGGCGCTGGCCGCCGCGTGGGGACGCCGGCTCACCGCGCAGGTGCACCACTGGTCGCCGGCCGAGGCCGACGAGGACACCGACCTCGGCTGGAACCTGCGCCTGGACGGCCAGCGGCCGCCGCCGCAGGGCGGCTGCTTCCTGCGCGCGGAGGCGATGCACGCGCACTTCTCCGGTCTGGGCACCGACGCCCGCGCGTTCGACGGCGTCCCGCTCAACACCCGCTCGCACGGCGAGGGCTTCCTCGCCTTCCTGGAGTCCCGGCGCACCGAGCGCGGGCTCTACCTGCTCGACGAGCCGGAGGCGGCGCTGTCGTTCCGGTCCTGCCTGGCCCTGCTGGTGCTGCTCGGGGACGCGGTGGACGCCGGCTCGCAGGTGATCATGGCGACCCACTCGCCGCTGCTGGCCGCGCTGCCCGGCGCCCGCGTGCTGGAGCTGGGCGCGGACGGCGCGACGCCGCGGGACTGGGCCGGCCTGGACCTGGTCCGCGACTGGCGCGAGTTCCTCGCCGCGCCGGACCGGTGGCTGCGCCACCTCACCGGGTGACGCCACCTCACCGGGTGACGCCACCTCACCAGGTGACGCCGGCTCAGCGGGCGTGGGTGGCCCAGCGGCGCGGCGGCGGCGGCCGCAGCCGGCGGCGGAACACGGCCGCCACCGCGACGCCCAGCGCGAAACCGACCACGTGCACCAGGTACGCCACCGCGCCGCCGCCGGTCAGCCCGACCCCGTACGCGTAGACCGCCTGCAGCACGAAGTAGAAGCCCAGCATCAGCCAGGCCGGCAGCCGCAGCGGCAGGAAGAACAGGAAGCTCACCAGCCCGAGCACCCGCGCTCGCGGGAAGAGCACCAGGTAGGCCCCCAGCACGCCGGAGATCGCCCCGGACGCGCCGACCAGCGGCTCGACCGCGTCCGCCCGGGTCAGCGCGAACGCGTACGTCGAGATCACCCCGACGGCCAGGTAGAACAGCAGGAAGGCGAGCCGGCCGAAGCGGTCCTCGACGTTGTTGCCGAAGACCCAGAGGAAGAGCATGTTGCCGAGCAGGTGCAGCCAGCCGCCGTGCACGAACGTCGCGGTCAGCGAGGACAGCCACGGCCGCTTCTCGTAGTCCGGCACCACGGCGACGCAGCGGCCGGCGGCGTCGAAGCCGGCGGTGTAGGGCAGCGCCCGGTTGCGGGTCAGCTCGACCGGGACCGCGCCGTACTCCAGGAAGTACCCCTGCTGCCGGCACTGCTGGCTGGCGGACGGCTCGCCGATCAGCGGGCCGCGGGCGACCGGGGAGAGCAGGAACACCACGATGGTGACCGCGATCAGGGCCCACGTCACGTACGGCCGACGCCGGGTCGGGTTGTCGTCGTAGACGGGGATGACCACCCCCGCACTGTAGGACGGGGTTGCGTCGCGGCCGCCCGGCGGACCCGGCCGCCGCCGGTCCGTCAGGTGAGCCTGGTCAGCCCCTCGTCCGGCTCCAGCCGGCCGCGCCGGATCTGCATCGCGACCCGGATGCGCTCGACCTCGTCGTCGTCGAGGTGCCGGATCACGTCCTGCAGGGTGACCGGCTCGGACATCGCCCGGGCGACCTCGCCCGGGGTGTCGAAGGCCATCTCGTACGCGGTGAGCACCAGCAGCCGCTGGTCCCGCGGCCAGCCCCGGGAGGCGTCGAGCATCCCGGCCCAGTCGATCACCCGGTTCGGGAAGTCGACGTACGGCTCAGTGTGGTCGCGCACGGCCGGCGCGCCGAGCAGGACGACGGCGACCGCCCACGGCCGGTCCCGCCACAGCCAGGAGGGCAGGTCCTCCCAGGACCTGGTGCGCCCGCCCGGATCGGTGACCGCGAGCGCCTCGGCGGCGACCCGCTGCTCCGCCCTGGCCGCCGTCCGCCAGCGGGCCGCGCGCATCACGAAGGCCCACATCGCCGCCATGAGCGCGCAGTAGAGCGCCAACGCCCCGACGACGGTGCAGATGGTGCGCAGCACACCGACCACGACCGTCCTCCCCCGTCGCGACGGAGCTGACCGGGTCATGGGCCACCGCCGCGACGATCACTGTATGTTCATCATTCGCAACGGGGGGCCCCGTGGTTCAGGTCCCGGGCCCGGAGTTAGACCGCATCTGCCCGACCTTTGGGCGCGCCGGCGGCGAAATCCGCCGGGATCGGCGGACATGGTCAGGCCCGAGCGACCTCGTCCTCACGGGCCGTGGCCGCGACCGCGGCGGCGACCGCGGGCGCGACCCGGTCGTCGAACGGGCTGGGCACGATCCGGTCCGGCCGCAGGTCGTCCGCGACGACGGCGGCCAGCGCCCCGGCCGCGGCGAGCTTCATCCGCTCGGTGATCGCGGTCGCCCGGGCGTCGAAGGCACCGGCGAAGACGCCCGGGAACGCCAGCACGTTGTTGATCTGGTTCGGGAAGTCGCTGCGACCGGTGGCCACGACGGCGGCGTACCGGTGCGCCACCTCCGGGTGGATCTCCGGGTCCGGGTTGGCCAGCGCGAAGACGATCCCGCCGGGGGCCATCCGGGCCACCGCGTGCTCCGGGACCGCACCCGCCGAGACGCCGAGGAAGGCGTCCGCTCCGGCCAGCGCGTCGAGCAGGTCGCCGGTCAGGCCCGCGGCGTTGGTGCTCGCCGCCAGCTCCCGCTTGACCGGCGTCAGATCCGTCCGTCCGATGTGGACGATGCCGCGGGAGTCGGCGACGGCGAGGTCGCCGATCCCGGCGGCCACCAGGATCCGTGCGCACGCGACCCCCGCCGCGCCGGCGCCGGAGACGACGACCCGCAGGTCGGCGAGCGTCCGCCCGGTCAGCCGGGCGGCGTTGCGCAGCGCGGCCAGCACGACGATCGCGGTGCCGTGCTGGTCGTCGTGGAAGACCGGGATGTCCAGCCGGGCCCGCAGCCGGTCCTCGATCTCGAAGCAGCGCGGGGCGCTGATGTCCTCCAGGTTGATGCCGCCGAACGACGGCGCCAGCCGCACCACGGTCTCCACGATCTCGTCGGGGTCGGTGGTGTCCAGCGCGATCGGCACCGCGTCCAGGCCGCCGAACGCGCGGAAGAGGCAGGCCTTGCCCTCCATCACCGGCAGCGACGCGCGCGGGCCGATGTTGCCGAGGCCGAGCACCGCGGTGCCGTCGGTGACCACGGCGACCAGCCGGCTGGTCCAGGTGTAGCGGGCGGCGAGCGCCGGGTCCCGGGCGATGGCGGTGCACACCCGCGCCACCCCCGGCGTGTACGCGAGGGACAGGTCGGCGGCGTCGCGCAGCGGAGCGGTGCTGCGCACCTCCAGCTTGCCGCCCTCGTGCAGGGCGAAGACCGGGTCGCTGAGCCCGTCCTGGCCGGCCGTCGTCTCGGTCACCGTCGATCCCTTCGTGGTGGGGCGGGAGGCGCCGGGGATCGGCCACGGGCGGCGGGCGGGTGCGGTGGCGGAAGTCTGCCACAGCCGGCCGCGGCGGCTTTGTTACGTTGCCCACGTGAAGGTGCGCGAGCTGAGCATCCCCGACTCGTACGAGGTCAGCACGGACGTGTTCCCGGACGACCGGGGCCTGTTCGTCAACCCGTTCCGCGCCGAGGTGCTGGCCGAGGCGACCGGCCACCCGCTCGCCGTCGCGCAGACCAACCACAGCGCGTCCCGGCGCGGCGTCGTGCGCGGGGTGCACTTCGCGCTGGTGCCGCCGGGGCAGGCGAAGTACGTCTACTGCCCGCGCGGCGCGGCGCTCGACGTGGTGGTCGACATCCGGGTCGGCTCGCCGACGTTCGGCCGGCACGACGTGGTCCGGATCGACGACCGCGACTTCCGCGCGGTCTACCTCGCCGAGGGGCTCGGCCACGCGGTCGTCGCGCTGGAGGACGACACGGTCGTGTCGTACCTCTGCTCGACCGGCTACGACCCGCAGCGGGAGAAGGGCATCTCGCCGTCCGACCCGGAGCTCGCGCTGCCCTGGCCGGCGGACGTGCGGCCGGTGCTGTCGCCGCGCGACCTCGCCGCGCCGACGCTGCGGGAGGCGGCCGGTCAGGGCCTGCTGCCCGGCTACGACGACTGCCTGGCCCACTACGCCCGCCTCCGCGGTCAGCCCCGGCGCCGGACGGGCCGGTAGCGCCAGATCACCCGGCCGAGGACGACGCCCGGCCCGTACGCCCGGCTGTCGTCGGCGACGAGCGGGTTGTCCCCCTCCAGCCACCAGCCGCCCTCGACGGGCCGGACCGCGCGCTTGACCACCAGGTGGTCCGGCCCGGCGGGGAAGCGGCCGACCACCAGGTCGCCCGGGCGCACCCGGCCGGCGCGGCGGACCACGAGTGCGTCGCCGTGCCGGAGGGTAGGCACCATCGACGGGCCGACCACCAGGACCCTCCGCCACGGCCAGCGGGGTAGGGTCGGCACGCCGAGATCATGGCAGCGAAGTCCTGTCCGGAAGACGGAGGTCCACCTCATGCGGTTGTCCCGGCTTCTCGCGCCCCGCACCGTCGCGCACGCGCACTGCGACCTGCCCTGCGGTGTCTACGACCCCGCGCAGGCACGGATCGAGGCGGAGTCGGTCAAGGCGATCATGGAGAAGTACCAGCAGAACGAGGACCCGGTGTTCCGCACCCGGGCCCTGGTCATCAAGGAGCAGCGGGCCGAGCTGGTCAAGCACCACCTGTGGGTGCTGTGGACCGACTACTTCAAGCCGCCGCACTTCGAGAAGTACCCGCAGCTGCACGAGCTGTTCAACGAGGCGACCAAGCAGGCCGGCGCCGCCGGCGGCAAGGGCAAGATCGACCCGGCCGAGGGGCAGAAGCTGCTCGACCAGATCGACGAGATCGCCAGGATCTTCGCGGAGACCAAGCAGGCGTCGTGACCGAGCGGACGGCGACCGGCATCGGCCCGGTGCCGGTCGCGCCCGCCGAGCTGACCCTGGTCCGGCACGGCGAGACCGAGTGGTCCCGCAGCGGGCAGCACACCAGCCGCACGGACGTGCCGCTCACCGCCCTGGGCGAGGAGCAGGCCCGCGCGCTCGGTGCGCTGCTCGCCGGCGCCCGACCGGTGCTGGTCCTGACCAGCCCCCGGCAGCGGGCGGTCCGGACCGTGCAGCTGGCCGGGCTCGCCGACCTCGCCCCGGTCGAGATGGATCCGGACCTCGCCGAGTGGGAGTACGGCGAGTACGAGGGCATCACCACCCCGCAGATCCGCGAGACGGCGCCGGGTTGGACGGTCTGGACCGGCCACACACCCGGTGGTGAGACCGCCGAGCAGGTCCAGGTGCGGGCCGACCGGGCGCTCGCCCGGATCCGGGCGGCGCTCGCGGACGGCCCGGTGGTCGCCGTCGGGCACGGCCACTTCAGCCGGGTGCTCGCCGCGCGCTGGCTCGGCCTGCCGGTCGAGAGCGGCCGGCTGTTCGTGCTCGGGCCGGCCAGCCCCTGCCTGCTCGGCTACGAGCACGGCGCGCCGGCGGTGCACCGGTGGAACGTGCCCAACCCGGTCGAGCGGGACGCCGGCCAGGGCTCCTAGCCGGTCGGCCGCGCGCTGAGGCCGGTCCGGAGGGTCTTCGGCCGAACCCGGCCCGGCCGCAACCCCCGGACCTGCGGGCGATGCCCAACCTGCGTACCCTGCGCGACGCACGCCGAGTGCCCGAGACCGGGCCGGGTTCGCGGAGGGACTGCGAGTGAGCGACGACGCCGGGGCCGCGACCGCGGCCCGGACCGCGCACGGCGACGACGTCGTCGAGCTGCGGCTGCCGGCCGACGGGGCGTACCTGTCGGTGCTGCGGACCGCGACCGCGGGCCTCGCCGCCCGGCTGGACTTCACCCTCGACGAGATCGAGGACCTGCGGATCGCGGTGGACGAGGCCTGCGCGCTGCTGCTGCCGGACGCGGCGCCGGACGCCGAGCTGCGCTGCGTCTTCGCGCTCTCCGCCGAGTCGCTGTCGGTCACCGTCACGGTGCCGAGCCGGACCGGGCGGGTGCCGCGGCGCAACACGTTCGCGTGGACCGTGCTGAGCGCGCTCGCCGGCGACGTCGACGCCTGGGCGGACGACGCCGGCCGGGTGTCGGTCACCCTGCTCAAGCACCGCGGCGGCCGCGAGTGAGCGCGGACCCGGTGACCGCCACCGGCGACGACACGCCGCGCAGCGACCGGGACATCGCCCGCGACCTGTTCGACCGGCTGGCCGAGATGGACGCGGCCGCCCCGGACCGGTCGCGGGTCCGGGACCGGCTGGTCGAGATGCACCTGCCGCTGGTGGAGTACCTGGCGCGCCGGTTCGCCGGTCGCGGCGAGCCGCTCGACGACCTGATCCAGGTCGGCACGATCGGGCTGATCAAGGCGGTGGACCGCTTCGACATCGAGCGCGGCGTCGAGTTCTCGACGTACGCGACGCCCACCGTGGTGGGCGAGATCAAGCGACACTTCCGGGACAAGGGCTGGACCGTCCGGGTGCCGCGCCGGCTGCAGGAGCTGCGCGCCGCGCTGTCCAGCGCCACCGCCGACCTCACCCAGACCCAGGGCCGCTCCCCGACCGTGGCCGAGCTGGCCGCGCACCTGAAGATCGGCGAGGAGGAGGTGCTGGAGGGCCTGGAGTCGGCGAACGCGTACACGGCCGTCTCGATCGAGGCCTCCGACGGCGAGGGCGGCCTGTCGGTGGCCGACACGCTCGGCGGGGACGACCTGTCGCTGGAGGGCGTGGAGTACCGGGAGTCGATCAAGCCGCTGCTCGACTCGCTGCCGGCCCGGGAGCGGCGGATCCTCATGCTGCGCTTCTTCGGCAACCTCACCCAGTCGCAGATCGCCGCGGAGCTGGGGATCTCGCAGATGCACGTCTCCCGGCTGCTGGCCCGGACGCTCGCGCAGCTGCGGGAGCGGCTGATGCAGGACGAATAGCCCGCTCCCGCCCGCTCGCGGGCGAGGGGACGGGACGGCGACTCAGCTCCGGTCGAGGGCGGCGCGGGCGTCGGCGGTGCCGAGCAGGACCAGGGTGGCGATCGCGAGGGCCAGCACCGGCACGCCCAGCTCGGGGCGGCCGGACGGGTTGATCAGGTTGTAGCCGACCGGGAGCGCGATCAGCTGCACCACCACCACCGGCGACCGGGCCCACTTCCGCAGCGCGCCGAGCGAGCGGGCGAGCCAGACCAGGAACACGCCGCAGCCCGCGGCGGAGGCGGCGGTGACCAGGGCGAGCGGCACGCTCGAGGCGCCCGAGACGAGCGTGGAGACGGCCTCCACACCGCCCAGCACCGACCAGCGCGGCGCCCTCGACCGCGACGAGCAGGGCCGCCAGCCGGACGGCGCGCGGCGCCCGCGGCTGCTCCTGCTCCGGCACGGCCGGCAGCGTACCGGCGCGCGCCGCCCACCCCGCGGATCGCCTTAGGCTGGACCGGTGCGCGCCCTCCTGGTGGTGAACCCCGCCGCCACCACGACGACCGCCCGCGGCCGCGAGGTGCTCGCGAGGGCGCTGGCCAGCGAGCTGAAGGTCGAGGTGGTGGAGACCAGCCACCGCGGCCACGCCGCCGCGCTCGCCGTCCGCGCCGCGCGGGAGGGGCTCGACCTGGTCGTCGCCCTCGGCGGCGACGGCACCGTCAACGAGGTCGTGAACGGGCTGCTCACCGACGGGCCGCGGCCCGGGCTGCCGGCGCTGGCGGTCGTCCCGGGCGGCTCCACCAACGTCTTCGTCCGGGCGATCGGGCTGCCGGTGCACCCGTTCGACGCGACCGGCGTGATCCTGGAGGCGCTGCGGGACGGCCGGGGCCGCCGGATCGGGCTCGGGCTGGCCGACGACCGCTGGTTCACCTTCAACGCCGGGTACGGCTTCGACGCCGAGGTGGTGCGCCGGATCGAGCGGCGCCGGCGGGCGGGCGAGCAGACCACGCACGCCCGGGTGGTCCGGGCGGCGCTGGCGCACTTCTTCTTCTCCTACGACCGCCGGCACCCGGCGCTCACCCTGCAGCGGCCCGGCGAGGAGCCGGTGGACCGGATCTACTTCGCGCTGGTCACCAACACGGCGCCGTGGACCTACCTCGGCGACCGGCCGGTGCAGCCCAGCCCGGAGGCGTCCTTCGAGACCGGCCTGGACGTGTTCGCGCCGCGGTCGATGCGGACGCTCAGCACGCTGCGGTACCTGCGGCGCGCGCTGCTCGGCTCGTCACCGCCGCGGAGCCGCCGGCTGCTCCGCGTGCACGACGTGACCGAGTTCACCCTGCGTGCCGACCGCCCGATGGCCTTGCAGGTGGACGGGGACTGGCTCGGCGAGCGGGAGTCGGTCCGCTTCCGGGCGGTGCCGGACGTGCTCCGCGTCATCGTTTGATCTCTTACAGTGATCAACCCGCGCCGGGTCCTCACCAGGAAATGCGCCCGAAGGGAGCATTGTGCGGTCGCGGCTAGGCTGCAAGGCTACTCCGGGTCACCCCACCCGACGGTGGCGCTCACTCACGGGTATGACTCGGTGACGAATCACAGCCTTGACACCGACGGCACTCGTGAAAGGATTCACAAGCAGGAGGAACGTCCGTACCCATCCCGGCATGGACACGGACGGCGACCGACGTGCGATACGAGGAGTGTTACGCAATGGACTGGCGCCACCGAGCGCTCTGCCGCGACGAGGACCCGGAGCTGTTCTTCCCGATCGGCAACACGGGCCCCGCGATCGTCCAGCTGGAGGAGGCCAAGGCCGTCTGTCGCCGCTGCCCGGTGACCGACGAGTGCCTGAGCTGGGCCCTCGAGTCCGGTCAGGACGCGGGCATCTGGGGCGGCATGGGCGAGGACGAGCGCCGGGCGCTCAAGCGGCGTGGAGCCCGCGCGGCCAGGGCACGCATCGGCTAGCCGCCCACCGCTTCGCCAGCGGCCCGGTCGTGCGCAGCCCGACCGGGCCGCTCGCTTTCCCGCGGGGGCGCGGCTCAGCGGCGGCGGGTGACCGGCACGTCGAGGACCGCCTCGGTGCCGGGTCCCGGCCGGCGCGGCCGCACGTCGATCGTGCCGCGCAGCTCGGACTGCACCAGGGTGCGGACGATCTGCAGGCCGAGCCGGTCGCTGGCGTCCAGCGCGAAGGCCGGCGCCAGCCCGACCCCGTCGTCGGCGACCACCACCTCGACGCGACGGCTGGACCGGCGCGCGGACACCGTGACCCGGCCGGTACGGGAGCCCGGGAAGCCGTGCTCGACCGCGTTCTGCACCACCTCGGTGAGCACCATGACGAGCGGGGTGGCCACGTCGGCGACCAGCACCCCGAAGGAGCCCTGCCGACTGAGCCGGACCCGGGTGCCGGCGCCCGCGACGTCGCCGAGCGAGCCGAGCAGCCGGTCCACGATCCCGTCGAAGTCGACCCGCTCGTCCAGCGAGACGGCCAGCGTCTCGTGCACCATCGCGATCGAGGCCACCCGCCGCACCGACTCCGCCAGCGCGGTCCGGGCGGCCGGCGACTCCACCCGGCGCGCCTGCAGCCGCAGCAGCGCCGCCACCGTCTGCAGGTTGTTCTTCACCCGGTGGTGGATCTCCCGGATGGTGGCGTCCTTGCTCAGCAGCTCCCGGTCCCGGCGGCGCAGCTCGGTGACGTCGCCGACCAGCACCAGCGCGCCGGCCGGCTCGCCGCCGGGGCACAGCGGCAGCGCCCGGAACAGCACGGTCGCGCCACGCGCCTCCACCTCCATCCGCAGCGGGGCCTCCCCGGCCAGCGCCCGCCGGATCCGCAGCCCGATCTCCTCGCCCTCGAAGGGGTCCCGCGCCAGCGACCGGGTCAGCGGCGCCAGCTCCGCGTCCAGCACGTCGCCGGTCACCCCGAGCCGGCGGTACGCGGACAGCGCGTTCGGGCTCGCGTAGCCGACCCGGCCGTCCGGGTCCAGCCGGATCAGCCCGTCCCCCGCCCGCGGGCCGGTGATGGCCTCGACCACCTCCCCCGGCGCCGGGAAGGACCCCTCCGCGATCATCCGGCACAGGTCGTCCGCGGTGGCCAGGTACGCCAGCTCCAGCTTGGACGGGCTGCGGGTGCCGACCAGGTTGGTGTCCCGGTCGACCACGCCCAGCACCCGGCCGCCGGGCTCGCGGCGGACCGGGATCGCCTCCCGGCGGACCGGCACCTGGCCGTCCCACTCCGGGTCGGCCTCCCGGAAGATGCGCCCCTCGCCGACCGCCACCCGCTGTGGCAGTGCCGCGGCGCCGCCCTGCCGCCGGCCCACGTGGTCGTCCTGGTACGCCGTCGGCCCGGTCGTCGGCCGGACCTGGGCGACGCAGAGGAACTCGCCCTCACCGACCGCGACCCACAGCAGCAGGTCGGCGAAGGACAGGTCGGAGGGCAGCTGCCACTCCACGACCAGCCGCTGCAGGTGCTCGACGTCCTCGGGCGAGAGGGCGGTGTGCTCGGCGAGCAGCTCGAAGAGCGTGGACATCGGCACCGAGCCTGCCACACCGCACCGGCGGCGCGGACGCACCGTTGTGGCTGAGCGTACGAATTCAACCCCGGTCAGTAGCAGAAGCTTGATCATTCCGTTAGCGTTCGGGCGTTCCCGGCCATCCGTTCGGCCCTGGAATCTCTAACCCTGAGGAGATCCCGTGCAACGAGGCACCTGGCGGACGCTGCTGGTCTCGGCCGCCGCCGCGCTCCTGCTCCCCGCCGCCCTCATCCAACCCGCGTCCGCCGCGCCGTCCGGCGCCGACTCCGCCCGGATCGCCGCGTGGGAGAAGCAGTTCGGCGTCCAGCAGGTCGCCAAGCAGCTGATCCGCAAGAGCTCGGCATCCGCCGGGGCGAACCCGCTCGTCGCCCTGCCGGCCGACCCGGGCCAGGTCGACCAGGCGTACTGGCGGAAGGTCAACAAGGCCCGCGCCGTCACGCGCGAGGCCGCCCGGGTGGCGGCCCGCACCAGGGTGGCCGCCCAGCCGCTCCTGGTCGACGAGGCCGAGCCGGACACGCTGCGCGGGCTGAACGACACCCAGCGCTCGGCCGAGTACATCCCCGGCTTCGGCACCGCCCGCGGGAAGAACCCGGCCGCCCGCATCCTCGGCACCCTGGCACCGGCCGCCACGCCGGCGAGCTTCACCACGACCGAGGACAACGGCTCGATCCCGCTGGCGACGACGACCGGCCTGGTCGGCCCGAGCCGCTCCGTCCGGACGTCCACCCAGATCGGCGACGGGCCGCACGGCTCGGCCGGCACCGGGACCGGCGACTTCGACTTCTACGAGATCGCCGGCGTCCGGGCCGGGCAGTCCATCAGCGTCGACACCGACACCCCGACGTCCACCCTCGACACCATCGTCGTGGTGTGGGACGCGGCCGGCACCCCGCTGGCCCTCAACGACGACGACGGGACGAGCTTCGACAGCCGGCTCACCTTCGTCGCCCCGGCCGACGGCGACTACTACGTCTCGACGTCGGGCTACCCGCAGGCCTTCCCGGACGACCCGTTCGACTCCGGCAGCGGCGACGGCGCCGGCAGCGAGGGCGGGTACGACATCACGCTCGGGGTCGACGCCTCCGACGTCGACTACTTCAGCGTCGACCTGCGGCCCGGCGACGTGGTCGGTGCCTCGGTGACGGGTGCGGCGACCCGGCTGGCGCTCTTCGAGCCGGACGGCACCGAGGTCATCGGCTCGACCCAGGACGCGTCCTTCATCTACCCGGCCGACTCGCCGCTGCCCGGCGGCGGCAACGCGGTGCTCGCGCACGTGGCCGACCGCAACGGCCGGTACGCGCTGCGGATCTCCGACGGCGCCGGCAACTACGACACGACGCTGGAGGTCTACCGGCCGGGGCTGCAGCGCCAGTCCGGCCCGGTCGTGCAGACGCTGTTCGTCGACTTCGACGGCGCCCGGGTCAACACCGCCATCTTCGGCGGTCCCGGTGTCCGGACGCTGTCGCCGCTGCGCGGCTTCCTCGGCGGCTGGGGCCTCGGCGCCGACGACGAGAACGCGGTGATCGACGCCACGATGCGGCGGGTCCGGGAGAACGTCCGGGCCGACCTGGCGGCGCGCGGCGGCAACCCGAACTTCGGGGTCCGGATCCTGAACAGCCGCGACCACGCCGACCCGTTCGGGCAGCCGAACGTCAGCCGGCTGATCGTGGGCGGGACGATCGACGAGTCGGGCATCAACACGATCGGGATCGCGCAGTCGATCGACCCGGGCAACTACGAGACCGAGGAGACCGCGCTCATCCTGCTCGACATCCTGAGCGGGCCGGCAGCCGAGTTCGGTGACGCCTCGATCAACTTCTACCTGCGCCCGCAGAGCGACGTGATCGACTTCGTCGGGCAGGTGCTCGGCAACATCACCTCGCACGAGGCCGGCCACTACCTCGGCAACTTCCACGTCGACCAGTTCAACACCGTGCCCAACCTGATGGACCAGGGCGGCAACTTCCCGATCCTGTACGGGGTGGGGCCGGACGGCATCGGTGGCACGCCGGACGACATCGACGTGGACTTCGGGGTGGACGTGCTGAACCCGAACGAGGGCTTCAGCGGGTTCGAGGACACGCTGACGACCACGGCGTGGGGGCTGTTCAGGCGCCAGGCCTGACCCGCGGATGACCGGCGGCGGGTGGGACGCGGCGCAGGATCGGCCGCGTCCCGCCCGCCGGGCCGCCCGGGACGGGAACCACCGTCCCGGGCACCGGCGTCATACCAGGATGCGACCTCTGCTCGCCGCTCCCCTCCGGCCCGGACGCGCCCGCCCGAGGTGGGCGCCGATCCGCACCGGCGGCCGGGCGGGCGTGGTGGGCGGGCTGGCGCTGGCCGCGGTCCTCGCCGGGTGCGGCGCGGACCCGGCCGGCGGCGGCCCGGCTCCGGGCGGGACGGGCGGCGGCTCCGGGTCACCCGGCACCACCCGGGCAACCGCGCCGGCCACCGCGACGACCACCGCGCCGCCGGCGACGGCGTCCCCGGGCGCGCCGTCCCCGACCACGGCACCGTCCACCGGCGGCCCGGCGGCGACCCGCACGCCGGCGCCCACCGGCCCGGTCTCCAAGCCGCCCCCGAACGGGACGCTGCTCACCGTCGCCGGCCTGATCGAGGTCGGCCCGGGCTGCCTGCTGCTGCGCTCCGCCGGCGGCCGGGCGTACCAGCTCGTCGGCCCGTACGCGGCCGAGCTCCCGCCGGGCCAGCCGGCCCAGGTGGTCGGCACCGTGGCCCTCGACGTGCCGGTGCGGTGCCCGCCGGCGTTGCCGCTGCGGGTGCTCCGGGTCCGCGCGGGCCCCTGAGGACGAGGGCGGTTGACCCGTTCGGATGTGCCGTCCGGCTCTCCCGGACCGCCGTTCACCGGATCGTTGTCCGGTGAGACTAGCGCCGGGCGTGTCGGGGGAGTAATCGGAAGGTGAACTCCATCCCGACCACGGGGGGAGGGAGTGCCGTGATCCGGCTGACCGAGCGGGCTCTGCAGGCGCTGCGCCCCGGCGAGGTGCTGGTGTTCGACTGGCACCGGGTGGCGATCTGCTGCGCCACGGCCGGCGAGACCTCCGTCCGCGCGGTGCGGCGGGCCCGCCTCGAGGGGCTCGGAGGCCGCCCGTTCCGGCCGGTCGCCTGCGAGCCGCCCGGCGCCGTCCTCGTACACGAGCGCGCGTTCGGCCACCTCGCCGGCCTGGACGTGCTGGTGGACTGCCGGACGGCGCTCGGCATGCGCAGCTTCACCCCCGACCTGCCCACCGACTTCGGGCTGAGGGCGAGCCTCGGCCGACTGCCCGGTCGCTCCTAGGAGGGTCCCGCATGGCAACGACTCCACAGCTCGACGAGCCCGGCCGGCCCGGCGGCGTCGAGCCGAGGCGTACCAACCCGAGGTCCGTGGCCATCTGGACCGCCGTCGCGCTCGTCGGCGCGGTCGCCTGGGCGGTGCTCGCGCTCAGCCGGGGCGAGAACGTCAACGCCGTCTGGCTGATCGTGGCCGCCCTCGGCTCGTACGCCATCGCCTACCGGTTCTACGCCCGGTGGATCGCCCACCGGGTGCTCGGCGTCGACGACAAGCGGGCGACGCCGGCCGAGCGGCTGGAGAACGACATCGACTACCAGCCGACCGACCGCCGGGTGCTCTTCGGCCACCACTTCGCCGCGATCGCCGGGGCCGGGCCGCTGGTCGGGCCGGTGCTCGCCGCCCAGATGGGGTACCTGCCGGGCACCATCTGGATCGTCGCGGGCGTCATCTTCGCCGGCGCCGTCCAGGACATGGTCACGCTGTTCTTCTCGATGCGGCGGGACGGCAAGAGCCTCGGCCAGATGGCGCGCGACGAGATCGGCCCCATCGGCGGGGTCGCCGCGCTGGTGGCCGTCTTCTGCATCATGATCATCCTGCTGGCGGTGCTGGCGCTGGTCGTGGTCGGCGCGCTGGCCGACTCGCCGTGGGGCACCTTCTCGATCGCGATGACGATCCCGATCGCCTTCCTCATGGGCTTCTACATGCGAGCGCTGCGGCCCGGCCGGGTGCTCGAGGCCACCGTGATCGGCGTCGGGCTGCTGCTGCTGGCGATCGTCGCCGGCGGCTGGGTCGCCGACTCGAGCTGGGCCGAGGCGTTCACGTTGAGCCCGAAGACGCTGGTGATCTGCCTGGTCATCTACGGCTTCTTCGCCTCCGTGCTGCCGGTGTGGATGCTGCTGGCGCCCCGGGACTACCTGTCCACCTTCATGAAGCTCGGCACGATCGGACTGCTCGCGATCGGCATCCTGGTGACCGCGCCGGTGCTGGAGAACGAGGCGGTCACCAAGTTCGCCTCGAGTGGCGCCGGCCCTGTCTTCGCCGGGTCGCTGTTCCCGTTCGTGTTCATCACGATCGCCTGCGGCGCGCTGTCCGGGTTCCACTCCCTGATCGCCTCCGGCACGACGCCGAAGATGATCCAGAAGGAGTCGCAGGTCCGGATGATCGGCTACGGGGCGATGCTCACCGAGTCGTTCGTCGCGGTGATGGCGATCATCGCGGCGTCGATCCTCGACCCGGGCCTCTACTACGCGATGAACTCGCCCGCGGGCCTGCTCGGCCCCACCGCCGAGTCGGCGGCGGCCGCGGTGACCAACCTCGGCTTCACCATCACCCCGGACGCGCTGCAGGCGGCGGCCGCGGCGGTCGAGGAGGAGACGCTGATCGCCCGGACCGGTGGGGCGCCGACGCTGGCGGTCGGGATGTCGGAGATCTTCGCCGGCTTCCTCGGCGGCGCCAGCCTGAAGGCGTTCTGGTACCACTTCGCGATCATGTTCGAGGCGCTGTTCATCCTCACCACCGTCGACGCCGGCACCCGGGTCGGGCGGTTCATGCTGCAGGACACGATCGGCAACGTGTGGAAGCCGATGCGGCGGATCAGCTGGCCGCCGGGCGTGTGGAGCGCGAGCGCCGTCGTCGTCCTCGCCTGGGGCTACTTCCTCTGGACCGGCGTGACGAACCCGCTGGGCGGCATCAACCAGCTCTTCCCGCTGTTCGGCATCGCCAACCAGCTGCTCGCGGCGGTCGCACTCACCGTCTGCACCACGCTGCTGATCAAGTCCGGCAAGGCGAAATGGGCCTGGGTGACGGGCGTGCCGCTCGCCTGGGACGCGGTGGTGACGCTCACCGCGAGCTGGCAGAAGGTCTTCTCCGGCGACCCCCGGCTCGGCTTCTTCGCCCAGCGCGAGCGGTACGCGAACGCCCTCGACGACGGCCAGGTGCTGGCACCGGCGAAGAACCTCGACGACATGCAGGCCGTGGTGACGAACTCCACCGTGGACGGCATCCTCGCCGCGTTCTTCGCGATCCTGATCATCATCGTCCTGCTCGACGCGATGCGGGTCTGGTATCAGGTGCTCGCCGCACGGCGCCCGCCCGAGCTGCACGAGGCGCCGTACGAGGAGTCGCACATCATCGCCGGGTCCGGGCTGCTGCCCACCGCCGAGGAGCGGGAGCAGCGGCAGCTCGTCGGCGCGGGCGTCGGCGGCGGCGGGTCGGCTGCCGGCGGCCTGCCGGACGGCGACGCGCCGGCGGACGGCGACGGGTCGCCCGGCACCGGGCGCTCCGGCGACGGGCGGGCCGGCGGGTGACCGCCGCCGTGCGCCGCGGCGCCCGCTGGCTGCACTGGTACCTGCGCGAGGTGGCCGGCGAGTCGGCGTACGACCGGTACGTCGAGCACGCCTGCGCCAGCCCACCCCGGCGACCCGGTGCTGTCCCGGCGGGACTTCGAGCGACGGAGGATGGACGACCGGGACGCCCGGCCGCAGGCCCGCTGCTGCTGACGTCCTAGCATCACCCGCATGCTGATCCGGGCGGCGCGGCCGGCGGAGTACGACCGGATCGGCGAGCTGACCGCCCGCGTCTACGTCGACGGCGGCTTCACCCCGGCCGACTCGCCGTACCTGCCGACGCTGCGGGACGCCGGGACGCGCGCCGGGGGGGCCGAGCTGCTGGTCGCCGTCGACGGCGGCCGGCTGCTCGGCTCGGTCACCTTCGCCACCGGCGGCAGCCCGTACGCGGAGACGGCCAGCACGCCGGACGAGGCCGGCTTCCGGATGCTGGTGGTCGACCCGGCCGCCCGCGGCCGGGGCGTCGGCGAGGCGCTGGTGCGGGCGTGCATCGAGCGGGCTGAGCACTCGGGCGCGCGGCTGGTGCGGCTGTCCACCCAGCCGGACATGCACGCCGCGCACCGGCTCTACGAGCGGCTCGGCTTCGTCCGGACGCCGGAGCTCGACTGGTCCCCCAGCCCGGGCGTCGACCTGATCACCTACGCGCTGCCGGTGCGGGAGTCGTGCGAGAAACCGCGGTGATCACGACACCTTCTCGCCCGGAGCCGACAGTCCCGCGCTAGTCCACCCGGGCGATGAGGTCGCCCTCCTGGACGACGTCGCCCTCGTTGACGGCCAGCTCGACCACCGTGCCGGCGGACTCGGCGAGCACCGGGATCTCCATCTTCATCGACTCCAGGATGACCAGCGTGTCGCCGTCACTCACCGGGTCTCCGGTGGCGACGACGACCTTCCACACGTTGGCCACCATCTCGGCCCGGATCTCCTCGGCCACGGCACCCTCCTCGGCGTCGAGCGCAGGTTACCCGCGCATCCGGGAGACCAGCCCGGTGTCGTACCGGCCGGACACGAACTCGGGCGACGCGAGCAGCTCGGCGAAGAACGGCAGGTTGCACTTCGGGCCCTCGACCGTGAAGCCGGCGACCGCCGTCCGGGCCCGGTCCAGGGCGCCGGCCCGGTCCGGGGCCCATACGCAGAGCTTCGCCATCAGCGGGTCGTAGTACGGGGTGACCGTGTCGCCGGCCGCGTAGCCGGCGTCCACCCGGACCCCGTCGCCGGCCGGCTCCTCCCAGCGGGTGATCGTGCCCGGCCCGGGCAGGAACCGCTTCGGGTCCTCGGCGTACACCCGCAGCTCGATCGCGTGCCCGGTCGGTGCCGGCGGACCGCCCGGCCCGAACGCGGGCGGCTCGCCCGCCGCCACCCGCAGCTGCTCCTCGACCAGGTCGATCCCGGTGACCAGCTCGGTGACCGGGTGCTCGACCTGCAGCCGGGTGTTCATCTCCAGGAAGAAGAACTCGCCGGCGGTGTCCGGCGAGACCAGGCACTCCACGGTGCCGGCGCCCCGGTAGTCCACCGCCTCCGCCGCCCGGACGGCCGCGGCCAGCATCCGCGCGCGCAGCTCGGGGCCGACCCCCGGCGAGGGCGTCTCCTCGGCCACCTTCTGGTGCCGCCGCTGCACCGAGCAGTCGCGCTCCCCCAGCGCCAGCACCCGGCCGTCGGCCAGCCCGAGCACCTGCACCTCGACGTGCCGGGCGCGGGTCACGTACCGCTCCAGGAACACCGCCGGCGAGCCGAAGAAGCGCTCGGCCCGGGTCCGGGCGGTCTCGAAGGCGTCCCGCAGCCCGGCCTCGTCGGCGACCGCGGCCATGCCGATCCCGCCGCCCCCGGCCGCGGCCTTCACCATCACCGGGTAGCCGATCCCGGCGGCCGCCCGGACAGCCGCGTCCGCCGACGGCAACGGCCCGGTCCCCGGGGCGACCGGCACCCCCGCGGCGGCCATCGTCTCGCGGGCGGCCACCTTGTCCCCCATCGCCTCGATGGCCTCCGGCGGCGGGCCGATCCAGGCCAGGCCGGCGCCGGCCACCGCCCGGGCGAAGGAGGCGTTCTCGGCGAGGAAGCCGTAGCCGGGGTGCACCGCCTCGGCACCGGTCACCTTCGCCGCCTCCAGCACCCGGTCGGCGCCCAGGTACGACTCCGCGGCCGGCGCCGGGCCGAGCAGCACCGCCTCGTCGGCGAGCCGGACGTGCAGCGCGCCGGCGTCGGCCTCGGAGTACACGGCGACCGCCTTGATCCCGAGCCGCTGGCAGGTGCGGATCACCCGGACGGCGATCTCCCCGCGGTTGGCGACCAGCACGGTCTCGAACACGCCGTGATCCTGTCAGACCGGCCCGGCGCCCGGTCGCCGCCCGAGCGGCCGGGGGTCGGGCCAGCCGTGCCCGGGACGCGGCTCGCTGTGCCAAGCTGCCGGGGTCCCCGCCCCCGGCGGGGCTCGATGGGTGAGCCCGGCGATCACTGGGACCAGCTTGCGGGAGCGCTCGCCCGGGGTCCGGGGCCGCCCCGGAATGAATCAGTCGATCCGGTACTCGACGACCGTGGTCTCCACCACGACCTCGCGCAGCCTGGTGAGCACCCTGGCCCGCAGGGCCTGCGGGGCCCGGTCGCCCCCGCAGCAGCGGGCCACCAGTGCGCGCACCTCCTGCTCCAGGCCGTACTTGCGCAGGCAGGGCGAGCAGTCGTCCAGGTGGTTGCGGATCAGGTCGCGCCGCTCACCGGTCATCTCGCCGTCGAGGTACAGGAAGACCTCGGCCAGCACCTCGCCACAGTCGGTCTCGTGAGGCTCCCCGTAGCTCACGACGCTTCCTCCTCCGCCGCGCTGGCGCGGACCAGCCCGCGCTCCCTGGCGTAGTCCCCGAGCAGCCGCTGCAGGCCGCGCCGGCCCCGGTGCAGCCGGGACATCACGGTGCCGATCGGCGTACCCATGATCTCCGCGATCTCCTTGTACGAGAAGCCCTCGACGTCGGCCAGATACACCGCGAGCCGGAAGTCCTCCGGCAGCTGCTGCAGCGCCTCCTTGACGTCGGAGTCGGGCAGGTGGTCGAGCGCCTCCATCTCCGCCGAGCGCAGCCCGGTCGACTGGTGCGACTCGGCGGCCGCCAGCTGCCAGTCCTCGATGTTCTCCGCGGTCGACTGCTGCGGCTGGCGCTGGCGCTTGCGGTAGGAGTTGATGAACGTGTTGGTGAGGATCCGGTAGAGCCAGGCCTTGAGGTTGGTGCCCTCCTGGAACTGGTGGAAGGCGGCGAAGGCCTTGACGAAGGTCTCCTGCACCAGGTCCTCGGCGTCGGCCGGGTTGCGGGTCATCCGCATGGCCGCCGCGTAGAGCTGGTCGAGGAAGGGCAGCGCGTCCCGCTCGAAGCGCGCCCGCCGCTGTTCAGCGGTCTCGTGCCGCTCCGCGGTCTCCTCCGCCACCGGTCCTCCCGAGCTCCTGGGGGATGTGCCCCCGGCTGCGGACGATACTCGGCGGGCGGTCGGCCACACCTCGGCGGACGGCGGCGCCGGCTCCCAGGCGGGCCACGACCGCGGGTCGTCCCGGCGGTCGCTGAGGTCGGACAGGGTCACGGGGGCGGGAACGCGCTCTCGACCGGTCACATTCCGCACTCGGGTGATCTTGCGGTTGCCAGCAACTCGCGGTGACTGTGTCCGTTTCGGGTGCGGGCAACCGCAAGATCACGCGGATGGGCGGGGCAGGGACGTAGGCTGACCGGCCGTGCGCCCCGGCCCGGTCCTCCTGCTGGCCGGGCTGTGCCTCGCCGGCTGCGGGGGCTCGGACCGGCCGCCCCTGTCGACCGGGAGCGGCTCCACCCCGCCGACCGGCACCAAGGTCTCGCCGACGGCGGCCCCGAAGCCGGCCGCACCGGGCGCGGACCTGGTGACGGTGACCGCCGAGCCGCCCGCCGACCCGGCCCAGGCCCGCGTCTTCGCCGACTACGTCGCGTTCTGGCAGCGCGACCAGCTCGCCCTGCGCACGAACGACCTGGCCGGCTCCGGCCTGCTGGACCACCTCTTCCCGCCGCAGCGGGAGCGGACGGTCGGCTACCTCGCCCAGGCTCGCCGCGCCGGCCGGCACACCGAGGGCGTGATCGGGATCGACCCGCAGGTCGGGTCGGTGCGCGGCAGCGGCGCCGTCGTCCGCGACTGCCTGGACCAGGCCGGCTCGTACGACGTGGACCGGGCCGGCAGCCGGCTGCCGCGCACCGGGCCGGCACGGCTGCGGCTCACCGTCACGCTGCAGCGCGGGACCGACGGCCGGTGGAAGGTGTCGAACCTGGCGCGCGAGAGCGGGAGCTGCTGACCGGTTCGGGGTAGGCGGTCCCGGTCTGAGGCGATAGGGTACGCGGCCGAACGCTCCGTCCGAGGAGGTCCCGGTGCGCAGGCTCGCGGTCACGGTGGTCGGCGTCCTCGCGGTCGGGATCCTCGGGGCGGTGCCGGCCGCAGCCGGCCCGGGCGACCAGGCCGCGCCGCCGAGCGGGCCGGCCGGCGACCGCGGCGGGATCGGCGCCACCGCGACCTACCAGGTGCGGATCAGCGGCGACGTCAAGGGCTCCGCCGGCTCCGGCACCGTGAGCGTCGGCGTCCCGCCGACCTGCTGGTGGGGGTCGACCGGCAAGGACGCGACCCGGTTCGGGCAGGACTACCGCGACTACGCGGCCGCCGTGCGGGGCTACGGCAGCTACGTCTGGTACGGGATGCCGGGCGGTATCGCGGTGGACGACGCCACCGCCGACCAGCAGGCGGGCAACGCCGGCCAGTGGTACTCCTACCGGTGCCGCAGCGACGTGAACCTCGACGAGAGCTTCCGCAAGCAGTACGGGCTGGCGCCGTACCCGGCCGGCGGCTTCCCGGTCTGGTACCGGTGGGTGCGCGACGGCGAGCAGCCGCCGCCGGGCTACGTCGCCCCGCAGGACCTGCTCGAGGTCGCGATGCGCTACATCCGGCTGCTGCCGCCGGTGATCGGCCGCAGCCCGGCGCCGGGGCAGGACGCGATCACCCGGCTGCCGACCTGGCTGTGGGTCACCGCGGACGACGTCAAGGTCAAGCGGGTCCGGGCCGAGGCCGGCCCGGTCTGGGTCGAGGTGACCGCGCCGAGCGACGGCATCGCCTGGTCGTCGCCGTACGCGGGCGCGACGGTCTGCGCGCCGGGCCAGGCGACCACCGCCTACCGGCCCGGTGCCACCGACTCGCCCTGCACGCTCACCTGGCAGCGGGCGTCCTGGCAGGGGGCGTACGCGCTGACGGCCACCAACTCCTGGACGGCGACGTACGCCGACAGCGACGGCGGCGCCGGCGCCGTCCCGGACCAGCCCGGACCGCAGAGCTCGCAGCAACAGGTCCGGGTGACCGAGGTGCAGGTCGTCAACGGCGGCCGCTGAGCGCCGGTCGGCGATGTCACCCGGTCCCGGGGGTGGTCACGGGCCGCGGCGGGGTGCCAGGGTGACCGGCGTGACGGCGACCGAGACGTTCCGCTCCGCCCGCGACTTCCTGCTCGCCACCCGGGACGACCCGGCGGCCGCGTACGAGGGCTTCGGCTGGCCGGAGCTGCCGGAGTTCAACTGGGCGCTGGACTGGTTCGACGCGGTGCTCGCGGCCGAGCGGCCGGACCAGACCGCGCTGTGGCTGGTGACCGCCGACGGCGAGACCCGGGTGAGCTTCGGGGAGATGTCGGAGCGCTCGACCCAGGTGGCCGGCTGGCTGCGGGCGGAGGGGGTGCGGCGCGGCGACCGGGTGCTGCTCTTCCTCGGCAACGTGGTGCCGCTGTGGGAGGTGACCCTCGCCGCGGCCAAGATCGGTGCCGTCGTCATCCCGGCCACCACGCTGCTCGCGCCGGGCGACATCGCCGACCGGATCGACCGCGGCGACGTCTCGGTCGTGGTCGCGTCCAGTGTGGACACCGCGAAGTTCGCCGGCGTGCCGGGCGGCTGGCTGCGGGTCGCGGTCGGCGAGCCGGTCGAGGGCTGGCTGCGCTACGCCGACTCCGAGACGTCGATGGAGCACTTCGAGCCGGACGGGCCGACACCCGGCGACGACCCGCTGCTGCTCTACTTCACCTCCGGCACCACGGCCCGGCCGAAGCTGGTGCGGCACACCCAGGTCAGCTATCCGGTGGGGCACCTGTCCACGATGTACTGGATCGGCCTGCGGCCCGGCGACGTCCACCTCAACGTCTCCTCGCCCGGCTGGGCGAAGCACGCGTGGAGCTGCCTGTTCGCTCCCTGGAACGCCGGCGCCACCGCGCTCGTGCACGACCCCGGGCGGTTCTCCGCGGCCGCCCTGCTCGACGTGCTGGTGCGCTGCGCGGTGGACAGCTTCTGCGCGCCGCCGACGGTGTGGCGGATGCTCGTGCAGGAGGACCTGTCCCGGTGGCCGGCGCCGATGCGCGAGCTGGTCAGCGCCGGCGAGCCGCTCAACCCGGAGGTGATCGAGCAGGTGCGGGCGGTGTGGGGCCGGACCGTGCGGGACGGGTACGGGCAGACCGAGACCACCGCGCAGATCGGCAACCCGCCCGGGGGCGAGGTCGTCGTCGGCTCGATGGGCCGGCCGCTGCCGGGGTACGCGGTGTCCCTCGTGGACGTCCTGAGTGGACAGCCCGCGGACGAGGGCGAGGTCTGCCTGGACCTGGCCCGCCGGCCGCTCGGCCTGATGACCGGCTACCTGGACGACCCGGCGCTGACCGAGCGGGTGATGCGGGGCGGCTACTACCACACCGGCGACGTGGCGCGCCGGTCGGCGGACGGCACGATCACCTACGTCGGGCGGGCCGACGACGTGTTCAAGGCGTCGGACTACCGGATCTCCCCGTTCGAGCTGGAGAGCGTGCTGGTCGAGCACGAGGCGGTGGCCGAGGCGGCCGTGGTGCCGGCGCCGGACCCGGTCCGGACCGCGGTGCCGAAGGCGTACGTGCTGCTGGCGGCCGGGTGGTCGCCGTCGCCGGAGACCGCGGTCGCGATCCTGCGGCACTGCCGCGAGCACCTCGCGCCGTACCAGCGGGTCCGCCGGATCGAGTTCGGCGAGCTGCCGAAGACGATCTCCGGCAAGATCCGCCGGGTCGAGCTGCGCGGCGCCGAGCAGGCCGGCACCGACCGCCGCGCCGGCGAGTTCCGCGAGGAGGACTTCCCGGACCTGCGCCCCTGACCGGCCGGTACTACCCGGTTATACTCGCCGCATGAAGACGGCGATCTCGATCCCGGACGCCGCGTTCGACCGGGTCCGGCGGCATGCGATCAGGCTCGGGATGTCCCGCAGCGAGTTCTTCACCCGCGCCGCCGAGCGGTGGGCCGACGAGCTCGAGGACGCCGAGCTGACCCGGGCGATCGACGAGGCGCTCGAGCTGGCCGGCGACGGCGACCAGGACGACGCGGCGGCGTTCCTTCGGCAAGCGGCTGTCCGGATGCTCACACACGACGAGCCGAGCTGATGCGGCGGGGAGAGCTCTGGTGGGCCGACTTCGGTGAACCGCGCGGGTCGGCGCCGGCACGACGGCGCCCGGTCCTGATCATTCAGGCTGACTCGTACAACGACAGCTCCCTGCGAACGGTCATCGTCGTTGCGCTGACGACCAACGCCCGCCTGGCCACCATGCCCGGCAATGTCTTCGTTCCAGCACCAACCGGCGGGCTGAGCCAGGACTCAGTGGTGAACGTCACCCAACTCGGGACCGTGGACCGGGACGATCTTGAGGCGCGGATCGGTGCAATCCCGAACCACCTGCTCCTCGAGGTGGATCGCGGGCTGCTGCGGGTTCTCGGCCTGCGGGACTGACGCCGGTCAGCCGGGGAGGTGGGCGGGCAGCCAGGCGGCGACGGCGGCGGCCGCGGCGGGGGCGGCGGGGCCGCGCAGGGCGTGGGTGGCGCCGGGGAGCAGGTGGACGGTGCGGCCCGGGGCCGGCGGCGGCACGCCGAACGGGTCGCGGTCGCCCTGCACGACCAGCACCGGGACGCTCGGCATCGCCAGCTCGTCCAGCCGGTCGCGGTCCGGGGTGCGCGGCGCTCTCGTCGGGAAGGCCAGCGCCACGACGGCGACCGCGCCGACCTCCGTGGCCGTACGGCACGCCACCCGCGCCCCGCTCGACCGCCCGCCCACCACCAGCGGCAGGGCCGGGTCGTCGCGGCGCAGCCGGTCGACGACGGCGAGCCACGCCGCGTCCAGCACCGGCGACCGCGGCGGCGAGCGGCGGCCGGCGACCCGGTAGGGCTGGGTCACCCGGGCGACCGCGAGACCGGCCGCCACCGCGGCCGCGGCGACCGCGACCAGGTCCGGCGCCTCCACGCCGCCGTTCGCGCCGTGCCCCAGCACCAGCAGCGCACGCGGCTGCCCCGCCGGCAGGTCCAGATCGGCGCGCGCGTCCCCGTGCGGGGTGGGCACGTTCATCCGAACAGCGTCGGCGCGGCTGCGCCGGCGACCCGCTCGACGAGGGCCGGACCGTCGTTGGCCACGTTGCCCACCGCCGGCCCGACCGGGCGCAGCTCCAGCCCGGCGACCAGCGCCGGTCCGGGCGGGACGAGCAGCCCGGCGACGTCGGACCGGGTCGGGTCCAGCCACCCGGCCCAGGCGGAGCGCGGCAGCACCAGCGGCATCCGGTGGTGCACCCGGGCCAGCTCACCGACCGCCGCCGTGGTGACGATCGAGCTGGTCAGCAGCCGGTCCGGTCCCCACACCTCGTACAGCCCGGCGAAGGCGAGCACGCTGCCGTCGACGGGCACCAGGTACGTCGGCTGCCGGCCGGCGCCGTCCTCGCGCGGCGCCCACTCGTACCACCCGTCCGCCGGCACCAGGCACCGCCGCCGCGCCAGCGCGGACCGGAACGCCGGCAGCTCCAGTACCGTCTCGGCCCGGGCGTTGATCAGCTTCGCGGCCCGCCGGGTGTCCGGCGCCCAGGACGGCACCAGCCCCCAGCGGGCGATCCGCAGCTGCCGGACGACCGGCCCGCCGCGGTCGCCGCTGCGGTGCCGGGTCAGCACGACCGGCACCGGATCGGTCGGCGCGATGTTGTAGTCCGCCACCCACGGCTCGCCGGTCGCGTCCTGCGCCTCGAACTCGGCGACCAGGTCGCCCACGTCCCGCCGCGCGACGTACCGCCCGCACATGGGTCCGACGGTACGGCGGGCTCGTGCCGTGTGACGGCGCGGGGTGCCGAGTGACGTCACCGGCTGCCGAGTGACGGCGAAGGCGCCCTCACCCGGGGAGTGACACCGTCACCCGGCGGGAGCCGGCGTCACTCGTGCTGTCCGCCGGCGGGCGGTGCGGCAGGATGGGCGCCGTGCCAGCGATCCGCGATCCCTGGCCGGCGCCGCGGGCGACCGCGCCGGTCGACGCGGTTGTCCGCGTGCCCGGCTCCAAGTCGGTCACCAACCGGGCGCTGGTGCTGGCCGCGCTGGCCGAGGGCCCGTCCCGGTTGCGCGCCCCGCTGCGGGCCCGCGACACGCTCCTGATGGCCGGCGCCCTGCGTGCGCTCGGCGCGCTCGTCGCGGACGACGGCGACGACTGGCTGGTCACGCCGGCCCCGCTGCGCGGACCGGCCACGGTGGACGTCGGCCTCGCCGGCACGGTGCAGCGCTTCGTCCCGCCGCTCGCCGCGCTGGCCACCGGTCCGGTGCGCTTCGACGGCGACGCGCGGGCCCGCGCACGGCCGCTGGCACCGCTGCTGGCCGGTCTGCGGGCGCTGGGCGCGGAGGTCGACGACGGCGGCCGCGGCGGGCTGCCGCTGACCGTGCGCGGCGCCGGCCGGCTGCGCGGCGGCACGGCGAGCATCGACGCCTCCGCGTCCAGCCAGTTCGTCACCGGACTGCTGCTCGCCGCGCCCCGCTACGACGAGGGGATCCGGCTCCGGCACGGCGGCGCCGCCCCGGTGCCCAGCGCGCCGCAGGTACGGATGACGGTGCGCATGCTCGCCGGCGCCGGTGCCGCGGTGTCCGAGGTCGACGGTCGCGAGTGGACCGTCGCACCGGGACGGTTGGCCGGCCGCGAGCTCGACGTCCCGCCGGACCTGTCCACGGCCGCGCCGTTCGTGGCCGCGGCGGTGGTCACCGGCGGCCGGGTGCGGGTGCCCGGCTGGCCCCGGCGCGCCGACCAGCCGGGCGACCGGCTGCCGGAGCTGCTGGCCCGGATGGGCGCGACCTGCGTCCTCGACGGCGACGGCCTGACCACCACCGCCGGCGACCGGCTGGACGGGCTGGACGCCGACCTCGCCGACTGCACCGAGCTGGTGCCGGCGCTGGTGGCGCTGGCCGCCCTCGCCGGCACGCCGTCCACCTTCCGCGGGATCGGGCACATGCGCGGTCACGAGACCGACCGGCTCGCCGCGCTCGCCACCGAGCTGACCAGGCTGGGTGGCGCGGTGACGGAGACCGCGGACGGCCTGCGCATCGTCCCGCGCCCGCTGCGCGGCGGCACCGTCCGGACGTACCGCGACCACCGGATCGCCATGTTCGGCGCCGTGCTCGGCCTCGCCGTGGACGGCGTCGAGGTGCAGGACGTGGCGACCACCGGCAAGACCGTGCCGGACTTCGTCGAGCGGTGGACCCGCATGCTCGGCGCGACCCCCGCGGCGGTCGCGCCCTGAGCCGGCCGGGTGGGCGCCGGGACGGGTCCAGGCTGGACGAGGACGACGTCCGGGTCCGCCCCGGCCGCGGCACGAGGCCGCGCACCCGGACCCGCCCGCGGCACGCGGACGCCGAGCCGGGCGTGGTCACCACGGTCGACCGTGGCCGCTATGCGGTCCTGCTCGGCGACCGTACGGTGACCGCCGTCCAGGCTCGCGAGCTCGGACGCCGCTCGGTGGTGGTCGGCGACCGGGTGGCGCTGGTCGGCGACGTCACCGGAGGTGCCGACTCGCTCGCCCGGATCGTGCGGGTGGAGCAGCGGCGGACCGTGCTGCGGCGCAGCGCCGACGACGGCGACCCGAGCGAGCGGGTGGTGGTCGCGAACGCCGACCAGCTCGTCGTCGTCACCGCCCTCGCCGACCCGCCGCCGCGGCTGGGGCTGGTGGACCGCTGCCTGGTGGCGGCGTACGTCGGCGGGCTCGACCCGCTGCTCTGCCTGACGAAGGCGGACCTCGCCCCGCCGGACGAGCTGCTCGCCGCGTACGCGGATCTCGGGGTGCCGGCGGTGACCACCTCCCGGGGCGCCGAGCTGGGCCCGCTGACCGAGCGGCTGGCCGGCCGCACGTCCGTCCTGGTGGGACACTCCGGCGTCGGGAAGTCCACCCTCGTCAACGCGCTGGTCCCGGACGCCGACCGGGCGATCGGCGCCCTCAGCGCGATCGGCCGCGGCCGGCACACCTCCTCCTCCGCGATCGCGCTGCCGCTGCCCGGCGGCGGCTGGGTGATCGACACGCCCGGCATCCGGTCCTTCGGGCTCGCCCACGTGACGCCGGCCGACCTGCTGGCCGCCTTCCCGGATCTCGCCGAGGGCGCGGAGGACTGCCCGCGCGGCTGCACCCACCTCTCGCCGGCCGAGGGCTGCCGGCTGGACGACTACGTCGCCTCGGGCCACTCCACCCCGGGCCGGCTGGCGTCCTTCCGCCGGCTGCTCGAGGCGCGGACGGCGACCGAGCGCTGAGCCGGAGGCGACCGGCGGGTCAGCCCGCGCGAAGCCGGCCGCCGGCCAGCACCGCCGCCGCGTAGGGGGTGAGCTCGTCCGCGGGGAGCGCGTCCCGCGCCCACCAGGCCGCCGCGTCGGTCGAGCCGTCCGACTCCAGCACGCCCAGCGTCCCGGCGACCACCTCCACCCGGTAGAGGATGCGCACCGGGTGGGCCTCGATCCGCTCCCCGGCCCGCTCGTAGCGCAGCAGCTCGGCGTCGGCGTCGAGCAGCTCGACCACCCGCCCGTCGTAGCCGGTCTCCTCGCGCAGCTCCCGCAGCACCGCGTCGGCCGGGCGCTCGCCGAAGTCCAGCCCGCCGCCGGGCAGCGTCCACCGGCCACTGTGGACACCGCGGCACAGCCGGGTGAGCAGCACCTCGCCCGGGGACTGCCCGCGTGACGCCAGCCCGTACGCGGCGATGCGCTGCACCCGCCGCGGCGGGTCGGCCGGCGCCGCGGCCGTCTCCACCCAGCCGCCGACCCGCCAGTACTCCCCGTCCTCGCGGCCGAGCAGCTGCGCGTCCACCAGGAGGCGGCGCAGCGTCGCATGGTCGTCGTGCCAGACCCGCAGGATCCTGTCGACCTCGCGCTCTGGATACCGCACGCCCGGCTCGAAGACCACCGCGACGTGCTCGAGCAGCAGCCGCCGCTTGGACCGGGAGACCGGGAAGGCGACGATCCGCCCGTCCCGGACGAAGGCCCGCAGCACCGCCGCGGTCGCCGGGTCGGCCGAGAGCTGCTCGTCCGGGGGCCGCACCGGTGCCGCCGCCCGGGCCGCCTGCTTGAACCGCTCCTCCCGCAGCAGCAGCTCGCCCTTCTCGGAGCGGACCAGCCCGCCGGACTCCAGCCGGCGCAGCGCCGCCCCGACCTCGCGTGGCTCCAGCCCGGTCGCGCGGACGACCTCCGCCACGGTGCCGGCGCCGAGACACAGCGCGCCCACCACGCGCAGCCGGGCCGGCTCCGCCAGCAGCCCGACCAGGCCGGTCGATCCGCCGCTCACCGCGCCGGCTGCCGGGTCCGTCCCGCCGGAGCCGGTCGATGCTCCCCGGCCGCGGGCACTCGCGCTCACGAGCCGACGGTAACGTGCGCCCGGTGACCGACGCGCGTGAGTTCGTGCCGGCCGACGACGACCTGACCGTCGCCCTGGCGCTCGCCGACGCGGCCGACGAGGTGACGACGGCGCGCTACCGGGCGCTGGACCTGGCCGTCGAGACGAAGCCGGACGACACCCCGGTCACCGACGCCGACCGGGCCGTCGAGCGGGAGCTGCGCCGGCTGCTCGGGCACCGCCGGCCGGATGACGCGGTGCTCGGCGAGGAGCTCGGCGAGAGCGGCGCCGGCCCCCGGCGCTGGGTGATCGACCCGATCGACGGCACCAAGAACTTCGTCCGCGGCGTCCCGGTCTGGGCGACGCTGATCGCGCTCATGGAGGCGGACGAGGTGTACGTCGGGGTGGTGAGCGCGCCGGCGCTCGGCCGGCGCTGGTGGGCCTCCCGCGGGCAGGGCGCCTGGGTCCGGGACGGCGCCCGGCCGCCGCGCCGGCTGCGGGTCTCCGGCGTCCGCGACCTGGCCGACGCGAGCCTGTCCTACTCCTCGCTGCAGGGCTGGGAGGCGGCGCCGGGTGGGCTGGCCGGGCTGCTGGAGCTGAGCCGGCGGGTCTGGCGCACCCGCGCGTACGGCGACTTCTTCTCCTACGCGCTGCTCGCCGAGGGCGCGGTGGACGCGGCGGCCGAGCCGGAGGTCTCGCTCTGGGACCTCGCCGCGCTGTCGGTGCTGGTCGAGGAGGCCGGCGGGCGGTTCACCGACCTGGCCGGCCGGCGCGGACCGGCGGGCGGCAGCGCGGTGGGCAGCAACGGGCTGCTGCACGGCGACCTGCTCGCCCTGCTCTCCCCCGCCCCTCCGCGCCGATCTTGACGTTGTCGCGGCGACCATCGGCGCGGCGCGACGGGGCGGCGGTCAGGCCAGCTCGAGGTCGGTGTGCCGGGCGAGCAGGACGAAGTCCCGGTCGTGCGCCAGCACCGGCGCGCCGACCCGGATCGCCACCGCGGCCACCAGGCAGTCGGTCAGCGACCGGACCGGCTCGCCCTGCCGCTGGCAGGTCCGGTGCAGCCGGGCCGCGGTCTCCCAGTCCACCGCGTCGGTCGGGACGTGGTCCATCGCGGCCAGCATCCGGCGCAGCTGCAGGTCGCCGGTCTCCGTCCGCGAGCCGGCGAGCAGCTCCATGTGCACGACGTCGGTGGTGCCGAGCACGGCGTCCGCCGCCAGCAGCTCGCGCAGCCGGAAGTGGGTGCCGGAGCCGGTGCCGCGCAGGTACTCCGTCCAGGCGGAGGTGTCGACGAGGATCACCCGAGCTCGCCGGCCTCCGCCCGGCGGACCGAGTCCAGGTCGCCGCTCCACCCCACCCCCTGCAGGGCGAGGATCTCGTCGCGGGTCATCGGCTCGCCGAGCAGCCGGCGCAGGGCCATGTCCACCGCGGCCCGCTTGGACGGCAGGTTGAACCGGCGCATCACCCGGAAGACCAGGTCGTCGTCGATGTCGATGTTCGTCCGCGTCACGGGCACGACCGTACACCAGATGGTGTACGGCGGTGGTTCACCCGGAAGGGGCCGGAATCTCGCCCGAGCCGCGCCGGATCAACGTGGTCGGGAGCACGTGGGTCGTCGGCGGCCCGCCCTTCCCGGCGATCCGGTCGAACAGCAGGGTGGCGGCGAGCCGGCCGATCGAGGCCGGGTCCTGGGCGACGACGGTGACCCCGGGCGAGAGCAGGTCGGCGGTCGGGAAGTCGTCGAAGCCGACCACGGCGACGACCCGCTCCCGGCCCACCCGGCGCAGCGCCCGCATGGCGCCGATCGTCACCAGGTTCTGCGCGGTGAACAGCGCCGTCGGCGGGTCCGGCCGGGTCAGCATCGCGGTGACGGCGCCGTCGGCGGCGGTCTGGTCGCGCAGGTCGTGCACGACCAGCGCCGGGTCCACCGGGATGCCGAGCTGCTCCAGGGCGGCGCGGTAGCCCTCGTACCGCTGCCGCGCGGTGCTGATCGTGGCGCGGTCGCCGAGATAGCCGATCCGCCGGTGGCCCCCGGCCGCCAGGTGCCGGACCCCCTCGGCGGCGCCGGCCTCGTTGGTGGTGATCACGGAGTCGACCGCCAGCCCGCGAGCCTCCCGGTCCACGCAGACCACCACGGTGCCGGCGCTGACCTCGCTGGCCAGGTACGACTGGTCCGCGCTGGCCGGCACCAGCAGCAGCCCGTCGGCCCGGCGGGCGCTGAAGGCCCGGATCAGGGCCCGCTCCCGGCTCGGGTCCTCGTCCAGGCTGCCGGAGAACACGATCACGCCCCGGGGCGTCGCCTCGTCCTCCACCGCCCGCTGCAGCACCGCCGAGAACGGGTTGCCGACGTCCTCCAGCAGCAGCCCCACCGACGACGTCCGCCGGTCCGCGCGACGCAGGCTGCTGGCGCCGGCGTTCGGCCGGAAGTCCAGCTCGTCGACCGCCCGGCGGACCCGGTCGACCAGCACCGGGGAGACGCCGGGCTCGCCGTTGACCACCCGGGAGACGGTCTTGAAGCTGACCTCGGCGCGCGCCGCGACGTCCCGCATCGTCGGCCGGCGGCCGCCGACCGGTGCCGGTTCGATGGGGTTGCCCATGCCCGCTGGCCCCTTCCTCCCGCTGCCCCGTCGCGGTCGCGCCGGGTCCCGGCCGCCGCCGCCGGCCGGTGCGCGGACCCTCGATCGGAGGGGCCGCGCTCCGGGACCGCGTCGTCCCACCCGGACCCGCTGCTTGCCGGTTGGTCCAGACCATGACCGACAACGTTGTCTGGCGCGACCCCTCGTTGCGCAATCGTTACGTCGAAATGTCCGGCTGAGGGCTTGCCGTAAAGGGTTCCGATCGCTCACTCTGCTTGACAACGTTGTCTGACATCCCGTGTTCACCTGGAGGTTACGGTCATGACTCGAGCAGCTACGGCCCGACGGCGAGCCGCCGCGCTGGCGGCGACGCTGGCCGCCACGCTCACCCTCGCCGCGTGTGGCGACGACTCCGGCGACGCCGGCGGTGGCGGTGACGGCGGCGACCAGGCGGTCGTCGGCCTGATCACCAAGACCGACACCAACCCGTTCTTCGTCAAGATGAAGGAGGGCGCGCAGAAGGCGGCGACCGAGCAGGGGGTGACCCTGCAGACCTACGCCGGCAAGCAGGACGGCGACAACGAGGCGCAGGTGCAGGCGATCGAGAGCCTGATCTCCGCCGGCGCCAAGGGCATCCTCATCACGCCCAGCGACTCCAAGGCGATCGTCCCGTCGGTCGACAAGGCCAAGCAGGCCGGGATCCTGGTCATCGCCCTGGACACGCAGCTCGACCCGGCGGACGCGGCGGACGCGACCTTCGCCACCGACAACTACCAGGCCGGCCTGCTCATCGGGCAGTGGGCGAAGGCGAAGTTCGCCAAGGAGAACAAGCAGGCGAAGATCGCCATGCTCGACCTCAACGCCAACCAGGTCTCCGTCGACGTCCAGCGCGACCAGGGCTTCCTGGAGGGCTTCGGCATCGACGTGAAGGACAAGAACCGGATCGGTGACGAGTCCGATGCCAAGATCGTCGGCCACGACGTGACGGACGGCGCGGAGGAGGGCGGCCGGACCGCGATGGAGAACCTGCTGCAGAAGGACCCGTCCATCAACCTGGTCTACACGATCAACGAGCCGGCGGCGGCGGGCGCATACCAGGCGCTCAAGGCGGCCGGCAAGGAGAAGACCGTCACGATCGTCTCCGTCGACGGCGGCTGCCCCGGGGTCGACGCCGTCAAGGCGGGCGCGATCGGGGCGACCTCCCAGCAGTACCCGCTGAAGATGGCGCAGCAGGGAGTCGAGGCGGTCGCGAAGTTCGCCAAGGACGGCACCAAGCCGGAGACCACCGAGGGCAAGAACTTCACCGACACCGGGGTCACGCTGATCACCGACCAGCCCCAGGACGGGGTGGAGTCCGAGGACACCACGTTCGGCAAGGAGAACTGCTGGGGCTGATCGGCCAGCCCCGACGCACGACGGAACGGCCGGCGTGGGGCGGGACGAGCTCCCGTCCCACGCCCGGCCCTCGGCTACAACCGGATGAGGAGGGCCTCATGGCCAACGACACCCCCACGGGTGGCTCCGGCGGCGGGACGGCGACCGCCACCGCCCCCGAGCCCAGCCAAGGTTTCGACGAGCACCGCCCGGAGTCGCTCGGACTCCGCATCCAGCACGCGCTGCACGCCCGGCCCACCCTCGGACCGGTCGCCGTCCTGCTGCTGGCGATCATCGCGTTCTCGCTGCTGAGCGGCCGCTTCCTCTCGGCGGCGAATCTCTCCCTGGTGCTGGCGCAGGTCACGGTGATCGCCGTGCTGGCGCTCGGCCAGACGCTGATCATCCTCACCGCCGGCATCGACCTGTCGGTCGGCGCCATCGCGGTCTTCTCCTCGATCCTGATGGCGAAGTTCGCGACCGACTGGGGGGTGCCCGGCCCCCTCGCGCTGATCATCGGCTTCGCCCTCGGGACCCTGATGGGCTTCACCAACGGCGCCCTGGTGACCCGACTCAAGCTGCCACCGTTCATCGTCACGCTCGGCACGCTGAGCATCTTCTTCTCGCTCAACGCGGTGGTCTCCAAGAGCGAGACGATCCGCGGCTCGGACATGCCGGACATCATGACCTGGACCGGCACCACCATCCGGCTCGGCAGCCTCCGGCTCACGTACGGCTCGATCATCATGCTGCTGCTGTTCGCCGTCTTCTTCTACGCGCTGACCCGCACCGCCTGGGGCAAGCACGTGTACGCCACCGGCGACGACGTCGAGGCGGCCCGGCTGGCCGGCATCCGGACCGACCGGGTGCTGCTGTCCGTCTACACGGTGGCCGGCCTGCTCTACGCGATCGGCGCCTGGATCCTCATCGGCCGGCTCGCGGCGGCCAGCCCGAACGTCGGCACCGAGTACAACCTGGACTCGATCACCGCCGTCGTGCTCGGCGGCACCAGCCTGTTCGGCGGCCGCGGCGGCGTCCTCGGCACCCTCGTCGGGGCGCTGATCGTCGGCGTCTTCCGCAACGGCCTGCAACTGGCCGGCGTGCAGGTGGTCTGGCAGGGAACGGCGATCGGCCTGCTCGTGCTCGTCGCCGTCTCGATCGACCAGTGGATCAGGAAGGTGAAGGTATGACCGCCACCGAGACCAGCCGCTCGCCCCAGCCGGCGGACAGCGCCCGCACGCCGGTGCTGAGCGCCAAGGGCCTGGTCAAGCGGTACGGCCGGGTCACCGCGATCGAGAACAGCGACCTGGAGCTGTACCCGGACGAGATCCTCGCCGTCATCGGCGACAACGGCGCCGGCAAGTCGAGCCTGATCAAGGCGCTGTCCGGGGCGCTGGTGCCGGACGAGGGCGAGATCTACCTGGACGGGAAGCGGGTGAACTTCAAGAACCCGATGGACGCCCGCGCCGCCGGCATCGAGACCGTCTACCAGACGCTCGCGGTCGCCCCCGGCCTGGACATCGCCGACAACCTGTTCCTCGGCCGGGAGGAGCGCAAGCCGGGGGTCCTGGGCTCGGTGTTCCGGATGCTCGACCGGGCGCACATGCGCTCGGAGGCCAAGCGGCACATGAGTGAGCTCGGCATCGCCACCCTGCAGAACATCGGCCAGGCGGTGGAGAGCCTCTCCGGCGGCCAGCGGCAGGGCGTCGCGGTGGCGCGCTCGGCCGCGTTCGGCAGCAGGGTCGTCATCCTGGACGAGCCGACCGCGGCGCTCGGCGTCAAGGAGGGCAACCGGGTGCTGCAGCTGATCCGGGACGTCCGCGACCGGGGCCTGCCGGTCATCCTGATCAGCCACAACATGCCGCACGTCTTCGAGGTCGCCGACCGGATCCACATCCAGCGGCTCGGCCGACGGGCCGCCGTGATCACGCCGCAGTCGCACTCCATGTCGGAGGCGGTCGCGATCATGACCGGGGCGGCCGCGCCACCGCCCGCGGTCGCCTGACGGGCGACGGCCCGGCACGGACTCCGGTCGCCGGCGGCGGTGTGGCCCCGCCGGCGACCGGACCCGACACCTCCGCCGGTCAGGCGGCGAGATCCGACTCGGCGACCACCCGCAGCGCCTGGGCGGCGATGGTCAGCGCCGGGTTCATCGCCGCCGAGGACGGGAAGAAGCCGCCGTCCACCACCCAGAGGTTCGCCACGTCGTGGGCCCGGCACCACGGGTCGAGCACGCTGGTCGCCGGGTCGGTGCCCGCGACGACCGTCCCGCACTGGTGGCTGTTCATGCTGATGTCGAAGGACTGGGTGGCGACGGCGTCGTAGCCGCAGGCGCGCAGCAGCCGCCTGGCCCGCCGGCGCAGCAGCCGGTGGGTGCCCGTGCCGCGGGCCGCCCGCGCGGTGGTGATCGTCCCGGCGCCGTCGACGGTGACCCGGTTGTCCGGGGCCGGCAGGTCCTCCGACATCACCAGCCACTCCACGCTGCGCCGGGCCACCCGGTCCAGGACCGCGAGCGGCACCCGGGTCGCCCAGCTCTTCATCATCACGCCCTGCACCTTGCCGATCAGCTGCAGCGTGCCGAGCGGCAGGCCGTCCCCGCCGTCGAGGTACCAGTCGTTGACCGAGAGCGTCTTCTGGAAGGTGACGTCGTTGGGCCGGTCGACGTCCACCGCGGCGACGTGCGCGTTGTTGTGCATCATGAAGTTGCGCCCGACCTGGTCCGAGCCGTTGGCCAGCCCGCGCGGGTGCCGGCCGCCGGCGGAGGCGAGCAGCAGCGCCGCGGAGTTGACCGCCCCGGCGGCGAGCACGAAGCGGCCGCCGCGGATCCGGACCTCGCCGGCCGCGCTCTCGGCCACCAGGTGGTCCACCCGGCGCCCGGCCGGGTCGGTGACCAGCCGGCGTACCCGCAGGCCGGTGGCCAGCCGGACCCGCCCGGTCGCCAGCGCCGGGTCGACGGCACAGGTCTCGGCGTCGCTCTTGGCCGCGAGCGGGCAGGGGAAGCCGTCGCAGGTCCGGCACCGGACGCAGGTCCCGCCGGGCCGGCGGTCGAGCCCCAGCGCGGTCGTGCTCGGGGTGACCCCGCGGGCGCGCAGCCGGTCGGCCAGCTCGGCGACGTACGGCTCGTGCTCCAGCGCCGGGTACGGGTACGGCGTGCTGCGCCACGGCTCGGTCGGGTCCTCACCGGTGGTGCCGTGCACGCGGTAGATCCGCTCGGCCTCGCCGTAGTAGGGCTCCAGGTCGGCGTAGCCGAACGGCCAGGCCGGGGAGGTGCCCTCCCGGTGCTCGACGGCGGTGAAGTCCTGCTCGCGGAAGCGGGGCAGGCTCGCCCCGTAGACCTTGGTGTTCCCGCCGACCACGTAGTGGACCCCGGGGGCGAACGCCCGCCCGCGGCCGTCCAGCCACCGCTCCGCCGGCCGGTACCTGCGCTGCAGGAAGACCGCCCGCGGCGAGGAGTTCGCCGGCTCGCGGGGCAGCCGCTCGCCCCGCTCCACGACCAGGACGTCGACGCCCCGGCCGGCCAGCGCGAGCGCCGTCGTCCCGCCGCCCATGCCGGAGCCCACCACGACGACGTCCGCGGCCAGCGGCTCCACCCGGCCAGTCAAGCACGGGTGGTCTGATGGGTGCCGTGGCGCAACCCGCGAGCTTCCTCAGCCTGCTGACCGGCTCCTTCGCGATGCCGGCGGCGGAGAACCCGACCGTGGCGATGGTCGAGGCCGCGTACCGGCACCACGGCCTGCCCGCCCGCTACCTCAACTGCGAGGTCGCACCGGAGGCGCTGGGGGACGCGGTGCGCGGCGCCCGGGCGATGGGCTGGGCCGGCTTCAACTGCTCGCTGCCGCACAAGGTCGCGGTGGTCGCGCACCTCGACGAGCTGGCGGCCTCGGCGGCGGTGATCGGCGCGGTGAACTGCGTGGTCCGCGACGGCGACCGGCTGGTCGGCGAGAACACCGACGGCCAGGGCTTCCTCGGCTCGCTCCGCACGGTGACCGACCCGGCCGGCAAGGCGCTCGTCGTGCTCGGCGCCGGCGGCGCGGCCCGGGCCATCGCGGTGGAGAGCGCCCTGGCCGGCGCGGCCGCCGTGACGGTGGTCAACCGGGACCCGGCCCGCGGCGCCGAGCTGGTCGAGCTGCTGCGGGCCCGGACGCCGGCCCGTGCCGAGCTGGTCGGGTGGGACGGCCGCTACCGGGTGCCGGACTCGGCCCAGGTCCTGGTCAACGCGACGTCGGTCGGCCTGTTCCCGGACGTCGACGCGAGGCTCGAGCTCGATCCGGACAGCCTGCGGCCGGACCTGGTGGTCACCGACGTGATCCCGAACCCGCCGCGGACCGCGCTGATCCGGGACGCCCAGGAGCGCGGCTGCGCCACCCTCGACGGGCTCGGCATGGTGGTCGGCCAGGGCGCGATCGGCATCCGGCTGTGGACCGGGGTCGACCCCGACCCCGCCGTCATGCGCGCCGCCCTGCAGCGGGCGCTCGGAATCTGAGGACCGGGCGCGGCGACGGGGCCTGTGGACGGGCCCAGCGGGACCTCGTCCGGGTTTGGTGAGATTGCTCCGCATCGATCCCGAGCCAGAGGAGGTCCGGATGGACGCGGTGGACGCGGTGGACGCGGTGGACGCGGTCGTCGACTACCACGCCGAGTCGCGCTCCGGGGCGCACGTCCTCGACGTCGCGGCCCGCTCGGAGACCGACGGGGTGCTGCAGGTGGAGCTCACCGTGTCCGACCCGGGCGGTCAGGTCGTCGGCGAGGGCGCGCTGCGGTTGACCCCGGAGGTGCTGCCGCCGACCGAGCGGGTGCTCGCGCAGGTGCTGCGCGGGCTCGCGCAGCTGCACACGCTGCCCGACCGGACGCCGCGGCCGCCGGAGGACCGCCGTCCCGGCCGGCCGAACGCGCGCCGTCCCTGGTCGCCGGACGAGGAGGACCGGCTCCGGGCAGCCTGGGACCGCGGCGACCCGGTCGCCACCGTCGCCGTGGCGCACGGCCGCAGCGGCAACGCGATCAGGTCCCGGCTGCTCAAGCTCGGGCTCATCACGCTCGACCACCCCGACGCGCCGGCCGACCTGCCGGGCCTGCCCCGACGGGAGCGGTCGGTGCCCTGAGGGGGCACATGCAGCGCGACGGGCCGGCAGGACGTAGCGTGGAGGCATGTTCGAGAGGTTCACGGATCGGGCGCGGCGGGTTGTGGTGTTGGCGCAGGAGGAGGCGCGGATGCTCAACCATAATTATATTGGTACGGAGCATATTTTGTTGGGTTTGATTCATGAGGGTGAGGGGGTGGCGGCGAAGGCGTTGGAGTCGTTGGGGATTTCGTTGGAGGGTGTGCGTAGTCAGGTTGAGGAGATTATTGGGCAGGGGCAGCAGGCTCCGTCTGGTCATATTCCGTTTACGCCGCGGGCGAAGAAGGTGTTGGAGCTTTCGTTGCGGGAGGCTTTGCAGTTGGGTCATAATTATATTGGTACGGAGCATATTTTGTTGGGTTTGATTCGGGAGGGGGAGGGTGTTGCGGCGCAGGTGTTGGTGAAGTTGGGTGCGGATTTGAATCGGGTTCGGCAGCAGGTGATTCAGTTGTTGAGTGGGTATCAGGGGAAGGAGCCGGCGTCGTCGGCGGTGGAGGGGACGCCGTCGACGTCGTTGGTGTTGGATCAGTTTGGGCGGAATTTGACGGCTGCGGCGCGTGAGTCGAAGTTGGATCCGGTGATCGGTCGGGAGAAGGAGATCGAGCGGGTCATGCAGGTGTTGAGTCGGCGGACGAAGAATAATCCGGTGTTGATTGGGGAGCCGGGGGTTGGGAAGACGGCGGTGGTGGAGGGGTTGGCGCAGGCGATTGTGAAGGGGGAGATTCCGGAGACGTTGAAGGATAAGCAGTTGTATACGTTGGATTTGGGTGCGTTGGTGGCTGGGTCGCGGTATCGGGGGGATTTTGAGGAGCGGTTGAAGAAGGTGTTGAAGGAGATCCGCACCCGGGGTGACATTATTTTGTTCATTGATGAGTTGCATACGTTGGTGGGGGCGGGTGCGGCGGAGGGCGCGATCGACGCCGCGTCGTATTTTGAAGCCGATGTTGGCGCGGGGTGAGTTGCAGACGATCGGTGCGACGACGTTGGATGAGTATCGGAAGCATTTGGAGAAGGATGCGGCGTTGGAGCGGCGGTTCCAGCCGATTCAGGTTGGTGAGCCGACGGTGGCGCACACGATCGACATTTTGCGGGGGTTGCGGGACCGGTATGAGGCGCATCACCGGATTTCGATCACGGATGGTGCGTTGGTGGCGGCCGCAAGTTTGGCGGACCGGTATATTTCGGATCGGTTCTTGCCGGATAAGGCGATCGATCTGATCGATGAGGCTGGGGCGCGGATGCGGATCCGGCGGATGACGGCGCCGCCGGATCTGCGGGAGTTCGATGAGCGGATCGCGGGGGTGCGGCGGGAGAAGGAGTCGGCGATCGACGCGCAGGACTTCGAGAAGGCGGCGTCGCTGCGGGACCGGGAGAAGCAGCTGCTGGCGGCGAAGGCGGCCCGGGAGAAGGAGTGGAAGTCCGGGGACATGGACGTCGTGGCTGAGGTCGACGACGAGCAGATCGCCGAGGTGCTGGCGAACTGGACCGGGATCCCGGTGTTCAAGCTGACCGAGGAGGAAACGTCCCGGCTGCTGCACATGGAAGATGAGCTGCACCGCCGGGTGGTCGGCCAGGCGCAGGCGATCAAGGCCGTGTCCCAGGCGATCCGCCGGACCCGGGCCGGGTTGAAAGACCCGAAACGCCCGGGTGGGTCGTTCATCTTCGCCGGGCCGTCCGGGGTGGGGAAGACGGAGCTGTCGAAGGCGCTGGCGGAGTTCCTGTTCGGCGACGACGACGCGCTGATCCAACTGGACATGTCCGAGTTCCACGACCGGTACACCGTCTCCCGCCTGGTCGGCGCCCCACCCGGGTACGTCGGCTACGACGAAGGCGGGCAGCTGACCGAGAAGGTCCGCCGCAAGCCGTTTTCCGTCGTCCTGTTCGACGAGGTCGAAAAAGCGCACCCGGACGTGTTCAACACCCTCCTGCAGGTACTCGAAGACGGCCGGCTCACCGACGGGCAAGGCCGGATCGTGGACTTCAAGAACACCGTGCTGATCCTCACCACCAACCTCGGCACCCGCGACATCGCCAAAGCCGTCTCCCTCGGCTTCCAAGCCGACAACGACACCGGCTCCAACTACGAACGGATGAAAAACCGGGTCGTCGACGAGCTGAAACAACACTTCCGGCCCGAGTTCCTCAACCGCATCGACGACATCATCGTCTTCCACCAGCTCACCGAAGACGAAATCGTGTCCATCGTCGACATCATGCTCACCCGCGTCGACGCCCAACTCAAAAGCAAAGACATGGGCCTCGAACTCACCCCCGCCGCCAAAGCCCTCCTCGCCAAAAAAGGCTGGGACCCCGTCCTCGGCGCCCGCCCACTACGCCGCACCATCCAACGCGAAATCGAAGACACCCTCTCCGAAAAAATCCTGTTCAACGAACTCAAACCCGGCCACATCATCGTCGTCGACACCGACGGCGAAACCAAAACCGCCCACTTCACCTTCCACGGCGAACCCAAACCCACCCCACTCCCCGACACCCCCCTCCTCGAAGCCACCGGGACCGTCGACGCCGAGCCGGCCATCGCCACCGAAGGCACCCCGCCGCTCGCGGAGTAGTCAGCGCGCCGCGGCGACCAGCCGGGATACCAGCGCGGCCACCAGCGCCGCCCGCGCCGGCATCGCGGCCAGGTCGACCCACTCCCCCTCCGCGTGCGGGTTGCCGCCGACCGCGCCGAGACCGTCGAGGGTGGGCACACCCAGCCCGGCGGGCGCCCACGCGTCCGCACCGGTCCAGCCGAGGAACTCGTCGCCGCTGCCGTCCGGGAGGACGGTCCCCTCAGGTCAGGCCGGTCAGCCCGCTCGGTCCCGTCATCGGTCCGTACCCTCCCGCCGCTCGGCCGGCACGCCGAGCTCCGCGTCGAACAGCCGCAGCACGTTGCCGCCGAGGACCTTGACGACGTCCTGCTCGGCCAGTCCGCGGGCCAGCAGCTCGGCGGTCAGCACCGGCAGCTCGGCCGGGCCCGCCAGGCCCGGCAGATCGGTCCCGACGTCCCAGCCGGCCACGCTCCCCGGTTCCGCGCCGGGCAGCGTGGTGTCGCGCTCCACCTCGGCGACGAAGTCCGCGCCGATGCCGACGTGGTCGATGCCGGCCACCGACGCGATGTGCTCGACGTGGTCGGCCAGCCGGGCCACGTTCGGATCGACGGCGTCCACGAAGCCGGGGTAGAAGTTGACGCAGACCACGCCGCCGGTCTTCGCCACCGCGACGAGCTGCTCGTCGTCCAGGTTGCGGTGGTGGTCGAGCAGCGCCCGCGCCGAGGAGTGGGTCGCCATGACCGGGCGACGGCTGATCTCCAGTGCGTGGTCGACGCCGGTCCGGCCCAGGTGCGAGATGTCGAGGATGATCCCGAGCCGCTCCAGCTCGGCGACCGCCGCCACGCCGAGCGAGGTGAGCCGGCTGCCGGTCGCGTCCTCGGCCGAGCCGTCCGCGAAGGCCGTCCGCCCGAAGTGGGCGAGGGAGGCGACCCGCACTCCGAGCCGATGGAGCGTGGTGAGCAGCTCGACGTCGGCGTCCACACCGGGGCAGCTCTCCAGCGCCAGCACGAGCGCGATCCGGCCACCGGCACAGGTCTCCCGGACGGCGAGCCCGTCGGTGCAGATCGCGACCGCGTCGGCGTTCTCCTCGGCGATCCGGTGCGCCGGATCGGCGTCGGCGTAACGCGTCGTCGGAAGACGGGGCACCTGCACCACCCCGCCGCGGTCAGCTGGCAGCTCTACGGGACCGAGGGACCGTCCGGACCACCACCGAGCAGAGCGTCGTCGGCAGACCGCCCGGCGACAGGATCGGCGCCCTGGGGATCCCCGATGCCTACCGTCCGGCCGTGGGCGGCGACCTCCTCGGAGCCTACGGCGAGCGCCGCGGCATGGGGTGGGCGGACAACACCCCGATGCTCGCCTCCCTCGCCGCGGAGTTCGCCGCGAACGTCGCCGGCACGGCCTCGCCCGAGCCGGCGTACGCGACGTGCGCCGACGGCCTCTGGTTCCACGACGCCGTCGGGCGGCGTCCGGCCCGGCATGATGGCAGGGTCCAGCAATGCCCATGAGCCTGCGGTTCGAGATCTTCCCGGCCGACCTCGACTCCACTGTGGACTTCTACACCCGGGTGCTCGGGTTCAGCCTCGTCACCGACCGGCGGGACGAGCGCGAGCCGTACGTGGCCCTGCAGCGGGACGCCGTGCGGGTCGGCGCGGCGGCTCGCCCCGACAGCGGGCTTCGCGACGAGCGGCGGCCGCCTACCGGCGTCGAGCTCGTCCTCGAGGTCGACGACCTCGCCGCTGAGCTCGACCGGGTCCGCGCCGCAGGATGGCCCCTCGTCGAGGACGTGACGCGCCGTCCCTGGGGCCTGTCCGACTTCCGTCTGCTCGACCCGGCCGGCTACTACCTGCGGATCACCGGGCGCTGACGCGGCGGCGAAGGCATGGGTCCGGTCGGCCGTGCCTCGCCGACGCGCGCGTCCCCGGCCGCAGAACGACATGTGGATCGCGGCGAGCTGCAGACGATCGCCGACCTCAAGCTCGGGCGGCGTCAGTTGGCAAGTCCGTGAGCAAACGGCCCCCGGAACGAGGTTCCGAGGGCCGTTCACCTGGTAGCGGGGGCAGGATTTGAACCTGCGACCTCTGGGTTATGAGCCCAGCGAGCTACCGAGCTGCTCCACCCCGCGTCGGCGTGATCGAGTCTACGCAGCCGGCGGGACCGGGGCAAATCCCGTGCCCCGCCGGCCGCGTCGAGCTCGGCCCTACCCGCCCCGGGCGGCCGCGACCGCCGCCGCGGCCCGGTTGACCTCGGTCTGCGCCTCGCCGATCCGGGTCACGTCGCCGCTGCGGAACGCCGCCTGCAGGTCGGCGTACGCCGCGGACAGCCGGGTGAGCGCGGCGCTCAGCTGCGGCGAGAGGGTGCCGCCGGTCGGGCCGGGCGCCGGTGGTGACGTCGGTGCGGCGCTCGGCCTCGCGGTGCCCGAGGGCGTCGGGGTCGGAGTGGTCGTCGACCCGCCCGTCCCCGGTGCCTGGGAGCCGGCGCCCTCACCGAAGAGCGAGTCGAGCGCATCGGACAGGTTCGGCGCGAACGAGACCCGGTTGCCGAAGGCGACCAGCACGAACTGCAGCCGCGGGAACTGCACGCCCTGCGCCTGCACGTACAGCGGCTCGACGTAGAGCAGGCCACCGCCGACCGGCAGGGTCAGCAGGTTGCCGTACACCACCCGGGAACCCTGCTGGTTGAGCAGGGCGACCCGTTGGGCGATGTCGGGGGTCGAGCCGAACAGTCCCTGCACCTGACCCGGCCCGAGCACCGCCTGGTTGCTGGGTAACTCGAGCACCTGCATGGCGCCGTAGTCCGCCGGATCACTGGAGACCGTGACGTAGGCGGCGAGGTTCTCCCGGGACAGCGCGTTCAGCGCGCTGGTCAGCTGGAAGACCGGCTGCTCCTGACCCGGCGCCTGGGCCACGATGTAGTACGGCGGCTGGGCGCCCTCGTTGCCCTGCGTCGGGTCCGCCGGCACCCGCCAGAAGTTCTGGCTGTTGAAGAACTGCCCGGGATCGGTGACGTGGTAGCGGGTGAGCAGGTCGCGCTGCACCTTGAACAGGTCCTCCGGGTAACGCAGGTGCTCCCGCAGCTCGGGCGAGATATCGGTCGCCGGCTTCACCACGTCCGGGTAGACCCGCATCCACGTCTGCAGCACCGGGTCGCTCGGGTCGAACGCGTACAGGTTCACCTTGCCGGTGTAGGCGTCGACGGTCGCCTTGACCGAGTTGCGGATGTAGTTGACCTGCTCGCGGGGAAGCGCCCGGGTGCCCTGCCCGGTGCGCGAGTCGGCGGCGATCTCGCCGAGCGGCTGCCGCTCCGAGTAGGGGTAGTTGTTCAGCGTGGTGTAGCCGTCGACCACCCAGAGGATCTTGCCGCCGACCACCGCCGGGTACGGGTCGCCGTCCACGTTCAGGAACGGCGCCGCCTTCTTGACCCGGTCCGCCGGGTCGCGGACGAACAGGATCCGCGAGTCGCCCTTGATCGCACCGGAGAGCAGGATGTTGCGCTCGCGGTAGTACGAGGCGAAGGCCAGCCGGTTGGCCAGGCTGCCGACGTTCACGCCACCGTCGCCGTCGTAGGTGAACCGGATGTCCTCGTTGTTCCCGCCGCCGGGACGGTCGAACTCGCCGCTGCCGTTCGTGCCCACGATCGAGTAGTCGGAGACGAGCTCGCCGAAGTAGATGCGCGGCTGGTCCACCTTGATCGGGCCGGTGGACGGCAGCCCGCGCACCTCGAAGTCGCCCTCGACGTTCAGGCCCTCGTTCGCCGCGGCCGCGACGAATCCGTTGCCGTGCGTGTAGACGGTGTGCCGGTTGATCCAGTTCTGCTGGTTGCCGGTCAGGTTCTCCGAGCGCAACTCCCGCGCCGCCACCACGTAGTCGCGGGTGACGCCGTTCACCTCGTACCGGTCGATGTCCAGCTTGCTCGGGAAGTCGTAGACGTTGGCGATCTGCTGCAGCTGCCGGAACGTCGGGCTCAGCACGTTCGGGTCGAGCAGCCGGGCGTTCGGGATCGTCGCCTTGTCGGCCTCCAGCGCCGGCAGCGCCGCGGCGACGTCGGTGGTGGCGTCGTACTGGGTCTTCGTGACCTTGCCGCCCTCGCTCGCGTCCTTGATCCCGTACGCCGCGCGGGTCGCCGTGATGTTGCGCCCGATGTACTCGGCTTCCTTCTCGTTCGCGTTCGGCCGGACGGTGAACTGCTGCACGATCGCCGGGTAGATCCCGCTGGCCAGCACCGAGGTGAGCACCAGCAGCACCAGCGCGATCGCCGGCAGCTGCACGTTGCGCAGGAAGATGTTGGCGAAGACCGCCGCCGCGCAGATCAACGCGACGAACATCAGGATCGTCTTGGCCGGGAGCACCGCGTTGACGTCCGTGTACGCCGCGCCGGTGCGCCCGTCCCGCTCGTTGAACAGCAACCCGTACCGGTCGAGGTAGTAGGCCACCGCCTTGAGCAGCACGAAGATGCCGAGCAGCACGGACAGGTGGACCCGCGCGGCCGGCGTGACCTTCTCCCCCGGCGTCTGCAGCCGCACCCCTCCGAACAGGTAGTGCACGGCCAGCGCCGCCAGCAGCGAGAGCACCACCGCGGTGAACAGCAGGCCCAGCACGAAGCGCTGGAACGGGTAGGTGAACGCGTAGTAGGCGATGTCGATCTTGAACTGCGGATCCTGGATGCCGAACCGGGTGCCGTTGCGCCACAGCAGCCAGGTCTCCCACTGCGCCTGGGCGGTGATGCCGGTGAAGACGCCGAGCACGCCGGCGACCAGCACGACGATGAGCTTCCGGCGCGGCTCCAGCGCGGAGCGGTAGCGCTCGAGATTCTGCTGCTCGAGCGACATCGGCCGGAACGGCGGGCGGAACCGGTACGCCACCACCAGGTTGGCCGCGATCACCCCGGCCATCAGCAGGCCGAACAGGACGAACAACAGGATCCGGGTGCCGAGATTGGTGCTGAAGACCTGCCGGAAGCCGACCTCGCCGAACCACAGCCAGTCCACATATAGCCGGACCAGAGAGCCGAGCACGGACAAGGCCAGCACGAGCAGGACCACGACGCCGATGATGATCTTCGCGCGCCGGGACAGCGACGGCACCGGCAGCGACGGCCGCATGGCCACGGTGATGTGCTCCCGAGATAGGAGGCGGACGGACGCCTGAGGAACTTACCGGGCGGCGGAGAGGTTCCCGCAGACCGCCTGGGAGGATGCGACCGTGACCGAACTGCTGCAGGAGACCCTGGTGGAGATCGAGCGGCACGTCGCCGACTCCGGCTGGGATCAGCCGCCGCAGTTGTTCGCGCTGGCCCGGACGGCGGAGCTGATGGTCCGTGAGCCGGAGTTCGCCGCGCAGCTCGGCCTCGACCCGGACCGGCTGCCCTCGGAGGCGCTCACCCCCCTCGAGCAGGACCCGCTGCCGGACGGCCCGCTGGACGAGTCGCTGGCCCAGGTGGGCTGGCCGGAGGAGGTGGCCGGCTGCGCGCTGGTGCAGGAGGTGGTGATGCTGCCGCCGGACGTCGAGGCGGCGATGCCGCGGCACGCAGGCGTGCTCGACTGGGCCGGTGGCCACCCGGAGCGGCGCGAGGCGCGGCTGGCGGTGGCGGTGCTGCGCAACGGCCGGCGCGCGTGCACCCTCCGGCTGCGCGGGCCGGACGAGGACGAACTGCTGGTCGGGCCGGACCTCGCGCCGGCACTCGCCGACGCGCTCGCCGCGACGCTGGACTGACTCCCGCCGGTCCGGGCCGTCCTAGCAGGCCGGCACCGGGTCACCCTTCGCCAGCGCCCGGAGCGCGTCGACGGCGCCGCCGAGCGTGGCGACCTTCACCAGCTGCAGCCCGGCCGGCGGCCGGCGGACCGCCTCCGCGCAGTTGCCGGCCGGGACGAGGAAGACGGTCGCGCCCTTGTCGCGGGCGGCGATCAGCTTCAGCGGGATGCCGCCGATCGGCCCGACGTTGCCGGACACGTCGATCTGCCCGGTGCCGGCGACGAACCTGCCGCCGGTCAGGTCCTCGGTCGAGTCGACCTTCTCCAGGATCCCGAGCGCGAACATCAGCCCGGCCGACGGCCCCCCGATCCGGTCGTCGAGCGCGATCTTCACCTTGAACGGGGCGGTGCTCTCCAGCGTCACACCGACGCCCAGCACGGCTCGGGTGGCTCCGGCCTCGTCGGTGCCCTCGGCCGTGGTCACCCGGGTCGTGCCGGCCCGGCCGCCGCGCAGGTACGCCACCGTCACCGTGGTGCCCGGCTTCGTCTCCCGCAGCACCCGGCCGAGCTCGACGATGTTGCCGACCCGCCTGCCCTGCACCGCGGTGATGACGTCCTTGGCCGCCAGCTTCCGGTACGACGGCGAGCCGCGCTCGACCTCGGTGACCGCGATCCTGGTCATCCCGAGGTACGCCAGCGCGGCCAGCTCCGCCGAGTTCTGCGAGACCACGAAGTCACGGGTGTTCTTCTCGTCGGTCTGCTGCTCGGTCTGGCCGGGCGGGAAGATCTCCTCCCGCGGCACCACCGCGCGCTCCGGGTCGAGCCAGCCGCGCATCGCGGCGAGCAGGTCGAGCCGGTCGCGGACCGACACGGTGGTCAGGTTGAGGTGCCCGTCGGTCTTGTCCTCGGTGCGGTCGGTCAGCTTGATGATCTGCTTGCCGCTCTGGTCGACGCCCAGCGTGTCGAGGGTCGGGCCGGGGCCGAGCTCCGCGTACGGCACCGGGAGCTGGGAGCCGCCGAGCGCCAGCGCGAGCAGCAGCACCACGCCCGTGATCATGGTGACGACGCGCCGGCTCATGGGACGAGCTTAGGTCGGCGGGCCCGAAAGCCCGGCGCAAGGTCAGTGGGTGCCGTCGTCGGCCGGCCAGGCCCGCCGGTGCCGCCGTCGGCGGGCGGACCGGGACGGCCGCGGCGGCTGCGCTCCAGCGCCTCGACGAAGCGGTGGTGCGCCGCCACGCTGTCCACCGGATCGGCGGGCCCGCGCGGGCGCGCGACCCAGCTCGCCCACCCGACGGCGGCGACGAGCGCCACCAGCGGGATCGCGAGCCAGGCCACCGGCGACATGCTTGTCACGGTACGCCGGTGACCGCCGCCGTGGGGCCGTTCCGGCGTGTCGCCGTCGCGGGACAGTCGCCTATGGACAGTGTCGGGCTCAGCCGGAACGGCGCCGGCGGGCGCGCCGGACCAGGGCCGCGGTGCCGACCAGCGCGACGGCCGCGCCGGCGGCCGCGGTCGCCGCGGTGGCGCCGCGCGCGTCGATCCGCACCCCGCGGCCGCGGTCCGGCGTCCGCGCGGCCAGGTGGTCGGCGACCGCCTCGGCGTTGGTGTGCGCCGGCTTCCAGCCCGCCGCGCGCAGCCGGGCCGTGTCCACCACCCAGGGGTGAATCAGGTATGCCAGCTCGCTCGGCGGCGCGGGTGTCAGCCCCAGCCGGTGCAGGCGTTCCGCGGTGCCGACCGCGACCCGCTCGGGCAGCTCCAGGCTGCGCCGGCCGCTGACCCGCTCCAGCTCGTCGTGGGTCAGCCAGCCCTCGCAGGCGACGTTCGCCGGGCCGTCCAGGGTGCCGGCCGGCGCGAGCGCCGCCACCTCGACCGCGGCGGCGAGATCCGCCACGTGGCAGAACTGCCAGCGGGCCGCGGCGCCGCGGATCCGCAGCAGCCGCGGGGCGGACAGCAGCGCCGCCATCGGCTCGCGGTCGCCGGCGCCGAGCACCACGGCCGGCCGCAGCACCGTCACCGACAGGCCCCGGTGACTGCGCCGGGAGCCGGCGGCGATCCGCTCCACCTCGAGCAGGTCGCCGACCACGCTGGCCTCCGGCACGGCCCGCAGCGGCGCGTCGTCCTCCAGCGGGACCGGGTTGTCGGCGTACGCGCCGTACGCGAGGGCGCTGCTGACCACGACGACCCGGCGCACCCCGGCGGCGAAAGCCGCGGTGATGACCGTCTGCGCGGCCCGGGTGTTGCGCAGCCGCTGGCCGGCGCGGTCGGCGTCCGGGGTGAGGTCGACCGCGAGGTGGGCGACCGCCGTGACCCCGCCGAAGACCGCGGTCAGCCCGGGATCGAGCCCGGCCACCTCGTGCCAGGAGACGGTCGCGCCGGCCGCTTCGTCCGGCGGCGCTTCCCCGGCGGTGTCGACGCCGACCACCCGGGCGACCCGGGACGAGCGGGCCAGGTGCGCCAGCACGGCGGCGCCGGCACCCGAGCCGGCGCCGGTGACCGCCACCACGGGACCCACCGGCCGGTCCGGGCCGGTTCGCCCTCGGCGTACGGGGCCGGGCACGTCCATCCCCCTTCGGTCGTCAGGACTACCGTGGGCAGCATGGCAGTGCAGGCAGGCCGGCGGTGACCGACGTCCCGTTCGGGTTCGGGCCGCACTCCGACGACGACGAGCCGGGCCAGGCCGGGTCGGGTCGCGGGGGTCCGCCGGAGCTGCCCGATCTCGGCGGCCTGCTCGGCGGCTTCGGCGGCCTGCCCGGCGCTGCCGGCGGCATCCCCGACGACCTGGCCGGCAAGGTGCCGCTGTTCGCCGCCCTGCAGCAGCTGCTGTCCGCGCAGAGCGGCCCGGTCAACTGGGACCTGGCCCGGCAGATGGCGGTGTCCGCGCTCGCCGCGGCCCACCGCATGCCGAGCCCGGTGGAGCGGTCGCAGGTCGTCGAGGCGGTCCGGCTCGCCGACCTCTGGCTGGACCCGGCGACCCCGCTCCCGTCCGGGGTGACCAGCGCCGAGGCCTGGTCCCGGGTGGAGTGGGTCGAGCGCACGCTGCCGGTCTGGTCGTCGTTGTGCGACCCGGTCGCGTCCCGGGTGGTCGGCGCGATGAGCGGGATGGTGCCGCCGGAGGCGGCGGCGCAGGCCGGCCAGCTGCTCGGCATGGTCGGCCAGGTCGGCGGGCTGATGTTCGGCGCCCAGGTCGGTCAGGCACTCGCCAAGCTGGCCGGCGAGGTGCTGTCCAGCACGGACGTCGGGCTGCCGCTCGGCCCGGCCGGGGTCGCCGCGCTGGTGCCGGACAACGTGGCGGCGTTCGGGGCCGGGCTGGAGCGCCCGGCGGACGAGGTCCGGCTCTTCCTGGCGCTGCGCGAGGCGGCGTACCACCGGCTGTTCGGGCACGTGCCCTGGCTGCGGCAGCGACTCTTCGACGCCGTGGAGGCCTATGCCCGCGGCATCACTGTCGACCGCGACGCGATCGAGCGGGCGATGGCCGAGGTCGACCCGGAGGACCCGGAGAGCATGCAGCGGGCGCTGCAGGGCGGGATGTTCGAGCCGTCCGTGACGCCCGACCAGCAGGCCGCGCTGGCCCGGCTGGAGACCCTGCTCGCGCTGGTCGAGGGCTGGGTGGACGACGTGGTCGCCACCGTGGCGGCGGACCGGTTGCCCGGTGCCGACGCGCTGCGCGAGACGCTGCGGCGCCGCCGGGCGACCGGCGGGCCGGCGGAGCAGACCTTCGCCACGCTGGTCGGCCTGGAGCTGCGGCCGCGCCGGCTGCGGGAGGCGGCCACGCTCTGGCGGACGCTGCGGGAGCGGCGGGGCCCGGAGGGTCGGGACGAGATCTGGAAGCACCCTGACCTGCTGCCCGGGGCGGACGACCTGGACGACCCGGACGGCTTCGTACGGCGCGGCGAGGATGGCAGCGACCCGCTCCTCCCGCCGGGCTCCGGCTGATCAGCGAGGCCGAGCCGGCCGGTTGTCGAGCGCTCGCCTGCGCCCGGGTCCGCACGCCCCCGTGATCAGCACCGTCCACCCGACCGGCACGCTCGCCCGCCGGACCCGACGCGCTGCGCGCCGTCGCCGCCCGGCGGCGGACCGACGCGCCCGGGACGCCGGCGCCGGGACCGAACGGCTGCGCTCAGCGGCCGGAGAGCAGGGCGCGGGTCGCCTCCCAGCCCTCCAGGCCGGGATCGAGGCCGCGCAGGTCCGCCGGGGTGCGGAGCCGGCGCCAGCCGGCCGCGACCACCAGGTCGCGGCGGCGGGGTGCCGTCGATCGCAGCCGGTCGACCGCGTCCGCGGTGTCGAGGTCGACGTCGGGTGGCAGCCAGCCGGGCGCAGGCAGCCGGGTCGCGAGCACCACCAGCCCGCCGCCCTCGGCGGGCACCGCGCCCACCGCGGCCGTGGCCATCCCGGAGAACGGCTTGGCGACGAGCAGCCCGGGCAGGTCCGGCGCGTCGGCCGCGACCACCGCCGCCTCGTCGTACCCCCGGTCGGCGAGGGCCGCGAAGACGTCGGCTGGAGCGGCGGCGCGCAGCCGCAGCACCGGCGTGTCCGGCCAGACCACCGCCTCGGCGTCGGCGACCCGGCCGGGGGTGGCGGCCACCACCGGATCGAGCCCGGGCAGGTCGGCCAGCAGGTCGGCGACGTCCTCGGCGAGCGCGTGGGCGAAGGCGGCCGGTGCTACCCCCGGCGGGCAGGCGCCGACCGCTGGCGGGCCGGTGAGCACCAGGGCGACGGCGCGGCGGGTCACCGGTCCGTCCCGGGCGCGGCGCCCGGGTCGACCTCGGCGTCCGGCGGTGCGCCCGCGCCCCAGTCGAGATGCGCCGCGGCCGCGATGCCCTCCAGGTATCCCCGGGCCCGCTCCGCCCGTGGGTAACGCAGGACGAGCTCCCAGAAGTCGGCGCCGTGGCCGGGCACCAGCAGGTGTGCCAGCTCGTGCACGAGCACGTAGTCGAGGACCCACCCGGGCATCTCCCGCAGCCGCCCGGACACCCGGATGGTGCCGTCGGCGGGCGTGCAGGAACCCCAGCGCGCCGCCATGTTGGACACCCACCGGACGCTCACCGGCTCCGGGCGGCCGTCCAGGACGGTGACCGCCAGCTGCCGCGCGCGGGCGAGCAGCGCGTCGTCGCTGCGCCGCGGTCCGCGGACCCGGCGCTGGTCGCGGGACTGCAGGCGGGTCAGCATCTCGGCCACCCAGCGCCGCTCCTCCGCCTTGCTGAAGCGCGCCGGGATCAGCACCACCGTCCGGTCGCCGTCCCGGTAGGCCGACACGGTGCGACGGCGCCGCGCGCTCCGCCGTACCTCGACGGCGGGCGCGGCAGCCTCGTCGGTCGGCGGGCGAGCCACGACAGCACGGTAGCCGCCCCGGGCGACAGATTCCTGCGGCAGTTTCTCCGCTCCACAGCCGGTGGACGCCGTCACCCCAGGTCAGCCACCTGGGCAACCGGTCCGCAGCGGCCGTGTCCACAACCCGTCCCCCGCCGGTCCACAACGACACCCCGCCTCGTCCCCAGACTGTCCACAGGACCCTCCACAGGGTGGTCGGGACCGGCGTTGACCGGACGCCCGGCCGGACCTAGCGTCTTGCCCGGCGGAGCCCCCGGGCTCGGTCGGACCGCCCGTTAGGGGAAGGCGAGCGGTCCGTCCTACGGGACCGGGGGCTGCGTGCTGCTCCCCTCGCTCGAGCCGCTCCCCCTCTCGCGCCGCTCCCCTCTCGCGCCGAGGCGGAGCGGCTCGACGGCGCGAGGGACGGTGGTCAGCGGCCCGTGAAGCGGGCCGGACGCCGTTCCAGCTGCGCCCGTACGCCCTCCCTCGCGTCCTCGGTGGCCATCGTGACCGGCTGGGCGACCGCCTCCCAGGCCAGCGCCGCCTCGATGCTCGCGTGCCCGCGCCCGGCCAGCGCCACCTTGGTCAGCCGGGTCGCGACCGGCGCCCGGGAGGCGATCGAGCGGGCGATCCCCAGCACGTCGTCCAGGAACGACTCGGCCGGGAAGGTGCCGTTCACCAGACCCAGGCCGACCGCCTCGGTCCCGGTCACCGCCCGGCCGGTCAGCAGCAGGTCGCGCGCGACGGCGATGCCGGCGACCTCGGGCAGCAGCCAGGTGGTCGCCATGCCGGGGTGGATCCCCAGCGCGGTGAACGGGGCGGACAACCGCGCCCCCGGCACCGCGTAACGCAGGTCGCAGGCGAGCGCGAGCGCCAGGCCGGCGCCGACCGCCGGTCCGTTCAGCGCCGCCACGGTCGGCACCTCGAGGTCCCGCACGCTCAACCAGGTCCGGTAGAACGGGAGCATCCGGGCACGGAGGTCGTCGACGCCCAGATCTTCGCCCTCCGCCAGCCAGGACAGGTCACCGCCGGCGCTGAAGGCGGACCCCGCCCCCGTCACCACGACGCAGCGCACCCGCGGATCCGCGGCCAGCGCCGGGATCGCCTCGGCCCACGCGGCGGTGAGCTCCTCGGTCATCGCGTTGCGCCGCTCCGGCAGGTCGAGGGTGAGCAGCGCGACGCCGTCGTCGGCGCGTTCGGTGCGCAGCGGTGCCACGCGGGGAGGTTACCGGCGGATGGGGTGCCTTCCGGGAGTGACCAGAGTCACCGCGCCGGGCCATTCCGGGATGCGCACGCCTGGGACGGGTACGGTGGCTCGGCTCCCCGCGAACCGCCGGGGGCACGGAAGGACGAGGAGGACGACGTGGCCGAGACCTACAACGGCTACTGCGTGAAGTGCAGGGAGAAGCGCGACTTCGAGGGTGCGGTCTCGGTCAGTGACTCGGGACGCCGCATGGCCAAGGGCAAATGTCCGGTGTGCGGCACCACGATGAACCGCATTCTCGGCAAGGCCTAGGCCGGGCCCGACGCCCGGCTGATCGGAGGGGGCGGCCCGCTCGGGCCGCCCCCTCCGGCCTGTCCGCACCCCGGTGCGCGCGGCTGGCCGACCGTCCGGTGTCAAGGGGCGGACCGGATCTGTGGACGGGCGCGGAGGCTGTGGACGCGCCCGGGCACGGTGTCGTCGTGCGGTGGCAGTCTCGGTCCGCCAGCCGATGTCCGAGGATCCGAGGTGCGCCGTGACCCCCGTGCCGCTCGCCGACCCGCCGCCCGCCGTCCCGTTCGGGCCGCGGGCCCGTCCGGGGTCCCGGGTGGCGCCGCCGGACCGGCCGCTGCTGCCCCCGGCGCTGCGGCCGGTGTGGCGGGCGGACGGGGCGCTGCAGCTCGGCCTGGATCCGGCCCGGGCGGTGGTGCTGGAGGGTGTCGACGAGGCCGTCGCCCGGCTGCTGCTCGATCTCGACGGCACCAGGACGGAGCCGGAGGTGCTGGCCGCCGCCTCGACCGACGGGATGGATCCCGCTGCGCTCGGCCGGTTGCTGGCCGACCTGCGCGCGGAGGGCGTGCTCGCGGACGTCGGCGGGGTGCCGGAGCGCCGGGCCGACCCGGTGCCGCCGGCCGGATCCGCGGCGGCTGCCCGGGCCTTCGGCGCCCCGGCCGCTGCCGGCCGGCTCGGCCCCGACCTCGCCTCGCTGTCGCTGCTGGCCGGCGCCCGGGCCCCGCTCGAGGTCGTGCGGCGCCGCCGCGGGTCGACGGTGGTCGTGCACGGCGCCGGGCGGGTGGGCGTCAGCCTCGCCACCCTGCTCGGGGCGGCCGGGGTGGGCCGGGTGCACGTCGCGGACCGGGGGCCGGTCCGGCCCGGCGACGTGGGCCCGGCCGGCTTCCCGGCCACCGACGTGGACCGGTCCCGCTCGACCGCGGCGGCCGAGGCGCTCCGCCGGGCCGCGCCGGAGGTGCAGACCGGCCCGCCGCCTCCGGGGCGGCGGCCGGAGCTCGTCGTCCTGGCCGCCGCGGAGCCGGTCGACACCGAGCTGCGCAGCGTCCTGCAGGGCGGTCGGGTGCCCCATCTGGTGGTCGGCGTCCGGGAGACGACCGCCGTGGTCGGCCCGCTGGTGCTGCCGGGCCGGACCAGCTGCCTGCGCTGCGCCGACCTGCAGCGCGCCGACCGCGACCCGTCCTGGCCGGTGGTCGCCGCGCAGCTGGCCGGGGTGCGGCGCCGGCGGGACGAGCCGTGCGACGTCGTGCTGGCGACCTTCGCGGCGGCCGTGGCCGCGCTCCAGGCTCTCGCCCACCTGGAGGGCCGTCCGGTCGCGGCCGCCGGGGCGACCCTCGAGCTGGCGCTGCCCGACTGGCGGCTGCGGCGGCGCGGCTGGCGGCCGCACGGCCGCTGCGGCTGCGGAGCCGCCCGATGAGCATCGGACCGGCGCACTGCGGCCGGGCGCCGGAGCAGGGACACTAGGCAGGTGACGGACATCCCCCGCCGTGCGGTGACGCGGACCGCCCGCCTCGCCTCGCTGCCGCTCGGGGTGGCCGGGCGGGCGACCCTCGGCCTGGGCAAGCGGCTGGGCGGCCAGCCCGCGGACGAGGTGACCGAGGAGCTGCAGCGTCGCACCGCCGAGCAGCTGTTCGCGGTGCTGGGCCAGCTCAAGGGCGGGGCGATGAAGTTCGGGCAGGCGCTGTCCATCTTCGAGGCCGCGTTCCCGGACGAGGTGGCCGCGCCCTACCGGGAGGCGCTGATCAAGCTGCAGGAGGGTGCGCCGCCGATGCCGGCGGCGACCGTCCACCAGGTGCTCGCCGAGCAGCTCGGCCGGGACTGGCGGCGGCGCTTCGCCCAGTTCGCCGACCAGCCCGCGGCGGCCGCCAGCATCGGCCAGGTGCACCGGGCGACCTGGTCGGACGGCCGGCTGGTGGCGGTCAAGGTGCAGTATCCGGGGGCCGGTCCGGCGCTGCTCGCGGACCTGAGCCAGCTGACCCGGTTCGCTCGGATGTTCGCGGTGCTCTCGCCCGGGCTCGCCATCAAGCCGCTGCTGGCCGAGCTGCGGGCGCGGATCGTGGAGGAGCTGGACTACGCGCTGGAGGCAGACGCCCAGCGTGCCTTCGCCGCGGCGTACGCGGACGATCCGGACGTGCTGGTGCCCAGGGTGGTGGCCAGCGCGCCGAAGGTGCTGGTCTCCGAGTGGATCGACGGCGTGCCGCTGGCCCGGGTCATCGCGGCCGGCGCCCGCGCGGAGCGGGATCACGCCGGCCGCCTGCTGGCCCTGCTGCACTTCTCGGCGCCCGAGCGGGTCCGGATGCTGCACGCCGATCCGCATCCGGGCAACTTCCGGCTGCTCCCGGACGGGCGGCTCGGGGTGATCGACTTCGGCGCGGTCGCCCGGCTGCCCGACGGGCTGCCCGAGCCGGTAGGCCGGCTGACCCGGCTCGCGCTCGACGGCGAGGCGGACGCCGTGCTGGCAGGCCTCAAGGCGGAGGGTTTCGTCCGTCCGGACGTGCGGATCGACGCGGCGCGGGTGCTCCGCTACCTCCGGCCGATGCTCGAGCCGCTGGCGCGGGACACCTTCCGCTTCACCCGGGAGTGGATGCGCCGGCAGGCCGCGCGCATCGCCGACCCGCGGAACGAGGCGGCGCTGGTCGGCCGCCAGCTCAACCTCCCGCCGTCGTACCTGCTCATCCACCGGGTCACGCTCGGCTCCATCGGGGTGCTCTGCCAGCTCGACGCCGAGGCGCCGTACCGGCGGATCGTGGAGCGCTGGCAGCCCGGCTTCGCCCGCTGAGCCGGGCCTTCCGCCCGCGTGCCGACGCCGCCCGGGGGCCACCGCGAGCGGCTCGTCGCCCCGCGGTGACCCCCGGCCGGGTGGCAGCCTCGCGGCTCAGCCGAACAGCCGGGTGAGCCAGGACTGCCAGGCCGCCTCGGTCTCCTTCTGGTCCACGTCGTCGCGGTAGATGTGGTGTCCGAGGAAGACCGTGTCCTGCGTCGCGTGGAGGAAGCGGTACAGCCCGTCGTCGGTCCGCACGCCGAGGACGCTCGGGGAGACGTAGTCCACCACGCCCTCGACGGGGGCGAGGCCGTCCGGGGTGAACCGGACCCCGTCGCCCTCGCTGGCCGGGCCGGTCAGTCCGAAGGCGCCCGCGAGCACGGACATCGCCCGCTCCCGGTCGGCCGCCTCCGGGCGCGCCGCCGAGACGTAGGTCGACGGCCGGCCGCGGAAGTACCTGACGTACTGAGCCATTGCGTGCAGGTACATGGCGTCGCCCTCGTTCAGGGCGTCGTACTCGGCCTCCCAGTCGTCGCCGAGCACACCGCTCTGCACGAGGCGGACCCAGGTGCTGCCGCCGGCCCGCCCCTCGAGGAGGTACTCGAACGCCATGAAGAACGACCCGTCCTCGGTGCCGCCCTGGTAGGCGAGTCGCCTCGGCGGGTCCCAGGCGGTCACGGCGGCGGGCAGGGACTCGTCGCCGAAGTCGAGCGTCACCGTCCCGCCGACCCGGGGCTCGATGTCGTTCGACGAGCCCACGAACCAGCCGTTCAGCCCGGGGCCGGTGGCGATCGCCTCCCAGACCTGCTCGGGAGTCGCCTCGATCCCGATCTCCTTGCTGAGCTTGAACTCGTGCGACATGGCTCAGGACTCCTTCGTCTCGGGGTCGACCGTCTCGGTCGCGCTCGACCCGGGCTTGACACTCGGATGCAGGGCGACGACGACCCGGTGGTCGCGGCCGCGCTCCGCGGTCTCGTCGTGGTACTTGCCGATCAGAGCGGTGACCGCGCTCGCGAGCTCCTGGGCGAAGGCCGCCCGGTCGGTCGCCGAGGCGAACCGCACCTCGCCGTCGAGGGCGAACGTCGCGACCCGCTTGCGGGCCCGCGCCCCGCCGGTGATGAGGGCTCCGACGTCCCGCACCAGCCGGGCGGCGACCGCGAGCAGCCAGACCGCGGACAGCCGGTCCGGCGACCGACCGGGGTCGGGCGCCACCGCCGCCAGCGCCGCCGGCGAGATCACGTACGACGCCGCAGTTGCCCGCAGCATCCGCTCGGTGACGTTGCCCTTGCGGCGCTCCTCCACCAGCTCCAGCAGCCCGTGCCGCTCCAGCGCACGCAGGTGGTAGTTCACCTTCTGCCTGGCCAACCCGACGCGGGCGGCCAGCATCGTGGCCGAGCCGGGCTCGGCCAGCTCGGCCAGCAGCCGGGCCCGGATCGGGTCCAGCGAGACCTCGGCCGCGGCCGGGTCCTCGATCACCGCCACCTCGATCACGGCGTCACGATGTCACCGACGGCACTGTCTGTCAAGACAAGAAAAATTGTCGGTGAAGGACCTGCGGGCGCGCGCCCGCTACCGGCGGTCGCCGGGACGCCAGAGCCGCCCGCCCCAGGGTTCGGGGTGGGCGGCTCTGGATGGCGGGCTGCGCGGCAGCCCCGGACCGGGTCCGGCCGGACGAGCCCTCGCCGGCGGCTCAGGCGGTCGCGGCGCTGAGCCCGGCCCGCTGGGCGTGCTCCGCCCGGCGCTGGGACCGGCGGACGGCTCGCACCCGGAGGGCGAGCCGCGCCTGCGCGGCCTGCGCCTCCAGGTCGCGCGTTCGGGCGCGCGCGAGCTCTTCGTTGAGCAGCAACATCGCGGTACTCCTGACACTGGGCGCGAGCCGGCGGATGCCCGCTCGCGTGGTCGGCTGGTGGTTCGGGGCCGGCGCGGCCCCGGACGTCGTACGGACCTGGGTACGGCTCATGCGGCGACCTCCTTGCGTGGACGACCTCGCGGCCGCTTGCGGGGGATGACGGAGCCGCGCTCGAAGATCTCGCCGCCCCACACCCCCCACGGCTCGTGCCGCTCGAGCGCGCCGGCGAGGCACGCCCGGCGGACCGGGCAGTCGAGGCAGTAGCTCTTGGCGAGCTCGAGGTCCGCCGGGGACTCGGCGAACCACAGCTCGGGGTCCTGCACCCGGCAGGGCAGCTCCAGTCCCGCCCGCTCGGCCTCGAGTGGGTCGAGGTCGAGCAGCGCGACTGTCATCGGCGCCGCGACGAGCACCCCTTCGCTGGGGGTACGCACCGGGCTCACCTCCTGGTCTTCTCGATCGGACAGTGGACGGAGGGTGGAAAACACTGAGGCCGCGGATCCCGGGTATGGGATTCCGCGGCCTCGAAGGTGAGCCGGTCTCGGTGCGTCAACACCTGACGGGCCTCCAACGAGGCGGGATTCCCTGCTCGGCAACGGCCGGCATGCGGACGGTCGTCGCCCCCCGGACCCGATCCGCGCCCGTGAGGACGACGGCGACACCGCTGGCAACGAAGCCGATGCCGAACCCGCCGATGGGCAGACCGGTCCCCTCGACCTTGGGGACGGGCGGGACGGTGCGCCGCGCACCGGCGGCCTCCCCGCTCCGGCCGGAGACCAGGACAGGGGAGGTCGCCGCGACGTTCGTGATGAAGTCGTTCACCGCGGACCACCTCCCTCCTGATGCGACGGCAAGGCAAAGCACGCGCCGTACCGAGTCGGTTTCGAGGCTAAGCCCGGCCGCCGAGCGGATGCAACGCATTTACCGGGCGAGTTCGGCGAGACCCGCAGAAGTGCCCGATCGAGCAGCCAGGGGACGCCGCCGGAGCCCCGATCAGGCGATCTCGGACGGCGGCCGCTCGCCGCGCACGATCGCCAGCACGTCCTCGCCGTACCGGTCCAGCTTGGTCTGCCCGATGCCCGGCACGGCCACCAGTCCGGCGACGTCAGCCGGCTGCGAGGCCGCCAGTGCCGCCAGCGTCGCGTCGGTGAAGACGACGTACGCCGGGACCTTCTGCGTCTCGGCCCGCGCCGACCGCCAGGCCCGCAGGCGGGCGAACAGCTCCGGATCGGCGCCGTCGGGCAGCTCGGCCGGGCCGCCGCGACGACGAGGCTTGACCGGACGCGCCGCCAGCGTCGGGCTCCGGCGCGATCCCATGCAGGAAGCGGGTCCGCCGCCGGCCGCGCCGCCCGCCCGGCGTCCGGGACAGCGACCAGGACAGCGCCACCCGCTCCCGCGCCCGGGTCACCCCGACGTAGAGCAGCCGGCGCTCCTCGTCGACCTGCTCGTCGGTCACCGCGTGCTGGATCGGCAGCGTGCCGTCCACCAGCCCGACCAGGAAGACCGCGTCCCACTCCAGTCCCTTGGCCGCGTGCAGCGACGCCAGCGTCACCCCCTGGACCGTCGGCGCGTGCTGCGCCGACGCCCGCTGCTCGAGCTCGGCCACGAACTCGCCCAGCCCCGCCTCCGGCTGGACGGCGACGAGCTCCTCGGCCACCGCCACCAGGGCGGCCAGCGACTCCCATCGCTCGCGGGCGGTGCCGCCCGGCGGCGGTGCCGACGCGGCCCAGCCCAGCCCGGACAGGACATCCCGGACCAGGTCGGCCAGCTTCGCGGCGGAGTCGGCGGACCGGACCGCCCCGCGCAGCAGCAGCACCGCCTCCCGGATCTCGGTCCGGTCGAAGAACCGCTCCCCACCCCGCAGCACGTACGGGACGCCGGACTCCGACAGCGCCCGCTCGTACGCCTCGGACTGCGCGTTCACCCGGAACAGCACGGCGAGCTCACTGGCCGGCGTGCCACCGTCCAGCAACGACCGGCAGGATGCCGCGACCGCCGCGGCCTCGGCCGGCTCGTCGTCGTACTCCGCGTACGTCGCCTGCGGGCCCGGCCCCCGCTGCCCGACCAGCCGCAGCGAGGAGCGCCGCCCGAGCACCCGGTTGGCCAGCTCCACCACCTGCGGCGTCGAGCGGTAGTCCCGGACCAGCCGGACCAGGGTGGTCCCGGAGAACCGCCGCGGGAAGTCGAGCAGGTACGACGGGGTGGCGCCGGTGAACGAGTAGATGGTCTGGTTCGGGTCGCCCACCACGCACAGGTCGTCCCGGCCGCCGAGCCAGGCGTCCAGCAGCCGCTGCTGCAGCGGGCTGACGTCCTGGTACTCGTCGACCACGAAGTGCCGGTAGCGCGAGCGCAGCTCCTCGGCGACGTCGCGGTGCTCCTCGATCGCCGCCGCCGCCACCAGCAGCAGGTCCTCGAAGTCGAGCAGGCCCGAGCGCGCCTTGACCTCCTCGTAGGCGATCATGACCGCGGCCACCGAGTCCGCCGGCAGCGGCGGCTCCCGGCCCGCCTCGGCGGCCCGGGCCACGTACCGCTCCGGCGGGCAGAGCGACACCTTCGCCCACTCCACCTCCGCGGCGAGGTCGCGCAGCACGGTCCGGTTGGTCTCCCGGACCCCGGCCCGAGCGGCGGCGGACGCGACCAGCCTGATCTTGTTGTCCACCAGGTCGGGCACCGGACCGCCGAGCACCCGGGGACCGAAGTAGCGCAGCTGCCGCAACGCGGCCGCATGGAAGGTCCGCGCCTGCACCCCGCCGACACCGAGGCCGCGCAGCCGGGTGCGCATCTCGCCGGCCGCCCGCGCGGTGAACGTCACCGCCAGCAGCTGCCCGGGCGGCACCGCCCCGCACCGCACCGCGTACGCGATCCGGTGCGTGATGGTGCGGGTCTTGCCGGTGCCCGCCCCGGCCAGGATGCAGACCGGCCCGCGGACCGCCCGCGCCGCCTCCTCCTGCTCGGGGTCGAGCCCGGCGAGCACGGCGGCGGCGTCAGGGTCCACGGAACGGCATCCTCCCAGGCGGGCGGGAGGGGAAGAGCGACCGGTACCGGAGTGTTGAGCGGTCAACGGGCCTGGACGGAGGATCTGGATGCTGACCATGTACTCGACCACCTGGTGCGGTTACTGCAGGCGCCTCAAGCGGGTGCTGGACCGCGAGGGGATCGCGTACGCGGAGGTGGACATCGAGCTGGACCCGGCGGCGGCCGAGCTGGTCATGCGGGTGAACGGCGGAAACCGCACGGTGCCCACCGTCGTCTTCCCGGACGGCCTCGCCCTGACCAACCCGTCCATCGATCAGGTGAAGCAGGCGCTCGCGGCGTAGCTCCACCCGCCCGGCGCATGCCCGCCGCCCCGACGCTCGGATAGTGTGTCCGGACGGCGACGTAGCGTGGCCAACCGGGGGCTCAACGCGATGATGCCGTCTGTCAGTGCTGCCGGGCGGAGGTGCAGGTGTGGTCGTGGACCGCGGGGTCGCCGAGTCGAGGCGACACACCGCCGGACCCGTCGAGGGTTCACCCGGGGACGTCGTGGTCCGCCGGACCGCGGCCGGCTGGCGCGTGGAGGGACCGTTCCCGACGCTGCCGACCGACACCGTCGACGACCTGGGCCTCGCCCTCGCGCTGGCCGACCTGCTGGCCGGCGGAGCCGTGCCCGGCCGGCGTCCGGCGCGACCGGTCGACGGCCTGGACGAGGTGAGCCAGCTGCGGTCCGCGATCCGGCAGCTCGAGCACGCGCTGGCCTCCCGGGTGGTGGTGGAGCAGGCCATCGGCGTCCTGACCGAGCGGTGGCGGGTCGCGCCGCGGGACGCCTTCGAGCAGCTGCGCCGCGTCACCCGCTCGCACGGGCTCCGGATCCACGAGCTCGCGATCTCGGTGGTCGAGTCGTGCGCGGACCCGGACGTCTCGCTGCCGCCCGAGCTGGTGCCGCAGCGTCCGGCGGGCAGCGGGCAGCCGGAGCCCGGGACGACGCCGGCCCGGGTGGACGGTGGCCGTCGTCAGGGCGGCTCCGAGGGGGCCGGTCGGCGGGAGCGGCCCGAGCGCGGCGAGCGGCGGTCCCGCCGGGAGCGCGGTACGAACCGCCGCGGCGGAGCGGGCTCCCGCGGGGGCCGGGCGCAGGGGCTGCCGGCACCGCGGGACCAGCGGCTCCCGGACCAGCGGCTCCCGGACCAGCGGCTCCCGGACCAGCGGCTCCCGGACCAGCGGCTCCCGGACCAGCGGCTCCCGGACCAACGGCTCCCGGACCAGCGGCTCTCGGACCAGCGGCTCCCCGACCAGCGGCTCCTCGACGAGCGGGTCCTCGACGAGCGGCTCCCGGACCAGCCGCCGCCCCGGCAGACCGGGCAGCCACCGACGACCCTGCGATTCCGGTCCGCGCAGCCGGCGCCGGAGCTGCCGGCACCGCCCGGCGAGTCGGCCGAGTCGGCCGAGCCGGCCGACCGGCCGTACCGGCAGGGATCGTGCCGGCCCCGGCGCACGGGAGGCAGGCCCGGGCCGACGGGTGACCGCCGCGCCGCGCCCGGTAGCCCCGGACCGCCTCGCCGACACGCTCGCCGACCTCGTCGAGGCGGCCGCCGCACCCCAGCCGGGCATCCTGCGGGTCGCCGTCGACGGGCACCCGGTCGCCGGCCCGGCCGAGCTCGCCGATGCCATGGTCGACCCGCTCCGGCTGCGCGGGCGGCCCGTCCTGCGGGTCGGCAGCCGGTGGTTCCTCCGGCCCGCGTCGCTGCGGTACGAGCGGGGCCGCACCGACCCGGACGCGTACTACGACGACCGGCTGGACACGGCCGCCCTCCGCCGCGAGCTGCTCGACCCGGCCGGGCCCGGCGGCTCCGGCCGCTACCTGCCGACGCTGTGGGACCCGGACGCCGACCGCGCCACCCGGGCCGGCTACCGGATCGCTCCGCCGGGCGCGGTGCTGCTGCTGGACGGCACCCTGCTGCTCGGCCGCGACCTCCCGCTCGACCTGACCATCCACATGCGACTGTCCGGCGGCGCGCTGTCCCGGCGGGTGCGGGGGGACGAGCGGTGGGCGCTGCCGGCGTACGAGCGGTACGAGCGGGAGGTCGACCCGGACCGGACCGCCGACGTCGTGGTCCGCATGGACGACCCCCGCCACCCCGCCCTCCTGACCCGCTTCGCCGCACCGTGAACCGCCCGGTCGGTTGGTTCACCCGATCCGGCGAATCAGGGCGCGGTGTCCATAGATCCATCCTGCAGTATTGAAACCGGGCAAATCTCCCTCTACGTTGGCGATCGTGGATGTCAGGTTTGCTGTAGCCGTCGCCGCGGTCGTCGCCCTCGGCGCCGCCTGCGCCGGCGACGAGCCGCCACCGTCGCCGCTCCCGACGACCGGCCCACCGACGGCGGCCCCGCCGACCACCACCGCCTCGGCGACCACGCCTGTCGCCACGCCGACCCCACCGGCCCTGCCCGCCGCGGCCCGCCAAGACTCCCCCGCCGGAGCCGAAGCCTTCGCCCGCCACTGGCTCGCCGCCCTCGACTACGCCTACAAGACCGGCGACACCAAGCCCTTCCGCGCCCTAGCTGGCATCGTTGCAGGACCTGCGACGCGGTCGCGGACGGCATCGCGTGGTCCTCGTCGAGGCGGGCCGATCTGAAGGCGGGCAGCCTCAGGTCACCAAGTCAGGGCTCGTTCGCCACGTACGCGGATCGGCAGGCTCGATCGACCATTACTCTACTCTCGAACGAGCCGCACGCTCGTTGCCGCGCACGGGCTCAAGCGCTGATCCGCGTACCGGGAGTCGACTTGCCTTGAGCGCGCTTATGGACGGCACGCAAGGTATCGGCCGGCTGGCGTCAGATTGTCAAGAGGCAGGTGGTCGAGTATTCGGCGCCGTCTCGACGCGCCGGACATCCGATCTCTGGATCACCAGTCTGTAGCTGCCTGCGATCGTGCTGCCGACCGAGAATGGGGCACGCAGTTGCAGCAGGTCCAGCGGATCCGTGCGATAGCAGCGGCGTCAGAGTTCGGCTGCTGACGCGGCAGAGGGAGGAGCGATCCGGATAGCGGCGGGAGAACCGGCATCAGCCAGCCAGCCGGACGTCTGGTACTGGGTCCGCCGACGTCACTCCCGCGTTCTGTTCGACGGCGGAGGCTCGGGCTCAGGCGGCGAGCGTCGGGTTGACTCCGGAGCAGGCGTTCATCTGCCGTGGGCTGACGCCGTTGCCCGACCCACCGAGTCGGGAGCAGGTGCTGAGCGCGTTCCGGGAACTGCCGCTGCACAAGGGCGCGATCCGCACCGACCCCGCCGCGTTCACCCTGGTCAACCTCGAGACGTACTTCTGGTGCGGCGACGCGGACGGCCGCAGCTGCGAAGCCATCGGCGAGGCAGAACGGCAGCTGATCCTGCTCGGCCAGCCGGTCCGGATCCGACCAAAGATCATCTCCTACACGTGGAGCTTCGGCGACGGCACCAGCCAACAGATCAACACCGGCACCGCCGCCCACACCTACCGCCACGCCGGCCGCGTCACCATCACCCTCACCCTGACCTGGACCGCCGACTACGCCCTCGGCACCGGCGGCTACCAACCCATCAACGACACCACCACCACGACCAGCCCAACCCGCGTGCTGCCGGTGCGCGAAGCGCAGACCGTCATCGTCGGCGACGGCTGACGAACTGGCCGACGGACTGTGTGAAGCACTCGAGCTGCGCCGGGAGACCGACCACTGCGTCCCTGGTCGCCAGTGCAATTCGTGGACGAGGTGTTCCGGGTCTGGCCGAGCCAACACTCGGCGAGCTCGGTCAGGCCGGCGAACATGGTCGGGCCGGTGGAGGCGATGGTCCGGCGCGGCCTCCCGGGGCGGGCCGGGGGCGGCGCGCCGCCGTCGCCATGAAGAGCCTCAGCCGGCGTCGAGCCAGTCGGTGATGATGCGGTACGCGATCGACACCGGCGGCGGGAGCGCGACCACGTCGCCGCGCCTGATCTCGTCCCGGCTCACCCACAGTGCGTCCGCCAGCTCCCCGTCCCGCAGGTGCAGCGCCAGGTCCCCGACCGCGCGCGCCGAGAAGCCGAGCATCAGCGACGACGGGAACGGCCACGGCTGGCTGCCCGCATAACGCACCCGGGTCACCGCGAGGCCCACCTCCTCCGAGACCTCGCGGGCGACCGCCGCCTCGGCCGACTCCCCCGGCTCGACGAAGCCGGCCAGGATCGAGTAGCGCCCCGGCGGCCAGGACGCCTGCCGCCCGAGCACGCACCGGTCACCCCCGTCGTGGACCAGCATGATCACCGCGGGATCCGTACGCGGGAAGTGCTCCGAGGCGTCGGCCGGGCAGCGGCGCGCCCAACCCGCCTTCTCCAGGACGGTGGGCGAGCCGCACAACGAGCACCGCGGGTGCCGGTCGTGCCAGCGGGCCAGCGCGACGGCGGTGGTGAGCAGGCCGGCGTCGAGGTCGCCGAGCGAGGCCCCGATCGCGCGGAGGTCGGCCCACTGGTCCGAGCGCAGGTCCCGCGGCGCGCGGGCGGCGAACAGCGGCACCTCGCCGTCCACGCCCAGGAAGTAGCGCTCGGAGTCGGGCAGCCCGGACGGCGGCCGCAGGTCCAGCCGCGGCCCGGACGTGGTCTCCACCACCGGCGCCGAGTAGTCCGGCGTCACCACCAGCACCCGCGCCCGCTGCCAGGCGGCGGCGAGCCAGGCGGTGTCGTCGCGCCGCCAGGCCGCCCGGTCGTGCCCCGACCGGGACAGCGTCGGCTCCTCCGACAGCGACAGGCCCACGTCCGACCGGCCCACCTCAGACCGGCCCACGTCAGTCGCGCTCGACCGGGCCCAGCGTCGACAGCGCCCGCTCCAACCCGGACGCCTGCCCCAGCACGACGGTGACCAGCCCACCCGGCGCCAGGTAGCGCTGGGCCGCGGCGAAGGCGTCCTCGACGCTGACCGCCGCCAGCCGGCGCGGATGCTCCCGCAGCCAGTCGAGGCCGAGCCCGACGCCGAGCAGCGCGGACAGCGTGGAGGCCAGCCCGGCCTGCGTCGCCACCGACAGGGCCAGGGTGCCCACCGCGTACTGCCGGACGTCGGCCAGCTCCTCCGGGCGCACCGGCAGCGTCGCCATCCGGCCCAGCTCGTACCAGGTCTCCAGCAGCGCCGGCGCCGCCACCTCGGTCGCGACGTCCGCGTCGACCACCAGCGCCGAGCCGGCGACGCCGTGCGAGATCCGGCTGTGCGGCCCGTACGTGTAGCCCTTGTCCTCCCGGATGTTCTCGACCAGCCGGGAGGAGAAGTAGCCGCCGAAGACCAGGTTCGCCAGCTGCAGCGCCGGGTAGTCCGGCGCGTCGCGCGGCACCGCCGGACCGCCGAGCCGGATCGACGCCTGCACGGAGCCCGGCCGGTCCACCAGCACGGTGGGGCCGGGCAGCACCGGCGGCAGCGGCGGGACCTGCCGGGACACCCCGGCGCCGGTCCACGAGGACAGCGCCGCCTCGACGGTGTCCAGCGCCCGGGCCGGGCTCAGGTCGCCGACCAGCACCAGCAGGCCGTCCGGCGGCCGGACCCGGTCGGCGTGCAGCCGGCGCAGCTGGCCGGTCGTCACCGCGCTGACCGACTCGGGGGTCGGCAGCTCCCGCGCGTACGGGTGCTCCCCGTACAGCCGGCGGTTGAGCGCCTCCCCCGCCAGCACGGCCGGCTGCGACCGGGCGATCGTGAGCCGCTCGACCAGCCGCGCCCGCTCGCCGGCGACCTCGCGCGACGGGTACGTCGCCTGCACGAGCACCTCGGCCACCAGGCCCAGCAGCTGGGCGAGCCCGGTCCGCAGCACGGTCCCGCCGACGGTCAGCCGGTCCGCGTCCGTGGAGACGTGCAGGTCCGCGCCGAGCGCCTGCAGCGCGGCGGCGAGCTCGACCTGGCTGTGCCGCTCGGTGCCGGTCAGCAGCGTGTTGCTCAGCAGGTTCGCCCGCGCCGAGTGGGTGGAGGCGGTCCCCGCGAACGGGATCCGCAACCGCACCTCGACCAGCGGCACGCCGGGACGGCGGACCGCCAGCACGCGCAGCCCGGACGGCAGCGTCCGCTCGGCCGCGCTCGGCTGCCGGACCCGCGGCACCGGGCCGAGCGCGGGGACGATCCCGGACGTCGCCCTGCCCGCCGCGAGCACCGCGGTCACCGGGCGGCTCCCGCCGCGAGCTCCAGCACGGCCCGGCGATCCGGCCGCAGCGTCCCCGCCGCCTCCTGGACCCGGGACGCGGTGACGGCCGCCAGCTGCGCGGGCAGCTCGGCGAGCAGCTCCGCCCGACCGTGGACCTGCTCGAACGCGGCGAGCGCCAGCGTCCGGCCGAGCACCGGGTCGACGTCCCGGAACACCTGGGCGAGGATGCGCGCCCGCACCCGGTCCAGCTCGCCGGGCACCAGCCCGTCCGTCGCCAGCCGGTCGAACTCCTCGGTCGCCGCGTCCAGCACGACGTCGGCGGCGGCGCTCGGCGCGTGGTGCGCCTGGAAGACCAGCGCGGTGGGGTCGCGGACGTCGAACGGGTCGCCCATCAGCGACAGGTACGTGGCCAGCTGGGTGACCGTCCGGTCCTTCTGCACCAGCCGCTGCTCGAGCCGGGAGGCGTCGCCGTCCGACAGCACCTCGGCGAGCACCACGTACGGCAGGTAGTCGGCGAAGCTCGCGACCGGGTCCGGCACCCGCCAGCCGGCGGCGACGGCCGGCAGCGGCGCGAGCGGGTCCTCTGTGGACTTCCGCCGCTCCGCGTCCAGGTCCGGCTCCGCGAAGCCGGGGCGCGGCGGCGTCTGGCGCGCCGGCAGGTCGCCGAAGTGCCCCTGCACCAGGGCGAGCGCCTCGTCCGGGTCGAAGTCGCCGGCCACCGACAGCACCGCGTTCGACGGTGCGTAGTAGGTCCGGAAGAAGCCGGCCGCGTCGTCCACCGTCGCGTTCTGCAGGTCGACGAAGTCGCCGTAACCGTTGTGCGCGTTCGGGAAGCTGTCGAACAGGACCGGCGGCAGCAGCAGCCAGGGGAAGCCGCCGTACGGCCGGTTGAGCACGTTGACCCGGATCTCCTCCTTGACCACCGCGATCTGGTTGGCCAGGTTCTCCTCGGTGATCCGCGGGCTGCGCATCCGGTCGGCCTCCAGGAACAGGCCGCGGGAGAGCGCGTTGCTCGGCAGCACCTCGAAGTAGTTCGTGTAGTCCAGGTGGGTGCTGCCGTTGAAGGTGCCGCCCGAGGACTGCACGTAGCGGAAGTGCGCGAGCTTCTCCAGGTTGGCCGAGCCCTGGAACATCAGGTGCTCGAAGAGGTGCGCGAAGCCGGTCCGCCCCTCCGGCTCGGACCGGATGCCGACGTCGTAGTAGACCGCGACCCCGACCACCGGGGCGCTGCGGTCCGGGGCGAGCAGCACCCGCAGCCCGTTGTCGAGCGTGTGGTGCAGCAGCGGGTACGACGGCGCGGGCAGCGTTGCTCTCGGCACCCTTCCGACCCTAACGGTCGTGCCCGGGCGGCGCTGCCGGCAGGTCGAGCCGGGCGAGCCGGTCCAGCGCGGGACGCTCGTCGGGGTCGGGGCCGTCGACCGCGAGGAAGGCGTCGAGCACCTCGACCGCGACCGCCGGGGCGAGCCGCTTGAGGCTCAGCGCGAGCACGTTCGCGTCGTTCCAGCGGCGCGCGGAGGCGGCGACCCACGGCTCCCAGGCGAGCGCGGCGCGGACACCGGGCACCTTGTTCGCCGCCATCGAGACGCCGGTGCCGGTCCAGCACAGCACCACCCCGAGGTCGGCAGCGCCGTCGACCACCGAGCGGCCGACCGCGGCCCCGATCTCCGGCCAGTCCCCGGACGGGGTCGGATCGAGCACCTCGTGCCCCGCCTCGACCAGCCGGGCCCGTACGGCCGCCGTGGTCTCGTTCTCGTCGTCCGCCCCGAACGCCACCCGCACGAACCCGATGGTGCCCGCCGCCGGCCCTTGCGTCGAACCGCCGTACGCCGGCAGCCGTCGTCGCTAGGATCGCCGCCACAGTCGGGCATCAGCGCGAGGGGGTCGCGATGGGCGGTCTGGGCGGCTTCGGGGGCGGTACCCGAGACGGTGGCGGGAGCCGGCCGAGCGGTGACGGCGGCTCCGGATCCGGCGGCTACGGTCGCGACCTCGGCGGCGGACCCCTCCCGCGCCCGGGTCCGGACACCCGCTCGCCGAAGGACCCCAGCGAGGCGGCGATCCGGCGTGGCGAGGATCGACCGCGGCGGACCGACCGCCACCGGCAGAACGTCGGCGAGGCCGAGCCGACCGGCAGCGGCACCGTCGCCGCGGCGTCGAGCGAGCGGTCGGGCGCGGCGGCGGGGCGCGGGGACGACCCGGGCTGGGTGGAGCTCGAGGGCAGCGTGGACCCCGACCTGTTCGCGGAGCTGAGAACCTGGCTCTTGAGCCAGTCGCCGGCTCACCTGCAGGTCCGTTACCGGCCGGCCGGCGGTGACTGGACCGGCCTGGTGCCGGAGAGCGGCCGGTGAGCCCACCCGAAGTCTGGAAACTGTTCAAGCCGCTCGGCCAGCCGGCGAGCACTCCCGCCTTCGGCAGCATCGCCGCGCCGCTGCTGGCCGGCTTCTCCCTGGTCGCGATCATTGAGCTGCTCGGACGGGTTGGCCGCGGCACCCGCGGCGACTTGGCCGTGCTGGCTTTCACGGTCTCCTCGGCGCTGCTGATCTTCGCCATCCAAGCCGCGCTGACCGCGGCCAGCTGGCAGGTGCCGCCGGCCGAGCGGCTGGCGATGGTGCCGGAAAGCCGCACCGACGGCGCGGTGCTCCAGCAGGTCCGCAACGAGCAGTGGCTCGACGAGCGGGTGGCGTACCGGCACCGGGGGCTCTTCGAGCACGCTTACAACAACGGCATCGTCGCCTTCCTGCTGGGTCTCGTCGCGGTGCTGCTGCCGGGACCTGGCGGCTGGACGTGGCCCCGTGCCCTCGCCGTCGGTGTCGCGGCGGCCGCAGCGACGGTCGAGGTCGTGCTCAGCCGCCGGTGGCCGCCGACGCTGCTGCGCCGGCTCTCCCCGACCAGAAGGACATGATCGCGCAGGACGAGGAGACCGAGCGGTTCCGGCCCGAGCCGATCGAGGACGACCGGCTGCTGGAGCTCGTCTACGAGCCCGGCGCCGGGACTCCCCTGGCCGAGGTCGACCGCATGCGCGAGCGGATGAGCCGGATGGAAGGGGACCTGGCGAGCCTGCGGGTAGAGCTGCGCAAGCAGGCCCGGCGAGCCGCGGCGGCCGGCGAGGGGCCACACCCGGCCGCCGCTGCGGAGCAGTCGGTCCCCCCTCTCGAGACGACCGCGGCAGCACACGAGCGGGGCGTACCGCCGGCACCGCCGGCACCGCCGGAGTCCCCGGAGCCGCGGGGATCGGCGACGACCGGGGAGGCTGGCGCTGCGGGCTGAGCCTGCCCGGCTCAGCTTGGGCGGGACGGCGGCAGGCCGTAACTCGGCTGCCTCGGCGCGGCGCGGCGCCGTACGGTGCCGGGGTGCCGACGCTCTCCACCCTGCTGCTGCTCGCCGGGGCCACGGCCGTGCTGGTGGCGACGCCCGGGCCAGCCGTGCTCTTCGTGCTCGCCCGCGGGCTGGCCGGCGGCCGGCGGGCCGCGGTCCTCTCGGTGCTCGGCGTCGAGACGGCCACGCTGTGTTTCGTGGTGTCGGCGGCCCTCGGGATCACCGCGCTGGTCGCCTCGTCGGCGCTGGCCTTCGCGGCCGTCCGGTACGCGGGCGCGGCCTACCTGGTCTTCCTCGGCGTGCGGGCGCTGCTCGACCGGTCGCATCCGGACCCGGCCGGGCGGCCCGCCCCGGAGCGGGCCGCGCGGACGTTCCGGCAGGCGTTCGGGGTGGGAATCTCCAACCCCAAGGTGGCGGTCTTCGTCCTCGCCTTCCTGCCGCAGTTCGTCAACCCGGCGGCCGGATCGGCGACCAGCCAGCTACTCGTGCTGGGCCTGGTCTTCTTCGTGGTCGCGCTGGTGCTGGACCTAGGCTGGGCGATGCTGGCCGGCGCCCTGGCGGGGTGGCTGCGCCGGCACCCGGCCGTGCTGCAGCGGCAGCGCTTCGTCACCGGGCCGGTCTACCTGGGGCTCGGCGCCTACGCGGCGGTCGCCGGCGGCAAGACCCGCTGACCCTGCCGACGCACCACGACGAGCACGACCAGCTGCGCCCTGGTCGGGTGCGGCTGCACCCGGACGTCGGTGGCCCAGCAGGCAGCGGCCAGCACCGGCCGGGCCGACTCCAGGTCGTCGGCGGCGGTGCCGGGGTGGCACCACAGGACGACCCGCTCGCCCTCGGCGACCCGGCTGGTCCACAGCACCGCGGGGATCCGGCCGGCGCGGGAGTGGATCCAGGCGTGCTTGCAGGCCGAGCGGACCCGGTGCGGGGTGATCACGCACCACCCGCGCGCGACCAGCCACCGTCGCAACGCCGGCACGGCCATCGCCAGGACGGCCGGTGCCAGTCCGATGTAGACGGTCCAGAGTGGACCGATCCGCCGCTCGAGCAGTGACGGCGCCGGCGGCCGCCGCGGCGGCCAGCCCGAGCTCGTAGCGCCACCGCCAGAGCACGACGAGCGGGTTGGGCCGGGGGAAGCGGACCAGCCCGAGCCCGAACTCGGACGGCCCGAGCGGGCGGCTCACCCGCCACCCCGGATGGCGGGCCGGGGGTCGTGCACCACCCTGCCGGTGCCGGAGCAGGACGGGCAGTCGCGGCCGGCCGCGTCCGCGCCGACGCCGCCGCAGCCACCGCACCGGCGGAGGGTGTCGAACCGGGGGTCCCGGTACGAGCGGGCCAGGCCGCGGCGGGAGCTGGTGACCTCCCAGCCGTACGAGCGCGCCCGCGCGTCGGCCCGCCGGAAGAGGATCTCGCCGAGCCGGCGGATCGCGTCGACGATCCTGGTGAGAACGGTGATCCAAGGCGTATCGTTCATGGGTGGTGCACCCCTGGGCTCTGCCGGAGTAAAGGGCTAGTGCACTGATCGGACCGGGCGATGGCCGTCGCTCGGACCCGAGATGGAGGCGCTGCGCTGCTCCTCGGAGCGGCTGCGGCGCCTCTGTTCCTTGTCGGGACGTGGGTGGTGCCGCGCTACGGCGATGGCGGTGCCATGGCCCTCCTCCCGCGCTCGACGCTTCGGGCGGAGCCGCCGTTGGCTCGCAAGATCACGACTCGGGTGGTTACCGGTCAGTTCTCCTTGCGTTCCGCGCCCACGAGCCTCAGGATGCGCCGGTACGCTACGTATGGCAAGTGCCAACAGCACACGCCAAGTGCAGCTGCCCACGAGGCGACGACGAGCGGCGGCCTGTCGCGGTTTCGAAGGGGCGAAGGGGACTGATGTGGCCCGGGCGGTGAGTCCGACGGTGCGCCGGCGGGAGCTGGGCTCCCGGCTGCGGGAGCTGCGCCTCGGCGCCGGCATGACCGTCGAGGACGCCGCGGCCCGGATGGAGGTCTCCCCCGCGAAGATCAGCCGGATCGAGACGGCGACGCGCGGCGTGAGCATCAGCGACGTCCGCTTCCTCTGCGATCTCTACGAGGTCTCCGAGGAGCAGCGAGACGGGCTGCTGAGGCTGGCCCGGGAGAGCAAGCTCCGCTCCTGGTGGCAGCAGTACGGGCTCTCGGAGACCCTCTCGACGCTGGTCGGCCTGGAGGACTCCGCGCTGTCCATCTCCCAGTACGAGACCAGTCTCGTACCCGGGCTGCTGCAGGTGGACGAGTATGCCCGCGCGTTGACCTCGGGGATCCGGCCCGAGATCACGAACGAGGGCCTGGAACAGATCGTCCAGGCCCGGCTCACCCGCCAGACGCTGTTGACCGGCGACCAGCCGCCCGACCTCTGGGTCGTCCTCGACGAGGCGGCGCTGCACCGCCTCGTCGGCGGCCTCGAGGTGACCCGGAGCCAGCTGAAGGCATTGGCCGACCGCAGCCGGCTGCCCAACGTGACGGTCCAGGTGATCCCGCTCGAGGCGGGCGCCCATCCCGGCATGGACAGCGCCTTCACCCTCCTGCACCTGGAGGAGGTGTCCGACGTCGTCTACGTCGAAGGACTGGTCGGCAACTTCTTCCTGCAGAGTCCGGCCGACATCACCAGGTACCAGCGAGCGTTCGACCAACTCCGGGCGATCGCGATGAGTCCACGAGACTCGAGGGACCGGATCGGCGCCGTCTCCGCCCGACTCTCCCCGTAGCACTCCCCAGCATCCACAAGGAGAAGGTAGTCATGGTCACCAACGACCCGACCGTTGCCGTTCCATGGCGGAAGGCCACGGCGAGCGAGAGCAACGGATGCGTGGAGGTCGCGCCGCTGCCCGACGGCGGCGTGGCGGTCCGGGACTCCAAGAACCCGGTCGGCCCGGTGCTCTCGTTCAGCCGGCACGAGTGGGTCTCGTTCCTGCTCGGCGTCCGGGCGGGCGAGTTCGATGAGCTGACCTGACCGGTCGCGGGCCCGGCCGCGCCGGGGGTCGCCCGGGGTCGTCAGCGGACGATGCGGACCGAGGAGAGCAGCCCGTCCACCGCCGGCCACAGCGACCGCACGGTGTCCGGCAGCGAGATGTAGAGCGCGGACGGCAGGTCCGCGCCGGTGTCGACGACGAGGACCGCCACCTCCTCGGACTTCGCCGTGTAGCCCTCGGCCGAGTCCGGGTTGAAGACGGCCCGGTAGCGGACCAGGTACGCCGGCGCGCCGTCGACGGTCCGCTCCTGCTGGACGAGCTGCCGCCGGCTGTGCGCCGGGTAGTACTGCCGGGCCAGGATGCCCACCAGCTCCTGCGCGCTGGCCCGCAGGTCCTGCCGGGACGCGGTCGAGGCACGCACCGGCCCGGAGGTCACGTTCGCCCAGTACGTCTGCCCGTTCGGGACGCTGTCCTGGGTGATCCGGTAGTAGCCGAGGGTGGACAGCAGGCCGAGGAACGAGTCGCGGTCCCACTCGCGCCACTGGCCGGGCAGCACGTCGTACGACAGCTTCGCCACCCGGTCGGTGACCCGGCCGGACACGGGCCGCGGCGAGGGGGTGGCGGGGGACGGCTCGGGCGGGGTGGCGAGACCGCCCGGGGGGCTGCGGCGGGGACCGGGATCGGCGAGCCGGTCGCCGCCGCCCCGGCCGGGCAGACCGACCACCAGCAGCAGGCCCACCACCGCGGCGGCGATCGCGACCAGCGTCCAGGTCCGGCGGGACCCCGGCCGGCGCCCGCCGGCTTCGAGCACGTCGGCAGGCGGCTGCTGCGCGTCCGGCTCGTCCGCCGGCGGCGGTGCCTCGAACGGCGACCGCTGCCGGGTCACGCTCGTCCAGGACCGGCCGTCCCACCAGCGCAGCAGCACACGGTCGCCGGACGGCTCGTCGTACCAGCCCGGCGGGCGCTCGGCGCTCACGGCTCCCAGGCTACGGCGCGGGCCGGTGTGCCCCGAGTGAAGCGAGCTCGGACCACAGGTAGGCCGCTGCCTCGGCACCGCGCTCCAGCATCGGCAGCGCCACCCGCTCGTTCGGCGCGTGGATCTGGTCGTCGGGCAGGCCGACGCCGAGGAAGACCACCGGCGCCGCGAGCACCTCGGCGAGGTCCGCCTCGGGGCCGCTGCCGCCCTCGCGGGAGAAGCGCACCTCGGTGCCGAAGGACCGCTCCATGGCGCGGACCAGCGCACCGAGCTCCGGCGCGTCGAGCGGCGTCCGGCACGGGGCGACGCCGTCGCTCTCCCACACCACGGTCGCGGTGATCCCGGGTGGGGTGTGCTCGGACACGAAGCGCTCCACCGCCGGCCGGAGCGCGGCGGCCCGCTGGTCGGGCACCAGCCGGAAGGACAGCTTGGCGTGCGCGTCGGTCGGGATGATCGTCTTCCCACCGGGCCCGGTGTAGCCGCCCCACATCCCGTTGACCTCGGCGGTCGGCCGGGCCCAGATCCGCTCCAGCGTGCTGTAGCCGGCCTCGCCGGCGGCGGCCCGGGATCTCGCGACGTCGGCCAGCCAGGCGCCCTCGTCGAACGGGAGCGCCCGGTAGGACTCCCGCTCCGCGCTCTCGAGCGCGGCGACGTCGTCGTAGAAGCCGGGGACCGCGACCCGCCCGTCCGCGTCGTGCAGCGCGCCGAGCAGCCGGCCGAGCGCGGTGAGCGGGTTGGGCACCGCGCCGCCGAACGAGCCGGAGTGCAGGTCGACGTCCGGCCCGTGGAAGTCGACCTGGCAGCCGATGAGGCCACGCATGCCCACGGTGGTGGTCGGCACGTCGCGGGCGAAGACGCCGGTGTCGGTGACCACGACGACGTCCGGGGCGAGCCGCTCGCGCCGGGCCAGCAGCAGGTCGGCGAAGTGCGGCGAGCCGGCCTCCTCCTCCCCCTCGACGAGGAAGCGCAGGGTGACGGCCGGGGTGTCGCGCCCGGTCGCGGCCAGGTGGGCGCGCAGGCCCAGCAGGTGGAACAGCAACTGGCCCTTGTCGTCGGAGGCGCCGCGGGCGAACAGCTCCTCGCCCCGGACGGTCGGCTCGAACGGCGGCGTCTCCCACAGCTCCAGCGGGTCGACCGGCTGCACGTCGTGGTGGCCGTAGACGACCGCCACCGGCGCGTCCGGCTCGGCGGCCGGCCACTCCGCGAAGACGGCCGGCGCGCCCGGCGTCTCCCACACCTCGACGGTGGGGAAGCCGTCGCGCCGGAACGCGTCGGCCAACCACTCCGCGTTGCGCCGGACGTCGTCCGCGTGCGCCGGGTCGGCGCTGATGGACGGGATGCGCAGCCAGGCGTCCAGGTCGGCGCGCAGGGACTCCCGGTTGGCCTCGACGTACTCCCGCTCTGTGCTCACGCCGGCACCCTAGCCAGCGCCGCCGACAATCCGGCCCGTGCCGTCGTACCCCCGGACGGGTGGTCCGGGACTGTTTGCCCGGGGTTCGAGCCGGAGTGGTGACGACTGTCGGCGCGGGGTCGTATGGTGCGCCGCAACGCACGGATGATCCCGTGCGATGACCGGAGGAGGAGCGCATGGCCCGCTTCGCGACAGTGCTCCGGCAGGCGTTGCGCCCTCGCAACCTGGCGCTGCCCGCGGTGGCCGCCGCGGTGCTGGCGACGCTGCCGCTGGCCGATGCCGGCAGGCCCACGCCGGCCCAGACCGAGCCGGCCGCCTGGACGCCGATGACACCCGCCTCGGTCCGCTACGGCGTGCCGACGGACGGCGGGGCCGGTGCCCGGCTCGGCCTGCTCGGCTTCAACGACTTCCACGGCAACATCGACCCGCCGACGGGCAGCGGCGGCCTGGTCAACGGGGTGCCGGCCGGCGGCGTCGAATACCTCGCCACCACGGTCAAGCGGCTGCGGCAGGAGAGCGGCTCCAGCTCCGACAAGGTGCTCACGGTCGCGGCCGGCGACAACATCGGCGCCAGCCCGCTGGTCAGCGCCGCGTTCCACGACGAGCCCACCATCGAGCTGTTCAACTCGATGGGCGTCGACATGAGCAGCGTCGGCAACCACGAGTTCGACGAGGGCGTCCGCGAGCTGCAGCGGATCCAGGTCGGCAACCGGCTCGGCGGCACCGGCTGCCACCCGACCGACGGCTGCCTCGACGGCGACCCGTACGGCGGGGCCCGCTTCCCCTATCTCGCCGCCAACGTGGTGGACAAGCGCACCCGGCTGCCGATCTTGCTCCCGTCCACGGTCAAGGTCGTCAACGGGGTCAAGGTCGGCTTCATCGGGATGACGCTCAAGGGCACCCCGAGCATCGTCAACCCGGCCGGGATCAGCACGGTCGACTTCCTCGACGAGGCGGAGACCGCCAACGCGTACGCGTCGAAACTGCGGCGCTACCTGGGCATCAAGGCGTTCGTGCTGCTGATCCACCAGGGCGGCCTGCAGAGCCCGCCGCCCACGCCGCTCGACCCGTCCGGCTGCGCGAACTTCGCCGGCGACATCACCCCGATCGTGGCGAAGCTCGACCCGGCCTTCGGCGTCGTGGTCAGCGGGCACACCCACCGCTTCTACACCTGCTCGCTGCCCAACACGGCCGGCCAGAGCCTGGTCACCAGCGCGGGCTCGTTCGGGGTGCTCGTCACCGACATCGACGCGCAGCTCAGCCGTTCCACCGGCCAGTTCGTCGCGGCCAGCGCGCGCAACGTGATCGTGGAGAATTCGGTGCTGGTCGACGGCGTCTACGTCCGCGACCCGTCGAAGGTCGACCCGGACGCGAAGCGGATCGCGGACAAGTACCGGGCCGCGGTCGCACCGATCGCGGGCCGGGTGGTCGGCTCGGTCACCGCGCCGATCGTCCGCGCCGCGAACGCCGCCGGCGAGAGCCCGCTCGGCGACGTCATCGCCGACGCCCAGCTCGCATACACCGCCTCCGCGGGCGCGCAGCTCGCGCTGATGAACCCGGGCGGGATCCGGGCCGACCTGCCGGGACCGGGCAGCGTCACGTTCGGCGACGCGTTCACCGTGCAGCCGTTCAACAACCTGGTGGTGACCCAGACCTTCACCGGGGCGCAGCTGAGCCAGGTGCTGGAGCAGCAGTTCGCCGGCTGCCTCGGGCAGACCACCACCCGGATCCTGCAGATCTCCGCCGGCCTGACCTATTCCTACGACTCCACGGCGGCGTGCGGGTCCAGGGTCAGCTCGCTCGCGCTGGGCGGCACGCCGATCGACCCCGCGGCCACCTACCGGGTGACCACGAACGACTTCCTGGCCAACGGCGGGGACGGGTTCACCCTGCTGACCACCGGGACCGACCGGGTCACCGCGCCGGGCTTCGACGTGGACGCGCTGACCGCCTACCTCGGCGCGAACTCGCCGGTGTCGCCCGGCCCGGCGAACCGGATCACCAGGATCGCGTGAGGGTCGGGTCGCGGCGGGCGTCCGGCGTGGCCGGCCACGCCCACAGCGACCCGGCCCCGCCCACCGCGACCCGACCGTGACCGGGCGGCCCTTCCCGCCGTGACCGGTGCGGGAGACGCTGGTCCGGTGACAGGCACGCGGGTCGGACGGCGGGCCGGGGTGCGGTGGGTCGGGCTCGCGCTGGCGACGCTCGCGGTCGCTGGGTGCGCGGCGGAGACCGGCGGGATCGCGGCGCCTCCGGACTGGACGCCGCCCGCCACCACCCCGGCCGAGCCCACCGGAACCGGTGGGCCGGGCTCCCCGCCGCTCGCGCCGCTGACCGCACTGGAGGCGCGGACGCTCGCCTCCGTCCGGCGGCTCGACGACCACCCGCTCTACGAGATGACCTACTCCGGCCCGCTGCCCGCCGCGCTGCCGGGCACTGCCGGCGCCGTGCCCCCGGACCCTGCCGGCACCAGCCCGTCCAACCTGCGCCGCCCGTTCGGCTGCACCGTCTTCCTCGCCGCCGGCGACCCGGGCCGCCCGGTCGTCGGCCGGAACTTCGACTGGGACGCCAACCCGGCGCTGCTGTTGCACACCGACCCGCCCGGCGGCCCGGCCACCGTGTCCCTGGTCGACATCTCCTACCTCGGGTACGACCGCGCCCACCTCGCCGACCTCGACACCCCGGCGGGCCGCCGCGGGCTGCTGCGGGCACCGCTGCTGCCCTTCGACGGGATGAACTCGCACGGGCTGATGGTCGGCATGGCCGCCGACGAGGCCGCGGTGGCCGCCCGCCGCCCGGACCGGACCGTCGTCGGCAGCGTGCGGGTCATGCGGCTCGTGCTCGACCGCGCCCGGACGGTCCGGGACGCGGTCGCCGTGCTCGACCGCTACGACCTCGACTTCAGCGGCGGGCCGCCGCTGCACTACCTGGTCGCCGACCGGACCGGCGCGTCCGCGATCGTGGAGTTCGTCGGCGGCCGGATGCGGGTCTTCCCGCGCGGGCCGCAGCCCTGGCAGGTCATGGTCAACTTCCAGCAGGCGACCTCGACGCCGGCGTCCCGGCAGGCCGACCGGCGATGGCGGGAGGCGACCGCGAGGCTCGCCGCGGCCGCCGGCCGGCTCGACCCGCGCGCGGCGCTCACCCTGCTGCGGGACGTCCGGCAGGGCCACACCCAGTGGTCCGTGGCGTACGACCTGCGTGGCCGGCGGGCGTTGCTGGTGACGAGCCAGGACTACGGCACGGTGCGCGAGGTCACCGTCCCGGGCGGCTGACCGGCCGCGGCTCTAGGGTGTACGGCGTGCGGGTCGACGTGAACGGGCTGAGCTTCGACCTGGCGACCGGCGGGCCGGTGGACGGGCGCGCGGTGCTGCTGCTGCACGGCTTCCCGGAGCGCGCCCCGATGTGGGACGGCGTCGTCCCCCGGCTGCACGCCGCCGGGCTGCGCACGCTCGCGCTCGACCAGCGCGGCTACTCCCCCGGCGCCCGGCCGGCCGCGGTGCAGGCGTACGCCGTCGACGAGCTGCTCGGCGACGCGCTCGGCGTCCTCGACGTCCTCGGTCTGTCCACTGTGGATGTCGTGGGCCACGACTGGGGCGCGGTGGTGGGCTGGCACCTGGCCGGCCGGCACCCGGACCGGGTGCGCACGCTGACCGCGGTGAGCGTGCCGCACCCCGCCGCGCAGGCGTGGGCGATGCGCAACGACGAACGCCAGCGCGAGCTGTCCGCGTACATCGGCCTGTTCCGGCAGCCGGACGGCAGGGCCGAGCGGCTGCTGCTCGAGGACGGCGCCCGGCGGCTGGCCGCGTTGTTCGCACCGCTGCCAGCGGAGGCGGTGGAGGTCTTCGTCCGGCCGATGCGGGAGCCGGGGGCGCTCACCGCGGCACTGAACTGGTACCGGGCGATGCGGCGGGGCGACCTGGACCCGCTCGGCCCGGTCGCGGTCCCGACGACGTACGTGTGGGGCACCGAGGACGTCGGCGTCGGGCGCGTCGCCGCCGAGCGGTGCGCCGGGCACGTCACCGGCGAGTTCGCCTTCATGGAGCTGCCCGGGGTGAGCCACTGGGTCCCCGAGCAGGAGCCGGAGACGGTCGCCTCGGCGGTGCTCGCCCGGATCGACCCCGAGCGGATCGCTCCGTAGGCCCTAACGTGGGGGCTGTGCGGCTGGCCACCTTCAACATCCTGCACGGCCGGTCGCTCACCGACGGGCTGGTGGACCTGCCGCGGCTGCGTACGGCGGTCTCCGCGCTGGACGCCGACGTGCTCGGGCTGCAGGAGGTGGACCGCGGCCAGGCCCGGTCCGGCGGGCACGACCTGGTCGCCGAGGCGGCCGCCGCGATGGGCGGCGAGGGCCGGTTCGCCGCGGCGGTCATCGGCACGCCCGGCGAGCGGTGGCGACCGGCCGCGGACGGCGACCGCCCGGACGAGCCGGCGTACGGGATCGGCCTGGTCAGCCGGCTGCCGGTACGCAGCTGGCTGGTCACCCGGCTGCCGTCGACCCCGGTCCGCTCGCCGGTGCTGATCCCCGGGCCGACCCGGCGGGTGATCTGGCTGCGGGACGAGCCGCGGCTGCTGCTCGCCGCGGTGCTGGACACGCCGGCCGGCCCGCTGACCGTCGCCACCACGCACCTGTCGTTCGTCCCCGGCTGGAACGGGCTGCAGCTGCGCCGGGCCGCCCGCGCGTTGCGCCGGCTCCCGGCGCCGCGGGTGCTGCTCGGCGACCTCAACCTGCCCGGGCCGCTGCCGCGCTGGCTGACCGGCTGGCACACGATGGCCGCGTTGCCGACGTACCCGGCGGACGAGCCGCGCGTGCAGCTCGACCACATCCTCGGCCACGGCGCCGGGCTGCCGGCGGTGGCGGCCACCCACTCGCTGCCGATGCCGCTGTCCGACCACCGCGCGCTGGTCGTCGACCTCGCCGCGGCCGGCCCCGGCCACCGGCCGAGTGACGGACTCGGCTCGCGAGTGACGGACTCCCCTCGCGAGTGACGGACTCCCCTCGCGAGTGACGTCGGGCTCGCCGTCACTCGCGGCCGGCATCCGTCACTCGCGCCGGCATCCGTCACTCGCGGCCGGCATCCGTCACTCGCGGGACCTGCGGGGCCGGGTCAGGAGGCCTTGGCCAAGGCCTGCTCGAGGTCGGCCCACAGGTCGTCGACGTGCTCGATGCCGACGGCCATCCGCACCGTGCCCTCGCCGATGTCGGCGGCCGCCAGCGCCTCGGCGTCCAGCTGCCGGTGCGACGTGCTCGCCGGGTGCAGGACGAGGGTCCGGACGCCGCCGAGCGAGGGGGCGAGCAGGGCCAGCCGTACCGCGTCGCAGAAGGTGCGACCCGCCTCCCGCCCGCCGGCCAGGTCGAAGGCGAGCACCCCGCCGCCCGCTGCCAGCAACCGCCCGGCGAGCGCATGGCTCGGGTGGGACGGCAGCCCCGGGTAGTGGACCCGGGACACCGCGGGGTGCCCGACCAGCCGCTCGGCGAGCGCGAGCGCGTTGGCGCACTGCCGTTGCATCCGCAGCGCCAGCGTCTGCATCCCGCGCAGGGTGAGCCAGGCCGTGAACGGGTCGGCCGAGGCGCCCTGCTCGACGGCGTGGTCCCAGACCCGCCGGTGCACCTCGGCGGAGCCGAAGACGGCGATGCCGCCGAGGACGTCGCCGTGCCCACCGAGGAACTTGGTCGTCGAGTGGACGACGATGTCGGCGCCGTGCTCCAGCGGCCGGCACAGCATCGGGGCGAAGGTGTTGTCCACGACGCTGATCACCGCACCGGACGCGACCTCGCCGATCAGCGCCGGCAGGTCGACCACCCGCGTGGTCGGGTTGGCGATCGTCTCCAGGTAGAGCAGGCGGGTGCTCGGCCGCCGCGCGGCCCGCACCTCGGCGGGATCGTCGCCGGAGACGAACGTCACCTCGATGCCCCACCGCTCGGCCAGGTCGGTCAGCGTCGCGTAGGTGCCGCCGTACAGGCAGCGCTGGGCGATCACGTGGTCCCCGGAGCTCAGCAGGCTCAGCAGCACGGCGTTGATCGCGCCCATGCCGGAGGCAAAGGCGAGACCGGCCGCGCCGCCCTCGAGGTCGGCGACCGCCTCCTCCACCGCCCGCACCGTCGGGTTGCCGAACCGGCCGTAGAAGTACGCGCCACCCGGGTCGTTGAAGGCGGCCGCCAGCTCGTCGGCGTCGTCGAAGGAGAACAGGTGCGTCTGGTGGATCGGGACGCCCATGGGCGTGCCGCCCGCGTGCGGCGACGCCGGCGGATGGACCGTGCGGGTCTCCGGGTGAAGGCTCATGGCCCCAGTCTTGTCGCCGGATGGGTTGCGCTGACAGAACCAATCGCACAATATTGGTCTGGATATGGAGCCAATTGAGGTTCTGGTCGCCCAGCTCGGCCGCTGGTCGGCCGGCCGCGGGCCGCTGCACCTGCTGCTGGCCGCCCGGCTCCGCCAGCTCATCGACGAGGGACTGCTCCGCCCCGGCGCCGCGCTGCCGCCGGACCGGGCGCTCGCCGCCGCGCTCGCCGTCGGCCGCGCGACGGTGGTGGCGGCCTACGACACGCTGCGCCAGGAGGGGAAGATCGTCCGCCGGCAGGGCAGCGGCACCCGGGTCGCGGCCGCGGTGCTGGCCCCGCCCCCGCCGGCGGCCGGGACGTCCAACCCGCTCTTCCTGCACCTGCTCGAAGCGTCCGACGACGTGATCCTGCTCAGCTGCGCGGCGCCGGAGCAGCCGCCGCCCGAGCTGGCGCGGGCGTACGGCTCGATCAGCTGGCCCACCAACGACGTGGGCTATCACCCCGCCGGGCACCCCTCGCTGCGGGACGCGGTCGCGGCGCGCTACACCGCACGGGGCATCCCGACCGGACCCGGGCAGGTCCTCGTCACGACGGGCGCCCAGCAGGCCCTGGCGCTGCTGACCCGGCTGCTGGTCGCGCCCGGCGACCCGGTGCTCGTCGAGGCGCCCACCTACCCGGGCGCGCTCGAGCTGTTCCGCGAGGCCACCGCGGTCCTGCACCCGGTCCCGGTGGGGCGCAGCGGCGTGGACGTCGGCGCCGCCATCCGGATCCTGACCGAGCACCGGCCAGCCCTGTCCTACGTCATCCCGAACTACCAGAACCCGACCGGCTCGGTCCTGCCCCGGCTGGCCGCCCGCCGGCTGGTGGCCGCCGCCGCGGGCCTGGGTCTGCCGCTCGTCGACGACGAGGTGCTCGCCGACCTGACCCTCGCCGGCGACCCGCCGGAGCCGCTCGCGGCGTTCGGCGACGTGATCAGCGTGGGGTCGCTGAGCAAGATCGTCTGGGGTGGGCTGCGCATCGGCTGGGTCCGGGCGTCGGTCCCGCTGGTCTCCCGGCTGGCCCGGCTGAAGGCCATCCACGACCTGGGCACGGACGTGCCCGCGCAGCTCGCCGCGGCGGCGCTGCTCCCGGGCCTCGACGAGATCCGGGACCGCCGGGTCGAGGCGCTGCGGGCCCGCCACGACCAGCTGCGGGCCGAGCTCGCCAGCCGGCTGCCGTCGTGGACCTGCCCGCCCGTGGCCGGCGGCCAGACCCTGTGGGTCCGGCTCCCGCACGGCGACGGCGCCTCCTTCGCCCAGGTCGCGATGCGGTACGGCGTGGCCGTACTGCCCGGCGGTGCGGTGGACGCCTCCGGTGGCAGCCGCCGATACCTGCGGCTGCACTTCCTCACCTCGCCGGAGCGGCTGACCGAGGCCGTGCGCCGGCTGGCCGCCGCCTGGCGTGCGTACGACGGCAGCGCGGTCGCGGCGCCGCTCAACGCGATCGTCGTCTAGGGCGGTTCCGGCGTCTCGGGCTGCCAGCAGGCCTCCAGGTCGCGCCGCAGCCGGCCGGGGTCCTAGTTTCGCTCCAGCGAGCATGCGCGCAAGCCCGATCGGAGGAGGCGGACGCGACCGGCGATGAACCGCAGACCCCGAGGTCGACGACTGGTTCGCCGCCCGGGACCTCCGCTGGCCGAGGCCATGCAACTCCCCGCCGGCTGATCCTGCAGGCCGACCCCGAGGTCACCGAGTCGCATCAAGTGGAAGACCCCCAGCCTCTCCTTCCGCGGCAACATCGCCAGCTTCAACCCGGCCACGAAGCAGGTCAGCCGGCTCTTCCATCGCGGCGCCGAGCATCCGCGGGCGACTTCCCGCGGCTGGCCGGACGCGGCCGCCTCCGCGGGTCATGCGTAGTCGCCGACGTCGGCGAGGTCGAGCAGGCGGCCGACGAGCTCCAGGCGGTGATCCGGGCCTGGTGCGACCGCCCGGCGGTAGCCGAGCGCCGCCGGCACCGCGCGCGCCGCAGTGCGGTATCGTCCAGCGTGGCTCGCATCAGCCGTCCGCGCCGGAAGGCGGCAGTCGAGCTAGGTCCCGCGCGCCGCCGGGGGACGGTCTCGACCAGCTCGCGCAGCCGGTCGGCGTCGAGCAGGTCGACGGGGGCGACGGTCCGGTCCAGCCGCACGTAGTGGAAGGCCGCTCGTACGGTGTCGACCGGGGCGCCGGACAGCTCCGCCCAGGCCAGCCGGTACGCGGCCAGCTGCACCGCGGCCGCCGACGGGTCCCGCGGCGGGTCGCCGGTCTTCCAGTCGACCACCGTCCAGCCGCCGTCGGCGTCGGCGAAGACCGCGTCGATCCGGCCCCGCAGCACCAGCCCACCGATCACGGTCTCGAACGGCACCTCGACCTCCTCCGGCGAGCGGTCCGCCCAGGCGCTGGCCAGGAACCGCTCCTGCAGCAGTGCCAGGTCCGAGTCCGGCGCCGCCGCCGAGTCCGCCGCGCCCGGGAGCTCGTCCAGGTCGAGCAGCCGCTCCCCGCCGTAGCGCTCCTCCAGCCAGGCGTGGAACGCGGTGCCGCGGCGGGCGAGCGGGGCCGGTCGGGTCGGCACCGGCCGGCGGACCCGGCGGGCCAGCGCGACCGGGTCCCGGGCCAGCGAGACCAGGTCCGTCACGGACAGGTGGCCGGGCAGCGCCACCTCGACCGAGCCGTCCCCGCCCGCCGCCGCCCGCCGCCGCTCGGCGAGCAACAGTTCCGCCTCGCGGGCCCAGCCGAGGGAGAGCAGGTCCTCCTCGGCGAACAGCACGCCCTCGTCGGGCCCGGGCGGCTCCGGCGCGGCCCGCGCAGCCAGCGCGGCCCGCACCAGGGCGGCGCCCTGCTCGACCAGCGGGCGCCGGGCGCCGAGCGGGTCGACCGGCCACGGCACCGGCTCGGGCGGCGGCATCGGGCTCGGGGCACCGTCCACCGGCGGCGGCGCCCACTGGTGCACCCGGACCCCGCGGACCCGGGACATCTCCTCCAGGAAGGTGGACGGCCCGCGCGGGCGGGTCGCGGAGTCCCACCAGTAGCCGGAGCACAGCACCCGCTGCCGGGCCCGGGTCACCGCCACGTACGCCAGTCGCCGCTCCTCCCGCTGCCCGCGCTCCCGGCACGCCTCGACGAACGCCTTCCGGGCCTCGTCCACGTCCTTCTGGTCCGCGGCGCCGGCCACGTCGAGCACCGGGAGGTCGTCGCCGTCGCCGCGCAGCGGGTACGGCAGGGTGGCGACGCCGGTCGCCCACCCGGACGTGCCGGCCGCGTCCCGGTCCGGGAACACACCGGCCGTCAGGCCCGGCACCGCGACGACGTCCCACTCCAGCCCCTTCGCCGCGTGCACGGTGAGCACCTGCACCCGGTCCGCCTCGACCTCGACCACCCCCGCCTCCAGGCCGCGCTCGGCGTCCTCGGCGGCGCTCAGGTAGGCGAGGAACGCGCCGAGCGTGGGCACTTCGGCGTCCACCGAGAACGCGGCGGCCACGTCGGCGAAGCGGTCGAGGTGGGCGCGGCCGGCGGCGCGGTCCCGGTCGGGGGCGGCGGCCACCTCCACGTCGAGCAGCAGGGTGCGCTCGACGTCGGCGACCAGGTCGGGCAGCGGCTGGGCGGTCCGGCGGCGGAGCGCGGCCAGCTCGGCGCCGAGGGCGGCGAGGCGGCGGAAGCCCTCCGGGGAGTACGCCGCGGGTGGGCCGAGGTCGTCCAGCGCCTCCACCAGGCTCGCGTCCGCGACCTGGTCCGCCACCGCATCCTGGTCGGCAGCAGGCGCCCGGCCGGGCTCAGGCGGCCCGCCGGCGCGGTTGCGGGCGGCCAGGGACCGGGCCCGGCGGCCGAGCGCGGCGAGGTCCCGCGGGCCGATCCGCCACCGGGCCCCGGTCAGCAGCCGGGCGAGCGCCGCCCCGGCCGCCGGGTCCGACACCGCCTGCAGTGTGCTGACCAGGTCGCGTACCTCGGGGGTGGCGAGCAGGCCGCCGAGCCCGACCAGCTCGACCGGGATCCCGCGGTCCCGCAGTGCTCGCGCCACCGCCTCGAACTGCGCCCGCCGCCGGCACAGCACCGCGACGCTGCGCCCCGCCCGGCCCGCCCGCCGCCGCGGTGCGTCCGCCTCCCACACCTCGGCGACCTGCCCGGCCAGCCAGGACGCCTCGTCCAGCACGGTGTCCAGCAGCGCGCACCGGACCTCGCCGGGGCCACCGGCCGGGCCGGGCACGAGCACGCCGACGTCGATGCCGTGCTCGCGCAGGTCCGCCGAGAGGTCGTTGGCGACGTCCAGCACCAGCGCGTCGTTGCGGAAGCTCACCGACAGCGGGAGCACCGGCGCCGGTGCCCCGGCCGGGGTGCGGAAGTGCTCGGCGAAGCGGCGCAGGTTGGCCGTGCTCGCCCCGCGCCAGCCGTAGATCGACTGGCAGGGATCGCCGACGGCCGTCACCGGGTGGCCGCCGCCGTACAGGCCGCGCAGCAGGGTGAGCTGCGCGTGCCCGGTGTCCTGGTACTCGTCCAGCAGCACCACCGCGTACCGGGCCCGCTCCCCGCGCCCGACCTCGCCGAACGCGGACGCGATCCGGGCCGCGATCGCCACCTGGTCGCCGAAGTCCATCGCGCCGGTCGCCTTCTTCGCCCGCGCGTACCGCTCGACCAGCGGGAGCAGCGCCGCCCGCGCCTGCGCCTTGGCGAGCAGCCTGCCGACCTCCGCGTACGGCCCGACGCCGGCCTTCCGCGGCAGCGCGCCGATCCGGTCCACCAGCCGCGCGGTCCAGCGGCGCAGCTCGTCCGGCTCGACCAGGTGCTCGGCCAGCTCGCCGGCCAGGTCCAGCACCCAGCCGACGACGGTCGACTCGGCGTTGTCCAGCTCCGGCACATCCAGGTCGTACGTGCGGACCACCCGCTGGGCGAGCTGCCAGGTCATCGCCTCGGTGAGCAGCCGGACCGACGGCTCGACCCCGAGCCGGAGCGCGTGCTCGGCGACCAGGCGGCCGGCGTACGAGTGGTACGTCGCGACCGTCGGCTCGCCGGCCAGGGCCGCCGAGTCCGGGCCGAGGTGGTGCCGCAGCTGGGCCAGCCTGGTGCGGATCCGGACGCCCAGCTCGCCGGCCGCCTTGGTGGTGAAGGTCAGGCCGAGCACCTGGTCGGGCCGGACCAGGCCGTTCGCGACCAGCCAGATCACCCGGGCGGACATCGTCTCGGTCTTGCCGGACCCGGCGCCGGCCACCACGACGGCCGGCTCCAGCGGCGCCGCGACGACGGCCGCCTGCTCCGGCGTCGGCCGGGGCAGGCCGAGCGCGGCGGCCAGCTCCGCCGGCGACCAGCGCACCCGCCCCTCGGCTGCCTCCGCGCCGATCTTGACCTTACGGACTCCGTCCGCGGCGTGTCGGAGTCCGTAACGTCAAGATCGGCGGGAGCGGGAGGGCCACCGTCGGGCCGCCGGGGCGGCTGCGGGCCGGTCACTCGGTCACCTGGCGGCCGGTGTCCTGGGCCGGGCAGGCGGCGCGGGCGGGGCACACCCGGCAGCCGGCGCCCGGCTTCGCGGCGAAGACCGCGCCGGCCATCCCGCGGGCGGCGCCGCGCACCAGCTCGCGCGCCCACTGCGGGTCCACGTCCTCGGTCAGCGGGCGCTGCTGCTGCTCCTTCACGGCGCGGTTGGGGAGCCCGACCTGAACCAGCGCCGCACCGCCCGGCTCGGCCCCCGGCTCGAAGGCACCCTCCGCGACCGCCAGCTGGTACGCCCCCAGCTGGGCGTGCCGGGCCAGCTCGGCGTCCACCACCTTGCTGCGCCCGGTCTTCAGGTCGACCACCACCAGCCGCCCGTCGCCGTCGCGCTCGAGACGGTCCACCCGCCCGTGCACGACCGCTTCCGCACCGACCTCCACCGCGAACGGCACCTCGACGTCGACCAGCACCCAGCGCGACCGGGACGCCCGGTGCCAGCGCAGGAAGGTCCGCAGCATCACCCGGGCGCGGTCCCGCTCCCGCCGGGTCGTCCACGCGCCGCCCAGGTCGAGCCGGTCCAGGGCCCGCTCCAGCCGGGGCGCCAGCGCCTCCTCCGAGGCCAGGGCCGGGTCGTCGGCCAGGGCCGCCACCTCGTGCAACGCGGTGCCGACGGACTGCGCCGCGGCGTCCGGACCCCGCGCACCGACCGCCTCCATCAACCAGCGCAGCTCGCAGGTCACGAAGCGGTCCAGCGCGGACGGCGAGACCCGGACCGGCCGGCCGGGCTCGCCGAGCGGGCCGGTGTCGGACAGCTCGACCAGCCCCCACCAGGCGGCCGGGTCCGCCCCGGCCACACCGGCGGTCGTCAGCCGGGCCAGCTGGCCGGCGGCGGCCCGGCGCCGGGTGTCGACCTGCTTCGGATCGGAGACCACCGCGCGCAGCTCGGCGACCAGGGCGGGCAGGCTCAGCGCCCGCGGCACCGGGGTGAGCGGCCGGGCGGTGCCGGCGGGCGGCGGGTCCAGCTCGTCCAGGAAGCGGGACGGCAGGTGCTCGTCGCCGGAGACGCCGGTGACGATCAGCAGCCGCCGGGCCCGGGTGACCGCGACGTAGAACAGCCGCCGCTCCTCGTCCAGCAGCGGCGCGACCGGCGAGAGCCGTTCCGGCTCCCGGCCGGCGGCGACGTCGACCAGGTCCTCGACGCCGAGCAGGGTGCCGCGCCGGCGCAGGTCCGGCCAGCTGCCCTCCTGCACGCCGACCACCGCGACGACCGTCCACTCCAGACCCTTGGCCGCGTGCGCGGTGAGCAGCCGGACCGCGTCCCCGGCCGGCGCCTTCGGCGCCAGCGAGTCGCCGGGGATCTGCTGGCCGGTCAGGTGGTCGAGCAGCACCCGCGGACCGGAGCGCGGCAGCCGGTCGACGAAGCGGGCCGCCACGTCGAAGAGCGCCACCATCGCGTCCAGGTCGCGGTCCGCCGCGGCACCGGCCGGCCCGCCGCGCCGGCTGGCCCGCTGCCACTCGTCGCCGAGGCCGGACGCGGTCCAGACCGCCCACAGCACCTCCTCGGCGGTGCCGCCCTCCCGGGCCGTCGCCCGGGCGGTGGCCAGCAGCCAGCCGACCCGCCGCGCCGGCTCCCCCACCCGCCCCCCGGCCGCGGCCCGCACCATCCGGTCGACCGCTGCCACCGCCGCGGCGACCCCCGGCTCCCGCGCGCCGGCCCCGCCCGCACCCGACCCGCCCGCACCCGACCCGCCAGCACCCGACCCGCCGGCGCCCGGCCCACCGGCGCTGAGCCCGCCCGCACCCGACCCGCCGGCACCCGACCCGCCGGCGCCCGACCCGCCGGCGCCCGAGCCCGCCGGCGCCCGACCCGCCGGCACCCGACCCACCGGAGTCCGACCCGGCAGCGGTGACGACCTCGGTGGTCGCGGACGCCGCCGGACCCGGGTCCGCGGCGGCGCGGGCGTCGCGCAGCAGGCCGACCAGCAGCCCCGCCGAGCCACCGGCGCCGCCCGCGACCAGGTCGAGCCGGCGCAGCTCCTGCCGCAGCCGGCGCAGCGAGAGGGCGTCCGCGCCGCCCAGTGGCGAGGTCAGCAGCGTCAGCGCGGCCTCCTCGTCCAGCGGGTCCGGGCCGGTCTCCGCCCGCCCGGCTCTGGCGGCGCCGCCGGCCCCGTCGGTCCGCAGGCCCCACAGCGCGCAGTCCAGCAGCCGCAGGAACGGCGCCACCGCCGGCTGCGCGACCAGCGGCAGCTCCTCGCCGGCCACCGCGGCGGGCACGCCGGCCACGGCGAGCGCCCGGCGCAGCGCCGGCAGGTGCCGCTCGGTGGAGCGGACCACCACCGCCATCTCCCGCCACGGCACCCGGTCGAGCAGGTGCGCGGCCCGCAGCCGGTGCGCCACGTACGCGGCCTCCTCGCCGGGCGTGCGCAGCACGTGCACCTCGGCGCGACCGGGCGGGGTGCCGGGGGCCGGCCGTAGCGCCCGGTGCGCGGCCGGGCCGGGCAGCCGGACCGCGATCCGCCGGCTCGTGGCGAGCAGCACCGCGCCGGACCGCCGGGAGGTGTCCAGCGCGACCGTGGGCACCGGCGTCCCGTCGGCCGGCGCGAATGCGTCGGCGAAGCGGCGGATGGCGTGCGGGTCGGACCCGCGGAAGGCGTAGATCGACTGGTCCGGGTCGCCGACCGCGATCAGCTCGTCGGCCCCGTACGCCAGCATCCGGAGCAGCTCCTCCTGCGCCGGGTCGACGTCCTGGTACTCGTCGACGAACACCCGCCGGCGCCGGGACCGCTCCCGGGCGAGCAGCTCCGGGTCGGTGCTGAGTGCGTCGACGGCGGCGCGGATCAGCTCGGCCGGGTCGTACGACTCCGGCCCCTCGGCCGCGGCCAGCGCGGTCACGTCCAGGTACTCGTCGAAGAACTGCGCGGCGGCGACCCAGTCGTCCCGGCCACGGGACCGGCCCCACCGGGCCAGCACGGTCGGGCCGACGCCGCGCTCCACCGCCCGCAGCAGCAGGTCGCGCAGCTCGCGGGCGAAGCCGCGGGTGAGCAGCGCCGGCCGCAGCGCCGCCGGCCAGTCGGCGGTGCCCAGCTCGACGTCGCCGGCGAGCAGCTCGCGGACGAGCAGGTCCTGCTCCGGCCCGGACAGCAGCCGCGGGCCGCGCTCGCCGCGGGCGACCGCCTGCTGCCGGAGCAGGCCGAAGGCGTACGAGTGGAAGGTGCGCGCCAGCGGCTCGCGGGTGGTCCGGGCCAGCCGCGCGGTGACCCGCTCCCGCAGGTCGGTGGCGGCGCGCCGGCTGAAGGTCAGCAGCAGCAGCGACTCGGGGTCGACGCCGCGCCCGGCGACCCGGTCGACCGCGGCCTCGACCAGCGTGGTCGTCTTGCCGGAGCCGGGGCCGGCGAGCACCAGCAGCGGCCCGCCGCGGTGCCCGACGACGGCGCGCTGGCCGGGGTCGAGCGGCGGCGCGACGGGCAGCCGGCCGGCCGGGCGGACCAGCCGGTACGCCGGCGGCGCACCGGTCTCCCGCGATCCCCCCGACCCAGGCACGCCGACGATCGAACCACGACCGGACGACTAGACAGACGCACTCGTACGGCCTGTCGCCGGACGATCACGCACGCGATCCGGCGGGCCAGGATCGCCGCCGCGACGCCGAGCGAGCCGGACCAGCCGGGGGCCGGGGACTGGTTGACTGACCGCATGACGGAGCCGCCACTGGATCCCGGGGTCTACCCGCCGATCGACCCGGCCGAGCCGGTGCCGGACGACGCGGGCGAGCTGCTCCCGGACACCCCGGACACGTTGCCGCCAGCGCCGGCCGAGCCCGGGCCCGGCGATCCGGAGGACCCCGAGGGCGTGCCCGAGCCCGCCTGACCGGGGCCGTCGAGACACCGGCCCCCGCGCGAGAGTCATCGCTCCGGCGACTCGGGCAGGCCGAGGAGCGTCATCCCCCTAGGGCTGCCGGCCGGTGAAGGCGATCAGCCTGGTCTGCTCGTCGGCATCCGGCGGGACCGGCACCGGGGGGTCGAACAGCCCGCTCGCCGCCAGCGTGTCGTCGTCCGGCTCGATCCGGGAGTAGACGGCGTCCACCAGCGCCGGGTCGAGCTTCTCGTCCCCGTCGATGCCCTTGGCCAGGTCCCAGGAGTGCACGACCAGGTCGAAGATCAGCTCCCGCACGTACTGCTCCGCCGGGACGTCCGCGAACGAGAGGTGCACGGTCCGCTCGAGCGCCCCGTCCGCGGTGAGGGCCGCCCGGGCGGCCGCCGCCGCGGAGTCCCAGCGGCCGATCGGGTCGTCGCCGAGCAGGTCGCCGTCGAGGGAGTCGCCGACGTCCGCGACGGTCCTGCCGGCCATCAGCGGCTCCACCCACAGCTGCTCGTTGACCAGGTGGTTCACCAGGTTGCGGACCTCCCAGTCGCGGCACGGCGTGGGGCAGCCCCACTGGTCCGGTCGCACCGCGTGCACCCGGCGGCCGAACTCGTCCAGCGCCCGTCCGTGCAGGTCAAGGACCTCGTCCATCAACCGTGTCCTTCCAGCTCAGGACCCGTCCCAGCGGGCCCGGTCCATGTCCACCCGGCCGCCGCGCATCGGCGTCCCCTCCGCGCGCAGCAGCCGGAGCGCCTCCGCCGGCGCGGAGGGCGCCGGCTCGCCGGTCGACAGGACAACCCGCTGCCACGGCACCTCATGCCCGTGCCGGCTCAGCACCGCGCCCACCGAGCGGCCGGAACCGGCCCCGACGTAGTCGGCCACGTCGGAGTAGGACAGCACCCGGCCCGGCGGGATCCGGTCGACCGCCTCGAGCACGCGGGCGGCGTACGGCGTGGGTCGGCCGCCGGCGACCAGCCGGGTCCCCAGCCCAGCGGACAGGCTGGCCGGCGCCGTGCGCCGGGTCCCCCCTCGCTCCCGCACGGCGCCACCGTACGCCGACCGGGCGGGCCGGGGTCTCGGCGGATGCGGACGGCGTCCATGCCCGATGCCCGCGCAGCCGGAGGCCCATCGGCCCCGCCCCGGCCCGCGATCGGCCCATCCGTACACACCCGATCGTGCCTTACGGAGGGCCCGTCGTCCGGGCAGGATTCCGTGGACAGCATCGAGGGGGGCGGAAACGGATGGCACCAGGATCTTGGCCGCGCAGGGGTCTGGTCGCGGCGGCGGGAGCGGCGCTGGCCGCGTCGCTGGCCGTGGCGGTGGCCCCGGTCGGCGCGGCGCCGGCAGCAGGCGCCGCCGCACCGGTCGACTGGGCGCCCTGCCCGACCTTCGCCGGCTTCGACTGCGCCAGCTACCCGGTGCCGCTGGACCACGCCGACCCGGACGGGCCGACGGTGCGGCTGGCGCTGATCCGCCGCCCGGCGGAGGACCAGGCGGCGAAGGTCGGCTCGCTGTTCGTCAACCCGGGCGGCCCGGGCGAGCCCGGCCTCGCCTTCGCCCGCGGCGCCGTGGCCAACCTCGCCGACGCCGAGACCCGGCGGACGTTCGACATCGTCGGCTTCGACCCGCGCGGCGTCGGCGAGAGCTCGCCGATCGAGTGCTTCGGCACGATCGAGGAGTTCGTCGCCACCCTCGACCCCGCGCTGGAGGTGCCGATCGGCGCGGCGGAGGTCGGGGCCACCCTCGCTGCCTACCGGGCGTACACGGACGCCTGCGCCGCGCGCGGCGGCCCGCTGCTGCCGCACGTCAGCACCCTGAACGTCGCCCGCGACCTGGACCTGCTCCGGCAGGCCGTCGGCGACGAGCAGCTGACCTTCGCCGGCTACTCCTACGGCACGCTGATCGGCGCGACCTACGCCAACCTCTACCCGGACCGGGTCCGGGCGCTGGTGCTCGACGGCATGGTCGACCCGGTCGGGCGGACCCGGCTCTCGCTGGTCAACGAGCTGGAGCGGGCGGGCGGCTTCGAGACCGCGCTGAAGGCCTTCCTGGCCGCCTGTGCGGCGTCCGGGCCCGGCTGCGCGTTCTCGGCGGACGACCCGGCCGCGAAGTGGGTCGCCATCCGGGAGCGGCTGCGCAGCGGTCCGGCGACCCTCGCCGGAGCTCCGGTGACGATCAGCTCGATCACCAACTACGTGGCCGGCCAGCTCTACCGGCCGTCCCAGTTCCGGACCACCGCCGGGGTGCTGCAGACGCTCTACCTCGAGCTGTTCCCGCTGCCCGCCGAGCCCGCCCCGGTGCCAGCCCCGCAGGCCGCTGCCCGCGCGGCCGCCCCGAGCGCCGCCGACGACGCGGACGACGCCGCGCTGCCGTCGGCGGGGGAGGTCGCCGCCGAGCTGGCCACGGCCGGGCGGTTCGGCGCGCTGTCGGACGCCTACCCCGGCAACTTCTTCGACGCCCTCTACGCCGTGAACTGCCTGGACAAGCGGCTGCCGCGGGACCAGCGGGCGTACCCGCTGACCGCCGCCGGCTTCGAGGCGGTGCACCGCACCTTCGGGCGGTGGCAGGCGTTCAGCGCGTCGGTCTGCGCGACCTGGCCGGCGACCGGCGAGCGCTACGCCGGCCCGTGGAACCGGCCGACCGCCAACCCGCTCCTCGTCGTCGGCGTCGAGTACGACCCGGCGACGCCGTACGTCTTCGCGCAGCGCGGCGTCCGGCAGCTGGCGGACGCCCGGCTGCTCACCCTGGCCGGGTTCGGGCACACGTCGACCCGGTCGCCCAGCACCTGCCTGCGGGAGAAGGTCAACGCGTACCTGCAGCGCGGCGAGCTGCCGGCCGAGGGCACCGTCTGCCAGCCGAACGCGCCGCCGTTCCCGGCGCCGCCGGGCGGCTGAGGTCAGTACGTCGGGAGCGAGGGGTCGACCTGGGTGGCCCAGGCGGTCACTCCGCCCTGCACGTGCACCGCGTCCCGGAAGCCGGCCGCCTTGACCGCGGCCAGCGCCTCCGCGGAGCGGACGCCGGTGCGGCAGTAGAGCACCAGCGGCCGGTCCTGCGGCAGCTCGACGAGCGCCTCGCCGGACAGGATGCGGTCCTTGGGGACCAGCACGCCGCCGGGGATCTTGACGATCTCGAACTCGACCGGCTCGCGGACGTCCACCAGGTAGGGGTCCTTGCCCGCGTCCAGCATCTCCTTCAGCTCGGTCGCGGTGATCGTCGAGCCGGCGGCGGCCCGCTGCGCGGAGTCCGAGACGACGCCGCAGAACTCCTCGTAGTCGATCAGCCCGGTGATCGGCGCGCCGGCCGGGTCCTTGCGGACCTTGATCGTCCGGTACGACATCTCCAGGGCGTCGTAGACCATCAGCCGGCCGAGCAGCGGCTCGCCGATGCCGGTGATCAGCTTGATCGCCTCGGTCACCATGATCGAGCCGATGGAGGCGCACAGCACGCCGAGCACGCCGCCCTCGGCGCAGGAGGGGACCATCCCGGGCGGCGGCGGCTCCGGGTAGAGGTCGCGGTAGTTCGGCCCGTGCTCGTCCCAGAAGACGCTGACCTGGCCCTCGAACCGGAAGATCGACCCCCAGACGTACGGCTTGCCGAGCAGCACGCAGGCGTCGTTGACCAGGTAGCGGGTGGCGAAGTTGTCGGTGCCGTCGAGGACCAGGTCGTACGGCCGGAAGACGTCCAGCGCGTTGTCCGAGTCGAGCCGCTCGGTGTGCAGCACGACCTCGACGTGCGGGTTGATCTCCCGGACGCTGTCGCGGGCCGACTCCGCCTTCGGCCGGCCGAGGTCGGAGACGCCGTGGATCACCTGGCGCTGCAGGTTGGACTCGTCGACCACGTCGAAGTCGACGATCCCGAGCGTGCCGACGCCGGCCGCGGCGAGGTAGAGCAACGCCGGCGAGCCGAGGCCGCCGGCACCGACGACGAGCACCTTCGCGTTCTTCAGCCGCTTCTGCCCGGTCACCCCGACGTCGGGGATGATCAGGTGGCGGCTGTAGCGGCGCACCTCCTCGACGCTGAGCTCGCGGGCCGGCTCCACGAGGGGCGGCAACGACACGGCGGTCTCCTTCACGGCAGCCATCGACCAGCCCAACGGCCGGCGCCGCCGCCCGATTCCCGACCGTCACCGGCCGTCGAGCCGGCCCGCGACATCGCCGAACACCCACTCGCTCGACGCGGCGATGAAGTCTCCCGGGAAGCCGACGGTGAAGTCCACCGCCGCGCCCAGGCGGCGGATCGCATCGTCGGGCAGGGTGACGTCGAGCGCCCCCAGGTTGTCCTCGAGCTGGGCGGCGGCACTGACGCCGAGGATCGGGTGCACGGCTCGGGACCGCGCCATGGTCCAGGCGATGGCCACCTGGGCAGGCGTCGCGCCCAGCTCGTCGGCGACCTCCTGAACCACCAGCGCGGCGGCCCGCTCCCGCGGGCCGAGCGAGTCGGGCGCCGTACCGGCGAGCACCGTCCCGCCCGGGTGAACTTGCCGGACAGCACGCCGTGGGCGAGCGGGCTCCAGGCGGCGACGGTCAGCCCCAGCGCCTCGGCCATCGGCAGCAGCTCGCGTTCGATGTCCCGGTTCAGCAGGCTGTACGGCACCTGCAGGCCGGCGAACGGCGTCCAGCCGCGCCACTCCGCGAGCGTGTTGGCGCGGGAGACGACCCAGGCAGGGGTGTCCGAGACGCCGACGTACAGGATCTTTCCGGCGCTCACCGCGTCGTCGAGCGCCCGCATCGTCTCCTCGGTCGGCGTGTGCCGGTCCCAGACGTGCACCCAGAACAGGTCGACGTAGTCGGTGCGCAGCCGCCGCAGGCTCGTCTCCAGTGACCGGGCGAGGTTCTTGCGGTGGCTGCCCGCCGCGTTCGGGTCGCTGCGGTCGCGCGTCATCGTGTACTTCGTCGCGACGACGAAGCGGTCGCGTCGGCCCTCCAGCAGCTCGCCGAGGATGCTCTCGCTCTGACCACCGCGGTAGTTGACCGCCGTGTCGACGACGTTGCCGCCGGCGTCGGCGTACCGGTCCAGGATGCGGCGGCACTCGGCCGCCGGGGCGCCGCCGCCCTGCTCGCCGAAGGCCATCGCCCCGAGGAACAGCTCGGAGACACGCAGCCCGGTCCGGCCCAGCAGTCGGTAGCGCATCAGCGCAGGTAGCCGTGCAGGAAGGCGCGGACGCCGGAGGTCACGATGGCGGTGACCTCCCCCTCATCCGGGCGGGCGGCGCTGCGATAGGACAGGTTCGTGACCGAGATCAGCATCATGAGGTGGCGAGCCGCTCGGTCGGGGTCGTCGAGGCGGAGCAGTCCCCGGTCCGCCAGCTGACCCAGCCGGCGGGCGAGCTCGTGGCGGACCCGCAGTGGCCCGGTCTGCTGCCACGCCTCGATCGTGTCCGGTGGGATGTGCCCGGCCTCGGCGTTGATCTGCTGGACGAGCGCGAAGTGCTCGGCGGTGCCGGTCACCGGGGCCACGAAGGCCAGGCCGAACTCGATGAGGTCGGGCTCCAGCTCGGTGACCTTGCTCAGGTAGCGGTCGATGATCGCGACCTGGGCGTCGGCGGCCCGGGTGGCGCTGTCCTGGATGACGCTCTGGAAGAGCCGGGCCTTGTCCTGGAAGTGGTTGTAGAGCGTGCGGGTGGACACGCCGGCCTCGGCGGAGATCGCATCGATGCTCGCGCGGGTGTAGCCATCGCGGGCGAACACGGTGAGGGCTCCGGCGAGGATCGCCCGGCGCTTGTCCGCCAGGCCGCCGCGCGGGCGGGCGGCCGCCGTCTCCTGCGTGGTCATCGAGGCCTCCCGGTCGAGGGTTACAGTCATCGTTTTACTTATTGCCATACACGTTGTACTGTATCTCAAGCACGACGCAGGACCAGGACGCCACCAGGAGGAGCAGCAGATGACCCGGATCGCCATCATCATCGGGAGCACCCGGCCCGGCCGCCGGGGGAGGCCGTCGCGCAGTGGGTCGAGCAGGTCGCCGGCCGGCATCCTGCCGTCAGCGCCGGAGCCGCGACCGTCGAGGTGGTCGACCTGGCCGCGCAGGGCTTGCCGCTGCTGGACGAGCCGGTGCCGGCGATGTTCGGCGACTACCGCAACGCACACACCCGCCGGTGGGCCGCCACGATCGACTCGTTCGACGGGTTCGTGTTCGTCACCGCGGAGTACAACCACTCCATCCCCGCCGCGCTGAAGAACGCGATCGACTTCCTGTTCACGGAGTGGAATCACAAGGCGGCAGGATTCGTCAGCTACGGGGTGCACAGCGGGACCCGGGCGGTCGAGCACCTGCGGCAGGCGCTGGCCGAGGTCATGATCGCCGACGTGCGCACCCAGGTGGCGCTGTCGGTGTTCACCGACTTCGTCATCACCGACCCCACCGAGACCGGCCTGTTCGCCCCGGGCGACCACCAGGAGCCGACCCTGACCACGATGCTCGACGAGGTCATCGCCTGGTCGCAGGCGCTCCAGCCGCTGCGCCACCCCGTGCCGGACGCCGGCGGGCAGGCGCTGCGTGACGTGTCATGAGGAGCGCGGCCGAGCTGGCCGGCAGCCGGCTGGACGAGCTGCTGTCACTCGACGGCCGAGCGGCCGTCGTGACCGGCGGCGCCGCCGGGATCGGTGCGGCGATCGTGCGGCGACTGCGCGAGGCCGGAGCCCGGGTGGTCGTCGGTGACCTGGACGCGCACCGGGCCGAGGCGCTGGCCGCGGAGCTGGATCCCAGCGGGACGGCCGTCATCGGGCGGGCACTCGACGCGGCGGATGCCGCGTCGATCCGCGCCGTCGCCGACGAGGCGGTCCGCAGCTTCGGGCGCCTCGACATCTGGGTCAACAACGCCGGCGTCCATCCGAGCCAGGCCGTGCTGGAGACGACCGACGACGACCTCGACTTCGTCCTGGACCTGAACCTGCGCGGCGCCTTCATCGGCGCCCGGGAGGCGGCGAGGCGGATGGCCGATGTGGGAGGCGGCGGCGTGATCGTGAACATCGCGTCGGTGGCCGCGTTCAGCACCGGCAACGGCGCGAGCCCGGCGCACTACGTCGCCTCCAAACACGGGGTCGCCGGACTGACGAAGAGCCTCGCGGTGGAGCTCGGGTCGCGGGGCATCCGAGCGGTCGCCGTCGCCCCCACGCTCACGGAGACCCGAGGGGTCGCGGCCGAACGCGCTGCCGGGTTCTCGGACGCCCTCGACGCCTACGGAGCGGGCCTGCCGCTCGGCCGGCTCGGCCATCCCGACGACATCGCCCGGATCGTCCTGTTCGCCGTGAGTGACCTGGCCGCGTTCGTGTCCGGGAGCGTCATCGCCGCCGACGGCGGTGACCTGGCCCGCTAGTTTCTGCGGCCGCTACGGGTAGGGCCAGGCGTTGGCCCGGCAGCTGCCGACACCGGCGGTGTCCAGGCCGAGGGTCTGCTGCATCATCACCGGCGCCAGCGCACCGGCCCGCGGGCACGGCAGGTGCCCCTGACCGAGCGCGTGCCCGACCTCGTGGTTGATGACGTAGCTCCGGTACGCCGCCAGGTTCCCGTCGTACGCGACCGCCCCGCGCACCCACCGCGCGTCGTTGATCACCGCCCGGTCCAGCTCGCCGTTGTAGCAGGAGGTCTCGAACGGCAGCGTGTAGCCGCAGATCGTCCGCACGGTCAGCGACGAGGTCAGGCTGACCCGGAAGTCGACCGGCTCCGAGTCGACCCGCTGGAACGACATCCGCCCGCCGGCGCTCCAGCTGCGCGGGTCGCCGAGGGTCCGCTCGACGGCCGCGGCGAAGGCCGGCCCGTCCTCGGCGACGCCGGCCTCCAGCTCGACCGTGTAGCGGCGCAGCGGGCCGGTGCCGGTCACGTCCGAGCTGCCGGGGACGACGTCGTACCGGCCGCCGCCGCGCTGCGAGTACGCGCCGCCGGCCGGGAGCGCGGTCGGCGGCAACGGTCGGGCCGCGCCGCCGCCGGGGTCGTCGACGTAGATGCCGGTGGGCTTCGGCGCCGGCGGGCTGGCGGGGGCGGCCGACCGCGGCCCGGCGCCGGCGGCCGGTGCCCCGCCCTGGTCCGCGGGCCGGTCCGCCGTCGAGCCGTCGCCACCGGCCGGGAGCGGCAGCCCGCCGGTGGACCCGTTCGCCACGTCGATGGCACACAGGAAGGTGAGCGCGGTCAGCACCGGCAGCGCGTACGCCCGCCAGCCGTACGCCCGCACGAACCGCCGGACCGGCCCCCGGTCCGGCCCGCGCCGGGCCCGGGAGGCGAAGGTCATCGGCCGGCGGCCGGCCGGCGGCTCGGCGTCCGGGTCGAGGCGGGCGCGCAGCGGCCCGTCCGGCGCCCGCAACGTCACCAGCCGGTACGCCGGCGCGAACCGCTCGTCGGCCGGCTCGCCGCGCCCCGCTGCCCCGCGCCCGGCCCCGCGTCCGGCGCCCCGCGCCCGGCTACCCCGCGCCCGGCCGCCTCCCGGCGGGTCGCCCGGCGGGGCCCGGCGCCGGGCTCACCCGGATGGCGCTCGGTCGGCCGCCGTCCCGGCGCCTCGCGACCGCTGCGACCGGACTGGTCCGGATCGCGCTCGGCCGACCCGCGCCCGCGGCCCGCGGGCCCGTCCCGACCAGGCCTGCCGTCCGACCGGCCGGCACCGGGACGCGCGCCCGGCGAACCGGACCCGACGTCCTGGTCCGACCGGCCGGCACCTGCGCCGGCCGCCGGCCAGCCCGGCTCGGGACCGGACGGCCGGTGCGAGCCGCGGCCGGGCCGGGGTGCGTCGGGGAGCGGCCCACCCGCGGAGCGCGACCCCGCGTACCCGTCCGGGCGGCCTGCGGATGCCCCGACCGTGGCCGGGCGACGCTGGCGCGTCGCCCGTCCTGGCCCGGTCACGCCGGACAGGATGGCACAGCCGGCGGTGGCCGCCGGGCCGGCGCCCCGGGGGACGGCCGGCCAGGATGCCCGCGAGTGACCAGTTCCAGGACCGAGTGAGAAGTTCGATCACCGAGTGAGCAGTTGTGACTGCTCACTCGGTGATCGAACTTCTCACTCGGCCAGCGGTGGTGATCCAGGTGGGTCGCCGACGTCCTCCAGCAACCCGAGGACGGCCCGCGCGACACTCTCCGGGTCCTCCAGCTGGGCGACGTGCCCGACGGCCGGCAGGACCAGCAGCCGGGCATCCGGGATCGTCGCCGCGGCCCGCGGCGCGAGCGCGACCGGCACCAGCCGGTCACGGTCGCCCCACACCACCAGCGTCGGCGCCGACACCCGGGCGGCGGCGCGCCACAGCGACCGCTCGCCGGGCGCCGCGTACGACCGGGCCAGCCCGCGCAGCGACGCGGTGAACGCCTCCATCGCGTGTGGCAGGTCGCGGCGGCGCACGACCTCCTCCACCGCCTCCCGGAAGCGGTTCGGCGGCACCACCGACGGGTCGGCGAAGCACAGGTCGAGCACCGCCTGGGCGCGCCGCTCCGGCGGCAGCGACGCCAGCCGCCGCTCGACGAGCCGCCCGAGCCCCGGCAGCAGCAGCAGCGGCAGGGTGACGTCGGAGGCGCGGCGGGGCCGCAGCGACGGCAGCGCCGGCGAGACCAGGGTCAGCGTCCGGACCAGGTCCGGCCGGGTCGCCGCGACCACCACCGCCACCGCGCCGCCGAGCGAGTTGCCGAACAGGTGCACCGGACCGGCGCCGCGGTGCTCCAGGAGCGCCTCGACCGTGCGGGCGTGCCCGCTGACCGAGTAGTCGGCGCGCGGCACCGGCCCGGACCGGCCGAACCCGGGCAGGTCGAGTGCCTCGCCGTCGAGCCGGGAGGCGAGCAGGTCCGCCAGGTCGGTCCAGTTGGTCGACGCGCCACCGAGGCCGTGGACGTACAGCGCCGGCTCGCCGCCGCCGGGCGGGCCGGGGGTGCGGCGAACGTAGAGGTCCACGCCGCGGACCCGCTCGAGCCGACCCGGCCAGGGCGGAATCGACGGGTCCACCGGCTTGAGCGGGGCGCTCGACAGCCGCGCGGTCCGCACGGCCGGGGCGGTGACGGTCACGAAGCCTCCTCACTGACGTCCGGCACGGGCCGCCCGGGAGGATCGGCTCAGGTCGGGTCCGGACCGGCCGCGCCGGTCGGCGGCCCGGGCGCCGGCGGCGTGCCCGCGTGGCTCCGCTCCGACCGTAGCTCGGCCAGCCCCTGCTCGCGTGTGACGTGGCCCTCGTAGCCGAGCCAGCGGCGGGCCCGCCCGTCCCGCAGCGTGCACGTCTCGCCGGCCAGCCGGACCGAGGTCAGCTCGACCGGTGGCCGGCCCGGCAACGGCAGCAGCCGCCACAGCGCCGCCGCTCCGCCGGCCACCGCACGGGCCACCCGGCCGGAGACCTCCCGGGTCGGCGCCGGCACCTCCCGGGTGGCCAGCAGTCCGGTGACGAACTCGCGGAACGGGATCGGCGCGCCGTCGGTGACGAAGTACGCCTGGCCGCCGCGGCCCCGCTCGCCGGCCGCCAGGATGCCCTCGACCGCGTTGCGGACGTGCGTGGTGGAGGTCAGGTGGTCCCCGCCGTCGATCCAGCGCAGTCTCCCGGACCGGGCCGCGGCCAGCAGGGCGGGCAGCAGGGTCGGGTCGCCGCGGCCCCACACCATCCGCGGTCGCACCGCGACCGTCGCCAGCTCCGGCGTGGAGGCCGCGAGCACCAGCCGCTCCGCCTCCGCCTTGGTCCGCGCGTACGGGCCGGGCCAGCGGGCCGGGTACGGCCAGGTCTCGTCCGCGTCGATGAGCGGCCGCTCGCCGAGCACCACCTGCTCGGTCGAGACCAGCACCAGCCGGGGGACGCCGGCCGAGCGGGCGGCCTGCAGCACCGTCCGCGAACCGTCCACATTGGTCCGGTGCAGGTCGTCGAGGTCGGCCCAGCCTCCGCTCAGCCGGGCGGCGCAGTGCACGACCAGCTCGGCACCGCGCATGCCGGCCGTCATCGCGTCCAGGTCGGTGAGGTCGCCGCGGACCGGCGCCGCGCCGCGGGCGGCCACCGCCGCCTCCGCGTCCGGCGAGCGGGCCAGCGCCCGCGCGTTCTCCCCGCGCTCGGCCAGGGCGTCCAGCACGGCGCTGCCGACGAACCCCGAACCCCCGGTCACGAAGACCGTCCGCATGCAACCTCCTCCCGCCGCCTGGCGCCGGTACGGGTGGCCGACGCAGCCGACGCAGCCGGCCCCTGGACCGGGTGAGGTCAGGGACGCGTGAGGCCAACCCTAGGCGTGGGTGACGAACAGGTGGAGGTTCTGCAACGATTGTCGCTCAGTTCACTGCACTCGGCGGTACGGCAGCTGCGCCGGACGACGCAAGGATCCGGCGCGGACGGAGGCGCGCGGGCGTCAGGCCGGCAGCTTGGGCCGCCGGCCGCCCGCCAGCAGCGGCGCGAACAGGTCACCGTCGGCGACCCGTTCCAGCACGTCGGCGTGTGCGAAGGCGAGGGGTGCCGCCTCCTGCGCGGCGGCCGCGACCTCGTCCCAGGTGACCGGGGTGGACACCGTCGCGGCCGGCCGCGCGCGCAGCGAGTAGACGCTCACCGTGGTCTTCGCCGCGTTGTTCTGGCTCCAGTCCACCAGCACCTTGCCCGGCCGCAGCGACCTGGTCATCCGGGAGACGACGAGATCCGGCTGCTCCTCCTCCAGCCGGCGGGCGAGCTCGTGCGCGTAGGCCGAGGTGCGCTCGGCCGGCGTCTCGGCCACCGCGGCGTACACCTGCAGTCCCTTGTTGCCGCTGGTCTTCGCCACCGGCGCGAGCCCGTCGGCCTCGAGCAGCTCCCGCAGCAGCAGCGCCACCCGGCAGCACTCCACCACCGTCGCCGGCGGCCCGGGGTCGAGGTCGAGCACCAGCTGGTCGGCGCCGCGCACCCCGCCGCGCGGGCCGACCCTCCACTGTGGAGTGTGCAGCTCCAGCGCGGCCAGGTTGGCCAGCCAGACCAGGGTGGCCAGCTCCTCGACGAGGACGTACTCGATCTCGTCGCGGTTCTTGGTGCTGCCGGGCGCCGGCAGCACCACGGTGCGGACCCAGTCGGGCTTGCCCCGGGAGACGTTCTTCTCGAAGAAGAACGCGCCGTCCACGCCGTTGGGGTAGCGCTTGACGGTCAGCGGACGGCCGGACAGGTGCGGCAGCAGCACCGACGCCGCCTCGGTGTAGTAGTGGATCACCTCGCCCTTGGTCAGCCCGACCTCCGGGTACAGGACCTTGTCCAGGTTGGACAGTCGAAGGGTGCGCCCCTCCACCTCGACCGGGACCGTGCTAGCGCTCACGCCTGACCTCCACCGGCTCCTTGTCGGTACGGACGCCCTGGAAGCTGGCGAACCGCAGCCGCCCGTCCGGGGTCCACTCGGCGAACTCCACCTCGACCACCACCCGGGGCAGCACCCAGGTGATCGGCCGTCCCCGCACGTCCGGCGGGACCGACTCGAACGGCGCCCGGTCCGTCTGGTACGGCGTCAGCCGCCGCTGCATCGCCCGCAGCGCCACGGCGCTGAAGCCGGTGCCGACCTGTCCGGAGTAGACGAAGCGACCGTCCTGGTCGTACACCCCGAGCAGCAGCGAGCCGATCCCGCCGGCCCGGCCGCCCTCGCCGTGCTCCCAGCCGCCGACCACGAACTCCTGCCGCCGGCCGAACCGCACCTTCACCCACTCCCCGGTCCGCATCCCCGGCCGGTAGGTCGAGGACAGCTGCTTGGCGACCACGCCCTCCAGCCCGTTCTCGGTGGCCGCCTGCGCGGTGGCCGGCCCGTCGTCGAACAGCGGCGACACCGTCCAGTGTGGACCGGCGACCTCCAGGCGCTCCAGCGTCGCCCGGCGGTCGGCCAGCGGCCGGGACGTCAGGTCCACGCCGTAGAGCCGCAGCACGTCGAAGGCCAGGTAGGTCACCGGCAGCTGCCCGACCAGCCGGCGGGCCTGGGCGGCGCCGCGCACGTGCATCCGGCCCTGCAGGGCGGAGAACGACGGCCGGCCGTCGACGAAGGCGACCACCTCGCCGTCGAGCAGCACGTCCGCGGCGACCCCGACCAGCCCGGCCAGCTCCGGGTACGCCGGCGTCACGTCGTTGCCCAGCCGGCTGACCAGCGTGAGGCCGGCCGCCGAGACGTCCGCGAGCGTGCGCACCCCGTCCCACTTGAACTCGTACGCCCAGCCCGGCCCGGCGGGCAGCGGGCCTGCGGTCGCGAGCATGGGCTGCACGGCGTTCATCCTCCCCTTCTCAGCGGGCATCCTCTCCTGTGCGGCGAGCATCCCGGCCGGTGGGCTGGCAATCGCGGCCGGCAACCGGCAGGCTGATCACAGGCCGCGGTAGACAGGGGTGAGGGCCGTGCGGGCGATCTGGCGGGGTGCCGTGTCCTTCGGGCTGGTGAGCATCCCGGTGAAGCTCTACACGGCCACCGAGGAACGGGACGTGTCCTTCCACCAGGTGCACCGGGAGGACGGCGGGCGCATCCGGTACAAGCGGGTCTGCCAGGTGGACGGCGAGGAGGTGGCGTACTCGGACATCGCGAAGGGGTACGAGCTGCCCAGCGGGGAGACGGTGGTCATCACCGACGAGGACCTCGCCGAGCTGCCGCTGGCCACCTCCCGGGTGGTCGACGTGCTGGCGTTCGTCCCGCTCGAGCAGGTCGACCCGATCTACTTCGCCAAGAGCTACTACCTGGAGCCGGACAAGACGGCCACGAAGCCGTACGTGCTGCTCCGCGACGCGCTGACCCGCTCGGACTCGGTCGCGCTGGTGAAGGTCGCGATCCGGACCCGGGAGTCGCTGGCCACCCTGCGGGTCCGGGACAACGTGCTGGTGCTGGAGACGATGGTCTGGCCGGACGAGGTCCGCGAGCCGGACTTCGGCTTCCTCGACGACGACGTCAAGGTCCGGCCGCAGGAGCTGGCGATGGCCGAGTCGCTGATCGAGAGCATGTCCGGCGACTTCGACCCGACGCAGTACCACGACGACTACCGCGAGGCGCTGCAGGAGGTGATCGCGGCCAAGGTCGAGGGCCGGGAGGTCGTCGAGCAGCCGGTCGAGCAGGAGGACACCGGCTCGGTGGTCGACCTGATGGCGGCGCTGCGGGCGAGCGTGGCCGCGGCCAAGAAGGGCCGCGGCGAGGCCGCCGAGCCCGCCCGCGCGGCCAAGGCCCCGGCCAAGGCCGCCAAGAAGGCGCCGGCGAAGAAGGCCGCCGCGAAGGCCCCGGCCAAGGCGGCCAAGAAGGCGCCGGCGAAGAAGGCCGCCAAGAAGGCGGCTCCGCGCAAGTCCGCCTGATCCCGCTCCCGCCCGGCGGGGCAGACTCGCCGGGCAGGCACCCGAGAAGTCAGGAGAGCCGGATGAGCGAGACGCCGCTGGAGAGCCCGCCCGACGACGTCGCCGAGCAGCGCGCCGAGGTCGTCCCGGAGGAGCAGGAGGGCCCGGTCGGGGACGAGACCAGCCTCGAGGTGGACCCGGCCGACGCCCAGGAGCAGGCCACCTCGTTGCCGGCCGACGAGGACGACTGGCGGTGATCGGCGCTTCCGGCGAGTAGTGTCCGCGGCACCGGGCGGACGCCCGCCGGGCGCGACGAGGACGGGAGGCGAGGCGTGCCGACACCAGCCGCACCGCTCGCCGGAGCCGCCGCGCCGGCCGAGGGCGCCGCCCGCGGCGCCCGGCTCCCCCGCTCGGCGCGGCGCAAGCAGCTGATGGCCGCGGCGCAGGAGGTCTTCGTCGCGCACGGCTACCACGCCGCCGCGATGGACGACATCGCCGAGCGGGCCGGGGTCTCCAAGCCGGTGCTCTACCAGCACTTCCCGGGCAAGCTGGAGCTCTACCTGGCGCTGCTCGACACGCACGCCGCCGCCCTCGTCCGCGGCGTGCGGGAAGCCATGGCGCAGAGCAGCGACAACGCACAGCGGGTGCACAACGCGGTGAGTGCGTACTTCGACTTCGTCGACGGCGAGAAGGCCGACTCCCCGGGCGCGTTCCGGCTGGTCTTCGAGACCGACCTGCGCAACGAGCCGGCCGTCCGGGACCGGGTCGCGCTCGCCTCCCGGCGGTGCATGGAGGCGATCGCGGACACGATCGCGGCCGACACCGGGCTGGCCCGCCCGCAGGCCGAGTTGCTCTCCGTCGCGCTCACCGGCACCTCCGAGGTCGCCGCCCGCTGGTGGCTGGAGAGCGAGCGCGCGGTGCCGAAGGCCGAGGCGGTCCGGCTGGTCGAGACGCTGGTGTGGCGGGGCATCTCGCACTTCCCGCTCGCCTGAGGACGGCGGCCGCTGAGGCCGGCGTTCGCTGTGGGCGCAGGTCCGGACGGGACTCCGGCCGCGCCCGCAACTACCCTCGGCCGGGGCTTGTCCGGCCCGAGGTCAGGTGACGAGGAGGAGCCCGCGGTGGAGGTCAAGATCGGCGTGCAGCACACGCCGCGCGAGATCGTGCTGGAGAGCACGCTGAGCCCCGCCGACGTGGAGCAGGCCGTCCGGGACGCGCTGAAGGCCGACGCCGGCATCCTGTCCCTCGTCGACGAGAAGGGCCGGCAGGTCCTGGTGCCCGCGGCGCTGGTGGCGTACGTGGAGATCGCCGACGCCGACCATCGCCGGGTCGGCTTCGCGGTCGGCAGCTGATCTCATCCGGGGGCGGCCCCCGGGCCCCCGGGCGGGCGCTGCCGCTGGCTGGTGTCGTTGATCACCGGGCTCACCCAACGAGCCCCGCCGGGGGCGGGGACCCCGGCGGCCTGGCACAGCGAACCGGATCTCGGACACCGTGGTCACCCCGGCAGACAGGTCGCCGGGGCCCGGGCCCCCGGGCGGGCGCTGCCGCTGGCTGGTGTCGTTGAGCACCGGGCTCACCCAACGAGCCCCGCCGGGGGCGGGGCCCCGAGGCCGGGTCAGCCGGACAGGCCGAGCGCCTGCATCCGCGCCGCGTGCGCGCTGGTCAGCCGCTTGAGCAGGGCGGCCACACCGGTCAGGTCGCCGGAGCCGCCGACCAGCAGCAGCGCCAGCGCGTCCCGCTCCGCGGCCACCCGCTGGGCCTGGGAGAGCGCCTCGCCGACCAGCCGGCGCGCCCACAGCGCCAGCCGGCCGCTCAGCGCGGGGTCGGCCTGGACCGCCGCCCGCACCTCGCGGACCGCGAAGTCGGCGTGCCCGGTGTCGGCGAGCACCTCGAGCACCAGCTCGCGGGTCGACGGGTCGAGGAACTCGGCCACCTCGCGGTAGAAGTCCGCGGCGATCCCGTCCCCGACGTACGCCTTGACCAGGCCCTCCAGCCAGGTGCTCGGCGCGGTCCGCTCGTGGAAGGTGTCGAAGACCTCGACGAACGGCCGGATCGCCTCCTCCAGGTCCACGCCGAGCTCGGCGAGCCGGTCGGCCAGCCGGCCGAAGTGACCGATCTCGGCGGCGGCCATGCCGGCGAGCGCCGCCCGCCCGGCCAGCGTGGGCGCCAGCCGGGCGTCGGCGGCGAGCCGGTCGAAGGCGGTCAGCTCGCCGTACGCGAGCACCCCGAGCAGGTCGACCACGGCCTCGCGGGTGGAGGCCGACAGCGGGGACGTGGAGCTGGACAGCGCGGCCTCCAGGGTGTGCCACGGGCAGGCGAACCCGATCACGGGTAGGATAGGGCTTGCGTGACGTGTATCGACGTCACGGTCTGTGTGCGCGGACTCCGCCTCGGTGCGGTCCCGCCGCCCGTGCCGCCCTTCCGGGCGTCGAGCGGGTGTCGTGGTCGATCGCCCTGAATGCCGGTACGTCGGCGCGTGGCGAGAGAGGCAAGGGCACTGACCACCGACGACATGACATCCACCGTGGACACATCCCTCGACGGGACACCGGAGACCGAGGAGTTCGAGCCGCTGGCCGGCCGGGCGCCGGTGAGCGAGGACAGCCCGCTGTTCGCCGACCTCGGCGTCAGCGCCCCGATCGTGCGGGCGCTCACCGACGTGGGCATCACCCGCACGTTCGCGATCCAGGAGATGACCCTGCCGATCGCGCTGGCCGGCAGCGACCTGATCGGCCAGGCCCGCACCGGCACCGGCAAGACCCTCGGCTTCGGCATCCCGCTGCTGCAGCGGATCTCCTTCGGCGGCACCGAGCCGCGGGCGCTGGTCGTGGTGCCGACCCGGGAGCTGTGCGTCCAGGTCACCCGCGACCTGCAGGCCGCCGGCCGGCACCTCGGGGTCCGGGTCACCTCCATCTACGGCGGCCGGGCGTACGAGCCGCAGGTCGCCGCGCTGCGCAAGGGCGTCGAGGTGATCGTCGGCACCCCGGGCCGGCTGCTCGACCTGGTCAACCAGGGGCTGCTCAAGCTCGGCTCGGTGTCGGTGCTGGTCCTCGACGAGGCTGACGAGATGCTCGACCTGGGCTTCCTGCCGGACATCGAGCGGATCCTCGCCCGGGTGCCCACCCAGCGGCAGACGATGCTGTTCAGCGCGACCATGCCCGGTCCGATCGTCGCGCTGGCCCGCCGCTTCATGCTGCAGCCGGTGCACGTGCGCGCCGAGGGGCACGAGGAGTCGCGGGTCGTGCCGGAGACCCAGCAGTTCGTCTACCGGGCGCACGCGCTGGACAAGGCGGAGATGCTGGCCCGCATCCTGCAGGCCCGCGACCGCGGCTCTGACGATGATCTTCTGCCGGACCAAGCGGACCGCGCAGAAGGTCGCCGACGACCTGGTCGAGCGTGGCTTCGCCGCCGCGGCCGTGCACGGCGACCTGGGGCAGGGGGCGCGCGAGCAGGCGCTGCGCGCGTTCCGGTCCGGAAAGGTCGACGTGCTGGTCGCGACCGACGTGGCCGCCCGCGGGCTGGACGTCGAGGGCGTCACCCACGTGGTCAACTACCAGTGCCCGGAGGACGAGAAGGTCTACCTGCACCGCATCGGGCGGACGGGTCGGGCCGGCGCGTCCGGCGTCGCGGTGACGTTCGTCGACTGGGACGACCTGGCGCGCTGGAAGATGATCTGCGACGCGCTGTCGCTGCCGCTGCACTCGCCGGCGGAGACGTACTCGACGTCCGAGCACCTGTACATCGACCTGGACATCCCGGCGTCGGCGGCGAGCACGCTGCCGCGCTCGGCGCGCACCCGGGCCGGCCTGGCCGCGGAGGAGGTCGAGGACCTCGGCGAGACCGGGCGCGGCGCGCCGGCCCGGAAGGGCCGCTCCCGGACCCAGGGCACGTCACGGACCGGCACCCGGACGCCACGCCCGGAGTCCGACGCGCCGGTCGAGGAGTCGACCGGGCCGTCCGAGGGCCGGGCCCGACGCAACCGGTCCCGGCGGCGGACCCGGGCGGGTCAGCCGGTCGACGCCGGCGCGGCGGGCGAGGGCGACGCGGACTCGACACCCGCCGGCACCGCGGTCGGCCACGAGGTCGGCGACGGCGTCGGGGTCGCGGACCCGGTCGAGCCGGTGACCGCGGCCGAGCTGGCCGGCGCGGTGGCAACGGTGGAGGCGTCCGACGGCACCCGGCCACGGCGCCGCCGGCGGCGTGGTGGACGCGGTCGCGGCCGGACCGGCGAGCCGGCCGGTACGGACGCCGGACCCGGCGACGACCCGCAGGTCGCCGAGACCGCCTGACCCGCCACCCCCACGGTCCCGCCCGCCGCCCCGTCACCCGCACGGTCCCCGCCACCCCGCCGTACCGGCTCCCGAGACGGCCGGATGATCACGTTTGCCAACCCGGCGACGGCCACCGGACCCGAGTCTTGGGCGCCAGGTTGGCCAACCTGATCCGTTCTTCGGTCGGGCGATGACCCCGCTGATCGCCGACGGGCCGGCGCAGCCAGCCGTACCAGGACCTGCCTGGCCCCGACGGCCGCCGGCGGCGAGCTGCCGGAGGTGACCCTGCACCGGCTCGGCTGGGCGGCGCCTGAGATCATGGCCGGGTGCGCAGCCGGGTCGTGGTCGCCGCCGTGGCGGTGACGGCGCTCGTCGGGCTGGCGGCGGTGGCGGTACGGGTCATCGGCTCCAGCGATGCCGCGACCACCGAGATCCGGGTGGCCACCGACAACCCTGACCCCCCGGAGCCCGCGCCGCTGCCGGCCACCGTACGTCCACTATGGACAGCGGCAAGCGCCGGAACGCCGCCGAGCGGACCGGTCGAGGGTCCGACCGCGGTGGCCGCCGGGCCGGACCGGGTGGCTGGGCTGGACCCGGCCACCGGCCGGGAGCGCTGGTCCTACCGTCGCGGCAACGCCCGGCTGTGCGGCTGGACGGCCCGTGACGGGGTGGTGCTGGCACTGTTCGCGAAGTCGTCCGGCTGCCGCGACCTGGTCGGGCTGGACGCGGCCACCGGGAGCCGGCGCTGGTACCGGACCGTCGAGGTGACCGCGGACGCCGCCGCCCTGACCAGCGGGTCGGGCGTCGCGATCGTGACCGCCGGCTCGCGGCTGATCGCGGTGGACCCGGTCGGCGGTCTCAACCGCTGGACGTACGCCGGCGACGGCTGCCCGCTCGACCCGGCCGTCGTCGGCCCGGCCGCGGCGGCGACGGTCGCGCGGTGCCCCGGCGGACAGGTCCGGCTGGTCGGGCACGACCGGTACGAGGACAAGGCGGCCTGGACGGTGCCGCAGCCGGCCGGCTCCGACCCGCGGGTGGTCGCCGCCGAGGCGGAGATCGCGGTGCTGACCCGGGCCGGCGGCCGGCCGGTGCTGACCGGCTACGAGTCGGTGGCCGGGAAGGGCGGGAAGCTGGCCGGCCGGCGGACCGGCTCGGTCGCCGACGCGCGGCTGGCGTACGACGGCGGCGCCCGGATCGGAGGGGTCTCCGCCGGCGACGTCGTGGTGGTGTGGACCGGGCGGGCCGCGGTCGCGGTCGACGGGCGGACCCGCGCGGTGCTGTGGTCGGCGCCCGCCTCCGGGCCGCCCGCCGACCCGGAACGGGCCGAGGGCCAGCTGCTGCTCGCCGACTCCGGCCGGCTGACCAGCCGGCCGGTGGTCGAGGGCCGGCCGGTGCGCACGGTCGCGGTCGGCGGCGGCACGGTGCCGGCCGGCGCGGTGCTGTCCCGGATCGGCGGCCTCGTCGTCGCTGCCGGCGCCGACCGCCTCGCCGCCTACGGCTGACCCTCCCCCGCCGGGAGGGAGCCGCGACGGGCAGGATGGGGCGGTGAGCCCGACGAGCCTGCCGGCGGTGGTCCGCCGGGACCTGCCCACCCCGGCAGGTCCGGTCGCCGTGCTGGCGGCCGGCGGGACCGGTACGGCCGCGGACGACGGCCACCACCCGGTGCTGCTGGTCCCCGGCTACACCGGCAGCAAGGAGGACTTCGCCGCGGTGCTTCCGTCGCTGGCGGCGGACGGCCGGCACGTGGTCGCCATGGACCAGCGCGGCCAGTTCGAGACCCCCGGACCGGACGACCCGACCGCGTACACGGTCGACGCCCTCGCCGCCGACGTGCAGGCCGTCGTCGGCGCCCTCGGTGGCCGCGCGCACCTGGTCGGCCACTCGTTCGGCGGGCTGGTCTGCCGGGCCGCGACGATCGCCCGACCGGCGGCGGTCGCCTCGCTGACGCTGCTCGACTCCGGCCCGGCCGCGATCGGCGGCGACCGGCGGGAGCGGATGGCCGCGCTGGAGCCGCTGCTGGCGACCGGCGGGCTGGCCGCCGTCTATGCGGGCCTCGAGCTGCTCGCCGCCGGCGACCCGGCCTTTCTCGCCTCGTCGCCGGAGTACCGGGACTTCCTGCGCCGCCGCTTCCTCGCCGGCTCCGAGGCCGGGCTGCGCGGGATGGGCGACGCGCTGCGCGCGGAGCCGGACCGGACGCACCTGCTGCGCGCCACCGCCGTGCCGGTGCTGGTCGCGTACGGGGAGCACGACGACGGCTGGACGCCGGACGCGCAGGCGGAGATGGCCGGCCGGCTGGGCGCCGCGCACGCCGTCATCCCGGGAGCGATCCACTCCCCCGCCCTGCAGCAGCCGGCGACCACCGTCCGGCTGCTGCTCGACTTCTGGGCCCGGTCCCGCCCCGGCGGCTGACGTGCGCGAACGCTCGCGCCGTGCGAGCGTGCGGGTGATGGCGTACGACCTGGGCTACTTCGGTCCGCACAGCGTGACGTGGCGGCTGCATGCCGACCCGGTGCTGTGGATCGGCGGGCTGCGCGCGCTGTTCCTGCAGGCGCTGCACCCACTGGCGATCGCCGGCATCGAGCAGCACTCCGGCTTCCGCACCGACCCGTGGGGACGGCTGTTCCGCACCGCGGACTATGTCGGCGTCGTCACCTTCGGCACCCGGGCCGAGGCGGACCGGGCCGCCGCGCGGGTCCGCGGCCGGCACCGCCGCTACACCGGGGTGGAGCCCGAGTCCGGTCAGCACGTACGTGGTCGACGACCCGCGGCTGCTGCTGTGGGTGCACTGCTGCGAGGTCGACTCGTTCCTGTCCGTCGCCCGCCGCGGCGGACTGCGGCTGTCCGACGCGGACGCCGACCGGTACGTCGCCGAGCAGCTGCGCTCGGCGCGGCTGATCGGCATCCCCGACGGGCAGGCGCCGCGGACGGTCGCGGGGCTGGCGACGTACTTCGACCGCATCCGGTCCGAGCTCCGGCTCACCGGGGCCGCCCGGTCGGCGGCCCGCTTCGTGCTGGCGCCGCCGCTGCCGCTGCCCACCCGGCTCGCCGTCCCGGCCCGGCCGGCCTGGGCCGGCGCCGCCGGGCTGGCCTTCGCGCTGCAACCGCCGTGGGCGCGCCGGCTCTACGGACTGCCCGGGCTGCCGAGCACCGACCTGGCCGCGACGCTCGCCGTGCTCGGGCTGCGGACCGCACTGCGCACGCTGCCGCCCCGGCTGCGGGAGGGGCCGCACTACCGGCGGGCCAAGGCCCGGATGGCCAGCACCCCGGTCCGCCGGCTCGAGGTGGTCTAGGGACGTCCCCAGGCCAGATCAGCCGGACCGGTTCGGGCCGACCCGCTCGGGGGTGATCGCCACGATCACCCGCCGGTCGCGGACCATCGCCGCGCGGTAGTCGTCCCAGTCCGGGTGCTCGCCGGAGATCGAGCGGTAGTACGCCACCAGCGGCTCCATCGCCTCCGGCAGCGCGATGATCTCCGCCCGACCCTCCACCTGCACCCACTGGCCGAAGAAGGAGTCGGTGAAGCCGCAGTACGACGCGTACGGGTCGCGGCGCAGGTTTCGCACCTTGTAGGCGGTCTCCCGGCTGCTGATCACCACCCGGCCCCGCTCGTCCACGGTCGCGGCGACCGGGGAGAGCTGGGGCCGCCCGTCCGCGCGGCTGGTGGCGAGCACACCCGCGTGATGCCGGCGGAGGAAGTCGAGAGCCTCGCTGGTGTCCACACGCACCCTTCCGTCGATCGTCGGCGAGCCAGCTCCATCGGACCTCGCGATCTGATTCAACCAAGATCGGCGGAGGTGGGTCAGGCCGGGTCGAGGCCGGGATCGGTGGGGCTCGGCGGGTGCTGGTCCGCCAGGCCGGCCCAGGGCGCCCGCTCCGGCGCCGCCGACCGGCCCTCCGGGCAGTGCCGGCGGAAGTCGCACCACCCGCACTGCCGCCCCGGCGCCGGCGGGTACGCCTCGTCCGCGGTGGCCCCGGCGGCCACCGCGCCCGCGGCCGCCTCGATGTCGTCCGCGGTGTTCGCGGCGCGGGCAGCGTGCCGGGCCAGCGACTCGTCGGTGTGCTCCCAGGCCGCGACCCGGCCGGTCGGCAGGTGGTGCAGCTCCACCCGGCCGGCGGGCCGGCGCAGCGTCTGCCGGGCCGCGAGGGCGTAGACGGCCAGCGCGAGCGAGCCGCGGGCGTCGTCGGTGTCGGGCACCGACCGGCCGGTCTTGTAGTCGACGACCACCAGCCGGCCGTCGCGCAGGTCGATCCGGTCCACCCGGCCGGACAGCGCGAGCCGCTCGGTCCGCGCCGCCACACCGCGCTCGACCCCGATCGGCTCGTCGGCCGGGTCCAGCGTCGCCACGTACGCCTCCACCCACCCGCGCGCCCGCCCCCGCCAGCGGGCCGACTGCCCGGCGTCGGCGAAGCCGTCGGAGATCCAGCCCGCGTCGAGCAGCGCGCCGGCCGCGCCCGGCGAGCGGCGCCGCGCCGGCAGCAGCCACCAGTCGCGCAGCGCGTTGTGCACCGCGGCACCCAGCGAGTTGTGCGCCCACGGTGCTCCCTTGGCCGGGGTGGGCCGGACCAGGTAGGTCAGCCGGTAGCGGCGCGGGCAGGAGGTGAAGGTGCCCAGCCGGGACGGGGTCGCGGCGAACAGCCGGCGGGGCATCCCCTCGAAGCCGAGCTGCTCGGCGGTCGACACCGGCCGGCCCGCCGGGCTACCAGCTGCCGCCTCCGCCACTGCCACCGCCGCCTCCACCGCCGCCTCCGCCGCCGCCCCAGTCGCCGCCGCCGAAGCCGCCCCCGCCCCAGTCGCCGCCGCCGAAACCGCCCCCGCCGGAGGTCCAGTCGCTGCCGCCGGAGCCCTGGTCGGCCGTGTCGTCGCGGCCGGCCTCGTAGCCGCGGTCGTAGCCGGAGTCCCAGCCGCTGCCGCCACCGAAGCCACCGAAGCCACCGGTGAGCACCGAGCCGAGCAGCAGCGTCTCCCAGAACGGGAACGAGTACCACCCGCCCGGGACGCCGGCCCCGCCGCCGTAGTAGTACGGCGCGCCCGGGGTGTACTGCGGGTAGCCCTGGTACGTCTTGCCCTGCACCGCGACCTCCCGGGGCGCGGAGAGCTGCTCCCCCTGCGGCGCGGCGATCGGCGGCAGCTCCGGCCCCTGGTCCAGGCCCAGCTTCGCGCGGGCCGTCCGCGCCGCCTGCAGGCCTTCCAGCGCGGTCCGCCGCGCCGCGTCGTACTCACCGTGCGTGTCGGCATGAGCCAGCAGCGAGCCGGTCGCGGTGTAACGCTCGCTGGCGTCGACCATCGCCTGCCTGGCCACCGGGTCGTCCCCGGGGTCGAGGTGCTGCACGTCGGCACCGAGCCGGTCGTAGTACGAGAGCACCTCCGCCCGCCGGCCCTCGAGCTCCTTCCCGCGCCGGCGGCGCTTGGACACCGCGTACACCCCGCCGGCCGCGGCACCGGCCGCGCCGACCGCGCCGATGCCGAGCACCCACGGCCACGCGCTGCCACCGTCGGACTCGGCCGTGATGTCGGTCGCGCCGCCGGCCGAGCTCTGCCCGCAGGCCTGCGTGTTGGCCAGCGGGGCGGCCTGGACCCGGGTCACGAAGTCGCGCACCGTGCTGGTGACGTCGTTGCTCGCCACCAGCTCGGCCCGGGTGGCGTCGACCGAGGCCTTCGCCGCGTTGCTGGCCGCGCCCGCGCACAGCGCCGAGGACGCGGCGCTGAACGAGCGGCCGGAGACGACGCCGACGGTGAGCGGCTCCTCCGGCGAGAGGCTGCGGCCGATCTGCGCCGCCGCCGTGTACGCCTTCGCGATCGTGCCGTAGTCACCCGCCGGCAGCACCGCGATCTTGATCTTCCGCGAGCCGATCGCCGAGCGCACGGCCGCCTGGTCGATCCGGGGCGAGTCCGCGCCGGGCGCCACGTACACCGGCGCCGAGCCGAGCCCGGCGACCGCGTCGTCCACCTCGTCCGCGTGCGCGGCCGGGGCGACGGCGAGCACGGCCAGGCAGGCCCCGACGGTGCCGGTGACGACGGCCAGAAATCGCTGCACGGGACCAACGGTAGCCGTCCGGGCCGACCTTCCGGCCGCGGCGTCCACAGGCCGGCCGGCCTACCGCGCCTCGGCGACGAAGCCGAGCACCGACTCGGCGACCAGCTGCACGGCGATCGCGGACAGCAGCAGCCCGGCGATCCGGGTGACCAGCACGATGCCGCTCTCCCGGAGCACCCGGATGATCGCGCCGGAGTACCGCAGCGCCAGGTACAGCACCAGATGCACGGCCACGATCGCGGCGGCAAGCGCGAGCAGGTCCGGCGTGCCGTCCGCCCGCCGGACGAAGACGATGGTGGCCACGATCGCGCCCGGACCGGCCAGCAGCGGGGTGCCCAGCGGGACCAGCGCGACGTTCACGTCCTCGACCTCGCGCGGGTCCTCCGCCCGCCCGGTCAGCAGGTCCAGCGCGACCAGCAGGAGCAGCAGCCCGCCGGCGCCCTGCAGCGCCGGGATGCCGATGCCCAGGTAGTCGAGGATCTGCTGGCCGAAGATCGCGAACGAGCAGATCACCGCGAACGAGACGGTGACCGCCTGCCAGGCCGCCCGGCCGCGGGCCCGGCCGCTGCGCCCCGCCATCAGCGCCAGGAACAGCGGGATGGTGCCCGGTGGGTCCATGATCACGAACAGGGTGACGAAGGCCTCGCCGAAGAAGCGGGGATCGACGACCCCGCTCATCCCCGCTCCTCGGCCGGCGCGGCAGGCGCAAGCGCCGGCCGCACCGCCCTCCTCGCTCCCCGCTCGCGCTGCGAGCCCTCGCGCTCGCTCAATGCCCGCTCCTCGGCCGGCGCGGCAGGCGCAAGCGCCGGCCGCACCGCCCTCCTCGCTCCCCGCTCGCGCTGCGAGCCCTCGCGCTCGCTCATGGCGGCCGTCACGCGCTGACCGGGGCGCTGCCCGTCGCCCTGGCGACCAGCGCCTCGTACGCGGCCGGATCGGTGTGCCCGCCGGCGCCGAGCCGGACGGGCTTGTTGGTGCCGTGGTAGTCGCTCGACCCGGTCACCAGCAGGCCGAGGTCGGCGGCCAGGCCGCGCAGGTGCGCCCGGTCTGCCTCGTCATGGTCCGGGTGGTCCACCTCCAGGCCGGCCAGCCCGGCCCCGGCCATCGCCGCGACCACGTCGTCGCCGACCACCCGGCCGCGGCGACGGGCCAGCGGGTGCGCGAAGACGGCCACCCCGCCGGCCTCGGTCACCAGCCGGACGCCGGTCAGGACGTCCAGGTCGTCCTTGGGCTCGTGGTACGGCGAGCGGTGGTTGAGGTAGGTGTCGAACGCCTCGTCGACGGAGCCGACGACGCCCGCCTCGAGCAGCGCCTGGGCCACGTGCGGGCGGCCGACCGAGGCACCGTCGGCGAGCTCGGCGACCCGTTCCCAGGTCACCGGGACGCCGTCGGCGGCGAGCCGGCGGGTGATCCGCTCGGCCCGGCCGAGCCGGCTGTCCCGCAGTCCGGCCAGCGCGGCGGCCAGGCCGGGGTGCCCGGGGTCGACCAGGTAGCCGAGCACGTGCAGCATCGTCGGCCGGTCGCCGTTCGGCGGCACCCAGCGGCAGGACAGCTCCAGGCCGGGGACCAGGGTCAGCCCGGCCGGCAGGGCCGCGATCGCCGCCGCCCAGCCCACCGTCGTGTCGTGGTCGGTGAGGGCGACCACACCGAGACCGGCCTCCCGCGCAGCCGCCACCAGCGCGGCGGGGCGGTCGGTCCCGTCGGACGCGGTGGAGTGCGCGTGCAGGTCGATGAGCATGCGCCGGAACGGTACGGCCTGCGACCGGGGATCCGCCCGCCGCCCCGCTGGTCGCGGGTGCCGATCCCCTAGTCGTCAGCGGGATCCGCGGCAACGGGCGGCGAGTCGTCCCACGGCTTGTCCCGCAGCCGGCGCTGCGGCGGCTCTGCGGACCGGGAGTCGCCGCTCCGACCGGAGTCGCCGCGCCGCGGCTCGTGGAGGCCCGGCAGGTCGGTGCCGGGGTCCGGCCCGCCGTAGCGGTCGTCGTCGAACAGCTCGTCGCCGCCGACCGCGTCGCGGCTGCCGCGGCGACGGGCCGGATCGTCGAAGTCCGGCTCGGCGAAGCCCCGGTCCCCGTACGGCCGGTCGCGGCCGGCGCCGGGGAAGTCGGCGTAGTCGTAGTCGGAGTAGTCCGGGTCGCCGCGGTCGGCCAGCAGCGTGTCCCGGTGGGCCAGGATGTCGTCGAGGCGGGCCATCGACTGGATCGGCTCCGGCCGCGGCCCGGGACCCGGCTCATCCCGCTCCCGCCGGCGCCGCCGGGACGAGAAGCGGCGCCAGCGTCGCCCGGCCGCCCGCTCGGTCGCCTCCTCGGCGTCGCGCTGGGCGGTGGTGACCAGCGCCCCCGGCGCGCCCCGGTCGCCACCGAAGAGCAGCTCCGAGATCTGCATGTACAGCCGCTCCGGATGCGGGACGAAGTCGATCTTGCTCAGCGCCTGGTCCTGGCCGGCGGTCTCCACCACGAACTGCCCGTAGCCGAGCGTCAGGCCGGTGGCGGACCGGTTGTAGGTGAGGTCGGTGACCTTGACCAGCGGCATGATCGCCACCTTGCGCGTCACGATGCCGGTCAGCAGCAGCACCCGCTTGTCGGTGACGATCAGCTTCTCCACGTACCAGTCGCCGATCCCCCACGCCCACCTGGCGACCACGAACACGCAGAAGTAGATGGTGACCAGCTCGACGAACTCGACGCCGCCGGCGACCCGGGCGACGAGGATGCCGACGACGAGCAGCAGCAGGCTCTGCAGCGTGTCACCGGCCAGCACCGCCCAGTGCCGCCGGATGTTGATGACTGGCCGCTCGGTCGGCAGCAGGTAACGCGCGGGATCGGCCACCGGGTGGCTACCTGACCCGGTCGGTGCCGGCCGCCGGCGCGCGCACCGTCAGCCGCCGATGCCGGAGACGATCGAGGGCTGGTAGAGCACGAAGGCCAGCGCGGTGAAGGCGATGGCGAGGATCGCGAACCCGCGACCGGCGCGCAGCCCCGGGGCGAGCGTGATGATGACCAGGAACCCGATCGCGGCGATCCCGATCGAGGCCCAGAGGTTGCCGGCGACCCCGGTGCCGCTCAGGCGGGCGAGCTGGTCGCCGATGAACTGGACGACCGTCTCCCCGGCCTGCCAGATCCCGTCCCAGAACTCCCGGCCGGTCGGGGTCTGGAAGCCGATGATGACGGCGATGGCCAGCCCCGCGAGGAGCAAGGCTCCACCGATCTTGTTCAGGGCGTTCACGTCACGACCTCCGGACAGCGTGCCTGCGGCGTACGTCCCCGTCTGTGACGGCCAGCCTACGGTACGTGCCCAGGCGGAACCAGGGCCCCTCTGTCATACCTGACATCCCCGCAAAGCGCGACCCGCCGCGCCGGATCAGGACGGCTCCGGCCGGTGCCGGATGAGATACGGCGACGGGGCGCCGACGACGAGGTCCGCCGGCACCCGCTCCCGCAGGTCGTGCAGCACCACGTGCTCGAGCAGGACGTACCCGGCCTCGGCCGGCCACAGCACCGCCCACAGCCACACGCCGGCCGCCTCGCCGGCGAGCACCGCGCGGTCCGGCGGGGCGTCCTGGACCGTCCACAGTGGCGTCGGGTGCCCGGCCGCGTGCACCTTGGCCGCGGCCGGACCGGACAGGTCCGGCGCCGCGGCCGCGACCGGCAGGCCGGCGTAGCCGGCGCCGAGCCCGACGCCGGGCTCCTCGGCGATCAGCAGCACGTCCGCGACACCGCCGAGCGGGGCGGGGCCGGCGCAGGCCAGCACCGTCGCCCGGACCCCGTCGCGGTCGTCGCCCGCGTACCCGACGCCGGTGACCGTCCAGCCCGGCAGCACCGGCGACGGCACCCAGAACGGGACCAGGGCGCTGCCGCGGACGTGGTCGACGGCCTCCGGGCTCGCGCTCGGCAGCACCCGCAGCGGCAGCACCGGCCCGTGCTCGTCGCAGCGCCAGTCGCTGGAGAACAGGCCCGGCGGCCGCACCGTTCCCCCGCACACCGGGCAGCAGGGCGCCGTCACGGCGTCCACGGTCAGGGTTCGGCTACGGCCAGTCAAGAGGCCTACGGTGGCGCGGTGGAGTCCAGCCGGGTGCCGTGCGCCGGAGCGGTCGTGCACGACGCGGCCGGCCGGCTGCTGCTGGTGCGGCGCGGGCGGGCGCCGGGCCGCGGGCTGTGGTCGTTGCCGGGCGGCCGGTGCGAGCCGGGGGAGACCGCGGCGGCCACGGCCGTCCGGGAGGTGCGCGAGGAGACCGGGCTGGCGGTCACCGCCGGCGCGGTCGTCGGCCGGGTGCAGCGCGCCGGCCCGGACGGCGCGGTCTACGTCATCGACGACGTCGCCTGCGTGGTGACCGGCGGCGAGCTGGCCCCCGGCGACGACGCGGACGAGGTGCGCTGGGTCGACGCCGCCGGGCTCGGCGGGCTGCCGCTGACCGACGGCCTGGTCGAGGCGCTCACCGGCTGGGGCGTGCTCCCCCGCTGAGCGCGGCCGGTCACGACGGCGCCGGCGCCCGCGGCGGCGCCGCGGGACCGAGTCCGATGCCGCCCTCGCTGAAGCCGAGCGCCCAGGTGACCAGCCAGGTGGCGAGCGCGAGAAGGACCAGCAGGAACAGCAGGCTGGCGACCGTACGCCGGACGTCCCACCAGTCGGAGCGGTGGGGCGAGCCGGCCAGGCCGCCGCTGGCCCGCCACAGGTCGCGCGGGGTGACCGCCCGGCGGCAGTCGTTGATGCGGCGTGCGACCTCCGCCGCGCCGATCTCGCCGGCCGCGTGCCGCCGCTCGAGCTCCGCGACGGCGGCTCGGACCTGCTCCGGCGTGACGAGCTCGGGCTGGCGGTCCACCGGCACCTCCACCGATCAGGACGCCACGGTGGGGCGGCCGGGTTGCTCGCCGCCACGGGCTCGCACGTACTCGTCCGTGGGCACCATGACCTTCCGCCGGAACACGCAGACCAGAGTGCCGTCCTGGTTGTGGCCGCGGGTCTCGACAGTCACCACGCCCCGGTCGGACTTCGTGCTGGACGGCTTCTTGTCCAGCACGGTGGTCTCGGCGTAGATCGTGTCGCCGTGGAAGGTCGGCGCGACGTGCCGCAGCGACTCCACCTCGAGGTTCGCGATCGCCTTGCCGGACACGTCGGGCACGGACATGCCCAGCACCAGCGAGTAGACGTAGTTGCCGACCACCACGTTGCGGCCGAAGTCGGTGGCTTCCGCGGCGTAGTGGGCGTCGAGGTGCAGCGGGTGGTGGTTCATGGTGAGCAGGCAGAAGAGGTGGTCGTCGTACTCGGTCACGGTCTTGCCCGGCCAGTGCCGGTAGACGGCGCCGATCTCGAACTCCTCGAAGGTGCGCCCGAAGCCCATCCGCCCGCCTCCGTCAGCCGTCCCGCCCGCCAGGTCGCCGACCAGTCTGGCGCACGCCGCGGGCCGGGCGGGACGGAGGCCGGCCACGCGGTCACCCGCGACCGGCCGGCCCCGACAGCGCCCTGGCTCCGCCGCTCAGCCGCCGCCGCTGAAGGCGGAGCGGACCTCCTCCTCGCGGGACGCGTAGTTCTTCGCGGCCGCGTCGGTCGACTGGGAGAAGAACGTGGTCGACTCCTTCACGTCGCGACCTGCCTGGTCCAGCTTCGTGTGCAGATCGGCGGCCGCGCTGGCGGCCACGCCGACCCAGCCGGCGTTGACCACGCTCTGCACCGCGTTCTTCAGGAACGCGAGGTGGCCCTCGATGTTGGCCGCGCCGGCGGCGATCCGGGCGGCGTCGGCCTGGAGCGTCTCCGCGGTGACGTTGAAACCTGCAGCCATTGCTCGTTTCCTCCGAGGTGAGCTCGAGTGGGGGCGGGGACTCGGCGTGGTCTAGCCGGCGAACATGCCCTTGATCTTGGTCTCGGCGTCGCCGTACGCCGCGTTCGCCCGGCCGACGAGCGAGCCGAACTGGCCGATGGCCTCCTGCACCTTCTTCTGCGCCGACTCGAGCTGCGCGTACCGCGCGCCGAACTGCTCCTGCGCGCCGCCGGCCCAGTAGGCCTGGGTGCCGTTCACGGTCCGCTTGATGTCCTCGATCTCGGTGAGGATCTTCTGTGCGGACGAGTTCACCTGGCCCTGCAGCTCGGACAGGGAACCGAAGTCGACCTTGATGTTGCCCGACATAGGGTTGGTACCTCCATGATCGCCATCTGCCCGGGCGGCGGGCGGACCTGTTGCCGTACGCAGGATAAGCGCTCAGACGGGCGGATTGGAAGGCTAAACGTAGAAAATCTTCTTGGCGGCATATGTCCGGATGTCGGTCAGAGGAAGGAGCGCAGGTCCCACAGCTCCGGGAAGAACCGCAGACCCAGCCGGCGGCGCAGGTACGGCGCGCCGGTGGACCCGCCGGTGCCGGACTTGGTGCCGATCTGCCGCTCCACCATGAGCACGTGCCGGGACCGCCACCGCGCCCACATCGAGTCGTGCTCGATCAACGCCTCGGCCAGGTCCCAGAGGGCACCGTAGCGGGTCCGGTCCCGGCTGACGGCCAGCAGGGCCTCCCGGCGGGTGTCCTCGCCGGTCACGTCGAAGCCGGCCTTGCCGAGCAGCGCGACGAAGCCGTCCCACAGCGTCGGCTCCTGAAGCCGGCGGGCCAGCCGGTCGCGCTCCGCCGGGTTCGCGTGCGCGAGCCGGCGCAGGTACGCCGCGTCCTTGGCGCCGGAGACGAACTCGATCTCCCGGAACTGCACCGACTGGAAGCCGCTGGCCGGCGCCAGCATCGCCCGGAAGACGAGGAAGTCCTGCGGGGTCATCGTCTCCAGCACGTCGACCTGCTCGACGAGCACGCGCTCCACCGCGTGCGCCCGCTGCAGCCGCAGTCGCGGCCGGTAGTCCTCGCCGGCCAGCATGAGGTCGCGGGCGTCGCCGAGCTCGTGCAGCAGCAGCTTGAACCACAGCTCGTACACCTGGTGGATGACGATGAACAGCAGCTCGTCGTGGGCCGGCGGGTCGGACTCCGGGCTCTGCCCGTCGAGCAGCTCGGGCAGCCGCAGGTAGCTGCCGTACGACAGCCGCGCGCCCTCCTCGCCGAAGCGGCGGCCGGTCTCGGTCTGTGCCCGCTCCTCGGACAGCCCGGCAGGCGCGAGCGCCTGCCGGGCGGCCCTCCTCGCTCCCCGCTCGCGCTGCGAGCCCTCGCGCTCGCTCATACCCCGGTCAGCCCATGTGCGGGTAGCGGTGGTCGGTCGGTGGCACGAAGGTCTCCTTGATCGTCCGTGGCGACACCCAGCGCTGCAGGTTGAGGATCGAGCCGGCCTTGTCGTTGGTGCCGCTCGCCCGCGCCCCGCCGAACGGCTGCTGCCCGACCACGGCGCCGGTCGGCTTGTCGTTGACGTAGAAGTTGCCGGCGGAGAACCGCAGCGCCCGGTCGGCCTGGACGATCGCCGCCCGGTCGGTCGCGAACACCGAGCCGGTCAGCGCGTACGGCGCGACGTCCGCGGCCTGGGCGAGCACGGCGTCCCACTCGGCGTCGGCGTAGACGAAGACGCCGAGCACCGGGCCGAAGTACTCGGTCGTGAAGATCTCGTGGCCGGGGTCGGTGCTCGTCACCACCGTCGGCTGGACGAAGAAGCCGTCCGTGTCGTCGGCCCCGCCGCCGGCGAGCACCTCGGTGTCCGGGTCCGCCCCGACCCGGTCGAGGACGCCGGCGAGCCGCTCGTACGCCCGCCGGTCGATCACCGCGCCGCCGAACACGGACAGGTCGGTGACGTCGCCGTACCGGATCGACTCGGTCGCCTGGGCCAGCTCGTCGCGGACGCCGGCGTCCCACAGGGAACGCGGGACGTACGCGCGGGAGGCGGCCGAGCACTTCTGCCCCTGGTACTCGAACGCGCCGCGGACCAGGGCGGTGACGAGCGCCTTCGGCTCGGCGCTGGGGTGGGCGACCACGAAGTCCTTGCCACCGGTCTCGCCGACCAGCCTGGGGTAGCCGCGGTAGCGCTCGAGGCCGGTGGCGACCGTGGCCCAGATGTGCCGGAAGGTGCCGGTGGAGCCGGTGAAGTGGACCCCGGCGAGGCTGGGATGCCGCAGTGCCACCTCGGAGACCGCGTGCCCGTCGCCGGTCACCATGTTGACCACGCCGGGCGGCAGGCCGGCCGCCTCCAGCAGCCGCATCGTGTAGTGCGCGGCGAGCTGCTGGGTGGGCGAGGGCTTCCAGACCACCGTGTTGCCCATCAGGGCCGGCGCGAGCGGCAGGTTGGCCGCGATCGCGGTGAAGTTGAACGGGGTGATCGCGAGGACGAAGCCCTCCAGCGGCCGGTGGTCCATCCGGTTCCACACGCCCGGCGCCGAGTCCGGCTGCTCGCCGCGCAACCGGTGTCCGAAGTGGACGTTGAAGCGGAGGAAGTCGATCAGCTCGGCGGCGGCGTCGATCTCGGCCTGGTAGCCGGACTTGGACTGGCCGAGGACGGTGGCCGCGTTGAGGGTGTCCCGCCAGGGCCCGGCGAGCAGCTCGGCGGCGCGCAGCAGGACCGCGGCGCGCTCGTCGTACGGGAGGTCGCGCCAGGACGGGCCGGCGGCGAGGGCGGCGTCGACCGCGTCGCGGACGTCGTCGTCGGTGGCCTGCGCGGTCGTGCCGAGGACCGCACGGTGCCGGTGCGGCTGGACCACCTCTATCGGGTCGCCGCCGGCCATCCGCTGCCGGCCGCCGATGGTGCCGGTCAGCTCCGCCCGCTCGCCGGCCAGCTCCTTGATCCGGCGCTCCAGGCCGGCCCGCTCCGGGCTGCCGGGCGCGTAGCCGCGGACGGGCTCGTTGGCAGGCGTCGGCGGGTGGGTGACGGCGTCCATCTGGGACCTCCCGGTGCGTCGTCGGACCGCGGCGTCTGCCGCCCATCGTGCCACCCGGGCCGGGCGCGGTGCGTCAGAGCAGGTCGAGCAGCGGCCCCACCTCCTGACTGGCGTACCAGAGCAGCTCGTGCCCCTCGGCCTCGTCCAGCAGGAACCTCGCGTCGTCGCCGCCGAGGTCGGCTTCGAGCACCGCGTCGGCCGCCGCGCTGACCGCGGGCTCGGCGTCCGGCCCGTCCAGGTGCACGGCCGCGACCATCCGGAGCGGCACCGGCCGGCCGACCCGGACGACCGCACGGTCCAGGTCGGGCCGGGCGGACACGGCGTCGTCGGGCACGTCGGCGGCGACCACGGCGCGGCGGCGGGCGGCGGCCGGATCCTCGTCGAGCAGCCGGAGCGAGCCGCGGGCAGCCTCCAGCAACGCCGCGTACTCCAGCTCGTCGCCGTCGCCGTCGACGTACCACTCGCGCAGCTCGGGCGTGACCGCGAAACCGGTGAGCGGCGCGGGCTGCAGCTCGCCCGTGTCGACCAGCTCGCGCAGGGTCCGCGTGGTCGCCGGCAGGTAGACCCTCACCCCACCGCTCCTGGGGTCCGCACGCCGCGGCCACGGCCGGGTCTGTCGGCCCCCTCGGCGCGGCGGAGCGCCCCCGGGCTGGTCCGCAGCGAGGTGACCAGGACCGAGGTGCGGCGGCGGGGGTTCATCAGGTTGGCGCCCATCGCGGTCAGGTCCTCCGGTCCCGGGCCGAGCAGGGTCACCTCGGCGCCCGACTCCCGCAGGCCGACCGCGTCGGCCAGCAGCCGGCGGGTCACCACCCGGCGCCACCGCCGCTCGGCGCGGGCGACCGGCGAGCGGGGCCGGTCGTAGGCGAACGACGCCAGCGGCGCCAGCACGTACACCTCGTCCAGGCCCTGCCCGGCGAGCAGGTCGAGGGAGGTGGGCGAGCTGGTGCCGCCGTCGACGTACCGCCGGCCGCCGATCACGACCGGCGCGTACCACCCCGGGATCGCGCAGGACGCGGCGACGGCCTGTGCGAGCGTCGCGGGCGGCGCGTCGTCCCGGCCGAAGGCGACCCGGCGGCCCGCGCCGTAGTCCATCGCCACCACCCACGTCCGCGGGCGCACCGGCCACCGCGGCCTGCCGTCCGCGGGCTCGGGCAGCGCCCGGGAGATGCCCTCGACCATCCGGCGCACCGGACCCAGCGTGCCGCGGCCGCGGGGCAGGACGGCGCTGAGCGCGGCCAGCGGTGGGACCTGGCGCGGGTGCCGGGCCGCCCGCAGGAGCAGGTTCGGCGAGCCCAGCCCGAGCCCCGGCCGGGGGGGCACCGCTCCGCCGCCGTCCCGCTCGTAGTCCCACCCGATGCTGGGGTCGGCGGGCATCGGGATGCCCCGCTGGTGCCTCAGCACGACGTCGACGCCCACCCCGCAGCCGAGCAGCGCGGCGAGGATCGAGCCGGCGGAGGTGCCGACGCAGACCTCGACGCTGCGGGCATCGAAACCCTCCTCGGACTCCAGCGCGCGGAGCGCGCCGACCATCCAGGCGAAGCCGAGGACGCCGCCGGCGCCCAGGACCAGCCCGCGCCGTACGTCGTCCTCCCGGTCGTCGCTCACTTCACCGTGTCCACGAGCTCGGCGAGCGACTCCTCCAGCAGCGAGCCGATCACGTCGACGTCGGGCAGCGCGTCCCGGTCGGCGTTGAGCCCGTAGTAGACGCCGCCGTTGTACGAGGTGAGACCGATGCACAGACCCTGGCCCTTGGCCAGCGGGACGACCGGGAACATCTCCAGCATCTGCGCCCCCGCCGCGTACAGCGGGAACTGCGGGCCCGGCACGTTGGTCACCACCAGGTTGAACAGCCGGCGGGTGAAGCCGTTGGCCGCGCGGGCGCCGAGCGAGTGCAGCGTCGGCGGGGCGAACCCGGACAGCGCGACGATGGCGTCGGCGCCGACCGACTGGCCGGACTCCTTGTGGCCCTTCATCGCGAAGCTGACGTGGGAGAGCCGGACGACCGGGTCGGGCTCGCCGACCGGCAGGTCGACGAGGTAGGAGGAGACGCGGTTGCCGAGCGCGCCCTGCTCCTGGTCGGGGCGGACCGAGACGGGGACCATCGCCCGCACGGTGGTCGAGCTGCGCACCGACTCGCCGCGGGACAGCAGCCAGCCGCGCAGCGCGCCGGCGACGGTGGCCAGGACCACGTCGTTCACCGTGCCGCCGTGGGCCTTGCGCACCCGCTTGTAGTCGTCGAGCTCCGTCCGCGCGACCCCGAACCGGCGCTGCTCGCCGATGGGGACGTTGAGCGGGGTGTCCGGCGCCGGGCGGGCGGCCACCCGGGCCGCCGCCGCGAGCCCGCCGACGGCGCCGAGCAGCCTGGTCGCCGTGCTGCGCAGGTCGAGCACGCCCATCCGCACGGTGTCGACCACCGCCGTCGGCTGGCGGACGAGATCGTTGACCGCGCCGGCGACGAGATCGAGTGCGCCCGGCGGCGGCTGCGGCATCCAGAGGTCGTCGGGCACCTCCCGCGGCGTCGGCGTGACGTCGAGGATGACCTGGCCGATGTCGACCGCGCTGATGCCGTCGACCATCGCGTGATGGGTCTTGGTGATCACCGCGATCCGGCCGTGCTCCAGACCCTCCACCAGGTACATCTCCCAGAGCGGGCGGTTGCGGTCGAGCCGGCGGGACATCAGCCGGCCGACGAGCTCGCGCAGCTGCGCGTCGGAGCCCGGACGTGGCAGCGCGGAGCGGCGCACGTGGAAGGTGACGTCGAAGTCGGCGTCGTCCACCCAGACGGGGTTGGCGAGGTGGCCCGGGACCGAGCGGATCTTCTGCCGGTAGCGCGGGACCAGGCTGATCCGATCCTCGATCAGGGTGACCAGCCGGTCGTAGTCGAAGCCCTCCTGCGGCGGCTGGAAGACCGCGAGACCCCCGACGTGCATCGGCGTGGTCGGCTCCTCCAGGTAGAGGAAGGTCACGTCGAGCGCGCTCAACCGGTCAGCCACCGCGACCCACCTCCTCGCGGCTCACCGCGGACCGGTCGGACCGCTGCCGGTGAGCCGGATCCATCGTGACACGGTGGGCGACCCGCCACCGGCCGCCGTCCACAGGCAGCGGCGCCGTCCACAGATCCGCTCGGGGGACTTGCCGCGCCGGCCGGAGGTGGCTACGACACCCCTGTGCCGGTCAGCGCAGGGACACCCCGAGCAGGATCTCCAGCTCGCCGACGGTCGCGGCCACGTCGGTGTGCTGGACGCCGACCATCCCGGCGGCCACCGCGCCGCGCACGTTCGGGGCCAGGTCGTCGACGAACGCGACCTCGGCCGGGCGCAGCCGCAGCCGGTCGGCGGCCAGCAGGTAGATGGCCGGGTCCGGCTTGCGCAGGCCGACCTCGCCGGAGATCACCACCACGTCGAAGAGCTCGTCCCAGCCCTCCCGCGGGTAGTCCAGTCCCCAGGAGTTCGACAGCAGCCCGGTCCGGATGCCGGCCGCCCGCGCGGTGCCGACGACCCGGATCATGTCCGGCTCCGGTCGGAAGCCGGCGAACATCCGGGCCAGCATCCCGGCCGCCGCCGCCGGATGCGAGGCGCCGTCCTGGGCGAGCTCCGCGGCGAGCCGCAGCTCGAAGTCCGCCACGCTGATCCGGCCGGTCTCCAGGTCGTGCACGGCGTTGCGCTCGGCATCGGTGAGCCAGCGGCGCATCAGCTCGGTGAAGCGCTCCGGGTCGATGCCGTCGGCCCGCAGCCACGCGCCGACCGCCTCCGCGAGCGGGTTGGTGAGCACCCCGCCGTAGTCGACGAGAAGTCCCCGCAGCGGCGTTGCCACGGCTCAGGTGTACACGACGCCCCGGCGCCCGCGTCGCGGTCGGGGCCACTGGCGGTCCGCGAGCCGGCGACGCAAGGTGGCCGGACCGGGGCGGTTCAGCGAGCCGACTGCGCACAGATGACCGGAGCAGCGGCGGTTCAGCGGCTCCTCGCGAGCCGGCGGCGCCGGACGGTGACCGGGGTGGGGACGCCGGCGAGCCGGCGGGCCAGGTCGGTCAGCGCCCGGCGCAGCGGGCTGTCCGGTGCCACCTCCGCGAGCGTCGCCCCGGCGCTCAGCGCCGCGTCCACCACCGCAGGCGCCGACGGCAGGAACACGGCGTCCGGCACGCCCGCCCAGCGCCGAAGCGCCGCGGCGATCTGTGCCCGCGGGTCGCCGGGCACGACGGCCGTCCGGAGCCTGTTGACCACGACGAGCGGCGATGCGCCCGGGACGGCCTCGCGCAGCTCGCCGATCGCGCCGATGAGCCGCCGCAGCCCGACCGGGTCGGCGGAGCCCACGCACAGCACGGTGTCCGCGGCTTCCAGCGCGGCCAGGGTGGCCCCGTTGCGCCGCGGCGCCGCGGTGTCGTACGACAGCTCCTCGTCCTGCTCCAGGCAGAAGCCGCAGTCGACGACCGTCAGCGCCGACAGGTGCCGGGCCTGGTCGAGCACGACGCCGACCGGCCCGGGTCGCAACTCCGGCCAGCGGTCGGCGCGAGCCGGTCCGGTGAGCACCCGGAGCGTCGGCCGCAGCTGCCAGCTGAGCGCTGCCAGCGTCGCGGTGTCGAGGCGGCCGGCGCCGGCGGCCCGGCACGCCGCCGCCAGCCCGGCCGACTCGTCCAGCAGGCCGACGAGCTGCGCCACCGTGCCGCCGTAGACGTCGGCGTCCACCAGCAGCGTCGAGACACCGAGCCGGGCGGTCTCGTCCGCGAGGCCGACCGCGACCGTCGTTCGCCCGGGCGCCCCGGTCGGACCCCACACCGCCACCGTCCGGCCGCGACCCGGTGCCGGCGCCGGCGGGCGCGCCGTCGCCGCGGATGCCGCCGGCGCCGCGCCCGCGCCGTCCGGTGACCGCTGGCCCGCACCGCCCAGCTCCTCGACCGCCACCGCCACCGCGGCCGCGATCGCCGCGACACCGGCGGCCGCGGGCAGCACCCGGTGCACGCCGAGCTGGCGCAGCCGGTGCTCCCCCGCGCCGTCCCCCGTGTCGATGAGACCGACCACGGCGACACCGGCGCCCGCGAGCCGCCCGACCGCGTCCCGGTCCAGCCGGCGCAGGTCTGCCGAGAGCAACGCGGCCCGGGCGGTGCCCGCCGCCGCGGTCGAGAGCAGCTCCGCCAGGTCGACGCAACGGCGTACGACCGTGACGCCGTGATCGGACCGGTCCAGCTCGGCGACCAGCTCCGCCTCCCACACCGCGCCGGTGACGGCGGTGAGCACGGGCAGCGACATCAGCGGTCACCATCCCCGGGCGGGCCCGGGGCGTCGGCACGGGCGCATCGGCTGCCGGTGACCGCTGCACCCGGGCCGCCGTCGAGCAGGACGAGCCGGATGGTGGCCTCGGCACCCAGCGCACCCAGGAGTCGCTCGGCGTCGGTCGCGCCGACCCGCACCACGACCTGCAACGGCCCGGACGAGCCGGCCAGCGCCCCCGCGCCGTGCGCGCGCACCTCCTGCACGGGCGCGGCGGCCAGCAGCCGCCGCGGGGCGCACTCCCTCGTACCGGCCCAGACGTCGACCGCCTGGCCGCGGGAGACGGCCGGCGCGTTCTCCGGCCGGACCGGGATCGCGACCAGCACGCCGGGCGGCGGGTCGAGCAGCGCGGCGATGGGCAGCAGCTCGCCCTCGCCCAGCCGCCGGCTGACCGCCCGGCCGGTCGGCGGTCTCGTCGTGCGCAGGTAGCGAGGCGCGCTGTCGAACAGCCGAACCCGCGCCGGCCGGACGTCCTCGGCAGTCAGGACCGTGCCCACCGCGACGTCCCGGTCCAGCGCCCAGACCAGCACCGACCGGTCCGCGGCAGCGATGATCTTCGCGCCGGCGACCATCGACACGACGACCAGCAGCACACCGGCCACCAGCCGGGGAGCGAACCACGACGGCGGTCGCAGTCGCCGGACGACCGGGGACGACGGACGCACAGTACCTCCTTCATCCTGATTGGGACTGTCTACAACTTTTGCACCTTTCAGTGTCGAAAGGAAGGAAGTCATCCATTGGAGCGACAGCGCCGACCTGTGGAGGACGCGGGGATCGCGCGCGCCCGGTGCGACACTGGCGCGGCCAGCGCCGGCCGGAAGGACGAGATGCCCGCGGATCGCTTCCTCACGCTGAGCGACGTCGCCGACGTGCTCAACATCTCGGCGTCCCAGACCTACGCGCTGGTTCGCAGCGGCGCGCTGCCCGCGATCAAGGTCGGCGGCCGCGGGCAGTGGAGGGTCGAGCGCGAGCAGCTCGAGTCGTACATCGAGCGCATGTACGCGGACACCCGCCAGTTCGTCGCGACGCATCCGCTCGGGCGGGACGAGCCGCTCCCACCGGACTGACGGTCCCTCACCCCTGCCGCACGACAGCGATGCCGGCGAACGGCACGGTACGCATCCGGAGCACCGAAGTGGCGCGGCGGGGCTCTCCGGGTGCGTGCTCGGCGAGCTCCAGGAAGTCGGAGCCGACCCGGTCGACCGTGCCCGCGAGCTGGACTCCGTCGGTGAGCACCACCCGGACCGGACAGCGGTCCCGCGCGAGGCCGCTCAGCGCGTGCCGGAGCCCGAGCGCGCGGGCGATCCTGCCCTCCGCGCCGGGCGGAGCCGACGTCCGGCCGAGACCGGTCACCGCCAGCACCGCGCCGAGCCGGACGAGCGTCTCGCCGGCCGGCGGGCCGCAGAGCAGCAGCCAGTCCGCACCGACCCGGTCGAGGCGCCCGTGGACCAGGCCCGCGCCGGCGCAGTGTGCCTCGATCGGGTGACCTTCGGCGGCACGCAGCCGATCGACGATCCGGAGCCGGGCCACCTCCATCCGCGTCCGCTCGGCCACCTCGGCCTCGAGCTGACCGTCCAGCACCGCGTCGACCTGCGAGTCCAGGTCCGCGAACAGGCGTGACCAGCGCACGAGCAACTCCTCCCGGTCCTTTTCATCCCATTATCACCTTGACTGTACGGCTGTCGTAGCATACAAAAGCAAACGTAGGCAAACGATGGTTATCGGAGGGGTTCGTGATCGCGGTTCGTGCCGGCGGGCTCCTGCGTCACGTCCCGCGGGCGCCCTGACCGAGCCCGCGCCCTAGTCCCGCTCCTGCCGAGTCCGCCCCGGAGGCTTCCGTTGACCGCACCTCTGCTCGACCCTGCCCGGGCGCCGGGCGTGCCGGGCTCGCTCGGCGGCACTCGGCCACTGCCCCGCCGCCTGACCGTTCGCCGGGTCCCGCCGCTCGAGCCTCCGTACGACGACGAGCTTCCCGACGGGCAACTGCAGCTGGTAGCGCAGCGGGAGGAGCTGCCCTTCGAGGAGCCGGCACCGCGGCGGTTCGAGCACGACATCGACTATTTCGACCCGCAGCCCACGTCGCGCCGGGAGCTGCCGGACCCGGAGCCGTGGGCGACGCGCTTCGTCCAGGCCGTGCTCGAGACGCTGGCCGGCTGCCGTCCCTCCGTGCAGCTGCAGGAGTGGACGAGCGCCGCGGTGCACACCCAGGTGTGCCGGGTCGCGCAGGAACGGCGATGGGTCTCGACCGCCGCCGCGCTGCCGACGGTCCGCTCGGTCCATGTCGGCGAGCCGGCCGACGGCGTCGCCGAGGTGTGCGCGGTCGTGCAGCGCGGGCGTCGCTACCGCGCGGTGGCGGCTCGGCTGGAGGGCTTCGACGGCCGGTGGCGGTGCGTGGCACTGCAGCTGGGCTGAGGACGCCGCCGCCCCGGACGCCAGCGGGCTCCGGGGCGGCGGTCCGGCGGATCAGCGGGCGCCGGCGGGCGCTCCATGGCATCTCTTGTACTTCTTGCCGGAGCCGCAGGGGCAGGGCGCGTTGCGCCCCGGCTCCCCGCCGCTGACGGCGGCGCCGCCGGTCGCCGGCGCCTCCGGCTCGGCCGCGTCCAACGTCGGCGCCGAGTACTGCAGGTTGTCCGAGCGGCCGTGCGCCTGCAGCCCCTTCGCCGTCAGCGCCGGGGCGTGCCGCTCCGCCGGGGCGGGCTCGGCAACGCCGCCGTGCGCCGGCTCCGCGGCGCCCACGGTCGCCGGATCTGCCTCGGGCTCGGCCGGTTGCTGCACCTCGACCTCGACGTTGAACAGGAACCCGACCGACTCCTCCTTGATCGCGTCGAGCATCGCGCCGAACATGTCGAAGCCCTCCCGCTGGTACTCGACCAGCGGGTCGCGCTGCGCCATCGCCCGCAGCCCGATGCCCTCCTGCAGGTAGTCCATCTCGTACAGGTGCTCCCGCCACTTGCGGTCGAGCACCTGCAGGACCACGCGGCGCTCGAGCTCGCGGGTCACTTCCGATCCGAGCTCGTCCTCGCGGGCCTCGTACGCCGAGCGCGCGTCGGCGGTGAGCAGCTCCGTGAGCAGCTCCGTGGACAGCCCGGACCGATCGCCGCCGGCCTCCGACACCACGTCCTCGATCGTGAGCGAGACCGGGTAGAGCGACCGCAGCGCCGTCCACAGCTGGTCGAGGTCCCAGTCCTCGGGATACCCGTCGGCGGTGGCGCCCTCGACGTAGCTGGTCACGACGTCACGGATCATGTGCTCGACCTGCTCCTGCAGGTCGGCACCCTCCAGCACGCGCCGCCGCTCGTCGTAGATGACCGTGCGCTGCCGGTTGAGGACCTCGTCGTACTTCAGCACGTTCTTGCGGATCTCGAAGTTCTGCTGCTCGACCTGGGTCTGCGCGGACTTGATCGCGCGGGAGACCATCTTGGACTCGATCGGCTCGTCCTCCGGCATGTTCAACCGGGTCATGATCGTCTCGACGGCGGCGGCGTTGAAGCGCTTCATCAGGTCGTCGCCGAGCGAGAGGTAGAACCGGGACTCGCCCGGGTCGCCCTGCCGCCCGGACCGGCCGCGCAGCTGGTTGTCGATCCGGCGGGACTCGTGCCGCTCGGTGCCGAGCACGTACAGGCCGCCGGCCTCGACCACCTCCTCGTGCTCCTTCGCCACCTGCGCCTTGGCGTCCTCGACCGCACGCTCCCAGGCGGCCTCGTACTCCTGCGGCGTCTCCGACGGAGACAGCCCCCGGTCGCGCAGCTGCTGGTCGGCGAGGAACTCCGGGTTGCCGCCCAGCACGATGTCGGTCCCGCGGCCGGCCATGTTGGTGGCCACCGTCACCGCGCCCGCCCGGCCGGCCAGCGCGACGATCATGGCCTCCTTCTCGTGGTGCTTCGCGTTGAGCACCTCGTGCGGGATGCCCCGGCGCAGCAGCATCGAGGACAGCAGCTCGGACTTCTCCACGCTCGCCGTGCCGACCAGCACCGGCTGGCCCGCCTCGACCCGCTCGGCGATGTCGTCGACCACCGACGAGAACTTCGCGTCCTCGGACTTGTAGACCACGTCGGCCTGGTCGGCGCGGATCATCGGCATGTTGGTCGGGATCGGCACCACGCCGAGCTTGTAGATCTGGTGCAGCTCGGCGGCCTCGGTCTGGGCGGTGCCGGTCATGCCGGCGAGCTTGTCGTAGAGGCGGAAGTAGTTCTGCAGGGTGATCGTGGCGAGCGTCTGGTTCTCGTCCTTGATCGGCACCCCCTCCTTGGCCTCGATGGCCTGGTGCATGCCCTCGTTGTAACGCCGGCCGTGCAGCACCCGGCCGGTGAACTCATCGACGATGAGGACCTCGCCGTTGGCGACGATGTAGTCCCGGTCGCGCTTGTAGAGCTCCTTGGCCTTCAGCGCGTTGTTCAGGTAGCCGACCAGTGGCGTGTTGACCGCCTCGTACAGGTTCTCGATGCCGAGCTGGTCCTCGACCTTCTCGACGCCGGACTCGGTGATCGCGACCGTGCGCTTGCCTTCCTCGACCTCGTAGTCGGCGTCCTTCTTGAGCATCGGCGAGAGCCGGGCGAACTCCTGGTACCACCGGGCGCTCTGCTCGGCCGGACCGCTGATGATCAGCGGCGTGCGGGCCTCGTCGATGAGGATCGAGTCGACCTCGTCGACGATCGCGAAGTTGTGCCCGCGCTGCACGAGCTCGGCGTTGCTCCAGGCCATGTTGTCGCGCAGGTAGTCGAAGCCGAACTCGTTGTTGGTCCCGTAGGTGATGTCGGCCGCGTACGCCCGGCGCCGCTCGTCGGGTCGCATCTGGGACAGGATCGCGTCGACCTCGAGACCGAGGAAGCGGTGCACCCTGCCCATCCACTCGCCGTCCCGCTTGACCAGGTAGTCGTTCACGGTGACGACGTGGACGCCGTCGCCGGTCAGCGCGTTCAGGTACGCCGGCAGCGTGCTGACCAGCGTCTTGCCCTCGCCGGTCTTCATCTCGGCGATGTTGCCCATGTGCATCGCCGCGCCGCCCATCAGCTGCACGTCGAAGTGGCGCTGGCCGAGGGTCCGCTTCGCCGCCTCCCGCACGACGGCGTAGGCCTCCGGCAGGACGTGGTCGAGGGTCTCGCCGTCCGCGAGCCGCTTGCGGAACACGTCGGTCTGCGCCCGCAGCTCGGCGTCGGTCAGGTCGACGTAGTCGGGCTCCAGTGTGTTGATGTGCTCGGCGATCGCCTTGAGCCTGCGGACGATCTTGCCTTCCCCGGCGCGCAGGATCCTGTTCAGTACCACGGTGCGACGTCAGCTCCCTCGAGACGGCTCATGACCATCGTAGGCGGCCCAGGCCCTGGGCGACTTCGGCAGTCGAACGCGCGGACCGGCCCGGATGTGCCCGGACGAGCGGATCTGGGCGGCTCCGGTGCGCCCGCGTCAGGGAGGATGCGATCAGCCGCGGCGGGTCACGCGGCCCTCGACGGTCGGGGGGAGGAGCGCGGTGTCCGGGTACGCCGGGGTCGACTGGATGACCGAGCGGGTCCACACCGGCCGGTTGCTGCTGCGGCCCTGGCAGTCGGGCGACGCGGAGGACGTGCGCCGGGCGTGCGCCGACCCGACGATCCAGCGCTGGCTGCCGCTGCCCCACCCGTACACCCTCGCGGACGCCGTGCACTGGGTGACCGAGGAGGGTCACCGGGCGCGCCGGTCCGGCGAAGGGCTGCAGTCCGCGGTCACCGAGCGGTCCACCGGCAGGGTGGTCGGCTCGTGCGGTCTGCGGGTGGACACCGGTCCGCGCTCGGCAGCGGAGATCGGCTACTGGGTCGCGCCCTGGGCCCGGGGTCGCGGCTATGCCGCCGAGGCGACCGGTGGGCTCTGTGCCTGGGCCTTCGCCCACGGCACCAGCCGGGTCGAGGTGGTCGCCGCCGTCGGGAACGAGGCCTCGCAGCGGGTCGCGCTGGCGGCCGGCTTCCGCAGGGAGGGGGTGCTGCGCGCCGCGGCGCAGGACGGCGCCGGTCGGGTCGATGCGGTGCTCTTCGGGCTGCTCTCGACGGACCCCGCCGGGCCGGCACCCCGGGCGCTGCCGGACGTCGCCGACCTGACCGACGGGACCGTGACCCTGCGGCGGGTGCAGCCCGGGGACGAGGCGCCGCTGCTGGACGAGAGGGGCGACCCGGAGGCACGGCGGTGGGCGATCAGCAGGCGGGTCTGGACGCCCCAGGACGCGAGCGCGTACGTCGCGGCCACCGCCTCGCTGTGGCTGGCCGGCACCGAGGCCCGCTTCGCCGTCGTCGACGCCGCCTCGGGTGAGTACGCCGGCTCGCTCGGTCTGCGGGTGACGGCGCCGGCCATGCGGGTGGCCGAGGTCGGCTACGGGATCCGCCCGGCCTGGCGTGGCCGCGGCTACGCGGTGCGGGCGCTCCGGCTGGTCGCCGGGTGGGCCTTCTCGACAGCGGGACTGAGCAGGCTCGAGCTCGGGACGGCGGTCGACAACGTCGCCTCGCAGCGGGTCGCCGAGCGCAGCGGCTTCCGCCGGGAGGGGCTGGCGCGGCTGCGGCTGCCGACGGCCGATGGCGGCCGGGCCGACGAGGTCCGCTACGGCCTGACGTCGCCGGGCTGACCGGTGGGCGAGTGGTCCACCAGCAGGACCCGGATCGACTCCGGCGGCCCGGCCCAGCCGGGGTGAGCGTGTCCGCTCACCGACCACCCCGGTATCGCCCGACGCGGTCGCGCCGGCCGCCCGGTCCCGACGCCCGCGAGTCCGCCAGACAGCCCAACCGGCTACGGCCGGCGCCGCGCGCCGCGGCGGCCGACCCCGGGCCGCCCAGGTCAGGAGATGAGCCGGATCACGCCGTAGTCGTAGCCCTTGCGCCGGTAGACGACGCTCGGCTGGCCGGTGTCGGCGTCGGCGAAGAGGTAGAAGTCGTGGCCGACCATCTCCATCTCGAACAACGCCTGCTCGATCGTCATCGGCTTGGCCGGGTGCTCCTTCTCCCGGACGATCAGACCCGGCTGCTCTCCGGCCGGAGACTGGTCGAGCACCAGAGTGCCCACCGGCACCGGCGAGGCGCCGTCCGTCCCGGCGGCGACGCCGTCGATCGGCAGCGCACCCGTCGCGGCCGCGACGGATGTCGGCGTGCGCGAGCCCCGGTGCACCCGCCTGCGGTCGGCGGCCCGCCGCAACCGGCCCTCCAGCTTGGTCACCGCCGCATCCAGGGCGCTGTAGAAGTCGGCGGAGGAAGCCTCGGAGCGCACTACCGGACCCCGTGTCTTGCAGGTGACTTCGACTCGCTGGCAGGCGCTCGACTGGCGCCGGTTCCGCTCGTGGTAGAGCTCGACGTCCATCCGGATGATCTTGTGGTCGTAGCGCTCCACGCGTACGAGCTTCTCCGTGACGTGCTGCCGGTAGTGATCCGGCACCTCGACGTTCCGTCCCCTGACGACTACGTCCACGCGACCTCCAGTGCGGTGATCGGCGTCCGCCGGTCGCGGCCCCGTGCCGTCGCGGACCCTCCTCGCGACGGTCGACGCAACACCGGATCCAGTGCCGGTGCCGGCGGAGCGCCTCCTCTCCCCGGGTCCCGTCCGACGGTAGCCGAGCGGGGGACCCGTCCGACACCCCCGCGCGTCGGACAACGGCTACCGGTCGGTCATCTCGCCGGTCCGGTGCAACGCTGGCGGGCCAGGACCGGCACCGACCGGTCGGTACTCTTCGTGACTGATCGCTTACATTGAGCGCGACCGGGCTCCTGCGTTCGGTGGCGGCAACAGTGGCGGCGCCCGTCAGCGCCAGCCCCGCGACGGTGAGCGCCTGGGCAGCTGCGGCCAGGGTGTGGCCGGTCGTCACGAGATCGTCGACGAGCACCACGCATGGCTGCGCCGATCCCGGTGGCACGGCCGCGGCACGGCGCGGGTCGACCCGGAACCTGCCGACCGATGCGAGGCCGCGCTCGGCCGCCGTCAGCCGCGCCGTGTCCGCTCCCGTCCCGGCGTGGCGCAGCACCGGCACGACCGCCGCGGCCACGCCCGCTCCGCCCAGCGAGCGCGCAGCTGCGCGGGCCAGCAGCTCCACATGCTGCCCACCTCGCAGTCGCGCCGCGGCACGACCGGACGGCACGGGCACCAGGAGCACCGGCAGCCGGGGTCGGCCGCGGAGGATCGCCGCCACGGCCACTGCCAGCGCGTCACCGAGCGCGGCGGCCAGGTCCCTGCGACCACGCTCCTTGAACGCCAGCACGGCGGCGCGGACGGGCCCGGCGTAGGTGCCCGCGACGGCGACCGGTGGCAGGCCAGCCGGACAGGGATCCGGCCGGTGCGCCCGCGGCCGGGCCAGGCAGGACCGGCAGGCAGGGCAGAGCGGCCCGGCCGGGTGGCCGCAGCCGGCGCAGTCGCCCGGCAGGAGGAGATCGGCGAGAACGTGGATCACGGGCCGACCGTCGCGCCCGGCGACCGGTCCGGGAAGCCCCCGCGGCCAATCTGTGGACGACGGTTCTGCCTGTGGACAACGAGTTGAGGCGCCGCCGGGTCGCCGGTACGACTGCACACGACCGATCGGAGTGGAGGCAGAGATGGCCGAGCGGATCTGCGGGGCCGCCGTCCGGCGGCCCGAGGGGTCAGCCGGGATAGGCCGGCGCCGACCCGGCCCCGCCGTCGCGACTGACCCGGGTCCAGGGCTCGTCGCTGGCGAGGGTGCGCCACACCGTCCCGGCAGCGACGGTGAGCATCGGCAGCGACGGCGCGGCGGCGACGGCCGACGGTGGGCCCGGCAGGCCCGAGGTCGACACCAGACGGCCGGCGGTCACGCCGTCGACCCGGAGGGCGTAGAGGGCGCTGTCCTGCTCCCCGCCGCGGACCAGGGCGACCAGGTCGAGCGCGCCGGACCAGCTCACGTCCGTGACGGGACCCTCGCCCACGTCGAGCTCGACCGGGTCCGGTACCCAAGCCGCGCTGGCCTGCCGGTTGACCACGCTGACGTACAGGCGCTCGCGGCCGGCCGGACCGGCGACCAGCGCGAGCCGGGTGCCGTCCCGGGACAGCCGCAGCGCCCGTACCGGGCCGATCCGGTCGAGAGCCGGCACCACGACCGGCGTCGCGGCGCCGCGCGTCGGGACCAGCACGACCTCGGTGCCGTTGCGGACGGTCCACACCTCCTCCGCGGCGGGCGTGAGCCACGAGGGAGGGCTCAGCGACGCACCGGTCAGCGCCGCGCGCAGCGGCCTGCCTGCTCGCCCGACGAAGAGCGTGGGCCGACCGCCCGACCCTCGTCCGACCACCGCCATCCAGCGCTGGTCCGCGGACACCGCGACCGATCGGGCGCCGTAGTCGCCCTGGCCGGCCGGACCGGGCGCCGGGGTGCCCGCGGTGGTCCAGACAGCACCATTGCGGACGAAGTATCCGGGCGCGGTCGCGGGCAGCGCGCCCGGGTCGAAGCTGCGGAAGTCGCTCAAGCGCTGCAGGGGCTGGTCTGCACCAAGCGGCTGCAGGGGCTGCCCGTCGGAGTAGACCTCCACCCCGCCGACGCCGAACTGGTTGAGCGTGTAGACCAGCTGCGCGAAGCCGCCCGGCGTGATCGGGTCGGACTGGTCGCCCAGGCCGGTGAGGTAGACCTGCATCCGATCGCGGTCCTGCACGACGTTGCTCTGCAGCTTCGCGGCGATCAGGTTGTTGCGGACGGCGTCTTTCAGCAACGGCGACGGGCCTGTCTCGAAGGCGGCCACCAGCGTGCTGGGCAGGTCCTGCGCCGCGGCGAGCCACCGGACGTCCGGGACCACGCGGGTGCGGGTGTTGTCGAGGAAGTAGACGTTGTAGGGACGGTAGACGTCCTCGAAGGTTGCCGCGCGGACGAAGACGCCGGCCGGCGGATCGAGGATCCGCCACTGCCCGTCGCGGTTCTTCTCCAGCTGGAAGGTGTACGGGTAGGGCGCCGCGTTCGGCAGGTAGGTCCCGTTGGCGTCGAGCCGTCCGCGCTGCTGCGCGCGCATCGACACCTCTTCGCCGCCTCGGCGCACGTCCAGGTAGACCGAGTCCTCGAGGATGATCGCGCCGTTGTTGTCGTCCCACTTCCTGGCGCTCGCCTCGGTGAGGTAGGCGCGGGCTCTGGCGTGCTTGCGCTCGAAGCTGCCGCCGACCGCGAGGTAGTCCCGGACGATGTCCTCGGGCTGCTCGCCTGCCCTCGGCACGATCGCGTCGAACCTCGGGTCGCCGTCGACCGGCGGCGGCGAGGCGGGGATCGACTCGCTGATGACCTGCGGTCGGGACGAGCCCGGAATGCTCGCGCAGCCGGCGCTCAGCACGCTCAGGGCGGCGACGAGCACCGCGAGGGCGGGTGCACGGCGGCTCACGGCGAGCGCTCCGAGAGCGCCGGTGCGCGTCGGACCAGCCCGCTCGGCCGGGTCGCGTCCGCCGGCTCGATCGGCAGCGGCGAGGAGACGAGCACGTCGCCGTTGCGCGCCGGCAGGGTCAGCCGGAACTGCGCACCCTGCCCCGGCCGGCCCCAGGCGTGCAGCCAGCCACCGTGCAGGCGAGCGTCCTCCAGGCTGATCGACAAGCCTAGGCCGGTGCCGCCGGTACGCCGGTCGCGGGACGGGTCGGCCCGCCAGAAGCGGTCGAAGACCAAGGCGGCCTCGCCCGGGCGCAACCCGACGCCGTGGTCCCGGACGGTCACCGCGACCGCGTTGTCGTCGCCGCGCAGGCACACCTCGACCGGCCGGCCCTCGCCGTGCTCGACCGCGTTGACGAGCAGGTTGCGCAGGATCCGCTCGACCCGGCGGCCGTCGACGTCGGCGACGACCGGCTCCTCCGGGACGTCGACCCGGACGTCGGTGCCGACCCGCTCGGCGATCCCGTCGGTGGTGCGGACCGCGGCACGGACCAGGCCCCGGATGTCGACCGCATCCGGCTCGAGGACGGCGACGTGCGCGTCGTACCGGCTGATCTCGAGCAGGTCGGCCAGCAACGACTCGAAGCGGTCGAGCTCGTGCTGCAGGAGCTCGGCCGACCGAGCCACCTGGGGCTCGAAGCCACCGCGGGAGGCGTACAGCAGATCGGCTGCCATCCGGATGGTCGTGAGCGGGGTGCGCAGCTCATGAGACACGTCGCTGGTGAAGCGCCGCTGCAGCCGGGACATCTCCTCCAGCTTGCCGATCTGCCGCTGCAGGCTGTCGGCCATGTCGTTGAACGCGGCGGCCAGCGCCGCGAGGTCGTCCTTGCCGTGGACCTGCATGCGCTCCTGCAGCCGGCCGGCTGCGAACCGCTCCGCGGTCTGCGCCGCCACCCGCACCGGTCGCACGACCTGACCGGTCACCAGAGCCGCCACGCCGGCCAGCAGTGCCACGAGCAAGATCCCGGTGAGCAGCACCGTGTTGCGGACCAGGCCCAGCGTCCGCTGCTCGGCCTGCAGGGGGAAGAGGTAGTACAGCTCGACCGACCCGGCGGGCTGCTGGGTCACCGGCGCCCCGAGCACGAGACCCTTGGTCTTCCTGCCGTCAGCCGTCTTCACCGGGGCGTAGATCTCGGCGAAGTTCCCCTTCTCGACCTCGCGGCGCAGCTCCTGGGGCACGTCCGCGGCCGTCGCGGTGCCCGAGACGAAGGGCTCGGCGCCGCCGGAGAGCACGACGATCGAGAACAGGCCGGCCTCGGTGCCGCGCCGGGACACCGACCCCTGGACCGCGCTGAGCGTCCTGCCGAGGCTCAGCCGGTCCTCGCGGGCGGCGGAGGTCAGCTGATCCTGGGCCACCCGCACTCCGTTGGTCGCCTCGATCTGGACGGCCCGGCGCTTCGCGTCGAGCACCCCGGTGGTGATCGCGCTGAGCGAGAGGATCCCGGCGACCAGCACCACAAGGCCGGAGATCACCATCGTGGTGGCGGCAACCCGCAGCTGGAGGGACCGCTGCCACCGGTCTACCGCCCACCGCGGGCTCTCCACCGCGACCCGGCGCGCGCTCGACCACCAGCGTCGAAGCGCAGGCCGCCAGCCGGCGCCGTCCGACGGCGGGCCGGCGGCCAACAGCTCGGGAGTACCCGGATCGGGTTCGGCCGCCTGGCGGTCGGCGCCCCCCGTCGCCGCCGGACCCGCGGCCACCGCCTCGACGGAGCCGGCCGGTGAGGCGGTCCCGCCGGCGGCGGAGCGCCGACCGTCGGCCCCGGGGCGGCCGGTCGGCGCCTGCCCGTCATCGAGTCCGGCACCATCCCCTGACCCGACGGGATCCGGTTGGGGCAGCACGGACGCCGTCTTCTCGCGCCGGGTCCAGCGCAACGCCGGCAGTCCGGTCATCAGGGAGGTCCGGCCTTGTATCCCACGCCCCGCACGGTGAGCACGATCTCCGGGTGCTCGGGGTCGCGCTCGACCTTCGACCGCAGCCGCTGGACGTGCACGTTCACCAGCCGGGTGTCGGCGGCATGCCGGTATCCCCAGACCTGCTCGAGCAGCACCTCCCGGGTGAAGACCTGGCGCGGCTTGCGGGCGAGGGCGACGAGCAGGTCGAACTCGAGCGGCGTCAGCGCGATCGCGGTGGTGCCCCGGGTGACGGAGTGGCCCGGCACGTCGATCGTGACGTCGCCGATCGAGAGCGCCTCGGCGGGCGGGTCGTCCGTCCGGCGGAGCCGGGCGCGCATCCGTGCCACCAGCTCCTTCGGCTTGAACGGCTTGACCACGTAGTCGTCGGCGCCGGACTCGAGACCGAGGACCACGTCGACCGTGTCCGTCTTGGCGGTGAGCATGATGATCGGCACCCCGGACTCGGCGCGGATCTGCTTGCACACGTCGATCCCGCTCATCCCGGGCAGCATGAGGTCGAGCAGCACCACGTCCGGTCGGATGTCCCGGAAACTGCCGATGGCCCGCCCGCCGTCGGCCACGAACGACGGGTCGAAGCCCTCACCGCGAAGCACGATGCCGAGCATCTCGGCAAGGGCCGGGTCGTCGTCGACCACCAGGACGCGTCCTTTCATGTCCCCATGGTGTCACCTGAACGGCCGAGGGGTCGCCGAGGCGCCGCACCCGGCTGGCGACCGGCTCGGCGCGGGCCCGGAGACCCCGTGGCACGATTGGCCGACCGGCGCGCAGGCGACCCGGGTGACAGGGGAGGCGGAGGAGCACCAGTGAGCCAGGAGCAGGGCCGGGACCGCGCGGTCCCCGGCCCCGGCCCGGCTCCGCCGGGCTGGTCCGCTCCGGACGCCCCAGTGGACCCCGCGCGGGGGTGGTCCCGGCCCGGTGAGCCTGGCGCGCCGCCGGTGCCGCCTCCGGCGGTCGTCGCGACTCCGCCCGCCCCCGGGCCGCCGGTCTACCGTCCGCAGCCCGGCGGGATACCGCTCCGGCCGCTCGGTGTCGGAGACGTGCTGGACGGCACTTTCAGCACCATCCGGCGCAACCCCCGAGCGACCGTCGGCCTGGCCGCCGTGCTCGTCGCGGCTCAGCAGGCGCTCGTCGTGACGATCCAACTGCTCACCGGCGACATCCCGACCCTGACCGGCTTCACCGACGACACCTTCTCCCTGCAGGTGCTCGGCGGCTTCGACACGCTCGCCGGCACGCTCCTGTCGGCGCTGGTGGGCGCCGTGTTGACCGGGATGCTGGTAGTCGTCGTCTCCGAGGACGTGCTCGGCCGCCAGGTCACCGTCCGGCAGGTGTGGGCGCGGATCCGACCTCGGATCTGGGCTCTGCTGGTCGCGTCGGGACTCGCCGGGCTGCTGCCGTACGTCGGCCTGGTCCTGCTCGTCGTTCCCGGTGTGATCCTGTGGGGTGCCTGGGCGCTGACCACCCCCGCGCTCATCCTCGAAGGGCTGGGTCCGGTCCAGGCGGTGCGGCGGTCCTGGCGGCTCGCCTGGCCCGCCTTCGGGCGGGTCTGGGGGATCCGGAGCCTGTCCGTGCTGCTGGCGATCCTGATGCAGTACCTGGTCGCTGTTCCGTTCGCCGCGGCGGCGGTGGTGGCGTCGTACGCGGTGGGCGCCGGCGACGGTGACCAGGTGCCGCTGGTGGCGCTCGCGCTGGTCAACCTCGGCGGGATCGCCGCGCAGACGCTGACGGCGCCGTTCCTGGCCGGCGTCCTCGCACTGCTGTACGTCGACCGGCGAATGCGCGCGGAAGGTCTCGACCTGGTCCTGCAGCGCCAGGCGCGGGCGGCCGGGGTGGCGGGCACGGCCGGCGTGGTCGCACCGGCCGGAGGCGGACCGTGACCCGGACCGGCCACGGCGCCGAGCTCGCCGCGATCGCGCCGGTTGGTCGCGACGAGGCCAGGCGGGCGGCCGAGAGCGAGCTGTCCAAGGACATCTACCACCGCAACGACCCCGGGCCGCTCGAGCGGGCGCTGGACCGGGTGCTCGACTGGCTGAACGAGCTGCTCGACCGGGCGGCGAGCGCCATCCCCGGCGGCGGGCCGGCCCTGGTCCTGATCGCCGTCGCCGTGGTCGCCGTCACCGCGTACGTGGCCTGGCGGGTGGGTCCGGTACGGCGCAGCGCGCGCAGCAGCTCCGCCGTGGTGGAGATCTCCGGCCGGCTGGACGCCGCCGAGCACCGGCGGCGGGCGGACGGGTTCGCGGGCGAGGGCAGGTACGCGCAGGCCGTCCGCGAGCGGATGCGAGCGATCGTCCGCGAGCTGGAGACGCGGGGGGTGCTCGAGCCCAGGCCGGGGCGGACCGCCGACGAGGTGGCCCGGGAGGCGGGCGCGCTGGTGCCCGTCGTGGCACCGGATCTCCGGACCGCGGCGACCGTCTTCGACGAGATCTGGTACGGCGGCAGGACCGGCACCGCGCAGGCGGACGCCGCGCTCCGCCAGGCCGATCAGCGGATCCAGCGCGCTCAGCTGGTCGTGGCCGCATCGGGCGCCGCGCCTCCGGGCTACCAGGTGCCCCGGTGAGCACCGCGGAGGCAGACGCGGTCCCGGACGAGCGGGCCGCCACCGTGACCGGCGCCGGCGTCCGGAGCCTGTGGCGCCGTTACCGGGTGGTCGTGTTCGTGCTGCTCGGCATCCTGGTGGTCGCCACCGGGATCGGCCTCGCCGGCAACCGGAGCGTCGGCGGCCGGCTCGACCCCCGGTCCGCGGAGCCGACCGGGAGCCGGGCACTCGCGACCCTGCTCGGCGAGCGCGGCGTCAGGGTCGAGCGCCGCACCGACCCGGCCGGGCTCGCCGCGGACCCGGGCAGCCGGACCGTGATCCTCGTCGGACACCCGGCGCTGCTCGGAGCCGACCCGCTGCGCGCGTTGGGCGAGCTGGACGTCGGCACCGTGGTGCTCGTCTCGCCGGGCGACGACGCGCTGGGTGCCGTCGCGGCCGGGATCGACCCGTCCGGGACGATCCCGATCCGCGCCCGGAGCCCGGGTTGCCCCGAGCCGGCCGCGGACGCCGCCGGTGACGCGGTGATCGGTGGCAAGACGTACACCACCGAGACCGGGACCAGTTGCTATCGCGGCGACGGCGAGGACGGCGCGCTGGTCACCGGTCGTACCCGGGCAGGTGCCGAGCTGGTGGTGCTCGGCACCGGAGAGTTCCTGACCAACGAGCGGCTGGCGGACGACGGCAACGCCGCGCTCGCGGTCAACCTGCTCGGCGGGGACGGCAGCGCGGACGAGCTGAGATGGCTGGTGCCGGCACCGGGCAGCGCCGCCGGGCAGGACGGCTCGGTCTCCTCGATCCTGCCGGACTGGGTAGGCCCGGCGCTGCTCCAGCTGCTGTTCGCGGGCCTGCTGCTCGCCCTCTGGCGCGGACGTCGCCTGGGGCCGCCGGTCGCGGAGCCGCTGCCGGTGGTGGTCCGCGCCGCGGAGACGGTGGAGGGCCGAGCCCGGCTCTATCGGCGCGCGCAGGCGCGGGACCGGGCCGCCGAGGCGCTCCGCTCGGGGACGCTGGCCCGCCTGACACCACGGCTGGGCATCGACCCCGGCCCCGGTGGGGAACCGCCGCCGGAGGCCGTGGTCGCCGCGGTCGCCGCCCGCTCGGGGTGGCCCGACGCCGAGGTGAACGCCGCGCTGTTCGGAGCGCCGCCCGCCGACGACGCCGGCCTCGTCCGGCTGACCGAGACGCTCGACTCGATGGCCCGCAGCACGCTCGATCCGGAGGTATCACGATCGTGAGCCAACAGCCGACGCACACGCCTCCGCCGGCCGGCGGCCCACCCGGCGGTGCGCCGCCCGAGGTGCCGACCGGCTCGGCGCCGGTGCAGGCGGCTCGGCCCGGCGCGGGCCGGACCGGCGGTCCCGGCGACTCCGGCGGACCGGGTCGGGTGGCCGGCACCGGCGGCTGGTCGGCCGGGGCGCCTGGTGGGACCAGCGTGGACAACGAGCGCGCCCGGACGGCGTTGACCCGCCTGCGCACCGAGGTCGGGAAGGTCGTGGTCGGCCAGGACTCCGCCGTCACCGGCCTGGTCATCGCGCTGCTCTGCCGCGGTCACGTGCTCCTCGAGGGGGTGCCGGGCGTCGCCAAGACGCTGATGGTGCGGGCGCTGTCCGCGTCGCTCGCGCTGGAGACGAAACGGCTCCAGTTCACCCCCGACCTGATGCCCGGCGACGTCACCGGCTCGCTGGTCTACGACGCCCGGACCGCGGAGTTCTCCTTCCGCGCCGGCCCCGTGTTCACCAACCTGCTGCTCGCCGACGAGATCAACCGCACCCCACCGAAGACCCAGGCCTCGCTGCTGGAGGCGATGGAGGAGCGGCAGGTCTCGGTCGAGGGCGAGCCGCGGCCGCTGCCCGACCCGTTCATCGTGATCGCGACGCAGAACCCGGTGGAGTACGAGGGCACCTACCCGCTGCCCGAGGCGCAGCTGGACCGCTTCCTGCTCAAGCTGACCGTGCCGCTGCCGTCCCGGGACGAGGAGTTCCGCATCCTGAACAACCACCACCGCGGCTTCGACCCGCGGGACCTGCGGGCCGCCGGGGTGAGTCCGGTCGCCGGTCCAGACGACCTCGCCGCCGGTCGCGCCGCCGTCCGCGGCGTGCAGGCCGCCGCGGAGGTGCTGGCGTACGTCGTCGACCTGTGCCGGGCGACGCGGCAGTCGCCGTCGCTGTCGCTCGGCGCCTCCCCCCGCGGCGCGACCGCCCTGCTCGCCACCGCCAAGGCGTGGGCGTGGCTGTCCGGCCGCGACTACGTCACCCCGGACGACGTCAAGGCGCTGGCCAGGCCGACCCTGCGGCACCGGGTCTCGGTGCGCCCGGAGGCGGAGCTGGAGGGCGTGACCCCGGACGGCGTCCTGGACAGCGTCCTGGCCGCCGTGCCGGCTCCGCGCTGAGCGGCGACCGCCCACGATGGCGATCACCGGCCGCACCCCCCTGCTCGCGGCCCTCGGCGTGCTCGTCGCGCCGCTGGGGCCGGCCTGGCTCTGGGTCGCCGCGGGCCTGTTGCTGCTCGGGGTCGCGCTGGACGTCGCCCGCGCCGGGCGGGTCGCCGACCTGGCGATGAGCCGCGCCGGCGCCACCAGCACCCGGCTCGACCAGCCGGTCGAGGTCACCCTCCTGGTCACCAACGCCGGCCGGCGCCGGGTCCGCGGCATGCTCCGCGACGCCTGGCTGCCCTCGGCCGGCGCGACGCCGCGCACCCAGCCGATCGACATCCCGCCCGGCGAGCGGCGGCGCCTCACCAGCCGGCTGACGCCGACCCGCCGCGGCGATCGCACCGCCGCCGACGTCACGGTGCGCTCGATCGGCCCGCTCGGTCTCGCCGGCCGGCAGCGACGCGCACCGGGTCCCCTGGTCCGTGCGGGTGCTGCCGCCGTTCACCTCGCGCAAGTTCCTGCCGGAGAAGCTGGCCAGGCTCCGGGAGCTCGACGGCGCGGTGACGCTGAACCGGCGCGGCCAGGGCACCGAGTTCGACTCGCTGCGCGAGTACGTCGACGGCGACGACGTCCGCTCCATCGACTGGCGGGCCACCGCCCGGCGCGGCGACGTCGTGGTCCGCACCTGGCGCCCGGAGCGGGACCGTCGGCTGGTCTGCGTGCTGGACACCGGGCGCACCTCCGCCGCCCGGGTCGGTGACATCCCCCGCCTCGACGCCGCCCTCGACGCCTGCCTGCTGCTCGCCGCGGTGGCGGCGCGGGCCGGCGACCGGGTCGACCTGCTCGCCGCCGACTCGGTCGTGCGTGCCTCGGTCGAGGGCGCCACCCGCGGCGAGGTGCTGCCGACCCTGGTGCAGGCGATGGCCGGGCTGGAGCCGGCGCTGGTCGAGTCCGACGCGCGGCTCCTCGTCGCCGAGGTGCTCCGCCGCGAGCGCAAGCGGGCGCTGGTGGTGCTGTTCACCTCGCTCGACCCGGCGCCGATCGAGCACGGCCTGCTGCCGGTGCTCGGCGGGCTGACCACCCGGCACACCGTGGTGATCGCGGCCGTCGGCGATCCGAGGGTGGCCGAGCTGGCCGCCCGGCGGGGGGACACCGCGGCGGTCTACGAAGCGGCGGCCGCCGAACGCGCGCTGTCCGAGCGGCGCCGGGTCACCGCCCAGCTGCGCCGCCGGGGGGTCACGGTCGTCGACGAGCCCGCCGACGTCTTCGCCTCCCGCGTCGCCGACGCCTACCTGTCCCTGAAAGCCGCCGGCCGCCTCTAGCGGTTCCTCCCGACCCGATACCGGCGGCGACCGGCGACGACCGGCGGCGGCGGTCGTGCCGGGAGGTCGTTCAGCCGGAAGAGTCGGTCGGGGAGCTGGCCGGCCCGGCGCGCCCCGGACGAGGACGGCCGTTCGGCGGGATCATCACGACACCGGCGCCACGTCCTCGCGCTGCCCGAGCTCGAGATCACTGCTCTCCCCCGCCAGCGCGGCCCGCCGGCCGTACACCAGCACGTACGCCAGGAACAGCGCCTCGGCGAGCAGCCCGATCCCGACCCGGAGCCAGGTCGGCAGCGGCGACGGTGTCACGAAGGCCTCGATCACCCCGGTCACCGCGAGCACCACCACCAGGCCGACCGCGACCACGATCGCCTCCCGGCCGGCCGCGGCCAGCGCCCGGCCGCGCGGCAGCGGCCCGGGGTCCACCCACGCCCAGCCGAGCCGGAGGCCGGCCCCCGCGGCGACGAAGACGGCGGTGAGCTCGAGGATCCCGTGCGGGCTGATCAGCCCGAAGAACACGTCCGACCTACCGCTGCCGATCATCAGGCCGCCGATCAGGCCGACGCTCACCGCGTTCTGCAGCAGGATCCACAGCGTGCCGATCAGGGTGATGCCGAGCACCAGCGTCCCGGCGGCGACGAGGGCGTTGTTGGTCCACACCCGGAACGCGAACGACTGCGCCGGGTTCTCCGAGTAGTAGCTGGCGAAGTCGCCGTCGACGAGCTGCTCGATCTCCGCGGGGGTCGCGAGCCGGGCCCACAGCTCGGGGTGACCGGCGATCCAGCCCATCAGCCCGAACGCGACCAGCGAGAAGCCGGTCGCCACCGCGCACCACCAGGGCCACGCCCGGTAGACCGACAGCGGGAAGGTGACCCGGAAGAAGCGGCGCACCTCCGACCAGGCCGGCGTCGACCCGCCGGCCACCGCACTGCGGCCGCGGGCGACCAGCGACGACAGCCGGCCGATCAGCGCCGGGTCCGGTGACCGGGTACGGACCAGGGACAGGTGGGTCGCCGCCCGCTGGTAGAGCGCGACCAGCTCGTCCGCCTCGTCCCCGGACAGCCGGCGCCGGGACACCAGCTCCTCCAGCCGGTGCCACTCCGCCGAGTGCCGCGCGACGAAGGCGTCGATGTCCACCCGCGCAACCCTATGCGGGAGACTCGGGCGGTGTCCGACGTGGTGACCGGCGAGGCCGTCGCGCTCGACCTGCGCATCGCGCAGCTCCCGTCCCGCCTCACCGCGGCGGTCCTCGACCTGCTGGTGATGGCCGTGGCGTACACGGTCATCCTGCTGCTGCTGCTCCAGGCGGGGCTGCAGAGCGCGGACGACGCGCTGATCGCCGGGGTCAGCGTGCTGCTGATCGTGCTGGTCTTCCTCGGCTACCCGGTCATCGCCGAGACGCTGAGCCGCGGCCGCACGGTCGGCAAGGCCGCGCTCGGGCTGCGGGTGGTGCGCGACGACGGGGGTCCGATCACCTTCCGGCACGCCCTCGTCCGCGGGCTGGTCGGCCTCGCGATCGAGCGGCCCGGCGTGTTCCTGCTCTCGGTCGGGCCCGCCGTCGGCATGGTCGTGTCGATGTTCTCCGAACGGGGAAAGCGGATCGGGGACATGGCGGCGGGCACCGTCGTGCTGCAGGAACGGATGCCGCCCCGTCCACTGTGGACACCGGTGATGCCGCTGCCGCTGGCGTGGTGGGCGCCGACGCTCGACCTCGCCGGCCTGGACGACGGGCTGGCCCTGGCGGTGCGGCAGTTCCTCGGCCGGGCCGGCCAGCTCACCCCGGCCGCGCGGGAGGCGCTCGCCGGGGAGCTGGTCGCCGACGTGCGGGCGAGGACCACCCCCGAGCCGCCGCCCGGCACGCCGGGCTGGGCGTACCTGACCGCGGTGCTCGCCGAACGCCGCCGCCGCGAGGAGGACCGGGCGCTGCGGGCGGCCGGGTGGCCCGGCCTGCCGCCGGGGTGGTACCCGGGCTGGCCCCCGCCGCGCCCTCCGTCCGCCGGGTACGGCCCGTACGGCACCCCGCCCGGGTGGCAGCCCTACGCCGGCGGCCCGCCCGGCTCACAGGTTCGGCGCTGACTCCAGTCCGGTGAGCTCCACCCCGGGGGCGGCGAGCACGACGTCCCCGGCCACGTGCACCTGCCCCACCTCGCCGGTCTGCAGGTCGGCCACCCGGTAGCTGCCCACCGGCAGCGGGCCGGTCTCGGCCGGGTGCGAGGTCACCGAGACCAGCTCCCACCCCTGCTCCACCACCCGCGTCGCCAGCGCGGCGCCGATCACCGCGACCAGCCGCAGCCGGGCCCGGGATCCCGGCTGCAGCCGCAGCAGCCGGACGGCCGCGACCAGGAAGGCGGGCGACGCCCCGGCGAAACCCGCGGCCGGAGCGGCCCGCTCCACGCCGTCGCGTACCCAGACCGTGTCCGGGCCGGCCACCCCGCCGCGCAGCTCCCGCCCGCCGGCGGACATCGAGAGCCGGACCTGCCGGCCGCCGCCGTCGAGCGTCAGGTCCACCCGGCCGGCCGTGGACGACCCGACGTACCGCCAGCCGGCCGGGCCGGGCGCGCAGGAGAAGTGCTCCACCACCCCGTCCGCGAGCTGGTACGTCCCGGTCGGCACCCGGCTATCCTCCGCCGCGCCGCGCTCGTCCCGGCTCCCCGGTGCCGGTCCGCTCCCGGGCGCGGTCCAGCCGCCGCATGACCGGCGTCGCCGCGACGCCGTGCACCACCACGGAGGCCAGGACCACCACCCCGACGATCGCCCACAGCTGCTCCGGTTGCGGGAACGCCGCCGTGGCCAGCGCGTACGACAGGTAGTACAGCGAGCCGATCCCGCGGATGCCGAAGAACCCGATCACCGCGTGCTCGGCGTGCGTCCCCGGCGCACCGCGTAGCGCCAGCCAGCCGGCCAGCGGTCGGACCACCAGCAGCAGCAGGCCGGCCACCAGCGCGCCGCGCCAGCTCAGCGGCGCCAGCAGGCCGTCGACGATCGCACCGCCGAGCAGGAGCAGCAACCCGACTGTGAACAGCCGCTCCACCTGCTCGGCGAAGTCGTGCATGACCTGGTGGTGGCCGTGGTCGCGCTCGGCGGCCCGCACCGAGCAGGCGCAGACGAACACGGCGAGGAAGCCGTACCCGCCGGCGACCTCCGTCAGCCCGTACGCCAGGAAGGTCGCCGCCAGCACCGTGAAGCCCTCGGCGTGGTTCGCCAGCCGCAGCCGCTGCGACCGGGCTCGGAAGAACAGCCGGCCCAGCAGCCAGCCGATCGCGAGCCCGCCCAGCAGGCCGACGGCCAGCCGGTAGAGCACGTCGACCGCGAACCACCCACCCAGCCACACCGCGACCGGGGTGCTGCCCGCGGTCAGCACCGCGATCGCCAGGTAGGTGAACGGGAACGCGAGCCCGTCGTTGAGACCGGCCTCGGAGGTGAGCGCGAAGCGCACCTCGTCCTCGCTGTCCTCGTCGTCGGTGGGCTCGCCGACCTGCACGTCGGAGGCGAGCACCGGGTCGGTCGGGGCGAGCGCCGAGGCGAGCAGCAGCGCCGCGGCAGGAGCCAGCCCGGCCACCCACCAGCCGAGCACCGCGACCGCGAGGATCGACAGCGGCATGGTGATCGCCAGCAGCCGCCAGGTGGACGACCAGCGGCGCCAGCCGACCGGGCGGTCGAGTTTCAGCCCGGCGCCCATCAGCGCGACGATCACGCCGAACTCCGTCAGGTGCTCGGCGATCCACGGGTAGCGGATCGGGTCGGGCACCGGCAGGTCGCTCGGCAGCGCGAAGACCAGCATGCCGAGACCCAGGAACGCGATGGGCATGGACAGCGCACGGCCCTCGAGCAGCCGGGGGAGCAGTCCGGCGAGCAGCGCGCCGACGCCCGCGACGGCGTACGCGACATCCACGACGTCCATCGCCGCTACCTACCCCGGGATGCGCCGCCGCCCCGCCGCTCGTCGCGACGGGGACAGCGGCCATCTCACCTAGCTGCCGTGCTCCCAGGAGGTGAGGTAGTCCTCCTGCGCCGGGGTGAGGGTGTCGATGTCGATCCCCATCGAGGCGAGCTTGAGCCGCGCCACCTCCTTGTCGATCTCCTCGGGCACCTCCAGCACGCCGGGCTCCAGCTCGGCCGCGTGTGCGGCCAGCCACTCGGCGGTCAGCGCCTGGTCGGAGAAGGACATGTCCATCACCGCGGCGGGGTGACCCTCCGCGGCGCCGAGGTTGACCAGCCGGCCCTCGGCGAGCAGCAGCAGCCGGCGGCCGTCGGCCAGCACGTACTCGTCGGTCTGGTGCCGGATCTTGGAGTTCTTCGACACGGCGTTGTCCTCGAGCCACTTCACGTCGATCTCGATGTCGAAGTGACCGGAGTTGCAGAAGATCGCGCCGTCCTTCATCGCCTCGAAGTGCTCGGCGCGCAGCACGTCGCGGTTGCCGGTGACGGTGACGAAGACGTCGCCGATCCGCGCGGCCTCGGACATCGGCAGGACCTTGAAGCCCTCCATCGCCGCGTCCAGCGCCTTGGTCGGGTCGATCTCGGTGACCACGACGTTGGCGCCCATGCCCTTGGACCGGCTGGCCACGCCCTTGCCGCAGTAGCCGTAGCCGGCGACCACGACGGTCTTGCCGGCGAGCAGCGTGTTGGTCGAGCGGAAGATCGCGTCCAGGGTCGACTGGCCGGTGCCGTACTTGTTGTCGAACATGTGCTTGGTGTCGGTGTCGTTGACCGCCACCATCGGGAACTTCAGCGCGTCGTCGGCGGCCATCGCGCGCAGCCGGATCACGCCGGTCGTGGTCTCCTCGCAGCCGGCCTTGACGGTGCCGAGCAGCTCGCTGCGGGTGGTGTGCACGGTGTTGACCAGGTCGCAGCCGTCGTCGAAGACGAAGTCCGGCTGGCCGTCGAGGGCGGAGTTGATGTGCTCGTAGTAGCCCTTGGTGTCGACCGCGTTGCGGGCGAACACGCTGATGCCGTAGTCGACGACCAGCGAGGCGGCGGTGTCGTCCTGGGTGGACAGCGGGTTGGAGGCGCACAGGAACAGCTCGGCACCGCCGGCCTTCAGTGCCCGCATCAGGTTCGCGGTCTCGGTGGTGACGTGCATGCAGGCGGCGAGCTTGACGCCGGCGAACGGCCGCTCCTTCTCGAACCGCTCGCGGATCTGGCGCAGCACCGGCATCGAGCGCTCGGCCCACTCGATGCGGGCCCGCCCTTGCGCGGCCAGGGAGAGGTCCGCCACATCGTGTCTGGGGTGATCGGTCATGTCGCAGGACCCTAGTGGGCTCGGAGCCCGGGTCCGGATTTCTTGACACGACATTGTCAGAAAGCTTCCATGGGTGGGTGTTGAGCATCACCGATGCGGCGCGAAGGCTCCGGACGACCCCGCGGATGCTGCGTTACCGGGAGGCGATCGGGCTGCTGTCGACGGGCCGGCCGCCCGGCACGCACCGCCGGTACGACGAGGACGCGCTGCGGGCCGCCTCGTACGCGATCACGCTCGAGCGGGCCTACGACGTGTCGCCCTCGGCGCTGGCCTTCGCGCTGCGCGCGCTGACCGAGCCGTCCGTTCAGGACGACGTGCGCCGGCTCGGTGAGCTGGCGAGGCGGGCCGGGCGCTCGCCGCTGGCCGCGCTCGACTTCGACCAGGAGAAGGCTCGCCGGCTGCTGCGCTCCTAGGCGATCGCGCCCGCGGGCTTGATCCGCCGCCCGGTCGGCGCAAGTATGGCCCGACGGCCAGGCCAGGGACGGGAGCGACGTGCAGGACGGCCCCACCGACCTCCTTCCCCCGGGGGTCCATGCGGCGGATGCCGTGGACGAGGCGGGTGACGACGCGTCCGACCGCGTCCGGGCGCGGATCGAGATGCTCCTCGCCGCCGCCCGGGACCTGTCCGACACCTGCGCCGACCTCGCCGACGCGCTGCGGCCGCTGCCCGGGGCCGTGCTGGACGACCCGCTGACCATGGACTTCGGGCGGCTGCGGGCGGAGCGGACGGCCGCGCTGCTGGACGAGGCGGCGTCGGCGGCGCGGGGCACGCTCGGCCTGCTGGACGCGGCGTACCGGGCGCTGGACCAGCGCACCGAGCCGGAGCCGGCGCTCGGCGCGGCGACCGTGCTGCCGGCGCCGCGGACCGAGGCATCCACCTGGCCGGACGCGTTCGTCGAGCTTCCCCCGCGGGCGCTCCCGGCCGACGAGGACGTGGCCATCGAGCGGTCCGGGGCAGGCGAGCCGGATCTGTCGAGTGGCGACGCCGGGCCGGGCGAGGACGAGCCGGACGTCGCCGACGGCGAGCCGGTCCGGATCGCGATGGCGGCGCTGGCGGGCTGGGTGGTCGTCGATCCCGACGACGAGACGGACACCGGCACGCCGGTGCTGCCGTCGCCCGACGCGACGGCCACCCCCTCCTCCGACCGCGGAGCCCGCCATGGGGGAGCCCGGTGCGGCCGCCCGGAGCGGACCGGCCGCGGACGTCGCCGAAGGGCGGCAAGCGGACTGGACCGGGAACGGCGGGACGGCGGTGGACCGGCAGCCGGCCGAGCCCGCCGAGCCCGCCGAGCCGGCCGCGTCCGGCTGGGACCAGCTCGGACCCGACGAGACCGACGTGGACCGGCAGCCCGCCGAGCCCGCCGAGCCCGCGGCTCCCGCGCTGGGACGAGGCCGTAGCCGGCGAGACCGACGTGGACCGGCAGCCCGCCGAGCCCGCGGCTCCCGCCTGGGACGAGGCGGCAGCCGGCGAGACCGACCTGGACCGCGAGCCCGCCGAGCCGGCCACACCGGCCTGGGACGACCGCGAGCCCGCCGAGCCGGCCACACCGGCCTGGGACGACCGCGAGCCCGCCGAGCCGGCCGCGTCCGGCTGGGACCAGCTCGGACCCGACGAGACCGACGTCGACCGGCAGCCCGCCGAGCCCGCGGCTCCCGCCTGGGACGAGGCGGCAGCCGGCGAGACCGACCTGGACCGCGAGCCCGCCGAGCCGGCCGCGTCCGGCTGGGACCAGCTCGGACCCGACGAGACCGACGTGGACCGGCAGCCCGCCGAGCCCGCGGCTCCCGCCTGGGACGAGGCCATAGCCGACGAGACCGACGTGGACCGGCAGCCGGCCGAGCCGGCCGCACTGGCCTGGGACGACCGCGAGCCCGCCGAGCCGGCCGCGTCCGGCTGGGACCAGCTCGGACCCGACGAGACCGACGTCGACCGGCAGCCCGCCGAGCCCGCGGCTCCCGCCTGGGACGAGGCCCTAGCCGACGAGACCGACCTGAACCGGCAGCCGGCCGAGCCGGCCGCACTGGCCTGGGACGACCTCGGGACCGCCGAGCCGGCGTGGGCCGGACCCGCCCCGGCCGGGCCCGTCGCCGACCCGGCGACGGATCGCGAGACCGACGACGGGCGTGCGGTCGCCGCCCAGCACTCGTCGCCCGCGATGCTCACCCTGCCCGTCGACCTCGACCTCGACCTCGCCGTTGCCGACCCGTACGGCGACACCGTCTCGCCCGAGCCGCGTTCGCTGAGCCTGGTCCCGCCGCTGCCGGTGCGATCCGCGCCCGCCGATCCGGACGAGGACCCGGCGCCGCGGTCCGCACCCGAACTGGTCCCCTGGGAGGACGAGATCCCCGAACAGGCGGGCACCGCGCCGGCGGACCTGCCCTGGGGCGGCACCGAGACGACCGCGTGGGATGCGCACCCGGTCCCGTCCGACCTCGACCCGGCCGCGCCGCCGGTGTGGACCGCCGAGGCGGTGCCCGGGGCGTCGGTGGCCGGCGACGGCCTCGCCGTCTACCCGCTCGACGCCCCGCGGCACGCCCGCCCGGGCAGCGGCTCTGACGCCGACATCCCGGTCGGCCAGGCCGCGCCGGGCATCCCCGCCCGGTACGACGCCGGGCCGCTCGACGACCCCGGCGCCGCGGTCATCTCCCGCCAGGTCGAGGCCGCCCGCCGGCACCTGCAGGCCGCCCTGGTGGTGGCCAACCAGCCGGCCGGGACGCCCGGCCTCGGCACCCTGCTCACCGCGGTGGAGCGCGTCCTGACCGCCGTGACCGACCTGGCCCGGGAGACCCGCGGCATGCTGGAGCCGCAGCTGGTGGAGCGCACCTTCCCCGGCGAGGCCCGGTTCCTGTGCACCGTCCCGTGGGACACCGCGGCGGCGGCCGGCCCGGACCCGTACGCCGACGAGGTCGCCAGCCCCGGGGGCCTGGCCAGACTGCTGCGCGCGCTCGGCTACGAGGCCCACTCGGTCACCTCGGCCAGCGGCGTGGTCGGCGTCCAGGTCCGGGCCGAGCGGTACGCGGCGCACGTGGCGCTGGTCGAGCCCGCCGGCGGCGGCCGGCAGCGGTGGAGCGGAGCGCTGGAGTGGGTCGACCGGGACGGCGCCAGCCGCACCTGGGCGGAGACCCTCGGCCCGGTCGAGCTGGCGGAGGAGGAGCTGGCCCGCCGGGTGGACGAGCTGCTCCGCCGCTGCGCCGGCCCGCAGGGCTAGGACCGGCCCGCAGGGCAGGGACCGGCCCGCAGGGCTAGGGAGCAGCCGCCGGTCCGGCTCACCAGCCGAACGTGATCATGAGCAGCACGACCGCCACGACCACGGTCAGCACCGCGCGGAAGGCGTACCGGTCCGCTTCCGCCTCCAGCTCCGCGGTGACGTCGTCCTCGGCCATCCGCCACTTCGGGTCCAGCATCCGCACCGGGTGACCCGCGGTCACCGCGACCGCGATCGCCGGCGCCCCGACGAGCAGCAGCAGCGCCTCCCAGGACGGGTACTTCCAGGTCGCCACGGCGACCCCGAGCAGGACCAGGCCGGCCGACCCGGCCAGCGCCACCGGCCAGGCCGCCCGCGGCGCCTCCCGCAACAGCAGGCACAGCAGCCCGGCCCAGGCGAGCAGCGCCGCCGGGGCCAGCACCGCGAGGCTCCACATCAGAGGTTCGTGGTCGCCCGGACGAGCACTCCGGCGCCGGTCGCGACCGCCGGGCGGCCGGCCGGCACCCACGCCGACGCGCCCCGCGGCAGCTCCAGCCCGGACAGCTCCGCGGCGCCGGAGACGACCAGCACGATCTGTGGCCCGGCCGCCGGCAGCGGCACCGGGCCGGCCGCCAGCTCGACGCGGTCCAGCCTGAAGTCGGACACCGGCGGCAGGTACGCGCTGCGGCCCGGTCCGTCGGCGACCGGTGAGACCAGCGGCGGCGGCCCGTCCGCGACGTCGATCACCCGGAGCAGCTCCGGCACGTCGACGTGCTTCGGGGTGAACCCGCCGCGCAGCACGTTGTCGGAGTTCGCCATCACCTCGACCGCGGTGCCGCTGAGGTAGCAGTGCAGGTTGCCGGCCGCGAGGAACATCGCGTCGCCGGGCTCCAGTCGCAGCCGGTTGAGCAGCAGCGTGATCACCACGCCGGGGTCGCCCGGGTAGGCCGCGCCGAGCGAGACCGCGGTCTCCAGCTCCGCCGGGAAGTCGGTGCCGGCGGCGAGGGCCGCCGCACAGGCCGACACGACCGCCTCCACCAGCGGTCCCCGGCGGTCGGCGGGCACCGTCAGCAGGCCGGTGACCGCCTCCCGCAGGCCGTGCCGGTCCGGCCGCGCGGCCAGGGCCGCCCGGTACGGCCGCAGCGCGGGCACCGCGGCGGCGAGCGGCTCCAGCAGCCGCAGCGTCTCCGGGACCGCGCGGAAGCCGCACAGCGCCTCGAACGGGGTCAGCGCGCAGACCAGCTCGGGCTTGTGGTTGGGGTCGACGTAGCTGCGCTCCGGCGAGTCGCGCGGGATGCCCCGGCGTTCCTGTTCCGCGTAGCCCTCCCGGGCGCGGGCGAGGTCCGGGTGCGCCTGCAGGGACAGCGGCCGGGCGGCCGCGATGACCTTGAGCAGGAACGGCAGCCGCGGGCCGAAGCGGTCCACCACCGGCTGCGACAGCTCGCCGGCGGGGTCCGCCTCGATCCGGTCCAGCAGGGTGCCGCCGGAGCGCAGCCGGGACGGCTCGGCCGGGTGCGCGCCCAGCCACAGCTCGGCCTGCGGCTCGCCGGTGGGGGCAACGCCCAGCAGATCGGGAATCGCGGTGGGTGAGCCCCACGCGTACGGGCGGACGGGGTTGTCCAGCAGGTCGGCGACCCCGCGCGCCGAGCTCGGCCGGATCGACGTCATGGCCGCCGCCGATGGGTCGAACCAAGCAAGATCGGCGGGGAGGGTGGCACGGCCGCCGACCCTACCCCGAGGGGTCCGGCCCGGCCCCCGACGGCCGGGCGGGCGGACCGGTGCCGGGCGTGCTCCCCCGTGGCGACGCCCGGACCGGTCCGCACCCGGCCCCCACCGGGTCCCGGAAGGCTAACGCCAACGGTGACGCAGCCGTGCCGTTTCGGCGGAACTCGCTGGGCCGTCCGAGTGAACGGAATTCACTGACCGTGCTCGACGAACTCCGGAGCGCCCGGATCGGCGCCGACCGGCGGCCGGCCGCCGCGGTCCAGGTCCGGCTCCAGGTAGATCAGCCGGGCCTCCGGCACCGCCTGCCGCACCCGGCGCTCGGCGTCGTCGATCGCGGTCGCCACCCGGTCCATCATCGTCGTCCGCGGGACCGCGATCTTCGCGGCGACCAGCAGCTCGTCCGGGCCCAGGTACTGGGTGCGCAGGTGGACGACCCGGTCCACCCCCGGGCCGACCAGCGCGGCGGTGATCCGGTCGAGGGTCTGCGGGGACGCGCCCTCGCCGATCAGCAGGCTCTTGGTCTCGACGATCAGGATGATCGCGATGACGCCGAGCAGCACGCCGATCGCCAGCGTCCCGTACGCGTCCCAGACCGGGTCGCCGGTCGCCCACGCCAGCGAGACGCCGACCAGCGCGAAGAACAGGCCGAGCAGCGCGCCGCAGTCCTCCAGCAGCACCACCGGCAGCTCCGGTGCCTTCGCCCGGCGGACGAACTGCACCCAGTTGGCGTCGCCGCGCACCTTGTTCGACTCGACGACCGCCGTCCGCAGGGAGAAGCTCTCCAGCCCGATCGCCACCACCAGGATGACGACGGCCACGATCGGCTGGGTCAGCGGCTCGTGGTCGGACAGCTTGTGCCAGCCCTCGTACAGCGAGAACAGCGAGCCCAGCGAGAAGAGGACCAGCGCGACCACGAAGGCGTAGAAGTAGCGGTCGCGGCCGTAGCCGAACGGGTGCTCCTCGGTGGCCGCCCGCCGGGCCCGCCGCCCGCCGATCAGCAGCAGTCCCTGGTTGGCGGAGTCCGCCACCGAGTGCGTCGACTCGGCCAGCATCGACGACGACCCGGTGATCAGGAAGCCGACGAACTTGGCGACCGCGATGCCGAGGTTGGCCCCGAGCGCCGCCAGTATCGCCCGGGTCCCGCCCGAAGCGCTCACTGCGCCCGCTCCTCGGACAGACCGGCAGGCGCGACACCCATGCCCGCGCCTCCGCGCGGGGCAGCCGGCCGGCCGGCCCTCCTCGCTACCCGCTCGCCCTGCGGGCCCTCGGGCTCGCTCATACCTTGTCCTCTCCGTCGGCCCCGACCGTGCCGGTGCCCGAGGCGAGCCCGACGTACACCGCGGTGAAGTCCAGCAGCCCGACCAGCGAGGCGAGCCGCCCCACCGGGCCGGCGCTCTCGTCCGCGGCGATCTCGGTCACCGGGACCCCGTGCCGGGCCGAGTCGGCGACCAGCTCCCCGACCAGCCGGCGGATCTCCACCGCCTCGTCCGCGTCGCGCACCAGAACCAGCCGCGGCCGTACCGGGTCTTGCTCGTCCACCCGGTCCCGGAACAGGTCGTCCGGCGTGGACCCGGCGCCGGTCAGCAGCCCGCCGAGCCGGTCCGCGGCGGCCGGCAGCGTCCCCCACGACGCGAGCCGGCCCGCGGCGGCGAGCTGCCCGGCCAGCCGCCGGGCGGCGGCACCGGCGGCGGCCGAGGTGCCCCAGCAGACCGGCAGCGACTCGCCGAGGTCGAGCGCCAGCGACTTGGCCGGGTTGCCGAACGTCTCACCGGCCGGCCGGGAGCGCTCGGCCAGTCCGTCGAGCAGGTCCGCGGCGCGGGCGAGGTCCTCCGCCGGGCGGTATCCGGTGCCGTCGGCCGGCTGCGGGAGCAGCCCGAGCTCGCCGGCGGCGACCAGCAGCGGGGTGAGCAGGCCCCAGAACGCGGCCCGCGGGTGCCGTCCGGCCGGCAGCGGGACGAACGGCGACCGGTTGCGGCCGCAGGCCTCGTGCAGGGGTGAGTCGGCGGGGCCGACCCCCAGCACGGTCAGCCCGCGGCGGGCGGCGGCGTCGGCGAGCGCCGGGCCGTCCCGCTCGACCGGCGAGTGCGCGGCGACCAGCAGCACGTCGGTGGCGCCGGCCCAGACCGGCAGCTCCGGACCGTGGTGGCGGACCACCGGCGCGGCCGCCTCCGGCCCGGCGGCGAGCGCGCCCAGCGCGACGGCCGTGTCGTCCGCCGCCGGGTCGGCGGCGACCAGCACCGCCCGCGCGCGCAGGCCAGCGAGCTCGCCGCTCAGGCCGGCCTCCGCGGTCAGCGCCAGGCTCTCCCGGACCTGCGCCCCGGCGGTCGCCAGCGCGCGCAGCAGCCCGGCCCGGTCGGCCGCCGCCAGCCGGTCGGCGGAGTCCAGCAGGGCGTCGTCCAGCACCGCCCCCATCACCGCCCGCTCACGACGCGGTCGCGTCCCGGTGCCGGGCCTCGTCCAGCAGCAGCACCGGGATGTCGTCCTGGACCGGGTACGCCCGGTCGCACCGGGTGCACCACAGCTCGGACGTCTCCTCGTGCACCTGCAGCGGGGCGTGGTCGTCCGGGCAGGCGAGGATGTCCAGCAGCGCCGGGTCGAGGTTCATGGGTGGAGTCTCCCCCGTCGGGTCAGGTCCGGACCAGGGCGAGCACGTCGTCGCGCAGCGCCACCATCCCGGGCGGATCGGCCGCTTCGACGTTCAGCCGCAGCAGCGGCTCGGTGTTCGACGGGCGCAGGTTGAACCAGCTGCCGTCCGGCAGCTCGACGGTCAGCCCGTCGAGGTGGTCGACAGCGGCGCCCGGGAGCCCGGCGTACGCCTGCTCGACGGCGGCCATCCGACCCGGCACGTCCCCGACCGTCGAGTTGACCTCGCCGGAGGCGGCGTACCGGTCGTACCGCACGGTGAGCGCGGACAGCGGGCCCGGCTGCGCGCCGAGCTCGGCGAGCACGTGCATCGCGGCCAGCATGCCGGTGTCGGCCCGCCAGAAGTCGCGGAAGTAGTAGTGCGCGGAGTGCTCGCCGCCGAAGACCGCGCCGGTGACGGCCATCTGCTCCTTGATGAAGGAGTGGCCGACCCGGGTGCGGACCGGCACGCCGCCGTGCTCGCGGACGACCTCCGGCACCGCCCGGGAGGTGATCAGGTTGTGGATCACCGTGCCGCCGGGGTCGGCGGCGAGCGCGCGGACCGCGACCAGCGCGGTGATCGCCGACGGCGAGACCGGCTCGCCGCGCTCGTCGACCACGAAGCAGCGGTCGGCGTCGCCGTCGAAGGCGAGGCCGAGGTCGGCTCCGGTCCGGACCACCCGGGCCTGCAGGTCCCGCAGGTTCGCCGGCTCCAGCGGGTTGGCCTCGTGGTTGGGGAAGGTGCCGTCCAGCTCGAAGTAGAGCGGGAGCACGGTGAGCGGCAGCGCCGGCAGGACGGCGTCCCCGAGCACGGCCGGCACCGTGTGCCCGGCCATCCCGTTGCCGGCGTCCACCACCACCCTCAGCGGCCGGATGCCGGTCAGGTCGACCAGGCCGCGCAGGTGCGCCGCGTACGCCGGGAGCAGGTCGCACCGCTCGACGCTGCCCGGGGCGCCGGCGGGCGGCAGGTCCCGCTCGGCCAGCGCCCGCACCTCGCGCAGGCCGGAGTCCTGACCGACCGGCGCGGCGCCCGCCCGGCACAGCTTGATCCCGTTGTACTTCGCCGGGTTGTGGCTGGCGGTGAACATCGCCCCGGGGACCCCGAGCGAGCCGGAGGCGAAGTAGAGCAGGTCGGTGGAGCCGAGGCCGGCGTCGACGACGTCCGCGCCCTGCCCGGTCGCACCCTCGGCGAACGCCGCCGCCAGCGGCACCGAGGACTCGCGCATGTCCCGTGCGGTCACGATCCGCCGGGCGCCGGTGACCCGGGCGAAGGCCGCCCCGATCGCCCGCGCGACCGGCTCGTCCAGCTGGTCCGGGACGATGCCGCGCACGTCGTACGCCTTGACGATGGAGGACAGGTCTCGCACCCGCCGACCCTATCCATTCCGGGGGCGGCCCCGGACCCCGGGCGAGCGCTCCCGCTACGGCTGGTCCCGGTGGCCAGCGGGCTCACCCACCGAGCCCCGCCGGGGGCGGGGACCCCGGTGGGCTGGCATAGCGAGCCAGGTACCGGACACCGTGGTCACCTCGGCGGTGGGTGCGGGCGGGCTGGGTCAGGGCGGGCTGGGGATCACCCGCAGGTGGCCGCGGCGGCCGGTGCCGCCGTCGGCCCGCCCGCCGGCATCGACGGCCAGCTGCCGGCGCTCCGGGCGGGCGGCCTCGCGGACCGCATCCGCGAGCGCCTCCAGGTCGTCGCTGCTCGGCAGCGGAAGGCTGTACTCCCCCTCGTGCCGGACGACCTCCCAGCCCTTCGGCACGGTGAGCCGGCGGGCGTGCTGCTCGCACAGGTCGTAGCTGTGCGGCTCCGCGTAGGTCGCCAGCGGGCCGACCACCGCGGTCGAGTCGGAGTAGACATAGGTCAGGGTGGCGACCGCGGAGTTGGCGCACCCGGTGCGGGAGCAGCGGCGCACGTGCCTCACCACCACCCTCTCCCGCCGGACGGCGGCCGGCCGGACGCAGGCGCCGGACGGGCGGCCGCCCGCCGGCGGCACGCGCCGCGGGCCCCCGGCGTCAGGTCCCGCCGACTCCCCTCCACGGCGGCACCATAGCCCCGTCCACCGCCGTCGCGAGGCACCTGACGCGTCCCGGCGGCCCGTGTCGTGGCGGACCTGTGCGGGGCGGCCGCGGCGTACAGTGCGCGGCATGACGCGGGTGCCGGTGCGCCGCCGGGCGGTCCGCCGGGACCGCCGCGGCCGCGGGCTGCGCGGGCGCCTCGTCCCGCAGACCATCCCGCTGTCCCGCAGCCGCGCGCAGCAGTTCGACGACCTGGTGTTGGACGCGGTGGAGCACCTCGAGGGCCGGTGGGCGGCCAAGCTGGAGTCGGTCGAGTTCGCCGTCGAGGACGTGCCGGCGGTGCCGGAGGGACCGCCGGAGACACTCGTCTACGGCACCGACGTGATCGAGGACGGGGCGGTCCCGCTGGCCCGGCTGCTCGCCGCCGGGTCCGACGACGAGGGGCGGCCGACGCCGCCGCGGATCGTGGTCTACCGGCGGCCGCTGGAGGTGCGCTCCCTCGACCGGGCCGATCTCGCCGACCTGGTGCACGACATCGTGGTCGAGCAGGTGGCGAACCTGCTCGGGCTCGACCCGGACGAAGTCGACCCCCCCGAGGACTGATGGTCGCCGTACGGTCCCGCGCGGCTGGTCGCCCACCCCGTTACGCTGATCATGTCGCGGTGCCCCGTCTCGACCAGACCGGACCCGGCACGCTCGCTGCTCAGGGATCGTCACCAGCCTCCCGTGGGTACTTGTCCGGTGCGGGGCCCGTTCGTACGGATCGGAGGTGGACCGGTGGAGGACGTGAGCGTCCCCGCCGGCTCGCCATGAGCGAGGAGCGGGCATGAACGGCGGGTCGCAACCGGTCGCCATCCTGGCGCTGGTGGCGGGCACGGTGCTGCTCGCGTTCGGGGCCTGGTTGATCCTGCGGGTGGCCTTCCGCCGGTCGCGGCCGCCGGCCGCGTCCCGTGTGGACCGTCCGGCGAGCCGGGTCGCGCCCGTGTCGGCGGGTGCGGACTCCGGGTCGTCGGCCCGGGCGCCGGACCTGCCGGCACTCGGTACCGGTCCACAGCGGACGGACGAGCCGAGCCCGTGGGACCGGCCGGCCACCTCCGTCCCGCCCGGGCGCGCCGCCGGTGGGCCGGCCGCGCCGGACGGTTCGGCGGCCCGGCCGGGCGCCACTCCCGTCGATCCGCCGTCGCCGGGCGCCCGCCCGGGTACGCCGGTACGGCCGGCGCCGGGCTCGCCGGCCGGCCGGCCGGCACCTGCCGCGCCGACCTCCGCCGCCCGGCCAGCTCCCGGCGACGCCGCCACCAGGCCGGTCCCGGCTTCCGCAGGCCCGAAGCCTGCCGACGCGACCGCGACACCGCGGGAAGCTCCCCCGGCCGGCCCCGGCGTGAGGCCCGCCGCCGCGGCTGCGGCCACCGCGGCGGCCGCGGCCGCGGCCCGTCCGACCCCGAAGCCCGCGACGCCGCCACCGCCCGCCGCGGCCCCGAAGCCCGCCGACGCGACCGCGAAGCCAGCCCCGACACCCGCGACGCCCACCGGCCCCGAAGCCCGCCGACGCGACCGCGAAGCCGACCCCGGCCCCCCCGAGTCCGAGGCCCGGCGACGCCACCACCACACCCGCCGCGGCCCCGAAGCCCGCCGACGCGACCGCGAAGCCAACCCCGGCCCCCCCGAGTCCGAGGCCCGGCGACGCACCGCCACCGCGGCGACCCCGGTTCCCCCGGCCCCGGCTCGCCCGGCCCCGGCCCCGGGCGCCGAGCCCGGCGGCCCGGCTCGCCCGGCCCCGGGCCGCAGACCTGGCGACGTCGCCGCGGCGGCGGCTACCCAGGCCCCGGGCCCCAAGCCCGACGACGCCGGCGGAGCGGCGGCGCCACCAGTGCCATCGCGGCACGCGGCACCGGCGGCACCGCCACCCGAGCGCACCCCGAGCCCCACCCCCGTGGCCGGGAGCGCGCAAGGGGCGGCCGGGCCGCCGGCCGAGCGGGTGCCTCGGCAGCCGTTGAGCGGCGAGGACGGTGCGGCGCCGCGGTCGGCGTTCGCCGAGTCGCTGGCGGCGAAGCCGGCGGAGTCCCCGGAGCCCCGGAGCGGCCGGAGCGGCCGGACCGGCCGGAGCCGGCGCCGCCCGGTGCCGAGACGGTCACCCCGGTCGGCACGGTGCTCGGCGGCCCGGCAACGCGGGCGGCGGCGGCACCGGTTCCCCCCGTACCGCCTCCGCCCCCGCCAGTCCCGCCCCCGCCAGTCCCGCCCCCCGCGGCGGCGGACCCGCTCGACGCCTGGGCGACCGAGCGACCCGCCAGCCCGCTCCCACCGCCCCGCCGCACGGCCCCTCCGCCGCGGGCTCCCACCCCCCGCCCCGCTGCCGCTCCACCCGCTCCGCGCCCCGCTGCACGCCCGGCTCCCCGCCGCCGCGGGCGCCCGGAGGACCCGCGGCAGGCTGCCGTCTACGACGCCCTGACGATCAACGAGCAGGTCCTCGACGAGGCCCGGACCAGCCCGGCGGTCGACGTCATGAAGGTCGTCTCCCGGATCGTCGTCAACGCGCTGGACGCCTACGAGGACGACCCGGCCGAGTACGCGGACTGGGTCGCCGGCCACCGCAACGGCCAGTGCGACTGCCACTGACCGGCACGGCTCACGGCGCCGCTCGGCGCCTCGGCACCCGCACGCCGTTGCGGATCCGCTCGACCCCGGCCGGGCTCGGCCCGGACGGCACCGACTCCACCGGCGGGAACGGCCGGCCGCCGTTGTAGCGCTCCTCCAGCCGGCGTACCTCCGCCTCCAGGGCGCGCCCGGCGAGCTGGCTGACGTTGTACGCCTCGCCGCTGCACGTCATGGTCGCCCACACCGCCGCCCGGGCCCGGTCGACCAGCTCGCGGGACAGGTAGAAGCTGCGCTGCACCCGGTCCGGGCTGGTCCGGTTGCGGCGCGGCGGCGGCTGCTCCGGCTCAGGCGGCTGCCGCACCCCCGTGCTCCCGGCCATCGGCGCCCACGCTCCTTCCCGACGACCCCACCGGGGCGGTCGCGGTGCCACCCGGCGACCGCGACCGCAGCACGGCGGACCGGCCACTCACCGTAGTCTAGCTGGCGCACCCCGTCAGCTCGGGTCGGCCCGGCGTCATCACGGCGCCTCGTTTGCGTCCTTAAGGTCGAGGTGGCGTACGCCGTGCATCGCCGCAGCCGCCCGGCGCCGACAGTCGCACTAGACTTCGGACTACGACATACTGACCACGTGCCGTAGTGTCGCCACAGCGTCGCGTTACCGCCGAAGGGAGCAAGGACGTGCAGCACCTGGCCGTCCATGTCCTGGCCGCAGAGCCGACGATCAACACCACCGGAGTAGTCGCCTGGATCGTCAAATACATCATCCCGCTGCTGTTCGCGTTCGCGGCGGTCGTGATCATGTCCCGGGCGCACCAGGGGCGCACCCGGGAGAATGCGGTCGTCGCGGTGAACCTGTTCCTCGGCATCGTCCTGATCGCCGCCGGCGGCGCCCTGTTCGCCTTCGGCCAGCAACTGGTCGACCTGATCCTCGGCTGAGCGCCGGTCGGCGAAGGGAGACACCGTGGCGCTGACCGTTCGACCGGACGACGAGGTCTACCAGTTCGACACCGTCTGGCTCGGGCCGGACGAGTACACCCTGCCGATCCAGGCCAGGTACGTGGCCTGGGGCACCTGGCTCGCCTGCTTCCTGGTCTGCGCGGCCGTGCTGATCCCGGTCGGCGGCAACGGTCCGGCCGGGGTGCTCGGCTCGATCGTCTGGTCGCTGGCGGTCTCGGTCGTGCTGTCCCGCGCGGTCATGCTCGTCGTCGACCACGAGCGGCCGCTGCGCTCGCTGCCGGCGCTGTTCAGCGCGGAGGCGCGAGCCGCCCTCGCCGCCCGGCGCCGGGGCGAGCGGGCGCTGCTGGTGCGGCCCGGCACGGTCCGGGTCCGGCCCACGCCGGAGAAGGTGCTCGCCATCCGGGAGCGGCAGCGTGGCCGGCGGCAGCGCCGGGCCGGCCGGCGGCCGGAGCCGGCGCCAGCGCCGGTCGAGGCCGTCGACCACGCGCCGGACGAGGCCCGGCACGGCGCCGACATCGTCCGTCCCGAGTGGACACTCGAGCTCCCCGCCGCGGCCGGCGGGCACGACGAGCCGGCGCCCGGCTGGAGCCTGCCGACCGGGGAGCCGCCCGAGGACGAGCCGCCGACCGGCCATCCGAGCGTCCCCGCGGTGCCCGCCGTCACGGCTGTCGCGGTCGGCGCTGCCGGGGCCGCCGGCGCTGCTGGGGCCGCCGGCGCTGCCGGCGCTGCTGGGGCTGCCGCGCCGGTGGTGGCCTGGCACGGCAGCGCCCGCCGCGCCGGCCGGCCGGACCCGGGGGCATCCGCCCTCGGCGGCCCGGACGGGCGTCCGGCGCGTGTCGACGGGGACGGCGGCGGCGCCGGCGCCGCGGCGGGGGGCCGCCCGCCGGCACCGACCGAGCCGGAGGACGAGCCCCGGCCGTACGCCGGACCGGTCACGGTCACCCCGAACGGCAGCCGGGACACCAACGGGACCGGCCGCGGCGGATCCGACCCGCGCGACCGGCAGGCTGCCGTCGAGGCCCGCATCCTGCTCCCGGCCAGGAAGGACACCTCCTAGATGGCCCGCCGCCGCGAACAGCCGCGCCCGGCGCCGCTCGCGCTCGCCCTGCGCGAGATCGCCGGCAACATCACGCTGACCAAGCGCACCGCGTACGCCTGGTACGTCGTGCCGCCGGCGCGCTGGGCCTGGCGCGCGGACGGCGAGCGGCGCGGGATGGTCGACGCGGCCGGCATCGCCTACGCCGGGCTGGCCGGCCGCCGGGTCCGGGTCCGGGCGACGTCCAGGCCGTACCCGGTGGCCGCCTGGGCCCGCGGGCTGCACGCCCGCACCCCGTCGCCGCTGCCGGGCGCCGAGCACAGCACCTGGTCGGACAACCTGCTGGCACAGCAGCGCTACCTGCGCACCTCGGCGACTGCCGAGAAGGAGGTCTATCTCGGCGTCGAGATAGCGCCGCGGTCCCGGCTGGCCGCGTTGACCGAGCGGCTGTCCGGCGGCGCCGGCAACCGCGAGCTCGCCCACCTCGACCGCGACGTCGAGCTGATCACCGAGGTGGTCCGCTCCGCCGGCATCGGCGGCGTGCCGGCCGACCCCCGCCGGATGGAGTGGCTGCTGCACCGCTCGGTCGGGCTCGGCCTGCCCGCGCCCGGCGGGATGATGTCCCCGCCGGGCCTGTCCGCCGAGTGGGAGACCACCGACCTGCACGCTTTCACCGAGGGCGTGGTGGTCCGGCCGACGCCGCTGGGCCGCTGCGTGCAGATGATCGACCGCCGGCCCGACCACGACCCGCTCACCTCGTACGTGGCGGTGGTGACGCTGGGCCGGATGCCGGAGATGGTGATCCCGGACCCGCGCGGGCCCTGGCTGTCGGCGACCGACGCGCTGCCGTTCTCGGTGGAGCTCTGCTCCACTGTGGACATCCTCGCCGGCACGGCGACCCGCACCGGGGTGACCAAGGCGCTGCTGCGCATCCGCGACCAGCAGCGGCAGTACCAGATCCACGATGTCGACGAGCCCGCCGCGCTGACCCGGCAGGCCGACCACGCCCGGCGCATCGAGGACGAGATGAGCCACGGCGACGACCTGGTCTCCACCCGGACCGAGGGGTGGTATCGGCTGGCCGTCGCCGGCCGCACCGAGGCCGAGTGCATGGAGCGGGTCCGCGCGGTGCGCGACCTGTACAAGCGCCGGCACATGGACGCCGTGCTCACCAAGGGGCAGGCGAGCCTGGTCCGCGAGTTCGTGCCGGGGGAGCCGGTCGCGTCCACCGCGTACCGCCGCCGGCTGCCGATGCGCTACTTCGCCGCCGGCCTCCCCCAGGTCTCGACCCGGCTCGGCGACCGCCGCGGCCCGCTGATCGGGATCATCGCCTCCAGCGTGCGGCGGCCGGTGATGTTCGACAGCCACTACTCGACCGAGGTGAAGAAGGCCTCCGGCCTGGTGCCGATCGTCGGCCGGCAGGGCGCCGGCAAGTCGGTGCTGGAGGCGGCGATCTGCTACCAGGCGGCCCGGCGCGGCATCCGGACGGTCATGCTCGACCCGTCCGGCCCGCTGGCCGCGCTCTGCGAGATGCCCGAGCTGCGCGAGTTCGCCGAGCACATCGACCTCGCCAAGGCGCCGCCCGGCACGCTGTCGCCGTGGGCCGTGGTGCCGGAGCCGCAGCCGGGGCACTTCGACACGCGGGAGCAGTACGACGAGGCGGTCGACGAGGCGAGGGCCGAGCGCAAGACGCTCTCGATCGACATCGCCCGGATGCTGCTGCCGGCCCAGATCGACCACAACCCGCACACCGAGCCGCTGCTGCTGCGGGCGATCCGGGAGGTCGGCTCGGAGCGGGACCGCAACTACTGGGCGGTCATCTGGCGGCTGCGGGAGTACGCCGGACTGCGCTTCGACGGCTCGCAGGACGAGCAGAGCGTGACGACGCGGCTGCGGGACGAGGGCGCCGCGATGCACGCGCAGACGCTCGGCGACCTGCTCTCGGACACCGCGGAGACCCGGCAGGGCCGGCTGTTCTTCCCGCCGCTGACCCCGCACGGGCAGGAGCTGGCCGAGCGGCAGCCGCACACCGAGGCCGTGCTGACCGTCATCACGATGAGCGGGCTGGTGCTGCCGAACCCGAGCGTGCCGCGCGAGCACTGGTCGTTCACCGAGCGGATGAGCGTGCCGGCGCTGCACCTGGCGTCCTGGTACGCGACGCGCGCGGTCTACGGGCTGCCGCGGCACGTCCGCAAGGTGCTGGCCCTCGACGAGTGCCACTTCCTGGCGATGTGGCCGGTGGGACGGGCGCTGTTCCAGCGGGTGGGTCGGGACACCCGCAAGTACAACGTGTGCTGCCTGGCCGCGTCCCAGGACCCGTCGGACACCTTGAACATGGACGTGGCCAACCACGTGTCGGCGTCGTTCGTGGGGCGGATCGAGGACGAGCGGGTGGCGGCGGACGCGCTGCGGCTGCTCGGGGTGCCGACCGAGGCCGGCTACGAGCAGGCGGTCGGCACGCTGTCCCAGCCCGGGACGGACGGGACGCCGCCGGACTACCGGGAGTTCGTGTTCCGGGACGCGGACGGGAACGTGGACCGCTTCGTCGCCGACCTGTCGTACAACGCGGACCTGCTCGCGGTGGTCAACACCGACGCGCGGCCGGCCGGGCAGGGTGAGGACCTGGCCGAGGTGGACGACTACGCGGACTTCACCGACGACCGGGTCCCCGCATGATCGGTCCTTTCCCCGGCGCGCCCGCTCGTGCCGTCGCCCGGGCGACGGCACGCGGGCTCGACCGCGTCGCCGGCCGGGCCGGGTCCGCCCGCACTGGCGCCCCCCGCGGACGGTGCGGCGCTCCCGGACGCTGCGTCTCTGCACCGCCTCGCGGAGCAGAGGCGTAGCCGCGCCGGACCCCCCACCCCGGCCGGGCCCGCCCCAGCAGTGCCGCTCCCGGACGCTGCGTCTCTGCACCGCCTCGCGGAGCAGAGGCGTAGCCGCGCCGGACCCCCCACCCCGGCCGGACCGGCACGCGGTCGGGACCGGCGTCGCTGGGCGGTGCGGTTGCTCGGAGCCCTGCTCCTGGGGTGCGCGACGCTGGTCGTGGCGCCCGGGACGGCCGCCGCGCTGCCCGGGGTGGGCGGCTGCACCACGCCGCCGACCCCGGAGTCGCCCCGGCAGGGCATCTCCGGCTTCTTCATGTCCACTCCGGACCCGGTCCCGCCGACCGAGGACCCGTTCGCCGCCGGTGCCAAGACCACCCCGTTCCAGCAGTACGGCCTGGCCGGACTGTCCTGGTACACCTACGACCTCGGCTGCGGCGGCGCCGCCCGCGACCCGAGCGGGTCGATCTCGACCTGGGCCGCCCGGCTGCTGTTCATCCCGGCCAAGGCGACCGTCGCCGCGCTGGCCGGCGTCTCGCAGGCCGCCCTCGAGCCCACCTACCTGTCCGCCTTCGACCCGCTGCTGTCCGGGCTGACCGACCAGTTGCGCAAGGCGATCTACACCCCGCTGTTCCCGCTCGCGGTGATGCTGACCGGCCTGCTGCTGATGGCGCAGGCGACCCGGCAGCGGGTGTCGGAGTCGACCACCGCGATCGGCTGGTGCGTGCTGGTCACCGTGCTGGCGGCGGCGCTGTTCGCCTGGCCGGTGCGGGCCGGGCACGCGGCCGACTCGGTGATCAGCAAGGGCGTCGGCGTGGTGTCGGCCGGGATCACCGGCCAGCAGGGCGAGCCCGGCGACCAGGTGGCGAACCTGCTCTACGGCCCGTTCCTCTACCGGATGTGGCTGATGGGCGAGTTCTGCGACCCGGACAGCCGCGGCGCCAGCGCGCACGGCAGTGACCTGCTGCAGGCGCAGGCCCTCAGCTGGGGGGAGAGCCAGCGCGCCCGGACCGACGGCGAGCAGATCACCGAGGACAAGCAGAAGCGCTTCGAGCAGGTCGCCGGGGCGGTCAAGAAGGACGACCCGGCCGCGTACGAGTGCGTCGCCGGGCACGGCAGCGCCTCGCTGGAGGCGTCCATCCTCGCCAACGTCGGCGTCCTGCTGATGGCGCCGTTCCTGCTGGTCGGCGGGCTGCTGCTGATCGCCGCGTACCTGATCATCCGGTTCGCGGTGATCTTCGCGCCGGCGCTGCTCACCGCCGGCGCCTTCTTCCCGCTGCGCGGGATCGTGCTCGGCGTCGGCCGGGTGGTCGCCGCCGCGATCCTCAACGGCATCCTGTTCACGCTGGCGGTGCTGCTCGTCATCCGGGTGGACGCGGCCATCCTCGACCCGGCGACCAGGCTGCCGGCCTGGCTGCGGCTGGTCCTCGTCGGCGTCGTCACGATCGTGATGTGGTACCTGACCCGGCCGTTCCGGAAGCTCACCACGATGGTCACCACCGGGCGGATGGCGTTCGCGATGGGCGACCGGAGCTGGTACGAGCGGGGCGGCGGCCTGTTCGGCCGGCGGCGCGGGCTCGAGGCGGCCGTGGTGGACGACGACGGCGGCGCCGCGGTGCTGGCGCCGCGGGAGGAGGCCCGCGGGCCGGCCGGGCTGGTCCGGCGGGCCGCCTCGGCGGCGGCGCGACCGGCGCAGATCCGGGTGCAGTCGACCCGGCTGGACGGCCGGGGCGCGGTCGGGGCGGCGGCGGGCGCCGCTGCCGCGGGCGGCGGTGGACCGCCGGGCGCCGCCGGAGCCGGAGCCGGAGCCGGCGGGGGCGGCGGTGGTGGGCCGGGCGGCCGGGTCGGCGCGGACGGCGGCGGCTCGGGCGGGTACGCGGGCGCCGGCCGCGGCGCGGGCCCGGGCGGCGGCCCGGTGGCTGCCGGTCGCGGCACGGCGGCCGCCGGCGCCGCCGGTGGGCCCGGCGGCGCCCGATCCGGCACCGCGGGCGGGGGCGGGGTCTCCGGGGACGGGGTTCCGGTGCACTCCCCGCCCGGCGCCCGCCGGCGTACCGTGCCGAGCCCGGTCCGGGTCACCGGCCGCCGGCCGGACGGGGGCCTGTTCGACGCCGGCGCGCCCGGCCGGGTGGCGCCCGAGGACGACAGTCGCGGCTACCTGCGCCCGGTCCGGGTCGAGGTCGCCGACGACGAGCTCTACCGCCTCTTCGACCCGACGACCGCACCGCCGCGGACGGGCAAGCGGCCGTGATCCGACTGCTGGCCGCGGTGTCCTGGGTCGTCCGCTGGACCGCCCGCTCCCCGCGCCGGGTGGTCGGTGTGCTCGCGGTGCCGGTCCTGATCGGGGTGGCGCTCGCCGCCGGCCCGATCCGCGACCGGGCCCCGGCCGGCAGCGGCGAGGTGCTGGCCGGCGGTCGTAGCGCCGCACCGCCGGCCGCCACCGGGACCGGTCCCCGGCCGAGCGGCCTGCCCGGCACGACCGGCCCGCCGACCCCCCTCCCCCCGCGGCCGGCACCGACGCCCGAGCCGGCCCAGCGCGCGGTGGCGGTCGGCTACGTCACCGCGGCCAACTCGCACGACGCCCGGCCGGGCCGGGACCGCGCCTTCGCCGACTCGTACGCGCGGACCAGGCCGTACCTGACGGACGAGCTCTTCCGGCAGGTCACCGCCAGCAGCCGCCGCGGCGACTACGAGTGGGCGCAGTGGCAGCGGCAGGAGGCGGTCGTGCGCGTCGAGGTGGTGGCCGTCGGGGTGCCCGACGGCGCGCCGGCGCCGACCGCGACCACCGCGTACGTGCGGGTGCAGTTCCGCCAGGTCGTGCAGCCGGTGAGCGGCGGCGAGCAGGCCACCGACGGCGCGGCGACCCTGCTCGTCAGCCGCGACCGCGCCGGGAAGTGGCTGGTCTCCCGGCTGCTCGCGGACACCTGAGGCCGGCGGTCATGACCAGGCGGACGCTGCTGCTGGCGCTGGCCGTGCCCCTCGCCCTCCCGCTGGTGCTGGTGCTCCTCGCCGCCTTCCTGGTCGCCGGCATCGCCGGCGGCGGCAGCGTGTCGTCCGCGGACGTGCCGGCCGGCGGGGTGACCGGCGGCACGCTGAAGGGCGGCGTCCCGGTGCCGGCGGCCGATCCTCGCGCCTGATCGGGCCGGCCGTGCGGGCCGCCGGCAGCCCGCACCTGACCGAGAGCGTGTTCGCCGCCCAGCTCTACCAGGAGTCCGGCTTCGACCCGCGGGTGGTCTCCTCCGCCGGCGCGCAGGGCATCGCCCAGTTCATGCCGGGCACCTGGGCGGCCCACGGCCGGGACGAGAACGGCGACGGCCGGGCCGACCCGTTCGACCCGGAGGACGCGATCCCGGCCGCGGCCCGCTACGACGCCGCGGTGACCGCGTCGATCGCCGCGGTGCCCGGCGACCGGACCGCGCTGATGCTCGCCGCGTACAACGCCGGTCCCGGCGCCGTCCTGCAGTACCAGGGCATCCCGCCGTACCAGGAGACCCAGGCGTACGTCCGGCGCATCCTGGACCTGGCCTCGGAGTGGGCCGTCACGCCCGGGCTGGTGGGCCCCGGCGAGGGGCCGGTCCCGCCGCCGGAGCCCGGGCAGGTCGAGCTGACCGGCAACCGGATCGTCGACACCGCGATCTCCTGGGCCGTCGGCCAGATCGGCTCGTGGTACCAGTGGGGCGGCACCTGCCGGAACCCGTTCGGCGAGTCCGCGGCCGGCCGCTGCGACTGCTCCTCGCTGATGCAGCAGTCGTACGCGCACGCCGGCGTCGCGCTGCCGAGGGTCGCGGCCGACCAGGCCCGGACCGGGCAGGAGGTGCGGGCCGAGGACATCCGGCCCGGCGACCTGATCGCGATCGAGGGGTCGCTCGGCTCCGCCACCCGCGCCGGCCACATCGGCATGTACGTCGGGCGCGGGATGGTGGTCGAGGCGCCGTACACCGGGGCGAGGGTGCGGCTGGCGCCGGCCCGGTCGTTCACGGACATCGTCTCGATCCGGCGGATCGTCACCGGTTGAGCCCGCCGGTCGGCTCACGTCCCGGCGCCGGCCGCCGTCTACCCGGCGAGGGCCTCGACGAGGAGCGCCCACCAGTCGAGCGTGGAGGGACGGACCATGTCGGTAGCGGAGAACAAGGCCATCGTCGGACGCTGGTTCACCGAGTTCTGGGGCCCGGACTTCAAGCCGGCCGTCATCGACGAGCTCGCCGCCCCGGACATCCGGTTCGAGTACTCGCTGCACGCCCCGTGCCGCGGGCGCGAGGAGGTCCGGGAGTTCGCGACCAGGTTCCGCGCCGCGTTCCCGGACCTCAACTTCTGGGGCACCGCCGACCTGATCGCCGAGGGCGACTACGTCGTGGGCCAGTGGGAGGGTGGTGGCACCCAGACCGGCGACGCGTTCGACGACATGCCGATCGGGTCACTGCCGGCCGGCACCGGCGCGACGATGCGCTTCACCGGCATCACCATCCTGAAGGTGGAGGACGGCCTGATCACCGAGGAGCTCGGCCTGGACGACGGTGTCAGCGTGCTCCAGCAGCTCGGCCTGATCACGGAGGCGTGAGGACCAGGTGACCACCGGCAAGCAGCCGTTCGAGACGGTCGTCGCGGTGCACGGCGCGGCCGTGCTGCGGGTCTGCCGGGCCGTCCTCGGGCCGGCCGACGCCGACGACGCCTGGTCGGAGACGTTCCTGGCCGCCCTGCGGGCCTACCCGGACCTCCCGGCCGACGCGAACGTCGAGGCCTGGCTGGTCACGATCGCCCACCGCAAGGCCATCGACGTCACCCGCGCCGCGGCCCGCCGCGCGACACCGACCGCCGAGCTGCCCGACGCCGCGGCGGCGCCGGCTGCCGACCGCCGCGACCTCGACCTCGCCGCCGCGCTCGCGCGGCTGCCCGCCAAGCAGAAACAGGCCGTCGCCTACCACTACCTGGCCGGCCTGCCCTACGCCGACGTCGCCGCCATCCTCGGCGGCAGCGCCGATGCCGCCCGGCGCGCGGCCGCGGACGGCATCGCCGCGCTGCGGCGCAGCTACCCGGGCGTCGCCGCCAGGACAGGAGTACCCCGATGAACGCATCCGCCGACCTGCCGCGCGACCTGGCGCGGGTCTACCCCGACCCGCCTGAGCACCTGCGCCGGCTGCACGACCGGCTCGCTGCCGACGCGCAGGCCGAAGGCATCCTCGACGTCGCGTACCGCACCGTCGACAGCCCGGTCGGCACGCTGCTGCTCGCCGCGACCGACCACGGGCTGGTCCGGGTGGCGTACGCCCGCGAGGACCACGACGCGGTCCTGCAGACCCTGTCCGACCGGATCAGCCCCCGGATCCTCGCCGCGCCCGCGCGGCTGGACCCGGCCGCACGGGAGCTGGCGGAGTACTTCGCGGGTCGCCGGCACGCCTTCGACCTGCCGCTGGACTGGCGGCTGTCGGCCGGGTTCCGCCGTACCGTGCTCGGCCGGCTGCCCAGCATCGGCTACGGGCACACGGCCAGCTACGCGGCGGTCGCGCGGCTCGTCGGCAACCCGAAGGCGGTCCGCGCCGTCGGCACCGCCTGCTCGACCAACCCGCTGCCGGTCGTCGTGCCCTGCCACCGCGTCACGCGCTCCGACGGCGGCATGGGCGGCTACGTCGGCGGCCTCGAGGCCAAGCGCACCCTGCTCGACCTGGAGGCGGCAGCCTGAGGGCCGCCTCCCGCGCCTGGGCACCGCCGTTCGCGGACTAGGGTCGGTGGTCGTGGGGAGCGGGGAGTGGTACCTCGCGGTGCCGGCCGGCTGGCGGCCGGTGCCCGCGGCGACCGCCGGCCCGCTCGCGGACCGGCGGGTGGTGCTGGCCGAGCCGCCGGGGGCGTTCCGCTACGACGTGCGGGCGGTCAGCGAGCCGTACCCGGCCGAGGACGGGGTGCACTACGTCGACGTCGTCAGCGAGCACGACTGGTACCGCTCGCGGATCCGGCGCGAGCCGGTGCCGACCTCGCCGTACCGGCTGGACCGGGTGTGGCTGGAGCAGGGCCAGCGGACGCCGCCGCCCGGGGAAGACCAGCCCGGGCCGGCCGGCGTCTTCGACCGGCTGGTGACCGTCGACGCGCCGCCGGACCGGCCGCCGCGGCGGGCCCGCGACGTCACCGACCTCGCCGGCCGGCGGCTCGTCGTCGTCCAGCCCGACGGCCCGGTCCCGCACCGGCGCGCGGTCAGCGAGGCCTACCTCGACCCGGACGGAGACCTCACCGTCACCATCTGCTCGGAGCACGACTGGTATCGCTGGGTGATCACCCGGGAGCCGCCGCGGGCCGAGCCCTGCCCGCTCTACCTCGTCTGGGTGGAGTGAGCGCCCGGCTGCCCAGATCGCCTGCCTAGATCGCCTGCCGCTTGAGCCGGCGGCGCTCCCGCTCGGACAGGCCGCCCCAGATGCCGAAGCGCTCGTCGTGCTCCAGCGCGTACTCCAGGCACTCGGCCCGGACCTCGCAGGTGGTGCAGATCCGCTTCGCCTCCCGGGTCGACCCGCCCTTCTCCGGGAAGAACGCCTCCGGGTCGGTCTGGGCGCACAGCGCCCGCTCCTGCCAGGTCGGCTCCTCCGGCATCCCGAAGATGCCCGGCAGCACGGCCCCCTCGTGGTATGCCATGGGCTCACTCATCGGGGCCCCTCCTGACCAGCTCGACCCACCCCGTGATGGCGGCTCCCCGGAGGTCGGGGAATCACACCGGTGTAAGTACACCCGTGTCGCTACCGCACAGTCAAGCCGTGATCTGCTACACGGACCTCCTTCGAGAGCATCCGCCGGCGGCTGGCCGGCGTGTCGGGCCGACACGCCGGGCGGCCGGGCGCGTCGCCCGGATGGCAGGATGGACGGGTGCGGGTGGTGGTGCTGGCCGGGGGCATCGGCGGTGCCCGGTTCCTGCGCGGCCTGCGCGCCGCGGTCCCGGACGCCGAGCTGACCGCGCTGGTCAACACCGGCGACGACGTGACCCTGCACGGGCTGCGGATCTGCCCCGACCTGGACACGGTGATGTACACCCTCGGCGGCGGCATCGACCCGACCCGCGGCTGGGGCCGGGACGGCGAGAGCTGGCGGGTCAAGGAGGAGCTCGCGGCGTACGGGGCTGAGCCGGCGTGGTTCGGGCTCGGCGACCTCGACCTCGCCACCCACCTGGTGCGCACCCGGATGCTCGACGCCGGCTACCCGCTCTCCGCGGTCACCGAGGCGCTCTGCGCGCGCTGGGCAGCCGGGGGTGCGGCTGCTGCCGATGAGCGACGACCGGGTGGAGACGCACGTGCTCGTCGACCGTGCCGATGCCGATGGCCGAGGCAGCGGGCGCCGGGCGATCCACTTCCAGGAGTGGTGGGTGCGGCACCGGGCGGCGCTGCCGGCGTACGGGTTCGTCCAGGTCGGGGTCGAGGACGCCAAGCCGGCGCCGGGGGTGCTGGACGCGCTCGCGTCCGCCGACGCGGTGCTGTTCGCGCCGAGCAACCCGGTGGTGAGCGTCGGCACCGTGCTCGCGGTGCCGGGGGTCCGGGACGCGGTCCGGTCCGCACCCGGCCGGGTGGTCGGGCTGTCCCCGATCGTCGGCGGGGCGCCGGTGCGCGGGATGGCGGACGCGTGCCTGGCCGCGATCGGGGTGCCGACGAGCGCGGAGGCGGTCGGCCGGTGGTACGGCTCCCGCGGCTGGGCGGCCGGCGTGCTGGACGGGTGGCTGGTCGACACCGCGGACACCGGCACGGCGGTGCCCGGGGTCGACGTCCGGGCGGTGCCGCTGCTGATGACGGACGACGCGGCGACCGCGGCGATGGCCCGGGCCGCTCTCGACCTCGCCGGTGTCTAGGGGCGGCGGCGCGGGTCGGGTCGAGATCCTGCCGGTGCCGGGGCTGCCGGACCTGCGACCGGGGGACGACCTCGCCGCCCTGGTCGCGGCCGCCGCGCCCTGGCTGGCCGCCGGCGACGTGGTGGTGGTGACCTCCAAGGCGGTGTCCAAGGTGGAGGGTCGGCTGCTGCCGGCGCCGGCGGACCCGGCCGGGCGGGAGGCGGCCCGGCAGGCCGCGGTCGAGGCGGAGACGGTCCGCGTCGTCGCCACCCGCGGCCGGACCCGGATCGTGGAGACCCGCCACGGGCTGGTGCTGGCCGCCGCCGGGGTGGACGCCAGCAACGTGCGACCCGGCGAGCTGGCGCTGCTGCCCGACGATCCGGACGCCTCGGCCCGCCGGCTGCGGGCCGGGCTGCGCGCCGCGCTCGGCGTGGACGTCGCGGTGCTGGTCAGCGACACGATGGGCCGGCCCTGGCGGCACGGCGTGGTGGACGTCGCGATCGGCGCCGCCGGCATCCGCGCGGTGGACGACCTGCGCGGCGCGACGGACCCGTACGGGACGCTGCTGGAGATGACCGAGGTGGCGGTGGCGGACGAGGTCGCCGCCGCGGCCGAGCTGGCCAAGGGCAAGCTCGGCGGCGTCCCGGTGGCCGTCGTCCGCGGGCTGTCCCCTGTGGACGACGAGCGCGGCGCCCGGCCGCTGCTGCGACCGTCCACTGAGGACCTCTTCCGGCTGGGCACCGCCGAGGCGGTCGAGCTGGGCCGGGCGCTCGCGCACGCCGACGGCGCCGGGCCGCCGCCGGTGCACGCCGACGCCCGGGCGGTGCTGGCCGGCTACCACGACCCGGAGCCGGACCAGCGCGCGATCGCGCACGCGCTGCTGTCCTACCTGGACGCCCGCCCGGACGCGACCCGCAGGTCCTGCCGGCCCGGCCACCTGACCGCGAGCGCGATCGTGCTGGACCCGGTCGGCGCGCGGGTGCTGCTGCTGCTGCACCCGCGGGTCGGCGGCTGGGTGCCGATGGGCGGGCACATCGAGGACAGCGACCCGACGCTCGCCGCGGCCGCGGCCCGGGAGGCGGCCGAGGAGAGCGGCATCGTCGGCCTTGCGCTCGACCCGGTCCCGGTGCACCTCGACGTGCACCCGATCACCTGCTCGCTCGGCGTGCCCACCCGGCACCTGGACGTGTGCCATCTCGCCGTCGCGCCGCCCGGCGCGGTCGAGGTGCGCAGCGACGAGTCGGACGACCTGCGCTGGTTCGCGGTGGACGCGCTGCCGGCCGGGGTCACGCCGGACGTGCCGGTCCTGATCCGCCGCGCCCGCGCCCGCCTCGCCGCCGCCCGGCCGGCCTGACCCCGGCCGCGTCGGCCGCGGCGCGCCCGTCCCGAGCGGCGGCCCGCCGATCATGTCTGCCAACCCGGCGACCATCGGGAGGTCCCGATCATGGTCGTGGGGTTGGCAGACATGATCGGAGCGGACCCGGGTAGCGTCGCCGCCCGTGGGAGCGCTGGACGCGGTCGGCACCTGGCCGGTGGGCTCGGCGGCCGCCGCGGCGGTCGGCCCGGACGGCGTCCTGGAGACGTACGGCGACGTCGGCACCCCGTACCCGCTCGCCTCGGTGACCAAGCCGCTGGTCGCGCTGGCCTGCCTGGTCGCGGTCGAGGAGGGCGCGCTGCACCTGGACGACCCGGCCGGCCCGCCGGGCTCGACCGTGCGGCACCTGCTCTCGCACGCCTCCGGGCTGGCGATGGACAACCGGGACGCGGTGGCCCGGCCGGGCACCCGCCGGGTCTACTCGAACGCCGGCTTCGACGCGCTCGGCGGGCACCTGGAGCGGGTCACCGGCATCCGGACCGCGGACTACCTGCACCAGGCGGTGAGCGAGCCGCTCGGCCTGCGGGCCACCGAGCTGACCGGCTCCCCGGCGGCCGGGGCCCGGGCGAGCGTCGCGGACCTGGCGGCCGTCGCCGCGGAGCTGCTGCGACCCGGCCGGCTGCTGCATCCCAGCTCGGTCGCGCAGCTGGCGAGCGTGCAGTTCCCGGGGCTGGCCGGCGTGGTGCCGGGGTACGGCCGGCAGCCGGCGAACGACTGGGGCCTCGGTGTCGAGATCCGCGACCACAAGTCGCCGCACTGGACCGGCTCGGGCAACCACCCGTCGACGTACGGGCACTTCGGCCGCAGCGGCACCTTCCTGTGGGTGGACCCGGTGGCCCGGCTGGCCTGCGTGGCGCTCGCCGACCGGGAGTTCGAGCAGTGGGCCAAGGACGCCTGGCCGGCCCTCTCCGACGCCGTCCTGACCGCGTACGCGGCTCAGATCCCGCGGTAGTCGCGGGGTGCGAAGCGGGGGGCGAAGCGGGGCTTGGCCGCCCCGCTGAGCTCGATCAGCCGGACCACCCGGTGCCGGTGCGGCCGGTCCGGTTCGAGCAGCTCGAGCATCCCGTCGTCGCTGAGCGGGTGGCCGAGCAGCGCCCAGCCGACCAGGTCGTGGATGTGGAAGTCGCCCACGGACAGCGCGTCGGCGTCGCCGAGCGCCCGCTGCGCGGTCTCGGCCGCCGTCCACACCCCGACCCCGGGGACCACCCGCAGCCGGGCGAGCGCGTCCGCCGGCGCCATCCCGCCGCACTCCTCCAGCCGCCCGGCGACCGTCGCGGCGGCCCGGAGCGCACGCTGCCGGCTGCCGTCCACGCCGGCCCGGTGCCAGTCCCAGCCGGGGATGCCGAGCAGCACCTCGGGCGCCGGCGGGACGCGCATGCCCGCCGGGACCGGTCCCGGCGCCGGCGTGCCGTACCGCCACAGCAGGAAGCGCCACGCCTGCCGCGCCTCCGCCCCGGTCACCTTCTGCTCGAGCACCGCCGGGACGAGCGCGTCGAGGACCAGGCCGGTGCGCGGGACCCGCAGGCCGGGGTGGCGGCGGGCGACCTCGCGCAGCAGCGGCCAGCGCGGGGTGAAGGTGGCCGGGTCGTCCCGGGCGCCGAGCAGGTCGGGCACGCCGGCGACCGCCCACTCCGCGCCCGGGCCCCACGCGGTGGCGTGCACCTCGCCCGGGGACGGGACCCGCAGCGCCAGCGTCGCCGGGCCCTGCGGGGTGAGCGCGACCCGCCAGAACGCGCCGTCGGCGACCCGGTGCGCGGGGTCGCCGCGGCCGCGGACGAGCGGGCCCAGGGTGGCGCGCACGTCGACCGGACGGCCCGGCCGCCACACCGTCTCCGCGACCCCGACCGGCCCCGCGACGGCGGTCATGCGTCGGTGGAGAAGCGGACCGCGCCGTCGGCGAGGACGACGCCCGGCCAGACCCGGGCGCCGGCCCGCAGCTCGTTGCGCGCGCCCAGCCGGACCCGGTCGCCGAGCACGGCGTCGGTGACCACGCTGCCCTCCCCCACCACGGCGCCGCGGCCGAGCACCGAGCGGGTCACCTCGGCACCGGCCGCGACCCGCGCCCCGTCGAAGAGGACCGCGCCGTCCAGCCGGGCGCCGGGCCCGACCTCGGCACCGGCGCCGACGGTCGACCCGCCGGTCACCTCCGCGCCGGCGGCCAGCACGGCGCCCGGCAGCACCAGCGCCTGCCCCGGCGGCCCCGGCAGCGCCGCGGTCGGCGCGATCCCGAGGACCAGGTCGGCGCAGCCGCGCACGAAGCTGGCCGGCGTACCGATGTCCAGCCAGTACGTCGAGTCGACGTAGCCGAGCACGACCGCCGAGGCGGCCAGCAGCGCCGGGAAGGTCTCCCGCTCCACCGAGACCGGCCGCCCGGCCGGGATCCGCGCCAGCACCTCGCTGCGGAAGACGTAGCAGCCGGCGTTGACCTGGTCGGTCACCGGCGTCGGGGACTTCTCCAGGAACGCCTGCACCCGGCCGGTGCCGTCGGTCGGCACCGAGCCGAACGCCCGCGGGTCCTGCACCCGGGTCAGGTGCAGGGTGGCGTCGGCCCGGCCGTCGCGGTGGGTGGCGACCAGCTTGGGCAGGTCGACGCCGGAGAGCACGTCGCCGTTGAAGACCAGCACGTCCTCGGAGCGGACCCGGTCGGCGACGTTGCGGATCCCGCCGCCGGTGCCGAGCGGGACGTCCTCGGTGACGTACTCCAGCTCCAGCCCGAGCTCCGCCCCGGTGCCGAAGTGGTCGGCGAACACCTCCGCCCGGTACGAGGTGGACAGCACGACGTGCCGGACGCCGGCGCCGGCGATCCGGCTGAGCAGGTGGGTCAGGAACGGCACGCCGGCCGTCGGCAGCATCGGCTTGGGCGCGCTCAGGGTGAGCGGCCGCAACCGGGTGCCCTGACCCCCGACGAGCACGATCGCGTCGATGACTGCGGCCCCTCTCACCCGGTCCGGCGGCTGCCCCGTCGAGCCTAACGGGCCCGGCGGCGGGCGGGGCGCCGCGCGGGCCGGGCGCCGGCGGCCACCGCGGGGACCCGCCGGGCGAGCGCGGCGCGGACCGCCAGGCCGGCACGCAGCGCGAGCCGGACCGGCGCCCAGCGCCGGCCGGAGTACCGCCGGGACAGGTAGCGCCAGGCGCTGGCGTGGTGCGCGTCCGCCATCGCCCGCGGGTCGCGGCTGGTCGACGCCCCGCCCTCGTGGACGACGACCGCGGCCGGCACGTAGACGGTCTGCCAGCCGGCCCGGCAGATCCGCTCGCACAGGTCGAGGTCCTCGAAGTACATGAAGTACGCCGGGTCGAAGCCGCCGACCGCGTCGAACGCCTCCCGGCGCAGCAGCAGGCAGGAGCCGGACAGCCAGCCGGCCTCGCCCTCCTCCGGGGCGCCCCGCTCCCGCCGGTACGCCGCCGTCCACGGGTTCGACGGCCACCACCAGCCGAGCAGCGCGTGCCCGATGCCGCGCCCGAGCGACGGCAGCGCCCGCGCGGACGGGTAGAGGGTGCCGTCCGCGGACAGGATCGCCGGGCCGAGCACGCCGGCCCGCGGCCAGCGCCCGACCGCGTCCAGCAGGGTGTCCAGCGCGCCCGGCTCCCAGCGCAGGTCCGGGTTGGCGACCACCACCCAGTCGCCGGCCACCCGCGGGACGCCGGCGTTCGCGGCGCGGCCGTAGCCGAGGTTGCCGCCGGTCCGGACCAGCTGCACACCCGGCTGCAGCGCCGCCCGCTCCGGCGCGCCGTCGGTGGAGCCGTTGTCGGCGAGCACCACCGCGTACGGCCGCGTGGTCGCCTTCTCCAGCGTCTCGAGGAAGGCGTCGAGCGTCTCGCCGGGCGAGTAGGTGACGACGACGACGCCGAGCGGGGCGCTCACGAGGGCAGGCCGGCCGCCCGCGCGTACGACGCCAGGTGCGCCTCGGCGCTCGCCGCCCAGGTGAACTCGCCGGCCCGCTTGACCGCCGCCTCGCCGAGGACCCGGCGCGCCTCGGGGTCGTCGAGCAGCGCGCCCAGCGCCCGCGCGATCGAGTCCGGGTCGCCCTCGGTGTACGCCACCGCGTCGCCGCCGACCTCGGGCAGCGACAGCCGCTGGGTGGTGAGCACCGGCGCGCCGCAGGCCATCGCCTCCAGCACCGGCAGGCCGAAGCCCTCGCCGTGGCTCGGGTACGCCACCACCGTCGCGCCGCCGAGGTAGCCGCGCAGGTCGGAGAACTGCAGGTAGCCCGGCCGGAGCACCCGCAGCCGGCTCGGCACCTCGGCGATCGCCTGGTCGATCTCGTCGTCCCAGCCGGACCCGCCGGCCAGCACCAGCGCCGGCGGCTCATCCCGGTCCCGCACCGCCTGCACCCAGCCGCGGACCAGCGACGGCACGTTCTTGCGCGGCTCCAGCATGCCGAGGAAGGCCACGTACGGCGTGCCGCGCAGGCCGAGCCGCGCCTGCACGAGCTGGCGCTCCTTGTCGCTCGGCACGTGGAAGATCGCCCGGTCCACCCCGTGGTAGGCGACGTCGATCCGGGTCGGGTCCGCGTCCAGCACCCGGACCAGCTCGTCCCGGGTCGCCTTGGACGGGGTGACCGCGCGGGCCGCCCGGTGCAGCGCGGTCTTGATCGCGGACCGGAAGAACGGGCCCTTGATCGAGGTGTGCACGTCCGGCTGGGTGAAGAAGGTCGCGTCGTGGATCGTCACCACGACCGGGCGGCCCGCCCGCAGCGGCATCGTGTAGTGCGGCGAGTGCAGCACGTCCGCGCCGACCTGCTGGGCCACCAGCGGCAGCCCGGTCTGCTCCCAGGCCAGCCGGGCCGGCCGGTGCGCGATGGCGGCCGGGCCCGCCACGATCGTCGCCTCCGGTGCCATCCGGCCGAAGCGCTCGGCGTCGGCCCGCTGCGAGGCGACGGCGAAGTCGGCGCCGGCCGCGCCGAGCGCGGAGATGAGGCCGTCGACGTACCGTCCGACACCACCACGATCGGCGGGGACGGCCGTCGCATCGACGAGCACGCGGGGCGCGCGGCCTGACACGAATCGGCTCCTGCGGTCTGCTCGGTGTGGTGGAACTCACCGGGTCCTGGTGGTCTGAGACAGCCTACGCCCGCGCCCTGCCGTGGTTCCCGCCCACCGACCGCGACGCGCAGACGACTCCTGACCAGCTGGGATTCGCCGCTGCGGGCGCGACGGTTCGCGACGAGGTCGGTGCGCTGCGCTACCGCTTTCCGCCATCTCGGCCGGCGCCGCGCCCACCGCGCCCCGGTATCCTCACCCGGTCGCGCGGCGGGCTGTGCGCGACGACTGTCGCCCCGACCAGGAGAACCCGTGAGCGTCGCCAAGCCCATCGAGTCGGTCGGGTCGATCGACATCCCCAGCCTCGCCCGGCCCTACCCGCAGCCGAGGCCGACCGCCCTCGGCGCGGACGGCGCGCCGGAGCCGCTCGACGTCACGATCGTGCTCCCGTGCTTCAACGAGCAGGACCACGTGGTGACCGAGGTGGACCGCATCTGCCGGGCGATGGCCGGCTCGCCGTTCAGCTACGAGCTGCTGGTGATCGACGACAAGTCCACCGACGGCACGCTGGACCTGCTCCGGCAGACCCTGCCGCGGCACCCGCAGATGCGGCTGCTGCCGTTCCGGCGCAACGGCGGGTCCGGGACGGCGCGGCGGATCGGCACCGCGGAGGCCCGCGGCCGGATCGTGGTGTGGACCGACGCCGACATGACCTACCCGAACGAGCGGATCCCCGAGTTCGTGCAGTACCTGCTCGACAATGCCGACGTCGACCAGGTGGTCGGCGCCCGCACCAGCGAGCAGGGCACCTACAAGCTGTTCCGGGTGCCGGCGAAGTGGGCGATCCGCAAGGTGGCCGAGCGGCTGGCCGCGACCAAGATCCCCGACCTGAACTCCGGGCTGCGCGCGTTCCGCCGCGACGTGGCGCAGCCGTACCTGAAGCTGCTGCCGCCGGGGTTCTCCTGCGTCACCACGATCACCCTGGCCTTCCTGTCCAACCAGCACGCCGTCGACTACCTGCCGATCGACCACGCCAAGCGGTCCGGCCGGTCGAAGTTCCACTTCGCCAAGGACGCCTACCGCTACCTCCTGCAGGTGCTCCGGATGGTGATGTACTTCAACCCGATCACGCTGCTGATGCCGGTCGCGCTCTCGCTGCTCGGCCTCGGCACCGTCAAGGCGGTCTACGACGTGATCCGCTACCAGTTCCACCTCACGACCAGCACCCTGCTGCTCGCCCTGTCCGGCTTGATCATCGGGGCGATGGCGCTGCTGGCGGACCTGATCGTGCGCTCGCGCGGGGACACCTGACGAGGTGGTCCGGGTGCTCGGCTACCCGGCCGGGCGGGTGGCCACCGCGACCAGGCCGACGCCGCGGCGGGGCTGGACCCGCTGCAGGTAGCGGAACGGGAGGGTGCCGACCTGGACCGCCAGGCCGACCGCCAGCCCGGGCGCCTGGTACGTGCGGCCGCTCGCCGCCGTCCGTTCCTGCGGCGACAACCGGCCGGCCGCCGCCAGCTTCGGCCGGTCGGCCCGGTTGCGGACCGCCTCCAGCAGGTAGCCCAGCGGCCAGCCGTAGACCGTCACCCGGGGCCGCTCCAGCCCGGCGCCGACCAGCCTGGCGGCCAGCTCCTCGGGTCCGTACCGGCGGTAGTGCCCGACCCGCTCGTCCATCGGCCCGAACCGCCGCTGGAACGCCGGCACCGAGAGCATCAGGTGCCCACCGGGCCGGACGAACCGCGTCCACTCGGCCAGCACGGCCGCGTCGTCCCGCATGTGCTCGAGCACCTCGAACGCGCAGACCAGGTCGTAGCTCGACCCGGCCGGGACCGCCGTGTGGTCGCCCTGCACGACGGCGCCGCCGGCCGCGCCCACCCGGGTCCGGGCCAGCGCGAACGAGGTCGGGTCCGGCTCGACACCGACGTACTCGGCGCGCCGGGCCAGCCGGGCGCCCATCGAGCCCTGGCCGCAGCCGAGCTCCAGCACGGTCCGCGGCCGGAGCCCGGCCAGGACCCGCTCGACGACGTCGTAGCGGAGCCAGGCCCGGGGCATCAGCGGCGGCGCGGGCGCCGGGGTGGCGACCCGGGTCATCGGCCCGGCCCCCGCGCGGCCAGCTCCTGCAGGCGTTCGCGCAGCGGAGCCACCACCGCCCGCGGCGCGAACCGCTCCTCGGCCCGGTCCCGCGCGGCGGCCCGCAGCGTCGCCACCGCCGCCGGATCCGAGGCGAGCCCGCGCAGCACGTCGGCGAGGGCCCGCGGGTCGCCGGCGGGCACGTACGCGGCCGCCCCGTCCAGCGCCGCCCGCTGCGGCGGCGTGCCCGAGGTGACCACCGCGGTCCCGGCCGCCGCACCCTGGTAGACCTTGTTGGGCACCACCCGGCCGGCCTTCGGGCCGGTGCCGAAGATCCCGAGGCAGACGTCGTGGGCGGCCACCAGCGCGGGCAGGTCGGCGGCCGGCACCCAGTCCCGCCACTCGACATGGGGGTTCGCCTCGGCCAGCCGGGCGGTCTCGGCCCGGTCCTGCCCGTCGCCGACCATCGTGACCCGGACCCGGTCGTCGCCGGCGAGGGCGCCGAGCGCGGCGCCGATCACGGGCGCGCCCTGCAGCGGCGTGAACAGGCCGAAGAAGACGACCCGCAGCGGCCCGCCCCGGCGGCCGGCCGCGGCCGGCCGGTGCGCACCGGCGTCCAGCCACGCCTGCCGCGCGCCGACCGGGACGACGACCGCCCGGTCGAGAAGGTCGGCGGGAACCAGGGCGGCGTGCTCACCGGTGTCCAGCAGGACCAGGTCGGCCGCGCGCACCGCCGCCCGGTCCAGCCGGCCCAGCAGCCGGGCCTTCCAGCTTCCGTGCTCGCCGCGGTCGCGGGCGGTGTCGGCGGCGAACAGCAGGTGGTCCAGCACGATCGGGGTGCGCCGGAACAGCCGCCGGGCCAGCCGCACGTCGAAGTGGCCGAGGTAGCCGACGAGCACCGCGTCCGGGCGGTGCCGGCGCCAGGCCCGCCGCCCACGCCAGGCCAGCACCCCCCAGCACCGGGCGAGCCGGACCGCCAGCACCGGCAGCCGCCAGGGCTGTCGCAGCATCGCGACCCGGCCGGCGGTGTCGATGCCGAGCGGGACGTTGACCTCGACCACCTCGTCGCCGCAGGCGCGGAGGCCGTCGATGAGCACGCCGCACCTGGGGTGGGTGCGGACGTCGTAGGTGCCGAACGAGAGGATCTTCACCGGCTGCCCTCCCGCCACGGTGTCCCGGCCGGGTCGCACCCTATCCAGCGCGGGATACGCTGCGCCTTCGTGGTGTCCCGGCGGCAGGTCCCGGTACGCCGGGTGGTCCGGCTGGCGCTGCTCCTCGCGGCCGCCGGAGCCTGCCTGGCGGCGGTGCTGGCCGAGCGCGACCAGATCGCCGGCTCGCTCGGCCGGCTGGGGCCGCTGTCGATCCTGCTGGCAGCCGTGCTGGTGGTCTCGGCGAGCGTGCTGACGATGCTGTCGTGGCGGGCGCTGCTGGCGGACCTCGGGTCCCGGCTGCCGTTGCCGGCGGCGGCCCGCATCTTCTTCCTCGCCCAGCTCGGGAAGTACCTGCCCGGCTCGGTGTGGCCGCTGCTGGCCCAGGTCGAGCTCGGGCGCGACCACCACGTCCCGGCCCGGCGGTCGGCGACGGCCGCGGTCGTCTCGCTCGGGGTGGCGGTGACCACCGGGCTGGCGGTGGCAGCCAGCACCCTGCCGGTGTCGACGCCGGCGGTGTTCCGCCGCTACTGGTGGGCGTTCGCGGCGATCCCGGTGCTGATCGCCGTGCTGCACCCGCGGGTGCTCAACCCGGTGCTGGCCCGGGCCTGCCGGCTGGCCGGGCGCAGCGTGCCGGAGCGGCCGCTCACGCCGCGCGGCATCCTCCCGGCGGCGGGCTGGATGCTGCTCGCCTGGCTGTGCTACGGGCTGCAGGCGGTGGTCCTGGTCCGCGACCTCGGCGGCACCGGGCCGGCCGCCGGGCCGGGTGCGATCGGCGCGTTCGCGCTCGCCTGGGTGGTCGGCTTCCTGGTGGTCTTCGCGCCGGCCGGCGCCGGGGTGCGGGAGGCCGCGCTGGTGCTCGCCCTGTCGCCGGCGCTGCCTGCCACCGCGGCGCTGCTGGTCGCGCTGGTGTCCCGGTTGCTGCTCACGGCCGCCGACCTGGTGCTCGCGGGCCTCGCCATCGGGGTCGAGCGGCGGGCGCGGTCGCGCGCCGGCGGGCGATACGCTTCGGCGGTGAGCGAGCGGTGAGGGTGCCCCGGTCGGCGCTGCGCGGGGCGCGCATCGCGATCGTCGTGCTCGCGGTGAGCTTGCTGTGCGTCGCCATCGTGCGGCAGTGGGACACCGTGGTCGACTCGCTGCGCCAGATCGGGCCACGGTCGTTCGGCCTGTCGCTCCTGGCCGCCGTGGTGGGGCTGCTGTTCACCGGCTTCGCCTGGCGGGCGGTCCTGGCCGACCTCGGCTCCCCGGTCGGGATCCGGCCCGGGCTGCGGGTGTTCTTCCTCGCCCAGATCGGCAAGTACCTGCCCGGCAGCGTCTGGTCGTTCGTGGCCCAGATGGAGCTCGGCCGGACGCTCGGCGTGCCGCGCCGCCGCAGCGGTCTCGCCGTGCTGCTCTTCGTCGGCCTGCACTGTGCCACCGGCCTGCTGGTCGCGGGCGTCACGCTGCCGCTGGCCGAGGCCGAGACCGCCCGGCGGTACTGGTGGCTGCTGGCGCTGGCGCCGGCGATGCTGATCCTGGTGCACCCCCGGGTGCTCACCCCGGTGCTGAACCGGCTGCTCCGGCTGCTGCGGCGGGAGCCGCTGGAGCGGTCGTTGAGCCTGCGCGGCACGGCCGTCGCGTGCGGCTACCTGCTGGTGACCTGGCTCTGCTACGGGCTGTCGGTGTACGCGCTCGCCGCCCCGCTCGGCATCGAGGGGTTCCGCGGGGTGGTCATCGCGACCGGCGGCTACGGCCTGGCGTGGTCGGCCGGTGTGCTGGCGCTCGGGCTGGTGCCGGTCGGCATCGGCGTCCGGGAGGCCGTCCTCACCGCCGTGCTGCTGCCGGTGCTGCCGCTCGGCGCCGCCACGGCGGTCGCCGCCGCCTCCCGGGTCGTGCAGACGCTGGGCGACGCCCTCTGGGCCGCGGCCGCCGGCCTGGCCGGCCGCCCGGTGCGGCGGGCCGCCGCGGAGTCCGCCGCGGACTCCGCCGGCACCGACTCCGCCGCGCCGTCGTCGATCTCCACGACCCGGTAGCGATCGGACGCCGGTATCGTCGCGTCCCGGCCAGCAGAACCACGCGGCCAGTAGACGGGGAGGTGCCATGACCGGTGCCGGTCCGGGCGAGCCCCGCCGGCCAGCCCGCCGGCGCCGGCTGGCGGCGGTCGTCGCCGCCGGTGTCGCGCTCGGCGTCGCCACGCCGGCCACCGCCACGCCGGCCACCGCCACGCCGGTCACCGCCACGCCGGCCACGCCACCGCCAGCTCGGCCGTGGCCGTGGCCGAGGTCTACCCGGTGCCGGCGGGCGGCCAGTGGGCGGCGACCGGCAAGGGCTTCGGGCACGGTCTCGGGATGTCCCAGTGGGGCTCGCAGGGAGCGGCCCGGCAGGGCCGGACCGGCCTGCAGATCCTGGCCTTCTACTACCCGGGCACGACGCACGCCACCATCGCGGCCGCGCCGATCCGGGTGCTCATCAGCGCCGACCGGGGCGCCGACACGGTGGTGGACCCGGCGCGCGGGCTCGGGGTCCGCGACGTGGCCTCGAACGCGCTGTACCGGCTGCCCGCCGGGCCGCTGCGCTGGCGGGCGGTCGCCGACGCCGGCGGGATGCACGTCGAGCGGCGCGGCAGCGCCGGCTGGTCCCGGTGGACGGCGCCGGACGGCAGGAGCACCTGGACCGGCCCGCTGCGCTTCGGCGTGGGCGAGACGACCGTGCTCACGCTCCGGGTCGGCACCACCCCGGTCGGCTACCGCGGCAAGCTGACCGCGGTCCGGGCGGGGACGACGACCCTCGCCACGGTGAACACCCTGCCGCTGGACGGCTACCTCTGGTCGGTGGTCCCGGCCGAGTCGCCGCCGAGCTGGCTCGGCGCCGCGCTGCGGTCGCAGGCGGTCGCCGCCCGCACGTTCGCCGCGTACCAGCGCGACCGGCACCGCGCCGACCGGTGGGACATCTGCGACACCAGCGCCTGCCAGGTCTACCGGGGACGGTCCGCCGAGGCGGCCAGCACGACGGCGGCGGTGCGGGCCACCCCCAACCAGATCCGGACCTACGGCGGCCGGCCGATCCTGGCCCAGTACTCGGCCTCGAACGGCGGCTGGACGGTCGCGGGGCCGGTGCCGTACCAGACCGCCAAGGCCGACCCCTACGACGCGGCAGGCGGGGCCAACCCGAGCTCGCGCTGGGACGCGCCGCTGCGCGCGGCCGACCTGCAGGCCCGGTACCCGCAGATCGGCCAGGCCCGGGCGCTGCGCGTCCTGTCCCGGGACGGGCACGGCCCGTGGGGCGGCCGGATCACCAGCATGGCCGTCGACGGCAGCGCCGGCAGCGTCCGGCTGAGCGCCGGCAGCGCCCGGCTCGGCCTGCGGTCGACCTGGTGGATCCCGCGGCCGACGGTCACCGGCCCGGCACTGGTGCCGGCCGGGTCGGTGGTCTCGCCGGCGGGCACCGCCCGGGCCGGCGCCGCGGTCCAGGTCTGGTTCCGGCGGCGCGGCGACGTCAGCTTCGTCAAGCGCCGTGACCTGGTCGCCGACGCGGCCGGGCGGTGGCGCACCGCCTACGTCGCCGCCGACGACTACCGGTACTACGCGGTATCGTACGGGCTGGCGAGCACCAGCCGGCTCACCCAGATCCCGCACTGATCGCCCCCGCGGTCGCCGGTGCGCTCGGTGATAGGCTCCTCGCTCGTGCCGGGGGCGGGCGCCCCGCTTTCGTCCCACATCCATCCGGAGCCCAGCGGAGTAGCCGACGATGTCTCATCCCGGTCGAGCGGACCTCGACGTGTCTGTGATCATCCCCGCACGTGACGAGGCTCCGACGATCGCGCCGCTGTTCGCCGAGATCACCGAGGCGATGGCTCAGCGCCCCGACCTCGGCTTCGAGATCGTCTTCGTCGACGACGGCAGCGTGGACGACACCTGGGCCCAGATCGCGGCGCTCGCCGAGCGGGACGGCCGCGTCCAGGCGGTGCGGTTCCGGCGCAACTTCGGCAAGGCGGCGGCGCTGGCCGCCGGCCTGCGCAACGCCCGCGGCGGCATCATCATCACGATGGACGCGGACATGCAGGACGATCCGCACGAGCTGCCGCGGATGCTGGCCGAGCTGGAGGCCGGCCAGGACCTGGTGACCGGCTACAAGGAGAAGCGGCGCGACCCGCTGGGCAAGCGGCTGCCGTCCAAGCTGTTCAACCGGGCCACCGGCTGGGTCACCGGGCTGCGGCTGCGCGACCACAACAGCGGGCTGCGGGTGGCCCGGCGCGAGGTCTACGACACGATCCCGCTCTACGGCGAGCTGCACCGCTACGTGCCGGCGCTCGCGCACGCCCAGGGCTTCGGGGTGACCGAGCTCGCGGTCAACCACCGCCCGCGCACCCACGGCCGGTCCAAGTACGGCCTGGAGCGGTACGCCCGCGGTGCGCTGGACCTGCTCACCGTGGTCGCGATCAGCCGCTTCGGACGGCGACCGGCGCACCTGCTCGGCGGCTTCGGCCTGCTGTTCGGGCTGCTCGGCACGTTGATCCTGATGTACCTGGCGGGCGTCTGGGTGTTCACCGACAACGCGATCGGCCAGCGTCCGCTGCTGCAGCTCGGCATCCTGCTCGATCTGCTGGCCGTCCAGCTCGTCGGGATGGGGCTGCTGGCTGAGTTGATCATCCATCGGACGAAGGACCCGGACCCGGCGACCCTGGTGGTCGAACGCAGCCGGCCGGCCGAGCCGAAGGTCGTCGCGGCGGACAACGGCGCCGCGGAACGCGGCGAGGAGGAGCGAGCACGCGCATGGGCATGAAGTCCGCCTACGTCTCCGGCGTGCGGGGCGCCCGGAAGGTCGCCGAGAAGACCGGTCTGCTGGCCCGGCTGGACCGCAGCACGAGCCGCACCGGCCAGTACCTGCGGTCGCTGTTCGCCATCTACGACGGTCGGGACCTCGCCACCCTGGGCGTCCCGTGGTGGACCTATCCCGCGATCGACCGGGTCGAGGCCGTCCTGGCCGAGCGCGGGGACCGCTGCCGCGTCCTCGAGTTCGGGGCCGGGGCCAGCACGCTGTGGCTGGCCCGGCGGTGCAAGGAGGTGCACTCGGTCGAGCACGACATCGAGTTCGCCGACCAGCTCGCCCCGCTGCTCGCGGAGCACCCGAACGTCACCCTCTACAAGGTCGCGGCGGTGCCGGCGCGGGGCGTGCCGCGGGCGGCGTCCCAGCGCCGCGGGCACGAGCACCTCGACTTCGCCCCGTACGTCGCGATGGCCGACGAGATCGGCGGCACGTTCGACCTCGTCGTGGTGGACGGACGGGCGCGCGAGGCGAGCCTGCGGGCGGCTCTCCCGCACCTGGCCGAGGACGGGCTGGTGGTCTTCGACAACGCCAACCGGAGGCGCTACCGGCAGGGCATCGACGGCTCCGGGCTGACCGCCGAGTACCTGCGCGGGGTGGCGCCGAGCCTGCCGTACCCGAGCACGACCGCGCTGCTCACCCGCGTCCCGGGTCGGTAGCGTGGCGTCGCACCTCGTGGTCGACGAGACGCCTCCCGGCGAGCCCGACGCCGCGCCCCCGGCGGCCGCCGAGCCCGGGCCGGCGCAGCCGGAGCCGCGGCGCCCCCGCGCCCAGCGGCTGGCCACGTACGCGATCGAGCTGCTGGCCCTGCTTCCCGCGCTGTACATGGCCTGGCGGGTGAACCGCGCGCCGCTCATGCAGTTCTGGGACTACTGGAACGCGTTCTACCGGATCACCAACCCGGACGGCAGCCCGCGCTGGCGGGGCTTCCTCAGCTACCAGAACGAGCACCCGTTCACCGTCCCGAGCATCGTCTACTACCTCGGCGCGCGGCTGTCCGACGGCAACAACCGGGTGCTCGGCTACTACGTGGTCATCATCGCGGCGCTGTCGGTCCTGCTGCTGCGCGGGCTGCTGCCCCGCAGCTGGTCCCCGGTCGCGCGGGCGTGGCTGACGGTGGCCATGAGCTTCATCGTGTTCTGCCCGGCGGGGCTGTGGAACTTCAGCCGCGGCATGAGCGGGACGGCCTGGCTGTCGGCGAACCTGTTCGCCATCGCCGCCATCGTGCTGGCCACCCGCCGGTGGACGATCCTGGCGGTGGCCGCGGCCTGCCTCGCGGTGCTCTCCTACGCGACGGGCTTCGGGGCGCTCGTCGCGGTGGCGGTCGTCGCCCTGCTGCAGCGCGAGGCGAAGTGGCGGTGGCTGCTCCCGCTCGGGCTGCTCGTCGTGGGCGGAGCGGTGTACGTGCTCACCTCGCCCGGCGGCACCTCCGGCGGCGGGGTGAGCCGGGACGTCGCGCTGCTGGCGTCCACCTTCCTGTCCAACCTGGGGCTGCTCTGGGCGTCGCTCGACACCGAGCTGGGCAGCATCTGCGGCGCCGTCGGCCTCGCCCTGTTCGCCCTGTCGGCGAGCGTCGCGTGGCGACGGCGGCAGCGGCCGGGACGGCGACGCGGGACGGCGACGACGGGGGCATGGCCGAGCTGGTGCCGTGGTTCGCCCTCGGCGGGTACGCGATCGTCGCCGCCGGGCTCATCTCGCTCGGGCGCAGCGAGGCGCTCGAGGGCGACGGGGTGCTGAGCCGCTACGCCTCGCTGCCGGCGCTGTTCTGGATCGCGGTGCTGGTCGTGGTCCTGCGGGTGCTGCTCGCGGGCCAGCCGGCCGCCGTCCCCGCGATCCTGGTGACGGCGGCCGTCCTCGTCTTCTACGCCGCCGCCCCGCCGCTGGCCGGGCAGGCGAGGTCGCTGGACCCGGCCCAGAACCTGCTCGCCACCGCCGTCCGCATCGACGCGGCGGACTCCTTCGGTCCCTCCTTCCAGCGCCCCGACGAGGTGGTTCCCCGGCTGCGGGCGCTGGCGAACTACCCGTTCAGCGGCCGGTACTCGCTCGGCTGCGGCGGCCTCGTCCCGGGCGACCGCGTCGACGTCGCGGCCGACCGGCCGCTGGCCCCGACGGCGGGGCGAGCCGACGCCGACCAGACCACCGCGGACGCGCGGCGCCTGCGCGGCTGGCTGGTGAGCCGGGACAACCCGGTGCGGTGCGTGCTCGTCGTCGACCGCGGCGGCACCGTCGTCGGCGGCGGGGCCTACGGCTTCGGCCGCCCGGACGTCGGGCGGACGGTTCCCGGCGCGGGGACGAACGTCGGCTGGGAGGCCGTCGCGCCGGCCGGCAGCTCGGACGCGAGGATGGTCTTCGGCTTCGCCGACGGCAGCTTCCGAGCGCTGGCGCCCTGAGCCGGCTCAGTCCCGGTCGGTCGGCTCGGTGAGCCGGACGCACCGCAGGGCCGGCGGGGTCGCGGCGGGCGGCGCGGCCGAGCGGTCGTAGCGGACGGCCTGCGCTCCGGGAGCCGCGACCTCGTCCACCGGCGTCCCGAAGCGGGCGAGATGCTCCCGGTAGGCCTGCGCGTCGATCGAGCGGGTGTGCGAGAGGACCAGCCATACCCGGCGGGTCCGGTCCCCGCGGCGCAGGTCGGCACCGAGCCAGGCGCCCGCGCAGGCGGCGTCCGGATCGCTGAGCTCCAGCACCCGGTACGGGCCGAGCCGGGTGCGCGGCCCGTAGAACGCGGCGGCGAACCGGGCGCCCCGACCGTCGACCAGCACCAGGTCACCGTCGGCCCGGTGCGCGGCGACGTAGGCGAGCACCCCGCTGGCCTCCTCCTCCTCGTGCGGCTGGCCGACCTGGCGCACGGCATCGCGGATCTGCGGCGTGCTGAGCACCGCGAGCCCGGCCACGGTGGCGGCGGTGGCCGCACCCGCACCGACCAGCGCGGCGGCCCGGAGCCGGGGGCGGCCGATGCTCCTCGCCGGCCCGAGCAGGTCGATCGGCGCGGCCAGCACGAGGGCGGTCATCGGGACGAGGAAGAGGGCGACCCGGTCCGCGACCGGGTAGGCGCCGGCGAGCCCGGCGGCGGTCACGACCGCGACCGGCAGCAGCAGCACCAGCAGCCCGGCGGGCTGGCGGGCGCCGAGGGTCACCAGCCCGGCGAGCAGCAGGGTCAGCAGCAGCCAGGGGTGGGCGGCGTAGCCGAGCGGGTTCTCGGTCAGCGCCGTGGCCCGGTCGCCGAACCAGTCGAGCGCGCCGGCGGCGGTGAGCGGCCGGGCCGGGAACGCCCCGGCCCAGTACGGCCGCAGGACCTCGTTGGCCACGTTCTCGCGCAGCACGAGCAGGTACTGGGCGACCAGGCCGATCCCGGCGGGCACCGAGGCGGCGACCAGCAGCGCCAGCTGGCGCCACCGGCGGCCGGCCAGCGCGAGCAGGCCGAGCGCGACGAACACGCCGACGGTCACCAGCCCGGCCGGATGGCTGAACCAGACCCCGACGGCGGCGGCCGCCGCCAGCGCCGGGACGGCCCGCCGCGGCTGCCCGCGGCCGAGCGCGACCCGGCAGCCGAGCAGCAGGATCAGCGGCACCCAGAAGACGTCCGCCGAGTACTGCTTGAACTCGTCGGAGTACGCCGCCAGCCTCGTCGACCACACGCAGAGCGCCACGGCGGCCAGCGCGGCCACCGGGCCGAGCAGGGTCCGGGCGAGCAGCGCCGTCAGCACCAGCCCGCCGCAGCCGAACAGCAGCGGCAGCAGCCGCATCGCCCGCTCGTCGGCGTCGCTGAGCCCCAGCACCGCGTGCTGCACGGCCAGCCAGCCGGGCGGCGCCGACTGGTCGTACGGCAGCGGTTCCAGCAGCGCGCCGATCGACTGCGCGCGCATCGACCGGAGCAGCAGCAGCTCGTCCAGCCAGAAGTCGCGCCCGGAGAGCCACTGCCACACCCGGAGCGCGACCCCGACGCCGACCACCACCCAGGTGGCGGCCGTGGCCACCCGCTGCACCGACCAGCGCCGCGGCGGCAACCCCGGGTCTCAGCCGTCCGCGAGCCGGGCGGCCCTGCGCTCGATCTCCAGGTCGGCGTCGACCATCCGCTCGATGAGCCCCTCGAAGGTCATGGTCGGCTTCCACGCCAGCTTCTCCCGCGCCTTGCTGGCGTCCCCGATCAGCAGGTCCACCTCGGCGGGACGGAAGAACCGCGGGTCCTGCTCCACGTAGGAGGCCCAGTCCTCGATCCCGACCCGCCGGAACGCGGTGTCGAGCAGGTCGCGGATGGAGTGCGTCTCCCCGGTGGCCACCACGAAGTCGTCCGGCTCGTCCTGCTGCAGCATGGCGTGCATCGCCTGCACGTAGTCGCCGGCGTAGCCCCAGTCCCGCCTGGAGTCGAGGTTGCCCAGCGAGACCTTGTCCTGCAGCCCGAGGGTGATGCGGGCGACGCTGCGGGTGATCTTGCGGGTGACGAACTCGTGGCCGCGCCGCTCGGACTCGTGGTTGAACAGGATGCCGGAGCACGCGTACGCGCCGTAGGACTCGCGGTAGTTCACCGTCATGTAGTGGCCGAACGTCTTCGCCACGCCGTACGGCGAGCGCGGGTGGAACGGCGTCGTCTCCCGCTGCGGCGTCTCCCGCACCTTGCCGAACATCTCCGAGCTGGACGCCTGGTAGAAGCGCACCTTGCTCATGTCGTTCTGGGTGTGGATGCGGATCGCCTCGAGCACCCGCAGCACGCCCATGCCGGTGATCTCACCGGTCAGCTCGGCCTGCTTCCAGGACATGCCCACGAAGCTGATGGCGCCGAGGTTGTACACCTCGTCCGGCTGCGCCACCTCCATCGCGCCGATGAGGCTGGGCAGGTCGGTCAGGTCGCCGTCGAGGAGCTGGATGCTCGGGATGATCCGCTCGACCGTCTGCACCTTGGGATTGCTCTGCCCGCGGACGAGGCCGAAGACCTCGTAGCCCTCGGACGCCAGCAGCTCGGCGAGGTAGAGCCCGTCCTGTCCGGTGATGCCGGTGATGAGCGCGCGCGGCATGAGATCCTCTCGATCGGGCCGCTCGGATGCGGGTCCTCGGAGCAGGTCGGGTCGAGGATAGCGGACCTGCCGGGCCCGACCTCCCGGCCGCCCGGCGCCCGCAACCCCTGCGATCCGGGCGGTCCGCGGGACTGTAGGGTGCGACGGCGAGCGACACGGGAGAGCGCGTGGCCCGCGGGCACGCGGACGCAGAGGACGACATGGACCAGAACGCGGCAACGCAGCCGGCGACCGGGAGCGCCTCGGCGGACCCGCACTACTCGGGTGGCTCCGCTCCGGACGCCTGGTGGCGGGCGCACTTCCACGACGCCGCCGACGAGGTCATCGACTTCTTCGCCGGCGACGGCATCTCGCTGGCCGGCAAGCGGGTCGCGGACATCGGCTGCGGCGACGGCATCATCGACCTCGCCCTCGCGCTGCGGGCCGCGCCGGAGCGCCTCGTCGGCCTCGACATCACGCCGACCGACACCGCGCACCTGGCCCGGCTGGCCCGCGAGCACGCCGACGTCGCCGAGCTGCCGGCCAACCTGGAGTTCGTCACCTGCGAGGAGCGCACGCTGCGCGCCGCGGACGACTCGTTCGACTACGTCATCAGCTGGTCGGCGTTCGAGCACATCGCCGACCCGGTCGCCGTGCTGCGGGAGATCCGCCGGATCCTGAGCCCGCACGGAGTGCTGTTCATCCAGCTGTGGCCGTTCTACGACTCGGCGCACGGCACCCACCTGGTCGACTGGTTCCCGGACGGGTTCGCCCAGTACCGGCACACCGACGAGGAGATCACCCGGGCCGTGCGGGCGAGCGACGAGCGGGGGACGGGTGCCGAGATGATCGAGGCCTACCACACCCTCAACCGGCTCACCGCCGACGGGCTGCACGATGCGCTGCGCCGGGCCGGGTTCCGCACGGCCAAGCTCGCGCTGCAGTCCGACGCCGTCCACCTGCCCGACGAGGTGAGCCACCTGCCGTTCTCCCGGGTCGGGGTCAGCGGCGTCAAGCTGCTCGCGATACCGGCCCGGCCGCTGCACCCCGCGCCGCCGGCCGGCGCGCCGGCGGCGACTGCACGGACCCTGACGGAGCGCGCGGCCGGCGCGCTCCGCCGCAGGCTCACCCGCCTCGACGGCGCGGTGCGGCGCGACGGCGCGGCCGGCCACCGGCCGGACGCCGGGTGAGGCGGGACGACATGGACCTGGAAGCGATGGCGACGGCAGTGGAGCCCAGCGACTGGGAAGGCGTGCACTACTCCAAGAGCGTGGCGCCGGACGTGTGGTGGCGGGCCCACTTCTCCGACGCCGCGGACGCGGTGATCGACTTCATGGGCGGGGACGAGATCTCGCTGCGGGGCCGGCGGGTCGCCGACATCGGCTGCGGCGACGGGATCATCGACCTCGGCATCGCCCTGCGCGCCGAGCCGGAGCGGCTGGTCGGGTTCGACGTGTCCAGCACCGACACGGCGGAGCTGACCCGGATGGCGGCGGAGCGGGCCGGGGTCACCCAGCTGCCGGCGAACCTCTTCTTCGCCACCTCCGGCGAGCGGACCATCCCGGCGGAGGACGACTCGTTCGACTACGTGATCAGCTGGTCGGCGTTCGAGCACATCGCCGACCCGGTCGCGATCCTGCGCGAGATCCGCCGGATCCTCACCCCCCAGGGGGTGCTGTTCATCCAGCTGTGGCCCTTCCACGCCTCCGCGCACGGCAGCCACCTGGTGGACTGGTTCCCGGACGGGTTCGCGCAGTTCCGCTACAGCGACGAGGAGATCGTCCGGATCATGCGGGCGAGCGGCGACCAGGAGATGGCCGCCGAGATGATCGACATCTACCGCACGCTGAACCGGATCACCGCCGACCAGCTGCACGAGGCGCTCACCGAGGCCGGCTTCGAGGTGGTCAAGCTCGCGCTCGACGCGGAGGCCGTGCACCTGCCGGCGGAGGTCCGCCGGCTGCCGCTGTCGACGGTCGGGATCAGCGGCATCAAGCTGCTCGCCATCCCCGGCGCCGAGCCGGCGCCGGCGAGCGAGCCCGACGCGGCGGCGGAGCCGGGTGCGATCGCGTCCCACCAGCAGGACGCGATCCCACCGGAGCCGGCGCCGGAGCCGCCGCCGCCGACCACGCGGCAGCACGCGGTGGGCGCGATCCGGCGCGGTCTCGCGCGCCTCGACGCCAGGCTGAGCCGGTACGACGTACCGGCCGGTGGCGCCGCGGACGGCGGCTGACGCCCGGGCCGGACGCCAGACGCCGGATCGCCTCAGAGCCGGCGGCGCACCACGTCGATCCCCCGGCGGACCTGAGCCTGCCGCTTCGACCCCGGGGGCACCAGCTTCGTGCGCAGGTCCGGGTGCGCGACGAACCACTGCACCACGGTGTCGAAGGCGTGCCGCTGCGTCGAGCCGCCGAGATCGAGCCCGTCGAGGTGGGACACGCTGAACGGTCGCTCGCCCCGGATCGCGACGGTCCGGTTCGCCGGCCGCCCGGTCACCTCCCAGAGCACGGCCATGACCTGCTCGACGACCCGGGTCCAGGTGAAGTCACGGCCCCGCTCGAGCAGCTGGTCGACGACCTTGCGGCCCGCGCCCTCCTCCCGCAGCAGCACGGCGGCGAGCTCCGCCGCGGCGGCGGCGTCGAGCTCGTCGATGGTGGGCAGCTCGGGCGGCAGCACCTCGTCCAGCGACCCCTGCCGGGTGGACAGGCACGGCACGCCGTAGTGGGCCGCCTCGAACGGCACCAGGCCGAAGCCCTCGGAGATCGTCGGGTAGAGCACCAGGCCCGAGTTCGCGTACAGCCAGGACTTCTCCGCCTCCGACACCATGCCGAGGGAGATCACCCTGCCGGCGAGCTCCGGGTGCTCGAGGAGGTACTCCGCCTCCCGGGTCGTCGACGAGCCGTACGGCGGCTCCGCGCCGACCAGGACGAGCGAGCCGTCCCACCCCGCCGACCGCAGCGCGCCGAGCAGCTGGAGCGCGAACTGCCGGTTCTTGTGCAGGTACGACACGCCGATGCAGAGCAGGAAGCCCGCCGCCAGCTCCCCGGCGGCGGCCGGCCGGACCGGGTCGACCTGGGCGATGGTGGTGTGCTCGGTGCCGGCGTAGACCACCCGGTGCGGCCGCTCCGCGGGCAGCAGGCCCTCGGCGACCGCCTCGCTGCGGGAGTGCTCGCTGAGATAGGTGAGCCCGTCCACGGTGAACGCGGTGAGCCGGGCGAGGTCGCGGTAGTCGCTCCAGCGCTGGTCGTTGCCGTGGTACGCCGCGTCGTGGAAGGCGATGAAGTCGAGCTGGTTGACCACCACCCGCTCCCCGACGCTGCGCAGCCAGTCCAGCTCGCCCTCGTCCCGGACCTGGTAGGGCCGGTAGACGACGTCGGCCCGCTGGCGGTGCTGGACGGTCAGGTCGCGGGTGCGCTCGACGCGGACCTTGTCCAGGCCGGCGAGCGCCTCGGTCACGTACCCGGGCACGACCTCGGGGGTGTACAGGACGACGGTCGCGACGTCGGCCCGGACGGCCAGCGCCCGGACGGTCTCCATGACCACGATCTGGGTGCCGGCCGGGAGCGGGCCGAGGCACATGCCGTCGACGGCGACCCGCAGGCCCAGCACCGACCGGCGCGCCGCGAGCAGCGAGGCCGCCAGGGTCGAGTACTCATCCGCCGCCGTCCGGTACACCCAGTGCAGGTAGTACGGGAAACGGTTGTGGACGAGCTGGTCGTTGTCGACCTTGCGCTGGTCCATCCGCTTCGAGCGCCCGAAGCTCGCGCCGCCGCGGTGGAAGACGAACACGTCGTCGGCGACGACGTGCTCGAAGCCGGCCGCGAGGGCGCGCTGGCAGAAGTCGACCTCCTCGCCGTAGCCGGGCGAGAAGACGGGGTCGAAGTAGCCCACCACGTCCATCGCGATGCGCTTGATGTAGGCGCAGTGCCCGATCGCGGTGGGGATGCGCGGGCGCAGCTGCGGGGAGCCGGCGGCGATCCGGCGCGCGGCGTCGTCCACCGACAGGCCGCCCGGCACCTCGTTGGTGGCCCGGTTGCGGTGCGGGACGGACACGATCGTGCCGTAGTTGGTCAGGGCCGTCGCGGTGGCCACGGTGGAGCTCGAGTAGGCCGCCGCCCGCATCCGCTGCAGCCACTCGGGCGGCACGATGACATCGCTGTTCAGGATCACGACGTCGGCGCGCCCGGCCGCGGCGAAGGCGTCGTTCATGGTCAGGACGAAGCCCTTGTTGGAGGTCTGCTTGAGCACCACCACGTCGTGCGCGGGCGCCGCACCGTCGAAGACCTTCTCCAGCACCGTGACGGTGCGACGGTCCCAGCCGGCATCGTCGACGACGAGCAGCGGGACGTCCGGCGGAGTGTTGCGGAAGAACGCCTCGTAGCACTTGACCACGTCGTCGTAGGAGTTGTAGACGGGCACCACGACGACCAGGCGGCAGTCGTCGGGGAGCAGGCTGCGCGCCTCCGCCGGAGTACGAGCCTGGAAAAGCGTCATGGTCCTCGATTCCTTCGATTCCGTGCCCGCCGGATACGGTGCCAGCCGCCGAGGCTACCCGGTGCCGTACCCTGTCGACGGCCGGACCGGCGGCAGCCTGCGGCCGGCATCACTCCTCCTGGCGTCCCTTCGAAAGCGACGGAGCATGGCAAACCGGACAGCGATCGAGCCGGGTGGTTCGCGGGATGCGGCGGTGCTCGAGGCCCCGGACCGGTCGATGCAGCGCGTCAACGCCCCGCAGCGGTTCTTCGGGGGCTTCGGCGCGACCGTCCGGGACATCCTCGGCTACCGCGAGCTGCTCGGCGCGCTGGTCCGCAAGGAGCTGAAGGTCAAGTACAAGGACTCGGCCCTGGGATTCCTGTGGAGCCTGCTCCTGCCGCTGGTCCAGCTCGCCGTCTACTGGCTGGTGATGGGGCAGTTCCTGAATGCCGGCGTCATTCCCGCGTACGGGATCTTCATCTTCTGCGGTCTCGCCGTCTGGACCCTGTTCAGCGAGACCGTGAGCACCGCCACGACATCCGTGGTGTACAACGCCGGCCTGGTCAAGAAGGTGTACTTCCCGCGCGAGCTGTTCCCGCTCGCCGCCACCGGCGCGGCGCTGGTGAACTTCCTGTTCTTCTTCGTCATCCTCTCCGGTGCGGTCGTCGTGGCCGGCCTGGCCACCGGCACCTGGCCCGATCCGGCCACCCTGCCGCTGCCGCTGCTGGCCATGGTGGCGGTGGTCCTGCTGGGCACCGCGCTCGGGCTGCTGCTCGCCGCCGCCAACGTCTACCTGCGCGACATCCAGCACCTGATCGGCATCGTGCTGATGCTCTGGTTCTGGGTGACCCCGATCATCTACGACGTCGGCCGGGTCCAGGACAAGCTGCCGCCCGCCCTCTACGACCTCTACCTGCTCAACCCCATGGCCACCGTGGTGTTCGCGTTCCAGAAGTTCTTCTGGCCGCAGGGCGCCGGGAGCGACTTCGACTTCGCCGGGCAGATCTACCCGCGGCTGGGCCTGCTGATCCTGGGCAGTGCCGTGCTGCTGTGGTTCGCCCAGCGGGTCTTCGCCCGGGCGCAGGGCAACTTCGCGCAGGAGCTGTGAGGGTGGACACCGTCATCCGCGTCGTGGACGTCTCCAAGCGCTTCACGATCAGGAAGGACAACTCGCTGAAGGAACGGCTGGTCAACTTCCGCCGGTCCAAGGAGCACCGCGAGGACTTCTGGGCGCTGCGCAACGTCGCCGTCGAGGTGGCGGCCGGGCAGACGCTGGGCCTGATCGGCGCCAACGGGTCGGGCAAGAGCACGCTGCTGAAGACGATCGGCGGCATCCTGACCCCGACGTCCGGGTACGTCGAGCGGCGCGGGCGGCTGGCCGCGCTGCTGGAGCTCGGCGCGGGCTTCCACGGCGACCTGACCGGCCGGGAGAACGTCTTCCTGAACGCGTCGATCCTCGGCCTGAGCCGCCGGCAGACCGAGCAGCACTTCGACGAGATCGTGGCGTTCTCCGGGATCGAGCAGTTCATCGACACCCAGGTGAAGTTCTACTCCTCCGGCATGTACGTCCGGCTGGCCTTCGCCGTCGCGGTGCACGTCGACCCGGACATCCTGCTCATCGACGAGGTGCTCGCGGTCGGCGACGAGCCGTTCCAGCGCAAGTGCCTGGACCGGATCAAGCAGTTCCAGCAGGACGGGCGGACGATCATCCTGGTCACGCACAGCCTCGAGCAGGTGCGCCAGCTGTGCGATCGGGTGGTGCTGCTGGAGTCGGGCGAGGTGGCGGTCGACGGCACCGCGCTGGACGCGGTGCGGCACTTCCGCGAGGCCACCGCCGAGCAGGACCACGTCGAGCAGGCCGCCCAGGAGCACCAGGTGACGATCCACGACCCTCGGGTGACCGACGAGTTCGGGCGGCCCTGCACCACCGTCGACTCCGGCTCCCAGCTCGGCATCGCCTACGAGCTCGAGGCCGAGCGGGAGGTGTCCGACTGGTGCGCCGGCGTCGCCATCACCGACGCCTCGGGGCTGACCATCTACGGCACCAACACGCTGCTGCAGGACATGGACCTGGCGCCGCTGCGCGGCCGGCAGACGGTCCGTTTCCTGTTCGACGCGCTCCCGCTGCCCGAGGGCCAGTACTTCGTCACGGTCGCGGTCTGCCCGACGCACGGGCCCGACTACCACCGCATCGACCGGGCGGTGTCGTTCCAGATGCGGCACCCGTCGCGGGACCCGGGGGTCATCGCCATGAAGCCGAAGATCGAGGTGCGGTGACCGGCGACCGGCCGGCACTGGGTAGGATCGCGCACCGGTCGAGCTCGAGTCCCGGTCCGAGGTCGGCCCGGGGCGTCCCGGCACCGGTGAACCGCGGGAGAATCAGGGTGAGTGATGGGTAGCAGGTTCCCGTACGGGGCGAACATGATCTCCTACGCGCAGAACGGCGAGGACGTCGTGCTCGACCGGGCGTTCAAGGGCAAGACGGAGGGCTTCTACGTCGACGTCGGCGCCAACGACCCCACCACCGACTCGGTCACCCGGCACTTCTACGAGCTGGGCTGGCACGGGATCAGCATCGAGCCGCAGCTCGAGCTCTTCGAGGCGCTGAGCACGGCCCGGCCGCGGGACGTGAACCTGAACATCGGGGTCGGCCGCGAGGCCGGCTACCTGACGTTCCACCACGTGCCCGCCTCGATCGGCAACTCGACCTTCTCCGAGGAGGTCGCGGACAAGCTGGCCGAGCAGGGCTACAGCATCGAGACCCGCAAGGTCGACCTGCAGCGCCTCGACCAGGTCTTCGAGGACCACGTCGGCGACCAGGTCGTCGACTTCCTCAAGGTGGACGCCGAGGGCCTGGAGGAGGAGGTCTTCGCCGGCTTCGACATCGAGCGCTGGCGTCCGCGGGTGATCGTGGTGGAGGGCCTGCAGGTGCCGTCGGTCTGGCGGGAGCGGCTGCGCACCTGCGGCTACCACAACCCGCTCTGGGACGGCATCAACTTCTTCTTCGTCCGGCACGAGGACGCGGACGAGCTGGGCGAGGCGCTGACCCGGCCGGCCACGGTCACCGACAACTACATCATCTGGGCGTACCTGAAGCTGATCGAGGGACAGCGGGACATGGTGGTCCGGCTCATCCAGGACTACTTCGCCCGCGCCGCGGTCGACCGCGCCGGCGGCTCCCTCGACCGCTCGGAGGTGGTCGCCGCGGCCCGGGTGCTCGGGCAGGTGCTCAGCGACCGCCCGGACCTGCTGGCGCACTACGGCACCCCGCCGGCCACCGACGTGGACGGGCTGTTCGCCTGGGCCGCCAGCACCGGCTGGCGGGACGGCGAGCCGTACTCCGCGGACCTGGCCCGGTGGCGGGGCGTCTACAAGCGGCTGGCCTACCGCAACGTCTCCAGGGCGGTGGCCGAGGCGCGCTCGGTCCCCCGGCGGCTGCGGCGGAAGGTGTCGACGTGGCGGCTGCGGCGCAGGATGGCGGCCCGGCGCCGACAGCAGTGAGCCCGCCCGGCGGCCGCGACCGGGTGGCCGGCCGGTCCGGGCGGCCCGATCAGCGCGCGGCCCGCCGGCAGCGCAGCAGCAGGACGGCGCCGAGCGCGGTGAAGACCAGCAGGAAGCTCATCGCGGGCAGGGCGTAGTTGGACGCCTGCGCGGTCAGGAACGACGTCGAGTCGATCAGGGCGAGCAGCAGGACCCGGCCGAGCACCGCGAGGCCCGCCGCCGCGCCGAGCACCCAGACCGCGGCCCACCGCGCGGGTCGGCGCAACGGTGCCAGGACGTACCCGGCGAGTGCCAGCGGCAGCAGCACCAGCAGCGCGGCCTGGTACGCCAGCCGCAGCACCACGAGGTACCTCGCCCGGGCGAGACCGACGCGCTCCCGGCTCTGGTGCTCGTGCAGCGTGGCCGGCAGCCCGTTGACGGTCCGGTGGAACAGCGCCCAGTTGCTGGCCGAGCCGGTGCTCGGCGCCCGGTCGGTGTCCGCCGGCCGGTAGGTCGCCATCCACCGAAAGCTCGACCGACGCCGAGGCCACGAAGGCGCCCACGCTGATCCGGGACGGGCTGGGCAGCATCGTCGGCATCGGCCGGCCGCAGGACAGCCGCCCGTCGGAGCACGCCGCCGCGATCTGGTCGGCGACCAGCCCCCAGTAGCGCTGGGCCTGCTCCTCGGTGCGGGCCTCGCCCGCGCTGGCGGTCGCGTTGCGGATCGCGTACGGGATCAGCCCGGCGGTGATGTCGTCGCAGACCCGGTGGCGCCGGCAGCTGCCGACGACGAATCCCTGCTGCGCTCCCTCCAGGGCCGGCTCCAAGCCGGCCGCCGCGCCACTCACCCGGTAGACGGCGAGGCGCTGCGGCCGGCTGATCGGGACGTACCGGCGGGCCGGACCCGCGTGGACGCTCTGCCAGGTGCTGTACAGGCGGGCGAACTGGCCGCCGGCGAAGTCGTCGGTGAGCGACGCCCCGTACGCCCGCCGGTTCTGCGCCGCGACCCCCCACGTCGTGGCGGCCAGGACGGCGACGGCGACCGCGGCGCAGCCGACGACGGGTCCGGCGGCGACCAGCCAGCCCCGCCACCTCCCCGCCGGCCGCAGCCGGTGCTGGCGGTGCTGGCGGAAGACCACCGCCGCCGCCAGCACCGCCGCGATCGCCGGCAGCAGCCACGGGTGCTCGGCCCTGGTGAGCCAGTAGCCGGCGAGCACCAGGCCGGCGGCGACGCCGGCCAGCGCGCGCCGGGCCCACCGGGACGCGACCGCCGGGCCGCCGGATCCGCTGCCGGGCAGGGCGAGCGCGGCGAGCGCGAACAGCAGCAGGCACACCGAGGAGTACCAGTTGTCGCGCAGCACCCGCGAGGCGCCCCAGCCGTAGTACGAGGGGTCGAGGGCGAGCACCACGTAGAGCCAGCAGCCGATCTGGCGGCTGCCGGCGGCCCGACCGATCGCCCCGGCGGCGGCCGCGCAGGCGAGCAGGTGCACGAGGTGGACGACCAGCAGGTACGGCAGGCGGGTCTGCTGGGCGAGCGCGAGGAAGGCCGGGAAGGCCGGTCCCTTCTGCAGGGTCCTGGTGTCGAACGGCCCGAGCCAGGCACCGTCGCGCAGGGACGAGCCCAGCCGGACGAACAGCTGGTCGTCCTCGACCGCGTCGCCGATCACCCAGAGCGGGACGAGCAGCCGGAGGATCGTGCTGAGGATCGTGACGGCCGCGAGCCCCGCGACGACCAGCGTGCGGCGACGTGTCACTGGCGCCGGATGCCGAGCACGCTGAGGAAGAAGCTCGCCAGCACGGTCTCGACGCCGAGCATCAGGGCGACCAGGGCCGGCACCACGACCCGCATGCTCATCGAGAAGTCGAGCGGTCCGAAGTCCCGGGAGCTCCACTGCGCCACGGCGACGACGGTGCCGGCGAGGCCGGCCAGGACGAGGACGGCGCCGGCGAGCAGCCCGACCTCGAGGGTGACCCGGCCGAGGGCGCGGTCCAGCCACGGACTGGCCGGCAGCAGGCCGGCCGTCACGGCGAAGACCTTGCTGAAGACGGCGAACAGGACCGCCTCGTAGCCGAGGACGACCGCCCCGCCCGCGTACAGCAGCGTCTGGGAGTCGAGCACGACGTGACCGACGGTCCTCGGTCCGGGCAGCAGCCAGGCCATGACGACCAGACCGAGCACCGTCAGCGCGATCCCCGGGTACAGGAACAGCCAGCGCGGCGAGTACAGCAGCAGGAACCGCAGGTGTCGCCACCCGTCGCGCCAGCGACGCAGGTGGGCGGGCCGGGAGCGCCCGTCCGGCCGCAGCGTCGTGGGGACCTCCGTCACGGTGAGCCGGCTCAGCTCGGCCTTGACGACCATCTCGCTGGCGAACTCCATCCCCGTGGTGCGCAGGCCGAGGCCCTCGACGGCGGCCTTGTCGAACCCGCGCAGCCCGCAGTGGAAGTCGCCGATCGCGCTGCGGTAGAAGCGCCGGCCCAGGAAGGAGAGCACCGGGTTGCCCAGGTACCGGTGCAGTGCCGGCATGGCGCCGGGCTGGATGCCACCGGAGAAGCGGTTGCCGACCACGAGGTCGTCCCCGCTGCGCAGCCGGTCGAGGAAGCCCTCGAGGTGCGCGAAGTCGTAGCTGGCGTCGGCGTCGCCCATGACGACGTACCGCCCGCGCGCGGCCGCGATGCCGGCCTGCAGCGCCGCCCCGTACCCCGGCAGCGGGACGTCGACGACGCGGGCGCCGCAGCCGGCGGCGATCTGCGGTGAGCCGTCCGTGCTGCCGTTGTCGGCAACCACGACCTCGCCGCTCACGCCCCGCCGCCGCAGGAAGCCGCGCGCCTCCTCGATGCAGGAGGCGAGCGTCTCCGCCTCGTTCAGGCAGGGCATGACGATGGACAGCTCGACGCCGTCGGCGACCACGGCAGCGCCGACGCTGCCCGACGGTGTCTCCCCGGCCGAGGACGTGCCAGGCATCGCGGCTCCTCCATCATCGGCGCCCAGCGAGCGCGCCCTGCACGGCACTTCCAGTCCGCAGCATTCAGCGTCGTCGCGCCACGCACAGCAGCGACTGGCCGAACGGTGGGCTCCAATGTCGCTCCAGCATCCGGGTGACGGGGACGACGAGCCGGTCGTAGGCGCGGATGAGGCGCGGCGACGCGACGCCGGTCCCGCCCCGGCGGACCGCCAGCCACCACGCGACGCCGCCGAGGAGGTTGACCGGCCGCAGCAGCTCGGGGACGAGATCCGCCGCCTCGACCGCGGCCCGCAGCGACGCGGGGGTGTAGCGACGGTGGTGTCCGACGAGGCGGTCGAAGTCCCCGAACAGCGCCGGGTAGGCGGGCACCCAGAGCACGACCGCGCCGCCGGGCACCAGCAGCCCGCCGAGCGCCCGGAGCGCGGCCACGTCGTCCAGGATGTGCTCGAGCACGTTCATGGCGAGCACCGACTCGACCTGCTCGGCCAGCGTGACCGTGCGGTCGAGGTCGACCTCGAGGACGTCGACCCGCGGGTCGCCGGCGAACCGGCGCCGCAGGGCGTCGAGGCAGCCGGGGTCGGTGTCGCTCACGACCAGCCGCCGCGCCCCGGTCAGCAGCGCGCTGAAGTCGCCGAGACCGGAGCCCACCTCGAGCACGCTCCGGCCGAGGTGCCCTCCGACGAGCGAGAGCTGGTAGCTGCGGTAGTTGCGAGCATCCACGCCGCCGAGGTGGTTCTCGAGCTCGCGTCCCGGTGTCTGCATGTCTAGATCTGGCGACCGAGCCGGATCCGGCCCAGGATCCACAGCGCCTCGACCCCGTCCCGCCAGCTGAGCTTCTTGCCCTCCGCGCGGGTGCGGGCCCGGTAGCTGATCGGGATCTCGTACGGGCGGATCCCGCGGCGCAGCAGCTTGCCGGTGATCTCGGCCTCCATCCCGAAGCCGGCCGAGCGGACCCGCAGCGACCGGTAGAGCGGCAGCGGCATCAGCTTGTAGCAGGTCTCCAGGTCGCTGATCCACGAGTTGAACAGCGCGTTCGCGACGAAGGTCACGCCCTTGTTGCCCAGGACGAACCAGAACGAGTACGCGGTGTGGCTGCCGAAGCTCCGGGTGCCGAAGACCACCTCGGCCTCGCCGGCCAGGACCGGCCGCAGCAGCGCCGGCAGGTCCTCCGGCGAGTACTCCGCGTCGGCGTCGCACATGACGATGTGGCTGCCGGTGGCACGCTCGGCCGCGGTGCGCACCGCCGCGCCCTTGCCGCGGTTGCGCGGGTGGGTGTGCACGCTGACCCGGCCGTCGGCCGCCAGCCCGGCCAGGATCGCCGCGGTGCCGTCCGTGCTGCCGTCGTCGACGACCACGAGCTCGACCTCGCACGGGTACGGCACGTCCAGCACCCGCTTGACGACCGCCGCGACGGTCTCCGCCTCGTTGTAGACGGGCATCAGGATCGACAGTCTCATCCGGTCGCCTCCCCGGCCGCGACGCCGGCGGCCTCGCGGATCCACACGATCGTCGGCTTCAGGCCCTCCTCCAGCGCGACCGCCGGCTCCCAGCCGAGCTCGGCCCGGGCGAGCGAGATGTCCGGCTGCCGCACCGTGGGGTCGTCCTGCGGGCGGGGCACGAACTCGACCGGCGACGACGAGCCGACCGCCGCCCGGATCCGCTCGGCCAGCGCCAGCACCGAGAGCTCCTGCGGGTTGCCGAGGTTCACCGGGCCGGCCAGCCCGGAGCGGGCCATCCGGACCACCCCGTCGACCAGGTCGTCGACGTAGCAGACCGAGCGGGTCTGCGCCCCGTCGCCGGCCACGGTGATGGGCTGGCCGGCCAGCGCCTGCCGGATGAAGGTGGGGATGGCCCGGCCGTCGTCCGGGCGCATCCGCGGCCCGTAGGTGTTGAAGATCCGCACGATGCCGGTGTCCACGCCGTGGGCGCGCCGGTAGGCCATGGTCATCGCCTCGGCGAAGCGCTTCGCCTCGTCGTACACGCCGCGCGGGCCGACCGGGTTGACGTGCCCCCAGTACGTCTCCGGCTGGGGATGCACCTGCGGGTCCCCGTACGCCTCCGAGGTGGAGGCGAGCACGAAGCGGGCCCGCTTCTCCCGGGCCAGCCCGAGCGTGTGCAGGGTGCCGATCGCGCCGACCTTGAGGGTGTGGATCGGCAGCCGCAGGTAGTCCACCGGCGACGCCGGCGAGGCGAAGTGCAGGACCAGGTCGACCTCGCCGGCCACGTACACGTGCTCGGTGACGTCGCACCGGATCAGCCGGAACGGGCCGGTCTCGCGCAGGTGGGCCACGTTGCCGGGGGTGCCGGTGACGAAGTTGTCCAGGCACAGCACCTCGTAGCCCTCGGCGAGCAGCCGCTCGCACAGGTGCGAGCCGAGGAAACCGGCCCCTCCGGTCACCACGGCCCGCGGCCGCCGATCCGACACCCGGGAACCTCCGTTCGCGGCCCCGACCACCGCACCGGACCGGGAACCGGGCCAGCGTAGCCTTCGCCCCGTGTCGAGCATGTCGGGCGGGTCGGGCCGGCCGGTGGGCCGGGTCGAGGGCGACACCCTGCTGCAGTCGCAGGTCCTCGAGGACCTCGCCGAGGCGGTGAACTACCGGCACTGGCTGGTCGACCTCGCCGTACCGCACCTGACCGGGCCGACGCTGGAGATCGGCTCCGGCCTCGGCGACTACGCCGAGGACTGGGCGGACCGGGGCGTGCAGCTGACCGCGTCCGAGGCGGACCCGCACCGGCTGGCCGCGCTGCGGGAGCGCTTCGCCGCCGATCCCCGGGTCGGGGTGCGGGAGCTCGGCGTGCCGATCGACGTCGAGGCCGACTACGCGGCGGTGGTCGCGTACAACGTGCTCGAGCACGTCCCGGACGACCTGGCCGCGGTCCGCGCCTTCGCCGGGCTGGTCCGGCCGGGCGGCGCGGTCGTGCTCGTGGTGCCCGCGCTGCCGGCGCTGATGAGTGCCTTCGACCGGGCCATCGGCCACCAGCGCCGCTACCGCCGGGCCGGGCTGGCGGCGGTGCTGGCCGCGGCCGGGCTCGAGGTCCAGCGGCTGCACCACCTGAACCTGCCGGGTGTGCCGGCCTGGTTCGTCGGGATGCGGCTGCTGCGGATGACCCCGTCGGCCGGGCCGGCGCTGCGGGCCTGGGACGGGCTGGTGGTGCCGGTGGCGCGGCGGCTGGAGCGCCGGTGGACGCCGCCGGTGGGGCAGTCGCTGTTCGCGGTGGCCCGCAGGCCCGCCGGTCGGCGGCGGTAGCCCCGGGCAGTGGCAAAGATGCCCACCGCACGGATGGCTTTGGGCCTAGAATCGCGATCCATGCCCAGCTTTCTCCGCCGTTCCAGCCACGAGAAGGCCACGCCGGCGAACGGCTCCGGCGACGCGCCGGACCGCGCCGGCTCGCCAGGAGGACTCGCCCCCCCGGTGGTCCAGGACCGGCCCCGTGAGCACCTCAGCGTCGAGGATCTCGACGCGCTGCTCCCGGTCGCGCAGCAGCCGCAGGCGCACAGCGCCTATCGCGGCCAGTTCGAGGGCCTGTGGACGGACCGTGTCGACGCCGCGCAGGTGCTGCAGCGCCGATGGCGCGCCGGCCAGCTGCGCGCCGTCGAGCTCGAGCGCCTGCAGCACTGGATCGAGCACGGGTACGTCGTGCTGCCGGGCGCCGTTCCGCCCGAGGACTGCGAGGCGATCAAGGCGGACCTGGGTCGGGCGTTCGAGCACGGCGACGAGCGGCTGCACGTCATCAAGCCGGGCGAGCACTTCGGGCAGCCCTTGCAGCCCGGCACTCCGCAGGCGCGGATGCGGGTGAACGACATCTACGTCTACTACGAGTCCGCCCGCCGCGCGCTGTTCGCCGAGCCGATCGCGCGCTTCCTGCGGCTGATCTTCTCCGGCGACCCGATCCTGCTGCAGAGCCTGACCTTCGACAAGGGATCTCAGCAGGGCGTCCACCAGGACACCGCCTACGTCGTCATCGACCCGCCGGGGGCGCTGGCGGCCGCCTGGATCGCGCTCGAGGACGTCCGGCCCGGGTCCGGCGAGCTCGTCTACTACGACGGCAGCCATCGACTGGACGACTTCCTCTTCAGCGGCCAGTACAAGTGCTGGCACCACGAGCGGGACGGCGCGGGCCAGCACGACGAGTACGCCGTCGGGCTCGTCCCGCGCGCCGAGGCGGCCGGCCTGGAGCGCAGGCGCCTGCTCGTCGAACGCGGAGACGTCCTGATCTGGTCGGGCAACCTGGCGCACGGCGGCGGCGAGGTGACCGACGAGAGCCTGTCCCGCCGCTCGCTCGTCGGCCACTACTGCCCCGAGTGGGCGGTGCCGCGGTACTTCGACCAGTTCCCCGAGCGGTCGATGCTGCGCCCCTACGGCGGCGGCACGTTCGCCAGCTCACACTACGACGTCACCACGGCGAGCTGAGGTCGCCGCCCGGTCACAGCTCGAGCGCCAGGTCCCGCAACGCCAGCAGCGCCGACGTCGACAGCACCGGGATCCCGACCTCGGCGTCCCAGAAGGCGCCGGTGTAGCCGTGCACGTGCCGGCCACTGACCGGCCGGGCCGCGGCGGCGAAGGCGTCGAGGACAGGAGGGATGACCGCCTCGGGCGAGCGCTCGCTGCGGATGCCGTCGGGCGTGAACGCCTCGGCCGGGCACTCGTGCGAGAACACCGCGCCACGCCGGTCGAGGTGGGGCAGGACGCCCATCACGTCCCGGGCGGAGGACTCCAGGTCGACATCCATCCACAGCTGGGCGACCTCCGGTAGCCGCACCTCGGGGATGGTGTCCGCGAAGAAGCCCTGGTGGTAGCGCACCGGGGCGGACCGGCCGTAGCCAGCGACGTTCGCCTCGACCTCGGTACGACTCCCGGCGAACTCACCCGCCCGGTAGTAGGCCGAGTCCGAGGGCGGCAGCCCGGCGAACGAGTCGAAGACGTGCAGCGTCCGCCCCAGCTGGTGGCAGGCGTCGGAGAGGATCGCGGTGCTGAAGCCCTTGAAGCAGCCGAACTCGAGCAGCGGCCCGTCCACCCCGTGCGCGGCGACGGTGGCCAGGTGCGCGGCGATCGCGTACACCTCCACGGCGGAGTTCTGCACCGCGGAGCGATCCTTGGCGTCGGCGTCCGCTCCCACGTTCTCGCGGGGGAAGTACCGCTCGACGAAGGCCGCCCGCAGCCACAGCTGCCCGAGCAGCGCGAGGTGCGAGTGCAGCGCGGGCACGGCGCGAGAGCCCCGGTGCAGCAGGAAACGCAGATCGGACACCGCGCGTTCGGCCAGCTCGTCGTCCCACGGCCGGTCGTAGCGCCCGGGACGGTAGCGATGCAGCAAGGCGACGACGCCAGGCGGCAGCGGTGCCGTCGCGGTGGCCCCGGCCGGCGGCGGCGCGAGCACCGGCACCGGGACCGGCTCCGTGGCCACCGCGTTCCCGTCGGCCCGCAGCAGCACGACCACGTCAGCCTGCGAGTCGCCGACGTGGGCGAAGTGCTCCGGGGCGAACTGGAACTCGAAGCCGCTGCGGGCCGCGTCGGGCACCCCCAGGCTCCTCGCGACGTCGATGCGGTATCCCCCGGGAGTCGCCCGACCCACGACCTTCCCCGCGACGACCACCTCGACCGAGACGTCCTGGTCGGCCGCGAACACCCAGCCGAGCAGGCGGTCGGCGCTGACCTCGTCGACCGAGTAGCGAAGCGGGTCCCGGCCCTCCTCGCGGCGGCGCCGGAGACCTCGATGCGGTCGCACAGCAGGCAATCGTAGTGGACCGCGCCGCCCCGACCGGCTGGCGGGCGCCGCGCGCAGCGGGGTCGTCCGGCGGTCAGGCCGGCCGCAGCGCGGCGCCGACCTCGGCGAAGGCGGCGTGCAGGGCGCGGTCCCACGGCCGGAGCCCGGGCAGGCCGGCCGCCCGCCAGGCCGCGTCGGACAGCACCGAGTACGCCGGCCGGGGCGCCGGCCGGGGGAACGCGCCGGTGCCGGTCGGGCGGACCCGGTCCGGGTCGGCGCCGATCTCGGCGAAGACCGCGCGGGCCAGCCCGTACCAGGTCGTCCCGCCGGCGTTGGTGCAGTGGTAGACGCCCGGGGCCGCGGCCGAGCCGGCCAGCGCGACCAGGCCGGCGGCCAGGTCCCGCGACCAGGTCGGCGAGCCGCGCTGGTCGTCGACCACGTCCAGCGTCTCCCGCTCGCCGGCCAGCCGGACGACGGTCTTGACGAAGTTGCCGCCGGTCTCGCCGTACACCCACGCCGTCCGGACCACCCAGGACCGCTCCGGCAGCAGCCGGCGGACCGCCACCTCGCCGGCCAGCTTGGTCCGCCCGTACGCCGAGCGGGGGCCGACCGGCGCGTCCACCTCGTACGGCGTCGTCGCGGCGCCGTCGAAGACGTAGTCCGTGGACACGTGCAGGAGCCGGCCCCCGTGCAGCGCGCAGGCCCGGGCCAGGTGCGCCGGGGCGTCGGCGTTGACCGCGGCGGCGGCCGCCTCGTCGGCCTCGGCGGCGTCGACCGCCGTGTACGCCGCGGCGTTGAGGACCACGTCCGGCCGCACGTCGAGGACGGCCTTCTCCACCGCGGCCGGGTCGGTGACGTCCAGCTCGGCCCTGGCCAGCCCGACGGTCTCGTGCGGCGAGCCGGCGAGCACCCGCAGCAGGTCGGCCCCGAGCTGGCCGCCGGCTCCGGCGACCAGCAGCCTCACGAGCCGCGGGCCTTCAGCGGCTCCCACCAGGCCCGGTTGTCCCGGTACCAGCGCACCGTCTCGGCCAGCCCGTCCTCGAACGAGTGCCGCGGCCGGTAGCCCAGCGCGGCCAGCTTGCGGTGGTCGACCGAGTAGCGCCGGTCGTGCCCGAGCCGGTCGGTGACGTACTCGACGGACTCCCAGCCGGTGCCGGTCGCCTCCAGCAGCAGCCCGGTCAGCTCCTTGTTGGTCAGCTCCCGACCGCCGCCGATGTTGTAGTACTCCCCCGGCGCGCCCTGCTCGAGCACCAGCTGGACGCCCCGGCAGTGGTCGTCGACGTGCAGCCAGTCGCGGACGTTGAGCCCGTCGCCGTAGAGCGGGACCGGGCGGCCGTCGATCAGGTTGGTCACGAACAGCGGGATGACCTTCTCCGGGAACTGGTACGGCCCGTAGTTGTTCGAGCACCGGGTCACCGAGATGTCCAGCCCGTACGTGCGCGCGTACGCCCGGGCCAGCAGGTCGGCGCCCGCCTTGGCCGCCGAGTACGGCGAGTTGGGCTCCAGCAGGTGGTCCTCGGGCCAGGACCCCGCCGGGATCGTGCCGTAGACCTCGTCGGTGGAGACGTGCACGACCTTGCCGACCCGGTGCCGCAGCGCCGCCTCGAAGACCTGCTGGGCGCCGACGAAGTTCGTCATCGCGAAGTCGGCGGCGCCGGTGATCGACCGGTCGACGTGCGTCTCGGCGGCGAAGTTGACCACCGCGTCGTGGCCGGGCAGCGCGGCCTCCAGCGCCGCCGGGTCGCAGATGTCACCGCGCACGAAGCGGTAGCGCGGGGAGTCGGCGACCGGCGCCAGGTTGGCCAGGTTGCCCGCGTAGGTGAGCTTGTCGAAGACGGTGACCTCGGCGTCCTCGTACCCCGGGTAGGCGCCGGCGAGCAGGCTGCGGACGTAGTGGGAGCCGATGAAACCGGCCCCGCCGGTGACGAACAGGCGACGCGACACGGCGACGAGTGTGCCAGACCGGCGAGCCGGACCCGGCCCGGATCCGTTCGGGTCACCCTCCGGCGACGGCCGCCCCGCCGCGCCCGTCCGCCGCCGGCTGTACGGGCCCCGCGGACGATCCGGCCGTGCGACGATCGGGGACATCGAGGCAGGGACCGGGACTGCGCGGTCCGCTCCGGATCAAGGAGACGAGGCCGGTGCGATTCAGGCGGAGTCCGTCGGGCGGCGGGTCGGACGACGGACCCGGCCGGGAAGCCGGGAGCGACGGACCGGAGCAGCGGTACGACCGGCTGTCCGGGCAGGCGACTCTGGCCGCCCAGCAGGGCCGGCACGAGGAGGCCCGGCAGCTCTCCGCGGAGGCGCTGGACGTCTGCCGCCGCCTGTCCGCGCAGTTCCCGGACGACCCGCGGCATCGGCCGGTCCTCGCTGCCGCGCTCTACAACCACGCCGGCCGGCTCGGCCGCGCGCGGGCCGAGGAGGCGCTCGGACTGCTGGCCGAGGCGGAGGAGCACTACCTGGCGCTGGCCGACTCCCAGCCGCGCCGCTTCGCCGTACGGCGGCTCGACGTGCTGACCCGGACCGGGCGGACACTGCAGGACTCCGGCGACCCGGCCGGCGCGGTGCAGCGCTACCGGCAGGCACTGCGCGCCTACCCGGAGGCGCCCACCGACGACGAGGTCGAGCGCGACCTCGGGCTGGCCCGGGCGCACTTCGGCCTCGGCCGCTGCCTGCTGCTGTCCGGCCCGCCGGCGGCGGCGCTGGAGGACCTCGACGCCGGGCTCTTCACCGCGGAGCGGGTGCGCGAGGAGCAAGGCATCGAGGCCACCCAGTTCTCCTGGCTGGCGCGGGCGCCGCTGTCGTTCCGCCTCGCCGCCCCGGACTGGATGTCCGGCGCGGTCTGCGCGATGGAGCTGCACCACGCGGCCGGCCGCTTCGGCATCGCCGGGGACGCGGCGAACATCGCCCTCCGGGTCGCCGGCGGGCTGGGCGCGATCGGCGGCGCCGCCGAGCAGGCTCGGTTCGAGGCGATCCTCGCCCGCGCCCAGCAGGTCGGGTGGGACGCCGAGAGCCCGTTGCGAGCCGCCGCCGAGCGCGCCGGCCCGTACGGCGAGGTGCTGGTCGGCGGCGGCTCGGTGCTACTGGGCGGTCAACGCGAGCCGGACGTCCCCGCGATGCTCCGCCTCGCCGGCTGGGCCTGACGTTCGTGCGAGTCGGTGTCGCTCAGGCGACACGAAGTGGCACGAACCCTCAGCCGGACGGGGGCGCGGTGCCGTTCGGTTACCCTCCGGCGACGGCCGCCCCGCCGCGTCCGCGCGTAAACGTGGGCCGGGCGTCGCTCGTCTTCTCAGGCGAGGACCCCGCGCCGCCGGCGGCGCGGGGCAATGCTGCAGACGAGGAGCCGCGCGACCGTGACCAGGCCGAGAGACCCGTGGGGGGACCGGGACCCGGAGCCGTGGGGCGACCAGCGGCGGCTGCCGCCCGAGCTGGACCCCCGCCGCGGCCAGCGGCCGGGCGGTGGCCGGCCGGCCGGGCCCGGCGGCCCGCCGCCCCGGCGCGACGCCGACCCGGCCGGGAGCACGGCGGCTGGGACGGTCGCGCGGGCTGGGATCGGGACGACCGCTTCGACCTCGGGGCGCCGGGTGGACCCCCCGGCCCGGGCAGTCGGGGACCGGGTGGGCCGGGCGGGCGCGGCCCGGCTGGCCCCGGCGGGGGCGACCGGGACCCGCGGCCGCGCGGGCGGGCCGGCCCGGTGCTGGCCGGCCTGCGGTTCGCCGCGGCGATCCTCTCGGTGCTGGTGCTGGTCCTCAGCGGCCTGATGTGGTTCCTCTACCGCGACTTCACCGGCAAGGTCGACCGGGTCAACGCGATCGGCCGCACCGTCGACGACGTCGACGGCCGCGACCAGAACATCCTGCTGGTCGGCAGCGACGACCGGACCAACGCGAGCCCGCAGGAGCTGGCCGAGCTCAGCACCACGAACGCGAGCACGAACAGCACCGACACGATGATCCTGGTGCACGTCCCGGCCGACGGCCGGCAGGCGACCGCGGTCTCCTTCCCGCGCGACTCGTACGTGGAGATCCCCGGTTTCGGCCGCAAGAAGCTCAACGCCGCGTACATCAACGGCGCCCTCGACGGCGGCAACGGCAAGCCGGACGCGGACCGTGGCCGGCAGCTGCTGGTGCAGACGATCAGCGAGCTGTCCGGGCTGAAGGTCGACCACTACGTCGAGGTGGACCTGCTCGGCTTCTACCGGATCACCAAGGCGATCGGCGGCGTCGAGGTGTGCCTGCGCGAGGCGCAGCGGGAACGCGACTCCGGCATCGACCTGCCGGCCGGCAGGTCGGTCATCGAGGGCAAGCAGGCGCTCGCGTTCGTCCGGCAGCGCAAGGGCCTGCCCGGCGGCGACCTGGACCGGATCGCCCGCCAGCAGGCGTTCCTCGGCGCCACCTTCCGCAAGATGACCAGCGTCGGCGTGCTCGGCAACCCGATCAAGCTCAAGCGGCTGCTGGACGCGGTCGGCAGCTCGCTGCGGATGGACGCCGAGCTGGACCCGCTGCAGCTGGCCCGGCAGGTGCGCGGGCTGGCCGCCGGCAACGTCGAGTTCAAGACCATCCCGACCGCGGGCAGCGCCTCCCGCGACGGGCAGTCGGTGGTGCTGCTGGACGAGGAGAAGCTGCCGGGGTTCTTCCGGTCGATCTGCGAACCCGCCGCCGCCGAAGGCGCCGGTCAAGCTGGTGGCGCGCGACCAGGTGACGGTGGACGTCTTCAACGGCACCGGCCGGTCCGGGCTCGCCGGCACCACCGCGGACCGGCTGCGGAGCGCCGGGTTCGGCGTCGGCGGCACCGGCAACGCCGACCGGCGGGACTACAGCCGGACGGAGATCCGGTACGACCCGTCGCGGGAGGCACAGGCGCGGACGCTGGCGGCGGCCGTGCCGGGCGCGGTGCTGGTCGAGCGGTCCGGCATCGGGGAGTCCGTCCAGCTGGTGGTCGGCGCCGGCTTCGGCGGTGTCGGGTCCGCCGGCTCCGGCGGGGCGGCCCCGGCAGCTGCGCCCGCCGCGAAGGACCAGGCCCCGGCCCGCACCGCCGCCGACACCGGCTGCATCAACTGACCCCCGCCCCTCTGCGCCGATCTTGACGTTACGGAGCCCTTCCACGGCGTGTCGCACTCCGTAAGGTCAAGATCGGCGCAAGCTCCCGGCAGAGCGTGGCCTAGGGTGACCGACCGTGGCCGCTCCTGACGCCCTGCTCGCCGCCGCGCTCGTCCGCGACCCGGCCGGGCCGCTGCTGACCTTCTACGACGACGCGACCGGCGAGCGGACGGAGCTGTCCTCGACCTCGCTCGTCAACTGGGTCGCCAAGACGGCGAACCTGCTCCGCGACGACGTCGGCGCCGTGCCGGGCGACCGGGTCGCGGTGCTGCTGCCCGCGCACTGGCAGGCCGCGGCCGTGCTGCTCGGCGCCTGGTCGGCCGCCGCGGTGGTGGGCGTCGAGCCGGCCGGGACGGCGGCCGCCTTCGCCGCGCCGGACCGGGTGGCCGCCGCCGCCGGTGCCGGGGAGGTCTTCGCGCACTCCCTCGCCCCGCTCGGCCGCGGCTTCGCGGACGGCCCGCCGGCCGGCACCCGGGACTACGCGGCCGAGGTCCGCACCCAGGGCGACCGGTGGGCCGGCCCGCCGGTGGCCGACGACGCGCCCGCGCTGGAGACCGCGGACGGCACCGTCGCCGCGGGCGACCTGGTCGAGATCGCGTTGCGCCGGGCGGCCGAGCTCGGCCTGCTCGTCGGCGACCGGGTGCTGTCCACGGCGCCCTGGTCCGGCCCGACCGGCTGGGTCGACGGGCTGCTGGTCCCGCTGGCGGCCGGCGCGAGCGTGGTGCTGGTCGCCAACCCCGACCCGACGACGCTGCCCGCGAAGGTGCTGGCCGAGCGGGTGACGGCCACCCAGGGCGTCGAGGTGCCCGGCGTCCGCCCCCTCTGACCCTCCCGCCGTCCTTCCCGCCCCGCCCGTCCCGGTGTGGGGCGGCACCGCTGATCGGGGCCCGGCCCACTCGCTAGAGTCGGTGGGAGAGCTCACCGAGGAGGCGTGCGTGGACAAGGTTGTCGGCAGCGCCGCGGAGGCGGTCCGCGACATCCCCAGCGGCGCCTCGCTCGCGGTCGGCGGATTCGGCCTGTGCGGCATCCCGCACGTGCTGATCAACGCCCTGCTGGAGGCCGGGGTGACCGAGCTGGCCACGGTCTCGAACAACTGCGGCGTGGACGACTGGGGGCTGGGCCTGCTGCTCGCCGCCAGGCGGGTCCGCCGCACCACCGGGTCGTACGTCGGGGAGAACAAGGAGTTCGAGCGGCAGTTCCTGTCCGGCGAGCTCGAGGTCGAGCTCTGTCCACAGGGGACGCTGGCGGAGCGGCTGCGGGCCGGCGGCGCCGGCATCCCGGCCTTCTACACCCCGGCCGGCGTCGGCACCCAGGTCGCCGAGGGCGGCCTGCCGTGGCGCTACGACGGGTCCGGCGGCATCGCGCTCGCCAGCCCGGAGAAGGAGACCCGCCGCTTCGGCGACCTCGACTACGTGCTGGAGGAAGGCATCGTCTGCGACTTCGCGCTGGTCCGCGCCGCGATCGGCGACCGGCACGGCAACCTGGTCTACGACGCGAGCGCCCGCAACTTCAACCCGCTGTGCGCGGCCGCCGGCCGGGTCACGGTCGCGGAGGTGGAGCGGCTGGTGGAGCCCGGCGAGATCCCGGCCGAGCAGGTGCACACCCCCGGCCTGTTCGTGCAGCGGGTCGTCGGCCCGGTCGGCGAGGACGGCAAGCGGATCGAGCGCCGCACCGTCCGTCCGGGGGGGCCGGTCTGATGGCCCTGTCCAGGACCGAGCTCGCCGCCCGCGTCGCCGAGGAGCTCTGGGACGGCCAGTACGTCAACCTCGGCATCGGGCTGCCCACGCTGGTGCCCAACTACGTGCCCGACGACGTGCACGTCGTGCTCCAGTCGGAGAACGGCATCCTCGGCGTCGGGCCGTACCCGACCGAGGACCGGGTGGACCCCGACCTGATCAACGCGGGCAAGGAGACGGTGACGATCCTGCGCGGGGCGTCGTTCTTCGACTCGGCGACCTCGTTCGGGATGATCCGCGGCGGCCACATCGACGTCGCGATCCTCGGCGCCATGCAGGTGTCCGTCCGCGGCGACCTCGCCAACTGGATGATCCCCGGCAAGATGGTCAAGGGCATGGGCGGGGCGATGGACCTCGTGCACGGCGCCAAGCGGGTGATCGTGATGATGGAGCACGTGGCCCGGGACGGCACCGCCAAGATCGTGAACGAGTGCAGCCTGCCGCTGACCGGCAAGGCCTGCGTGCAGCGGATCATCACCGACCTCGCCGTGCTGGACGTGACCCCGGACGGGCTGCTGCTGCAGGAGCTGGCACCCGGGGTCAGCATCGAGGACGTCCGGCGCGCGACCGAGCCGCCCGTGGTGGTGCAGGGCGAGCCGCTCGAGATCGTGCTCAGCGGGACACCCGCACCCGAGGGTAGCCCGACCGGCGCATGACCTTCTCGATCGTCGCGCGCGACCCCGCGTCCGGGCAGCTCGGCGTCGCCGTCGCGACCTGCACGCTGGCCGTCGGCCGAGCGGCGCCGTGGGCGCGGGCCGGCATCGGCGCGGTCGCCACCCAGGCCTCCTCCAACCGCGGCTACGGGCCGCGCCTGCTGGACCGGCTGGCGGCCGGCTCGCCGGCCGCCGCCGCGCTGGACGAGCTGCTCGCCGCCGACCCGGACGCCGGCCAGCGACAGGTCGGCGTCCTGGGCCGGACCGGAGCGCCGGCCGCCTGGACCGGCGGCGACTGCCTGTCCGCGTGCGGGCACGTCACCGGCTCGGACTTCGCCGCCCAGGGCAACATGCTGGCGTCCCGGTCGGTGCTCCCCTCGGTGGCGGACGGCTTCGCCGAGACCGCCGCGGACCTCGCCGGCCGGCTGGTCGCCGCGCTGCGGGCCGGCGACGAGGCCGGCGGGGACCTGCGCGGGCGGCAGTCCGCCGCGCTGCTGGTCGTCGCCGGGCGGCGGGACGACGCGGCGCCGTGGGAGGGCGTGCTGGTCGACCTGCGGGTCGACGACGCCCCCGACCCGGTCGGCGAGCTGCGCCGGCTGCTGCGGCTGCAGCGGGCGTACGAGACCGGAGACTGGGCGCTGCTCGCCGACGAGGCGCCGGCTGGCGTCCGGGACCTGCACGCGGCGCTCGCCGCCGCCGCCCGCGGCGACCGGGACGGCGCCCGGGACGCGCTGCGGGCGCTGCGGGAACGGCCCGGCTGGGACGGCTGGCTGCGCCGGCTGCGGGTGAACGGGCGGCTGCCCGCGACCGACGAGCTGCTGCGCTACTGAATCTCCGGGGGCGGCCCCCGGACCCCCGGGCGGGCGCTCCCGCTGGCTGGTGGCGGTGACCACCGGGCTCACCCAACGAGCCCCGCCGGGGGCGGGGACCCCGGTGGCTTGGCACAGCGAACCGGATCCTCGGACACCGTGGTCACGCTCGGCAGTCAGGTCGCCGGGGCCCCGGACCCCCGGGCGGGCGCTTCCGCTGGCTGGTCGCGGTGATCACCGGGCTCACCCAACGAGCCCCGCCGGGGGCGGGGACCCCGGCGGCCTGGCACAGCGAACCGGGTCCCGGACACGGCCGTGGTCGCCTCGGACCGCGGGTCGCGATCTGGCGGTCGACGGGGTGCGGCCCGGGTGCACGTGCATAGCTGCTCGGCGCGGCATGCACGTGCATCCGGAGGTAGGCTCGCGCGCGGGGCGAGGGGAAGGGTGCGGTGACGGGCGAGCAGGACCTGTCGGCCGGCGGCGCCGACTCGGCCGCCCGGCAGGCGGCCGCCCTCGACGCGGTCGAGGAGATGGCCTGCGCCCCGGCCCAGCCGTCGCTGCTGCTGGAGCTGTGCGTGGAGCGGGCCCGCGGGCTGGTCCGCGCCGGCGGCGCCGCGGTGCAGCTGCTGGAGGGCGGGGACGGCCTGGACGACCCGGGCGAGCTGCTGTTCGCCGCGACCTCCGGGATGCTGCGCGACCAGCTCGGCACGCTGCAGTCGGTGCACGGCACGCTGTGTGGCACCGCGGTCCGCCGCGGCGAGGTGGTGCGCACCGCCGACGCCCAGCTCGACCCGCGCGGCGACCGGTCGATGGCCCGCTCGCTCGGCATCCACGGGGCGGTCTCGCTGCCGCTGCGCCAGCACCAGCGCAGCATCGGGGTGCTGCTGGTGGTCTCCGAGCGGGCCGACGCGTTCGCCGACGAGGACGTGCTGCTGCTGCGCCGGCTCGCCCGGGTGGCGAGCGGCCGGCTGGACTACGCGCTGGCCCGGGACGCCCGCCGCCGCACCGAGGAGGCGCTGTCGGCCAGCCGGCAGAAGTACCGGACCGTGCTCGCCTCGGTGGAGCAGGGCATCCTGGTGCTCGACGAGTACGACCGGGTGACGATGGTCAACCCGGCGGCCGAGCGGATCCTCGGCGAGCCGGCGTACGAGCTGATGCGCAAGCCGCCGTCCTGGGTGCTGCAGCGCGAGGACGGCGCCCCGCTGCCTCGGGAGGAGCGGCCCAGCGCGATCGCCCTGCGCGAGCAGCGGGCGGCCGCCGCCGACACGCTGCGGCTGGTCCGCTCGGACGGCCGGGTGCGCTATGTGAGCTCGACCGTGTCCCCGCTGCCCCCCGCGGAGGACGGCCGGCGCAGCGTGGTGGTCTGCTTCAGCGACGTGACCGCCCAGCGCGGCGCGGCCGAGCGGATGACCCGCAGCGAGCGGCTGCTGGCCGAGACCCAGCGGCTGGCCCACGTCGGCAGCTGGGACTGGGAGGCGCCCGGTCCGGCGGAGCGGCTCACCTGGACCGACGAGATGTACCGGCTGGCCGGGCTGGTGCCGCAGTCGGTGATGGTGACCGGCAAGCTCTGGCGGGAGGTCACCCACCCCGGCGACCGGGAGCGGATGGACGCGACGCTGCGGGAGGCGTTCGACCGGGGCGGCCCGTTCGAGCTGAGCCAGCGGATGGTGCTGCCCACCGGAGAGGTGCGGCACCTGTCCATCCGGGGCGAGGTGCAGCCCGCCGCCGACGGCCGGCCGGCCCGGGCCTGGGGCAGCGCGCAGGACGTGACCGAGCGGCACCGGGTGCAGGAGGAGCTGCGCCGGACCGCGCTGACCGACCCGCTGACCGGGCTCGGCAACCGGCTGCTGCTGGTGGACCGGCTCAGCCGGGCCGTCGGCGCCCTCGCCGCCGGCGCCGACGGCAGGACCGGTGCCGCCGGCTGCGTCGCGGTGATCGCGGTCGACCTGGACGGCCTCAAGCGGGTGAACGACACGCACGGGCACGCGACCGGCGACGAGCTGCTGCGGGAGACGGCCCGCCGGCTGCGGTCGGTGGTGCGCGAGCGGGACCTGGTCGCCCGGCTCGGCGGGGACGAGTTCGTGCTGCTCTGCCAGGGCGTCGACCCGGTCGGCGCCACCAGGCTGGCGGAGCGGATCGTGGCCGAGATCAGCTCGCCGTACTCGCTGCCCGGCGGGGTGACCGCCTGGTCCGGGGCGAGCGTCGGGGTCACCGTGACCGCCGACCCGGCCGACGACGTGGACCGGTTGCTCGCCCAGGCCGACCGGGCGCTGTACGCCGCCAAGGGCGGCGGCGGCAACCGGTACGCGGTGCACCCCGGCCTGCACGGCCTCACCGCCGTGGTCAGCGGGCCCTGACCTGCAGGCCCCCGGCTACAAGGTAGATGCGGTCGGAGCGCAAGCGGCCAACCTTCTCGCTGCGATCCTTGCCGCACTTCTGGCACCGCTCGAAGCGGTCCGCCGTCCTCGGTGCTCAGCCACCGCCACCGGTGGTGCAGGTGCAGCCGGCAGGTCAACGGCTGCCTGGTAGTGGTGATGATCATGGCTTTCTCCCCGTTGGCTCCGGGCACCGCCGCGGTGAGGGCGGTGCGCAGTGCCCAGGCGCTGCTCAGCACCCGGGCGGAGTGCTTGCGCTGCTGCGCGGGCGGCATGCCGTAGAGCTCGGCGACGAACTCCAGCCCGTACCGGTCCCGGTGCTCGGGCGGCAGGACCCGGACCGCGAGCTCGATGGCCCGGCAGCACCAGATGTCCGGCGGCGGGGTCATGTCGGCTCCGTCGCGGGCCGCAGCCGGGTGACCCGGGCCGGCTGGTAGGCCCGGGCCAGCGCCGCCCGCACCGACTCGACGCCGCTGGCGGTGAGCCGGTAGTACCGGCGGGCGGGCCGGCCCTCCACGCGGGTGTCGATGTCCTCCCAGCGGGACTCCACCCAGCGCAGGCTTTCCAGCCGGGCCAGGATCGGGTGCACGGTCCCGCTGGGCAGGCCGGCCGCGGACCCGATCTCGACCCCGTACAGCTCGCGCGCCGGGTCCTCGAGCAGCGCCCGCAGCACCAGCTGGGTCGGGATCGTCATTCGCGGTCCCCCGTTGGCCATGCTCGTACTCTACATAGACCCTAGGTAGATTACAACCGGCCGAACGGCCGAACGTCAGCGCAACAGCTGTCGGGCCATGACGAGCCGGTTGATCTGGTTGGTGCCCTCGTAGATCTGGGTGACCTTGGCGTCGCGCATCATCCGCTCGACCGGGAAGTCCTTGGTGTAGCCGTACCCGCCGAACAGCTGCACCGCGTCGGTGGTGACCGCCATCGCGGTGTCCGAGGCCAGCACCTTGGCGGCGGCGGAGGCGAAGGTGAGGTCCGGCTCGCCGCGCTCGGCCTTGGCCGCGGCGACGTAGACCAGCTGGCGGGCGGCCTCGGTCCGCATCGCCATGTCGGCGAGCATGAACTGGACGCCCTGGAAGTCGCTGACCGGCCGGCCGAACTGGTGCCGCTCCCGGACGTACGCCACCGCCGCGTCGATCGCGCCCTGGGCGATGCCGACCGCCTGCGCGCCGATGGTGAGCCGGGTGTGGTCCAGGGTCCGCAGCGCGGTCTTCAGGCCGGTGCCCGGCTCGCCGATGATCCTCATCATCGGGATGGTGCAGTCGGAGAAGTAGACCTCGCAGGTCGGCGAGCCCTTGATGCCGAGCTTGCGCTCCTTCGCGCCGACGGAGAACCCCGGGTCGTCGGAGCGCACCACGAAGGCGGAGATCCCGCTCGCGCCGGCGGCCGGGTCGGTCGTGGCCATCACCGTGTAGTACGTCGACACGCCCGCGTTGCTGATCCAGGACTTCGACCCGTTCAGCACCCAGGACTCGCCGTCGCGGACCGCCCGGGTCTTCATCGCCGCGGCGTCCGAGCCCGCCTCCCGCTCGCTCAGCGCGTACGAGAACATCGCGTCGCCGGCGGCGACCGGCGGCAGCACCTGCCGCTTCAGCTCGTCCGAGCCGGCCAGCAGCACCGGCGTGGTGCCCAGCTTGTTGACCGCCGGGATCAGCGAGGACGACGCGCAGGCCCGGGCGACCTCCTCGATCACCAGCGCGCCGGCGAGCGAGTCGGCGCCGGCGCCGCCGTACTCGGCGGGCAGGTGCACGGCGTGCAGGTCGGCCTTGCGCAGCGCGTCGTAGACGTCCCACGGGAACTCGCCGGTCGCGTCGATCTCGGCCGCCCGGGGGGCGATCTTGTCCTCGGCCAGCCGGCGGACCGTCTCCCGGAGCATCGTGTGCTCCTCGGCGAGCCGGTAGGTGGCGAACGACGGGTCCACGGCGACTCCCTCCCGCCGGCCAGCCTACCCACCGCCCTACCGGCCGGTAGGACGGCCGTCCCGTACCCTGTCGCGGTGATTACCGGTCCCCGACCGCGGCTGTCCGTGCTGGGCACGGGCTACCTCGGCGCCACCCATGCCGTGTGCATGGCCGAGCTCGGCTTCGAGGTCATCGGTCTCGACGTCGACGAGACCAAGGTGGCGAAGCTCGCCGCCGGCGAGGTGCCGTTCTTCGAGCCCGGCCTGCCCGAGCTGCTGCGCAAGGCGCTGGACAGCGGGCGGCTGCGCTTCACCACCTCGTACGAGGAGGTCGCCGCGTCCGCGGACGTCCACTTCGTCTGCGTGGGGACGCCGCAGCGCACCGACGGCTACGCGGCGGACCTGAGCTACGTGGAGGCCGCCTTCTCGACGCTGGCGCCGTTGCTGTCCGGTCCCGCGCTGGTGGTCGGCAAGTCGACCGTCCCGGCCGGCACCGCCGCCCGGATGGCGGAGCTGGTGGCGTCGCTCGCGCCCGGCGGCGGGCGGGGCGACGTCGAGATCGCCTGGAACCCGGAGTTCCTGCGCGAGGGCTTCGCGGTGGAGGACACCCTGCGCCCGGACCGGCTGGTCTTCGGGGTGCGCTCGGCGCGGGCGGAGCAGACGCTGCGGGCGGCGTTCGAGCCGGTCATCGCCGCCGGCTGCCCGGTGGTGGTGACCGACTTCGCCACCGCGGAGCTGGTCAAGGCCGCCGCCAACTCGTTCCTGGCCACCAAGATCTCGTTCATCAACGCGATGGCCGAGCTGTGCGAGGTGGTGCACGCGGACGTGACCAAGCTGTCCGAGGCGCTCGGCTACGACGACCGGATCGGCCGCCGCTTCCTGCACGCCGGGCTCGGCTTCGGCGGCGGGTGCCTGCCCAAGGACATCCGCGCCTTCATGGCCCGGGCCGAGGAGCTGGGCGCGGACGACGCGCTGGCCTTCCTCAAGGACGTCGACGACATCAACAAGAGGCGCCGGGCGCGCGCGGTCGACCTCGGCCGGGAGCTGCTGGCCGGGTCGTATGCGGGGGCGAAGGTGTGCGTGTGGGGCGCGGCCTTCAAGCCCAACTCGGACGACATCCGCGACTCGCCCGCGCTGGACGTGGCGGTGGCGGTCGGCCGGGAGGGCTCCTCGGTGGTGGTCTACGACCCCGCGGCGATGGAGAACGCGCGGCGGGCGCACCCGGAGCTGACGTACGCGTCGTCGGCGCTCGACGCGGCCCGGGACGCGGACCTGGTGCTGCTGCTGACCGAGTGGGCGGAGTTCCGCCAGATGGACCCGGCGGCGCTCGGCGCCGTGGTCGGCGCCCGGCGGATCGTGGACGGCCGCAACGCGCTCGACCCGGCATCGTGGCGGTCGGCGGGCTGGACCTACCGCGCGCTCGGCCGCCCCTGAGATCGCGGCGGCGGACGGCTCACCGGGGGAAGAGCGGGCCGCGGTGGACCTTGTAGTGCGCGGCCTGGGCCAGCGGGCGGACGACCAGCTGGTCGACGTTGACGTGCAGCGGCAGCCCCACCGCCAGCGCCACGCACTCGGCGACGTCGTCGGCGGTCAGCGGCCGGTCCACGTCCGCGTACACGGCGGCCGCCCGGTCGGCGTCGCCACCGAAGCGGTTCAGCGCGAACTCGTCCGTGCGCACCATGCCGGGCGCGATCTCGACGACCCGGACCGGCTGGCCGGCGAGCTCGAGCCGGAGCGTCTCGGTGAGCGCGTGCTCGGCGTGCTTGGAAGCGCTGTAGCCGGCGCCGCCCTCGTAGTTGACGAACGCCGCGGTGGAGGTGACGTTGACGATCGTGCCGCCGTCGCCCGCGCGCAGCAGCGGCAGCAGCGCCTGCGTCACCTGCAGCGTGCCCAGCACGTTGACCTCGAACATCTGCCGCCAGCCGGCCGCGTCCCCGGTCTCGACCGGGTCGGCGCCGACCGCCCCGCCGGCGTTGTTGACCAGGACGTCGAGGTCGCTCAGCGAGTCGGCCAGCGCGCGGACGGACGCCGGGTCGGTGATGTCGAGCCGGACCGGCCGCACCCCGGTCTCCCCGGCGAGCCGGGCCAGCCGGTCCTCCCGGCGGGCCGCGGCGACGACCTGGTAGCCGTCCTTGGTCAGCCGGCGCGCGACCGCCGCCCCGATCCCGCTGCTGGCTCCGGTCACCACGGCCGTCCGCACCATGGCCACAGCTTAGGAGAGGATGGACGGGTGGCGAGGACACGCGGTGACGCGGAGACCATCGAGCGGGTGCTGCGGTACGACACCTGGGCGGTCGTCGGGCTGACCGGCAACGAGCGGCGGCCGGCGTACGGGGTGGCCCGGCTGCTGAAGACGTACGGCAAGCGGATCGTGCCGGTGAACCCGAAGGGCGAGCCGGTGCACGGCGAGCCGGGCTACCCCTCGCTCGCGGAGATCCCCTTCCCGGTCGACGTGGTGGACGTCTTCCGCCGCTCCGAGCTCGCCGGCGCGCACGTCGACGAGGCGGTGCGGGCCGGCGCCAAGGCGGTCTGGCTGCAGCTCGACGTGATCGACGAGGCCGCCGCGGACCGGGCGGAGGCGGCCGGGCTGGACGTCGTCATGGACCGCTGCCCGGCGATCGAGTGGGCCGAGCACGGCCCCCGCTGACCGCTCAGCTGGCGGGGTACAGCTCGGCGACGGCGCGCCGGGCCCGCCGCATCCGCTCGGCCGTGCACTCCGGGTGCTCGCCGAACTCGTACGCGAACGCGGCGACGCAGTTGCGCACGCCGCCGAACGCCGCGACCGTCGCCCGGATCGCCGCGTCCGCGGCGGCCCGGTCCAGCTCGGCCAGCGAGACACCGGACACCGCCAGCGCCTCCGCGCGGGCCAGGAATATCTGTTCCCGAGACATTGCCACCACTTCCCCCGCATCCCTGTCACCCCAGAGACGCCCTACCTGAGCGAGTCGTTGCCGCCGCCGCTGATACCCCTTGGCCGGCGGCGCCGGATGGGTATGGTGTCGGTCGAGTCACGGCAAGGGGGTCCCGGTGACCACGACGCCCGCGCCGCCGGGGCGGCGCCGCACCCCGGCCCGGTTGCTTGCCCTCGCCGCGGCCGCGGCGGCCGCGGTCCTGCTGGTCGGCGCGCTGATCCCGGACCGGGAGCCGGCCACGGCCGGCCCGGTGGCGGGCCCGGCGCCGGCCGGCACCGCCGGCACCGCCGGCACCGCGATCGCCGAACGGGCCGGCGCCGCGCCCGCGTCCCCGGCGGAGCTCGGGCTCCAGCTGCAGTCGCTGCTGGGCCAGCACATGGTGCTCGCGGCCGACATGATGCGGGGCCGGCTGCGCGACGACCCCGACCTCGCCCAGGCGGCCAACGCGGCGCTCGGCCGGAACACCGCCGCGATGGGCGAGGTCGTCGAGACCGCGTTCGGCGAGCAGGCGCGCGGGCAGTTCACCCCGGTGTGGTCCGGGCACGTCACCGCGCTGTTCAACTACGCGCGCGGGCTGGCGGAGCGGGACCCGGCGGTCCGCGCGCAGGCGCGGGCGGCGACGGCGACCTTCGAACGCGACATCGCCGGCTTCTTCTCCGCCGCCTCGCAGGGACGGCTCCCGCGCGCCGGCGCCGAGGCCGCCGTGAGCGCGCACATCGACCACCTGCTCCGGCAGGCGGACGCGTACGCGGCCGGCGACTGGGCGCGCTCGGACCGGCTCTACCGGGAGGGCTACAGCCACGCCGTCGGGCTGGGTCGGACGCTCGCCGCCACCCTGCTGCCGCCGGCGGCGGCCCGCACGCTGCAGCAGCCCACCTGGCGACTGCGCTCGGAGCTGGGCCGGCTGCTCGGCGAGCACGTCGTGCTCGTCGTCGCCGCGATGCGCGCCGGCGTCACCGACAGCCCCGACTTCAGCACCGCGGCACGCTCCGTCGACGGCAACACCCGCGACCTGGCCGGCGCCGTCGACGTCCTGTTCGGACCGGCCGCGGCCCGGCAGTTCCAGGGCCTGTGGGCCGACCACGTCGACCTGATGGTCGCGTACTCGGCCGCCGGTGCCACCGGCGACCGGGCGCGACGGGCGACGGTCGGCCGCCGGCTCGGCGGCTTCGAGCTGGGGCTGTCCCGGTTCCTCGCCGCCGCCACCGGCAACAAGGTGACCGCCGCCGCGCTGGCGAGGGCGCTGCGGAGCCACGACGGCATGCTGCAGCGGCAGGTCGACGCGTTCGTCGGGATGCGGTACGTCGACGCGCAGGAGCTCGCGTACTCGACCTACCAGGAGATGTACGGGCTGGCGAGGCAGCTGTCCGACGCCTTCGGCGCCACCGTGGCCGCCCGGTTGCCGCGGGGTGCCGCCCAGACCGGGCGGGGCGGGACGGCCGGCGCCGTCGGCGGGCGCCGATGACGCCGGCCCGGGTCGTCGCCGCCCTGCTGCTGGTGCTCGCAGCCGTGGCCTGCGGGCGGCCCACCGCGCCCGCTGCCGGTGGACCGTCCACACCGGACGGCGGCGCGGCGGCGCGGCCGCCGGCCGCCGCCGACACGTTCCGGTCCAGCCGGACGTACGACGCCGTCCCCGCGCCGGTGCGGCTGCGGATCCCCGCCGTCGGCGTGGACACCCGGCTGGAGAGCCTCGGGCGGGCGGCCGACCGGACCATCGCGCTGCCGAGCGCGCCCGGGCTGGCCGGCTGGTACGCGCAGGGGCCGCGGCCGGGGCAGCCCGGGCCGGCCGTGATCATCGGCCACGTCGACTGGGACCACGGCCCCGCCGTCTTCCACCGGCTGTCCGAGCTGCGCCAGGGTGCCGCCGTCCACGTCGACCGGGCCGACGGCAGCACGGTCCGGTTCCGGGTCACCGGCCGCAAGCAGGTCGCCAAGAGCCGCTTCCCCACCGACGAGGTGTACGCGCCGGACCTGGCGCCGTCGCTGCGCCTGATCACCTGCGGCGGCGGCTACGACCGCGCCAGCCGCAACTACCGGGACAATGTCATCGTGTTCGCGGCGCCGGGCTGACGGTCGGGCGCCCCGGCTCGCCGCGCTGCTGCTGCTCGCGGCCGGCGCGCTGCGGACGGTGTGGGCGGTCGCCGCGGTCGCGTCGGTCGGGCAGCTCGCCGTCGCCGCCGTCGTGCCGTCCACAGTGGACCACCAGGTGTCGCTGGTCGCCTCGGTCTCGCCGGTGCCGGCGACCGTGCCGCGGCCGGGCGACTTCGCCGTCGCGGTGGGCGAGGCGCCGGTGCCGAGCACGGCGAGACCGGTGCTGTCGGACCGGCTCGCGCTGGCGCTGGTGGTGGACGGGTCCGCCGCCGGGAGGCCCGCCCTGCAGGCGACGGTGAACGGCGCGACCGACCTCCTGCTGCAGCTGCCGGCCTCGGCGCGGTCGGCGGCGGTCGTCGACACCGGGCCGCCGGCGGTGCCGGCGCCGCTGAGCCGGGGACCGACCAGCGCGGTCGGCGCGCTCAGCGCGGTGCGGTCCGGCGGCGAGCGGCGTACGGCGCAGGCGCTGGCGCTGGCCGTCGAGCAGCTGCCGCGCGACGCCACGACGCCGCGGGTGGTCGTGCTGACCACTGGCGCGGCGGACGCCGGCGGCGAGCCGGCCGACGAGCTCGGCCGCCGGCTGCGCGAGGCGCGGGTCCTGCTCGCGGTCGTCGGCACCGGGCCGGACCAGGCCTACTGGGCGGCGGCGGCCGGGGAGACCGGGGGGCTGCTGGTCGACGCACGACGGACGACGCCGCTGGCCGCGTTCGGCGCGGTCGCCGCCGGCCTGCGGGGACGCTATCTCGTCACCTTCCCGCTGCCCGGGCGGCTGCCGACCCGGGTCACGGTCCGGCTGGACACCGCGGGCGGGCCGCTCAGCGCGGGCGCCGCGGTGCCGGCGGCGGCACCCGTCGACGCGCCGGCCGCGCCCGCCGATCCCCCCGCCGGGGGTCGCGGTGGTCCCGGTGGCGGGCTGGTGCTGGTGTTGGTGCTCGCGCTGGCCGCCGGGGCGGGTGCGCTGGTGCGGGCGCTGCGCCGCCGCGGCCGCCCGCGCCCATCGGCTCCGGCACCGCCCGCGGCCCCGGTTGCACCCGCGGCGGCGCCACATCCACCGCGCGTCACTCCCCTCCTCCGCCGCGACTCGACCCCGACTCCCGCCCCAGACCCGGACCCGGGCCCCGCGGGCGAGGCCGACTCCCCGGCCGAGGCCCGCTCCCCGGCCGAGGCCCACTCCCCGGAGGCCGACTCCCGGCCGAGGCCACTCCCCGGCCGAGGCCGGCTCCCCGGAGGCCGGCTCTGCGGGCGAGGCCGAGCCCGGTCTCGCCGGCTCGCCGGACGGTGCGGCGCGCCGGGCCGGTCCGGAGCCGGCCGACACCGACACCGACGCCGACGCCGACGAGAACGCGTACCGGCAGCTGGACGCCGAGGTCGGCCTGGCCGCCGCCGCGGTGGAGGACGGCCACCTCGACGCCCGCCGCGCGGTCGCCCGCATCGCCCTGGCCGCTCCCGGCCGCCCCGACCTGCTGGACCGGGTAGCGGACACCGAACGGCGGATGGCCGGCGCAAGGCTCGCCGCCTCACCGGCGACGTCGACCGTGCTGGACCTGCTGGCGGCCGCGCGGCGCGTCCTCACCGGCGAGACGACCCTGGTCGGTCCGGACGGCGCGCGGGTCGAACAGGCCGGCCGGCGGCTCCGGCTGACCCGCGACGGCGAGCCGGACCGCGACGTCGACTCCGTCGGGGAGCTGGCCCGGCACGTCGACCTCGCCGCGCTCGCCGAGGAGTCGCCCGGCTGACGCGGCCGGCCCGGCGTCAGCCGCCGCTGCCGTACGGACGGGTGATGATCTCCAGGAAGTGCCCGCTGGGTTCCTCCCAGTAGACCCCCCGCCCGCCGTCGTTGGTGTTGACCTCCCCCGGCCGGCGCCGCGCCGGGTCGGCCCAGTAGGGCAGCGCACGCTCGCGGATGCGGCCGAAGATGGCGTCGAACTCGGCCTCGCCGACAAGGAACGCGTAGTGCTGAGCGTTCACCGGCCCGTCCACCTCGAGGAAGTCGAGGGAGACCTCGTTGTCGGCCTCGACGACCAGGAACGGCCCGTACGGGGTCGGGTCCGCCAGGCCCAGGATCCCGGCGAGGAACGTCGCCGACTCCCGCTTGTCCCGGACCCGGACGATCGTGTGGTTCAGCTGGACGGGCATCCGACCTCCTTACCGCGGTGGTCGGCACCATCTCTCGCGACGGCTCGCGGCGACAAGCGGTTTCCGCGCTCGGCGGAGGCCCCGGCCGGTGCGGCCGGGGCCTCGGGTCACCGCCGGGTCACCAGCGGTGCGCGACGTCGATCACGATGCGGGAGCCGCCGCCCGGACCGTCCAGGGTGAACACCCGGAACGGCAGCCGGGCGCGCACGCCGAGGCCGACCGTGCTCTGGCCCTCGAAGCTGCCGGCCCAGGCGACCTGGCGGAAGGTCCGCCAGCCGCCGACGGCGGCGAGCTCGGACGGGTTGCGCGGCCGGTAGGTCGCCCGGCCGCTGTCGTCGTACGCCGCCGCCCGCGCGACGATCTGCAGCTTCGCGCCGCCGCGCAGCGGGACGACCTGACCGGCGCCGTCGGTCCGGACCTGGTCGACGTAGCTCACCCGGTAGCCGCGGGCCCGGCCGTCGAGGTCGAGCACCAGCCGGTCGTAGCAGGCGTGCCGGCCGGCGCGGACGCCCGTCAGGTGCGCGCTGCTCCCGGCGCCGGCGTCCTTCGCCAGCGACCCCCACCGGATCCCGCAGTACGGTGCGTCGGCGGCGGCCACCGGGGCCACCCACGCCGTCACGCCGAGTCCAACCGCCGCGGCCACCGCCGCCAGCCATCGTCTCATCGCCGGTCCCTCCCCCACCTGATCCGGCACGTCGTCCGGGTACCTGTCAGGACGCCGGGCCGGCGGGAACGGATTACCTGGCGGGCAGCGGAGCTGAGCCGGAACCGTTCCGCGGCTGATGGCCGTTGGCGACCGCCTCGTGCGGACCGGCGAGGCCGAGAGGCCGGACGCACCCGTGGATGCGTCCGGCCTCCGGCGCGGTGCCACTCAGAGGGTCTTGAGCAGCTCGGCGAGCCGGTCGTAGGTCTCCCGCGCGCCGCCCTCCATGCCCGAGGCGACCATCCCGTCCCGGTCCGCCAGGGACTGGAACACCGACGTGGCGGTCACCTTGGTCCGGCCGCCCAGGTCCTCGAGCGTCGCCGTGTCGAGCGCGACGTGCCCCGGCACGCCCTCGAACTCGAAGGTCTGCACGATCTGCTCGGGCGAGGCGGCGTGGATCACGCCGTGGAACGCGTACTCGTTGCCCTCGGCGTCCCGGTGCACGAAGCGCCACTGCCCACCCGGCCGCGCGTCCAGCTTGTCGACCACGGTCTCGTACTCGCTCGGCCCCCACCACCGCGGGATGAGGTCCGGGTCGGTGTAGGCCCGGTACACCAGCTCGCGCGGCGCGTCGAAGGTCCGCGTCATCACGATCTCCTGCTTGCCCGGCTCGACGACGATCTCGGTCACTGTCCTGTCTCCTTCTCTGTCCGTTTCAACTCCTGCAACGCCTGGTCCAGCCGGTCGAACCGGTCGCCCGCGAGTCGCCGGTAGCGCTCGATCCAGTCCACGGAGGTCTCCAGCGGCGCCTCCCGGAGCCGGGCCGGCCGCCGCTGCCCGTCCCGGCCCCGGGTGATCAGTCCGGCCCGCTCGAGCACCTTGAGGTGTTTGGAGACCGCCTGCGGGCTGATCGAATGCTGCTCGGCCAGCTCGATGAGCGTCGCCTCCCCGGCGGCCAGCCGGGTCAGGATCGCTCGGCGGACGGGGTCGGCGAGGGCGGCGAACGTGGCGCTGAGCCCGTCCTCCGCCATTATCAACCCCTTGGTTTATCAACCGACAGGTTGAACTATGGCGCGGCCGGTGGCGCCTGTCAAGGGGCGGCGCGGGTCGGCCAGGCCCGCGCCGGACGTGCAGGTGTCGACCTGCGGGCGGTCAGCCGGACAGCCGGCGCCGCAGCGCGGCGTCCTTGGCGCGCGCGGTCTCGGCCAGCGCGGCCTGGTGCTCGACCATGCGCGCCCGAAGGCCGGCGTCCGCGGTGGCGAGGATCCGGACCGCGAGCAGCCCGGCGTTGCGGCCGCCGGCGACGGACACGGTGGCGACCGGGATCCCCGCCGGCATCTGCACGATCGAGAGCAGCGAGTCCAGCCCGTCCAGGTGCTGCAGCGGGACCGGCACGCCGATCACCGGCAGCGGGGTGAGGCTGGCGACCATCCCGGGCAGGTGGGCCGCTCCGCCGGCGCCCGCGACGATCACCCGCAGTCCCCGGTCCACCGCCGCGCCGGCGTACTCGACCATGTCCCGCGGGGTCCGGTGCGCCGAGACGACCCGCACCTCGTGCGCCACCCCGAACTCGCTCAGCACGTCGGCCGCGCCGGACAGCACCGACCAGTCCGAGTCGCTGCCCATGATCACGCCCACGATCGGGTCGGTCATGGGCGCGCCTCGGGTGGCAGACCGGTCGCCAGGTACGCCGCCGCCGCGGTCGCGTCCCGCCGGAGCGGGGCGAGGTCGCCGCCGAGCGCCGTCACGTGCCCGAGCTTGCGGCCGGGCCGCGGCTGCTTCCCGTACAGGTGGACCTTGAGCTCGGGCCACCGGGCGGCCAGGTGGTGCAGCCGCTCGTCCAGCCCCGGGCCGTCGGTGCGCCCGGCGATCACGTTCGCCATCGCGACCGCCGGCGCGGTCATCCCGGTGGCGCCGAGCGGGTAGTCGAGCACCGCCCGCAGGTGCTGCTCGAACTGCGACGTCCGGGCACCCTCGATGGTCCAGTGGCCGCTGTTGTGCGGGCGCATCGCCAGCTCGTTGACAAGCAGCTCCCCGTCGGTCCGCTCGAACAGCTCGACGGCCAGCACGCCGACGACGTCCAGCTCGCGGACGAGCCGCAGCGCGATCCGCTCGGCCCGCTCCGCGACATCGGCCGGCAGGCCGGGCGCCGGGGCGAGCACCTCGACGCAGATGCCGTCCCGCTGGACGGTCTGCACCACCGGCCACGCCGCGCCCTGCCCGTACGGCGACCGCGCCGCTAGCGCGGCCAGCTCCCGCCGGAGCGGCACCAGCTCCTCGACCAGCAGCGGCACGCCGGAGGCCAGCAGCGGGCCGGCGTCGGCCGCGGTCTGCAGCACCCACACGCCGCGCCCGTCGTAGCCGCCGCGGACCGCCTTGACGACCACCGGCCACGTCCCGCCGGCGAAGCGCCGCACGTCCTCGACCGATCCGACCGGCGCCCAGCGCGGCACCGGCAGGCCCAGCTCGCCGAGCCGGGCCCGCATCACCTGCTTGTCCTGCGCGTGCAGCAGCGCGGCGGCGCCGGGCAGCACGGTGTGGCCGGCCGCGGCCAGCCGGTGCAGGTGCTCCGGCGGGACGTGCTCGTGGTCGAAGGTGAGCACGTCGCACGACTTGGCGAAGGTCTGCAGGTCGTCGTACGAGGTGTGCTCGCCGATCACGACGTCCCGCGCGACCAGCGCCGCGGCGTCGTCGGGCGCCGCGGCCAGCACCCGCAGCGACTGGCCGAGCGCGATCGCGGCCTGGTGCGTCATCCGGGCGAGCTGCCCGGCACCGACCATCCCCACCACGGGCAGGCCGGTGCTCTGGTGCATGCCGGGAGGTTAGCCTGGGCCCTTCTCCGCACGCGGGGAGCTCGACGGCGGCCGCGGCCCGCCCTAGCGCTCCCGGACTCCGAAGCCCCGGTCCCGGGCCGCGACGGCGAGGCGGTCGTCGAAGGTCGCCACGGACGCATGGGTCTGCTCGGCCGCGAGCAGCACGCAGCAGTCCGGCAGCCTCAGTCCGGTCCCGGCCCGGAGCACCGCCAGGCGGACCGGGGCGTCCTCCTCCAGGGCCACGCTCGCCACCTCGAGCTGGTGCAGCGCCGCGCCGGCCCGGTCGAGCAGCCCGGCACGGGCCGGACCCACGAGGACCTCGGCGAGGGTCAGCGGGCTCGCGGCGAGCGGCTCCTCGGGCAGCCTCATCAGCAGGTCGAAGGCACGGTCGTGGTGGGCGTCCGACGCGTCCAGGTGCGCGATCAGGACGCTGGCGTCCAGCACGATCACCTGGGCCAGTCCTCGCGCAGCTTCGTCAGGTAGCCCTCGCCGTACGCGCCGGTGAGCGCGCCACTGGTGCGGGCGACCGCGTTCCGCCGGTCCTCGGACCGGTGCCGCTGCTGGCCCGTGACGGCCCGGTGGCCCTCCTCGAGAAGATGCAACAGGAGGCGGGGACGGTTGTCGCGCTCCTCCGGCCAGCGCCGCGCGGCGTCGTCGAGTGCCCGGGCGACCTGCTCGGTCTCGGTGATGACATGGCGCCGGCGCGTTGTTGGCACCAGCGAAGTGTAACACCGACCGCTCGGTGCGACACCGCGCGGCCTTGCTCGCTAGCGACCGAACTCGTCGGTCAGCCGGTAGGCCGCGTCGACGGTCGGCGGCAGCCCCTCCACCCAGACCCGGGCCGGTCGGTCAGCCGGCGGCAGCCGGTCGGCGAGCAGCCGGCGCAGCACGGTCACCCGCGGCCCCAGGTCCGGGCCGCGCCCGACCAGGGCCAGCACCCGGGACGGCCCGTGGCCGCACAGCGTCTCGCCGCCGGAGAAGACGGCGCGGACCGACTCGGCGACGGTCAGCTCACGGCCGAGCCGGGCCAGGTCGGGCGGCAGGCCGGGGACGGGGACCGGCTCTCCGGGGTCGGTCACCACGAACGCCGCCGTGCGCGCCGGCGGCATCCCGAGCCGCTCCGCCTCCCGGTAGACCTCGCCCAGGCGGGTGCGCAGGTACGGCAGCGTGACCAGGCCGGTCATCGGGTCCTCGCAGCCGGCGGCACCGCCGGGGGTGCAGGCCACCTCGGTCCAGCCGAGCGCCAGCGCCCGCACCAGCCCGGCCGGCGCCTCCGTTGGCACGGCCCCGGCCCCGCGGGCGGACCCGGACCCCCGCGGCCCGCCCGTCCCACCGGGGCCGGGGCCGTGCGCCGCACCCGCGTCGAGCCCCCGCGGCCCGTCCGGGTCCAGAGCACCGTGCAGCGCGGCCAGGTCGGCGAAGGCCTCCTCCAGGCCGACGCCGGCCTCCGCGCGGGCACGACCCAGCCGGGTGCAGGACGCCGCGGCGTCCCGGCCGTCGCCGACGGCCTCGGCGACCGCGTCGACCGCGGGCACCCACCAGTCGCCCGGGACGGTCCAGCCGGCCGCCAGGCTGGCCGCCCGCCAGCGTCCGCGCAGCCCGCCGGTCCCGGCCCGGGTGTCCTGGCCCAACTCCGTGCCCGCCTCCCGCACGCCGGCACGGTCCGACCCCGTGCCTCGGCGCAGGTGGGACGGCTGGCCGGGCGTTCCGTGACGCCGCGCGCTGGGCATATCGTGCGTGATCCCCCGGACTTCCCCGGCCGATCGGAGCAGCTCCGCGATGTCCGTCCCGCAGCCGCGTGCCGCCGAGAACGGCGGGCCGAGCGACGCCGAGCTGATCACCGCGGTCCGCGGCGGCGACACCGAGGCGTACGGGCAGCTCTACCGCCGGCACGTCGCCTCCGCGCGGCAGCTGGCCCGGCAGCTGACCCGCTCGGCGACCGACCTGGACGACCTGGTCGCCGAGGCGTTCGCCAAGGTGCTGGACACGCTGCGCGGCGGGGGCGGTCCGGACACCGCCTTCCGGGCGTACCTGCTCACGACCCTGCGGAACACCCTGTACGACCGGGTCCGCCGGGACCGGAGGCTGGAGCTGTCCGACGACATGAGCCGGCACGACCCGGGCGTGCCGTGGGTGGACACGGCGGTCGCCGGGCTGGAGTCGTCGCTGGCGGCGCGCGCGTTCGCCCGGCTGCCGGAGCGGTGGCAGACGGTGCTCTGGCACACCGAGGTGGAACAGGAGACTCCGGCGCAGGTGGCGCCGCTGCTCGGGCTGACCCCGAACGGCGTGGCGGCGCTGGCCTACCGGGCCCGGGAAGGGCTGCGGCAGGCGTACCTGCAGGAGCACCTGGCGGACGTCGGCGCGGACGGATGCCGCTACACGGTGGAGCGGCTCGGTGCCTGGGCGCGCGGCGCGCTGTCCGCGCGTGAGCGGTCGCGGGTGGACGAGCACCTGGCCGGGTGCGACCGGTGCCGGCTGCTGGCGGCCGAGCTGGCGGAGGTCAACGGCGGCCTGCGCGGGATCCTCGCGCCGCTGCTGCTGGGCGCTCCGTTGGCGGCGGCGTACCTGGCCTCGGTCGGTCCCGAGGCCGCCGCGGGCGCCGCTGCCGGCGCCGCTGCGGCGGGCGCCGGCGTGGTGGGCACCGGGGCCGGTGCGGCGGGCGCGGGTGCGGGTGCGGCGGGCGCGGCGCGGCGGGCGCGGGTGCGGCGGGCGCGGGCGCGGGTGCGGGTGCGGCGGGCGCGGGTGCGGCGGGCGCCGGTGCGGCGGGCGGGGCCGCGGGTGCGGCGGGCGCCGGTACGGCGCGGCGGCGCAGGCGGTGGCGCCGCGGCGGGCGCGGGTGCGGCGGGCGCCGGGGCTGGCGCGGCGGGCGCGGGTGCGGCAGGCGCCAGCGCCGCTGTCGCGGGCGCCGAAGCCGCGGGTGCCGGTGCAGCGGCTGCGGGTGCGGCGGGCGGCGGCTCCGCGGCCGCGACCGGCGGGTCCGCGCTCGGCACCCTCGCGGGCTGGGTCGTGGGCACCCACGCCGGCCAGGCCGCCGCCGCCGCGGTGGCCGCGATCGTCGTCGGCGGCGCCGCGATCGGCGTCGGGCTCGACTCCGGCCGCTCCGACGACACCCGAGCCGCGACCCCGTCCACCTCGTCCGCCTCGTCCGCCTCGGCCGCCTCGTCCGCCGCGGCCGCGGCGACGCCGACCGGAGGCCTGCCGGCCCCGAGCGAGGCCGCCGCCTCCGGCGCCCCCGGCACCGGCGCCGCCGGCTCCCCGGGCGCGCCCGGCTCACCCGGTGCGGCCGGCTCCTCGGCGTCGCCCGGCGCACCCGGAGCTCCGGTCGGTACCTCGGGCGGCGGGTCCGGCTCGGCCGGTCCCGTTCTCGACGTGACCGGCGCCGTGGTCACCAAGTCGCTGCGGCAGGGCGAGTCCGGCGAGATCACCATCGTGGTCGGCAACACCGGCAGGTCCGCCGCCAACCAACTCACCGCGACCGTCTCGATGCCGCCCGGCCTCACGGTCGGCTCGTCCGGCGACGATGACACCGACGACGTGCTCGGCGCGGGCAGCTGGGCGTGCGCCGGCGCCGGCGCGGTCGCGACCTGCACGTCGCCCGCGCTTCCGCCGGGCAGCTCGAGCGAGCTGCGGGTCCCGGTGCAGGTCGCGCCCGCCGCCGCCGCCGGACCGGTCACCGGGTCGGTGCGGGCCAACGGCGGCGCGGTCACCGTGACCATCCCGACGGCCCTCGTGCCCGTCCTGCCCTCCTGAGCCGCGCCGCTGGCCCGCTCTGGGCCAGCGGAGTGAGAGATCGCCGCCGGCATTCCATAACGTGACCGGTGGGCCTATCGTCGCCGAATGTCCGTCCCGCCGCCGTCTACCGCCGAGACCGAGACCGACGGACCGGGCAGCCCCACGGGCGAGCCCGGCGACGCCGAGCCGGTCGCCGCCGGCGTTGGTCAGCCCGCGGCGACCGGCGACTCCGTGCTGGCGACCGCGGCGAGATGGGTCGTCGGCACCCGCGCCGGTCGGGCCACCGCCGTCGTCGCGGTGGTCGCCGTCGGCGTCGCCCTGGTGGGGGTCGGACGCGACGGCGGGCCGGCCGGCGGGAGCGCCATCGGGGCGCGGCGGCGGTCGCCGGACCCGGTCTCCCGGCCCCGGACGAGGTCTCCACCGCCCCCACCGGCACCGGCTCGGCCGGCGGGTCACCGGGGGCCGCCGGCCCGTCCGCCGTCCCGGACGCATCCGGCTCGCCCGCCGGCACCGGCGTGCCGGGCTCCTCCGCGCTGCCCGGCCCGGCCGGCGTGCCCGGGCCCTCCGGCCGAGCCTCGGGCCCCACCCCGGTGCCACCGACCACCGCGCTGCCGGCCGGCCCGGCCGCGCTGGAGGTCGGCAACGCGGCCCCGATCCGCGCCCTCCGCCAGGGTGGCAGCGGCGAGATCGCCATCCCGATCCGCAACACCGGCTCCGGTCCGGCGACCGGCCTCACCGCCGCCGTCTCGCTGCCGGCCGGGCTGTCCGCCCGGCCCGGCGGCGCGGACGAGCCGAACCAGTGGCGCTGCACCGGCACCGGCCGGACGGCGACCTGCCGGCTCAGCTCGCTGCCCGCCGCCACCGCGGGCACCGTCCGGGTCCGGGTCTCGGTGTCCCTGCTCGCGCTGCCCGGCACGGTCGGCGGCGAGGTCACGGCCAGCGACGGGACCGGCAGCGCGCTGCGGGAGCCGATCCCGCCCACCCTGGTGGCGGTGCTGCCGATCTGAGCCCGCTCAGCCGAGGCCGAGCTCGCGGGCGATCAGCATCCGCTGCACCTCGGACGTACCCTCGCCGATCTCCAGGACCTTCGCGTCCCGCCAGTGCCGCGCCACCGGGAACTCGTTCATGAAGCCGTACCCGCCGAAGATCTGGGTCGCCTCCCGGGCGTTGCTGACCGCCGCGTCGGACGAGTAGAGCTTCGCGATCGCCGCCTCCCGCTTGAACGGCCTGCCGGCGAGCATCAGCGCCGCCGCGTCGTAGTACGCCAGCCGGGACAGGTGCGCCCGCGCCTCCATGTCCGCGATCTTGAACTGGATGGCCTGGTACGCCCCGATGTGGTGGCCGAACGCCTCCCGCTGCTGGGCATAGCGCACCGACTCGTCCACGCACGCCTGCGCCAGGCCGGTGGCCAGGGCAGCGATCGCGATCCGGCCCTCGTCCAGGATGGACAGGAAGTTCGCGTAGCCGCGGCCGCGCTCGCCGAGCAGGTTCGCCGCGGGCACCCGGCAGTCGGCGAACGCCAGCTCCCGGGTGTCGGAGGCGTGCCAGCCGACCTTCGAGTACTTCTTCGAGGCCGAGAAGCCCGCCCGCGGCACCGGCACCAGGATCGTGGAGATCTCCTTGCGGCCGCCGGCCACCGCCCCGGTCACGGCGGTGACCGTGACCAGCCGGGTGATGTCGGTGCCGGAGTTCGTGATGAACGCCTTGGTGCCGTCGATGACCCACTCGCCGTCCTCGAGCCGGGCGGTGGTCCGGGTGGCACCGGCGTCCGAGCCGCCGCCCGGCTCGGTCAGCCCGAACGCCCCGAGCGCCGCGCCGGAGCACAGCGCCGGCAGCCACTCCCGCCGCTGCTCCTCGGTGCCGAACCGGTAGACCGGCATCGCGCCGAGCGACACGCCGGCCTCCAGGGTGATGGCGACCGAGGAGTCGACCCGGGCCAGCTCCTCCAGGGCCAGGCAGAGGGTGAAGTAGTCGCCGCCCATCCCGCCGTACTCCTCCGGGAAGGGCAGACCGAACAGGCCCATCTCGCCCATCTGCTTGACCACCGGGTACGGGAACTCGGCGCGCTCGTCGTACTCGAACGCGACCGGCGCCACCACGGTGCGAGCGAAGTCGGCCACGGTCCGTCGGAAGTCGTCCTGCTCGTCGTTGAGCCGGGGATGGGCCATCCTCCGATGGTGCCACGGCCGCGAGGCGCCGGGCCGCGGCGCACGTACACTCCCCGGGTGCGCCTGCTCGACCGTCTCACCACCCCCTGGCACGTGCTGGCCAAGGAGATCTCTGCCTTCGGCGTGGTCGGCGTCGTCAACCTCTTCGTCGACGTCGGCCTGTTCAACCTGCTGCATTTCCGGCTCGGGCTCGGTCCGACGACGTCGAACGTGCTCTCCGCCGCGGTGGCGACGACGATCTCCTACTTCGCCAACCGGCACTGGTCGTTCTCGCACCGGGCCCGCACCGGGCTGCGCCGGGAGTACTCGCTGTTCATTGTGATCAACCTCATAGCGCTCGGGATCTCCAGCGTCGTGGTGGCCTTCAGCTACTACGTGATCAGCGCCACCGACCCGCTCGCGCTGAACGCGGCGAAGGTGGCCGGCATCGGGATCGGCACCGTCTTCCGCTTCTGGACCTACAAGCGCTACGTCTTCCCGCCGCACGCCGGCGACCCGGACCCGGCCGACGAGGAGCGCGCCGCGGCCTGACCGTCGCGGCCGGCCCGGAAACCTGTTGGCCGGACCGTGGCTGGCGGCTCCCACCAGGGAGACACCTGGTCGGGAGGAGCTTGTGATGATGCGCTACGGAAGCCGACGCCGGGGCCTGCTGGTCCTCGCGGCACTGGTCGGGACGCTCGCCGCATCGGCGGTGGCCGCGACACCGGCCGCCGCGGGGGTGCTCGGGCTGCAGCTGGTGATGGACGTGACTCCGTCGAACTCGACCGACAAGAAGGCCATGGGGGTGCCCTGCCCGCGGGGCAAGATCATCGTGAGCGGCGGCGCGTTCGTCGACGGCGCGGAGGGCGAGGTGCACGTCGACCGGCTCCGGCCGGTCTTCCACGGGCACTACTTCGAGGCGGCCGCCTCGGAATGGGGGTCGCGCACCGACCGGTCGTGGCAGCTGCGGGTGTACGCCATCTGCGCCTACCCGACGCCGGGGCTGGTCCACGTCGCCGCCCGCTCGACGTCGTACGACTCTCCGCTGCGCACCGCGGTGGCGGACTGCCCGCCCGGCAAGCAGCTGATCGGCTTCGGCGGCGCGGCCGCCGTGGAGCTCGACCGGCGCGTCGTGCTCAGCGTCGTCCTGCCGTCCGCGAACCTGACCCGCGTGATCGTCCAGTCCTGGCAGGAGCTGGCCGGCGAGCCGGAGGACTGGACCGCCGAGGCCTACGCGGTCTGCGTCGACCCGATCCCGGGCATGTTCCTCGCGCAGAACTCACCACCGCCGAGCTCCCTGGACAAGGCCGTCGGCGTCGACTGCGGCGGCAAGCAACTGCACGCCATCGGCTCCGGCATCTTCAGCGGCGGACGGGCCGGGTTCACCGGCATCTACCCCGGCGCCGCTCCGCTCCTCGGCGGCACCGCGATCACCAAGGAGGACCCGGCCGGGGTCGACGGCGACTGGTACGTCTACACCGCCGGCATCTGCGGCTGAAGCCGCGACCGCGCACCTCGGGGCGGGCCCGGCCGGGCCCGCCCCCGCTCCACTACACGGGCGTGACCCCGTGCCGGCGGCGGGAGAAGTGGCGGTCCTTGCCCCGGGCGACCGCCAGCCGGGCCACCAGCTCGGCCCGCAGGTCCTCCGGCTCCACCACCGCGTCGACCACCAGCTCGCTGGCCAGCCGCAGCACGTCGATGTCGGTCTCGTACGCCTCCCGCTTGTCCCGGACGAAGTCGGCCCGCTCCGCCTCGTCGGTGATCGCGGCGATCTTGTTGGCGTAGACGGCGTTGACCGCCGCCTCGGCGCCCATCACCGCGATCTTCGCGGTCGGCAGCGCGAGCGTCGCGTCCGGCTCGAAACCGGGACCGGCCATCGCGTACAGGCCGGCGCCGTACGCCTTGCGCACCACGACGCAGAACTTGGGCACGGTGGCCTCGGCGATCGCGGTGATCATCTTGGCGCCGTGCCGGATGATGCCCTGCTTCTCCACCGCGGCGCCCACCATGAAGCCCGGCACGTCGGAGAGGAAGACCAGCGGGACGTTGAAGGCATCGCAGAGCTGGACGAAGCGGGTCGCCTTGTCGGCCGAGTCGACGAAGAGCACGCCGCCCTTGTGCAGTGAGTTGTTCGCGACCACGCCGACCACGCCGCCGTCGAGCCGGGCGAAGCCGACGGTCACCTCCCGCGCCCACCGCGCCTGGATCTCGAAATAGGAGCTACCGGAGCCGTCGGCTGCGCTGTCGACGAGCGCCTTGACGTAGCGGCGCATGTCGAACGCCCGCCGCTCGCTGTCCGGCACGAGCGCGCGCAGGTCGCCCTCGCCGGCCTGCCTCGGCTCGGCCGCCGGCGGCGTCCCCTGCCAGTTCGACGGCAGGTACGACAGGTAGCGGCGGACCACGTCGAGCGCCTCGGGCTCGTCGGTGCACAGGAAGTGCCCGACGCCGGACTCGCCGGTGTGCACCTTCGCGCCGCCCATCGCCTCGAGCGTGGTCTGCTCGCCGGTGACCATCTCGACCATCCGGTCGCTGCCGAGGTACATGGAGGCGTTCCCGTCCACCATGGCGACCACGTCGCAGAAGGCGGGGATGTACGCCCCGCCGGCCGCGCTCGGGCCGAACAGCGCGCAGACCTGCGGGATCGAGCCGGAGGCGCGGACCTGGTTCCAGAAGATCCGCCCGGCGCCGCGGCGGCCGGGGAACAGGTCGACCTGGTCGGTGATCCGGGCGCCGGCGGAGTCGACCAGGTAGACCATCGGGACGCCGGTGGCGTACGCCCGCTCGATGATCCGGATGATCTTCTCCACGGTCCGGGCGCCCCACGACCCGGCCTTCACCGTCGAGTCGTTCGCCATCAGGCAGACCGGGCGGCCGTCGATCCGCGCCTGGCCGGTGACGACGCCGTCGGCCGGCAGGTCGCCGGGCCCTCCGGTCACGGACGCGGCGTTCGCGAACATGCCGTCCTCGACGAACGACCCCTCGTCGACCAGCAGCCGCACCCGCTCCCGGGCGAACAGCTTGCCCCTGGCGGCGTTCGCCTCGTGGTAGCGGGTCGCGCCACCCTTCTCGACGGTCGCCCTGACCTCACTGATCCGCTGGTGGCTCACCCGGCCAGTATCGCCGGTCCGTACGCTCGGCGGCCGTGACCCTGCACTACGAGGACTTCACGCCCGGCGACTCGTTCGACCTCGGGTCGGTCCGGATCGACGGCGCGGAGATGGTGGCCTTCGCGCGGCGCTTCGACCCGCAGCCGTTCCACGTCGACCCGGTGGCGGCGGTGCGCACGCCGTTCGGCGGGCTCATCGCCAGCGGCTGGTTCACCGGCTCGCTGTTCATGCGGATGTACGTCGACCGGGTGCTCGCCGACTCGACCAGCCACGGCTCGCCGGGCCTGTCGGAGCTGCGCTGGCTGGCACCGGTGCGGGCCGGCGACGTGCTCACCGGCCGGCTCGACGTGCTGGACGTGGCACCGTCCGCGACCCGGCCCGGCCGCGGCACCGTGCACCTGCGCGGCGAGCTGCTGCGCGACGGCGAGCCGGTCCTGCGGACCACGTTCCGGGGGCTGTTCGGCCGCCGGCACCCGACCGCCGGGTAGTCGACCGGCGTGCGCGTCCAGCGCGACCACCACGTCGTCCGGGACGTCTCGTACCAGCAGATCGGCCATCCGGTCCCACCGCCGACGTCGATTCGCATCGTCGGGGGCGGTGAGTGCGACCAGATCCGAGCATCAGGTCAGCCGCAGGGGATCTCCGCGCGGACGCAGGTGCCGCCGCCCGGCGGCGTCCAGGCCCGGAACCGGCCGTCGAGCGCGTCGACCCGGTCGGCCAGCCCGCGCAGCCCGGAGCCGCGGGCGGCGTCCGCGCCTCCGACGCCGTCGTCGGTCACCTGGACGACCAGCACGTCGTCGGTCACCCGGACCTCGATCACCGCCGCGGTCGCCCGAGCGTGCCTGGCGATGTTGGCCAGGCTTTCGCAGACGACGTAGTACGCGGCCACCTCGACGCTCCCCGGCAGCCGCGGCACGCCGGCCGCGTGGAGATCCAGCGGGATCGACGAGCGCGCGGCGACGGACTCCAGCGCGACGGCCAGGCCGTGCCCGGTGACCACGGCGGGATGGATGCCGCGGGCCACGTCCCGCAGCTCCTGCAGGGACACCGCGACCTCCTGCCGGGCCTGCCCGACCCGGCGGCGGGCGTCGCCGTCGCCGTCGAGCGCGTCCTCGAGCATCCCCAGCTCGAGGGACAGCGCGATCAACCGCTGCTGGGCGCCGTCGTGCAGGTCGCGCTCGAGCCGCCGCCGCTCGTCCTGCGCCGCCTCGATCACCCGCGCGCGGGAGCCGTGCAGCTCCTGCAGGCGGGCGCGCAGCTCTGCCTGCAGCCGGCCGTTCTCCAGCGCGATGGCGGCGGCCGCGCTGACCGACTCCAGCAGCTCCGGCTCCTCCCGCAGTGACGGGTGGTAGAGAAGTGCCGCCAGCGGCTCACCGTGCCGCTCGATCACCGTCACCCCACGGGCAGCGTCCGGGCTCGGCAGGGTGACGGGGGTCCCGCTCTGATCCGCCCAGCCGCCTCGCTCGGGCAGCCAGTAGGCCAGCCTCAGCGAGTCGTCGCGCAGGGCCCGCGCGATGAGCCCGCGAAGGTCTCTCGGCGGGCCGGCGCTGAGCCCAACCACCATCTCGCCGACCCCGGAGCGGGCCAGCCGCGCGTCCAGCAGCCCAGCCAGGAAGGCCAGCGGCGCCAGGCCGACGACGCCGAAGGTGACCAGCCGGACGACCTCGAAGCCCGGCAACTGGAACGCGCCGGCGACCATCAGCACCGCCACCGCGGCCAGCGCCGCCCCGCAGGCGTCGACCAGCAGGCGGACCCACGGCCGCGGCTCCCGGGCGGCCCGCCGCCAGAGCACGACGGCGCCCGCCACCGACAGCCCGGCGAGCGTGACCAGCTGCACGTTCTGGACCGCCTCGGCGAGGTCGGGTCTGGCCACGACGGTCAGCAGGTGGCGCGGGTCGAAGCCGCCGAACATCAGGACGACGAGCTGCAGGCCGAGCGCGGTCACGTACCCGGCTGTGACCAGCAGCCGCGGCAGGCGGCCGGTCACCCGGCCGGTCGGGTAGGCGAGGAAGACATGCAGCCAGAGGGCGGGCAGGAGCAGGTCGCAGAGCTGACCTGCGGTGTTGACCAGCGGCTGGTCGGCCCACTGCAGTACGGAGACCGGCGTCACCAGGCCAGCCGCGATGAGCAGCGGACCGAACCGGCTGTCCGGGCGGTGCCGCCAGGCCACGAGGCCGGCACCGACGAAGGGCAGGGTCGTCCAGGCGACGAGCGCGACGCGCAGCGGTCGCTGGTAGAGGTCCGGGTTGGCCAGCGCCAGGGCCACCACGACGGCGCCGGCGCCGGCGGTGGCCAGCCCGATCGCCCACACGACGCCGGCACCGGGCGGCCCGGCCGCACCGGGCGGCCTGGCCGCGCCGGACGGTGGACGCCGGTCCGGTGCCATTTCCCGACCCCTCCGCCTCGAGACGGGAGCCGATGAGCAGTGCTGGTCGATCACGCTACGCCGCCGGCCGGCGTCGGCGGCCCGGTATGTCAGGTGAACGGCACGACGCCGGGCGCGCAGGTCGTCCCGCGCGGGGGCAGGACGCCGTCCACCAGGTAGCGCTCGAGAATGGCCTGCGCGCAAGGGCTTCGAGTGTCCCGGGCGGTATGCCCCCAGCCCTCGACGGTCACCAGGCGGCTGCCGGGCAGCAGGCGCGCCATCCGGACGGCGTTGCGGTGCGGCGTGGCCGGGTCCCAGCGGGTATTGAGCACCAGCGCCCCCCGGTCGGTGCGCAGCCGCCACGAACCGGTGTACCGGTCGGCGTCCCGAGCCGGCCAGACCGCGCAGGGCAGGCTGAGGTAGGCCCAGAACGCGCCGACGTACGGGGCTTCCCGATCGGCGCGGGCCGCGATGCCGGCGTACGCGTAGGGATTCCGCGGGTTGTCGGTCTCGCTGCAGACGTTCGCGAGGAGGGCTTCGAGGGTGTTGTCGTACTGGGTGTTGTCGTCCTGCGAAGCGGCGCCGCGAGCGCCCGCGGGTGGCGTGGTAGCGGCGTAGAGCTGCTGGAGGGTCGCGGCGGCCGCCGCCCAGCCCTCCGCGTTGTAGAGGCTCTGCACCGTGACATCGACGAGCTCGGCGTAGCCGATCACCCGGCCGTCGGGGAGTGCCAGCGGGGTCTCGCGCAGCCGCCTCGCCAGCGTGGCGTACTTCGTACGGGGATCGCCGCCCTGGGCGAAGTCGCACCTCGGTCCCGCCCCGGCGCACAGCGCGAAGAACTGGTCGAGCGTCTCGGCGGAGCCGAGGTGGGCGTTCACCCGCAGGAAGGGGACTGACCGGCGGGGCCCGGTCGCGTACGCCGGCGGGTAGCTGTTGGCGTCGAGCACCAGCGCGCCGACGCGGCCCGGGAAGAGCGCGGCGTAGGTGGCGCCGAGGTAGGTGCCGTAGGAGTAGCCGGCGTAGCTGAGCCGGTCGTCGCCGACCGCCGCTCGGAGCAGGTCGAGGTCCCGGGCGACGTTGGCGGTCGACACGTGCGGCAGCAGCCAGCCCGCGCGGGCCTGGCACCGGTCCGCGAGATCCGTGACTCTCCGCACCTGGGCGGCGAGCTCGTCCGGTCCGGTCGGCAGCACGTCGTAGTCGGCGAAGAACGCCTCCCGCGCGCCGGCGTCGGCGAAGCACCGGACCGCGGTGCTGGAGCCGACGCCGCGGGGGTCCATCCCGACGATGTCGTAGCGGGCCCGCACTCCCGCCGGGTACGCGCTGAGCGCAGCTTCCCGGACGAACGTCACGCCCGAGTTGCCCGGGCCGCCGGGATTGACGAACAGCGACCCGATCCGGCGGTCCGGATCGGCGGCGGGCAGCCGGATCAGCGCGATGTCGATGCGCCGGCCGTGCGGCCGGTCGTAGTCGAGCGGCACCCGGGCGGTGCTGCACTCGAAGCCGTCGCCGCATGCGGCCCAGGACAGCCGGGAGACGGGCGGACTGGCTGGGGCCGGACCCGCTACGACCGCCGATGCCGGGCCGGTCGACGCTGCCGCGGCGAGGACCAGCACCGTGGCCGCGCGGATGAGTGGCGTCGCGCTCACGGGATCAGCTCCTGTCGCGGCCGGCCGGCACCGGGTTCCCGGGTCGTGGGGTGACGGTCGCAGTGACCGACGGCGGACGACAGGCGGCTGACCGGTCGCCCGGGGGCCGGGTTTCTGGTGGTCCGGGATCCGTGGATCGCCGCCGACCGGCGCGGTAGCGTTCCGACGGCCGCAGATCGGGGGCGAATCCGGTGCGGGTGGCGATCGCCGAGGACAGCCTCCTGCTTCGCGACGGGCTGATCCGGCTGCTGGCGAGCGCCGGGATGGAGGTCTCCGCGGAGTGCGCTACGGCGGAGGAGCTGCTGCGGCAGGTGGGCAGCGACCCGCCGGACGTCGTGATCGTCGACATCAGGCTGCCGCCGACCCACACGGACGAGGGCATGCGGGCTGCCGTCGCCATCAGGGAGCGGCACCCGGGCGTGGGCGTGCTGGTGCTGTCGCAGTACCTGGAGCTGGGACTGGCCACCCGGCTGCTCGGCGAGTCCGCCGACGGCGCCGGCTACCTGCTCAAGGACCGGGTCAGCGACATCGACGAGTTCCTGGCCGCCGTGCGCCGCGTGGCCACCGGCGGCTCAGCCGTCGACCCGCAGATCGTCTCAGCCCTGCTGCGCCGGCAACGGCGCGACGACCCGCTGCAGCGCCTCACCCGCCGCGAGCGCGAGGTGCTCGAGCTGATGGCCGCCGGCAGCTCCAACCAGGGGATAGCGGATGCGTTGGTGATCACGGTGCGGGCGGTGGAGAAGTACGTCTCCAGCATCTTCGACAAGCTCGGCCTGCCGGCAACGTCCCGCGACTCGCGGCGAGTGCTGGCCGTCCTGCACGTGCTCCGCTCCTAGATCTCGTTTTCGTCGGTGGTCGGTGGCACGCTTGCGCCGCTGTCGACGACGAGAGGCGGGGCGATGGGCGAGCGGACCGGATACGAGCAAGGGGTGCCGTCCTGGTTGGACCTGGGCACCAGCGACCCGGAGGGGGCACGGGCGTTCTATGGCGGGCTGTTCGGGTGGGAGTTCGACATCAGTCCCGACCCGGAGTTCGGCGGCTACGCGCAGGCGACGCTTCGGGGCAAGCGGGTCGCCGGCCTGGGCGGCCGGATGGACGAGTCCACGCCGGTGGTCTGGACGACCTATTTCGCCGTCGACGACGCGGACAAGGTCGCCGAGGCGGTCGCCGAGCACGGCGGCACCGTCGTGGTGGCGCCGATGGCGGTCGGCGAGCACGGTCGGATGGCGATCGGCATCGACCCGACCGGCGCCGCCTTCGGGCTGTGGGAGGGTGGCAGCCACCGCGGAGCGCAGCTGGTCAACGAGCCCGGCACCGCGACCTGGAACGATCTGGCGACCTCGGACCTCGACGCGGCGACGCGGTTCTACTCGAACGCGCTCGGCGTGGACTGGGCCGACATGGAGCCGGGCATGCCCGGCATGACGTACAAGGTGCTGAAGGCGGGCGGGCGCAACGTCGCCGGAGCGATGCCGGCGGCCCAGCAGCCCGGGGACGCCCCGTCACACTGGAACGTCTACTTCGCGGTCGACGACGCGGCGGCGGCGGCCGACCGGGTCCGCGAGCTCGGCGGTCAGGTGTACGGCGACGTGATGCCGACACCGCAGGGCCCGATGGCCCTGGTCAGCGACCCGCAGGGGGCGATGTTCTTCGTGATCGCGATGGACGAGCCGGGACCCTGAGGCCGGCCGGGCCGGCGGGCGAGCAGCCCTCAGTCGGGGCCGGGCCGGCCCCACTCCTGGGCGAGCCGGGAGATCCGGCCGGCCAGCTCGCCCGCCGCCGCACCCGGGTCGGCCGCGCGGCCGACCGCCAGCCCGACCAGGTAGGCGGTCAGCGGCGCCGCCGGCCGGGCGACGCCGTGCGCGACGTCCCGGGCGAGGTCGAGCACCAGGTCCCGGGTGCCGCCGGTCACCGCGTCCGCCACGCCCAGCTCGGCGACGACCGCCGCGGTCCAGTCCTCCAGCGTGCTCATCGCACCCATCCCCGGGCTCGGCTCAGATCCTCGTCGGTGTCGCAGTCGAACCACGGCGGCGGCCCGTCCCGGGTCACCACCCGGCGCAGCACCTCGCCCGGCGCCGCCGCGACCACGGCCCGCAGCGACACCCCAGCCGGCCCGCCGACCCGGGCCAGCGCCGCCCGCAACGCGTCCGTCCGCCAGAGGGCGCACAGCGGCTGGTCCCGCCCGCCGCCGTCCACCAGCAGGGCGACGGCGCCGCCGGCCGCCGCCAGCGCGGACCGCAGCTCGAGCACGGTCGCGGCATCGAGAAAGGGCAGGTCCGCCGCGAGCGTCGCCACCGCCGGCGCCCGCACCGCCAGCAGCCCGGCGGCGAGCGCCGCCACCGGCCCGCCGCCCGGTGGCTCCTCCCGGGTGACCAGGTCGACGGCCGCGCCCGGCACGGCCGGGCCGACCACCACCGTCCGGTCCGCGTCCCGGACCGCGTCCAGCACCCGGGCGCCCAGCGTCCGCTCCCCCACCTGCAGGCCGGGCTTGTCCACCCCACCGAGCCGGCTGGCCCGCCCGCCGGTCAGCACGACCGCGTCGTACGGTCCGGGCCGGGCCGCCGGCAGACCCGGCCCGCTCACCCGGCCACCGCGGGCACCCCCGGGAGCACGAGCCGCTCCCGCCCCGCGTAGACGTTGCACCGCCGGCCCCGCAGGAAGCCGACCAGCGTGACCCCGAAGTCCGCCGCCACCGCGACGGCCAGCGAGGACGGCGCCGACACCGACGCGACCACCGGGATGCCCGCCGCGACCGCCTTCTGCACGATCTCGTAGCCGGTGCGCCCGCTGACCACCAGCACCGCGCCGGCCAGCGGCAGCCCGCCGCCGAGCAGCGCCCAGCCGACCAGCTTGTCCACCGCGTTGTGCCGGCCGACGTCCTCGCGGGCCGCGAGCAGCTCGCCGTCCGGGGTGAACAGGCCGGCCGCGTGCAGCCCGCCGGTGGTGGCGAAGACCCCCTGCGCCGCCCGCAGCGCGTCCGGCAGCCCGTACAGCGTCTCCACCCGGACGGTGGGCCCGGGCGCGACCGGCGCCAGCCCTCGCTCGCGCAGCGCGTCCAGCGACGCCGACCCGCAGACCCCGCAGGCGCTCGACACCAGCCCGGTCCGCACCGGCTCCGGCGGAGCGGCCGCGTCCACCTCGACGGTCACCACGTTGTAGAGCTGGTCCGGCTTGTCGACGTCCGCGCAGTACGAGACCTGGCGCAGGGCGCCCGGCTCGACCAGGCCCTCCGCGTGCAGGAAGCCGGCGGCCAGCTCGAAGTCGGCGCCGGGCGTCCGCATCGTGGTCGAGACGACGCGGGACTCACCGCCGGCCGAGACGCGGATCTCCAGCGGCTCCTCGGTCACCAGCGAGTCCCGCCGGCGCACCTCGGTGCTGCCCTGCAGCGTCCACACCCGCGCCCGGGTGGACGGTCCGGGCCGGTCCGCACTCACAGCCGTCGATTCTTCCACCTCGGCGACCGGACTACGCTCGGCCGCATGATCAACGCCGCGCATGCCCTCATCTACAGCACGGATGCGGAGGCCGACCGGGCGTTCCTGCGGGACGTGCTCGGCTGGCCGTGGGTGGACGACGGCGACGGCTGGCTGATCTTCGCCCTGCCGCCGGCGGAGGTTGGCATCCACCCGGTGCTGGGGGAGGACAAGCCGCATCACGAGCTCTACCTGATGTGCGACGACGTGCACGCCACGGTGCGGGAGCTGTCCGCCCAGGGAGTGCGGTTCGCCGGCGAGGTGGTCGACGCCGGCTTCGGGCTGATGGTCGAGCTGCGGCTGCCCAGCGGCGCGACGATCGGCCTGTACGAGCCGCGGCACCCGCTCGCCCCGCAGCCGCGCTGACTCCCCGCGCTCGCGCTGTCGCCCGCTCCTCGGCCGGGCCGGCAGGCGCCAGCGCCGCCCGCCCAGCCCTCCTCGCTCCCCGCTCGCGCGGCGAGCCCTCACGCTCGCTCAGTGCCGCACCCGGCGCCGGTCGTCCGGCAGCCGCTCGGTGCGACCGCCGGCGTCCAGCAGCTCGAGCAGCGGGACGGCGACGCGACGGGTGGTGCCGAGCGCGCGGCGGGCCTCGGACAGCGTGAAGGGCTGGGCGAGCCCGGCGAGCCGCGCGGTCGCGTCCGCATCGGCACCGGGCAGCAGGTAGATCCCGTCCGCGACCCGCAGCAGCGCCCCGGCTCGGGTCGCGGCGGCCAGCTCGCGGCGACCGAGCCCCAGCTCCGCGAGCCGGCGTGCCTCCGGGGCCGCGTACGGGCTCTCCGCCAGCTCCTCGCGGATCGTCTCGACGGCAGCGCGCACCGGCTCGGGCAGGGCCGGTCGCACCGCCGAGACGACCCGCCCGTCGCGCACGGTCAGCGCCGCACCGGCCCCGTCCCCGCCCGGCCGGCCCGGCCCGCCGGCGCCGGGCGATCCAGGGCCGGGGCGGTCGGGGTCGCGGCCGGCACCGCCGAGCAGGGCCGCGACCAGCCGGACGTCCGGCAGGCCGAGGCGTTGCCGGGCCGTCTCCACCGGCAGGCCGTGCTCCAGCGGGTGAGCCGCGGCGTGCGCGGCCACCTCCCGGGCCAGCGCCGCCCGCCACCGGTCGGCCTGCCCGGGGTCGACCAGCCAGTCGCCGGCCAGCGGCACCGAGCCGACCCGCACCCCCATCGCGTGCAGCTGCCCGCTCCGCACCGCCCCGCGCCGGCGCAGCTCTCCCGCCTCGTCCGGATGGTCCTCCACAGTGGACAGCTCCACGGCGCGTACCGCTGCCGCGCCGCGCCGGCGCAGGGCCGGCGGAGCGACGTCGAGCACGGTGAGCCCGGCCGGCACCGCCCGCCGGCCTGGGTCGCGCAGCAACGCGCGATCGCCGACGTGCAGCGGCAGTGGGCGGCGCGCGACGACCCGGGCGGTGTCCGTCCCGAGTGGACGGATCCGGACCGGGACGGCGGCGGAGCCGGCATGCAGCACGAGCTCGGCCGGCAGTTCGGCCGCCGGGGTGCGGCTCAGCCGGACGTCCACTGTGGACGTCACCGTCCAGGAGCCGGGCGTGACCAGCGCGGTGCCCCGGGCGATCTCGTCCACCGCGACACCGCGCAGGTTCGCGGCCACCCGCGCCGTGCCGTACGCCGCCTCGACCGGCCGGCCCAGCGACTGCAGCCCGCGCACACCCACGCGGCGGCGGCCGTCCGGCACCAGCTCCAGCTCGTCGCCGGTACGCAGCACGCCCGCGCCGAGGGTGCCGGTGACCACGGTTCCGCTGCCGCGCACGGTGAAGACCCGGTCCACCCACAGCCGCACCGGCGCCGCCGGGTCCGGCGCGGGCAGCGTCGCGACCAGCCGGTCGAGCGCCGCCCGCAGCGCGTCCAGCCCGGCGCCGGTCGTGCCGCTCACCGCCACCGCCTCGATGTCGCCGAGCGAGGTGGCCGCGATCTCGGCCAGCGCCCGGTCCCGCGCCGGACCGGGGTCCGCCAGGTCGGCACGGGTCACCGCGAGCAGCCCGTGCCGCACGCCGAGCGCGTCGATCGCGTCGAGGTGCTCGGCCGACTGCGGCATCCACCCGCCGTCGGCCGCGACGACCACCAGCACCGCCGGCACCGGCCCGACCCCGGCCAGCATGGTCGGCACGAAGCGCTCGTGCCCGGGCACGTCGACGAAGGCGACGGTGGCGCCGGACGGCAGCCCCGTCCAGGCGAAGCCGAGGTCGAGGGTCATCCCGCGCCGGCGTTCCTCCGCCCAGCGGTCCGGCTCCATCCCGGTCAGCGCCCGCACCAGCGTGGACTTGCCGTGGTCGACGTGGCCGGCGGTGGCGACGACGTGCACGCCGTCAGTCCCGGCGGACGGCGAGCACCGCGCGCTGGACGGCGCGGTCGTCGGTCTGGTCCACCGCGCGCAGGTCGAGCAGGCAGCGGCCGCGCTCCACCCGGCCGAGCACCGCGGGGTCGCCGGCCCGCAGCGGCTGCGCGTACGCCACCGGCAGGCTGACCGCGGCGCTGGGCAGCACCACCCCGGGCGCGCCGCCACCGCCGACCGCGGCCGCACTGTCCACAGTGGTCGCGTCGATGCCGGACGCGCGCAGGGCGGCGGCGATCCGGCCGGCCCGGGCCCGCAGCTCCTGGACGTCCTCGGTGAGGGCCCGGTCGGTCGGGGTCGTCGGGCCGCGCAGCGTCGCCTCCAGCGCGGCGAGGGTGAGCTTGTCCACCCGCAACGCCCGGGCGAGCGGGTGCCGGCGGAGCCGCTCGACCAGCTCGGCCCGGCCGAGCAGCAGCCCGGCCTGCGGGCCGCCGAGCAGCTTGTCCCCGCTGGCGGTGACCAGCGCGGCGCCCGCCCGCAGCGCGGAGGCGGCGTCCGGCTCGTCGGGCAGGGCGGGGTGCGGGGCGAGCAGCCCGGAGCCGGTGTCGACCACGACGGGTGCCGGGAGGGCGGCCAGCTCCGCGGTCGGCACGGTGGAGGTGAAGCCGGTGACCCGGAAGTTGGACGGGTGCAGCTTGAGGACGAAGCCGGTGTCCCGGCTCAGCGCGTCGGCGTAGTCCCCGACCGTGACGCGGTTGGTGGTGCCGACCTCACGGAGCCGGGCGCCGGTCGAGACCAGCAGGTCCGGGATCCGGAAGCCGTCGCCGATCTCGACCATCTCCCCGCGGGCGAGCACGATCTCCCGGCCGGCGGCGAGCGCGGTCGCGGCGAGCACCAGCGCGGCGGCGCCGTTGTTGACCACGTGCACCGCCTCGGCGTCCGGTACGGCCGCCGCCAGTGCGGCCAGGGCTCCCCGGCCGCGCCGGCCGCGCTCTCCGGTGGCCAGGTCGAGCTCGACGTCGGTGGTGCCGGCCGCGGCCAGCACGGCGGCCCGGGCCGCGACGGACAGCGGGGCGCGCCCGAGGTTGGTGTGCAGGACGACGCCGGTCGCGTTGAGCACCGGCCGCAGGGTGGCGGGGCTGGCGGGCAGGCCGGCGAGGACGGCGTCGAGCACGGCGTCCGGCTCCAGCTCGCCGGCCCGTACCCGGTCCTGAGCGGCGGCGACCGCCTCCTTGACCAGCGCCCGCCCCAGCCGGCCGATCGCCCCGTCCAGGCGCGGGTCGCCGAGCACCGCGTCCGTGCGCGGCACCCGACGGCGGGGATCCACCACGCCGCCACCGTACGGCGCCGGCCCGGCCGGCGTGCGCCGGTGCGCTACTCGGGCCGGTGGCAGACCGCCTCGAGGTTGTAGCCGTCCGGATCGCGGACGAAGGCGCCGTAGTACTGCGGGTGGTACTCGGGGCGCAGCCTCGGCCCGGCGCTGTCCGCCCCGCCGGCGGCGAGCGCGGCCGCGTGGAAGGCACGTACGGCGGCGCGGTCGTCGGCGCGGAGGGCCACGTGCACGTCGTCGGTGGGTGGCGTCCCCGGATAGAGCCAGAGGTCGGGCATGCCGTCCCGACCGAGCCCGACGCCGAAGTCGAAGTCCATCAGCACGACGTAGCCGAGCGGGGCCAGGGCCTGCCGGTAGAAGTCGCGGCTCGCGGCCAGGTCCGCGACCCGCAGGCCGACATGGTCGATCACGCCGACTCCTCTCGCAACGGGTCCCCCGAGTGGGGACTGTCCCGGATCATGCCCCTTCGTGTCTTGAGTCACGAATTTGGCAGGGTCGTCCTGTGTCGCAAGCGGGTCTCTATCCGGGCGTCCCGTCGCGCTCTCCCTTTTGGGCGAGCTGCTGTAGTTGCCATTCATACACGCCGGGCAGCCAATCCTTGCCGTACGTGGCCGATGGGCCGATGCGCGGGTCATCGGGGGCATGGCCGTCACGCAGGGCATGCACGTACGCGCGATCCAGTTCGATCCGTGCGCGCACCTGATCAGCTCCGCCGACGGACCCGTGACCGGGGATGAGGACATCAACGTCGTCCGCCACGCCCTCGAGCAGCCGCAGCCCAACGAGGTAGTCCTCGATCGGATCCGCGGCGTCCAGGTCGGGGAACGGGATCAGGATGTCAGAAAGCATGTCGCCGGCGACGAGAACGCCGCTGCTCCTCGATCAACAGCGCCGCATGGCCCTGGGCATGCGCCGGATGCTCGATAATCCGGACCTTGGGGCCATCCCAAGGAATCTGCGCGGTTTCGGCAGGCAGACCGGTAATGAGGCCGAACAGATCCAGCGGTATCTCCTCGGCGATTTCCGGCGGCAACCCCTCGGCGACGCGGGCCTTCCAGTCCGCGTTCGACAGCAGATCTCGCATAAGAGCCGCGCAGCGGGCTGTACCGTAACGGGGCGCTTCGCCGAGCTCGGCGTGCCAGAGCACGTGATCCCAATCAGGATGCGTCGAGAAGCCTGCCACAACGGGCTGGCCCAACTCGCGGAGGTCGTTCGCGAGGCAGGCCATTTCGGAGCCTTGTATCCCGGGGTCGATGAGCAACACGCCGGCCCGGCCTTGCACGACAACGGCGTTGTTCTGAAGTAGCTCGCTCTGGTGGGTCAGCACACCCTCCGCGACCTGCGTCAGCACGGGGCTCCTTCCGCTTGTGACTTGCAACCGCTGGTCGAGACCGTAATAGCTGGCGGTAGTAGATCGTTCGGCCTACCGGCCGAGGTCGGCGGGTGTGGTGTTGGCGCCGCTGAGCACGACGGCGACGCGCTCGCCCGGCTCGGGTCGGTAGGCGCCGGTGCCGAGGGCGGCGACGCCGACCGCGGCGGCGGGTTCGACGATCAGCCGCAGCGCCTGCCACAGGGTGTGTCGGGTGCGCCGGATGGACTCGTCGTCGACCAGGACGACGTCGCTGACATAGCGCTGGACGATGGGGAACACCAGGTCGCCGACGCGTCTGGGGGCCAGTGCGTCCGCCGCGATGCTGCCGGTGGGCGCGTCGGTCGGCTCGCCGCGGGCCCGGGCGTAGCTGAGGGTGGGTGCGCCGTCAGGCTCGACCCCCACGACGCGGACGGCACCGGCGAAGTAGGCGGCGACTCCCGCGATCAGGCCGCCGCCGCCGACCGGCACCAGCACGGTGTCGAGCTCGTCGACCTGCTCGGCGAGCTCCAGCCCGAGGCTGCCCTGCCCGAGCAGCGTCTCGCGCTGGTCGAACGCGTGCACGCTCATCGCCCCGGAGCCGGCGGCCCAGCTCTGCGCGGCGGCCAGGGCATCGGCATAGCGGTCGCCGCCGACGACCAGGTCCGCACCGAGCCGTCGGATGCGCTCGATCTTCGCGGGATCGGACACCGTGGGGACGAAGATCTTCGCGGGCACGCCGAGCCGGCGCGCGGCGTAGGCGACTGCCACGCCGTGGTTGCCCCCGGAGGCCGCGTAGACCCCCGCGTCCGGCACCTCGCGGAGCAGGAGGTTCGCGAAGGCGCCGCGGGCCTTGAACGAACCCGCGCACTGCAGCTGCTCCAGCTTGAGCACCACGCCCGGCGACCCGACCCCGGCCTCGGACCCGGTCAGGGCGCCGGGATCCACCCGCACGACCGGGGTGCGCCGCAGGTAGGGCTCGATCACGGGATAGGCGGCGCGGATGTCGGCGGCGGTGATCAGCCGCGCGGCGTGGTCGGCCTGGGCAGTGCCGGCAGCGCGATCCCTCGACCGGGTCACCGGCGCCGCGGCCCGTCGCCGGCGGGGGCCGCCGCGCCGAGTTCGGCGACGGCCTCGACTTCGACGGGCGTGCCCAGCGGGAGCGCGGCGACACCGATCGCGGACCGGGCATGCTTCCCGGCCAGGCCGAGCACCTCGGCCAGCAGCCGGGAGGCGCCGTCCGCGACCTGCGGCTGCGCGGTGAACCCGGGAGTGCTGGCGACGAAGACCGTGATCTTGACCAGTCGGGCGACGGTGTCCAGGGAGCCGGCGGCGGCGCGCAGCTGGGCGAGCACGTTGAGCGCGCAGAGCCGGGCGGCCTCCTGTCCGGCGGCGATGTCGACGTCGTCGCCGAGCCGGCCGGTGGCGACGAGCTGCCCGTCCCGGGTGGCGATCTGCCCGCTCACGTAGACGGTCGTGCCGAAGCGGACGTAGGGCTCGAAGGCGGCGACCGCCGGCGATGGGTCCGGGAGTTCCAGCCCCAGGCGGGCGAGCCGCTCATCGACGGTCTCGGGTGCGCTCGACATCGGACTCCTGTCGGTCGTCGTTGCGGTCGGGCCCGGCGGTGCCGGCGGCGGCACGTCAGGACCGGACGGTCACGGCCGCGCGACGCACCGGCGGGTCACCAGTCGCCGCCCAACATCTGCTTCGCCTGGGCGATCCGGTCCTCGTCCCGCCGGTAGAAGGTCCACTGCTTGATCCTCCTGCCCCGGACCAGCCCGGCCTGGCTGAGCACCCGCAGGTGCTCACCGCAGGTCGGCTGGCTCACCCCGAGCTTGTCGCGCGATGAACAGCGCGCAGACCCCGTCCCGGACCAGGTCACCATCCCGCTGCGGCGGGAAGTGCGCCTCCGGGTCCCGCAGCCAGTCCAGGACCAGCAGGCGGTTGGCGTTGGCCAGCGCCTTGACCAGGCCCACGTCCACCGCCACGGAGACACTATGGCAATTTGCTAACTAACTGTCCAGACTTGCCGCGTCCCGTCTCCGACACCGGTCAGGCCGGTCGGTACGTCGCGATCATGACGCCGGTGGTCGTCGGCACGCTGTCGACGAGCTGGAAGTCGGCGGGCGGGGCACCGTCCGGGAACAGCCGCCGACCCGAGCCGAGCACCAACGGGTGGATGAGCAGCACGTACTCGTCGACGAGATCGCGGCGCCGCAGCGACTGGACCAGCTCTCCGCTGCCGAGGACCGCGAGATCCGGGCCCGGCTGCCGCCTGAGCTCGGCCACGGCGGCCGCGGCGTCACCGTCGAGCAGCGTGGAGTTCTGCCACGGCAGCGGCTCGGTCAGGGTCCGCGACGCGACGTACTTCTGGACGTTGTCCAGCATCTCGCTGAACGGGTTGTCCCTCCGCTGCGGCCAGACGGAGGCGAAGTCGGAGTACGTGCGGCGCCCCAGCAGCAGGGCACCGGTCCTCGCCATCCCCTCGCCCATCACCCGACCCATGACCGGGTCGTTGTACGGCAGCGCCCAGCCGCCGCGGTCGAACCCGCCCCGGACGTCCTCGTCGGGACGGCCGGGTGCCTGCATCACACCGTCGAGCGTCAGGCTGTTGGTCACGACGACTCTGCTCACGTGGACCCTCCGGGACGGGGCCGGTCCGGTGCCGGCCTCTCGTCCCCTACACGAACGGCGGCCGACCGGATCGACAGTGGACGCGGGTGGCGGCGGAGCGTGGCCGCGACCGCGTCGGCGACCGTGGCCGCGTCGAGGGGGAAGCCGAGGAAGTTGCCGGAGCTGCGGCGGGTGAGCCAGCGCAGCCCGACGTACCAGAGCCCGGGTGCGGGGGCGGCGGTCTCCTGGTGCACCGGTCGTCCCCCGGCGTCGGTGAGCCCGGGATCGAGCCAGCGGAAGTCGCCGGCGTACCCGGTGCACCACACGACGCTGCCGATGTCGTGGGCGCGCAGGTGGAGGGTCGACGGTGGGTGGAGCTCGACCGGCATGTCGGCCTCGTCGGGTGCGGCAGGTGGGGCGTCGCGGCCGGTACGCCGGATGAACTCGTCGAGCATCGCCCGGACCCGGGTCGCGAAGGCGTCCGCGGCGGCGACGTTGGCCGGGGCGCTGGCGTCGAAGCTGACCCGTTCGCCGTCGACCGCGACCAGGCGCCCGGCCAGGGTGGCCCCGGACCGGGCCAGCGTCTGCAGGCTGACGCTGCGGCCGCCCGGCGCGAGCAGCGGCTGGGGCGCACGGATGACGGACGGGTCCGCCAGGTCCCGTGGGCGCTGGTCGAAGAAGCCGCACTCGACGAGCCACTCGACCGTGTCGCGGCCGCGGTGTCGCCCGGGTGCCCGGCCGACGGCACTGGTCGCCAGGACCACCCGCCGGCCGGCGGCAAGCAGCTCCTCGGTGATCTGGTAGCCGGACTGTGCGCTGCCCACGACCAGCACGGCACCGTCGGGCAGTCCCGCCGGCGCGCGGTAGTCCGCGGCGTGGTGGTGCCCGACCCGCGCCGGGAACCGTCGGGCCAGCCCCGGTGTGCGCGGCACGTTCTCGTCCCCGGTCGCGACGACGACGGTGCGGGCGCGGACGTCGCCGTCCCCGGTACGCAGGATCCACCCGCCGGCGCCCGACTCCAGGCCGACCACGTCGACGTGCTCGCGGACCGGGCAGGAGGCGGCGAGGTCGTCCAGCCGCTGGACGACCTCGGCACGGGTCAGGTAGCTGTCCGCGGGCTGGTCGCCGAGCATCGGGTTCATCCAGCCCGGATTGTTCAGGCGCAGCGAGTCCCAGCGCTGGCTGCGCCAGCTCTGCCCGGCCCGGCCCCGCTCCAGCACGACGTGGTCGACACCGCGGCCGGTCAGCGCGACGCTCACCGCCAGCCCGGCCGGACCGGCGCCCACGACCACACAGTCGATCACCATGTCCGGCCGCCCTGATCACCCGGAGCCGGCACCGAGGCGGCCACGGCGGCCACCGTACGTCCGCCGGTCATGGCCGTCAGGGACCTGTGTTCCACCGCCGCCGGCCGTGGTCGGGATACGCCTCGGCGAGCAGGCGCTCGGGCGCGGTGATGGTGATGGCGCCTCTGGCGGTCTCCAGCAGGCCCTCCCGGCGCAACTCGCGCAGCGTCCGCACGACCACCTCCCGCACGGTGCCGACCGCGTCGGCCAGGTGCTGCTGGCTGATCGGGGCGACGAGCCCGCTGCCGCGCTGGCGCTCGGAGGCCAGGTCGAGCAGGTGGCGGGCGATGCGTTGCCGCACGGTGCCGAACGCCGAGCCGCCGATCTCCGCCACGAAGGCCGCGGCGCGCTCGCTGAGCTCGAGCAGCAGGACCCTGGCCACCCGGACGTCGGAGTCGGCCAGCCGCTGCACCAGCGCGGGGTCGATCGCCAGCAGCTGCGAGTCGACGACGGCCTGGGTCGTGGCCGGCATGGCGAACGGGTCGGCGTACAGCGACAGGACGCCCATCAGTGCGCCGGTCCGGCAGTACCGGACGGTCAGCGTCCGGCCGTCGGGCGCGCCCACGTGCACCCGGACCAGACCCCGTACGACGAGCTCGACGTGGCGCACGTCGTCGCCGGCGGGGTGCAGCGTCTCCCCCGCCGCCGCGTCCCGCCGCCGAGCGCCGTCCAGCAGCGTCGCGATGACCTCGGACGGCAGGCCGCGCAGGTGCGAGGAGGCTATCGCCGCCCGCAGCCGGTCATCCGCCGGCAGGCCGGCCCGCCACCCGGGCGAGGGCGTCATCTCCGTCGGTCCGCGGTCTCGCGCAGCTCGCCGGTGAGGAACCCGTTCAGCACCGGCGTGACGACCTCGATCAGCGTCTCCGGGTCGAGGGCCGCGATGGGTCGGGCAGGTGCAGGTCGATGTCGACCGCCGCGCCGAGCAGGCCCTCCTTGCTCCGGTAGTAGCGCATGACCATGGCGGGGTCGACGCCGGCGTCCGAGGCGACCGACCGGATGGTCGTCCGCTCGTACCCGTCCCGCGTGAAGCGGCGCCGGGCCGCGGCGAGGATCGCCTCCCGGGCGGGCTGCGAGCGCTTGGTGAACGCCACCCGGCGAGACTATGCCAACAAGTGTTATCAAGCCCGCCGGCTAGCAGTGCTGTCGACGAGTGTCGGCAAGACGACGTGGCGTGGGTCGCGGCCGTGCAGCGCGCGGGTGAGCCGGGGTCAGCCGGGCGGCGACGTCGAGATCGTCGGCGCGGGCGGCCGAACGCCCGCGGGAGGTGCGGGCTCAGGCGGGCGCCGCCACCGGCACCCCGCCGGTGGCGGCGAGGATCGAAGTTGCCGATCGACCGGTTGCCCAGCCGGCGTGTAGACGCCGGGGAAGCCGGTCGCGCCGCAGCCGATGCCCCAGCTCGTCACGCCGACCTCGAGGTACTCGGGCGAGCCGACCGCCTTGACGAACAGCGGGCAGCTGCTGTCGCCTGGCAGGTGTCAGGTTGGTCCGGCCGGCGCCAGCATGGTTCATCGATCGTCGCGTCCGCGGTCCGCGTACGCGTGCGGCACTCGGCCCGGCAACCATCGGCGACCGAGCCTGCTGCATCCAGGTACCCGGACACGCTGACGCCGCCGCCACCGGGGCCGGCACGGCTGAGCGATGGTGCTGCCCCAGCCGGTGACGGTGACCGAGGTGCCGGCCGCTCAGCGCGGCGGCGCCGGGGTGACCAGCGAGACCGGGCGGATGGCGGTGACCGGCGAGACGAGCGTGAGCACCGCCGCGTCGTGGGTGAAGGTCGAGGGGCTCCACCGCGGGTGGATCGGCGATCGACGCGACCCGGCGCTTCCGGCCCTGGGTGCTGGTCAGCACGGTCGGCGCGACGACGATGCGCAGGTCGCTGCAGCGGTAGCAGGCCGGCATCGTCGCCGATGAAGTCCACGCAGTGCGTTCGCGCTGAGCGACCTGGAACGGCGTGATCAGGCTGTCCCGGGACGCAGTATTGCCGCTGGAAGTCGTCGTCCCCGAAGGACTGGGCGAGCAGTCGCGGCCTGGAACTTGTACAGCCCGATCGGCACCGGGTCCGCCGGCGACGATCCGCGGGACGACCGCAGCCGAGCATGCCGGAGGGCGTCGACCCGGACCGGTGCTTGATCGGCAGCCGCTCGGACGCCGGCGGCGGCTGCGGTGGACGCGCCGGCAAGGTTCATCGCCCCAGCAGGCACGCGGGAGGACGGCGCAGGACGCGACGGTGCACGCCGGCCTCGCGGACAGCGGGGACGGTGCGGCCCAGCGTTGCATCGCCGGGGTCGGTCCGAGGCCGCGTTGTCCACAACCCCGCGGCGCGCCCGCCAGCCCGGGATGAACACCGGGACCAGGACCGCGATGGGCCTCGCCGGGATGCTCGCCGACGTGCTGGCCGGCCGCGCCGGCGACGCGCACCTGAGACGGCTACCAGGCGGTACGCGGCGACCGGTCGCGGTCGGGCGTCGGGTCTCGACGACCGACCGTGATCACCCGCGGTCGGCGAGCCGGCCCGCATGCCCGCTGGCGGCCCGGGCGGTGCGCAACACGGGCGGCTCGGCCGTCGTCGGGCGGCATCGGGCCGATGCGGCGCCGGCTGGCCATGGACCTCTGACCGCGCTCGCCACCGACCCGGCGCGGCGCACGGCGTCGCCCGGGTGGCGGAGGCGGAGGGGAATCGAACCCCCCTGACCCGCGGAGCGGGCCACGACGGTTTTGAAGACCGCGGGGGCCACCAGGCGCCCGTACGCCTCCGGGGAGCACGATACGGGGGTGACGGCGAGCACCACCTACCGGCTGACCCAGTACGCGCACGGCGGCGGCTGCGCCTGCAAGATCCCGCCCGGCGAGCTGGAGGCGGCGGTCGCCGGCCTGCTCGGCGCCGGCCCGCGGGACCCGGCCGGCGAGCTGCTGGTCGGCCTCGACGACGGCGACGACGCCGCCGTGGTCCGGCTCGCGAACGGCACCGGGATCGTCGCCACCACCGACTTCTTCACCCCGGTCGTCGACGACGCGTACGACTGGGGCCGGATCGCCGCCGCCAACGCGCTGTCCGACGTGTACGCGATGGGCGGCACCCCGCTGGTCGCGCTCAACCTGCTCTGCTGGCCCCGCGACGTGCTGCCGTACGAGCTGGCCGCCGAGGTGCTGCGCGGCGGCCTGGCCGTGGCGACCGACGCCGGCTGCCACGTCGCCGGCGGGCACAGCGTCGACGACCCGGAGCCCAAGTACGGCATGGCGGTGACCGGCCTGGTGGACCCGGCGCGGCTGCTGCGCAACGACGCGGGCCGCCCGGGCCTGCCGCTGACCCTGACCAAGCCGCTCGGGATCGGCGTGCTCAACAGCAGGCACAAGGCCACCGGCGAGGTCTTCGGCCAGGCGGTCGCGGCGATGACCACGCTCAACCGGGATGCCGCGCGGGCGGCGGTCGACCGCGGCGTCCGGTGCGCCACCGACGTCACCGGCTTCGGCCTGCTCGGCCACCTGCTCAAGCTCGCCCGCGCCAGCGGCGTCACCGCCGTGGTCGACCACGCCGCGGTCCCGTACCTGGACGGCGCCCGGGAGGCGCTGCGCGCCGGCTACGTCCCCGGCGGCACCCGGCGCAACCTGGACTGGGTACGCCCGCACGCCGACCTCGACCGGGTCGGCGAGGACGAGGCCCTGCTGCTCGCCGACGCGCAGACCTCCGGCGGCCTGCTGCTGGCCGGCGAGATCCCCGGCCAGCCGGTGATCGGCGAGCTGGTCCCCCGCGGCGACACCCTGTTGGTGGTGCGGTAGTGGAGAAGGTCGTCGAGGAGCTGCTGAGCTCCGACGAGCCGTCGGTCCGCTGGATCGTCCGGACCGGCGTGCTCGGCGAGCCGGACGACCCGGGGCTGCGGACGGGCATCCGCGAGTCGGCCCGGGTCCGGACCCTGCTCGCCGGACGCGGCCGGGACGGCCGGGTCGAGGACCCCCGGCAGCCGTACTCGAAGTGGCGCGGCGCGCACTGGGTGCTGCTGGCGCTGGCCGAGCTCGGCTACCCGCCCGGCGACGAGGACCTGGCGCCGATGCGGGACCAGGTGCTGGACCGGTGGCTGACCCCCGCGGTCTTCCACGACGTCGAGAAGCCGACCGGCAAGGGCATCCTGGTCCGAGACGGGCGGCACCGGCGGTGCGCGTCCCAGCAGGGCGCCGCCCTGCTGGCGGTGACCCGGCTCGGGCTCGCGGACGAGCGGGCGGCCACCCTGGTCGAGCGGCTGCGGCACTGGCAGTGGCCGGACGGCGGATGGAACTGCGACAAGCGTGCCGAAGCCCGGATGTCGTCGGTGGCCGAGACGCTGCTGCCGCTGCGCGGCCTCTCCGCGTACGCCGAGCAGACCGGGGACCGGACCGCCCGCGCCGGCGCCCGCAAGGCCGCGGAGGTGCTGCTCGACCGCCGGCTGGCCTGGCGGCGGTCCACCGGGCGCCCGCTGGGCCACCGCACGGTCCTGCTGCGCTACCCGCTGTACTGGAACTACGACGTGCTCGGCGCGCTGCGCGCACTGGCGGAGGCCGACCTGCTGGCCGACCGCCGGTGCGCCGACGCGCTCGACCTGGTCGAGTCCAAGCGGCTGCCGGACGGCGGCTGGGCCGCCGAGGGCCGCTACTGGACCCCGGCCGGTGGCAGCGCCCCGCTCCGCGACCGGGTCGACTGGGGCCCGGACAAGCCGGGCGTACGCAACGACTGGGTGACCGCGCACGCGCTGGCCGTGCTCACCGCCGCCGGCCGGCTCACCCCTTGACGTGGTGCCCGCGAGTGATGACTTGGATCACCGAGTGAGAAGCAATAGCTCCTCACTCGGTGATCGAACTTCTCACTCGCGGGAGGGCTCGTCGTCGGCGGCCGAGACGCGGTCGGAGATCCGGGCTCCCTCGATGTTCTGGGCGCCGCCGGACACCGGCACCTCCGGGACCGGGGGTGCCGGCACCTCGACCGGGTCGGCGGCCTGCCCGCCGGACCCGTCGCCCACCCGGCCCTCGGTCATCGCCGGGTCGTCGTAGGTCTGCTCGACCGGCGAGGTGCCCGGCGTCGCCTCCTCCGGTGGCCGCTGCACGCCGTCGTGCCGGGACCCGGCGGCCGCCGTCTCGACACCCTCGACCACGTCGTCGCCGCTGCGCTCGTCGACCGCCGGCACCTCGGGCTGGTTCTCCGTCATGTCTCGTCCCTTCCCCTCCGGACCGCTTCCGCCACCTCCGCCAGCGCCGCCGCGCTGTGCCCGCTCACGAACTCCGGGACGTCACGCTACGGCGTGCGCGGTCACCACGTTCGTTCCGACGGCCTCCGCGCGGGACGACCGCCGCGTGACTGACGGTCAGGCCGGCTGGTCCGGGTCGGTGCAGACCAGGCCCCACGGGCGGTCGTTCATCCGGGTGAGGACCACGGTCGCGCGGCGGCTCCCGCGCAGCTTGAGTCGGCGGCGGATCGCGTCGACGTCGCCGGCCAGGCCCCGGCGGCGAATGTCGATCGGGCCGATGTCCAGCTCGCGCAGCCGGCGGGCGAACTGCCTCTCGTTCCACGGCGCCGACTCCTCGACGCGCAGGGTGCGTGCGAACGGGGTGCGTCGGTCGGTGTCGGTGGACAGGAACGCGATCTGCGGGTCGATCTTCCACGCGTCGAGCGGGCGGGCGACCTCCTCGACCAGGCCGGCCCGGGTGACCGCGGGGTTCGGGTCGAGCAGGAAGTTGCCGGGCACGGCGATGCGAACCTCGGGGCCGGCCGCGGGCACCAGGGTGTGCCCGGCCGGCAGGACGGTCGCCCGGCGGGCGGCGCCAGCCAGGGCGGGCGACCACAACACGGCCTCCTTCAGGTCGCGCCCATGCGCGACGAACTCGATCTCCCAGCCGGGAGGCACCAGCTCGCGTGGCAGGCCGGGCGCTGCCTTGATCCCCACTGCCGGCACCCGCTCGGCGAGCGCCAGGCACCACCGCAGGGGCGGCTCGCTGTCCCCGGCACCCAGCCGTTGGGTGCCGGCCCGTCGCGCGGGGTCGACGAACACCGCATCGACGCCGTCGAGAGAAGCGTCCCGGACGTCGCCGTCCCAGCCCCGCACACCCTCGGCCGCATCGTATTCACCGGCGTTGTGCACGGCCATCCGCAGGTGCAGCGCATCGGTGTCGACGGCGAGCACCTCCCGTCCGCCCTCGCCCAGGGCGAGCAGGTCGCCGCCGATCCCGCAGCACAGGTCGGCCACCCGGGCCGTGTCCGGGTAACGCCGGGCCCGGTGGCGTGCGGTCAGTTCCGAGGATGCCTGCTCCAGGCCGGACCGGGTGAAGAACATCTCCGCGGCCCTGCTGAACTTCTCCCGCGCGGCGAGGCGCAGCTCGTGCTGGGCGAACGCCGCCGCGGTCAGCTCGGCCGGGTGGCTGCGGCGCAGCTGCGAGGCCAGCCGCAGGACGGTGTCAGGGGTCGTCTCCTCAGCCGCCAGCCGGTCGAGCAGCTCGCGGCCCTGCGGGGACAGCAGCATGCTCAGCTGCCGCGCCGGCCGGTCGGGCTGGCCTGTCACGCTCTAACGTCCCTCCCCCTCCGGACCGCGTCCGCCACCTCCGCCAGCGCCGCCGCGCTGTGCCCGCTCACGAACGCGTCGCAGTACGGCAGCGCCGCCGCCATCCCGCCGACCAGCGGCGCGAAGCCGGGCGCCGCCTTGCGCGGGTTGACCCAGACGATCCGGTACGCCAGCCGGCGCAGCCGCGCCATCTGCACCGCCACCTCGCCCGGGTCGCCGCCGTCCCAGCCGTCCGACACGACCACCACGACCGCACCGCGGGCCACCCCCCGCCGCCCGTGGTCGGTGACGAAGCGGCGCAGGCTCTCCCCCAGCCGGGTGCCGCCGGCCCAGTCCGGAGCCGCCGCACCGGCCCGTGCGAGCGCCCGGTCCGGGTCGCGCCCACGCAGCGCCCGGGTCAGCCGGGTCAGCCGGGTGGCGAAGACGAACGCCTCCGCCCGCGCGTCCAGCACCGCGCCGTGCAGCAGCGTGAGGAAGACCCGGGTGTACGGCTCCATCGACGCCGAGACGTCGCAGAGCAGCACCAGCCGGCGCGGCCGGCTCCGGCGCCGGCGGTGCACCAGCCGGACCGGGTCACCGCCGGTCCGCTGCGCGCGGCGCACGCTCCGGCGCAGGTCGACCCGGTCGCCGGCCCGCAGTGACACCCTGGTGCGCCGCGTCGTCCGCGGCGGGGTCGCCAGCACCAGCCGGCGGACCAGCCGGCGCACCTCGGCCACCTCCTCCGGCGCCAGCTCGGTGAACGACGTACGGCGCAGCCGTTCCGCGGGCGACGCACCCGGCACCAGCGTCTCCCGGTCGGCGGGGTCCCCGGCCTCGTCCGGCCGGCCGGCCGGCGCCCCGGCCGGAGCCGTCGCCGAGCCGTCCACAAGGGACAGTGGGCCGGGCCGCGGCCGGGCCGGCGACCGGACCGCGGGCGGGGCGGCGGGATCGCCCCGACCCTCGGCCGGGTCGTGGCCGGCGGCGAAGACGGCGGCGAAGACGCGGTCGAAGGCCGGCAGCTGCTCCCGGTCGGAGACGAGGGCGACCCGGGCGGTCCAGTAGAGCCGCGTCCGGTCCGCGGGCGGCAGCAGCGACAGCGCCCGCGCGAACCGCCCGGCCCGTTCCGGACCGACCGGCAGCCCGGCCCGGTGCAACGCGTCCGCCAGCCCCGCCGCCAGGACGGCCGGCTCCACCCGCAGGCCGCCCCGGGCGCGGGCCGACCCGGCCGGCGGCCCGGTCAGGGCGCGCTCCGGCCGGACTGCGCGCCGACCAGCCACGGCATGCCCTGCTGCCGGACCAGGTCCAGGTCCTCGCGGTGCTTGAGCAGCGACCCGAGCGTCGCCGCCGCCGCGGCCGGCTCCAGGCCGCCGACCCCGAGCAGCGTCAGCGCCGCCACCCAGTCGATCGCCTCGGCGATCCCGGGCGGCTTGTCCAGCTCCAGCGTCCGCAGCCGGGCGACGGCGCCGGCGGCGGCCACGGCCAGCGGCTCCGCGCTGCCCGGCACCCGCCGGCGCACGATCTCCACGGTCCGCTCCGGCCCCGGGTAGTCGATCCAGTGGTAGAGACAGCGCCGCTTCAGCGCGTCGTGCAGGTCGCGGGTCCGGTTGGAGGTCAGCACCACCACCGGCGGGTGTGCCGCCCGGATGGTGCCGAGCTCCGGGACGGTCACCGCCGACTCGGCCAGCAGCTCGAAGGTGAACGCCTCGAAGTCGTCGTCGGCCCGGTCCAGCTCGTCGATCAGCAGCACCGCCGGCCGCGGTCCGGGATGCTCCAGCGCCGCCAGCAGCGGCCGGCGCAGCAGGTAGTCCGGGCCGAACAGCGCCGACTCGGACGCCGGCTCGCCACGCGACTCGGCCAGCCGGATGCCGAGCAGCTGCCGCGCGTAGTTCCACTCGTAGAGCGCCTCGGCCGCGTCGATCCCCTCGTAGCACTGCAGCCGCACCAGCGGCGTGTCCAGCACCCGGGCCAGCGCCTTGGCCGCCTCGGTCTTGCCGACGCCCGGCTCGCCCTCCAGCAGCAGCGGCTGCGGGAGCCGCACGGCCAGGAACAGCGCGGTGGCCAGGCCCGCGTCGGCCAGGTAGTCCGCACCGTCCAGGGCGGCGGCCAGGGTCGGGACGTCGGGCACCCGGGCGCGCACCTCAGCCTCGGCACCGGCGCGGGCCGCCTCGCCGGCCCGGCCGCCCTCAGCCGGTGCCGGCATACCGGGCCGGGTCGGCGGCGAACGCGGCGCGGCAGTGCTCGCCGCAGAAGTAGACGGTGCCGCCCGCGTGCCGCGCTGTCAGCGGGGTGCCGGCGGTCGACACCGTCATCCCGCAGACCGGGTCCACCGCGCTCGCCGGCCGGGCGGCCCCAGCGTCTCCCCCGGCATCCCCGTCGCCGATCTTGACGAAGTGCGCGGTGGTGCTCGGCGTGTCGCCGGGCTCTTCCTCGAGATCGGCGGTGGAGGGGGCGGTGGCGGGGCGGGGGACCGGCAGCGGAGTCCGGGGCCGGGCCCGCTCGGAGACCAGCTCGGCCAGGATCGAGACCGCGATCTCGCCGGCCGAGCGGGCCGCCGATGTCCAGCCCGGCCGGGCTGCGCACCCGGGCCCGGTCGGCGTCCGGCACGTCGAGGCTGCCCAGCACGGACGCGGCCCGGATCCGGCTGCCGACCAGCGCCACGTACGGCACGCCCGCGCGCAGCGCCGCCTCCAGCGCCGGTTCCTCGTCCCGGCCGTGCGAGGCCACCACCAGCCCGGCGTCGTCCGCCCGCGGCGCCGCCGAGGCCTCGGCGGCGACCTCGGCGGCGAACCCCGCCGGCTCGGCCATCGCGACGAGCGCCGCCGCCACCGGGGTGTCACCGACCACCAGCACCCGCGGCAGCGGCCGGCGCGGCTGCAGGAAGATCTCCAGCGCGCCCCCGGACACGCACGGGTTCGCCACGGTGACCGCGCCGTCCTCCTCCACTGTGGACGCCGGGCCGGGCAGCACCCGCAGCAGCACCGGCTCACCGCTCTGCAGCACCCGCAGCCCGTACAGCCGGACCGACTCCTCGGCGCAGGTGCCGCCGACGAAGCCCTCGATCCGCCCGTCCGGGAAGACCAGCGCGCTGTCGCCGGCGTGCGCGCTGGTCGGGTGCTGGGCCCGGACCACGATCGCCTGCGCGAACGGGACCCGGGCGCGGACCAGCTCCGCCGCCTGGGTCGCCAGCTGCTCGCGCATCAGCCCGCCCCGGCTCCTCCGGTCTCCGCCGACCGGTGGATGGCCGTCCACACGCGACTCGGCGTGCACGGCATCTCGACGTGCCGCACCCCGTACGGCGCCAGCGCGTCCACGATCGCGTTGACGATGGTGGGCGGCGACCCGACGGTGGCGGACTCGCCGATCCCCTTCGCGCCGATCGGGTGGTGCGGCGACGGCGTGACGGTGTGCCCGGTCTCCCAGTCCGGCACCTCCATCGCGGTCGGCAGCAGGTAGTCCATGAAGGACCCGCCGAGGCAGTTGCCCTCCTCGTCGAAGTCGATGATCTGCATGAGCGCCATCCCGACGCCGTCGGTGAGGCCGCCGTGCACCTGGCCCTCGATGATCATCTCGTTGATCCTGGTGCCGCAGTCGTCCACCGCGACGAACCGGCGCACCTTGACCACGCCGGTGCCCGGGTCGATGTCCACCACGCAGATGTACGCGCCGAACGGGAAGGTCAGGTTGGGCGGGTCGTAGGTCACCTCGGCGCCGAGGTTGCCGTCCACGCCGTCGGGCAGCTCGACGGTGCCGTGGGTGGCCAGCGCGATCTCCTGGATGGTGTGGCCCTTGCCGGGGTCGCCCTTGACGTGCCACCGGCCGTGCACCCACTCCAGGTCCTCCGGCCGCACCTCGAGCATGGCGGCGGCGATGAGCTTCGCCTTGTCCCGGACCTTGCGGGTGACCATCGCGACCGCGCCGCCGCTGACCGGGGTCGAGCGCGACCCGTACGTGCCGAGCCCGAACGGGGTCTGGTCGGTGTCGCCGTGCACCACCTCGATGTCCTCGGGCGGGATGCCGATCTCGTGCGCGACGATCTGCGCGAAGGTCGTCTCGTGCCCCTGGCCCTGGGTCTGCACCGAGATCCGGACCACCGCCTTGCCGGTCGGGTGCACCCGCAGCTCGGCGCTGTCGGCCATGCCCAGCCCGACGATGTCCATGTGCTTGCGCGGCCCGGCGCCGACGGTCTCGGTGAAGAACGCGACCCCGATGCCCATCAGCTCGCCCCGGGCCCGCTTCTCCGCCTGCTCGCGCCGCAGGTCGTCGTACCCGATCATGTCCATGGCCTTGCGCATGGCGGTCGGGTAGTCGCCGGAGTCGTACTCCCAGCCGGTCTTGTTCGGGTACGGGAACTGCTCCGGCTGGATGAAGTTGCGCAGCCGCAGCTCGGCCGGGTCCATGCCCAGCTCGGCGGCGAGCACGTCGACCATCCGCTCGATCAGGTAGACCGCCTCGGTCACCCGGAACGAGCAGGCGTACGCGACGCCGCCGGGCGCCTTGTTCGTGTAGACGCCGGTGACCTTGCAGTGCGCGGCCTCGATGTCGTACGAGCCGGTGAAGATGTGGAAGAAGCCGGCCGGGTACTTGGTCGGCTGCGCGGTCGCGTTGAAGGCGCCGTGGTCGGCCAGCACGTCGGTCCGCACCGCGAGGATCTTCCCGTCCCGGGTCGCCGCGATCTCCCCACGCATGTGGTAGTCGCGGGCGAACGACGTGGACATCAGGTTCTCCGACCGGTCCTCGACCCACTTCACCGGCCGGCCGGTGACGATCGAGGCGACGACGGCGCAGACGTAGCCGGGGTAGATGCCGACCTTGTTGCCGAAGCCGCCGCCGATGTCCGGCGCTACCACCCGGATCTTGTGCTCCGGGATGCCGGCGACCAGCGCGTAGAGGGTGCGGTGCGCGTGCGGCGCCTGGGTGGTCTCGTAGAGCGTCAGCTTGCCGTGGATCGCGTCGTAGTCCGCGACCGCGCCGCAGGTCTCCATCGGCGCCGGGTGCGAGCGCGGGTAGACCATGTCCTGGCTGACGACCACGTCCGCGCGGGCGAAGACCGCGTCGGTCTGCGCCTTGTCGCCGGCCTCCCAGTCGAAGATGTGGTTGTCGGTCCGGCCCTCGAGGTCGTCGCGGATCACCGGGGCCCCCGGGTCGAGGGCGTGCTTGGCGTCGATGACCGGCGGCAGCAGCTCGTACTCGACGTCGATCAGCTCGACCGCGTCGCGGGCCGCGTACCGGTCCTCGGCGACGACGAAGGCGACCTCCTGGCCCTGGAAGCGCACCTTGTCGGTGGCCAGCACCGCCTGCACGTCGGCGGACAGCGTCGGCGCCCAGGCGAGGTTGAGCGGCTCCAGGTCCTTGCCGGTGATCACGGCCAGCACCCTGGGCTGCGCCAGCGCCTGGCTGGTGTCGATCGACAGGATGCGGGCGTGCGCGACCGGCGACCGCAGGATCGCGCCGTGCAGCATGCCGGGCAGCACGATGTCGTCGAGGTAGCGGCCCTTGCCGCGGATGAAGCGGGGGTCCTCCTTGCGCGCCAGCCGGCCGAAGCCGATCGGGCGCTCCTCGGTGGCGGTCACGGGGTCGCCTCCACAGTGGACTCGGCGGGGTGGTCGGCGGCCCAGCGCACCGAGCGCACGATCGTCGCGTAGCCGGTGCAGCGGCAGATCTGGCCGGAGATGGCCTCGCGGATCTCCTCGTCGCTCGGGTCCGGGTTGCGGTCCAGCAGCGCGCGGGCGGTCAGCATCATGCCCGGCGTGCAGAAGCCGCACTGCAGGCCGTGCTCGTCCATGAACCCCTGCTGCACCGGGTCCAGCTTGCCGTCGGTGGCCAGCCCCTCGACGGTGCGCACCTCGTGGCCGCCGGCCATCGCGGCGAGGATCGTGCACGACTTCACCGGCACCCCGTCGACCTGCACCACGCAGACGCCGCAGTTGCTGGTGTCGCAGCCCCAGTGGGTGCCGGTCAGCCCGAGGTCGTCGCGCAGGAAGTGCACGAGCAGCGTCCGCGGCTCGACCTCCCGGCTGACCTGCGGCGCCGTTGACCGTCATGGTGACCTGCATCCCCGTCACCCCTCCATCCCGGCGGCCGCCGGGGTCCCGGCGGCGCGCTCGCAGGCCCGGCGCAGGACCCGGCTGGTCAGCTCCTCGGCCAGGTGCCGCTTGTAGTCGACCGACCCGCGCTGGTCGCTCGATCGGCGTCGCAGTCCTCGGCGGCCAGCCGGCCGGCCTCGGCGAACAGCTCGTCGGACGGCTGCCGCCCGCGCGCAGCGTCCTCGGCGCGGGTGACCGTCCCGCCCTCCAGCCGCACCGCGGTCAGCCCGATGCCGACCTCGCCGATGCTGCCGTCGCCGGCCAGCGACACCGCCGCGCCGGCCGCGGCGATCGCCCAGTCGCCGACCCGGCGCTCGACCTTCTCGTAGGCGCTGCCGCTGCGCGGCCGGATCGGCAGCCGCACCTCGAGGAGGATCTCGTCCTGCTCGACCGCCGTCTCGTACGGCCCGCGGTGGAACTCCGCGCATCCGGATCGTCCGCTCGCCGCGCGGCACCCGGGATCACCACCTCGGCGCGGAGGACGTCGCAGACGGTGGTGAGGTCCTCGGCCGGGTCGGCCTGGCACAGCGAGCCGCCGATGGTGCCGCGGTTGCGCACCACCGGGTCGGCGATGACCTTCTCGGCGTCGTGGACGATCGGGAACAGCCGGCCGACGACCCGCGACGCCAGGATCGCCGCGTGCCGGGTCAGCGCCCCGATCCGCAGCCGGTCGCCGTCCTCGCGGATGTAGTCGCAGCTCGGCGAGGTCGTTGATGTCGATCAGCCACTCCGGGCCGGGCCAGCCGCAGCCTCATCATCGGCAGCAGGCTGTGCCCGCCGGCGACCAGCCGGGACTCCGGCCCGTGCCGCTGCGAGCAGGTCCAGGGCGTGCGCGACCTAGGTGGCCCGGGCGTAGTCGAACGGAGCAGGTATCTGCATCGGCAGGCCTCCGCAAGGATCAAACACGCACGTCAGGCACCTGCCACCGTCCCCGGCCGCCGGCAGGCTGTCACTGTGTCACACCCGCACTACCCGACGGTACGGCTCGGCGGAGACGGCGGTTCAGGCGGACGCGCCGGAGTAGCGGCGCAGCCCGCGCCGCCAGGCCCACCGGGTCACCGCGAGCAGCGCAGCGGTGAAGGCGGCCGCGCCGGCCAGCAGCCACGGCGACAGCCGGCCGGTCAGCGCGGAGGCCGGCACGGTGATGGCGAAGGCGAGGGGCACCAGCACGGTGAAGCCGAACCGCAGCCAGCCCGGGTAGATCGTCACCGGCCACCGGCCGGCCTGGTACATCCCCTCGAACATCTCGATGACGTAGTCCACCCGGGTCACCCAGAACGCGCCGACGGTCAGCAGCAGCCAGCAGCAGTAGATGGCGACGGCTCCGAGCGGCAGCGCGAGCGCGAAGCCGAGCACCGCCGGGACGCTCGGCGTGCCGGGCAGCCGGGCGACCGCCACCACGGTCACCGCGGCGCCGACGACGACGTCCACCGCCTGCCAGATCTCGTACCGCCGGGTGCTGACCAGCAGCTGCCCGTCCGCGGGCTTGGTCAGCACGTAGTCCAGCGTGCCCTCCTGCACGTCGGTCATCAGCTGCCGCATGTTCGGCTGGATGACCGACCGGATGACACCGCCCATCAGCACCCAGATGCCCATGATCACCAGCAGCTCGCCGGCCGACCAGCCGCCCAGCGACTCGGTCTGGGCGAAGACCAGGCCGATCACGGCCAGCGAGGTGCCGACCGCGATGGCCGACTGGAGCAGGCTGAAGAAGAAGTTCACCCGGTACTGCAGCTCGGTCAGCGCGCCGATCCGCAGGAACGTCACGGCGAGGCGGACGGCTGAGCCGATCCGGCGGCCGGCGGCGCGCATCGGCTAGTTCCCGACCGCGGCGTAGCGCCGCACGCCGACCCGCCACACCGCGGCGACCAGCAGCGCGCCCACCGCGATCCAGACCGCCTGCAGCCCGAGCCCGCTCAGCAGCTCCCGGGTGCTCAGGTCGCCGGCCAGCACCTCGATCGGGTAGCCGAACGTGTACTTGAACGGCAGCCAGTCCGCCAGCGTCAGCGCCCACGCCGGCAGCAGCGCCAGCGGCACCAGCCGCCCGGACAGCAGCAGCTCGGCGGTGAAGTAGAGGTCGTAGAGGGCGCTGACCCGGGTGGTCCAGAACGTCACCATCCCGAGCACCCACAGCAGCATCGAGCGGATCAGGTACGCGCCCCAGATCGCCACCGCGAAGACCGCGACCTCCAGCGGGCTCACGTCGAAGGTGGGCCGGAAGATGAGGCTCAGCACCGCGGCGATCGGCAGCCACAGCACCACGACGACCACCTTCCAGCCCGCGAAGTAGGCCAGGTCGTAGTGGATGGGGTGCACCGGGCGGACCAGCATCCCGGACAGCTCCCCCTGCCGGATCCGGTCCTCCCAGCCGTAGGGGGTGAAGACGATGTTCATGTTCCGGACCAGCGTCCAGACGATGTAGTACGCGGCGAACTCGCCGGCCGTGATGCCCTCGACCTGCCCGCCCCGGGACTCGGCCACCGTCTGCCACACCACCAGGTAGATCACCGGCTCGGCGACCATGCCGAGCATGTAGGCGTAGTTGGCGGTGCGGTACTGGAACTGGGTCTGCACCGCCGCCCGCATGGTGGCGGCGTACAGGCCGGGCAGGCCGGTGAGCCGCAGTGGGCTCATGGTTCGCCTCCAGCGGCGCTCCGCTCCTCGGGCCCCCGAGGGGCGCTGCGATGCTCACGCCCCTGTCGCCTCACGGGGGCATCCGGGGGCCGGCGGCGAAGACCTGCTCGATGACGTCCTCCACCGGCGGGTCCTCGATGGTCAGGTCGGTCACGCCGTGCTCGCGCAGCAGCCGCGCCGCCACCTGCGCGGAGCGCTCCTTGGCGACCTTGAGGGTGATCCGGCCGCCCTCGGCGGACAGCAGCTCGCCGTAGTCGGCCGGGTCGAGCAGCACGTCGCCGACGGTGGCGGTGATCGTCTGCTGTGGCGAGTACCGGGCGGACAGCTCGCGCAGGCCGCCGTCGTAGAGCAGCACGCCGTGGTCGATCACGATCACCCGGTTGCACAGCGCCTGCACGTCGGCCATGTAGTGGCTGGTCAGCAGGACGGTGGCGCGGTAGCGGCGGTTGTAGTCGGCGAGGAAGGAGCGGATCCGCTTCTGCATCGTGACGTCGAGCCCGATCGTCGGCTCGTCCAGGAAGAGCACCTGCGGGCGGTGCAGCAGCGCGCCGGCGATCTCGGCCTTCATCCGCTCGCCGAGCGACAGCGTCCGCACCGGCTTGCGCACCTGGTCGCCGATCTCCAGCAGCGCGACCATCTCGTCCCGGGTGCGGCGGAACTCGGCGTCCGGGATGCGGTAGATCGCCCGGTTCATCTCGTACGAGTCCAGCGCCGGCAGGTCCCACACCAGCTGGTTGCGGTTGCCCATCACCAGCGTCATCCGGCGCAGGTAGTCGTGCTCGCGCCGGGACGGGGTGTGCCCGAGCACGGCCACCTCGCCGGCGGTGGGGAACAGCAGGCCGGACAGCATCTTCAGGGTGGTGGTCTTGCCGGCGCCGTTCGGGCCGAGGAAGCCGACCACCTCACCCGGGGCGATCGCGAAGGAGATGCCGGCGACCGCGGTCACGTCCAGGTGGGTCCGGCGGACCAGGCTGCGCACCGACGCCCGCAGGCCCGCCTCCCGCTCCGGCACCCGGAACGTCTTCCGACAGGTCCTCGACCTCGATGTCGGCGTCCATCCGGGGCAGCCTACGGAGGCGCGGGCGCGCGCTCGACCAGGTTTCCCGGCCGTCGCCGTACTCGTCAGCTGCCGCCCGCGCCCGCTGCCGCGCTGGCTGCGATGGTCGCGGTGAGGACGATCGTCATCACCTCGGCCTGCACGGCGTCGGACACCGCCTGGCCGGCTATGCCCCGGTCGGCGATTTCCTTCGCGCGCGCCCGGGCCGCCTTGCGATGCTCCCGGTCGACGAGCTTGCCCGCCTGGTCGTACGGCAGCAGCAGCGCGACGAGCTGCGCCTCCCGCGGGGTCGGCTGGCGCTCCGACCGCAGCACCGCGCCCAGCCGCGCGCGCAGGTCGGCCTCGGCGCCGCCGTGCGCGGCCGGGAATCTCGTCCGGGTGAACAGGCCCATGACCTTGCCGTCCTCGCGCCGGAGCACGCCGCGGCCGGCCAGGCTGTCGCCGATCCGGTCGCCGAGCGGCTTGAGCTGGCGGGCCAGCTGGCCGAGCCAGCCCCGGGCATCGCGCGGCTTGTCCGACCTCGCGATGGCGCGGTGGGCATCAGTCAGCAACGGGTGCTCGAGCCGCGCGCCGGGGGTGGCGACGAGCTTGCCGTCGGTCACGCCGACCGCACCAGCGGCGGCGAGGTCGAGCAGCAGGGCGCCGGCCAGGGCCGGCTCGGCGCCGTACCACAGCCGGGAGGTGCCCTTCTCGTCGTCGAGGGCGAGCAGCAGGAACTCCTCCGCGAGGAGCAGATGGTCGTCCATGAGCCCGGCCTACCCCCGGCCCGTCCCGCGGGAACCGGGCCTAGTGGCCGACGTGGGCGAGGCCCTGCTGCAGCAGCACACCCTGGCCGCCGGCCATCTCGGACAGCAGCCGCTCGTCGCGGGCCTCCGCCGGGGTGAACCAGGTCAGCTCCAGCGCGTCCTGCTGGGGCGCGCAGTCGCCCTCGACCGGCACCACGTACGCCAGCGACACCGCGTGCTGGCGCGGGTCGTGGAACGCGGTCACCCCCGGGGTCGGGAAGTACTCGGCGATCGTGAACGGCTGCGGTGTCACCGGCACCTTCGGCAGCGCCAGCGGGCCGAGGTCCTTCTCCAGGTGCCGCAGCAGCGCGGAGCGCACCCGCTCGTGGTAGAGCACCCGCCCGGACACCAGCGCCCGGGTGATCCGGCCCTCACCGGTCACCCGCAGCAGCAGCCCGATGGCGGTGACGCTGCCCTGCCCGTCCACCCGGACCGGGATCGCGTCGACGTACAGGATCGGCAGCCGCTGCCGGGCCGCGTCCAGCTCCTCCCCGCCGAGCCAGGTGCTGTCCGACTGCGGGGTGATCTGCGTCATGGGGCTCTTTCTATCCCCCGCCGCCGCCGCGGGGTGGGCCGGCACCGGGGCGCGCCGGAGAAGTTGCCATACTCCTGCGAGATGAGACGCCGACCAGCCACGTTCCGAGGCGGGATCGCTGCCGTGGCGGTGCTGCTCGCCGCCTGCACCGACGGGGAGGCGGCCGGGCCGCCGCCTGGCGGGTCCGGGAGCCAGGACGGCTCGGGCTCCGCGCCGGCCGCGACGGTGAGCCTGCCGGCCCAGCAGACCGCCGTCGCCGGCGGCCGCACCGCCACCGCGCTGTCGGTGGCGGTCAGCCGCGCGCTCTTCGACGCCGCGCCGGCCGTGGTCGTCGCCGCGGCGACGGACCCCGCGGGCATCGACGCCGCGGCCGGGCAGGCCGAGCAGCTCGGCGTGCCGTTGCTGCTCGACGACGGCAGCGGGGACGCGGTGGCGGCCGAGATCGGCCGGCTGAAGCCCTCGGCGGTGCTGGCGACCGGGCCGGAGCTCGCGGACCGGCTGCAGGCGGGCGGGGCGCCGGTGGTCACCGACGCCGGTCGGATCACCACCGCCCGGCCGGCACCGGGCCTCGCCGACCTGACGGTGCTGGTCCGCTCCGGCGGCGACGCGGCCACCCGGGCCGGCGCCGCGGCCGCCGCCGCCACCGCGAAGGCGGCCGGCGCCGCCGTCGTGCCGCTGCGCGGCACCGACCCGCGGGCCGACCCGGCCGCGATCGAGGCGCTGTCGGCGACGCCGCCGACTCACGTGCTCGCCGCCGGGGCCGGCTTCGGCGCCACCGACCGGCTCGCCGCCAGGGTCGCGGTCGCCGCCACGGGCACCCAGCTGCCGGGCGGCGGCCAGGTCGTGCTGCCCGGACGACGGCTGGTCGCGCTCTACGGCCACCCCGGCACCGCCGGGCTCGGCGTGCTCGGCGAGCAGCCGGTGGACGCCGCCATCGCCCGCGCGAAGCAGACCGCCGCGCCGTACCGGCCGCTGAGCGGCAGCCTGCCGGTGGTGCCCACGTTCGAGATCATCGCCACGGTCGCCACCGCGCCGCCGGGACCGGACGGGAACTACTCGTTCGAGGCGCCGATCTCGCTGCTGCGGCCGTGGGTGGAGAAGGCCGCCGCGGCCGGCGTGTACGTGGTGCTCGACCTGCAGCCGGGCCGGACGGACTTCCTGACCCAGGCGAAGCGGTACGAGTCGCTGCTCAAGCTGCCGCACGTCGGGCTGGCGCTGGACCCGGAGTGGCGGCTCAAGCCGGGCGAGAAGCACCTGACCCAGATCGGCTCGGTCAGCGCGGCCGAGATCAACTCGGTGTACGGGTGGCTGGCCGACCTGACGCAGCGGAACAAGCTGCCGCAGAAGCTCCTCGTGCTGCACCAGTTCCGGCTGTCGATGATCGGCACCGACCAGCCGCTGCAGCAGGGCCGGGACGAGGTCGCGCTGCTGGTCCACATGGACGGGCAGGGACCGCCGGGCAGCAAGGACACGACCTGGGGTGCGGTCGTGGGCGCGGCCCCGAAGGGCGTCGCGTTCGGCTGGAAGAACTTCTACGACGAGGACGTGCCGATGCTCAGCCCGGCGCAGACGATGACGAAGCGCCCGACGCCGGCGATGATCTCCTACCAGTAGGGGTCAGGGCCGGTCCAGCGGGCGGGTCAGGTCGTCGCCGTCGCGCTCCTGGCCGGCGTCCTCGTAGTCGGCCTCGTAGTGCGCGCCGTGCCGGGCGGCGTTGCGACTGCGCCGGTCGTGGTCGCCCTCGACCAGCCGGTTGATCAGCTGCTCGGTCCGGTCCGCGTCCGGGATGTGCCGGAACACCTGCTGGCCGTCCTCGCCGGCGGACTCGACCACCAGCGTCCCGGACTTGATGATCCGCTCCCAGAAGGACTGCTCGTACATCGCGTTGTTGATCCGGTTCAGCGGCACGTCCCGGCCGCTGTGGTGCAGGATCCCGACCCGGGTCATCAGCCGGTGCGTGGTGAGCACGTAGTGGGTGGTCCGCCAGCGCAGGTACGGCACCAGGACGACCACGTGCGAGGCACGGGACTGAAGCGACTCCGCCCTCTACCTCAGCGTGGCAGTTGGCGCAGAGTAGCACGCACTTTTGCGCCTCCTCACGGACGTTATCGATCGCTCGGGCCAATCCCTTGAGGCCCAGATGGAACCGCTTCTGGGCCGGATCGACGTGGTGGAAATGGAGCGCTCCGGGCCACCGGTCGTAGCCGCAGATCACGCACGCGCCACCGGCCTCCTCGACGAGGATGCGCTTGATCTCGCGGCGTCGGCGGGTGACCGCGTCGCTGGCGCAGCGCGCGCACCGCACGCGGTCGCCGCGACGCACGTGGCGGCTCTCGCCGTGCGTCGGGCAGACCGCGGTCAGCTCACCGTCCGGACCGACGGCGGGGCGACGCCGAGCTGCCCGCGTCGTGCGCAGACCGTGGAACGCCAGCCAGTGCTTGACGGTCGCCGGGCTGCGCTCCACCGCGGCGGCGATCTGGGCGATCGTCAGATCCTGATCGACGAGTGCTGCCAGGACATCGCGATCCATGCTGCGAACACTAGTTCGCCTCGCGGACGTCAGTCCGTGGCGTTCGCGCGTTCCATCGCGAGGTCGAACTCGGCCTTGACCGCGTCGCGGGCGCGGGCGAGCTCGGTGACGCCTCCGGCCTCGGCCGGAGCGCGTGCCTCGTTCATCCGGCGGTCGAGGCGGCGGAGCTCGAGCTGCAGGCGCTGGGCCGTCGAGCGTCGCCGGCGACGCGGGCTCGCGCGGCCGCGCGGACGACGAGCTCGGTGATGAGCGCGTCGAGCTCGGGGTCGTCCTCGGGCAGGTGCGTCGCGCGGCGCGGTGCAGGTGCTCGCGCAGGTGCGTCGGCCGCGCGGCGGGTGAGGTCGGACGTGAAGTGCTCGGCCGGATCGATGCTGGCCAGCGCGTCGCCGCCGAGGTCGGGCAGCGCGAGGCAGAACGCGAGGAAGCGCCGCTCGACCTCCTCGGTCTGCGCCAGGATCTCGCGCGAGGTCCGGACGCGCCGCCCGCCGCGCCGGCGCGAGCGCCGGCGTCCGTCGATCGGCGGACCACTCGGACCCCGGGTCCTCGAACGGGGCGCGGTCGTCGCGCGGCGGGTCGGGCGGGCTGGCGCGCCCGCGGCGGCGCGGCGCGGGCGGCGGCGCCGACGCGCGCGGCGCGCTCGCCGGCGAGCGCGCGAGCAGGCGCTGGACGAGCAGCGTCGACGTCGGCCCGGGCAGGTCGATCCGGTCGCTGATCGATCTGCACGAGCTCGTCGCGCATGAGCCGCCGTCGCGAGCTCGGCGAGCTGCGCGAACGTCGGCGCGCAGCTCCTCGAGCACGCCGGTCCTTGCCCTCGGCCGCTCGAGTGTCGCCCTGCCGAGCGATCGCGCAGCACGCGGAAGCGCACGAACGGCAGTCGAGCGCTCGAGCAGCGCGCGCGACCGCCTCGGGCCCCTCGCGCGCCGACGAGGTCGGCCGGGTCCAGCCCGTCGGGCAGCGGCACGACGCGCAGCTCGAGGTCCTCGCGCCCGCGCCACGCGCGCCGCGCGCAGCATCGCCTCCTGCCCGGCGTTGTCGGCGTCGAGCGCGAGGTGCGCGACCGGCGCCAGGCGCCGCAGCGCCTCGACCTGCTCGTCGGTCAGCGACGTGCCCATGATCGCCGACGGCGTTCGCGCAGCCCGGCCTGGTGCAGCGCGACGACGTCGGTGTAGCCCTCGGCGACGATGACCGAGCCGGCCTTCGCCGCGGCGGCGCGCGCGAGGTCGCGCGCCGTAGACCATGCTTGCGCTTGTGGAAGAGCTCGCTCTCGGGCGTGTTGACGTACTTGGGCTTCTGGTCGTCGCCCATCGCCCGCGCGCCGAACCCGATGACGCGCCCGCGCGTGTCGGCCAGCGGGAACGTGATCCGCCGGCGGAAGTGGTCGAAGATCCGGCCCGCCGTCGCTTGCCGCGCTTGGCCAGGCCGGCGTCGTAGAGCTCCTGCGGTCGAGAAGCCGGCCCGCCGCGAGGCGAGCAGCACCTTGTCCCACGCCGACGGCGCGTAGCCGACGCGGAACGCGCGCAGCGCGTCCTCGGCCAGCCCGCGGCCGAGCAGGTACTCGCGCGCCGCGCGCGGCCTCCTTGGACTCCCACAGGATACCGCTCGTAGAACGCGGCGGTGCGCTCGAGCAGCTCGTAGCAGCCGCGCGCGGCGCTGGCGGCGCTCGGCCTCCGCGGGATCCTCGTCCTCGACCTCGAGCTCGACGCCGTAGCGGTCGGCGAGCAGCTCGATCGCGCCGATGAAGTCGACGCCCTCGGTCTCCTGCACGAACGTGATCGCGTCGCCGCCCGCGCCGCAGCCGAAGCAGTGGTAGAGCTTCTGCGACCGGGTCGATGCCGAACGACGGCGTCCGCTCGTCGTGGAACGGGCACAGGCCCTCCATCCGCGTGACGCCCGACGCGCCGCAGCTCGGTCTTCGCGACCCGACGAGGTCGACCATGTCGATCGCGTCCTTGACGCGCTCGACGGACTCCGTCGGTGTAGCGCGGCACTCGAGCCTACGACGCGAACTCGGCCGGGACCGACAGCTCGCGTGAACGCGCGCGTCGCGAAGCGGTCGGTCATGCCGGCGATGTAGTCGGTCACGCGCTGGGCGAGGTCGGCGCCCGGCGCGCCGCCGCCGTCGGGCAGCCGCGTCGGGATGCGCGACGTACTCGTCGAACAGCACGCGGATCAGCCGCTCGACCTTCGCGCGCCTCGCGCCGCGCCGCCGGGCCGAGGTAGACCGTGTCGAACATGAACGTCCGCAGCGTCGTCCATCGCCTCGCCGACCTCGGCGCCCTGCGACGATGTCGCCGGCCGGCCGCGGAGTGCTCGACGAGGTCGTGGACGAGCCGGTCGATCCGCGCGCTGCCCGTCGGCCCCGAGCACCGCGATCGGCTCGGCCGGCAGGTCGCGCTCGGCCAGCACGCCCGCGCGCAGCGCGTCGTCGATGTCGTGGTTGATGTAGGCGATCCGGTCGACGAGCCGCACGATCCGCCCCTCGAGCGTGCGCGGCATCGGCGCGCGCCCGGAGTGGCAGAGGATCCCGTCGCGCACGTCGGCGGTGAGGTTCAGCCCGCGCCGTCGCGCTCGAGCACGCTCGACGACGCGCAGCGAGTGCTCGTAGTGGCGGAACTCGCGGCCGAAGCGCTCGCGCAGGCAGCTCGTCGAGCACCGCCTCGCCGATGTGGCCGAACGGCGGGTGCCCGAGGTCGTGCCCGAGGCCGATCGCCTCGACGAGGTCCTCGTTGAGGCGAGCGCCCGCGCGACCGTCCGCGAGATCGCGGTGACCTCGAGCGTGTGGGTCAGCCGCGTGCGGTAGTGGTCGCCCTCGGGCGCCACGAACACCTGCGTCTTGTGCTTGAGGCGCCGGAACGACTTGCAGTGGACGATCCGGTCGCGGTCGCGCTGGAACGGCGTGCGCAGCGCGCAGTCGTCCTCGGCGTGCGCGCGCACGGCCGGGTACGAGCGCGCGGCGAGCGGCGACAGGCGCTCCTCCTCTCCGCGCGCGTGCGGTCCGCGAAGGCGGACGCGACGTTCTCGGCGATCTCCACGAGCCCGATTCTCGCAGGCGAGGAGGTCAGGCTCCGTCGCGCGTCGCGCACCGCCGCCTGCGCGGCCGCGACCCGCGCGATCGGCACGCGGAACGGCGAGCACGACACGTAGTCCAGGCCGGCCAGTGGTGGAAGAAGTCGATCGACTCCGGATCGCCGCCGTGCTCGCCGCAGATGCCGAGCTTGAGGTCGGGCCGCCGCTCGCGCCCGACCCACGCCGCCAGCCGCACGAGCCAGCCGACGCCGGGCCCGTCGATCGTCTCGAACGGCGAGCGGTCGATGATCTTCCGCTCGATGTAGACCGGCGACGAACTTCGACTCGACGTCGTCGCGCGAGAACCCGAGCGCGGTCTGCGTCAGGTCGTTGGTGCCGAACGAGAAGAAGTCGGCGTGCTCGGCGATCCGGTCGGCCACGAAGCACGCCCGCGGCAGCTCGATCATCGTCCCGATCGAGGTAGTCCTCGCCCGCGCGTCGAGGCCGTGCTCGTCGCCGACGCGCGACGATGAGCTCGCGGATGAGCTCGCAGCTCGCGCTCGTAGTCGACGAGCGGGACCATGATCTCGAGGTGCGGCGCCTTGCCGGTCCGCTCGCGCACCGACTCGTGCGCGCCGAAGATCGCCTCGACCTGCATCTCGTAGATCTCGGGCTAGAGGATCCCGAGCCGGCAGCCGCGCGTGCCGAGCATCGGGTTCTCCTCGTGGATCTCGGCGACGACGGCGTGGAGCCGCGCAGGTCGGCGAGCTCGTCCTCGAGCTCGTCGAGGTCGTCGGCACCTCGATGCGCGCGACCGCGAGGCGGTCTCGAGGCCCTGCAGGTCGCCGGTCGAGCTCGGCGAGGTCGGGGAGGAACTCGTGCAGCGGCGGGTCGAGCAGGCGGATGGTGACCGGCCGGTCGTCCATCGCCTCGAACAGGTCCTCGAAGTCCTCCTGCTGGAGCGGCAGCAGCGGCTCGAGGCGCTCGCGCCGCTCCTCCTCGGTCGTCGGCCATGATCATCGCCGCGACCTTCGGCTTGTGCTCGGCCGAAGAACGTGTGCTCGGTGCGGCACAGGCCGATGCCCTCGGCGCCGAACTCGACCGCGCCTGCGCGCGTCCTCCGGCGTGTCGGCGTTCGCGCGCACGCCGAGCGCGGCGCAGCTCGTCGCACCACTCGAGGACGCGCTCGAACTGCTCGGAGATCTCGGGCTCGACGAGCGGCACGTCGTCGGTCGTGACGCGCCGGTCGTGCCGTCGATCGCGACGAGGTCGCCCTCCTCGACGACCGTCGTCGCCGATCGCGTGAAGCACCTTGGACTCGAGGTCGATGCTGCAGGTCGCGCGACGCCGATGACGCACGGCCAGCCCATGCCGCGCGCGACGAGCGCGGCGTGCGAGCCTTGCCGCCCTCGCGCGTGAGGATGCCCTTGGCCGCCGCGATGCCGGCGACGTCGTCGCGCCTCGTGAACGGGCGCACGAGGATGACGTCGCGCCCGTCCGCCGCGGCGGCGACCGCGTCGTCGGCGGTGAAGACGATCTCGCCCTTCGCCGCGCCCGGCGACGCGCCGACGCCCTTGCCGAGGACGTCGTACGTCGGCGTCGGGGTCGAACGCTCGGGTGCAGGAGCGGGTCGAGGTCTCTCGGCCTCGATCGTCAGCAGCGCCTCGTCGATGTCGAGCAGGCCCTCGTCGACGGCGTCGCACGCGAAGCGCACCGACGGCCGCGGGCGGGCGCTTGGCGTTGCGCGTCTGGAGCATGTAGAGCTGCCCCTCCTCGACGGTGAACTCGGTGTCCTGCATGTCGCGGTAGTGCTGCTCGAGCTCGCGCGACGATGCTCCATGAGCTCGCTCGTGCGCGTCGGGCATGACGTCCGGCGAGCTCGGCGATGTCGAGCGTGTTGCGCACGCCGGAGACGACGTCCTCGCCCTGGGCGTTGACGAGGAAGTCGCCGGACAGGCTCGGGCGCGCCGGTCACCTCGTCGCGGCTGAACGCGACGCCCGAGCCCGACGTGTCGCCCTTGTTGCCGAACACCATCTGCTGGACGTTGACCGCGGTGCCCCAGTCGTCGGGGATGCGGTTGATGCGGCGGTAGTCCACCGCGCGCTCGCCCTGCCACGAGTCGAAGACCGCGCGGATCGCCTGGGCGAGCTGCTCCGCGGGTCCTGCGGGAAGTCTCGCGTCTCCTCGCGAAGATCGCCTTGAAGCGCTCGGTGAGCTCCTTGCAGCGCGTCGACGTCGAGGTCGGTGTCCTGCTCGACGCCGCGCTCGGACTTGGCCTCGCTCGATCTCGTCCTCGAAGCGGTCCTCGTCGACGCCGCGCACGACGTTGCCGAACATCTGCACGAAGCGCCGGTAGGAGTCCCACGCGAAGCGCTCGTTCTCGGTCTCGCGCGCGAGGCCCTCGACCGACTCGTCGTTGAGGCCGAGGTTCAGGACCGTGTCGAGCATGCCCGGCATCGACTCGCGCGCGCCCGAGCGCACGGAGACGAGCAGCGGGTCCTCGGCGTCGCCGAGCTGTCTTGCCCGCCTGCTCCTCCAGGCGCCCGAGCGCCTCGGCGACCTGGTCGTCGAGCCCGTCGGGGAACTCGTCGCCCGGCGCATGTAGGCGACGCACGCCTCGGTGGTGATCGTGAAGCCCGGCGGGCACGCGGTCGGCGCCGAGGATGCGCGTCATCTCGGCGACGTTCGCGCCCTTGCCGCCGAGCAGGTCGCGCATGTCCTTCGAGCCCTCGGTGAAGTCGTGGACCCACTTCGTCGTCGCGGGGGCGGCCATGGGCCGGAGTTCTATCGCGTCAGCGCCGGGCGCAACCGCAGGTGGGCGTGGTGCTCGACGGTCTCGAGGATCGCGCGCTCGGCCTGGCGCAGCGCGCGCTCGCCGGCGCGTCGGCGCCTCGGCGAGCGGGCGCCCGAGCGCCTCGACCATGAACGCGTGCGCCTCCTCGTCGAGCGGGAAGCCCGAGCCCTCGCACGCGCCGCACACGACGCCGCCCGCCGCGCCGCTGAACGCCGGCCAGGTGCTCGCGCTCGCCGCACACCGCGCAGCCGCCGAGCTGCGGCGCGAGGCCGGCGGCGAGCAGGAGCTTGAGGCGGAACGCGAGCTGGTTGGCCTGGTCGCGTGCCGGCGCCGGGTCGGCGTCGAGCAGCGCGAGCTCGTTGGCGAGCAGGTGGAAGACCGCCGGGTTGCGGGTCGCGGCGCTGTCGAACAGCCGCCCGACCGCGTCGGCGCGCGCGCGGCGCGGCGTCGAGCGCGCGCGCCGTCGCTCGCGCAGCCGCGCGTGCGGCGGCGACGGTCTCCGCGCTCGTGACCGTCAGCAGGTCGCTGCGGCCCTCGTAGAGCACGAGGTCGAGGCGGAAGAACGGCTCGAGCCGGCCGCCGAACCGGCTGCGCGAGCGGCGCACGCCCTTGGCGATCGCGCTCGACGCGGCCGCGGTGCGGGGTGTAGAGGTGCAGGATGCGATCGGCCTCGCCGTAGCGCATCGAGCGCAGCACGATCGCCTCGGTCTTCAGCGACCCGGCCACGCTACCCTCGAACTCGTGGCCGAACGACGTCATCGTGTACACGACCGAGCCCGTGCTCGTTCTGCAGCCGGGTCAAGCAGCTGCTCGATGCGCGCGGGGTCGAGTACACGGAGATCAATCTCGCACGCGATGCGGCCGGACGGCAGGAGCTCGTCCAGCAGACCGGCATGATGAGCTTCCCGCAGGTCATCATCGGCGGCGAGCTCATCGGCGGCTTCCAGGAGACGCTGGCGGCCGACCAGTCCGGCCGGCTGCGCGAGCTCCTCGCCGCGGCCTGACGCCGCGGCTCGCGCCAGCGCGCGCAGCTCGGTCAGCGCCGTCGTGCGCGTGCGCGCGGCCATCGCGCGCGAGCATCGCCGGGTCGACGTTGCGCGCGCGTGTCGCAGCGCCCGGTGGTAGCACGCGGTCCGCGCGCTCGTCGGCGCCGGTGTAGATGCCGCCGACCGGGATCCCCGCGCGCTCGAACGGCGCGTGGTCCGACGCGCCGTCGAGCGCGGTCTCGCCCTCGCGCCCGGGAGCGCGCGCGCGCAGCACGCGCTCGACGCGTCGTCGGCGTCGTAGACCTCGGCGACGCGGTCGCGGCGAGCCGACCATGTCGAGGTTCAGGTACGCGCGCGATGCGCCGGCGCTCGGCCGGCGGCGAGCGCGCGCGACGTAGCGCGCGCGAGCCGTAGAGGCCGTACTCCTCGGCGGTCCAGAAGCCGAGGCGGACGGTGCCGCGCGCGGCTCCGCGGCAGGCGCTCGGCGACCTCGAGCAGCGCGGCGACGCCGCTGCCGTTGTCGTTGATGCCCGGGCCCCTCGGGGACCGAGTCGAGGTGCCCGCCGGCCATGACGACGCGGCCGTCGTGCCGGGCAGCTCGGCGATGACGTTGTTCGCCGTGCGCGCGCTCGGTGACGACGTCGACCTTGACGCGGATCGGCGCGCGCGGGCCGGCTGAGGCGCACCGCCGACGCGTCGAGCGGACCGCGAGGACCGGGATCCGCGACGTGCCCGGCCAGCGACGAGGCGCAGCGGGAACGGGTCCGGGCCGGAGTCGAGCGACGACCGCCGACGCCGCCGCGGGCGCTGGACGAGCTGCGGCCGCCGCGGCGCGGCGTGCAGCTGCGTGAACGGGCAGCGAGCGCGATCTCGCCGCGCTCGAGGCGGCGCAGCGACCGCGGCGATGCAGCGCTCGGCGAGGATCGTGCGCACGCGGCGCGGTGACGTCGCCCGGCGGCGCTGCCGCGGACGACGACGAAGTCGCGGCCGTGCCTGGAACGTGCCGAGCGTCGGCGCGGAGCCGCGTCGAACGGGAACGGGAACGTGACCGGCTGGCGCGCGACCTGCCACCCGGCCTCGGCTGCAGCTGCGTCGGCGAGGTACTGCGGCGGTCGCCTCGGCGCCGGGCCGAGCCCGGCGGCGCGGTTGCCGCCGTTGGCCGCGGCGATGCCGGCCAGCGCGCTGGAGGTGGCCGTCGATGTCGGCCGGCCGGACGGCGCGGCGCGGCGGCACGGGCGGCGGGCGGGGCGGCGAGGGCCAGGGCAGGGCGGCGGCGGCGAGGGCAGGGTCAGGCGCATGCATGCGCCGCGCAGCCTGACATGCCGACCTCAGCGTTCGCTGAGCTCAGCGCGAAGCGCCGAGCGTGCGGCGGCGGCGCGGGCCATCCGGGCGGCCATGTCGGCGTCGGCGCTGCGCACCGTGTCGCAGGCGCGGTGGTAGCAGGGGTCGGTGCTTCGCGGAGGCGCCGGTGAACAGCCCGCCGACCGGGATGTCCGGCGCGCTCGAACGGCGCGTGGTCGGAGGCGCCGCCGAGCGCGGTCTCGCCCTCGTCGCCCGCCGAGCGCGTCGCGCAGGACGCGCTCGACGCGGTCGTCGGTGTCGTAGACCTCCGGGCGCGGCTTCGGCGAGCCGACCATGTCGAGGTTGACGTAGGCCGCGATCGCGCGCGCGCTCGGCGCGTCGAGCGTCGCGGACGTAGCGCGCGCGAGCCGTAGAGGCCGAGCTCCTCGGCCGCCCAGAAGCCGAGCCGCAGGCCGGGCGCGGTCGCGCAGCGCGCTCGGCGACCTCGAGCAGCGCGGCGACGCCGCTGCCGTTGTCGTTGATGCCCGGGCCCGTCCTCGACCGAGTCGAGGTGCGCGCCGGCCATCGCGACGCTCGCCGCCGGCGCGCGCGTCGGTCTCGGCGATGACGTTGCGGCGTCTCGCGCTGCTCGGAGACCGCGTCGACGCGCACGCGCGACCGGTCGGCCTGCTGCGAGCGAGCCGCGCGGCGGCGTCGCCGGTGACGCGAGCGACCGGGATGTCGATGCCGTCGGGTCGCCGAGCGTCGCCGGCGACCGGCGTCGTCGCGCCTCGCGGTCGACGACGACGAGCGCGCCGGCGCCCGGCGCGCTGGGCGTTGCGCGCCTTCGCGCGGAACGTGCACGTCCCGCGGGCGACGAGCGCGATGTCGCCGTCGCTCGACCGGCGCGAGCGCCGCGCGCGTCGCACGCCTGCGTCGTCGAGCGGCCGGACGCGGCGCGGTGACGTCGCCGCCGGGCCGAGTACTCGAGCGACGTCGAAGTCGCGGCCGCGCGCGCAGGTCGCCGAGCACGCGGCGCGGCCGCGCTGCTCGAAGAACGGGAACGCGACGTCTCGAAGCGCACGCGTCCAGCCCGCCGCGCGCAGCGTGCGCGGCGATGTAGTCGGCCGTCTCGCGGTCGCCCGGCCGTGCCCGCGGCGCGGTTGCCGTCGTTGCGGTCGGCGATGCGCTGCAGCGCGGCGAGGTGCTCGCGGACGTCGGCCGCGGCGATCGGGCCGGCGCGCCGGCGCGGTCGTGCGGCGTCCGGCGCGGGCGCGCTCGCGCTCGTCCGCCGCCGCCGCCGCAGCCGCGCCAGCGACGGCGAGCAGCGCCGAGGCGCGGCGCGCGCCTCACGCGCGGCGCCGCGCGCGCGGCGCGCGTCTGGCAGCTCTCGCACGCGTACGTCCCGCGGCCGGCCGCGACGAACTTCACGATCTCGCCGCCGCAGCGACGGGCACGGCTCGCCGCGGCGCAGGTGGACGAGGAACTCGTTCTGGAACGCGCCCTGCACGCCGTCGGGGTGGCGGAAGTCGTCGATCGTCGAGCCGCCCGCGTCGATGCCCGCCTCGAGCGACGTCGACGACCGCGTCGCGCAGCGCCGTCGAGCTGCGGCGCGCTGCAGCTTGCCCGACCGGCCGCAGCGGGTGGATCCGCGCGCGGAAGCAGCGCCTCGTCGGCGTAGATGTTCCCGACGCCGGCGATCTTCGTCTGGTCGAGCAGGAACGCCTTGACCGGCGCGCGGCGCCCGCGCGCGAGCGCGCGGAGGTGGTCGGCGGTGAACTCGTCGCCGAGCGGCTCGACCCCGAGCGCGCGGCGCGAAGAACGCGTCGAGCGCCTCGTCGCCGAGCGCGAGCTCGCCGGTGCCGAAGCGCCGCGGGTCGCAGAACAGCAGGTGGTGGCCGTCGTCGAGGTCGAAGCGCACGCGCGCGTACGGCGTCGTCCGGCGGCGGGTCGTAGAGCAGCGTCCCGGTCATCCGCAGGTGCAGAGCAGGTGCGACGTCGCCGGTCGAACGTCGCAGACGAGGTACTTGCCGCGCCGGCCGAGCCGCTCGACGCGCGGCCCTCGACCGCGGCGGCGAGCTCGCGCGGGCGCGAGCGGCACGCACCAGCGCGGGTCGTCGATCTCGCAGCGCGCTCGAGCGCGCGCCCCTCGACGAGCGGCGCGAGCTGGCGGCGGATCGTCTCGACCTCGGGAAGCTCGGGCACGTGCGTCCGAGGCTAGGGACGACCGCGCTCAGGCGAACGGCGTGCCCGGGAGCTCGGGCGCGTCCGCGCCGGTGAGCCAGCGCAGCACGGTCGCGCCGACGTCGGCGAGCGGGCCGTCGTGGCGGCCGCCGTCGAGCCCGGCGCCGGTCGCGAGCAGCGGCGCGTGCTCGCGCGTGTGGTCGCGTGCCGGGCGTCGTCATGTCGACGCCGTGGTCGGCGGTGAGGACGAGCAGGTCGTCCGGGCGCAGCGCGCTCGAGCCAGCGCGCGACGCGCTGCGTCGATCTCGCGCAGCGCGGCGTGCGAAGCCCTCGAGGTCCTTGCGGTGGCCGTAGATCTGGTCGGTCTCGATGAGGTTCGCGAACACGAGGCCGGCGTCGAGCTCGCTCGATCAGCGCGCGTCGATCGGCGCGAGCGCCTCGGCGTTCGTCGCGCCCGGGTGCGTCGGCGTCGATGCCCGCGGCCGGCGAAGAGGTCGGCGACCTTGCCGACGGCGTGGACCGGGACGCCGGCGTCGTGCGAGCTCGTCGAGGTGGCTGCGCGCGCGGCGGCGGCGAGCGAGAAGTCGCGCGCGCCCGGCGGTGCGCTCGAACGCGCCCGGCTCGCCGGCGAACGGCCGCGCGATGACGCGCCCGACGGCGTGCGGCGGCGCGCAGCGCGTCGCGGACCCGCGCGCACAGCGTCGTGCAGCTCGGCCTCGGCGAGGACGTCGTCGTGCGCGGCGATCTGCAGGACCGAGTCCTGCGACGTGTAGAGGATCGAGCGCGCCCGTCTCGAGGTGCTCGTCGCCGAAGTCCTCGATCGCCGCGATGCCGTTGTACGGCGCGGTTGCACAGCACGCCGCGGCCGGCGACGCGCTCGACGAGCGTCGACGACCTCGGGCGGGAAGCCGTCCGGGTAGGTCGGCGGCGCCTGCGGCGGCGACGACGCCCATGAGCTCCCAGTGGCCGGTCGTCGAGTCCTTGCCCGGGCCCGAGCGGCGTGCAGGCGCCCGTGGACGCCGGGCTCGTCGGCGGGCGGCACGCCGGCGATCGGCGATGATCGAGCCGAGCCCGAGCGCGCCGAGCGTCGGCAGGTCGAGGCCGCCGAGCGCCTCGGCGAGGTGGCCGAGCGTGTTCGGTCCCGGCGTCGCCGTAGTCGGCGGCGTCGGGCAGCGCGCCCGACGCCGCACGCGTCGAGGACGACGACGAAGCGCGCGGCCGGCTCACGCCGCGTCGGCGGGTCGATCTCGCAGCGAGCTCGAGCGAGCGGCGCGGAAGCATCGCCTGCGGTCGACGCGCGTCGAAGTCGTCGCGGCGCGCGCGTACGCGTCGACGACGACCTCGGCGCCCTTGGCGTAGACGTGGGTCGAGCGCACGCGCCGCGGTCGCGCCGCGCGACCGCCTGCGTCGCCGACGAGCTCGATCGCCGGGCGCGCCGTCGACCTCGACGCGCGCGGCCGCGCTCGAGCTCGAACGTCCGGGTCGCGCGCCTTGACGCGCCTGCGCGAGCGCCTCCTCGGCGTCGTCGAGCTCGGCGTCGTCCTGCGGGCAGCGGCTCGGTGCGCGGGTAGCGCCAGATCGCGATCGTCGCGCTGCCCGAGCTCGCGCTCGCGACGAGCGGCGCGTCGCCCGGGCGCGAACGGCCAGTTCGCCGGGCGCGTCGAACGCTCACGCCCGGCCTGCCGGGAACGCCGCGCGGCCGTCGGCCGCGCGGTGCGCGACGGGCGCGCGACGGTCGGGCGGCGTCGACGCGCTCGCGCGCCGCAGCCCGCGGCGAGCAGCGGCGCGCGGCGAGCAGCGAGCAGCGGCGGACCGGGGCGGCGCACGGCCGCGCGATGCTCGTCAGCCGCGTCGCGGCTCGACCCGCGCGCGCGGGTGCGCGCGCGAAGTACACGTCCTTGAGCTGCTCGGCCGAGAGGTGCGTGTAGATCTGCGTCGTCGCGACGTCGGCGTGGCCGAGCATCTCCTGCACCGAGCGCAGGTCGCAGCCGCCGGCGAGCAGGTGCGTGGCGAACGTGTGGCGCAGCGTGTGCGGGCTCATCCTGTCGTCGAGCCCGACCGCGCGCGCGTGGCGCTGGACGATCTTGTAGAGGCCCTGGCGGGTCAGCCCGGCGCCGCGGTGGTTGACGAACAGGTGCGGCTCGTCGCGCAGGCCGACGAGCGCCGGGCGGCCGCGCTCGCAGCGTAGGCGCGCGACCGCGGCGACCGCCTCGCGGCCGACCGGCACGAGGCGCTCCTTGGAGCCCTTGCCGCGCGCGCGCAGGACGCCGGCGTCGCAGGTCGATGTCGGCGAGCGTCGAGGTCGATCGCCTCCGACGCGCGCAGGCCGCACGCGTACATGAGCTCGAGCAGCGCGCGGTCGCGCAGCGCCGCCGGGTCGGTGCCCGCGCGGCGCGGCGAGCAGCTTCTGGACCTCGCCGCGGTCGAGCACGTGCGGCAGGCGCTGGCTCTTGCGCGGCGCGCGCAGGTCGGCGGTCGGGTCGCGGTCGAGCAGGCCCTCGCGGCGCAGGTGGCGGTAGAACGAGCGCAGGCACGCGGCCTTGCGCTGGAGCGTCGCGGCGCGCGACCGGCGGGCGCTCGTCGCCGCCGGCGGCGAGGTCGGCGAGGAAGCCGGCGAGGTGCGTCGTGCTCGGCGTCGAGGACGTCGACGCCCGTGCGCGGTCGAGGTAGCGCGCCGAACTGCAGCAGGTCGGAGCGGTAGGCCTCGAGCGTGTTGCGCGACAGGCCGCGCTCGAACTCGAGGTACGCCGAGGAAGTCGAGCACGTGGTGCTCGAACGGGCGCGATGCGGCGCCGCGACGGTGGCCATGCGGCCGTGCGTTCGCCGCGGCACGGCCACGCTCCTCGCCGCTGCAAGCGCGCCGTTCAGCGCGTCGGCGCGCGGGCGCGGCGCAGCCACAGCAGGCCGACGAGCGTCTTCGCGTCCGGCGTTGCCGTCGATGAGCCCGTCGAGGTCGGCGAGCGGCCAGGTCGACGAGCTCGATGCCCTCCTCCCCGTCGGCGTCGGGCTCGGCGACCTTGCGCAGGCCGGTCGCGAGGAAGACGTGGACCTGCTCGTCGGTGAAGCCCGAGCTCGAGAAGTACGACGTCGCGTGCGACCCAGTCGTCGGCCTCCATGCCGATCTCCTCGGCGAGCTCGCGCTTGGCGGTCTCGAGCGGCGACTCGCCCTCGACGTCCATGATCCCGGCGGGCAGCTCGAGGATGTCGTCGCGGCCGATCGCCTCGCGCGGCTGGCGGACGAGGTAGAGCTGCTCGTCGTCGTAGGCGACGACGGCGACCGCGTCCGGCGCGCGCGACCCACTCGCGCGTCGCGCGTCGCCGAACGTCGCCGCGGTTGACGCTGAAGCGCGGGCCCTCGTGGATCGTCTCCTCGTTCGTCGGGTCAGGCGTCGTCACGCGGCGCACTCCTCGAGCAGGGCGAAGGTCACGTCGAGCATGCCCTCGAGCGCGGCGACCGACACGCGCTCGGTCGGCTCGTGGTTGCGCTCGGTGCCGTTGGCGAGGTTCGTGCACGGGAGGCCGCGCGGCCTCGAACGCGTTGGCGTCCGAGCCGCCGCCGGTGGCGATGCGCCGCGGCGCGTAGCCGCAGCGCGCGCAGCGCGCCTCGGCGGCGCGGACCTGCGGCGCGTCGGGCGTCGTGGCGGTAGCCGCGGAAGAGCCGCTCGACGTCGACGTCGACGTCGCACGTCGCAGGTCGGGTCGTTGGCGGCGTCGTGGATGCGGTCGACCATCTCGGCGATCGCGTCGCTCGGCCTTGCGCGCGTCGAGCGAGCGCGCCTCGGCCCAGAAGCGGCAGCGGTCCGGGACGACGTTCGTGTCGCGGGCGGCCGCCCTCGATCGCCGCCGACGTTCGCCGTCGTCTCGTCGTCGAGGCGGCCGAGCTGCGATCGCGCGCGATCGCCCGCGCCGCGGCGACGATCGCGCTGCGCCCGTCCTCGGGGCGGATGCCGGCGTGCGCGGCGCTGGCCGTGGAACTCGGCCTCGAGCCGGTAGTACGTCGGCGAGGCGACGACGATCTCGCCGATCGGCGTGGCGTGGTCGAAGACGTAGCCGCACTCGGCGCGCAGCTGCGCGCGCGTCGAACGCCTTGCGCGCCCGGCGAGCGCGTTCTCCTCGCCGACGGTGAACAGCAGCTCGATGCCGACCGGCGCGCCCTCGACGCGCCGCGCGCCGCGCCGCGGCGAGCATCACCGCGACCGCGGCCTTGTTGTCGGCGCCGAGGATCGCGTCGTTCGCGTTCTCCCACCCGTCGTCGACGACGACCGGCTCGATCGGCACGTCGCCGTGCGGGACGGTGTCGAGGTGGGCGCAGAGCAGGATCGGTCGCGCGTCGCCGCGCGCCGCGCGACAGGTCGCCGCGTCGACGCCGGTTGCCCGGCGGCGTCGTCCTCCTCGACGTCGAGGCCCGATGTCGCGCAGCTCGGCCGTCGACGCGGTCCGCGCACGCGCGCTCGCGCCCGGACGGGCTCGGGATCGCGCACAGCTCGGCGAAGAGCTCGTTGAGCCGCGTCGCGCTCGCGCCGGCGCGGCCGCGCGCACTCAGTCCGCGGCCGAAGCGCGGACGCTCGACGCGCCGCCGCGGATCTCGCCGTCGCCGGCTCGCGGCGTCGCGCGCCTCGCCGCGCGCTGGCGCAGCGACGCGGCGACGAACTCGCGGAACAGCGGCGACGGGCGCTCGGGGCGCGACTTGAACTCGGGGTGGAACTGCGAGGCGACGAAGAACGGGTGGTCGCGCAGCTCGACGACCTCGACGAGGCGCTCGTCGGGCGACGTGCCGCGAGACGACGAGGCCGGCGGCCTCGAGGCGCTTGCGCAGGAGGTTGTTGACCTCGTAGCGATGGCGGTGGCGCTCGTAGATGACGGCCTCGCCGTAGAGCTCGCGGGCGCGCGTGCCGCCGTGGAGCTTGATCGGGTCGGCGCCGAGGCGCATCGTGCCGCCGAGGTCGGCGACCTCCTTCTGCTCGGGCAGCAGGTCGATGACCGGGAACGGCGTCTCGGGGTCGAACTCGGTCGAGTTCGCGCCGTCCATGCCGGCGACGTGGCGCGCGAACTCGGCGACCGCGATCTGCATGCCGAGGCAGATGCCGAGGTACGGGATGCCGTTCTCGCGGGCGAACCGCGCGGCCGCGATCTTGCCCTCGATGCCGCGGCCGCCGAAGCCGCCGGGGACGAGGATGCCGTCGGCGCTGCGCGAGCGCGCTCGGCGGCCTGGCCGCGCTCGAGCTCCTCGGAGTCGATCCAGTCGATGTCGATCTTCGCGCCGTGCTTGAAGCCGGCGTGGCGCAGCGACTCGGAGACCGACAGGTAGGCGTCCTCGAGCTGGACGTACTTGCCGACGAGCGCGATGCGCACGGTGTCGCTCGGCGTGCGTCGGCGCGCTCGACGAGCTCGCGCCAGCTCGCTCGAGGTCGGCGCGCGGCGCCTCGAGGCCGAGGTGGTCGAGCACGAAGTCGTCGACGCCCTGCTCGTGGTAGGCGAGCGGCACCTTGTAGATGTTGTCGACGTCGTAGGCCGAGACGATCGCGTCCGGCGGCAGCGACGGCGAACAGCGCGATCTTCTTGCGGATGTCCGCGTCGAGCGCGGACTCCGAGCGGCACATGAGCATGTCCGGCTGGATGCCGATGCGGCGCAGCTCGTTGACCGAGTGCTGCGTCGGCTTGGTCTTCAGCTCGCCGGCGTGGCCGATGTACGGCACGAGCGTCAGGTGGATGAACATGCAGCTGCCGCCGGCCGACGTCGACCGGGAACTGGCGGATCGCCTCGAGGAACGGCAGCGACTCGATGTCGCCGACCGTGCCGCCGATCTCGGTGATGACGACGTCGACGTCGCTCGAGTCGGCGATGAGCCTGATGCGGTTCTTGATCTCGTCGGTGATGTGCGGGATCGACCTGGACGGTCGCGCCGAGGTAGTCGCCGCGGCGCTCGCGCCGGATGACCGAGTTGTAGACGCCGCCGGCCGTGACGTTCGACGCGCGGGTCGTGTTGGCGTCGGTGAAGCGCTCGTAGTGGCCGAGGTCGAGGTCGGTCTCCGCGCCGTCCTCGGTCACGAAGACCTCGCCGTGCTGGTACGGCGACATCGTGCCGGGGTCGACGTTGATGTACGGGTCGAACTTCTGGAGGCCGACCGTGAGGCCGCGCGAGACGAGGAGCCGCCCGATCGAGGCGGCGGCGATGCCCTTGCCGAGCGAGGAGACGACGCCGCCGGTGACGAAGATGAAGCGGGTCTGGCGGTCAGGCATAGGCGCGCGCTCTCGAGTGTAGGTCGTCCCGGACGGCTTAGCACCGTAGCGGCGCGCGCGGACGCCGTCGATGCGGCCGAGACCGCGCCGCGGAGACTCAGCGCGCGAAGGCGCTGAGCTAGCGGCGCAGGAGCGGCGCGCGCAGGACGCGCCGCGCGCGCGGGCGCGGCCGGCCTCGCGCGAGGCGCGGCGCTCGGCGGCGCAGCACGGCAGCGCCACTCGCCGATGCGTCATCCCGTCGGGGATGTCGCAGTGCTCGACCATGCAGAGCGCCGGCTGGCCGTGCGACGAGGCGTCGACGCGGGGTCATCGTGATCCGGTCGCCGGTCGCTCGATCATCGGCCCTCGACCGATCCGCGGCCACGACTGACCTGGCGCACGAGCTGCAGTCAGCGCTACGATCACGCGGCCTTGCGCAGCTCCTGCGCGTGGCGGCGCGCGGCGAGGTCGGCGTCGTCGGCGCCGAGCATCCGGACGAGCTCGCCCGACGACCTCGCGGTCGGCGAGCTCGGTCGACCGTCGTGCGCGCCGGCTCGACCGACGGTGTCCTTCGCGATCGAGAAGTGGCGCGCGGCCGAGCGAGGCGATCTGCGGCAGGTGGGTGATGCAGAGGACCTGGCGGCCCTCGGCGAGCGCGCGCAGCTGCTCGCCGACCGCGCGGGCGGTCTGGCCGCCGATGCCCGCGTCGACCTCGTCGAAGACGAGCGTCGCGTCGCTGCCGTCGTTCGCGGCGCCGAGCAGCGCGAGCATCACGCGCGACAGCTCGCCGCCCGAGGCGATGTCGCGCAGCGGCGCCGCGGGCACGCCGGGGTTCGGGCGCGATCAGGAACTCGACGGCGTCGGCGCCCGTCGGCGCCGGGCTCGCGCTCGCGCGAGCACGACCTCGAACGACGCGCCCTCCATCGCCAGCTCGGCGAGCCGCTCGCGCACGCCGTCGGCGAGCTGCGGCGCCGCCTTCGCGCGCGCCGCGCGCAGCGCCGCGGCGCCGCTCGCCGCAGGTCGGCGCGCGCCGCGCTCGAGCTCGGCCGTCGCCTCGCTCGAGCGCCACCTCGGCGCCCGCGAGCTCGTCGCGCCGCGCGCGGCAGCGCTCGGCGTGCGCGAGCACCGCCGCGATCGTGCCGCCGTGCTTGCGCTTGAGCCGGTCGAGCGCCGCGAGGCGCTCCTCGACGACCTCGAGCCGCCCGGGCTCGCCCTCGAGCCCCTCGCCGTAGCGGCGCAGCTCGCCCGCGAGGTCGTCGGCCTCGACGACGCAGCGCCCGGCAGCGCTCGGCCAGCGGGTCGAGCGCCGCGTCGACGCCCTGCGACGCCGTCGAGCTCGCGCTCGGCGCGCCGGCGAGCAGCGCCGCGACGCGCCGCCGCCGCCGTCGACGCGTCCTCGCCGTCGAGCGCCTCGGCCGCGCCGAGCGACGGCGCCGCGCAGCGCCTCGAGGTGCCGCAGCCGCTCGCGCTCGGCGACGCAGCGCGGCCTCCTCGTCCTCCGTCGGGCTCGGCCGCCTCGATCTCGGCGAGCTCGAACTCGAGCAGGTCGAGCTCGCGGTCGCGCGCGCCCGCGCGCTCGCGCAGCTCCGTCGAGCGACGCCTCGAGCCGCCGCGACCTCGGCGTGGACCGCCGGCGAACGCCGCGCGCGCCGGCCAGGTGCGTCGGCGCCGCAGAAGCCGTCGAGCAGCTCGAGCTGCGCGCGAGGCGAGCGTCGAGCTTGCGGTGCTCGTGCTGGCCGTAGAACGCGATGAGCGCCGCCGGCGACCTCGCGCAGGTCGTCGACCGTGACGCGTGCGCCCGCACGAGCAGCGCGCGCGTCCGCCCCGCCGCGCCGACGCGCCGCGCGAGCACGACCTCCTCGGCGTCCTCGGGCAGCCGCTCGCCGAGCTCGCCGCGCAGCGCCGTCGGGCAGCTCGAAGACGCCCTCGACGTACGCCTCGGCCGCGCCCGGCCGCACGATCCCCGGCCGCGCCTTGCCGCCGAGCAGCAGGTCGAGCGCGTGGGCGAGCACCGTCTTGCCCGCGCCGGTCTCGCCGGTCAGGACGTTGAGCCCGGGCCGCGAGCCGCAGCTCGGCCCGCTCGATCAGCAGGAGGTTCTCGACGCGCAGCTCGGGGAGCACGCGCGGCACGGTGCCAGCGGCACCCGACGGACGGAACGCGTGTTCGTGCGAAGTGCGGCGTGACGCGCGCGCTACGAGCGACAGGCGGCCGAACTTCTCGCGCAGGCGGCGGTAGAAGCGACGAGCCCGGCACCTGCGCGAGCGGCGCGACGTCGTGCGCGAAGCGCGCGTCGACCGCGTCCCCCGGGGCCGAGCTCGCCACACCGGCCGGCCGTCGACGATGACGTCGACCGACGTCGCGCGAGCGGTTGTGCGATCGTCAGCGCGTCGTTCGGCGCGACGACGAGCGCGCGCGCGGTCAGCGAGTGCGGCGCGATGAACGAGACGACGAAGCCCTCCACGCCCCACGCCAGCACCGGCCCGCCGTTGGCGAGGTTGTAGCCCGTCGAGCCGGCCGGCGTGGCGACGACGAGCGCCGTCGCAGCGCACCGACCCGACCTCCTCGCCCTCGATCGCGTAGGCGAGCTGCGCGACCCGCTCGCCGACCTTGCGGTGGATCGAGACGTCGTTGATCGCCGCGTGCGCGCCCGTCGGGCCCGTCGAGCACGATCGCCGGCAGCGTCGAGCACCTCGAAGTCGCCGCGCGAACGCGCGCGCGAAGCCGCGCGTCCATCTCGTCGGGCTCGATCGTCGCCAGGAAGCCGACCTCGCCGAAGTTCACCGCGAACACCGGCACGCCGGTGCCGCGCGAAGCGCCGCAGCGCCGCGAGGATCGTGCCGTCGCCGCCGAGCACGATGCAGAGGTCGACGTCGTCGCGTCGGGCTCGGCGTCGACGACGACGCCCGTCGCGCGCCGACAGCCCGTGCTTCGTCCGTCTCGTCGGCGTCGAAGCGCAGCTCGCAGCCCGCGCTCGCGCGCCGCGGCGACGCAGCGGCTCGAGCGCGCAGCCGGTCTCCTGCGGGCGGCGGTGCGTGAGGACGATGCGCGCGCGGCGGCTCACGGCTCGACCTCCGCGCGCGCGCGGCCTCGAGGTCGCCGACGCGCGCCGGCGCGGCCGCCCTCGGCCGAGCCACAGGAACGTCTCGCGGTTGCCCTTCGGCCCGGGCAGCCCCGACGACGCGAAGCCGAGCACCGACGCGCCCGAGCGCCGCGGCGCACGCGGCGACGGCGACGAGCGCCGCCGCGGCGGTCGCCGGCGTCGCGCACGACGCCGCCCTTGCCGACGCGCTCGCGCCCGACCTCGAACTGCGGCTTGACCATCACGAGCCCGTCGAACGCGCGGCGCCATGCACGCCGAGCACCGCCGGCAGCACCTTCGTCAGCGAGATGAACGAGACGTCGGCGACGAGCAGGTCGGGCGCGTACGGCAGGTCGCGCCGGCGTCGAGCGCGCGCGCGTTCGACGCGCTCGAGCACGGTCACGCGCTCGTCGTTGCGCAGCGACCAGGCGAGCTCGCCGTAGGCGACGTCGACCGCGACGACGTGCGCGGCGCCGCGCTGCAGCAGGCAGTCGGTGAAGCCGCCGGTCGAGGCGCCGACGTCGAGGCCGCGGCGCCCGGCGACGTCGAGCCCGAACGCGTCGAGCGCGTTGGCGAGCTTGCACCCCGCCGCGCGAGACGAAGCGCGGCCGCGTCGACGGCGACGGCGACGTCGGCGCGACGAGCTCGCCGGGCTTCGCGGCGCGCCGGCCGCTCGTCGCCGAGCAGCACCTCGCCGGCCATCACCGACGCGGCCGCGCGCGTGCGCGACGAAGAGGCCGCGCTCGGCGAGCAGGGTGTCGAGGCGGACCCGCGCCATGCGGCGGAACCGTGTCGGCGAGTCGCGGAACACTGTGCCGCCGCACATCGGTTGCCGCAACGGCAGACTGTCCGTCGATGACCGCCTCCGCTCATCCCCTCCCCATGCACGCGGCGCTCGAGATGCTGACGCGGCCCTCACGGTCCTGCCGTTCGCGCTCGGCTGAGCGACCGCCGGACCGTCATCGGCGTCGCGTCGGCGCCTCGTCATCGGCGTCGCGCTGAGCGCCGTCGCCGACGCCCACCACGCCGCCGATCAGGCATCGGCTCGGCCTGCCGACGCCGCGATCGTCCTGGCACGCCGGCGCGAGCCTCTCGTCGCGGCCGCCGGAGCCGCGCCCGACCTACACGCGCTACCGCGCGGTGCCCCAGCTTCCCTCAGAGATCACATAACAGACCCACAGCAGTACTCTCCTCCCGAACGGCCCGCCTGGCGGGCCGTTCATTCCGGGCGAGCGCGCCGTCGAGCGCGCGCGGGCGGCCGCTCGTCGAGCGCCTCGTGCGCCGCGTCGACCGCCGCCGCGCCAGCGCAGGAAGCCGTGGACCATGCCCGGCGTAGACGTCGACGTCGGCCGTCGACGCCCGCCGTCGCGCAGGCGGTCGGCGTAGTCGGTCGCCTCGTCGGTCGAGCGGGTCGCACTCGGCGAGCAGACGAGCGCCGGCGGCAGGCCCGCCAGGTCGGCCGCGCGCAGCGGCGAGACGTCGGGCGAGCGCTGGCCGCCGCGCCGGGCGCGTAGGCCGCCCAGCACGTCGTGCATCTCGTCGCGGCCGAGGCCGATACGGCCGCCGTCGCCGTACGCCTGCATCGAGCCGGTCGCGCACGCCGCGTCGGTCGCCGGATAGACGAGCAGCTGGAAGCGCGAGCTCGGGCCGCCGGCGTCGCGCGCGCGCCGCGCGACGACCGTCGCGAGGTTGCCGCCCGCGCTGTCGCCGGCGATCGCGACCGGCGCGCCGTCGCAGCGCTCCGGCGAGCCACGCGCAGCGCCGCCTCGCAGTCCTCGACCGGCCCGGGGAACGGCGACTCGGGCGCCAGGCGGTAGTCGACCGAGCAGACCACGCGCGCCCGCTGCGGTTGGCCAGCGCGCGGCACAGCGGGTCGTACGAGCGTCGAGGTTGCCCATGATCCAGCCGCCGCCGTGGATCCACAGGATCGCGCCGACGCGCGTCCGTCGGGCTCGTAGAGCGCGCACGCAGACCGCGTCGACGTCGACCTCGCGAGACCTCCGCGACCTCCTCGGCCTCCCCGACCCACTGCAGCGACGTGCGGTCGTAGCCGCTCGCGCGCCTCCTCGATCGACGTCGCGGCCGCGGCGCGGCCGACATCGGCGTCGAGGATCGCCTGGACCTGGGGATCGAGGTCGGCACGCGGCCGGCACGATGCCCGCGCGCAGCGGAGCGTCAGGCGCGCCGACCGCGGCGAGCGATCCGCTCGGCGATCGCCTTGCCGGTGAAGCCGACCTCGCCGTGCAGCAGCGCCGGCTTGCCGTGCGTGACGTAGCGGTCGGGCAGCCCGACGCGCAGGACGCGCGGCGAGCCGAGCGCGCCGCCGTCGGTCAGCGTCTCGAGCACGCGCCGAGCCGAAGCCGCCGGCGAGCACGCCCTCCTCGACGGTGACGAGCAGCTCGTGCTCGGCCGCGAGCTGGGCGAGCAGCGCCTGGTCGAGCGGCTTGGCGAAGCGCGCGTCGGCGACGGTGACGTCGAGGCCGCGCTCGGCGAGCAGGTCGGCGGCCTCGAGCGCCTTCTCGACGCCGGTGCCGTAGCCGAGCAGCGCGACCTGCGCGCGCCCTCGCGCAGGATCTCGCCGGTGCCGATCTCGATCGGCGATCGCGGCTCGGCCGGCAGCGGCACGCCGAGCGCCGCGCCGCGCGGGTAGCGCAGCGCGATCGGGCCGTCGTCGTAGCGTCAGCGCCGTGCGCAGCATGTGCAGCGAGCATCGCCTCGTCGCGCGGCGCCATCAGCACGATGTTCGGCAGGCAGCGCAGGTAGGCGATGTCGAAGACGCCGTGGTGCGTCGGGCCGTCGTCGCCGACGAGGCCGGCGCGGTCCATGACGAACATGACGTTGAGCTTCTGCAGGCAGACGTCGTGGACGATCTGGTCGAACGCGCGCTGCAGGAACGTCGAGTAGATCGCCGCGACCGGCTTGACGCCCTCGAGCGCGAGGCCCGGCGGCGAACAGGATCGCCTGCTGCTCGGCGATGCCGACGTCGAAGTAGCGCTCGGGCATCGCCTTCTGCAGGTGCACGAGCCCGGTGCCGGTGTTCATCGCCGCGGTGATGCCGACGACGCGCTCGTCGCGCTCGGCCTCGCGCGACGAGCGCCTTGCCGAAGACCTCGGTCCACTGCGGCGGGCGCCGGGTTGGCGTCGTCGCCGGCCGGGACGACCTTCGGCGCGGGCGCGCGGTTGGCGATCGACTTCGGCTTGGCGGCGTGCCACTTCTCCATGCCCTCCAGGCCGCCGTCCTCGGCGGGCGCGAAGCCCTTGCCCTTGACCGTGGCGACGTGGACGACGACGGGCCGCTGCGCGTCGAGCGCCTTGCGCAGCGCGCCGCGCAGCGCGCGCACGTCGTGGCCGTCGATGACGCCGATGTACGCCCAGTCGAGCTCCTCCCAGAACAGGCCCGGCGCCCAGAACGCCTTGATCGACTCCTTGAGCTGCGGGCCGAGGCGCTCGAACGCCGCGCCGATGCCGCCGGGCAGCTCGGTGAGCTCGTGCCTCGACGCCCTCGCGCGCGTGCCAGAGCTTCGGGTTCAGGCGGACGCGGTTGAAGTAGCGCGACAGCGCGCCGACGTTCGGCGCGATCGACATGCCGTTGTCGTTGAGCACGACGACGATCGGCGTGCCCAGGCCGCCGGCCTGGTGGATCGCCTCGAACGCGACGCCGCCGGTCATCGCGCCGTCGCCGATGACCGCGACGACCTTGCCCGGCGTCGGTCGTCGCCGCGGCGGCGCATGCCCTCCTTGAGGCCGACCGCGTAGCCGATCGACGTCGAGGCGTGGCCGGCGCCCATGATGTCGTGCTCGGACTCGTGGATCGCGCAGAACGGGCGCGAGGCCCTCGTACTGGCGGATCGTCGGGAGCTGGTCGCGGCGGCCGGTGAGGACCTTGTGCGGGTAGGCCTGGTGGCCGACGTCCCAGAGGATCTTGTCGCGCGGCGAGTCGAGCAGCGAGTGCAGCGCGACGGCGAGCTCGCACGTGCCGAGGTTGGCGCCGAAGTGCCCGCCGATCTCGCCGACCGTGTCGATGATGTGCTCGCGGACCTCCTGGGCGACCTGCGCGAGCTCGTCCTCGGACGAGGTCGTGCAGGTCCTGCGGGCGGTCGATGCGGTCGAGGATGCGGGCTCATGAGGTGCGCGTGCGGATGAAGTCGGTGATCTGCTCGAGCTCGGCGGCGCCGCCCGGCGGCGGCCGTCGGCGAGGGCCGCGCGGGCGCGCTGCGTGCGACTGACGCGGCCAGTGTACGCGCCTCGCTCGAGGCCGAACTCGCGTGACGTACGTCCGCTTGCCGTGGCGCTCGTCGCTGCCCTGCGGCTTGCCGAGGGCGTCGTCGGTGCCCGTGACGTCGAGGATGTCGTCGACGATCTGGAACAGGACGCCGAGCTCGTCGGCGAAGGTGCGGTAGCGCGGCGCTGGGCATGCCCGTGCACCAGCAGTACGCACTCGACCGACGCGCCGATCAGCCGCCCGGTCTTCAGCGCGTGCAGGCGGCGCAGGTCGGCGTCGCCCGCCTCGGCGACGTCGAGCCACTGCCCGCCGACCATGCCGTTGACGCCGGTCGCGGCGGCGAGCTCGGCGACGCGCGGCGAGCACGTCGCGCGGCTCGCCCGCCTGGTGCGTCGAGCACGTGGCGGAACGCCTCGGCGTAGAGCGCGTCGCCGGCGAGGATCGCGACGTCCTCGCCGTAGACGCTTGTGGTTCGTCGGCCGGCCGCGGCGCAGGTCGTCGTCGTCCATCGCCGGCAGGTCGTCGTGGATGAGCGAGTAGGTGTGGATGAGCTCGATCGCCGCGGCGAGCGGCAGCACGCGGCTCGCGTCGCGGCCGATCGCGCGCGCGGTCGCGAGCGCGAGCACCGGGCGGATCCGCTTGCCGCCGGCGAGCAGCGAGTAGCGCATCGCCTCCTCGAGCCCGCCGTCACGGCGTCGTCGGAGAAGCGCAGCGTCTGCGAGGTAGGCCTCGACGCTGCGCGCGCAGGTGGTCGGGATAGCCGCGTGTCGACACGGGCGCGCGGAGGATACGATCCGCGCGCTGTGGAGCGCGCTCGAGTCCACGGGACGGCGCGACCGCGGCTCGCCGTCGCGTTCGCGCTGCTGGCGCTCGCCGCGCTCGGCGGTCGGCGCGTTCCTGCTCGCGCGACGCCAGGCGCGACCAGCGCGAGGAGCTGCGCGAGCGCTTCGCCGACCGCGTCGACGTCGCCGATCGCGCTGATCGACTCGCTGCTTCCGCGTCGCGTTCGTCGGGCAGGCCGACGCAGCTGACCGACGAGCTCGGCGGCGCGAAGGTGTCGCACGCCGCGCTCGACCGCGAGGTCGCGCGCGGGCGAGCAACCGCGTGCGGCGGTCGTGTCGACGCCGACGGGCCGGGTGCTCGGCGCGTCGAGCGAGCGCGCCGCCGGGCGCGCGAGCGGCTCGCGTCGGCCGCGCGCACGTGCGCCAGCGCGCGTCCGGGCGCGGCTACGCGCTCGGCGACGTGAGCGACGGCGACGCTCGGTCGATCGCGACGCGCGTTCCGGCGCATCGGCGACGTCGACGGGCTCGCGCGTGTCGTGAGCGGCCCCGCCGGCGAGCGCTTCCGCGACTTCCTCGACGGGACGCTCGCGGCCGCTGCCCGGCGGTCGACGGCGCGCGGGCGTACGTCCTCGACGGCAACGGGCGGCGTCGCTCGGCGCCGGCCGCGCGCGCGCTCGGCCGCGCCGCGGCCGACCGACCGCGCTCGTCCGGCGCGCTCCGACGCGGCTCGACGGGATCGTACGCGGCGACGGGCGAGGAGCGCGTACTTCGCGGCCGCGCCGCATCTCGCGGCAGCCGCTGGCAGCTCGTCGTCACCGCGCCGCGAGGACGAGCTCTACGACGTCGGCGTCGGGCGCCGTCGCGCTGGATCCCGTGGGTCATCCTCGCGATCGGCGCCGCTCGCGCTGCGTCGGCGTCGGCGCTGCTGCTGCGCGCGCGCTCGCTGCGCGCGCGAGCGACGCGCAGCTCGAGACGCGTCCGAACGCCGAGCTCGCGCGCTCGAACGCCGACCTCGAGCAGTTCGCCTACGCCGCCTCGCACGACCTCTCCGAGCCGCTGCGCACCGTCGCCGGCTTCAGCCAGCTGCTCGCGCCAGCGCTACGCGCGGCCAGCTCGACGCCGAGGCCGACGACGTACATCGACCACATGGGCGACGGCGTCGACCGCATGCAGCAGCTCATCGACGACCTGCTCCTGTACTCGCGCGTCGGGCGCGCGCCGCTCGCGCGACGACGCGCGTCGACCTCGACGACGTGCTCGACGAGGTCGCTCGACGTCGCTCGAGCCGGCGATCGCGCGAGCGCGGCGCGCAGGTCACGCGCGACGACGCTGCCGCCGGTGCGCGGCGAGCGCGGGCCAGCTCGCGCAGGTGCTTCCAGAACCTCATCGTCAACGCGATCAAGTTCACCGCGCCCGACGTCGCGCCGCGCGTCCACGTCGAGCGCCGCGCGCGACGGCGGCGCGTGGCGGATCACCGTGCGCGACAACGGGATCGGCGTCGACGCCCGAGCAGCGCGAGCAGATCTTCAAGATGTTCGGCCGCCTGCATCCCGCCGACGCGCTACCCGGGGACGGGCATCGGCCTCGCGCTCGTGCAAGCGGATCGTCGAGCGCCACGGCGGGCGCGATCTGGGTCGAGCCCGCGCGCGGGCGGCGGCAGCGTCTTCTCGTTCACGCTGCCCGACCGCGGCGCCCGTGCGGCCGCCCGGCGGCGCGCCGAGGAGGTCCCGCATGACGTCGGATCCTGCTCGTCGAGGACAGCCAGGCCGACGCGATCCTGCATCCAGGAGGCGCTGCGCCAGGCCGACGTGCGACCACCCCGTCGACGTCGTCACCGACGGCGAGCAGGCGCTCGAGCGACCTGCGCGTCGCGGCCCGCGCGCCCGACGCTCGTGCTGCTCGACCTCAACCTGCCGCGCAAGGACGGCCGCGAGGTGCTCGCCGAGGTCAAGGCCGACCGGTCGCTGCGCGAGATCCCGGTGATCGTGCTGACCACGTCGTCGGCGCCGCCCGACGTCGCAGTTCGCCTACGAGCACGGCGCGAACTCGTACGTGCGCAAGCCGCTCGGGCTCGACCGGCTCGTCGAGGCCGCGCGCGGCGATCCGCGACTTCTGGCTGCGGACGGCGACGCTGCCGTCCGACGCGCCGTAGCGGCTAGAGCAGCGGGTCCTGGCCGGGCAGCGGCTCGACCGCGGCCGCGCGGGCGCGGCGCTCGAGCTCGGCGCCGGCCTGGCCGGCCAGCGCGGCGCAGTCCTCGACGAGCGTCGGCGGCGGCGTCCTGGCGACAGCTCGCCGGAGCGCAGCTGCTCGGCGGCGCGCTCGAGGCGGTCGATCAGGTCGTCGAGCGTCATCCATGGTTCGGCGCGAGTCTCGCGCATCTCCTGGAGGACCGCGTTGAGGATGCCGTTGACGAACCCCGGCGCCTCGGCGCCGCAGAAGCGTCTTCGCGGTCTCGACGGCCTCGTCGATCGCGCCCTCGGGCGGGATCGGCGTGCTCGCCGGGGACGGCGTCGGGATGGAGCATCTCGAGTCAGCGCGACGCGCATGATCGCCTTCTCGAGCGGGGCGATCCGGTCGATCGTCCAGCCCGTGCGCGTGGCGCGCGATGAGCTCGTCGAGTCTGCTCGGTGTAGTCGTCGGCGGCGTGCGCGAGCGCGCGCGTGAACCGGGAGGCGTCCGTCGTCGAGGACGTCGTCGAGCGGCCGGCCGGTCAGCGTCGTGCTGGTAGAGCGCGAAGGCCGCCGCGCCGGTGCCGACGATGAAG